>NZ_FCOX02000003.1 GCF_900044055.2 Caballeronia calidae | reverse complement strand
TAGGCTGGGGATAGCTGTTTCTTTGGTTACTTTCTTTGCAGCAGCAAAGAAAGTGACTGCCGCCCCGCACAGGGGCAACGCTAATAAACCGACACGAATATGGGATCCGGCGCAACCGTCACCGCACCGCCGCCCCCACCCCATCCCCCCCATCCAACGCAAGATTCAATTTAAGCACATTAACCCTGGGCTCTCCGAGCAAACCAAACTGCCGCCCGCTAGTGGCCTGAGCGACGAGCGCCTCGACCGCCGCCGCCGACATCCCCCGCGCTTTCGCCACACGCGAAACCTGATAAGCCGCCGCAGCAGGACTGATATCAGGATCGAGCCCACTGCCGGAGGAAGTCACAAGATCGACGGGAATGGCAGCGCCGTTATCAGAATCAAACTCACGCAGCGCGGCGACGCGAGCCTTGATCTCATCGCCGAGGGCGGGATTCGTCGGCCCCAGATTCGAGCCACTCGAACTCCCCGCGTTATACGGATTCGGCGTCGTCGCCGACAAGCGCCCCCAGAAATAACGTGGCGCATCGAACTGCTGCCCGATGATCTCCGAGCCGACCACACGGCCATCGCGCTCGATGAGACTGCCATTTGCCTGATGCGAAAACGCGACCTGTCCGATCGCGGTAACGACCGCCGGATACACCACACCCGTCACGACGGTCAGCGCGACGAACATCACCACCACGGGACGTAACAGATTCTTCATGATCCAAATACCCTGAAAAAAAGAAACGAGATCAACGCCAGCCAAGCGCGGCAATCGCCATATCGATCAACTTGATGAACGGAAACGGCAACAGAATGCCGCCCAATCCATAAACCAGCAGATTGCGCCGCAATAACGACGCAGCGCCCAAAGCGCGATACTTCACGCCCTTCAGCGCCAGCGGAATCAAGAACACGATGATCAGCGCGTTGAAAATCACCGCCGACAGAATCGCGGACGAAGGCGACGCGAGATGCATCACGTCCAGCACGCGCAACTGCGGATAAGTGGTCGCGAACGCGGCCGGGATGATCGCGAAATACTTCGCGACATCGTTGGCGATCGAAAACGTCGTGAGCGAGCCGCGCGTCATCAGCATCTGCTTGCCGATCTCCACGATCTCGATCAGCTTCGTCGGATTCGAATCGAGGTCGACCATATTGCCCGCTTCCTTCGCGGCCTGCGTGCCCGTGTTCATCGCGACCGCGACGTCCGCCTGCGCGAGCGCAGGCGCGTCGTTCGTGCCGTCGCCCGTCATCGCGACGAGACGGCCCTGCGCCTGATGCTCGCGGATCGTCGCGAGCTTCGCTTCGGGCGTCGCTTCGGCAAGAAAGTCGTCGACGCCCGCCTCCGCCGCGATCGCCGCGGCCGTCAGGCGGTTGTCGCCCGTCACCATCACCGTCTTGATGCCCATCTTGCGCAACTCCGCGAAACGCTCGCGTATGCCGCCCTTCACGATGTCCTTCAGCTCGATCACACCGAGCGCGCGCGTCGCGTCGTTCACACGCTCGGCGACGACCAAAGGCGTGCTGCCGCGACGCGCGATCTCATCGACGGCGTGCTGCACTTCCTGCGGAAAGCGCCCGCCGCGCTCCTCGACGTAGCGCTTCACCGCGTCCGCCGCGCCCTTGCGAATCTCGCGATCCGGCAAGTCCACGCCGCTCATGCGCGATTGCGCCGAGAACGCCAGAAAGCTCGCGTGCAGCCTGGCCATGTCGCGCTCGCGGATGTTGAAGCGCTGCTTCGCCAGCACGACGATGCTGCGGCCCTCCGGCGTCTCGTCCGCGAGCGACGCGAGTTGCGCGGCATCTGCGAGATCGCGTTCGTTGATCCCCGGCGCCGCCGCGAACGACGACGCCTGACGATTGCCGAGCGTGATCGTGCCGGTCTTGTCGAGCAGGAGCACGTCGACATCGCCCGCCGCCTCGACCGCGCGGCCCGACGTCGCGATCACGTTCGCCTGCATCATGCGGCTCATGCCCGCGACGCCGATCGCCGAAAGCAGTCCGCCGATGGTCGTCGGAATCAGGCACACGAGCAGCGCGACGAGCACGGTGATCGTCACGACATGACCCGCTTTCGCCGCCTCGACGGAGAAGATCGAGAACGGCAGCAGCGTGGCCGTCGCGAAGAGCAGCACGAGCGTCAACGCCACGAGCAGAATCGTCAGCGCGATCTCGTTCGGCGTCTTCTGACGCTTCGCGCCCTCGACCATCGCGATCATGCGGTCGAGAAACGCCTCGCCCGGATTCACCGACACGCGCACGACGATCCAGTCCGACAGCACGCGCGTGCCGCCCGTCACCGACGAGAAGTCGCCGCCCGACTCGCGGATCACCGGCGCGGATTCGCCCGTGATCGCGGATTCGTCGACGGACGCGACGCCTTCGATCACGTCGCCATCGGCGGGAATCACATCGCCCGCTTCGACGAGCACGACATCGCCACGGCGCAGATCGGTCGATGTCGTGATGCGGATCGGCGACTTCGGATGGGGCTCGTTGAGCTTCTTCGCCATCACGTTATGCTTCGCGTGGCGCAAGGACGCGGCCTGCGCCTTCGAGCGGCCTTCCGCGAGCGCCTCGGCGAAGTTCGCGAAGAGCACCGTGAACCACAGCCACAGCGCGATCGCGAGGATGAAGCCCGCGGGCGCTTCGGCCTGTCCCGCGAGCGCGGCGATCCACAACACCGTCGTCAGAATGCTGCCGACGTAGACGCAGAACATCACCGGATTGCGCAACTGCGTGCGCGGCGCGAGCTTCCTGAACGCATCGACGATGGCGGGCGTAACGAGCGCCGGATCGAACATCGAGCGTGCCGCCGTGCGCGCCTGCCCGAGATTCTCCGGGCGATGCAGCGGCGTTTGATTCTGTTGAGTCATGCTGTCCTCGAAAATCAGTGGCCTGCGATCATGCCGAGATGCTCGACGATCGGCCCGAGCGCGAGCGCGGGCACATACGTGAGCGCGCCGACGAGCAGGAGCGTGCCGATCAAAAGCACCACGAAGAGCGGACCGTGCGTCGGCAGCGTGCCCGCGGTCACGGTGAGCCGCTTCTTGGCCGCGAGCGAGCCCGCGATGGCGAGCACCGGCACGATGGAGCCGAAGCGGCCGAACCACATCGCGATGCCGAGCATCGTGTTGTAGAACGGCGTGTTCACCGAAAGACCCGCGAATGCGCTGCCGTTGTTGTTGGCCGCGGAGCTGAACGCATAGAGGATTTCGGAGAAGCCGTGCGCGCCGGGATTCGCGATGCCCGCGGTGCCCGACGCCGTGAGCACGGCGATCGACGTGCCGACGAGCACGATCAGCGGTGTGAGCAGGATCGCGACGGACACCATCTTCATCTCGAACGATTCGATCTTCTTGCCGACGTACTCGGGCGTGCGTCCGATCATGAGACCGGCGACGAACACCGCGAGCAGCGCGAACACGAGCATGCCGTAGAGACCCGAGCCGACGCCGCCGAAGATCACTTCGCCGAGCTGGATCAGCAGCATCGGCACGAGGCCGCCGAGCGGCGTCAGCGAATCGTGCATGTTCGCGACCGCGCCGCACGATGCGGCCGTCGTCGCGACCGTGAAGAGCCCCGATTGCGCGATGCCCAGGCGCGTTTCCTTGCCTTCCATGTTGCCGCCCGCCTGCAGCGCGGACGCCTGCGTATCGACATGCAGCGACGCATAGAGCGGATTGCCCGCCTGCTCCGCCGAGATCTCGCCGACGCACGCGGCGGCGAACGCGATGGTCATCGCGGCGAGCACGGCGTAGCCCTGCCGCCCGTCGCCGACCATGCGGCCGAAGACCACGCACAGCGCCGCCGGAATGATCAGCATCGCGAGCATCTGCATGAAGTTGGAGAACGGCGTCGGGTTCTCGTACGGATGCGCCGAGTTCGCGTTGAAGAACCCGCCGCCGTTGGTGCCGAGCATCTTGATCGCTTCCTGCGAGGCGACCGGGCCCATCGGCAGCGTCTGCGTTTGGGCTTTGAGCGTTTGCGTGACGGGCTTGCCTTGCGCGTCCGTCGATTGGGTTTGATACGTCGTGACTTGCAGCGTCGGCACGTCCTGATACGCCTTGAAGTTCTGGATCGCGCCCTGGCTCACGAAGACGAGCGCGAAGACGACGGCGAGCGGCGCGAGGATGTACAGCGTCGTGCGCGTCAGATCGACCCAGAAATTGCCGATGGTCTGCGCGGAATGCCGCTTGAACCCGCGAATCAATGCGACGACGACCGCGATGCCCGTCGCCGCCGACAGAAAGTTCTGCACGGTGAGGCCGAGCATCTGCGCGAGATAGCCGAGCGTGCTCTCGCCGCCGTAGTCCTGCCAGTTCGTGTTGGTCACGAAGCTGACGGCGGTGTTGAACGCGGCATCGGGCGACATGCCGCTCATGGATTGCGGATTCAGCGGCAACACGTCCTGCAGGCGCAGCAGCGCGTACAACACGAAGGCGCCGAGCACATTGAAGAGCAGCACGGCGAGCGCGTAATGCTTCCAGGACATTTCGGCATCGGGATCGACGCCCGCGATGCGATACAGCACCGCTTCGATCGGCCGCCCGAGCTTGCGCACGACGACCGACGTGCCGTCGAGCACGCCCGCCATGTAGCGTCCGAGCGGAATCGCAAGACCGATCAGCACGACGATGAAGAGCGTCGTCTGCATCAACGTATTCGCGTTCATTCGAGATCCTCCGCGCGCAGCAGCGCGTACACGAGGTACACGAAGAGCAGCAGCGTCGAGGCCGCGGCGAGCCAGATCATCCAGGCGTTCATGAGCGGGCTCCCGGCGCGCGGCGGCGCAAGTGCTCGCAGCCGCTCGTGAGCGCCACGCAAAGCCCCCAGAAAAGGACGATGCCGGCGAGGTAAAGCAGGTCCATTGTCTTGTTCTCCCCTTGTGCGGTTCAGGACAAGATCGAGCGTAAGGAAATGGGCGTAAAGGGCGGGACAAAGGTGGGGGGTGGCGCGTAAAAATGTCGTAAACGCGATGCGGCCCGCGCGTCGCGGCTACGCGCGCCGCTCCGATAGAATCGAGCCTTCAGCGCACGGCCGCGCTCTACGAAGAAGACAGGGATTCATGAAAATCGCCACCTGGAACGTCAACTCCCTCAAAGTCCGCCAGCAGCACGTCATCGACTGGCTCGCGCTCTCGGGCGTCGACGTGCTGTGCCTTCAGGAACTGAAGCTCCCCGACGAAAAATTCCCGCGCGCGGAGCTCGAAGCCGCCGGTTACAAAAGCTGGTTCGCGGGACAGAAGACGTATAACGGCGTCGGCATTCTGGTGCGCGCCGATGCGGGCTTCGAAGTCGATGAAATCAGCGTCGTGCGCAACATTCCCGGCTTCGAGGATCTGCAGCAGCGCGTGATCGCCGCGACGATCGACGGCGTGCGGATCGTCTCGGCGTACTTCCCCAACGGACAGGCGCCTGGCTCCGAGAAATTCGCCTACAAGATGCGTTGGCTCGATGCGCTGCGCGAATGGCTGCGCGAGGATATGGCGCGGCACCCGCAGCTCGCGCTGCTGGGCGATTACAACATCGCGCCGGAAGACCGCGACGTGCACGATCCGAAGGCATGGGAAGGACAGAACCTCGTGTCGCCCGAAGAACGCGCGCACTTCGCGCAACTGGTCGAACTCGGCCTCACCGATGCCTTCCGCAAGTTCGAGCAACCCGACAAGCTCTTCACGTGGTGGGATTACCGGATGCTCGCGTTCCGCCGCAACGCGGGCTTGCGCATCGATCACATCTTGCTGTCGGCGGAACTCGCGGCGCGCTGCACATCGTGCGAAGTGGACAAAGTGCCGCGCAAATGGGATCAGCCGTCGGACCACGCGCCCGTGATCGCGACGATCGGCTGATCCCACATCAAACGACGCTCACGCGTCGAGATGCAGCTCCTGGATCTTGCGCGTGATCGTATTGCGGCCGATGCCCAGCCGCTCCGCCGCCTCCACCTTGCGCCCGCGCGTGAAATCGAGCGCCTCGCGGATCACCGCGGCTTCGAAGCGGCGCGCGAGCTCGTCCATCACGTCGGCGGAATTTTCGCGCAGCAGACGCGCGACCTCCGTGCGCAAGCCGTTCTCCCATACGCTCACGGCACCGCCCGCCGTGGCCGTCGCCGGCGCGGACGCCGCGCCATTGACCGCAACGGGCGCCGCCGCAACCGCGCCATCGGTCGATACCGCGATGCTCTCGGGCGTAGCATCCTGACGCTGCGTGAGATCGGGCGGCAGGTCCTTCTGCTCGATCACCTGCGCGGGCGCCATCACCGTGAGCCAGTTGCACAGGTTCTCGAGCTGACGCACATTGCCCGGAAACGGCAGGGACGCCAGATACGCGAGCGCATCGTCCGATACGCGCTTGGGCTCCACGCCCAGATCGCGCGCGCTCTTCTGCAGGAAATGGCGCGTGAGCAGCGGGATGTCCTCGCTGCGCTCGCGCAACGCCGGCAGGCGCAGGCGAATCACGTTCAGCCGGTGATACAAGTCCTCGCGAAAAAGCCCTTGGCGCACGCGCGATTCGAGATTCTGGTGCGTCGCCGCGATCACGCGGACATTCGCGCGCAGCGGATTGTGCCCGCCCACGCGATAGAACTGCCCGTCCGACAGCACGCGCAACAGGCGCGTCTGCAAATCGAACGGCATGTCGCCGATTTCATCGAGAAAGAGCGTGCCGTTCTCCGCCTGCTCGAAGCGGCCCTGGCGCATCGCCTGCGCGCCGGTGAACGCGCCGCGCTCGTGGCCGAACAGTTCGGACTCCAGCAGATCCTTCGGTATCGCCGCGGTGTTCAGCGCGATGAAGGGTCCGTTCGCGCGTGGGCTATGTCGGTGCAAGGCGCGCGCGACAAGCTCCTTTCCGGTGCCTGATTCGCCCGTGATGAGCACGGTCGCCGCCGAATGCGACAAGCGGCCGATCGCGCGGAACATGTCCTGCATCGCGGGCGCCTGGCCGAGCATCTCGGGCGTTTCCGTCACGCGTTCGTCGACCGATGCCTCGCCGCGCATGCTTTCGTCGACGGCGCGGCGGATCAGCTCCACCGCCTTGTCGACATCGAACGGCTTGGCGAGGTATTCGAACGCGCCGCCCTGAAATGCGGCGACGGCGCTGTCGAGATCCGAGAACGCCGTCATGATGATGACGGGCAGGCCGGGCAAGCGATCGCGCACCGTCTGCAGCAATTCGAGCCCGGAACCGCCCGGCATGCGGATGTCCGACACGAGCACTTGCGGGCTTTCGCTTTCGAGCGCGGCGAGCGCGTCGCGCACGCCGGAGAAGCTACGCGTCGTGAAGTTTTCTCGTGCGAGCGCCTTTTCCAGCACCCAGCGGATGGATTGGTCGTCGTCTACTATCCAGATCGGCTTCATATCGTTCGGCGAGAAGTCTTCGTATGGTTCGGTGTGAGCCCGTCGAAACGGTCTGGCGTCAAAGCAGGATGCACTGCGTTCCTTGGCGTGAAGTCGCTGGTCAACTTTCAAACGGCAGCAGAATGGCGAACTCGGTGCAGCCCGGCCTGCTCTCCACTTCGATCAGGCCATCGTGCTGATGCACGAACGATTGCGCGAGCGTGAGACCGAGTCCGCTGCCGTCTTCCCTGCCCGACACGAGCGGAAAGAAGATCCGGTCGCGGATTTCTTCGGGGATGCCGGGACCGTTGTCAGTGATATGCAAGTCCAATGCCAGTTTGTGCAGCTTCTTGCCGATCGTCACCTTGCGCGCGATGCGCGTGCGCAGCTCGATCTTCGCATCGCCCTGTGAAATGCGTTCCTTCAGCGCTTCGGCCGCGTTGCGCACGATGTTCAGCAGCGCCTGGATCAGTTGCTCTTTGTCGCCGCGCAAGTCGGGCACGCTCACGTCGTAGTCGCGCTCGATCGTGAGGCCGCGCGGAAACTCCGCGAGAATCACCGCGCGCACGCGCTCGCACACTTCGTGGATGTTCACATCGCCGACGATATGCGGATGCCGGTGCGGCTCCAGCAAGCGATCGACGAGCGTCTGCAACCGGTCCGATTCCTTGATGATGACCTGCGTGTACTCGCGCAGCTCGTCGCGTTCACGCGCGCCGAGTTCGAATTCGAGCAACTGCGCCGCGCCGCGAATGCCGCCGAGCGGATTCTTGATCTCGTGCGCGAGGTTGCGGATCAATTGCTTGTTGACCGCGGTGAGATCGTGGATGCGCTCTTCGCGATCGGTGCGCAGATGACGCTCGTTCTCGAAGAGTTCGAGCAGCACGTAGTCGGCAGCCGCTTCCAGATACGCGACGATCGCATGCACATGCACCTGCTCGCGGCCCGGGCGTTCGAGCACGGCGTCGAGGCGCGTCGCGTTGAAGCGGTTCTCCGCGATCGACGCCACCGTGCTCGCGAGCTCCTCCGCGTTGGCGAAGAGCTCGGGCCAGTTCATCTGCGTCAATTGCTTGCGCGACATCTCCAGCATGGATTCGGCCGAAGGGTTCGCGTAGGCGATCCTCAGATTGCGCATGTCGAGCACGAGCACGACCGTGGGCAGCGCTTCGAGTCCCGGCAAAAGGCCGGTCGCGGCGAGTTGCGTGTCGTCGGACAGCGCGTCGGCGTGGCCTTTGCGCGCCTTGATCAGATTCTTGAGCACCATCGTGCGATGAATGAGGTCGTTCGTGACACCGATCTTCTTCTCGTTGCGTGACATCGTTGCGTGACACGGCGGCGATTAAAAAAGGGACGGCGCGCCGTCCCTTTTTCGTCACCGCATCACATGTGTCGCGCGTCTCATGGACCTGCTCATCATGAAACGCGTTCCGGTCATGCTGCTTACAGCGAGTAGTACATTTCGAACTCGATCGGATGCACCGACTGACGATAACGCTGCAGCTCTTGCGTCTTCAGTTCGATGTAGGCGTCGAGCATCGAATCCGTGAACACGCCGCCGCGCGTCAGGAACTCGCGATCCGCGTCGAGCGCGTCGAGCGCCTGGTCGAGGCCCGCGCACACGGTCGGGATCTTCTTGTCTTCTTCCGGCGGCAGGTCGTACAGATTCTTGTCCGCGGCTTCGCCCGGATGAATCTTGTTCTGCACGCCGTCGAGACCCGCCATCATCAGCGCGGAGAAGCACAGGTACGGGTTCGCCAGCGGATCCGGGAAGCGCGTTTCGATACGGCGACCCTTCGGATTGCTCACGTGCGGAATACGGATCGATGCCGAACGGTTGCGAGCCGAGTAAGCCAGCTTCACCGGCGCTTCGAAGTGCGGCACGAGACGCTTGTACGAGTTCGTACCCGGGTTCGTGATCGCGTTCAGCGCGCGAGCATGCTTGATGATGCCGCCGATGTAGAACAGCGCGAATTCCGACAGACCGGCGTAGCCGTTGCCCGCGAACAGGTTCTGACCGTCCTTCCAGATCGACTGGTGAACGTGCATGCCCGAACCGTTGTCGCCGACGATCGGCTTCGGCATGAAGGTCGCCGTCTTGCCGTACGTGTGCGCCACGTTATGGATGATGTACTTCATCTGCTGCAGCCAGTCCGCGCGCTGAACCAGCGTCGAGAACTTGGTGCCGATTTCGTTCTGGCCCTGGCCCGCCACTTCGTGGTGGTGCACTTCGACCGGAATGCCGATCTGCTCGAGCAGCAGACACATTTCCGAGCGGATGTCCTGGAACGTGTCGACCGGCGCGACCGGGAAATAGCCGCCCTTCGTGCCCGGACGGTGGCCGGTGTTGCCGCCTTCGAATTCCTTGCCCGACGACCACGGCGCTTCTTCCGAGCCGATCTTCACGAACGTGCCCGACTGGTCCGTGTTCCACTGCACCGAGTCGAAAATGAAGAATTCGGGTTCCGGACCGAAGAACGCGGTGTCGCCGAGGCCCGAGCTCTTGAGATAGGCTTCCGCGCGCTTCGCGAGCGAACGCGGGTCGCGCTCGTAGCCCTTGCCATCGGCGGGCTCGACCACGTCGCAGGTCAGAACGAGCGTCGACTCTTCGAAGAACGGGTCGATGAACGCGCTGTCCGCATCCGGAACGAGCAGCATGTCCGACGCTTCGATGCCCTTCCAGCCAGCGATGGACGAACCGTCGAAAGCGTGGCCGCTTTCAAACTTGTCCTCGTCGAAGTGCGAAACCGGCACGGAAACGTGTTGTTCTTTGCCGCGCGTGTCGGTGAAGCGGAAGTCGACGAACTTGACGTCCTCGTCCTTGACGAGTTGCATGACGTCGGCCACGGATTTACTCATTACCTATCTCCTGATTAACAAAAGTCGGCGAATCGCTTCGCCGCCCCGACCAATCCTGTACATCGATTCAATCGAGGATGGAAAAGCAGCTTCCGTGCCAAGCGCACCATCTTTGCGCTAAGCGCTTGAAGCAGCGCGCGTTTTGGGTGAAACCACTTCACTTCAGCAGATGGCTCCCGAAAGGCATAGCACCAATTTAGTGCGCAGCCATCTGCTCAATTCCTTGTCCGCACTATGCTTGTGCATCAGCTTAGTTTTGCACCAATTCAGAGCATTCGCCACTCGGCTGAATGGCCAAGGCTTTTGTCTCCGCGCGCGACGCTAGAATGATTCTTTGCGCCTTGAACGGAGACCGATGCGCCATGAGCACGATCGAACAACTGTATAGCCAGGCGGGCCAGCGCGCCGCCGACAGCAAGCTGACGTATGCCGGCGCCTTTTCGCCCGCCGAAGCCTTCGAATTGCTGCAGCTCGATCCGCGCGCCCGCCTGATCGACGTCCGCACGCGTGCCGAGCTCGACTGGGTCGGCCGCCCGGCGGTCGACGGCGCGCAGTATGCGCATATCGAATGGATCCGCTATCCCGGCTCGGTGCCGAACGCCGAGTTTATCGAACAATTGCGACAGGTCGCCACCCCGGATACGCCGGTCGTGTTTTTGTGCCGCAGCGCGGCGCGTTCGAAGCTCGCGGCGGTTGCTGCGCAGAAGGAAGGTTATGCGCAGGCGTTCGATCTGCTCGAAGGCTTCGAAGGCGACAAGGATGGGCAGGGGCATCGGAAGACGGTGTCGGGATGGTGCTTCCGCGGGCTGCCGTGGATCGGGGCTTGAGGGCCTAGCCCGGCGCGTCGAGCGATGTCCGCACGCGCCTGACGCGCTCTTCGTCAACCGGCGCCAGCCCTTTTCCATCGACTCTCACGCCCGAGCCGAAATGCACCGCGCGCACGAGCGTCGATGCGACGAATGGCGCGACCGCGTCGACGGTGAGGCCCGCGCCCGCCAGCACGGTGCAGCGCGTGCCCGTCGCCCTGGCGACGAGCTTCGCTATCGTGTCTTCCGCTTCCAGCACCGACGGCTTGCCGCCCGACGTCAGCACGTTCGTGACGGCATCGAAGCGCAGTAGCGTGTCGAACGCGGCGGGCAGATCACGCGATTCGTCGAACGCGCGATGGAAGGTGAGCTGCACGCCATCCGCCGCTTCGATCACGCGCGCGAGACCATCCGTGTCGATGGACCCATCCGCGCGCAGCATCCCCACGACGATCGCATTCGCGCCGGTCTTCGCGATCGCGCGTACGTCGCGCAGCATGACGGCGTAGTCGTCGGCATCGTAGACGAACGCGCGGCTGTGGGGCCGCACGATCACGTTCACCGGAATCCGCACGGCATCGACCACCGATTCGATCAAGCCGATGCTCGGCGTCAGCCCGCCCTCGCCCATCGCCGTGACGAGCTCCAGCCGGTCCGCGCCGCCGCGCTCGGCCGCGCGCGCGTCGGAGACCGTGGTCGCGATGACTTCCAGCAAGATCACTTCGCTTCCTCCGGCGGCACTTCGACGACCTCGCCGCCCAGCGCGATCACGCCCTCGCGCAGCACGTCGAACGCGGCGTTCGCCTGCTCCGGATCGCCCTTCACGCCGAGATCGATGTGCGAGCGCGCATAAAGCGCGCCGCGCGCCGCATCGCCGACGCTCGGCAGACTGAACGCGCGCACGCCGTCGAAATCGCGCTCGATCGCCACCATCAGCGGCGTGATGCGCGATTCCGGCAGGCCGAAGACGAGCAGCGACCGTTCGACATACGGCGTCGCGTGATGCAGATGCGCGTACTTCGTGTCGAGCACCCATTCGATCATCGGCCAGGCCATCACCGGAAAGCCCGGCACGAAGTGATGATCGCCGACGGAAAAACCCGGAATCTTGTTGTAGCTGTTCGGGATGATCGCCGCGCCCTGCGGAAACGTGCCCATGTTCAGCCGATGCAGGTTCTCGGGCGAGTCCAGCTCGACCGGTTTGCCCGCCTGGGCCGCCGTGTCGCGGATGCGCGCGCGAATCAGCTCGGCGGCTTCCGGATGCAGTTCCAGCGGCACGCCGAGCGCCTTCGCCGCGCACTGGCGCGTGTGGTCGTCCGGCGTAGCGCCGATGCCGCCCGTCGAGAACACGATGTCCCCCGACGCGAACGTGCGCGCGAGCGTCGCGGTGATGCGCGCGGGATCGTCGCCGACGTATTCCGCCCAGTCGAGCGACAGGCCGCGCGCGCTCAGCAACTCGATGATTTTCGGCAGATGCTTGTCGGTGCGGCGGCCGGACAGAATTTCGTCGCCGACGATGATGACGCCAATGCCCATGAATGCCCCTTTATCGTTCGATCGCCGGGATCAGGATTCGACCGTGATCGCCGGATAGTGAGCTTCGTTCGCGCGCAGGCGCTCGAGCGCGTGCAGACAGTAATGCGCGAACCAAAGCGCGGAAAACACGAGGATGAATGCGTACGCCCAGATCGTCACGGCGGCGACGACCGGGAACAGCGGCAGGAGCCACACGGACCATGCCCAGAGCATCGTCGGCACGGAACTCAACAGGCCGCTGATGATGCCGATGCCGAGCAGGGGCCAGCGCGCATCGCGCACGATCGCGCGGCGCTCTTCCACGGTGGCATGCAATGCGAGCGCGTCGTAGGTCATCACGCGATACGTGAGCCAGCCCCACAGCAAGGGCGGAATCAGGGCGAAGAACGGCGGAATCAGCCACAAAGGCAGCGTGACGACGAGCGCGACCAGGCACACGACGGTCGTCACGACCGAATGCCCGAGGCTGCCGTACCACGACCCGCCCCGCCGCTCTTCCAGCGAAGCGTAATGCCCCTTCGGGCGCCGCGTGAGCAGCTTGATGACGCCGGGCATCGAGAGCGTGGCGATCAGCAGCAGCACCGTGACTACGATCAGCGGCACCGTCATGATGACGACGAGAAACGGCGCGATCACCGCGTGCAGCGACGAAAACCCGACCGTGTCGAAGAGGCGGTACATCGCGGACGTGAGGGACCAGCCGTCGAGCCAGCTGTTCGCGGCGCCCGTGAGCGTCTGCCAGAAGAACCAGAGGAGCGCGCCCCAGACCACCGTGGCGACGCCGAACGGCATCAGGGTCAGCCAGAGCATGCGCGGATGAAAGACGTTCGCAAGCGCGCGCACGAACGAACGCAGCAAGTCACTCATGCGTGATTCGAAGAAGAAAGAGGAAACGACAGCATAAACCAGCGCCGCGCGCAGGCGCTGGTCTTGCGAGGAAAGCTCAGACGGCCGCCGAGTTGTCGGAGGCGGGCGCGCCCGCGCGACGCGCCGAGAGACGCGCGGCGATGCGCCGGAACGCGAGCCAGTGCTGCTCGATGAAGCCGTCGCCGTAATGGACGGGCGCCACGCCCGGCGCGCCGAGCTGGTCGCGGATGCCGGTGGGCTCGACGGTGCGGTCGAACGAAGCCGAGCGGAACAGGATGTCCCAGAACGAGAACAGCACGCCGAAGTTGCAGCCGTAACTGGTGCCTTCGTGGCCGAAGCCGATCGCGTGATGACGGCGATGGAACGCCGGACTCACGATGATCCGCTCGCCGAGCCAGCCGTAGTGCAGGCGGATGTTCGCGTGCTGCAGGCTCTGCATGAAATTGGTGGTGGCGACGAGCACGACGAACTGCGACGGCTCCACGCCGATCACGAGCGCGACGCACGCGAAAAAGCTCGCCTGCAGGATGTCGTCGAGCAGATGGTTGCGGTCGTCCGTCCAGAGCGACATCTTCCGCTGGCTGTGATGCACCGCGTGCAGTTCCCACCAGATGCCGAACCGGTGCTCCAGACGGTGATACCAGTAGCCCGCGAAATCGAGAATCAGCAGATAGATGACGAACGTGACGAGCGGCTCGGTGGTCACGCCCGGCCAGAGATTGTCGATCTCGAGATTCGGGATGCTATGGATGCGCAGCCAGCTCTGCAGCGAATCGAAGAGCGGCTGGAACGTGAAGAAGAAAAACAGATTGAGGATGCCGAGCTTGACGATCCACGTATAGAGCACGTCCACGCGCACGCCCTTGCGATCCTTCCACGTTTCCGCGGGGCGAAACGCTTCGAGCGGGCGCAGGATCGCGTACATCGCGAGCACTTCCAGCACGCCGACGATCACCCAGTAGAGCGCGTCGTAGGTGTCTTCGTCGTAGTCCATCATGCCGATCTTGAACAGCGTCGGCTGGACGACGTCGACATAGAGAAGCGTCTGCAGCCAGGAAACGAGACTGTCGAGGGACGAAAGAATGGAATGAAACATGGTGCTCCGTGATGCGTTCGGCCGTCCGGTGCGCCGGCCCTGTCTCAATCGTAGTACAGGGCGCGGCGCGGCGCCCGTGCGATCTGATTACGCTCCGTTCGGCGCCATCACCGGCGCGCGATTGTAGAAGTAGATGCCGTGCGGCGAACGGCCCACCTTGATCGTCTCGATGAGCTTACGATTCGCAAGGTCGATCACGCCGACATGCTTCGCGAAGCGGAACGTTACCCACAGATACTTCTTGTCGGCGGAAAGTTCCATGTCGTCCGGGCCGGGCAACAGGCCGGTGATGTCGCCGACATTCGTGAGCGAATCCTCGTCGATGATGCTGATCGTGTTCGCCACGCGATTCGACACCAGCACGTGCTTGCCATCGACCATCGAGCGGAAGTTGTGCGCGCCCTTGCCTGTCGTGATGGTCTTGACGACCTTCTGGTTGCGCCAGTCGACCACGGCGACGTAATCCGCGCCCGTCATGCCGACGAGCAGATATTTATCGCCCGGCGTGAGCCACACGCCCGCCGGCACCTTGCCGACCTTCATCTTCCATTTCACCGTCTGCGTCGGCAGGTCGATCGCGGCGATTTCGCCCGACACCTGCAGCGAGATGAACGCCGTGGTGCTGTCGTTGGTGAACGCGATGTGGCTCGGCATCGTCGCGAGCGGCAGGCGCTTCGCGACAGAGAGGTTCTTGCCGTCGAAATGATAGATGTCGAGGCGGTCGAGGCGCAGACCCGTGGACACGAACCACTTTTTGTCCGGCGAAAAGCCGATCTGGTACGGATCCTCGATGTCCTGCACCCAGCGCTGCAGCCCGCCGGTTTTCGGATCGACGAACATCAGATTGTTCGACACCGAATTCGCGACGATCAGCGAAGAGTTGTCAGGCAGCGGCATCAGGTGGTGCGGCTCCTTGCCGGTCGGCACGGTGCCGACGACCTGATGCGTGTTTTCGTCGATGAGGCTCAGCGTGGCTTCCGCCGAATTGAGCACGATGACATTGTTGGCGAACGCCGCAGTGGCGACGAGCGCCGCGCCGGTTGCGAGCGCGGCGCGCGTGGCAGCCGCGCGGAGGCGGCCGGAACGGAAAATATTGCGCATGAAAAGTAGGCTTCGGGAGGCAGGCGTCATTGTAGAACGTTTGCCCGGCGCGGCGCGTTGACCCGAATGCGGCTTTTTGCGCAATACACTGAGTCGGCGCAAGAAATGGCGCCTTCGGGGCTCGGTTTCGGCCTCGCTTTCGCGCCGGCCTTTCAACGCTGCATCGATTCCCAGACCTTGTGGAGGCGCTTCACCGAAACCGGCATCGGCGTGCGCAATTCCTGCGCGAACAGCGACACGCGCAGTTCTTCCAGCAGCCAGCGATACTCGGACAGCCGCGCATCCGCGACACCGCCGCGCTGCGACAACGCGCGCTGATAATGCTGCGCGAGCGGTTGCAGCTCGGCGAGCAACCGCGCGTCGCGGGCGGGATCGCCCTTGAGCTTGTCGATGCGCAGACCAATGCCCTTCAGATAGCGCGGAAAATGCGCGAGCTGCGCATACGGCGTGTCGATCACGAAGCGCTTGCCGATGAGCCCGTTCAACTGCGTTTGCATATCGGCGTAGGCCGACGTGAACGGCTTCGCCTGCGCGAGCTTTTTCGCGAGCGCCGCATACTCGGCCAGAATCGCGCCCACGAGCCGCGCGATTTCCTGCGCGAGCAGCGTCAGGCGCCCTTTCGCGGCATCGCGGCGGGCGTGGAAGCTGGCGTCGTCGTCGGGAAGCGGATCCTGCAGGCACGCGCGATCGAGCGCCGTCTCGACGATCTGATCGCGCAATTCGTCGGCGGTGCCGAGCGCCATGTATTGCATCGACATTTCGCGCAGGCCCGGCAGGTTCTTTTCCAGATAGCGGATCGGCTCGCGCAATTGCAGCGCGAACAGCCGCCGCAGGCCCGCGCGATGAATGCGCGCCGCTTCCTCGGGCGAATCGAACACTTCGACGTCGCAGTGCGTGACACGATCGACGAGCGCCGGATAACCGAACAGGGTGTGCCCGCGACGGCGGATTTCCAGCAGCTCGGGCAGCTTGCCGAAGTTCCACGTCGTGAGGTTCTCGTAGAGCGCGGTGCTTTCGCCGGTCGTCGGCTGCGCTTGCGGCGCGGGCTGCGCGCCGCCGTCGCCGGAAAGCGCATCGAGCGCGGCCGTCGCGGTGAGCTTCTGGAATTGCTGCTGCGCCTGACCGCCGAGTTCCGCGCGCAATTGCGCGAGATTGCGGCCCATCGCGAGCTGGCGGCCGTGCTCGTCGATGACCTTGAAGTTCATGAACAGGTGCGCCGGCAGCGTTTCGAGCTTGAAATCCGCGCTCTTCACGGCGATTTGCGTCTGCTCGCGAATATCCGCGATCAAACAATCGACGAGCGCGCCCGCGCCGAATTTCGGCCCCGCATGACGCTCGGCGAAACCCGCCGCGTACTCCGGCAGCGGCACGACATGACGGCGCAACTTCTGCGGCAGCGACTTCAGCAGCAGTTGCGTCTTCTCCTTGATCATGCCCGGCACGAGCCATTCGACGCGACGCGCGTCCACCTGATTCAGCCCGTAGAGCGGCACCTGCAACGTGACGCCGTCGCGCGGCGAACCCGGCTCGAAGTGATACGTGAGCGACATCTCGATGCCCGACATCGTCATGCGCTTCGGGAACAGGTCGGTCGTGACGCCGGCGGCTTCGTGGCGCATCAGGTCGTCGCGCGACAGGAAGAGCAGCTTCTCGTTGCCCTCTTTCTTCTGCTCGTCGCGATACCAGCGCTCGAACGCCGCGCCCGTCCACATGCCTTCGGGAATCAGCGAATCGTAGAAGCCGTAGATCAGTTCATCGTCGACGAGCACGTCCTGGCGGCGCGACTTGTGCTCCAGTTGCTCGATGTCGGCGACCAGCTTGCGGTTGTGCGCGAAGAACGGCAGGCGCGTGTCGAACTCGCCTTCGACGAGCGCGCCGCGGATAAACAATTCGCGCGCATATTTCGGGTCCTGCCTGCCGAAGCTCACGCGCCGGCGCGCGTACACGGTCAGGCCGTAAAGCGTCGCGCGTTCGAACGCAACGACCTGCGCGGCCTTCTTCTCCC
The DNA here is from genome assembly GCF_900044055.2 of Caballeronia calidae. Classification (GTDB taxonomy): domain Bacteria; phylum Pseudomonadota; class Gammaproteobacteria; order Burkholderiales; family Burkholderiaceae; genus Caballeronia; species Caballeronia calidae. The sequence continues at coordinate 318,975 of NZ_FCOX02000003.1, read as the reverse complement.
AATGGGCATCGGAAAGCGACGTCTTCAGCAGATGCGCGCCCACGGTTTCGAGCCATTCCGGCTCGATCTTCGCGATCGTGCGCGCATACAGCCGGCTCGTTTCGACGAGCTCGCCCGCCATCACCCAGCGCCCCGCTTTCTTCAACAGCGCGGAGCCCGGCCACAGATGAAACTTGATGCCACGCGCGCCGAGATAATGCGGCTCGTCATCGGCTTTCAAACCGACGTTGCCGAGCAGGCCGGTCAGCAGCGACAGATGCACCTGCTCGAACGTCGCGTCCGATTCGTTCAGACGCCAGCCGTGCTCGCGCACGACGGTCAGCAATTGCGAATGCACGTCGCGCCATTCGCGCAGACGCAGATGCGACAGGAAATTCGCGCGGCACGCGTCGGCGAGCTGCTTGTTCGATTTCTTGTGCGCGACGGCGTCCTCGAACCATTTCCAGATGCGCGTCCATTGCAGGAATTCGGAACGCTCGTCGACGAACTGCCGATGCGCCTGATCCGCCTGTTCCTGCGCCTCGATCGGCCGGTCGCGCGGATCCTGCACCGAGAGGGCCGACGCGATGACCAGCACTTCCTTCAGCGCATGATGATCGCGCGCGGCGAGAATCATGCGGCCGACGCGCGGATCGAGCGGCAGGCGCGCGAGTTCGCGGCCGAGCGGCGTGAGCGCGTTGTCGTCATCGACGGCGCCGAGTTCGTTCAGCAGTTGATAGCCGTCCGCGATCGCGCGGCCCGGCGGCGGTTCGATGAACGGAAAGGTTTCGATCGCCGTCAGATGCAGCGACTTCATCCGCAGAATGACCGCCGCGAGCGACGAGCGCAGGATTTCCGGATCGGTGAAGCGCGGCCGCGCCTGAAACTCCGTTTCGTCGTAGAGACGGATGCACACGCCGTCCGCGACACGCCCGCAGCGGCCCGCGCGCTGATTCGCCGCCGCCTGCGACACCGCCTCGATCTGCAATTGCTCGACCTTGTTGCGATACGAATAGCGCTTCACGCGCGCCATGCCGGTATCGACCACGTAACGGATGCCCGGCACCGTCAGCGACGTCTCCGCGACGTTGGTCGCGAGCACGATGCGCCGCGCGTTCGACGGCCGGAACACGCGCTCCTGCTCCTGCGCGGAGAGGCGCGCGAAGAGCGGCAGGATTTCCGTGTGCGGCGGATGGTGTTTTCTGAGCGCTTCGGCGGCGTCGCGGATTTCGCGCTCGCCGGGCAGAAACACGAGCACGTCGCCGGGGCCGACGCGGCACAGCTCATCGACGGCATCGACGATGGCTTCCATCAGATCGCGGTCGGTCTTGCGGTCGTTGCGCCGGGTCGCCGTGCCCTGCGCGTTCTTTATCGCCTCGCTCTCTTCCTCGATCGGGCGATAGCGCACCTCGACCGGATACAGACGCCCGCTCACCTCGATCACCGGCGCGGGCTTCTCGTCGCTGCCGAAATGGCGCGCGAAACGCTCGGCGTCGATCGTCGCCGACGTGACGATCAGCTTCAGGTCCGGGCGCTTCGGCAGGATTTCCTTCAGATAGCCGAGCAGAAAGTCGATGTTGAGGCTGCGCTCGTGCGCCTCGTCGATGATGATCGTGTCGTAGGCTTTGAGCAGCGGATCGGTCTGCGTTTCCGCGAGCAGAATGCCGTCCGTCATCAGCTTGACGGACGCGCCCGGCGCGAGGTTGTCCGTGAAGCGCACCTTGTAACCGACGACTTCGCCGAACGGCGTGCCGAGCTCCTCCGCGATGCGCCGTCCGGTCGCCGAAGCGGCGATGCGGCGCGGCTGCGTGTGGCCGATCAGCCCGCTGCCGCCCGCGCCGAGACCGCGTCCGAGCGCGAGGCAGATTTTCGGGAGCTGCGTGGTCTTGCCCGAGCCGGTTTCGCCGCTGACGATCACGACCTGATTCGCTTCGATCGCGCGCGCGATTTCGTCGCGACGGCCGGAAACGGGCAGCGCTTCGGGGAACGTGATCGGAGGAACGGGGTTCGGCGTGACGATGCGTGGTTCGCGAGGGGCACGCGGCGGGCGTTGCTCGCGAGGGGCGCGTGCTTCCGGCGCACGTTCGGGGCGTTGCGGTTCGGCGTTGTGTGGCTCGCGCGGCTGGGTTTGATGCGCTTCAGGCGCAGGACGATCTTTCCGACGTTCCGCGTGTTGCGCTTCGGGCTTGTGCTGCTCGCGCGGCTGGTTTTGACGCGCTTCAGGCGCGGGCCGATCGTTTCGACGCTCCGCTTGCTGCGCTTCAGGTCTGCGCTGCTCGCGTGGCAGCTGCTCACGCGCTTCAGGCGCTGGGCGCTCGTTTCGACGTTCCGTGCTTTGCGCTTCAGGCTTGTGCTGCTCGCCCGGCTGGCTTTGACGCGCTTCAGGCGCAAGACGCTCGTTTCGACGCTCCGCTTGTCGCGCTTCGGATCTGTGCTGCTCGCGTGGCGCGTGTTGACGCGCTTCGGGCGCAGGCCGCTCTTTCTGACGTTCCGCGTGTCGCGCTTCAGGCTTGTGCTGCTCGCGCGGCTGTTTTTGACGCGCTTCAGGCGCAGGCCGCTCGTTGCGACGTTCCGCGCGCTGCGCTTCATCGTTGCGCGCTTCGGCCGGTTTCGCCTGCGCGTTTCGCTGCGGACGTTCGATTTGCTCGCGCCGCGCATCGTCGCGTTTCGCATTTGCAGGCACGGATCGCCCGGCTTCGGCGCGCGGCTCGCGCACCGGAGCGGAAGCCGTCTTCGACGCCACCGGTTTCGCCTGCGCGGGGTCGCGCGGTTTCTGCACGGATTGCGCCGATTGCGCCGATTGCGCCTGCCGCGCCGTCGATGTCGACGCGCCCTGCTTGCCCGCCGTATCGCCCGTCTGCTGCGCCGCTCCCGCGAACCGCCGCGCGGCGAGTTCCTTCTTGCTCAACGCGCCGGAATCGCCGGACGCGCCCGTTCCCTCCCGCGCTTCGCGCAGCAGATTTTCGCGCAGTTGTCGCAACTGCTCCTGAGTATCGAGGGGTTTGTCGGCGGGTTGCGGCTTGCCCGGCTGGTTAGGGCGTGCGGGTCGGGAAACATTCGGCATAGCGTCGCATTATAATCCCGGGATGAATTCCCAAACCGACCTCACGATGAGCACACAGGCGGCATCGCAGCCGGCTGAAACAGAGCCCGAAGCGCCCAATCCCCTCGCCCAGTTCGTCGACTGGATGCGCTCCGTCGCGCCGTATATCCACGCGTTCCGGAACAAGACCTTCGTCGTCGCGTTCGGCGGCGAGCTGGTGCAGGAAGGACGCCTGAACGCGCTCGTGCAGGACGTCGGCCTGCTGCACGCGATGGGCATCCACGTCGTGCTCGTGCACGGCTCGCGCCCGCAGCTCGACGAGCAGCTGAGTCTGCACGGCGTCGAATCGTCGTTCTCGCACGGACTGCGCATAACCGATGCCCGCGCGCTCGAATCCGCGAAGGAAGCCGCCGGCGAAGTGCGCCTCGACATCGAGGCCGCGATCAGCCAGGGCTTGCCGAACACGCCGATGGCGCACGCGCACATCAGCGTCGTGTCGGGCAATTTCGTGACCGCGCGGCCGGTCGGCATTCTGGATGGCGTCGATTTCCAGCACACGGGCGTCGTGCGCAAGATCGACGGCGATTCGATCCGCCAGTCGCTCGCGTCGAACAAGCTCGTGCTGCTGTCCTCGCTCGGCTTCTCGCCGACCGGCGAGGCGTTCAATCTGTCGATGGAAGATGTCGCGTCCGCCGCCGCCATCGCGCTGCGCGCCGACAAGATCATTTTCGTCACCGAAATCGACGGGCTGGTCGACACGGAAGGCGGACTGATCCGCGAAATGTCGCTCGACGACGCGTACCGCCTGCAGGAAAGCGGCGAGCTGCAGGGCGACACGGCGTTCTATCTGAAGCATACGGTGCGCGCGTGCCGCGGCGGCGTGGCGCGCGGCCACATCATTCCGTACCGCCTCGACGGCAGCGTGCTGCTCGAACTCTTCCTGCACGACGGCGTCGGCACGATGATCTCGTACGAGAACCTCGAAAGCCTGCGCGAAGCCACGCCCGACGACGTCGGCGGCATTCTCACGCTGATCGAGCCGCTGGAAACGGATGGCACGCTCGTGCGGCGCGGGCGGCATCAGATCGAGCGCGACATCGACCATTTCTCGGTCATCGAGCACGACGGCGTGCTGTTCGGCTGCGCCGCGCTCTATCCGTACACGCAGGAGCGCATCGGCGAGATGGCGTGCCTCACGGTCGCGCCGGAAGCGCAAGGCTCGGGCGACGGCGAGCGGCTCCTGAAGCGCATCGAGCAGCGTGCCCGCGCGCGCGGCCTCACGCGCATCTTCGTGCTGACGACGCGCACCGAGCACTGGTTCCTGAAACGCGGCTTCGTGAAGGTGACGGTCGACGATCTCCCCGAGGACCGCCGGCGCCTCTACAACTGGCAGCGCAAGTCGCTCGTCCTGATGAAACAGCTTTGAACACGATTTGAAAAGCGCGACACCGCGCTTTTCCCCCGATACAGAGGAGAAACTCACAATGGCCCGAATGGTTCAATGCGCGAAGCTCGGCAAGGAAGCCGAAGGACTGGACTTTCCGCCGCTGCCGGGCGAGCTCGGCAAGCGCATCTACGAAACGATCTCGAAGGAAGCCTGGCAAGGCTGGCTCAAGCAGCAGACGATGCTCATCAACGAGAATCGCCTGAACATGGCCGATCCGCGCGCCCGCCAGTACCTCATCAAGCAGACCGAGAAATACTTCTTCGGCGAAGGCGCCGATACGGCTTCGGGCTACGTGCCGCCGCAAAGCTGAAAACCGCGTTCGAAGCGCGCTGAAAAAACCGGCCCTCGCGGCCGGTTTTTTATTGCCCGCGAACCGGCAAAAATGTCCTGTTTAGTACATCAGACAAATAAGACTGATTCGGCGCAATCCTAAGCGGGATAAGGCTTTGGGCGCCGCGGGCAAATGCCCTCGCATCGGGCGGTTTGCACATCGTCTGTCATCGTGTTATTATCTTGCTCGTTATCAACAGCAATTCACCATCATTCACGCCTCAATGTTTCCGAGCCACGCTTCGGATCATCGCGCGGTAGTGACAGTTTTTATACAAAGAGGCGCGTCGGTTTCCAGCAACAACGCCGGCCTTTTTCGTCTCAAGCAGTTTTTTCGCCGACGTCGCGGCCCACCCGCGGCAATTCGAGTTCACCGCTCGGTTCGCCGTCCGCACGTCAAATTCGTTTGTTTCACCCCGAGTGCAATTTCGCGACCCACCGCGAAGCATCGGCACCGCGTTCGATTTTCATTTTTCGGCATCTGCTCCCTGCAAGACGCCGAGCGGAGCCATTGGCGATCGTTTTCCGCTGTCCCGAGAACAGGCGGCGCCGTCGCGAAACTGCACTGTCCCGGCAATACGCGCCGTCGTTTTTTTCGACGACGCGCCCGAAGCTCTCGCGAGTTCTCGGGATCGAATACGGAGTTTTTCGAACTATGTCTTCTCTTCACGAGGGCCTTTGGCGCACACGCGATTCATCGAGTCAGAAGTCCGATCTCACCCTCGACGACATCACCATCGTCGATCAATCCCTGCTGAAGCGCGCCGTCGGCGCCATGGCCATCGGTAACGCGATGGAATGGTTCGACTTCGGCGTGTACAGCTACATCGCCGTGACGCTCGGCAAGGTGTTCTTCCCGTCGAGCAGCCCGGCCGCGCAGTTGCTCGCGACCTTCGGCACGTTCGCGGCCGCGTTCCTCGTGCGCCCGATCGGCGGCATGGTGTTCGGCCCGCTCGGCGACCGCATCGGCCGCAAGCGCGTACTCGCGATGACGATGATCATGATGGCCGTCGGCACGTTCTGTATCGGCATCATTCCGAGCTACGAGACGATCGGCGTCATGGCGCCGGTGCTGCTGCTCGTCGCGCGTCTCGTGCAGGGCTTCTCGACGGGCGGCGAATACGGCGGCGCGGCGACCTTCATCGCCGAGTTCTCGCCGGACAAGAAGCGCGGCTTCATGTCGAGCTTCCTCGAATTCGGCACGCTCGTCGGCTATGTGCTCGGCGCGGGCGTGGTCGCGGTGATGACGGCGGTGATGTCGGAAAGCGCGCTGCTTTCGTGGGGCTGGCGCATTCCGTTCATGATCGCGGGTCCGCTCGGTCTCATCGGACTCTATATCCGGATGAAGCTCGAAGAGACGCCCGCGTTCCAGCGCGAAGCCGAGAAGGCGGAAGCGGTGTCGCACGAAACGACCAGGGAGCAGTTCCGCGAGACGCTCCTCCAGCAATGGAAGCCGCTCTTGCAGTGCGTGGGCCTCGTGCTGATCTTCAACGTGACCGACTACATGGCGCTGTCGTATCTGCCGAGCTATCTGTCGGCGACGCTCAAGTTCAACGAGACGCACGGCCTCTTCATCGTGCTGATCGTGATGGTGCTGATGATGCCGCTGACGCTTCTCGCGGGACGCCTTTCGGATGCGATCGGCCGCAAGCCGGTGATGCTCGCGGGCTGTATCGGCCTGCTGGTGCTGTCGATTCCGTCGCTCTCGCTGATCCGCATGGGCACGGTCCCGTCGATCTTTGCGGGCATGATGATTCTCGGCGCGTTGCTGTCGACGTTCACGGGCGTGATGCCGTCCTCGCTGCCGGCGCTCTTCCCGACGAAGATCCGCTACGGCGCGCTCGCGATCGGCTTCAATGTGTCGGTGTCGCTGTTCGGCGGCACGACGCCGCTCGTGACGGCGTGGCTCGTCGACAAGACCGGCAACCTGATGATGCCCGCGTACTATCTGATGGGCGCGTCGCTGATCGGTATCGTGTCGGTGCTCGCGCTGCACGAGACGGCGAAGAAGCCGCTGAAGGGCTCGCCGCCGGCCGTGGCGTCGAAATCGGAAGCGCATGCGATTCTGCGCGGCCATCGCCAGGCCGCCGAGATGGACGATGCGTTCCCGGAAGGCACGGTGCGCGCGTAAGCGTTCAGGTTTGATCGGATGGAAGGGCCGGCGCTGCGCGCCGGCCTTTTTTTTCATTCGACGAGGGCAACGATGCGCGCGTCGATCCCGCCTGCGTCGATATCGATGAGCGCGAGCGTGATCGGCAGTCTGAAACGACGCGGGCCCGCGCTGCCCGGATTCACGAAGAGCACCTCGCCGCGTCGCTCGATGAGCGGCTTGTGCGAGTGCCCGGTCACGACGATGTCGATGCCGTCGAGCGGCTTCGGCACATCGGCGATATCGTGCACGACGTGGAACGTCGCGCCGCCGAGCTCGATGCGTGCATGCGCGGGCAAGCGCGCGACGTCATCGCCGATATCGTTGTTGCCGCGCACGACCGTGAGCGGCGCGAGTGGCGCGAGCGTATCGAGTACCTCGCGTTTGCAGATGTCGCCCGCGTGGATGATGTGCGCGCAGCCGCGCAATGCGTCGAGCGCCTCGGGGCGCACGAGGTTGTGGGTGTCGGAGATGACGCCGATGCGCATCACGTTTCGCTGTCCTCGCGCCGTGCTGGTTTCGCCAGTCCTTCGGCCTCGCGTCGTTTCATGCGGGGCCGAAGGGTCCGTCGCCGATTATGCGAGACGTGCGTAGGCTTGTCGAACGACCCGGCCATCGACGCCGGAACGCGCGGGCGCGGTTTTGGCGCGATGCGGCGCAATGGTAGAATCGCGTCCGCCCTGCCGGGGTGATGAAATTGGTAAACATAGCGGACTTAAAATCCGCCGCCTCACGGCTTGCCGGTTCGAGTCCGGTCCCCGGCACCAGGCAATCACTGCACCGTTCGAATCGCGGTGGCACTCCGATCCACCATCACGCCGTTGAACGCAGTTCTCACACCGCATTCAACAACCGCTCCGCATCCCGCACCGCATCGAAGAGCGCCTCGATCGCCGTATCGCGATCGAGCAGGCACACGTGCTCGATATCGAACGGCAGCGCGTCCACGCCGACGAAGCGCACCGTCCCGCCGAAGCAGTCGCGCGCCTTGCCTCTGCGCACCGAAGCGATGTAATGGGGCGTGATGTAAAGGGCGACGGGCGTCATGGCAACCTCCGGCGATGGTCCGGTCGATGAGCCAGAGTCTAGCGACGCGCCGTTTCGCCCGGCACCCGCCTGTCGCGGGGAACGCTCCCCTCTTTCGCGGACGCCTCCGCTACACCGAATGCCCCAGCACGCGCGCGACGTAATGGCGTCCCCACGCCTCGCCGTGCGCGATGGCCTCCGCGACGGTCTCGAACGGGCCATGGTCGCCCAGCATCTCGCCGGAATCGTCGGCGAGCGTCGAACTGTGCACCGGCTTCCGGTCGAGCCGCGTCACGCGCACGCGGATCGCGTAGCCCTCGGACGGGGCCGCGTCGGCGTCGGCGTCGGCGTCGGCATCGGTCTCGAGCGGCCTCGCCACGGCCTGCATGGCGAGCAGATAATCGCCTACTTCAATGTCCTTCTGCATGGCGGTCTCCATGGGTGAGGAACGTGCTCGTCGAGTGACAGTGCCGATTGTGCTACCGCTGTGCGCGATAAAACAAGCATCCGCGCCCCGCGCGCGCCTTGCCGCAATGCACTACAGTGATGCACGGCCGCGCGCGTGTTATAAAGCTTCGCCCCGAATCCATCCCGCTCCGACGCCCCCCCGCGGCATCGGGCATCGACCGATTTCATCGATGAATCTTCGCTCCCGCCACCTGCTCGCCCTGCTCCCGATTCCGCTCGCGTTCCTCGCCGGCTGCACGTCGTATTACAAGAACGTCGAGGCCTGCAAGGAGAAGGCGCGCGCCGATTATCCCGACGCCGCGAGCGCGCCCCTCAAAATCACCGGTTCCGGCGCGAGTTATCATGGTTCGCGGGTCGTCGTGCACGGCACGATCCAGAATCCGCCGAAGCCGCCGGCCACCAAACCGGTGTCGGTGGCCGCGGCCGCGGAATGCACGTTCAGCGAGACATCGATGACCGGCTTCCAGTGGCTCGTGCCCGCGAAGCTCGCGCCGAAGCCGCCGGTCGCCGCATCCGACGATTAAGCCGGCAATCCGCCCGCGACGAGGAGAGATACGCGCATGCTGCTCGCCCAGATCAGCGATTTGCACATCACGCCGCCGGGCACGCTCGCCTACGGCCGCGTCGATACGGCCGCCTTCCTCGCCCGCGCCATCGATGCGCTCAATGCGCTCGACCCGCGCCCCGACGCCGCGCTCATCACGGGCGATCTCGTCGATGCGGGCGGCATCGACGAATACCGGCATCTGCGCACGCTGCTCGACCGGCTCGCGATGCCGTGGCGCCTGCTCGTCGGCAATCACGACGACCGCGCCGCCCTGCGCGCGGTGTTCGGCGACCGCCCCGAGCTCGCGAGCGACGACGGCTTCGTGCACTACGCATTCGATGTCGGCGAGCTGCGCGTGATCGCGCTCGACACGCTCGACCCCGGCTCGGGCGCGGGCCGCCTGTGCGCGACGCGCCTTGCGTGGCTCGAAGCGCAGCTCGACGCGTGCCGCGAGCGGCCCGTGCTGATCGGCATGCATCATCCGCCCTTCGCGTGCGGCATCGGCTTCATGGACGACATCCGCCTCGCCCCCGACGACAGCCGCGCGCTCGACGCCCTCGTGCGGCGTCATCCGAACGTCGAGCGGATCGTGTGCGGTCACGTGCATCGCGCGATCAGCGCACGGTTCGGCGGCACGATCGTGTGGTGCGCGCCGTCGACCGCGCATCAGGTCGCGCTGCAACTGAAACCCGACGGCCCGGAAGCCTTCGTGATGGAGCCGCCCGGATTCGGGCTGCATCTGTGGCGCGCCGGTCTCGGCCTCGTCACGCACTGCATGAGCGTCGAGCAAGGCGGCGGACCACAGCCCTTCGAGTGAGGTTCAGCAGCGCTCGCGCGTCTTCAGTATGATCGGCGGCTCGCCGTCATCGCCTTCGATCCATGCCCACTTCGCCTCAACCGCATCCGCCGGAACGACATCCGCACTATTCGCGCGCCACGCTGTGGCTGCTCGCGACCATCGCGGGCGTCTCCGTTGCGAACATCTACTTCAACCAGCCGCTGCTCGGCGACTTCCGCGCGAGCTTTCCCGAAAGCGCGTGGCTGATCGGCGCCGTGCCCGCGTCGACGCAGCTCGGCTACGCGCTCGGCATGCTCCTGCTCGCGCCGCTCGGCGACCGCTTCGACCGGCGTCTTCTGATCCTGCTGCAACTGGCGGCGCTCGGCGCATCGCTCGTGGCCGCGGCGAGCGCGCCGACGCTCGCGGTCCTGATCGCGGCGAGCCTCGCGATCGGCGTCGTAGCGACGATCGCGCAGCAGGCCGTGCCGTTCTCCGCCGAGCTCGCGCCCGCCGCCGAGCGCGGTCACGCCGTCGGGACCGTGATGAGCGGGCTTCTGCTCGGCATCCTGCTCGCGCGCACGGTGTCCGGGTTCGTCGCGGAGTATTTCGGCTGGCGCGCGGTGTTCGGCGCGTCGGTGCTCGCGACCATCGTGCTCGCGGCCGTCGTGATCGCACGGCTGCCGAAGAGCCGGCCCACGTCGACGCTGCCCTACGGCAAGCTGCTCGGCTCCATGTGGCATCTCGCGGTGGAGAACGCGGTGCTGCGCGAGGCGGCGCTGACCGGCGGCGCGCTCTTCGCCGCGTTCAGCATCTTCTGGTCGGTGCTCACGCTGCTGCTCGCGGGCGAGCCGTTTCACATGGGGCCGCAGGCAGCCGGGCTGTTCGGGATCGTCGGCGCGGCAGGCGCGCTCGCGGCGCCGCTCGCGGGCAAATCCGCCGACAGACGCGGGCCGCGCGCCGTCATCGCGCTGTGCATCGGGCTCGTGGCGCTGTCGTTCGTCATCTTCGCGCTCTCGGCGAAAAGCATCGCGGGGCTCGTCGTCGGCGTGATCGTGCTCGATGTCGGCGTGCAGGCCGCGCAGATCTCGAACCAGTCGCGCATCTACGCGCTCAAACCCGAAGCGCGCAGCCGCGTGAACACGGTCTACATGGTGGCGTATTTCATCGGCGGGGCGGCAGGGTCGGCGATCGCGTCGCTTGCGTGGGGCGCGATGGGCTGGACGGGCGTCTGTCTCGCGGGCCTCGCGGCGACGGGCCTCGCCGGCTTCAGCCACTGGCGCGGTCGCGAGCGGCGCTAAGGCTGTCAGGCAATACGGCGCTCAGGCCCGCTCGCGCGCGTAGTCGCAGAGCGCGTCGAGCACGCGGTCGAATTCGAGCGACTTGTCGAAGAAGTGGCGCACGCCGTATTGCAGGCAACGCTCGCGATACGTCGGCAGCGCGTGATTGGTCAGCACCGCGACGAACGCGCCGCGCGAGCGGGCCGCACCGCTCGCTTCGAGCCACGCGAGCACGTCGATGCCCGAGCCGCGCCTGAGCTGCAGATCGACGATCACCGCGTCGAACGCCTGCGACGACAACAGCGCGATGGCGTCGTCCGGCGCGTCGGCGAACGCGGTCACGCGCCACGGCCCGAGCGCGTCGATGGCTTCGGTCAGGCTGCGGCGGATGAGCGGGGAGTCCTCGATCAGCAGCACCGCGAGCGGCGCGCGCCGCGCGTCCGCTTGCCCTGCTCCGTCGTCGGTGGTGATGTGATTGCCCACGGCGGGCGCCCTCCGGCTGTGCTGCGCCCGAACGAGCGGCGCGGAATTCGAGCGGCGCGCCGCTACTCGATCAGGCCGTTCTTGATCGCGTAATAGGTGAGATCGGCGTTATTGGCCAGCCGCATTTTCTCGAGCACGCGCGCGCGATACGTGCTCACCGTCTTCACGGACAGATGCAGCTCCTGCGCGATTTCCGTCGGAATCTGGCCGCCCGCGAGCTTGCAGAAGATCTGGAACTCGCGCTCCGACAAAAGTTCGTGCGGGCGCTCGGCGGCGGGCTTGTCGAGCTTGTCGGCGAGCGCATCGGCGATGAACTCCGACAGATAGCGATGCCCGCGCGCCACCGTGCGGATCGCGCGCACGATTTCATCGGGCGCGGCGTCCTTGTTCAGATAGCCGTTCGCGCCCGCTTTCAGCAGGTTGATCGCGTACTGGCTCTCCGGAAAGCCCGAGAGCATCAGCACGCCCTGCTCCGGCCGGATCTGCTTGATCACGCGCAAGGTATCGACGCCGTTCTTGTCCGGCATCGCGATATCGAGCAGCACCACGTCGAACGCCTGCTCGCGCACGCGCGCGATGGCTTCGTCGCCGGTCGCGGCTTCGGCGGCGACTTCCATGTCGGGCTCGTCGGCGACGAACTGCCTGAACCCGCTGCGCACGATCGCGTGGTCGTCGGCTATCAAGACTCGAATCATTCGCGTCGTCCGCGCTGCCGGACGTTCTTCCAGAAGTTGATCGGACATGTCATGCAGAGCGCCGGATGCGCTTTCGCGCGCATCCGGCATTGCCCTTAGCCGTTGCGGCCTTCCAGCAGATCCGCCATGTCGTCGGCGTGCTCTTCCTCGACGGCCAGGATCTCCTCGAAGATGCGTCGCGTCGTGACGTCCTTGTCGCCGAGATAGCGAATGATCTCGCGATACGTATCGATCGCGATGCGCTCGGCGATCAGGTTCTCGCGGATCATGTCGATCAGATCCTTGCCTTCGTTGTACTCGGAATGCGAGCGCGACGAGAGGCCGTCGGGCGCGAAATTGGGCGCGCCGCCGAGCTGCACGATGCGCTCGGCAAGCGTATCCGCGTGCTGCTGCTCCTCGTTCGCGTGCTCGAGAAACTCCTGCGCGACGGCTTCCGAGTGAATGCCCTTCGCCATGAAGTAGTGACGCTTGTAGCGCAGCGTGCAGACGATTTCCGTGGCAAGCGAGTCGTTGAGCAGCTTCAGCACGGTTTCGCGGTCGGCACCGTAACCCGTGGTCACCGCGCCTTCGTCCATGTGCTGGCGCGCGTCGGCGCGAATCTTTTCGACGTCGAGGACGAAGGCGTCCGAGGACTGGCCCGGCGCGGCTTTTACAGCAGACGATTTGGACATTTGATTCGCTCCTCTGTAATGGAATGAGATTTCGGTCGCTGGAGCAGACGCTTGCAGGCGCCGCCCGCATAGAGCCCTGCTATCCAATCAGGGACCCCGATGCATGCACCATGCCTGGTCCATCGAAAAGGCCGCGCAACGGTCTTGAATCCCGCGCGCGGCTCGGTGGATCATGGCTTTCGCCGGATCAGGGCATCACGTTCGGAACACGCCCAGGAGCAGCGTGACCACGAACACGACGAGAAAAATGAAGAAAAGGATTTTCGCGATTTCCGCCGCGCCGGCCGCGATGCCGGTGAAGCCGAACACGGCCGCGATGAGCGCGATGACGAAGAAGACTGCAGCGTAGTGAAGCATGTGACCTCCTTCCAATGGGTTATTCGAATGGTTCGGCGATGCTGACGGAACCGGCGCTAATCGATGGCTTTCTTCGTGACGATGAAGCCGAGCACCAGGAACACGACGCACAGGATCAGGAACAGCACGAACAGGAATTTGGCGATGGCGGCAGCCCCGGCGGCGACGCCGGTGAAGCCCAACACGCCCGCGATCACGGCCACGATCGCGAAAAACAACGCCCACTTCAGCATGATCGTTCCCCGTATGAGTGGATGACGGATCCATGCTAGCCATGCGCTTTGCGCCGCGCATTCGGGCAGGCTCCTTTTTTGCTGTGGGAATCCACCGACACTTGCTTTCAATTCCGCTTCCCGACGTGAAACGCCGTTGCACCGACACCATGAGCCACGTTCCGACGATTCCTCCGGGCGACGCGCCTTCCTTCGCGACCGATGATCCCGCCGCGGCGAAAGCGGCCACGCAGCCCGCGCCGGCCGGGATCGCGCGCCGCGCGGCCCGCTTCAACGAATGGATGCGCCGCTATAGCTGGGCGGTCGCGATGACGGTCGCGATCGTCATCACGGTGGGCGGGCTCGTGATTCTGGAATCGGGGCGCATGCGCATCGCGTCCGAATACGAAACCGCGCTCGACGCGAAAGGCGCAACCGCGCAGCTCTCGACGCTCGCCGCCGATATCGCCACGCTCACCGCCGACGAACGCGCCTTTGCACTGCAGCCCGACGCCGCATATCAGGCGCATTTCCGGGAGACGGCCGCGCGCGTTCGGCGCGCGCTCGCATCGCTCGATGCGTATTACCGGCGCATCGGCGACGACACCGCGCTCGCGAGCTTCGCGCAGGTCCGCGCCGCTGCCGACGGTGAAATCGCGCAAGGCACGGCGCGTCTCGACGGTTCGTCACAGGATGCGGATGCCCGCGCGCCCGCGCTCGCCCCCGCGCCGCCCGACGCCAGCGCGACACTCGATGCGGCGCTGGCGCTTTTGCGTCTGAACGAGGAACAGCGCGCGCAACACGCACTCGACGCGAGCCGCGCCGATCAGCGCATCTCGACGCTGTGCGTCGCCGCGTTGTGCGCGCTCAACATCGTGTTGTTCCTTTTGCTGTTCCGCAATCTGGGCATTCAGCTCGACAAGCAGGCGCGCGTGCAGAAAGCGCTCATCACGCAGCAGGAGGAGCTCGATCAACTCGTGTTCGCACGCACGCGGCAGCTCGAAGCACTCGCATGGCATTTGCAATCGGTGAGCGAGAACGAAAAGACAGAACTCGCGCGCGAGCTGCACGACGAACTCGGCTCGATCCTCACCGCGAGCAAGATGGATGTCGCGTGGGTGCGCGGCAAGCTCAGGGACACCGAGCCCGCAATGGCCGAGAAGCTCGCGCGCGCGCTCGGCAATCTCGATCAGGGCATCGCGCTGAAGCGCCGGATCATCGAGGACATGCGCCCGACCGTGCTCGCCAACTTCGGCCTCGTGACGGCGCTGCGCTCGCTCGCCGACGAAGCCGCGCAACGCAACGGCTGGAGCGTCGAGTTCGATCTGCCGGGCGAGGACGTCAAGCTCGGCGAGGCGATCGAGATCGCGCTCTTTCGCGTCGCGCAGGAGACGCTCACGAACGCGGCGAAGTACGCGCGCGCGAGCCGCATCCGTGTGGCGCTCGCGGTCGATGAAGAAAGCGTGTCGCTCTCGATCACCGACGACGGCATCGGCATCCGGCCGCAGGATCTGAAGCGCACGCAGACGCACGGGCTCGTCGGCATGCGCCAGCGGGTGTCGGCGCGCGGCGGGCGCTTCGAGATCGAGCGCGCGATGCCGCACGGCACGGCGATCAGCGTGTCGATGCCGCGCGAACGCAGCGCCGATGCGTCCATCGCCGCGCCCTCCTCGTAGGACGACGCCGACACGAAATGCGGACGCTGCCGACAACAAAATCGCATGCGTGCCTACAGTCAGAGCCGACCCACTTTTTTAAGATTGATTACACCGGTGTGGACAGACATCGACAAGGCGACCCGATGCGCCGACGCGATTCCTGTTGCACTTTTCAAATCCAGGGGGAATAAACATGACTCGACTTATCGCTTTGCTGCTGATCGCCGGCACGGCGGCTCTCGCGGGTTGCAACACGATCTCTGGCGCGGGCCAGGATATCTCGAAGGGCGGTCACGCCATCACGAACTCCGCTGAGGAGCACAAGTAACTCACGCGAACGAACTCACGCGAACGCCGCATTCGATGCGGCGTTCGCCGTTCCGCTGTTCCATAGCGTTGCTGTAGTTCCTGTCTTCCCGCCACCTTTGGGTGGCGGGATTTTTTTCGTGGGCGCCGGACGCGCGCGCGCTCGCGTCGGGACTCAGCGGTGTGAATCGAGGTCTTCCTCGACGAAACGCAGGATCGCCTCCGTCAGTGCCTCGCGCGGATAGGCGTTCTGCGTGACGAAGATCGAGCCCACCGTGGGATGCGACCGCTCGATGGGCACGGCGATGGCCCAGTGATCCGCGTTCACATAACCCAGCAACGCGCTCCCGGGCACGATCTGGTCATAGAAGATGACCTGACTGTCATTGCGCGGGTCGATGAGGGCCAGCTTGTCATAGCTCGACTTGAGGACCGACGAGATGCGCGCCAGTGAAGGAAACGTGACGACCGAGTAATAGCGCGGTCCATCGGGAAGCGGATGCTGCGCGAGCCACGCCCTTCGAAACGCGGGTCTCAGGCTTTGCACGCCGCCGCCGTCCCCTTCCGTGCACTCGGCGCCCGGAAAATACTGGAGCAGCTCGGCGTGGTATTGCTCGACGTCGTTGGCCAGTGGCGAGCCACCAATCGCTCCGGCCACGCTGACCATCGCCGCGACATGGCTGCGGATTTCCGGATAGTCGACGAGCGCTTCCAGGATATCGGGCGCGCCCTTGGAGTAGCCCATCAGCACGAGGCGCGGCGCACCCGCCTCCGAAGGCATGGCCATGATCGCGTCGCGAATCTGGCGAGCGTTTCGGGCGGAGCCCGATAGCGCATCGACCGGCAGGAGCATCGCGTCGTAGCCGAACTGGCGTACGTGGCTCGCGACGGTGCGGGGCGGGTTCAACCACTGTTTGAAACAGTCGTAGCCGATACCCGCCACGATCGCCGCGACGAGGTGCCGCCTCGATGGTCCGAGATCGATCGGCTTGCCGGTGCCGCCCGGTTCGGTGCCGACGCGCGTCAGCGCATCGCTGCAGGGGCGGTAGTCGGGTAATTGCGATCCGCCTGCTTCCAGCACCGCGCAATAGATCTCGCGGAAACGGCCTCGTCTGTCTTCCACGCCTGCATATGACGCCGGCACCAGAGCAAGCGGCGGTGTATCGGTCGAGTACGGGATCAGCGGCTTCGACGCGCAGGCGCCGAGTGCAAGGCAAATCGATAACGGCGCGACCATGGTGACGACATCGCGCAGAGTGCGAAATGAGGCCGCCTTTGCGAGCCAGCCGATTCCCCGTTCGGAGCGTCTTCTAGTTGCGGCCATCGCTTCTCGTCTCGACATTGCCTGCGCTGTCAGGCTGCAGATACGGCACCCAGTCGACAAACTGGATGTCCGACAGACTCAATGGACGGGTCGCGAAGAACAGCACCGCGCGCAGTCCGTCGGTGTGATACGGGGCGCCGTCGAGCGTCGTGCGTGGCTGCGACAGGGGCGCCGGCCCGACGCCGTACACGAATCCCACGCTCTCCAGTCCGCCCGAATAGGTCAAGTCCTGAAGCAGCAGATTTCTGGCTTCGTCGACGTCTGCCTGAAGCGTGACGCCCGCTTGCCGTTTAAGCGCGAAGCGCCCCGCGACCGGCCGGCCGATCTGCGCCACGAAGACGGCCTGGTGCCGGAACCGGATGGGCGCAAGCCACGCCCGTATCCACGTCGACGGGGCATCGGCGGACGCCTGCTTGCGCAGGACGAAGTCGGGGGCGCGGCCGTACAGTCGCTGTGCAAGGTCCGATTCGCGCTTGATTCCATGGTAGCCGCGACGGACGGCGGCCGCGCCGAGGTTGTCGAGGCTGCCGATGAACACGCCGTTGAGCGGATCGCCCTGCCCGGCCCCGCTGGCATCCGTCGCGCAGCATGGCATCCGTTCCAGTGCCGCTCTCAGAGACGAGAGATCGTCATAGTCGGTGACTTCCGCTTCGGGATAGTGGAAGAAGGTGTCCTCGAAGCGAGGATCTCCGGCGTCGGGCACCGGAAGAAAAAGCGAGAACGGAATCAGCGTGCGGTCCGCAAACAGATCGATGTTGCAAAGCTTCGTGCCCCGGTCCTCGTTGGTGAAGAGCATCCCCGTGTGAGTGGCGCCGGGCGGAATCGGGTTCTTGAACCCCAGATTGTCGAAGTGGTCATCGATCCGCGCGTTCGTCGAACCATCGAGCAGCGTATGCATCGACCACGCCACTTCGCGCGGAGAAAAGTATTTCGGATCGGTTCCCGATCGCAACAACCGCAAGGGTTGGGTCGTCCCGTTCGTGATCTCGATCCAGACCGGCTGTACATGCGCGGCATTGAGATCGGCGCCGAACATGCGCTTGCTGTCGGCTGCGCTCAGCACCGCCGCGCTGACCTTTACACCGCGTCCCGTTTCTGTCACCGCGCGCGCGCGAATGTCCGAGTCATCGGTGTTCGTCGGCGTTTGCCAGGTTGCGCAGCTTGCAACCGCGAAAATCAAAGCGAAGCAAAGGAAACCGAGCCCATGACGCAACCACCGACGCCGGTTCATCGTCCGGCTCCGGAATCGTCTTGCTGGCGATCGCCTGGGTTATGCCAAGGAAAGAAACTGATCTCCGAAAGGGATGTCGGCTTCCGGTCGAACAACAGCACGACGCGATAACCATCGGTGTAGTAAGGGTCCAACGTGAGGTTCTTTCGCGGGGCGCCTTGCGGAGCAGCGTCACTGCCTTTCACCAGACCGAGCTTTTTCAGGCTTTGCGAGTAAGCCATGTCTTCGCTCAGCGCGCTGCGCGCCTCGTCGACATCAGGATCGATCTTGTGCGTGGTGAGCGTCGGTGAGTGAATCGTGAGCCGAACGCCGATATCGCGACTGATCTGGCCGACCCAGACAGGCTTGTCGTCATAGCGCATCGGGCTCAACCAGAGCCGCAGGTGGTTACGTTCGTGGATCGTGTCGCGTGCTTTCTGCAATGCCAGGTCTTGCGGCCGGCCAAACAGATAAAGATTGCTCACCGGCGCATTGACGTATCGTTCGCCGGCCAAAGCCGCGGTGATCAGCTTCATGATGGCGCCCGACCATTTTGTTTCCGTGGGCGTCCATCCGCGCCGAACGAGCGCGGGAAAGGCGTCGTCCAGCCCGCCCACTATCACGAGATTGATCGGGTCGCCGTTTTTCGTGCCGTCCTCGTTGGTCGCACAGCATGGCAGAGCTTCGATGGCGGCGCGAAAGGCATTGTCGTCCGTGTAGTTCGTGACCGCTTCGCGCGGGTACATGTCGCGCATGAAGACTTCGCTGGTTTTATAGTCGGCCTGGAAGCCCGGAACAGGAACGAAGAGCGAGAATGTCGCCGCCCGCCGGCTGGCAACCAGGTCCACCTGCACGAACTTCACGCCTTCCTGAAGATTGGTCAGCACGAAACCGGAGGTCGTCCGTCCGGGCAACACCGGGTTGCGAAACGCAAGCTCGCGAAAGCGCCGGTCCAGCTCGGCGGGGACGCCGCGTGCGTTGGCCTGGACGAAGGCCTCCGCAACTTCGGATGCCGGGAAAAAGTTCGGGTCAACGCCGGGCGAGAGCAGGTAATAGCTGTGGTCGCTCTTGTTCTCGACCTCGATCCAGACCGGCTGAACCCCCTCCGAGGCGAGTGCAACGCCATATACCGCAGTACTTTCGTCCCACGAAAGCGCCGCCGCCGACACTCGCAACAGATCCTCGCTGCGTGTGACGGCGCGTTCCTTGTAGCCGAGTGTGGAAGTCGTCGATGAGGGCGCGGCACACGCCGCGAGCGTGCAGGCGAATGCAATTGCAGCAAGCGGCCGGGCGAAGATTGCTTTCATCGCTGATGCGCGTCCCTCGGATGACCAGGGAAAAGCGCAAGGACGCGGGTTATCGGCGAACACCCGCGGCATGCGGCTTTTCCGTCCCTGTGTCACGCTGTCCCGGTTGCTCTCGCACCCATCGCCAGAACAGTTGATAACCCACCGCAAGCATCACGGGGCCGATGAACAAGCCAATGACGCCACCCGAGACCATCCCGCCGAGCGCACCGATCAGCACGACAGGCATCGGCACGGCGACGCCACGCCCTAGCATCAACGGCTTGAGGACGTTATCGGCCAGACCTGCAACGAAGACATAGACCGAGAAAACGATCGTCGCCGTACTGACACCCT
The DNA here is from genome assembly GCF_900044055.2 of Caballeronia calidae. GTDB lineage: Bacteria > Pseudomonadota > Gammaproteobacteria > Burkholderiales > Burkholderiaceae > Caballeronia > Caballeronia calidae. The sequence continues at coordinate 299,372 of NZ_FCOX02000003.1, read as the reverse complement.
CGTTGGCAATGACGAAAATGATGACCGGGATCGTGATCAGCGTGGCCGGCAATTGCATGATGCCCAACAACAGCACGGCGAGCGCGAGCAATCCGGCACCGGGAATGCCCATCACAACGAAGCCGATACCGATCAGCAGCATCTGAATGAACGCGATCCCGACCACGCCCTGAGCCACCGCTCGAATGGTGGCGGTACACAGGTCCGCAATCTGTCGACCGTTCTCCGGGCCCGAGATCCGCGATGCAATCTGTACGGCGCTTTGGTATCCCTTCTCTCCGTACGCCATGAAAATGCCTGCGACGATCAATGCGATGAAGAAAATCAGCATCGCAGCACCGAGGCCGGTGATCGTCCCGATCAGTGCGAGGCCCGTCTCCTTGAACTGCGGCGCAAATCGTTGCAACAACCCGGTCAGGTCGTTGGAGGCCTGCAGCCAGAAGTCATAGACTCGCTGGCCGACGAGCGGCCATCCGGCCACCGATTCCGCCGGCGCCGGAATGCGGAAGGTTCCGCCTCTCAATACGGTCACGATGTGCGCCGCGGAGTCGGCGAGCGCGACGCCAAGCAGATACGTCGGCACGAGAATGATCGCGAAGGCAATGAGGATGATCAACGTTGCGGCGAGCCCGTCCTTGTTGGAGAGCCGGCGTCTGAGCCTCACCTGCAGCGGATAGAGCGTGACCGCCAGGATCAACGCCCAGACCATCAGGCTGAGAAACGGTACAACGATGCGAAAGCAGAATACGGCCAGCACGGCGATGAGCCCGGCGCGGATCAAGACGTCGAGCAGTTCGCGCGATAGCGTTCGCTGGGTAATCGGTGTGAGCAGCATCATCCGTCTCCTCACAGGTAGCCGATACTTGCCTCATCACGATGAGAGCCGGAGTCGTCGCAAAAGGAAGCGCGATGCCAGGCATCGGCGAGAAACTGCCGGACCTGGCGCATGGCAGCTCGTTCTACTGGGTCGCGCCGGGCGTGACAGAAATGGCGAGCGCTTCCGTGTACACGACCTCGACCTGATCTCCCTTGTGGATATTCTTCAGTTGCGCGGGGTCTTCGACGATCACATCGACCTTGTTACCTTGCGGACCCTTCAACGTGACAGTCTGCGCTTTCGCATCGACGTTGACGACGTCGGCCATGATGGTGATCTCACGTCCGATCGTCCCTCCGGGTTTGGCGCCCGGAGCAGCCCGCTGTTCTATCTGACGCTGCGAGGCGGAACGCGGGCCGCTGGTTTTCGAGAGGCTCAGCGACATCGCTTCCTTGTATTCGGTGGCGACCACGTCACCCACCTTGAGCTGATCGAAGTTGCGCGCTTCTTCCCCGACCTCCAGCTCCACGACCTTTCCTCGTTTGTCTTTGAGCGTAACGGTTCGGGTGGCCGGGTCAATGGCAACGATCGTGGCCGTGAACTTGGTCGTTCCGACCACCGCAGCTTTACCGGTTCCCTTTGTGACCTCCACCGAGGTCTGGGGCTGAGACAATGCAGGGCTGGCCATCGTCAAGACGACAACGGCAGCGAGCAAAGGCTTGACGTTCATGTCCGCGCTCCTGAAAAAGATCGCGTGTAGGCGGTTCGCGAAATGCACTGCCTGCCACTGACTTCGGCAACCGATTTACAGGCAGGTGCTCACGGAGCTTGCGGCGCTTCCGCCATCGCCCCGGAAACTAACCGATGAACCTGGTCCGCCCGTGGCCGGGCGCACCAGGGCCGCCGCGCCGTTCGGTGGTTGCTGGCCCGGTACGAACACGTTGAACGCGCGATCGCCGGCAATTTCGTGTTGCATATAGACGGTCTGACCAGACGCGTTCGCCCACTTCGTTGCGATGCATCGCGCTACCGCACTCGGCGAATTCTGACTCTGACCGACGGATTGAACATTTCCCGCTGGGGGTGCCGCGCAGGCGGCAAGTGCAAGCACGGATGCGACTAATGGATACTTCATGTTGGTATTAACCTCCTCTGGTTTGGTTCAGCCATTCAGCTCATCGTCCTTGTAGTACTTGGTTCCTTTCGCGGTGAGTTCCACCGCCAGACCTTTATCGGTAAGCTGATAGAGCCACACACCCGGTCCAACGGCTATCGCCCCTTCGTACGAACTGCCTTTTTCGCTGGCTTTTGCCGCTGCGGTGGCCTGTCCGCCGAAGGTCCAGCCGGACGCGATGAAATCGTTCAGCGCGCCGCTGTTTTCGAACACCCAGACCTGCCGGAACTTCTTGACGCCGATGCCCAGGCCAGCCTGAACTTCAGCCATCTTCATGTAGGTCACCGCCTTGGTTTTGTTATTGACGGCGATGCCCTTGCCCGTGCCGCTGCCAGCCAACAGAATCTTCATTCCGAAGTTGCTGAACGCGGCGTAGCCTGCCGCTGACTGCACCGCCTTGCGGGCCGACGGTTGCGCCTTGAATAGCGCATCCAGCGCACTCCTCGCCGCAGCCTTCACCTCGGCCTGCTCCTCCTTCTTGCTCGCAGCGAAGGCGAGACGAGGCGAGACAAGTGTAGTGGTCAATGTCACTAACACCATGCGGCGATTCATGATCGGCTCCTTTGCGAAGCTGCGCCCCGGAGATACATCCTCAACTGGAATTTTCTAAGCAACTAGTTCGCGAACCCGTCTTAGACAATCTCGAACATGCGATGGAGCCATAGCGCGCGCAGCTCATGTGATCGCTGGATGAACCGCTACTTCACCGGCCTGGAACTCGGTCTGTCGTGCTTGGTGAGATCGTCACTGTGCTGCTTGTGCGTTCATGGAGTGCGGACGATCGGATTTCTACTCGGAAATCTGCCCCTGCACATTGGCGTCGAAACAAACAAGTCCACGACTCGTGCAGGGCGGCAAGCAGCCGTTCGGCTTCGTTAGGAATATAGGCAGTAAACGCGTGATTTTCCACGATGTATTGGCACGGACGAACCACTATGATGCACGGTCATTCTTATAGGCTTTGCTGACCGTAAATCGAAAAGGCTCTCGAGCCATTTGGTGACGGCCTGCCGGCATGAACTCCGTAAAGGATTAAGCAACCCGGACCCGATGTTGGCGCGTTTCTGTTTTCTCCGTGAAGAAACGCATCGAAGTGATTGCCTTCTTCGGCTCTCGAGTTATCGATAGGCGGATAGGGAAAGTTATCTTATTCATCGTGCAAATCGCATATGCATAGGTGCTTTCATCGAACGCGAAACTCAAGGTGCTTTCCGCGCTTTAGCTTGCGTATGTCCTTGTCGGTGCATACACCCTCTTCATGAAGGGCCCGGGCGCATTTCAAAGCTATCCAGGCAAGACCGCGCGAGCAGGCAGTATGGAGAGCAACATGCAAAAAGACGCTTTGTTCGTGCGTCCGCTGTGATGCGTTGTGCGGCTTCACTCTTGCATGTTGTTCAACCAGCGGTGAACCCGATACGGCGAAGCGTAAGTCGACGACACTGACGAAACTGTATTCGACGGCGCCTGGTTCGCGTGAGCTGTCGCAAAAGGCAAAGGGCGTGCTCGTCTTTCCTTCCGTGGTCGAGGCGGGGCTGATTGTCGGCGGCCACTACGGTGATGGCGCCTTGCGCCTGTGTGGGACTACTGCCGGCTATTGCAGCACGACGGCGGGGTCGTTCGGGCTGCTTGCGGGAGCTCCTCGATACAGCCACCGGCGAATGCGCCTGTCGAAGGCATCGTACTTATTAATTCGGAAATCGTGGGCGCCCCTTCGCTGTCAGTAACCAAAGCTTCACGGCTATAGATTTGAACGGACGGCCCGCCACTGGCATACGGCCGAATGCTTTTGGAAGCTCGAGTTTCGATCTTATGACATCCTTAATACGTTTAATCATCTCCCAGCCCTGGGACTCCTGGGTGCCATGCCGATCGAAAAAAAACGCGAAGCCAAAAAAATCCGGCCGGAGCAACGGCCGGATTTCACTTCATAGGCCGCTCTCCCTTCACTGCGTGTCGGGCAACTCCAGCGCCGGCTGCTGCGTATTGCCGCCCTGCGCCACCAGCACGCGGATCTTCTCCGGCACGAGTTGCGAAACCGCATTCCCCGAAGGCAACGTCGTCACGAGCCAGTCCGCGTTGTTGACGAGATCGAACGACGCCGACCTGTACACCGGCGTCTTCGAGCCCGGCAGCGTCGCGATCAGCTGATACGTGCCGCCCGAAACATAGATCGAATCCTGCGTCGTCGCGGGCACCGCGTTCTTGTAGGCGACGCCCGCCATGGTCGGGCTGACGCCCGCGATGTTCGTCCCCGGCGCGACGAGATAGATGTCGAGATTCGGCGCGTTCGTCGACGCATTGAACGCCCGCACCCGCGCACTGCCCGACAGCAACCCCTTGTCGAACGGATCGTCGATCACCGCGATCGACGGCACGAAGCCCGCGTCCGGCAGCGCGATCACCGTGTACTCATGCCCCTTCGCCGCGTTGTTGATGCTCGTGTCGGTGGCGAGCTGCGTCGTCGTGTTGATGGCCGCGTAGGAGAAGTTGTGCTGGCCGGTGTCGATGTTCGCGAAGTTGGTCACCGTCTTGTAGGCGAGATTCGGCTGCAGGATCTTGCCGTTGTCGTAGAAGTCGACGTTCGGGCCGCTCGGGATCGCGTGAATGAAATGGACCTGCGGCTGAGTGACGCCGATTTCCTTGCCGACGTCATCGGAGCTCCCGCCGCAAGCGGAGAGCAAAGAGGCGACAGCGGCGAGCGCGGCAGCGGTGCGGATGAGCTTCATGATTCCACCTTCCTTGGTTTTGGATCGACACCTCGTTATCCGGGTCCGGACGACCTGTCGTCCGCATCGCTTCGCGCGCGCGTCGTTCGCCGACCCTGGTTCTTTTTCTTTCTTGCCCGATCGACCGACGCTCACGCGCCACCGATACGGGTGCCTGCGTTCAGCAATGACCGTGCCCCAATATCTTCCGGTGACCCCGCGCGCGTGCCGCCGGGCCCTGCGTGACAAGGCTCTGGAATTCGTTAGAGGAATTGCTCGGGACGCGCGAAACGCGCCCGGCGGCGCTGCATCGAACGATGCAGGCCGCCTTCAGGCGGAGGCGGTTCTTACAAGAAGGACGAACTCAGGCGAGCCCGCGCCGCCGATAGTCGAACCAGAAGGAAAGTCCGACGGAAAGCAGAATGACGAGCGTCGCGATGACGGTCCATTGCGTGATGACTTCGCCGAGCAGGGCCGCGCCGAGCAGCACCGCGACGACCGGATTCACGTAAAGGCAGCTCGTCGCGACGATCGTGCTCGTGTTGCGGATCAGGAAGTTATAGGCGACATAGGCGGCCATCGAACCGATCACCACGAGATACACGAACGACAGCCCCGCTCCCGCGCTCACCTGCGTGAGCCGCTCGCCCGACAACAGCGCGATGCCCGTCGCGATCAGGCCGCCGAGCCCGATCTGCAGCGACGTCGACATCAGCAGATCGGAAGGCTGCGGCAGACGCGTCGCGAGATGCGCGCCGCCCGCCCAGAAGATCGCGGCGCACAGGATGGCGAGCGTGCCGAAGGTGGAGCTCGGCGAAGGATCGCCGTGATTCAGCAGCACGATGCCGACGAGGCCCAGCGCCACCGCGAACCACTCGCCCTTCGCGACGCTGCGCCCCGCGAGCGCGGTGAAGATCGTCGCGAAGAGCGGAACGGTCGCCACCATCACGGCGGCCGTGCCGGTTCCGACCGTGCGCATGCCGTAAGCCATCATCCCGCTCGACAGGCCCTCCAGCAGCGTGCCGACGATGGCCGCATTGCGCACTTCCCGCGCGCTCGGCCACACCGCCTTGCGATGCACGGCGATCGCGAACAGCCCGATGCCCGCGAACAGGTTGCGCAGGCCGCCGAGCATCAGCGGCGGAAACGACTCGAGCGACAAATGGATGCCGAGATATGTCGATCCCCACACGAGATAAACGACCGCCAGCGCAAGCGCGACCTGCCCTTTGAAGGAGCGCGGCGCGCGAAACGGAAAACGGTCGGGAAAGCTGAACGGCAGACGCGGCGGCGGAAGAGCGGACATGCATTACTCCGCGACGGCTGCGCGCCGGACGACTGCAGGAGGGACCGGGAAATACGCTGCGGCAGATACCAGACTGAACGACATGGCGGAACGGAGAAGTGCGATTGCGCGAGGATGGACCGCGCACTCTCTCGGGGAAAACCCCGAAGGCCGCGGCGCCCGACATTATGCAGTAAGCGCCTATGCACGATCGAAGGATTTCGCGAATGGTTGCCAAGACACCACGCCGCGGTGTAATGTGGCGGCTGCTAACGCGGGGGTCCTGCGTTGCACATCGCGATCCAATCGGCTTCATCGAACTGGATCGCTTCGTGTGGCGTGGGTGAGAAATACCCTTTGAACCTGATCTGGATAATGCCAGCGCAGGGAAGCGTTCGGGTTCCACGGTTTGCAGCATCCGACCACTTCTCAGAACCCGTACCTTTCCTCTCGTTCCTCCCTGTTTAGCTCCTGAATCAGCCGAGCTCGACGACGTTCGTCCGCGTCGGGTCCGGATATAACCGTCCCCACTACTTTGTATGTCGACACAGGAGAGACAGCCCATGAATGCCAACCCGAAGTTCCTGTCCGAGAACGCCGTTGTCGACGCCGCCGCCATTGCGCCGCTGCCGAATTCGCGCAAGGTCTATGTCGAAGGCTCGACGCCCGACATCCGCGTGCCGATGCGCGAAATCACGCAATCCGATACGCCCGACGGCTTCGGCGCCGAGAAGAATCCGCCCGTCTATGTCTACGACACGTCCGGCCCGTACACGGACCCGGATGCGAAGATCGACATCCGCTCGGGCCTTCCGGCGCTGCGCGGCGCGTGGATCGAGAAGCGCGGCGACACGGAGGAACTCGCGGGTCTGTCCAGCGAATTCGGCCGCGAGCGCGCCGCCGACGCGAAGACCGCCGAACTGCGCTTTCCCGGCCTGCATCGCAAGCCGCGCCGCGCGATCGCGGGCAAGAACGTCTCGCAGATGCACTACGCGCGGCAAGGCATCATCACGCCGGAAATGGAGTACATCGCGATCCGCGAGAACCAGCGTCGCGCCGAATACCTCGAAAGCCTGAAGCAGAGCGGCCCGAACGGCGAAAAGCTCGCGGCGATGATGGGCCGCCAGCATCCCGGCCAGGCGTTCGGCGCGGCGGCGTTCGGCAAGGACGCGCTGAAGGAAATCACGCCCGAGTTCGTGCGCGAGGAAGTGGCGCGCGGCCGTGCGATCATCCCCGCGAACATCAATCACCCGGAAAGCGAGCCGATGATCATCGGCCGCAACTTCCTCGTGAAGATCAACGCGAACATCGGCAATTCGGCGGTGACGTCGTCCATCGGCGAGGAAGTCGACAAGATGACCTGGGCGATCCGCTGGGGCGGCGACACGGTGATGGATCTCTCCACCGGCAAGCACATCCACGAAACGCGTGAGTGGATCATCCGCAATTCGCCGGTGCCGATCGGAACCGTGCCGATCTATCAGGCACTCGAAAAGGTCAACGGCAAGGCCGAAGACCTGACGTGGGAAATCTTCCGCGACACGCTCATCGAGCAGGCGGAGCAAGGCGTCGACTACTTCACGATCCACGCGGGCGTGCGCCTGCAATACGTGCCGCTGACGGCGAACCGCATGACGGGCATCGTGTCGCGCGGCGGCTCGATCATGGCGAAGTGGTGCCTCGCGCATCACAAGGAAAGCTTCATCTACGAGCACTTCGAAGACATCTGCGAAATCATGAAGCAATACGATGTCTCGTTCTCGCTCGGCGATGGCCTGCGCCCCGGCTCCATCTACGACGCCAACGACGAAGCGCAGCTCGGCGAGCTGAAGACGCTCGGCGAACTCACGCAGATTGCGTGGAAGCACGACGTGCAGGTGATGATCGAAGGCCCTGGCCACGTGCCGATGCAGCTCATCAAGGAGAACATGGACCTGCAGCTGGAATGGTGCGACGAAGCGCCCTTCTACACGCTCGGGCCGCTGACGACCGATATCGCGCCGGGTTACGACCACATCACGTCGGGCATCGGCGCTGCGATGATCGGCTGGTTCGGCACCGCGATGCTCTGCTACGTGACGCCGAAGGAGCACCTCGGCCTGCCGAACAAGGACGACGTCAAGACCGGCATCATCACGTACAAGCTCGCGGCGCACGCGGCCGATCTGGCGAAGGGTCATCCGGGCGCGCAGGTGCGCGACAACGCGCTTTCCAAGGCGCGTTTCGAGTTCCGCTGGGAAGACCAGTTCAATCTCGGCCTCGATCCGGACAAGGCGCGCGAATTCCACGACGAAACGCTGCCGAAGGATTCCGCCAAGGTCGCCCATTTCTGCTCGATGTGCGGCCCGCACTTCTGTTCGATGAAGATCACGCAGGACGTGCGCGACTTCGCGGCGAAGCAGGGCGTCAGCGAAAACGAGGCGCTTGCGAAGGGCATGGAGACGAAAGCGATCGAATTCGTGAAGAAAGGCGCGGAAATCTATCAGCCGACTTAAGGCTTGCCTTTGACTGACAACGGCCTGTCGCACGGTGCGTGCGGCAGGCCGTTTTTTTCGTCCCGATCGGGCGCAAAGCCTTGTCGGCGCTGGCGGAGCGCGCTTATCGGACGATTTAGGCACTCTTTCTGCTGACGATGTGAATGAACCGGCGAAAACGTGGCGCCCCTGTTGGTCAACGCCGAAACGGTCGCACCGCGCCTTTGGCAGCCGCGGTCGAACCGCAGCCGATTCATCTCATCATCGAATTGGAGAGTCGACATGAAAAACATCAAACAGATCGGCGCCGCCGCAATGGTCGTTGCGTTCCTGGGAGGACTGACCGCTTGCGGCGACATGACCACGCGTCAACGGGATACGGCCATCGGCGCCGGCGTGGGCGCGGCGGGCGGAGCCGCGATCGGCGGCAGCGCGCTCTCGACCCTGGGCGGCGCGGCGGTGGGCGGCGTCATCGGCAATCAGATCGGCAAGTAGCGAACCCGCTTTCGGGCGGCGAAGCCGACGCGCTTCGCCGCGCCGCCCGCCCACTGTTTCAAATTTGTAACATAAAGCCGCGATATCGATGCTTTGTCACATGACCCACGGTGAATGCGTCCCACCGTTCGACTAAGCTGCTCTTAACGGACCCGCTCTCGCCTCATCCGATCCAAGAGTCCGGCCAGCCGTAGCGCAAGGAGCAGCATCATGATTTCCGCCCGCAGTATCCCTGGACCCGCAACGGCCGCCATCGCGCTCGCCGCCGGACTTCTTCTCAGCGGGTGCTACTACCCCTACGGCTATCCGGCCTATCCGCCTTATCCGGTCGTCGATACGACGTACACACAACGGGAATTCACGGTGCCCGCATCGGGTGGCGCGCCCGTCGCCACGTCGCCCGCAACGCTTCCGCCCCAGTACGAATACGCCGTCGGCTCGCCTTACACCAGCTATTACCAGACGTATCCGTATCCTTATCCGTATTACGCGCCCTACGGCGCTTACCCGGCTTATTACGGCTACCCGTATTACGGTTATGGCTATGGCTATCCGGCGGTTTCGTTCAGCTTCGGGTACTGGGGCGGCAGCGGCTGCTGCTGGGGACACGGCTGGCATGGTCACGGCGGCAACTGGCATGGCGGCGGCGGATGGCACGGCGGCGGCAGCAGCTGGCAAGGCGGCGGTGGCGGTTGGCATGGCGGAGGCGGTCACGGGCACTGAAAGGGGCGCCGCCGCGTTACATCGGAGGAGACAAAAACGGGTTTCAAGCGCGGTCGCGTAACACTGCTGCAACATTTTCTGCGCTGTGCGGCCCTTCGTTCGCGGAAACGCAATTGTGCGCCCGGACACTTTCCTTTTCCGACAAGGCCTCGGCACATTTCGCCAGACGATTGGCACAATTCTGGCTACATGCTTCCCCCATTACCGCTCGCAGCGGCAACCAGGTTGCGAGCTTCGCGCGGACCTTCCGCGCACTTTCCGTATCGGGGGATTCGGACATGATGGCCTTCGTGTTTTTCCTGCTGTGGATGCTCGCCTCGCTCGGCCTGCTCACCGTGTGGGTTTTCCGCCAGACGCCGCCCGCCGGCCGCGAAGACACGACGCCGGGAGCCGTCGCCGAAGGCTGAAGCAGCCGGCTTTTTCCCTATCTCCATCGACGACGCGCCACGCCTGGCGCGTCGCGTCGCGTCGCGTCGGGTCGCATCCCTTCGCTACGCGCGTGCCCGCAATGAACGGGCATTCGCGCCTTGACGCAAGCCGTTCGCGCCCTATTCTTAGTGTGCGCGTTATGCGTTTGCTTAAGTTTGCGGCCGCCGGCTGCCGAACATCGAACTCTGCGCGCACCGCGGCGTCATGCATCGCCGCTCCCGCTCATGACATCCGAAAGGAGCTGCGATGTTCCACCAGTTGCTCACGCCGATCGCCCATTCCCTGTTCGTGTCCTTCATCGTCGCCGCGCTGCCGATCGTCCTCGTGCTCGTGCTGCTCGGCTGGGCGCGCCGCCCCGCGTGGCAGGCGTCGCTCGCAGGCTTGGTCCTCGCGCTGATCATCGCAGTGGCGGGCTGGCATTTTCCGGTCGGGCTCGCGCTCGATTCCGTCGCGGCCGGCGCCGTCTTCGCGTTGTGGCCGGTGATGTGGATCGTGTTCGCCGCGATCCTGCTCTACAACGTCGCGCAACGCTCGGGGCGCTTCGAAGCGTTTCGCCTGTGGATGGTCGACAACCTGCCGAACGACCGGCGCATCGTGCTCGTCGTGATCGGCTTCTCGTTCGGCGCGCTGCTGGAAGGCATCTCGGGCTTCGGCACGCCGATCGCGATCACGAGCTCGCTTCTGATCCTGCTCGGCTTCCCGACGCTGGAAGCGCTCACCTTCACGCTGATCTTCAACACGGCGCCGGTCGCGTTCGGCGCGCTCGGCGTGCCGATCACCGTGCTCGGCGCCGTCACGCACCTGCCGACCGACGCCCTCGCCAAAATGGTCGGACGCCAACTGCCGCTCTTCGCGTTTTTCCTGCCGTTCTACGTGATCGGCATCTATGCGGGCTTTCGCAACATGATGCGCATCTGGCCGGTGCTGCTCGTGTCGGGCGGCGCCTTCGCGCTCACGCAGTTCGTGACGTCGAATTTCATCAGCTATGCGCTGACCGACGTGCTCTCGTCGCTCGTCTCGCTGATCCTGACGATCGCGTTCCTGCGCGTGTGGAAGCCCGTCACGGACGAGCGCTTCGCGGTGAACGTCGAGCGCCTCGGCGACACCCACTCGGCGATTCCCGGCGGCCAGGGCTGGCTGCCGTGGATCGTCGTATCGGTGGTCGTGATCGTGTGGACCGTGCTCAAGATCTTCATGATCGGCGACGTCAAGGTCGCGTGGCCGGGCCTCGACAAGGCCGTGTACATCACGCTGTACAACCAGCCCTACGGCGCGATCTGGGACTTCCAGCCGCTCGCGACCGGCACCGCGATCCTGGTCGCGTCGATCGTCACCGCGCTCATGGTGAAGCTGCCCGCGCGCGACTATGGCGCCGCAATCGTCGATACGTGGGTGCAGACGCGCATCGCCATTCTGACGGTCGCGACGATCGTCGGCCTCGCGTACCTGATGAACTACTCGGGCATGAACTACACGCTCGGTCTCGGCGTCGCGTCGGTCGGCGCGTTCTTCCCGCTCGTCTCCGCGTTCCTCGGCTGGGTGGCGGTGTTCCTCTCCGGCAGCGATACATCGGGCAACGCGCTCTTCGGCAATCTGCAGGTGGTCGCCGCGAACCAGCTCAACCTCAACCCGGTGCTGATGGCGGCGACCAATTCCTCCGGCGGCGTGATGGGCAAGATGATCTCGCCGCAGAACATCTCGACCGGCGTGGCGACGACCGAACTCAAGGGCAAGGAAGGCCTCGTCTTCGCGCGCACGTTCTGGCATTCGATCTTCCTCACGGTCCTGCTCGGCGTGCTCGTGTGGCTGCAGCAGAACGTCCTGACGTGGGTGATCCCGCCGCATTGATCGTCCGCTCTTCTCCCGCCTTTCTCCCGCTTCTTGCGCTTTCGTTCGGCAGGCGTATTTTCGATACGCGCGCGGTGCTAACATGCGCGGACTTTTCATCAGCATCCCGAAATCCGCTCGCCATGTCGCCCGCCAACCTGCTGCAACTGATCGTGCTCGCCGCCCTGTGGGGCGCGTCGTTTCTCTTCATCCGCGTAGGCGTCGCCGAGTTCGGCGTCGCGCCGCTGATGGCCTTGCGCGTGGGCATCGGCGCCGTGTTTCTCGTCGCGATGCTGCTCGCGCGCCGCTCGCTCGCCGCCACCGCCGCGACGCTGCGCGCGCGCTGGCCGCAACTGCTCGTCGTCGGTATCCTGAATTCGGCCGCGCCGTTCTGCCTGTTCGCCTACGCCGAGCTGACGCTTTCGGCCGGCGCAACGTCCGTCATCAACGCGACGACGCCGCTCTTCGGCGCGCTCGTCGCCTATTTGTGGCTGCGCGATCGCCTGACGGCCACGCGCACGATCGGCATGGCGATCGGCTTCGCGGGCGTGCTCGTGCTCGTGTGGAACCAGATCGCGCCGGATCACGCGGGACACGACGCCGCGCTGCCCGTGCAAGGCCTGCTCGCGGCGGCCGCGGCGCTCGCGGCGTCGGCGCTCTACGGCGTCGCGGGCAATTTCGCGAAGAAGTATCTGATGGACGTCGACGCGATGACCAACGCCGCCGGCAGCATGATCGGCGCGACGCTGACGCTCGCGCCGATCGCCTTCCTCACGTGGCCCGCCGCGCCCGTTTCGGCGCACGCGTGGGGCGCGGTGCTCGCGCTCGGCATCGCCTGCACAGGCATTGCGTACTTCATCTATTTCCATCTGGTCGCGGTTGCCGGCCCGGCGCGCGCGATGACCGTGACCTTCGTCATCCCGCTCTTCGGCATCCTGTGGGGCGCGCTCTTTCTGGGCGAACACGTATCGCCCGCAATGGTGACGGGCTGCGCGATCGTGCTCGCGGGCACGGCGCTCGCGACGGGCGCGGTGAAACGCGTGCCCTTCTTCGGACGGCGCAAGCTCGCGCCGTAAACTAGACTTCCTGCGACAAGACCGCCGGCGCCGCGCGCATTCGTTAAATTGTTTGGATGCGCGTTGCGCGTCTCGCGAGGCCGCGTCATCCTTCGCGTTTTTGCGCCGGGAGTCGATATGGGAGTTTCGTTCGCCAAGCTCAAGCACGAGTTGATGAAGATGGTGCCGCCCACCGTTTTCTTCTTCATCCTGCTGCATGCCGTGGTCATCATTCGCGCGCTGATGGTGAAAGGCACCGGCATCTCGCTGCCGACTTCGGTCTCGGTGATCGTCTCGTCGCTGATTTTGGGCAAGGCCGTGCTGATCGCCAACATGCTGCCGTTCATCAATCGCTATCCGGATCGTCCGCTCATCTGGAATGCGGGATGGAAAACACTCATCTACACGATCGTGGCCGGCATTCTTCACTATCTCGAACGTCTGTCCGAGTTCTGGAAAGAGACGCACAACGTGGCCGCGGCGCAGCATGAACTGCTCACGCACAGCAACTGGCCGCAATTCTGGGCCATCCAGATCCTTCTTTTCCTGATGATCGGCAACTACTGCGCGTTCGCCGAACTCGGCCGCGTGATCGGGCGCGACGTGCTGAAGTCGTATTTCTTCGGTCCGCGCGTCGACGTGCCGCCGAAGTGGCAGAAAGGCTGACGCTTCTCACAGTCCGGTTTCGACGAACGGCTATTCGCCGCGCACCGGCCCTCTTCCCGCCTTGATGGCGCCGCGTTTCACCTTGCCTTCGACACGGCGCAACTGCGACGCGCGCGTCGGCTTCGTCGCGATGCGCTTGCGCCGCGTCACGGAGACGCTGTGGATCAGCTCGTCGAGCCGCGCGAGCGCGGCGGCGCGGTTCATGTCCTGCGTGCGATGCTCCTGCGCCTTGATGACGATCACGCCTTCGCGCGTGACGCGGCTGTCCGCCAGCGCGAGCAGGCGCGCCTTGATGTGCTCCGGCAGCGACGACGCGCGGATGTCGAAGCGCAGATGGATCGCGCTCGACACCTTGTTGACGTTCTGACCGCCCGCGCCTTGCGCGCGAACGGCCGTCAGCTCGATTTCGTTCGGCGGCACGGCGAGGCTATCGGTTATCGTCATCGGTCGTCTCCTTCTTTATTTGACTGCGCAAGCCCGGTTCATGCCAGACGGCGCATTCTCGCGGCGAGCCCGGAATCGCGCCGCGTCGGCTCCCTGACGGCCTGCGCGAAAATCGCCGCCGAACCGATCACTTCGACCCTGCGCTTCGCCCGCGTGATCGCCGTGTAGACGAGTTCGCGCGAGAGCACGCGCACGAACGCGCCGGGCAGCACCAGCGCCGCGTGCTCGAACTCCGAGCCCTGCGACTTGTGCACGGTCAGCGCGAACGCGGTGTCGTGCGGCGGCAGCGCGGCGGGCGACACGTAGCGCAGCGAGCCATCGGCCATGCGGAACGCGACGCGCAAGAGGCCGCCCGCGCCCGGCAGCGCGATGCCGATATCGCCGTTGAAGAGCCCGAGCGCATAGTCGTTGCGCGTGACGATCACCGGCCGCCCCGGGAACCACTGCGCGCCGAGCGCGAGCGCGATGCCCGCCTGCTCGCGCACCTTCGCGGCGATGCGCGCATTCACTTCATCGACGCCGCGCGGTCCCTTGCGCGTCGCGCAGAGCACGCGGAAGCGATTGAGCGCGTCGAAGAGTTGCGCGTGATCCTCTTCCTCGCCTTGGAGCACCGCGGACAGTGCCTGCGCATACGGCGCAAAGCCTTTGGCGAGACGCGCGAGCGTGCGCTCGGCAAGCGCGGCGTCGCCATCGTCGAAGAGCACGGCCGCGCGCTCGCCGGATGGATCGAGCGCTTCGAGCGCGGCTTGTTCGTCGCCGTCGCGGATCGCGATCGACAAACGCCCGATGTCCGAATCGAGCCCGAAACGATAGTTCTTCTGCAGCCAGACGACGCAATCCGTGAGCGCGGGCTCGTGCTTCGAAGGCGCGTCGCTCCAGTCTTCGGGCAGCGTGTCGAAAAGCTCGCCGTAGCCTTCGGAATCGTCGGCGGGCGGGGCATCGAACAAACCGAGCTGCGGTTCGCTCGCCGGGCGCGGCTTCGTCTCGCGCGCTTGCGCACGGGGCGGCGTCGCGTCGGCACGCGGCAACGCCGCTTCGAGCCGTTTCGCGTCGAGCGAAAGCGCCGCCGCGATGCGCCCGACGCCCGCCGTGCTGAACGACGGCGCCGCGCTCAGTTCCGCGAACACCGCGCCCGCTTCGACCGCCGAAAGCTGATCCTTGTCGCCGAGCATCACGAGACGGCTCGACGGCGCGATAGCTTCGAGCAGATGCGCGGCGAGCGCGACGTCGATCATCGACGCTTCGTCGACGACGATCACGTCGTACGGCAAGGGGTTGTCGCGATGATGCCGGAAGCGCCCGTCCGCCTGCGTACCCAGCAGCCGCTGCAAGGTGAACGACGTGCGCGGCAACCGTTGCGCGAGCGCGGGCGGCAGCTTGTCCGCGCGTTCGATGAGCGCCTCCTGCATGCGCTGCGCGGCCTTGCCGGTGGGCGCGGCGAGCGCGATGCGCGTGTCCGGATCGGCGTCGAGCAGGCACGCGAGCACGCCGACGACGGTCGTCGTCTTGCCCGTGCCCGGCCCGCCGCTCACGATCGTCAGCCGTCCGGCCAGCGCGACGAATGCGGCGACGCGCTGCCAGTCGATGTCGCCGTCGGCTGGCGGGCCGAAATAGCGCGCGATGCGCTCGGCCTGCCGCGCGATGTCCTGCGGTGCGACCGCCATGCGCGCATCGCGGGAGCGCTCGACGAGCGCCCGCGCGAGCCGCCGCTCGTAGTCGAAATAGCGCGCGAGATAGAGCCGCCCGTCTTCATCGATGACGAGCGGCAGCAGATCGGCGGCGTCCGCGCGCGCATCGCCCCGCACGAGACACGCGACGCCGCTCGCAAGCAGCGCGTCACGCGCCTCGTGAAAGCGCTCGCCATGACGGCGCGCGAGCGCCGCGAGCGGCAGGCACACATGGCCTTGCGCGGTCGCGCGGCTCATCGCGAGCGACGCGCGCTCCGCCCACAGCACACCGCGCTCGTCCGCGCCGAGGCGCGCCGCGAGCGCGCTCATGCGCCGCGCGAAACCTTCCGCGAGCGCCGCGCTTTCGTCCGCGGGCGCGGGCACGTCGCGCGTGCGATCCAGCGTATCGGGCGTACTCATGCCGCGCCTCCCGCCATCAGCCGATCGAGCGCTTCGACCAGTTCCAGCGACGGCCGCCCGCGATGCACGCCGCTTGCCGCTTCGCCGTCGCGCCAGTCGGGGCGCACGCCGCGCACGAAGAGATACAGATAGCCGCCGATATACGTGTCGTACGCGTAACCGGGCAAGCGCGAGCGCAAATAGCGATGCAGCGCGACCACGTAGATGAGCGCCTGGAGGTGATACGCGTGCTCCGACATCGCCACGGCAAGCGGCTCGGCGGCGTAGTCGGAAACCGTGTCGCCGAGATGATTCGACTTCCAGTCGATGATCCAGTAGCGGCCGTCGTGCTCGACGATCATGTCGATGAATCCCTTGATGAATCCGCGCAACGCGCCGCTCTCGAGCGCGACGTCGGGAAAGCCGTGTGCGGCAAGCACACGCCGCAACGCGGTGAAATCGAGCGCTTCCGCCGGGAACAGGAACTCCAGTTCGTTCATGCGGCGCGTCATGGCGATATCGCGAAGCTGCATGCCGGGCGCGATTTCGGCACCGACGGTATCGGCGAGCAGACGCAGCATCATCGGACGAAGACGGGGCGCGAGCGCCTCGGGTGCGGGCGTCGGATGCTCGTGCAGCGCGCGCTCGACGGCAGCGGCCCATCCGGACGGCTCCGTGAAATCGGCAAGCTCGAACATGCGATGCAGGCATTCGCCCGCCGCCGCGCCGCGCGGGAACGCGAGGATGTCGTCGTGGGCGAGCGGCGATTCGTCGCGCGCGGCGGCTTCTGCCCGCGTGTCGTCGTTCTGCGCGGCGAGCTCGTCGTGATCCGGACGCGCTTCGGCAGGATGCGCCTGATTCGCCTCGTCGCGCGCGCCGGCGGCGATCAGCGAACTGAAGCTCGCCATGCGCCAGCGATCGCGCAGGATGCGCTGATTCGTGCGCGCGGCGATGTCATGCTCGTTCGACGCCTGCGCCGCAAGCGGCTCGCGCCCCTCGATCACCGGCAGCGGCTCGACGCCGATCGCGCCGTTCGCTTGTGCCGCGAGCGCATGCCACGCCGCGACGATGTCGGCTTCTTCGGGCGGCTCGTCGCAGAACGCGTCGAACGCGCGGCCCTTGCCCGCGACGAGCCAGTTGAGCACGCTGCGGCGCGATTCCTTCGTCGACCGGTTCGACAGATAGAAGCCCGCGACGACGTAACACCGGAACACCGCCCGCGTGAGCGCGACATAGACGAGGCGCGCGCGCTCGGCCGCCTGTTCGCGCGCGATGGCCGCGCTCACGTGATCGTCCTCTTCGCCTTCGATGCCGTAATGCAGCACGGCAACGCCCGCGTCGTCGTGATATTCGCGCGCATCGGGCAAGCCCGATTTCGACGCATCCCGCGCGGATCCATCGTTGAGAAACGGACAGAACACGACCGCGTACTCCAGGCCCTTCGACTTGTGCACGGTCACGATCTGCACGAGATTGCGGTCGGATTCGAGACGCAGTTGCGCCTCCTCGCCGCCGCCCTGCTGCTCGCGTTGCGCGGCGAGCCAGCGCAGCGTCGGCGCGATGCCCGGCTGCTCCGCCGAGCGCGCCTGCAACAACTCAGCGAGATGATTGACGTTCGTGAGCCTGCGCTCGCCATCGGGCCGCGCGACGAGGCGCGTCGCGATCGACAGCTCGCGCGCGAGCGTGCGCCACATCACCGCGAAGCCGCGCTCGTGCCAGATCGTCCGATAACGCGAGAAGCGCTCGACCCAGCTCGTCGAATCGATCGGCTCGCCGTGCGGATCGGCGGCGTCCGCGTGTTCGAGCCGCCAGAGCGCGGCGGCGTCGAGGCCGAACCAGTCGGTCGCGAGCGCGGCGCGCAGGCGGCGCAAGTCGCCGGGCGTATCGATGGCGGCGAGCACGCGCTCGATCTGCTCGGCATCGAGCGAGCCGAACACCGACGCCTGCGCAAGCTCCACGCTGCCGATGCCCCACGCCGCGAGCACGCGCTTCACGATGCTGCCCTGCCGATGCGTCTGCACCAGCACGGCGATATCGCCCGCTGTAAGCGGCTCTTTGCCGATCGTCACTTCGCCGCGCTGCGCCCCGCGCAGAAGCCGCGCGATTTCGGCCGCGCACGCTTCGGCGGCCTCGCGCTGCGCGCTGCTTTTCGCGAGCGCCGATTCACCGTGCGGCAGCATCCACACGCAAAAATCCGCGATATCGGAATACGCCGCAGCCGGCGTGTTGTCGATGAACGGACCGCGCTTGCGCGTGCCCGCGCGCACCGGCTGATAGTCGAGGCCATCGAGAATGAAGGCCGACGGATTCGCTTCGAACACGCGGTTGCACGCCTCGATGATCGGCGGCGTCGAGCGTTGATTGACCGCGAGCGTATAGCGCGCGCTCGCGCCGTCGCGCGCGGCGAGATACGTGTGCAGGTCGGCGGCGCGGAAGCTGTAGATCGCCTGCTTCGGATCGCCGACGAGAAAGAGCGGCCCGTGCGGCGCGAACACGCGGTTGAAGATCGCGTATTGCAGCGGGTCCGTGTCCTGGAATTCGTCGATGAGCGCGGCGGGATAACGCGCGCGCAGCGCCTCGGCGAGCCACGCGTGTTTCACGAGCGCGTGATGCAGGTTCGAGAGCAGATCGTCGAACGACACGACGCGGCGCGCGCGCTTTCTCGCGGCGAGTTCGCCGGGCGCGTGATCGAGCCATTCGCGCACGATGTCGAGCCACATCGCGCGCTGCGATGCTTCGGCGGCGGCGGCGGACGCGGCGAGCGCATCGGCCTGATCGAAGAAGGCGTGCGCGGGCGGCGTGTTCTTCGCCTTCGTGCCCTTCGCGAGCGCCGTGGCGGTGAGCTTGAGCGCCTTCTCGGGCGGCGGCGCGTGGCAGTCCGCTTCGGCAAAGTACGCGCTCCACGCGTCGATGGCGGCATCGATGATCGTGCGCTTGTGCGTCGTCTTGTTGAGGATCGCCTCGGCGTCGAAGAGCAGCTTCGCGATGGCGTCGCGCTCGGCGTTCCACAGCGCGCAGGCTTCGTCGAAGAGCGCCTGCATGTCGGCGGCTTGCGCCGCGTCCGTATCGCCGAAACGCAGCGCCGCGAGCGGCTTTTTCAGGCGCCGCGCGAGTTGCGCATCGAGCGATGCCGGGCCCGCGCCCTTCGCGACGAGCCATGACGCGAACGACGGCGTGCGCGCCGCCACCGGCTCCACGCGCTCGCGCCAGAAGTCCGCCGCGAGCTCGAAGCGCAGCGCGCTGTCGTCGGCTTCCATCTCGAACGCGAACGGCATCGCGGCGGCGAACGGCGCTTCCTGCAGCGCGCGCTGGCAGAACGCGTGAATCGTGTGGATCGCGGCCTGATCGAAGGTCGATACCGCGATGCGCAGGCGCTTCGCGGCTTCGTCGGCGTCGATGTCGGCGAGCGTGGTCTCGAACAGTTGCTCGATGAACGGATCGCCGGCGGCATCGCCATTTTCGATCGCATGCGCGACGCCCGCGAGCCGCGAGCGGATGCGCTCGTGCAGCTCGGCGGTCGCGGCCTTCGTAAAGGTGACGACGAGAATCTGTTCGACGGACAGCCGCTTTTCGAGCAGCAGACGCACATAGAGCGCGCAGATGTTCCAGGTCTTGCCCGTGCCGGCGGAGGCCTCGATCTGGTTCACGCCGTCGAGCGCGCAATTGAAGACGTCGAGTTCCTGCACGTCGATGTTATCCACGGAGGTTGTGAGATTCGTCATGCGCCGCTCCGCAGATGTTGCACGAGCGGCTCGAACACGATGCGCGCGAGCGCGGCGAAGGTGTCGTCGAGCGCGAGGTCGGCGCCGCGGAACGCGATGCGAAACACCGGATCGTCGGATTCGGCGCGCGTGCGTTCGGACTCCCACGCAGCCTGCGCTTTCGAATCGCCCTCCTTCACCTTGAGCCACGCGCTCTTCGGAAAGAACCTGAGCGGCATGCGGCGTCCCGCGCGATAGAGCGCCGCGAGCGCCGCGAGATGCGCGTGAGGATCGGCGACGGGCGTCAGCTCGAAATCCGCCGATTGCGCGCCGCGCCCATGCCATACGGTGCGGCGCGGCCCATCGGGCAACGCCGCGCAATACGCGAGATGCGCGAGCCACGCGGACAGGTAATCGCGCGCGCGCGGCGCGTCGTAGCGATAGATCACCTGGCCTTGCGGCGTCAGCGCGTTGAGCGTGCCGACGAGCGTCATCGGGCGGGTGTCGACGAGCGCGTCGTCGTGCAGGCCGAAGAGCGCGATGCCTTCGCTATCGGGCCAGCGCGGCGTGAGATCCAGCGCAAACGGCAAGCGTTCGACGCCCGCCGACGTCGACGCGCGCACGCGCTCGGCCAACTGATGCAGCGCATGCAGCTCGCGCGCCTGCCATACGCCGCCCGTCGCGCCGCCCGGCATTTCGGGACTCGCGCGCGCGACACGTCTCGCGCGTTCGCGCGCGGCGCGCTCGCCTTCGTCGGCGGCATCGAGCAACGCGGGCAGCACGCGCGCGGCGAGCGCATCGCGGCCCGCGAAGCCGAGTTCGATCGGCTCGGTGTCGTCGAGTTCGGCTTCGGAATCGACGAGCGCGATGCCGAGCCTGTCGCGCAGAAGCGCGCGCGCGGGATGGCGCCAGAAGCGCACGAAGTCGTCGAACGCGACGGTCTGCACGTCGTCTTCCGGCGGCAAGGGCGCGGAGAAGAATCGCGCGAGGGGCTGCGTCTTGCCGGACTCCAGTGCGCGGGCCAACTCCGCGCGCTCGGGCTCGTAGGTGAAGAGCCTGCCGTCCGCATGAAAATAGTCGGGCGCATAAGGCTGCAACGGATGCTCGAATACGAAGCGCCCGCGCGCCTCTTCGAGCTCGTCCGGACCTGCGTGCTTTCCCGCGACGGACTGCGCCAGATAATCCAGCAATTCGTCGATGAGCGCGGCGGGCGGCAGCACGGCGTTGTCGCGGATGCTGCGGCCGGTGTACGCGATCATCAGCCGGTCGCGCGCCGCGAGCAGGAGATCGAGGAACAGATTGCGCTCGTCGTCGCGCCGCTGGCGGTCGCCGAGCTTGCCGAAACGCGCCATCAGATCGAACTCGTCGGCGCGCGCGAGGCTCGGCAGCATGCCGTCGTCCATGCCGAGCAGACACACGACGCGATACGGCAAGCCGCGCAGGCTCGTCAGCGACGAGAACGTGACGCCGCCCCACGGCACGCCGCCGCGCGCGGGATCGTCGAGGGTATCGGTCAAAGCGGTGCGGATCACGGCGGCCGATACTTCGGTATCGCCCGCGCCTTCGTCCATCGCGAGGATGAGGGAATCGACCGCGCCGCGCACATCGCCGATCGCATCGGTGAACGCGACGCCCGCGTCGAAGAAGCGCTCGAGCGCATCGAGCAGCAGGTCGCCCCACGCGCGCGCGGTGCGCGGCGTCGCGATGCGCTCGGCGAACGCGTCGATGTCGTCGACGAAACGCGTGAGGCGGCCGAGCAGCTCGGCGTCCGAGCCGTTCGCGCCTTCGATCGGCAGCCATTCGGCCACCGGCGCGCCGCCGCCCGGCAGCGCGTAGCCGAGATAGAGACGCGTGAGCGCATCGGCGAAGGTGTGGCGCGCGGCGGGCACATCGTCGGCCGTGACTTCGTCCGGGCGCAGACCGCGCCGCGCGCCCGCGGCCGCGAGCCACGCCTGCGCCGTTTCGAGCGCGATGGCGTCGATGCCGTAACGCGCCGCGATCGCGTCCACGCGCAGCCATTCGACGAGCTCCGGCGCGCCGACGCTGCGTTCGGTGAGCGCGAGCCAGTCGATGAGCGCGCGCGCGACGGGGTTCGCCTGCGACGGCGGCAAGCCTGTGATGCGATACGGAATGCGCCGCCGCTCGTTGCTCGCGCCCGCGGGCGCCGTGCCGAAGATGCCGTCGATGAGCGGCCCCGCCACCGCGAGATCCGGAAACGCGACGAGCACGTCCGACGGCTCCAGGCCTTCGATCTCGTCGAACCAGTCGAGCAGCCGGTCGTGCAGCACTTCGAGCTGACGCGACAGGCTGTGGCACACATGCACCTCGATGCCGTTCTCGACGATCGCTTCCGGCTGCGGCCCGGCGTGCTCTTCATCGAGCGCGAGGATGCCGTTCTGCACGCGCGCGAGCCATGTCGGCGCGGGATTGTCCTCGAAAAGCTGCCGCTCGCTCGACGCCGCGCGCTCGGTCAACTCGTGCAGCATGTGCAGTTGCGCCTGCGTCTGACGGCCCCACTCCGCTAGCAGCGGGTGACCCACTTCCTGAAAGTCCCTTTCGCCCTTCAGTTCGAGTTGCTCGACGCGCGCCTCGCTCACGATATCGAACCAGAACTCGCGGCAAGGATTTTGCGCATAGACGCGCACGTCGATCCAGCGCGACAGCTCGCGCAACAACGCGATATGGAGCGGCGGCATCGTCGGCAGCGCGAACACACTGATGCGGCGCGGCCACTGCGCGCGCATCGCGGCGTCGAGATCGAGATTGGGTGCATCGGCGAGAAAGCGGTACGCGGGCGGCGTCGGGTCCTTCGCGTCGCCGCTCGCATCGCTCGTGAGGCCGGCCAGGTCCGCGAGCAACGCGCGCCACAGCGCCGCCTGCCAGCGCTCGTCCTCGCGCTGGATGTCGTTCGCGCCCGCGAGGCGCGGGCCGCGTGCATCGATCTCGGCGCCACTGCCCGCGAGGATCGAGCCGCCCGACTGCCAGTGCGTGAGCCACTCGGGGCGATAGGTCAGATAGTGATCGAAGACCGTCGCGATGCGGCGTGCGAGCTCGTAGCGCATGGAATCGTCGGCGGCATGGAGATATGTCGACAGCCGCGCCGAATCGCCGAGCGACGGATCTTCGAAGAGCCGGTAGCAGCGCCACGCGAGCCGGTCGGGCGCGAACGGCGAATGCGCCGGCACCGGCAGCACGCGTCCGATCTGCGCCCATAGCCACTGCGCCAGATAGCAAAAATCGACGTTCGCGCAGATGCGGAAGCGCTCGGCCATGTCGAGCTCGAGCCGCCGGCGCAAGGCCGCGCTCGGCACGATGACGGCCTCGCGCGCGAAAGGATTGCCCTCGCGCATCGCGAACGCGTCGAGGTCTTCGAAGAGCGCGGCGGCGAGTGTCTCGTGACGGTTCGAATAAAAGAGTTCGAGCATGGAAAGCGGCGTGCTGTGCGGCCTCGAATGGCGCGATTTGAAAAGGTTTGTAAGTTCAGGCGCCAGCATAGCAAAGCAGGCGCGATGCCGAGAACCTGGCCGAATGGCCGAGGTCCGAAGCGCTGATGAGTTGAGTTAGACTCGATCTCGCCTTCGTCCCAGGACAACAACGAGCGTCAATTCAGGAAGTCGATGCGCTATTCGTTCGAAATCAGGAAGTTCATTTACAGCCAGTATTTCTTCGGCGGCTTGCGCATCGCTTTGGGCGTGTCGCTGCCCGCCGTGCTGATGCTCATCGTCTTTCACAATCGCGAGCTTGGTTTCACGATCGCAACCGGCGCGCTCGGCGCATGCGTCGTCGACATGCCCGGGCCGCTGCGGCACAAGCACAACGAGATGCTCGCGTGCTCGGCGATCGGCTTTGTCGCGGCGCTCGCCACGGGCATCGCGACGGCGCATCCGTTGACGCTCTGGCTGACCATCGTGCCGCTCACGTTCGTGCTGTCGCTCATCGTCGTGTATGGCAATCGCTGGCCGCAGATCAGCTTCGCGACGCTCTTCATGATGGTCGTCACGCTCGAAGACCATTTCACGCCGCTGCAGGCGCTTATCAACGCATCGTGGATTCTCGTGGGCGGCCTCTGGTACACGTACTGGGCAACGCTCGTGAGTCGCCTGCTCGTGTATCGCATCGAGCAGCAGGCCCTGGCCGAAAGCATTTTCAGCTGCGCGGAGTATCTGCTCGCGCGCGCCGAGTTCTACGACAGCGACGCCGATCTCGACGAATGCTATCGCAAGCTGATCGAAAAGCAGATCGCGGCCGTCGAGCGGCAGGAAGCGGCGCGCGACATCGTGCTGCGCAATCTGCCGAAAGTAAAGACCGGCAAGCTCGACGCCCGGCGCGCGCGGCTCTTCAATCTGTTCATCAACGTGGTGGACCTGCACGAATTCTTCGTCGGCGCGCACACGGACTATCCGCTCGTGCGCAAGACCTTCGCGGGCTCTGACGTGCTCATCTTCTATCGCGACCTGATGAGAAAGGCGAGCGCGGATCTCGAAGAGATCGGCCTCGCCGTGCTGCAGAACAATCCGGCAGGCAGACAGATCAGCATGAAGGCCGAATTGCGCGCGATCGAATACGAGCTCGAACTGATGCGCAAGCACGGCCTGCCGGACAAGAATCCCGAGGCTTACGCGGCGGCGGCGGCCGTCTTCAGGCGCCTGTGGAGCGCGACGCGTCTCATCGACAAGATGCGCCGCCGCACCCGCCACGACGCGAGCCAGACCGAGACCGAAGTGCAGATCGATCACGCGCTGTCGCGCTTCATCTCGAGCCGGCGCGTGCCGTTCATGCAGATCTTCTCGAACCTCACGATGGCTTCGCCGAGCTTCCGTCACGCGCTGCGCGTGACCATCGCGGTGGGCATCGGCTTCTGGCTCGGGCGCCTGTTGCCGCTCACGAACGCGTACTGGATCGTGATGACCACGGTCATCATCCTGAAGCCCGGTTATTCGCTGACCAAGCAACGCAACACGCAGCGGATCATCGGCACGGCGATCGGCTGCACGGTGACCATCGCGCTGATTCTCTTCGTGAAGGAGCCGCATATCCTGCTCGTCGTGATGTTCGCGTCGATGGTCATGAGCTACAGCCTCCTGCTCTTCAACTATGCGGCGAGCGTGGTGTTCACGTCGTCGTATGTGCTCTTGATGTTCCATCTGCTCGCGCCGGGCAGCCTGCGGATCATCGGCGAGCGCGCGATCGACACCGTGGTCGGCTGCGCGATCGCCATCGCGGCGAGTCACCTCTTCCCGTACTGGGAATATCGTCTGATGGGCAAGCTCGTGAAGGATCTGCTCGCCGCGACGCGCAATTATCTCGAAGCCAGCTGGTGGTGGAGAGCGAAGCCGGCTTCCCAGACCGAGCGGGCGCGTGCGGCTTCTTCATCGACGGTGGAAAGCCCGGTCGATCGCGCCGTGTTCGCCGATGCGAACGCGGGCGTGGTGGCGTCTTCCTCGTCATCGGCAACCGCCGAGGCTCCGGCGGCCAACGCGACCATGACCGCCGAAGCGGCCAGCGAGCCGGCGCCGGCAGCGGATTCGGCGTTAAAAGCCGCGAGCGCGACGGCTGAACGCCTGTCCTCGGTGAGCATCGGGGAAAGCACGGCGGCTACGACGAGCAAGGGCGCGTCCGCCGCCGCGACGGTCGCCGCCACGGCGCTCGACCGCGACTTCCGCTACCGGCTCGCGCGCAAGAACGTGCACATCGCGTTCGCCAATCTCGCGCAGGCCTTCCAGCGCATGATGCTGGAGCCGAAGGCGCAGCAAAAATACGCCGCCGAGTTGAACGATCTGCTCGTGCAAAGCCATGTGCTCGCCTCGCAGATCACCGCCGCCGCGCCGCTTCTGCAATCGCTCAACGAAGCGGGTGGCCAGCCGTTCGAACCGGTGCAGCGCACCTTCGGCGTCGTCCGCGAGAATCTCGCGGGCGCGGAAGGCGAACTGCCCTCGCCACCCGGTTCCGACGCGCCGCCCGCGCAAGCCGACGCGCTCAAGACATTGCGACGCGATCTCGACAAGATGGTCGTCGATGCCGAGCGCGCGCAATCGCTTCCCGCGGACGCGCTGCACGATCTCAAGCTGCTCGTGCATCAATGCAAGCAGATGCTGACCGCCTCCGCGCTCATCGGCAAAGACGCCGCGCAGATTCGCCTGCCGGTCTGACCGGCGCTATTCGACAGACGCGCTATTGCGACGCGCCGCCGAGCGCGGGCACGGCGGGACGCACGTCGCTCGCGGCGGACGGCCGCGCGTTTTCCTGATCGAACTCGCGTTTTTCGCGGATCGCATTGAAGAGGACCGTGCCGATCACGAGCAGCACCACCACGACGATGAACACGCTGACAGCACGGGTCGGATTCTTCTTGCGGTTATCGTCCGGGCGGCGAGGGTCGTGTCGGTCTTGGGTCATGAGGGGAAGCGTAATGCGGCGCTGTTTCGAGGAAAGAAACGCCATCCTACGCCTGTTGGGTTTCAGTTGGATTGCGTTCCCGATGGCAAGCATTGGCGCGCACCCGCGCGCTACGCGTCAGGATGTTTCGATACGCGCGCGCCCGCCGCGAAATTCTTTGCTGCAATAACGCGCTTGAACGCGGCCCGCCCGATTGACGATACTACTCACGATTCCATGCGCGTCCGATCCCGGCGAGGGCTGTCAGGGGCAAGGCCGGGATACCTAGTGACCGGACGTGTTGCGCCGCCCTCCCCGGGCGGCTTTTTGTTTCACGCGATCGAGCGGCAACCGTTTCATCGGGTGATCCGCACATCGGTTGGGACGCGCCACGCGGCCGGAGCAAACAAAAAAGCGGATCGTGCGATCCGCTTCTATCATCTCGGCGTGGGAGATGAACGGTCAGTACGTGACCGTACGATCGACAACCGTCTTACCGTTGACCACAACGAGCGAACTGGTCGAACCATGATCCGAGGAAACGGCGGGCGTCGAGTCATTGGAGCACGTGCCGGTCTGCTTCTGGACGCCGCCAGCGATGCGCGATTGAGCCAATGCACTGCGATCGATTTGAATCATCTTCTAGAACCTCATTCACATTTCGGGCACTCGGGCCGCGACGAAACGGGATATACCCGCCACCTCCCCTGCCATGCCTCTCTCGAATCGATTTGGATCACGAATCGAATGGCGGGGATGACTTAATAATACGCTTACATAAGGTCCAAAGCATCCATTAAAACTCCTAAGTTTATTTGCTGTCGAGCAGTCATATAGCTAAGTTAAATGCTCGATATACGCGCTATCCCGCTGAACTTCCGCTCAAGCGGGCCGCAGGCAACCAATCGATCACGGCTCCTGCGTTGGCCGTACCGGCAACGCCGTCGAATACTTGATCTGCTCCATCGCAAAGCTGGAGCTCACGTCATAGAGCGGCACGGCGCGAATCAGTTGCTTGTACACGCGGTCGTAGTCATCGATATCCGATACCACGACGCGAAGCAGATAATCGGTTTCGCCGCTCATCCGGTACACCTCGACCACTTCCGGAATATCGCGCACCGCGCGCGTGAAGTCGTCCGCCCACGTTTGCGTGTGCTGATTCGTGCGCACCGCGACGAACACGGTCGTGCCGACGCCCAGCTTCTTCGGATCGCACAGCGCGACCTGCGCGCGGATCACGCCGGTCTCCTTCAGACGCTGCACGCGCTTCCAGCAAGGCGTCTGCGACAGGTTCACCCGTTGCGCGAGCTCCGCGATGGGCATCGTCACATCGTTTTGCAGCAACTCGAGCAGTTTGCGGTCGATGAGGTCCATTCCCATGCTGCACCCCTATAGGAAATTATTCTATTTCTGTGTGTTCGAGCGGAATTATATGGAAACTAATTCTGGAGGCAAGCCGGTATAAATGAGCCGAATGGACAACAAGAAAGCGACGGCTTTTTCACTATGCAACTCGAACATGTCAGCCGCCCGACGCGGCCCCTTCCGCCGGCTTCCCACGCGAGCCGGAGCGCGGCGCTCGAGCAATTGTGCCGCGAAATCGATGCCGCTTTCGCGGCCGCCGATACCGGGCCGCACGCGTCTTTCGGGGAGCGTGTGCGCCTCGCGCTGCAACGCGCGATTGCCGATCCGGCATTGTTGCGCCTCGATCAGCGCATCGGCAATCCGCTGAACTATTGCCGCCATCTGCTGGCCGCCGATCCGCTCAACCGCTACGCGATCGTCGCGCTCGTCTGGGAGCCGGGGCAAGCGAGCCCCGTGCACGGTCATCGGACATGGTGCGGCTATGCGGTCATCGACGGCACGCTCGAAGAAACGCTGTATCGCTGGGATGCACTCGAGCATCGCGCGATCGAGACGCGGCGTCATCCGCGCGCGCGCGGCGCGGTCTCTTATGTGGATGCGGGGCGCGGCGCGATCCATCAGCTCGGCAATCCAGCCGATGCCGCCGCGCGCGCCGTGTCGCTGCATGTGTACGGCGTCGCGGGCGAGCAGATCGCCACGCACGTCAACGATCTGCTCGCCGCCTGACGAAAGCTCAGCCCTTGCCCGGCTCGGACGCCGTCGGGATCTGCGGCGGAATCTGCACGGACTGATCGGTCGGCGGCGGCGCCGGACGCGGTTCGTGCGAGACATCGCGCGCCGCCGCTGCGGCGGCCTTCGTTTCGCGAGGAAGCTCGGGACCCGCCGCGAGCGCCTCTTCGTCTTCCGTCGGCGCGGGCGCTTCGCCCGTCCAGATGCGACGCGCGCGCTCGCGTGCTTCCGTCGGGTCGGCGCCCGGCATCGTGTCGCGCGTCATCTGCACGTGCATCTGCGGCACGGGAATCTCGATGCCGGCTTCGTCCATCTTGCGCTTGATGCGCAGATTGAACGCCCGCGCGACGCTCCATTGCTGCAGCGGCCGCGTCTTGATCTGCCCTTTCACGACCATCCAGTTCGGATCGAAGCGGTCCAGCCCCCACACTTCCACCGGCCCGAGCATTTCGAGCCGGTAGCGGAAATCGGCCATCAGCTCGGCGCCGACTTCGCGGATCATCTGCGTGACTTCATCGACGTCCGCCGTGAACGGCACGCGCACCTCGAACACCGCGTACGCGAAATCGCGCGACAGATTCTTCACCGTCTTGATCTGCGAGAACGGAATTGCATGAATCGCGCCCTGGCCGTCGCGCAGCCGCACCGTGCGAATCGTCAGGCTTTCGACGATGCCCGCATGCCCGCCCTCGACCTCGATCGAATCGCCGACCGAAATCGTGTCCTCGATGATGATGAAAAGCCCCGTGATCAGATCCGCGACGAGCGACTGCGCGCCGAAGCCGACCGCGAGGCCGATCACGCCCGCGCCCGCGAGCAGCGGCGTCACGTTCAGACCGAGGTTCGCGGCCGTGACGATCGCCGCGACCGTCAGCAGGAACACGAACACGACGTTGCGCACGAGCGGCAGCATCGTGCGCGCGCGCATGCTCGGGCCGCGTCCGCCGCGCCGCGCCGCGTCGGGCCTGAGCGCTTCCTGAATGCCCGTGTCGATGAGAATCCAGATCAGCCACACGACGAAAAAGGTCAGCACGATCATCGCGACCGCGTGCGTGATGCCGCGCGCGGCGACGCTCTCCTCGGCCATGTGCGCGAGCGAGAAGCCCCAGAAACGCGATGACAGTTCGAGGAACACGAGCCATACGCCGACCACGATCATCGTGCCGACGAACTTGACGAGCCTGCGCACATACGCGGACTGCCGCCTCGGCTTCCTCGACTTGGGCCGCGTGATCCGCACGACGATCGCGGAGAGAAAGAACGCGACGACGAGCAGGCCCGCGGTCGCGATCGCCATCTGCAGCACATTCTCCGAAGTGCCGATGCCCATCAGCGTCGCCACCACCGACGCCGACGCGAGCAGCAACAGCGGCAATTGCCACAGCGACGCGACCACTTCGAAGGTTTCGGTCGCGGCCTTGCGCGTGTTGCGCTGCTCGTAGGAACGGCTTCGGATCAGGTGCGCGACGGGCCGCTGGAACGCGAGCGCGAAGTACGCGGTGAGGCACGCGGCGCCCATGTTCGCGCACGTCGAGATCAGCGCGGAGAGATTGGTGCCAAGCTGCTGCGCGACGTCGTAATTGGCTGCTGCGTCGCCGAGCGCGCCGAGCGTGCCGATCAGAAACAACAGCCGCCGTGCGCGCAGGATCAGCAGGTTCACCGCGACGCGCCGGTGCGCCGAGCCGAACAGCGAGAACATGATGAGGCAGATCGCGGAGAACACCGCGCCCGCGACCATCGCGTAGGCGGTGACCATCGCGAGCGTGCGCCCGAGCGAAAGCGGCATGTAGTGCGTGAAGGTCAGCGCCGCGAGAAACGCGAACAGATACGGCGCGACGCGGCGCAGTGTGAAGAGCAGCAGCTCGCGCGTCGTCGGATTCGAATGCAGGCCGGTGTCGATGCCGTAACGCGCCTGACCGCGCCGCTGCAGATAAACCAGCACGAAGGCGCACGCGCCCCAGCCGGCGAGCGTCGCGAAGTAATTGAACAGCGTGCGCCAGAACGGTTCGCGGCTCTGGCTCGTGACGATCGTGAACAGCTCGTTGCCGGCGGCGTTGAAGCGGCCGCCCCAATAGGCGATCGGCGTCTTGCCACGCTTCACGTCGGCCTCGATGTTGGTGAGCGCCGACGCGATCGCGCCGAGCAGGCCCGCGTTCTGCGCGATCGTCGCCACCACCGACGACGCCGTCGAACCCGATGTCGGCGTCGCGCCCGCGGCCGTCGTGCCGCTTGCAGCGGCGTCCGTCGTCGCCGATGCCGCCGCGGCGCCGGATGCCGGCGTGGCGGCATCGGCGGCGCGCTTCGCATCGCGCAGATGCTTGAGTTGCGCGACGAGCG
Organism: Caballeronia calidae; assembly: GCF_900044055.2. Lineage (GTDB taxonomy): Bacteria > Pseudomonadota > Gammaproteobacteria > Burkholderiales > Burkholderiaceae > Caballeronia > Caballeronia calidae. Next base: position 268,702 of record NZ_FCOX02000003.1, on the reverse strand, counting down.
CGGCGCGCTGCTTGTCGCTGTCGAGCGTCGTGATGACGTTGTCGAGCGAGCGCAGCATCTCGGCATCGGACATGGCCGGCGCCTCGGCGCCCGATGCGGCGGCCGGCGCGGACGCGGGCGCCGCGGGCGTGATCAGTTCCTGGAACGAAGGCAGCGTGAGTGCGGGCGTGGCCTGGGCGGCGGGCGCCGCGAGCGCGATCGACGCAGCCAGCACCGACGGCATCGTCAATGACAACGCGCGCAGGCGCACGAGCGCGGCGCCGCGAAGCATGAGCGCCGCCATCCACGACATCGCGACGATCGCCCACGCACATTCAGACGCGAGCTTGCGTGACTTCATAACGGTCTCGATTTCTGAAAGACCGCCAGTTTAGCGGCTGGGGCTGGCACGCCGCCCAATGCGGACGTAACCGAATGTTAGTGTTCGCGCGTGTTTTTTCGGACGAATCCGCGCGATGGCGACGCAGCGCGACGCGCTATTTGTCCATCTCGGTACGCGCGCCGCTGGCGTCGGCCGAGGGGCTCGCGCCCGATGCCTGCGCGCCGGCATGCGTGCTCGACGCGCCGCCGTCCTTCGCCGACCATTCCTGCAATTTGCGCCCCGCCGACTGCAAGCCGGCGCCGGTCGCGCTCGCGGCATTGTTGATCGCGGCGTTCGTGGCGCTCGCCGCGCTGTCGAAGTTCGACCGCGCGGTTGCCGCGGCGCTGCTCGCGGACATATCGGGCATCGAGCCGGCGCTGTCGACATTCTGCTGCGCCGACTGCTTGGCCGCATCGACCTTCTGGCCGACGTAACTGGCTGCCTGGTCGAACTTCTGGCTGGTCTGGCTCGCGAAATTGTTGAATGCGCTCGCGGCCTGTCCGGCGGTCGCGTCGTGCTTCTCGCAAGCGGCGAGCACGCCGAGCGCCGCGAGCGCGACGGCGATGCGGGTCATGGGAGTCATCTGCATGGTCACCTTCCACCTGGTGCGTGCGCGTCATCGCGCAGTCCTACGGAAATCGCCCTGCGCACGGCATCGCGCGCAGGGCTTACATCTTGAAATTGGCGCTCATCATACGCTTTCGGGAAAACCCGTCCGCGAATGATCCGGTCGATGTCGCGTGATCGTGAGTCTGCCGCACGAATCGACGAGGAAACCTTGCATCATAGGGGAACCTCGCCGACGCACGGCGCCTGCGACAAGCCCATGTAAAAGATTGTGGGGCCGCGCCATGCGAGCCAACGAGAAATAGAATTTTCCCTCTACATTTAAGAGACTTCTGCTTTTGGCAGGACATTCCGTTGGCATATAGTCGCCCGCGTCCCCGCCTCCCACGAAGTCCGCACCATGTTCCTGATGAACGCCGCCATCGCCCTCGTTGCAGCGCTGATGCTGTTCGAGCCGTTTACCCGCGCTCCCGTCTCCCGATTCACCACGCCCCGCATGCGCCGCAACCTCGCCCATCGGTCCTTCTATCAGGCGGCGGCAGCGTTCTTCGCGGCCTTGCTCATCGCGACCAGTCCGCCGGCGCCCGAACGCATCTCGCCGCTCATCGTGCTGTCAGTCGCCTCGCTGCTCGTACTCGCGAGCGTCTACTGGATCGTGCGCGGCAAACGCCTGCTCAGGCAGCGCCGCGTCTTCAGCAACATGTATTGAATCCCCTGGCGCCGGCGGCTGCAAAACTCTTCCAGCGCCGCCGGTCTCCCTTCCTTTCCCTCCCGGGCTGACGCCCCCTCGCGCCTGACCGCATGCGGCTCTCCCGCTTTGCAGGTATATTCGCGCGAACGCATTGCAGGGAACGCGCGGACGAAAAAAAAGGCGCTACGTTGCCGTAGCGCCTTAAAAGTTCTAGCCATTCCGAGGGCCGTGCTAGAACCTGAGAGCCTGTCTTCCGAGCCTCGAACGGAAAGCGCTAATGCGCACGTCGTTTCGAGTTTCGAAATTCGGTTCCATTTTTTACGGGTTCGTTGCTCAAGTCAAGCAAAATTTCACGGTCCGGGCAACTGCCCAAGTTTCGTTCAACGGAACGCCGTTGCTTCGCTCCCGATGCTGGTTATCGGAAGGTTTGCATCGTTTGCAAGTTTGCCCCGCCGCGCTTGTAGAATTACGCTCCGCCATCAATCAAAACGATGTTTCACAAAATGAATGCCAATGCACAATGATCGATCGCCGAGCCGGGAACGCATCCGCGAGAGGGATGGTGAGGAAGTCACGGCGCTCGCACGCGGGCTCGACGTGTTGCGCCGGATCGCGGGCGCGGATGCGCCGGTGAGTAATCGTGAACTGACCGACTGGACCGGCATCCCGAAGCCGACGATTTCGCGCATCACCGCGACGCTCGTCGGCGCGGGACTGCTGCATCGGCTGCCCGACAGCGAGCGCTTCGTGCTGACCGCTTCGGTCCTCGAACTGAGCAACGGATTCCTGCGCAATTTCGATATTCGCGCACGGGCGCGCCCCTATCTCATCCGGCTCGCCGAACGCACCGGCCTGTCCGTGCACCTCGCCGTGCGCGATCGTCTCGAGATGGTTGTAATCGATGCCATTCGGCCGCGATCCGCCGTGCTGGTATCGCGGCTGGAAGTCGGCGGCAGAATGGACCTGAGCCGCACGGCGGTCGGCCGCGCGTATCTCGCGGTGCTGTCGGAGGCGGACCGGCGCGCGCTCATCGGCAGCTTGCAGACCGCATCGGGCGATGACTGGCCGACCATTGCGGGCGGCTTGCAGCGCGGCATCGACGAGGCCTTGCGCCTGGGCTTCGCGATGTCCGTCGGCGAATGGCATCGCGGGCTGAACGCGGTCGCCGCAGGATTCGTCGGGCCGTCCGGCGAGCGCTACTCGGTCAATTGCGGCGGCGCCGCGCATCAGTGTCCGCGCGAGATACTCGTCGACGACGTCGCGCCCGCGCTGCTCGAATGCGTCGGGCGCATCACGCGCGAGATCGGCGGCACGCACGCGACGAACGACGCGCAAGCAGCCAGTTAGACTACGCGGCGGCCATCGACCGCCGAAGCACATCGAAAGCCTGCGCCAGCGCGCATGTAACAGTCGTAATCAACAGAAAGATAGCCCGGTGGACGGCCTCCGGTGCGGGACGTAGCATCATGCTTCGCGCGCACCGGGCCGCGCCGTGGACTCGACCCGGCTTCGGACGGCGGCTTTCCGGCTGCTTTCGATGGCCCCGCCTCATTCACGGCCTTCAGCTTCACGGCCTCCGCCCCGTTCGCGGTTCATGCGCGCGACGCACCGCATGGTCGCGCCCGAACCGCTACCGCCGCCCGTCCGCGCCCCGTACGACAGACTTGAAAGACCCAGCCACCGAACCGATGGACGACCAAAAGAATCCCCCAGGGCAGCCGCGCCCGACGCCTCCCAAGCCCGCCACGCCCGCCATCGAGTCCGCGCCGCGGCGCCGCAGAATCGTGCCGCTCATCGTCGCGATATTGATCGTCGCCGGCGCGATCGCATGGTGGCATCCGTGGAGCCGCGGCGGCAGCGGCGGCACGAGCGGCCCGCAGGAAGCGCGTCAGGGCGGACGGCGCGGCGGCCCGAACGCGATGAATCAGCCGCAGCCCGTGCATGTGGCAACTGTTACGCAGGGCGAAATGCCCGTCGTCATCAATTCGCTCGGCACGGTCACGCCGCTTGCGAACGTCACGGTCAAGACGCAACTGAACGGCACGCTGGTCGATGTCGCGTTCCGGGAAGGCCAGATGGTCAAGAAGGGCGACGTGCTCGCGCAAATCGACCCGCGGCCGTATGAAATCTCGCTGCGCAACGCGGAAGGCGCGCTCGCGAAAGACCAGGCGCTGCTGCAGACCGCGCGCCTCGACCTGCAGCGCTATCAGACGCTGCTGTCGCAGGATTCCATCGCCAAGCAGCAGGTCGACACGCAAGCGTCGCTCGTCAAGCAGTACGAAGGCGCCGTGAAGTCCGACCAGGCGAACGTCGATACCTACAAGCTCGATCTCACCTACGCGCGCATCACGGCGCCGGTGTCGGGACGCGTCGGCCTGCGCCAGGTCGATCCGGGCAACTACGTGACGACGGGCGACACGAACGGCGTCGTCGTCATCACGCAGTTGCAGCCGATCAGCGTGATCTTCACCACCTCCGAGGACAACCTCACCGCCATTCTCAAGCCGCTGCACGCGGGCACCAAGATGTCGGTCACCGCGTACGACCGCGCGAACACCACGGCGCTCGAATCCGGTTTCCTCGAAACCGTCGACAACCAGATCGATACGACCACTGGCACAGTGAAGCTGCGCGCCACGTTCGACAACAAGGGCGGCATGCTCTTCCCGAATCAGTTCGTGAACACGAAGCTGCTCGTCGATGTCATCAAGGACGCGACCATCGTGCCGACGCCCGCGGTGCTGAACGGCTCGTCGGGCGCGTTCGTGTATATCGTGAAGCCGGACAATACCGTCACCGTGCGCAACGTGAAGGTCGGTCCGGTCGATGGCGAGCGCACGAGCATCAAGTCCGGTTTGCAGGTGGGCGAGCGCGTGGTGATCGACGGCTCGGACCGCCTGAAGGAAGGCGCGAAGATCACGATTCCGGCCGAGAAGGCGAAAGCGGCGTCGGGGGCTTCGGGCGCGTCCGGCGCCTCGGCGGCCGCGCCTGCTTCCGCCGCTTCCGCCGCTTCCGGCGCGCGCCACGGCGGGCATCGCCGCCAGCAATCGCAGCAGCAGTAACACGTCAGCCAACGCATGAACCCATCCCGCATTTTTATCCTGCGCCCGGTCGGCACGGCGCTCCTGATGGCGGCGATCATGCTGGTCGGCCTGGTCGCGCTGCGCTTCCTGCCGCTCTCGGCGCTGCCCGCCGTCGACTATCCGACGATCCAGGTCCAGACGTTCTATCCGGGCGCATCGCCGGACGTGATGACGTCGAGCGTCACCGCGCCGCTCGAAAAGCAGTTCGGCCAGATGGCGAGCCTGAACCAGATGTCGTCGCAGAGCTCGGCGGGCGCATCGGTCATCACCTTGCAGTTCAGCCTCGATTTGCCGCTCGATATCGCCGAGCAGGAAGTGCAGGCGGCGATCAACGCAGCGGGCAACCTGCTGCCGTCGGACCTTCCCGCGCCGCCGATCTACGCGAAGGTGAATCCCGCCGACGCGCCCATCATGACGCTCGCCGTGAGCTCGAAAACCTTGCCGCTGACGCAGGTGCAGGATCTCGCGGACACGCGCCTCGCGCAGAAGATTTCGCAGGTGGCGGGCGTGGGCCTCGTGTCGGTGAGCGGCGGCAACCGCCCCGCCGTGCGCATCCAGGCGAACACGCGCGCGCTCGCGTCCTACGGCCTCAATATCGACGATCTGCGCACGACCATCTCCAACCTCAACGTCAACACGCCGAAGGGCAATTTCGACGGCCCGACGCGCGCCTACACGATCAACGCGAACGACCAGCTGACGGACGCCGACGCCTACAAGAGCGCGGTAGTCGCGTATCGCAACGGCCGGCCGGTGATGCTGACGGACGTCGCCACCATCGTGCAGGGTCCGGAGAACACGAAGCTCGGCGCGTGGGTCGATTCGACGCCCGCGATCATCCTGAACGTGCAGCGTCAGCCGGGCGCGAACGTGATCGCAGTCGTCGACGGCATCAAGAAAATCCTGCCGCAGTTGCAGCAGTCGCTGCCCGCGGCGCTCGACGTGCGCATCGTCACGGACCGCACCACGACCATCCGCGCGTCCGTGCGCGACGTTCAGTTCGAGCTCGCGCTGTCCGTCGTGCTCGTCGTGCTGGTCATCTATCTGTTCCTCGCGAACGTCTACGCGACGATCATCCCCAGCCTGTCCGTGCCGCTCTCGCTCGTCGGCACGCTCGCGGTCATGTATCTGTGCGGCTTCTCGCTCGACAATCTCTCGCTGATGGCGCTGACCATTGCGACCGGCTTCGTCGTCGATGACGCAATCGTGATGATCGAAAACATCGCGCGCTACGTCGAGGAAGGCGATCCGCCGCTCGAAGCCGCGCTGAAGGGATCGAAGCAGATCGGCTTCACCATCATCTCGCTGACGGTGTCGCTCATCGCGGTGCTGATTCCGCTGCTCTTCATGGGCGATGTCGTAGGCCGCCTCTTCCACGAATTCGCGATCACGCTCGCGGTGACCATCGTGATTTCGGCGATCGTTTCGCTCACGCTCGTGCCGATGATGTGCGCGAAGCTCCTGCGCCACACGCCGCCGAAGGAAAGCAAGCGCTTCGAGGCGCGTGCGCACCAGTTCATCGATTACGTGATCGGCCGTTATGCGGTCGCGCTCGAATGGGTGCTGGAGCGCCAGCGCGCGACGCTCGTCGTCGCCGTGCTCACGCTCGTGCTGACCGGCGTGCTGTACGTGTTCATTCCGAAGGGCTTCTTTCCGACGCAGGACACGGGCGTGATCCAGGCGATCACGCAGGCCCCGCAGGCCGCGTCGTATCAGGCCGTGGCCGCGCAGCAGCAGGCGCTCGCCGCCAAGATTCTGCAGAATGCCGACGTGGAAAGCCTGACCTCGTTCGTCGGCGTCGATGGCAGCAACATCACGCTCAACAGCGGGCGCATGCTCATCAACCTGAAACCGCGCGACGATCGCAGCAACACGTCGAGCGACGTCATCCGCACCATTCAGAGCGAAGTCGCGGACATTCCCGGCATCAAGCTCTACATGCAGCCGGTGCAGGATCTGACCATCGATTCCACGGTCAGCCCGACGCAATATCAGTTCATGCTGACGGACCCGAATCCGTCCGAGTTCGCGGAATGGGTGCCGAAGCTCGTCGAACGCCTGCAGCACACGTCGGTCCTGACGGACGTCGCCACCGACCTCCAGCAGAACGGCCAGTCGGTGTACATCGAGATCGACCGGGCCACCGCCGCGCGCTTCGGCATCACGCCCGCGACCGTCGACAACGCGCTCTACGACGCGTTCGGCCAGCGCATCATCTCGACGATCTTCACGCAGTCTAACCAGTACCGCGTGATTCTCGAAGCCGAACCCTCGGACGCGCACTACAGCGAGACGCTGAACGGCATCTATCTGCCCTCCTCGACCGCGAGCAACGGTCAGGTGCCGCTTTCGGCCATCGCGAAGTTCCATGAGCGGGCCGCGCCGCTGCTCGTCACGCACCTCGGCCAGTTTCCGGCGACGACCGTCTCCTTCAACCTCGCGAAGGGCGCATCGCTCGGCGAGGCGGTCAAGGCGATCGAGGCGGCGAAGCAGGACATCGGCTTGCCCGCGTCGTTCCAGATCCGCTTCCAGGGCGCGGCGCTCGCGTTCCAGGCGTCGTTGTCGAACGAACTGTTCCTGATTCTCGCGGCCATCGTCACGATGTATATCGTGCTCGGCGTGCTGTACGAGAGCTTCATCCATCCGATCACGATTCTCTCGACGCTGCCTTCCGCGGGCGTCGGCGCGCTGCTCTCGCTGATGATCACCGGGCACGATCTGGACATCATCGGCATCATCGGCATCGTGCTCTTGATCGGTATCGTGAAGAAGAACGCAATCATGATGATCGACTTCGCGCTCGAAGCCGAACGCGACGAAGGCAAGTCGCCGCGCGAGGCGATCTTTCAGGCGTGCCTCCTGCGCTTCCGCCCGATTCTCATGACTACCATGGCCGCGCTGCTCGGCGCGCTGCCGCTGATGGTCGGCTGGGGCGCGGGCTCGGAGCTGCGGCATCCGCTGGGTATCGCGATCGTCGGCGGCCTGATCGTGTCGCAGTTGCTCACGCTCTTCACGACGCCCGTGATCTATCTCGCCTTCGATTCGCTCGGCGCCAGGCTGCGCGCGCGTTTTCATCGCGACACGCCGGGCACGCCGGCCGCCGGCGAAGGACGCTGAGCCATGAACCTGTCGCGCATCTTCATCGCCCGGCCGGTAGCCACGACGCTGCTCGCGATCGGCATCGCGCTCGCGGGCATGTTCGCGTTCGTGCGGCTGCCCGTCGCGCCGCTGCCGCAAGTCGATTTCCCGACGATCTCCGTGCAGGCGTCCCTGCCCGGCGCGAGCCCGGAAACGGTCGCGACGAGCGTGGCGAGTCCGCTCGAACGGCATCTCGGCACCATCGCCGACGTGAGCGAGATGACGTCGATGAGCTCGGTCGGCTCGACGCGCATCACGCTGCAATTCGGCCTGAACCGCGACATCGACGGCGCCGCGCGCGACGTGCAGGCCGCGATCAACGCCGCGCGCGCCGATCTGCCCACGTCGCTGCGCAGCAACCCGACGTATCACAAGGTCAATCCGGCCGACGCGCCGATCCTCGTGCTCGCGCTCTCCTCGCCCACGCGCACGGCGGGCTCGCTCTACGATTCCGCCGCGACCGTGCTGCAACAAACGTTGTCGACGGTGCCGGGCGTCGGCGAAGTCGACGTGAGCGGTTCGGCGAATCCGGCGGTGCGCGTCGAGCTGGAGCCGGGCGCGCTGTTCCACTACGGCATCGGCCTGGAAGACGTGCGCGCCGCGCTGGCATCGGCGAATGCGAACAGCCCGAAGGGCGCGATCGAGTTCAAGGGCACGCGCGTCCAGCTCTACACCAACGATCAGGCGAGCAAGGCCGCGCAGTACAAGGATCTCGTGGTGGCCTACCGCAACGGCTCGGCGGTGAAGCTGTCGGACGTCGGCGAAGTGGTCGATTCCGTCGAGGACTTGCGCAACCTCGGCCTCATCAACAACAAGCGCGCCGTGCTCGTGATCCTGTATCGCCAGCCGGGCGCGAACATCATCGAGACGATCGACCGCGTGAAGTCGATGCTGCCGCAGTTGCAGGCCGCGCTGCCCGCCGACGTGCAGATCACGCCGACCGCCGACCGCTCCGTCACGATCCGCTCGTCGCTGCACGACACCGAGCTGACGCTCATGATCGCGGTGGCGCTCGTCGTGATGGTCGTGTTCCTGTTCCTGCGCAACTGGCGCGCGACGCTGATACCGAGCGTGGCCGTGCCGATATCGATCATCGGCACCTTCGCGGCGATGTACCTGCTCGGCTTCTCGCTCGACAATCTCTCGCTGATGGCGCTGACCATCGCGACGGGCTTCGTCGTCGACGACGCGATCGTCGTGCTGGAGAACATCACGCGGCATGTCGAGAAAGGCGTGCCGCGCATGCAGGCCGCGATCCTCGGCGCGCGCGAAGTGGGCTTCACGGTGCTGTCGATCAGCGTGTCGCTCGTCGCCGTGTTCCTGCCGATTCTGCTGATGGGCGGCATCGTCGGGCGGCTGTTCCGCGAGTTCGCGCTCACGCTCTCGCTCGCTATCGGCGTATCGCTCGTCGTATCGCTGACCGTCACGCCGATGATGTGCTCGCGCCTGCTGCAGGAGCCGCGCGAGCGCAAGGAAGAAGGCCGCATCGCGCGCTGGCTGGAGCGTCAGTTCGACCGCATGCAGCGCGGCTACGCGCGCACGCTCGGCTGGGCGCTCGCGCATCCGCGCACGATCCTGCTGATCCTGCTCGCGACCATCGGGCTGAACATCTATCTGTACGTCATCGTGCCGAAGGGCTTTTTCCCGCAGCAGGACACGGGGCGCATCGTCGGCGGCATTCAGGCGGACCAGAGCACGTCGTTCCAGGCGATGAAGATCAAGTTCGCGCAGATGATGAAGATCGTCGAGGCGGATCCGGCCGTCGACAGCGTCGCGGGCTTCACGGGCGGGCGCTCGACGAACTCCGGCTTCATGTTCATTTCGCTGAAACCGAAGAGTGAACGCAAGGTGACGGCGGATCAGGTCATCAACCGCCTGCGCAAGCCGCTCGCGGAAGTCGCCGGCGCGCGCACGTTCCTGCAGGGCGTGCAGGATATTCGCGTGGGCGGGCGGCAGTCGAACGCGCAATATCAGTTCACGCTGTTGTCCGACACGACCTCGGATCTCTACAAATGGGGGCCGATACTCACCGACGCGCTGCAAAAACGCCCCGAGCTCGCCGACGTCAACTCCGACCAGCAGCAAGGCGGCCTCGAAGCAATGGTCACGTTCGACCGCGCGACCGCCGCGCGCCTCGGCATCAAGCCCGCGCAGATCGACAACACGCTCTATGACGCGTTCGGCCAGCGCCAGGTATCCACCATCTACAACCCGCTGTCGCAGTATCACGTCGTGATGGAGCTCGCGCCGAAGTACTGGCAGGACCCGGAGATGCTCAAGCAGCTCTATATCAGCACGTCGGGCGGCACGGCGAGCGGCTCGGCATCGACGCAATCGACGACGACATCGGGATCGTCGACAACCGCGTCCACTTCCGCAACCGGCTCGACCGGCGCGGGCGGCGCATCGACGAGCGCGACCGACACCACCGCCGCCCTCGCGCTCGCCGCCGTCAAGAATTCGGCGACCAACGCGATCGCGGCGACGGGCAAGAACGGTTCGTCGTCGGGCTCGGCGGTGTCGACCTCGAAGGAAACGATGGTGCCGCTTTCGGCCATCGCGAAGTTCGGGCCGGGCAACACGCCGCTTTCCGTGAACCACCAGAGCCAGTTCGTGGCGTCGACGATCTCGTTCAATCTGCCGCCGGGCAAGTCGCTGTCGGACGCGACCGCCGCGATCTACGAGACGATGGCCGCGATCGGCGTGCCGCCGACCATCCACGGCAGCTTCCAGGGCACCGCGCAGGCGTTCCAGCAATCGCTCAACGATCAGCCGATGTTGATTCTCGCGGCGCTCGCGGCCGTCTATATCGTGCTCGGCATCCTGTACGAGAGCTATATCCATCCGATCACGATTCTCTCGACGCTGCCGTCCGCGGGCATCGGCGCGCTGCTCGCGCTGCTCTTGTTCAAGACGGAGTTCAGCATCATCGCGCTGATCGCGGTGATTCTGCTGATCGGCATCGTGAAGAAGAACGCGATCATGATGGTCGACTTCGCGATCGAGGCGACGCGCCACGGCGCCCAGACGCCGCAGGACGCGATCCGCGAGGCGTGTCTGCTGCGCTTTCGCCCGATCATGATGACGACCGCCGCCGCCCTGCTCGGCGCGCTGCCGCTCGCGTTCGGCAGCGGCGAAGGCTCGGAGATGCGCGCGCCGCTCGGCATCGCGATCGTCGGCGGCTTGATCGTGAGCCAGATGTTGACGCTCTACACGACGCCCGTCGTCTATCTCTACATGGACCGCTTCCGCATTCGCGCGGAACAACGGCGCGCGCGTCGTCAGGGCCGGGCGCGTCCGGCGAACGCGGCGGAGTGAAAATGCTGCGGGCGCAAACGCGTCCCGCAGCAAGTCGCGCGAAAATCGCCTACTTTGTCGGGTAGAGGTAGAGGGTAAAGGCCCACGGCGAAGGAGCGTGTCCCCATGACGACGCGAAAGGTTCTGCTGATCGGCGCGCACGGCCGCACGGGCCGGCTGATCGCGCAGCGTCTGCACGACGAAGCCGTGCCCTTTCGCGCGATGCTGCGCAAGTCCGCGCACAAGAGCGAGTTCACGGCGATGGGCGCCGAAATCGTGCTCGGCGATCTGACCAACGATTTCTCCCATGCCTTCGACGACATCACGCATGTGATCTACGCGGCCGGATCGGCGGAGACGGAAGGCGTGCACGAGGAGCGTGCGATCGACCGCGACGCCGTCATGCGCACCGCCGACTACGCGAAGCGCCGGCGCGTGCAGCAGCTCGTCGCGATCAGCGCGCTGTCGGCGTTCGATCCGCAGCGCAGCGGGTTCGCACTACGCCATTACTCGCGGATGAAGCGCGAGGCCGATGAATACATCGCGCATCGCGGCGTGCCCTACGCGATTCTTCGGCCCGGGCCGCTGTCGGACGAGCCCGCGCACGGCGCGATCGCGCTCGCGAACGAACTCACGAAGAGCAAGCCGGACGTGGCGCGCGCGGACGTCGCGCGCATCGCGGTGCAATGCGTGACGCTTGGCATCGGCAACAGGATGATCGCGTTCACCGGCGGCGATGAGCCGATCGACGTCGTGCTCCACGCGCTGACGCACGAGCCCATGCACGCCCATCATCACGCCGCGCCGACGAGCCTGTAACCGACGCCCGTTTCCGTCACGATATGCTCGGGCTGCGCGGGATCGCGCTCGAGCTTCTGACGCAGATGCGCCATGTAGATCCGCAGATAGTGCGGGCTTTCGACATGCGACGGTCCCCACACCTCCACCAGCAATTGCCGGTGCGTGAGCACGCGCCCCGCGTGCCGCACGAGCGTCGACAGCAGCCGGTATTCGATCGGCGTCAGATGCACGGGCTCGCCGCTCTTCGTGACGCGGCGCAACGCGAAATCGACGGTCACATCGCCGAAGGCGACGACTGGCGTCTCGCTCGCCGACGCCTGATTGCGCCGACGCAGATGCGCGCGAATCCGCGCCATCAGTTCCGATACGCCGAAGGGCTTGGTGAGATAGTCGTCCGCGCCGGCATCGAGCGCGGCGACCTTCTCTTCCTCCTGCGTGCGCGCCGACAGCACGATGATCGGCAGCCCGGTCCAGCCGCGCAGCTCGCGGATCACGTCGATGCCGTCGGTATCGGGCAGGCCGAGATCGACGATGACGAGATCGGGCTTGCGCGTCGCTGCTTCGACGAGACCTTTCTGCCCCGTTTCGGCTTCGTGAACTGTCATGCCCTGCGCTTCGAGCGACACGCGCACGAAGCGGCGAATCTGCTTCTCGTCTTCGATCAGGACGACGGTGACGGACGGCTCGCTCATCGGGTGGCCGTCCGTTCGGCTTGTCGGCGTTTCAAGGCAGCAGGATCGTCGAGCCGGTCGTCTTGCGCGCTTCGAGGTCTTCGTGCGCGCGCGCCGCATCCGACAGCGGATAACGCTGACGCACGTTCGTCTTCACCTTGCCCGACGCGACGACTTCGAACAGCTCGGCGGCCATCGCATCGAGATCGCTGCGTTTCGCGATGTAGCTGAAGAGCGTCGGCCGCGTGAAATACAGCGAGCCGCGTCCGGCAAGCTCCGACGAATCGATCGGCGGCAGCGGACCCGACGAATTGCCGAAGCTCACGAACAGCCCGAGCGGCGACAAGCAATCGAGCGACGCGATATACGTGTCCTTGCCGATCGAATCGTAGACGACGGGCACGCCCGCGCCGTTGGTGATCTCGCGCACGCGCTGCGTGAAGTTCTCGCGCGTGTAGACGATCGGATAGTCGCAGCCGTGCGCCTTCGCGAGCTCGGCCTTCTCGTCGGAGCCGACCGTGCCGATCACCGTCGCGCCGAGCGCCTTCGCCCACTGGCACGCGAGCATGCCGACGCCGCCCGCCGCCGCGTGGATCAGCACCGTGTCACCCGCCTTCACGCGATAGGTCCGGCGCAAGAGATACTGCGCGGTCAGGCCTTGCAGCATGATCGACGCGGCGTCCTCGTAGCTGATCGAATCGGGCAGCTTGACGACGTAATCCACCGACATCACCCGCTCTTCCGCATACGCGCCCGGCGGACGCGATGCATACGCGACGCGATCGCCCGGCTTGAACTGCGTGACGCCCTCGCCCACCGCCGTCACCTCGCCCGCCGCTTCCATGCCGAGGCCGCCGGGCAGCGGCATCGGATAGAGGCCGGTGCGGAAATACACGTCGATGAAATTGAGGCCCACCGCGTGATGCTTCACGCGGATCTCGCCCTTGGCCGGCGCGCCCACGTCCACGTCGACCCACTTCATCACTTCGGGGCCGCCTGCCTTGTCGAATCGGATTGCCTTGGTCATCGCTCGTTCGTCTCCAGATGCAATCAATCAGAAGCCTGCGCGAAACGCAGGCGCAAGTCGTCGAGAATCATGCGCGCCGTCGCGATGTTGGTCGCGCACGGCACGTTGTGCACGTCGCAGGCGCGCACGAGCGCGTTGATGTCGGGCTCGTGCGGCTGCGGGGTCATCGGGTCGCGCAGGAAGATCACGATCTGCACGCGCCCTTCCGCCAGTTCCGCGCCGATCTGCAAGTCGCCGCCGTGCGGGCCGGAGAGCTTGCGCTCGACTTCCAGCCCGTGCGCCGCCGCGATGCGCCCGCCCGTCGTGCCCGTCGCGACCAGGCTGCATTGCGCGAGCGTATCGACGAACTCGCCCGCGAGCGTGACGATGTCGTCCTTCTTCATGTCGTGCGCTATCAGCGCGACGCGTGTGGTCATCGGAAAGCTCCTCTCAATACGTGCCCGCTCAGTAGGTTCCAGGATAAGCGCCGCCGTCGATCAGCCAGTTCTGGCCGGTGATGTAGCCCGCATGCACGCTGCACAGGAACGCGCAGGCCTTGCCGAACTCCTCCGGCGTGCCGAAGCGCCCGGCCGGCAGGCTTTCCGCGCGGCGCGCACGCACTTCGTCGAGCGGAACGTTCTGCGCCTTCGCCTGCGCTTCCATGGTCACGGCGATGCGGTCGGTGTCGAAGGTGCCCGGCAGCAGGTTGTTGATCGTGACGCCGGTCGCGGCGACCTTGCGCGCGACGCCCGCGACGAAGCCCGTCAGCCCCGAGCGCGCGCCGTTGGACAGGCCGAGCACATCGATCGGCGCCTTCACCGACGAGCTCGTGATGTTCACCACGCGCCCGAAGCCGCGCTCGATCATCCCGTCGATGGTCGCCTTCATCAGTTCGATCGGCGTCAGCATGTTCGCTTCGAGCGCCTTGATCCACATCTCGTGCGTGAAGTTACGGAAATCTCCGGGCGGCGGGCCGCCCGCGTTATTGACCAGAATGTCCGGCGCGGGGCACGCGGCGAGCGCGGCGGCGTGGCCTTCGGGCGTCGTGATGTCGCCCGCGACGGTTTTCACGTCGACGCCGTATTGCGCGCGGATGTGCGCGGCCGTCGCCTCGAGCGCTTCGGCCGTGCGCGCAGTGATCACCAGATTCACGCCCTCGGCGGCGAGCGCCTCGGCACAGCCGCGTCCGAGGCCCTTGCTCGCCGCGCACACCAGCGCCGTGCGCCCTGCGATTCCCATATCCATCGTTGTATCCTCCGTTGTCTTCGCTGTGTTGGTTCGGCACGCGCGTTGCGGCGCATGCCGGGTCTCATGCTTCTCGCGCAATTCTAGAAGAATCGGGGCGGCAACGTCGGCGGCCACCGTGGCGCGCACATCGCGAATGTTCTTAGGGGGCGGCGGGCTTTTGGGTAAACTGTCGCCACTGCCCGCTCCGGCGCCGTCGTCGTTTCGTCCGCGCGGCTTCCCGGGCGTCAGAAGCAGAACCCCACACGAGCAGGACGCGCAGCGCGCGAGACCCATGAAACAAGACAGCCGCTTTCCCAATCTCTTCATCCTCGATCACCCGCTGATCCAGCACAAGCTCACCCACATGCGCGACAAGGACACGTCCACGCGCACGTTCCGCGAGCTGCTGCGGGAAATCACGCTGCTGATGGGCTACGAAATCACGCGCAATCTGCCGCTCACGACCAAGCGCGTGGAAACGCCGCTCGTCGAGATCGACGCGCCCGTGATCGCCGGCAAGAAGCTCGCGATCGTGCCGGTGCTGCGCGCGGGCATCGGCATGTCGGACGGCCTGCTGGATCTGGTGCCGTCCGCGCGTGTCGGGCATATCGGCGTGTATCGTGCGGAGGATCACCGGCCGGTCGAGTATCTCGTGCGCCTGCCGCCCGATCTCGAGGAGCGCGTCTTCATCCTGTGCGATCCGATGGTCGCCACCGGCTACTCGGCAGTGCATGCCGTCGACGTGATGAAGCGCCGCAAGGTGCAGGCGGAGAACATCATCTTCGTCGCGCTGGTGGCCGCGCCCGAGGGCGTGAAGGTGTTCCAGGACGCCCATCCGGACGTGAAGCTCTACGTTGCGTCGCTGGATTCGCATCTGAACGATCATGCGTATATCGTTCCGGGTCTCGGCGACGCGGGCGACCGGCTCTTCGGCACGAGGAACTGAGCGCGCCCTTTGAGATTCCGACCGCCGCGCCACCGCGCGGCGGTTTGCGTTTACGCGCGGATTCGCCCCGATTCGCCGAAATTTCACGCGGTTTGCGCCGTTTCTCCCGTTCCGGTCCGCGCGCGGCGGTACAGGGAGCGCGTGCCGCCATGCTAAAATTTCGGTCTGTTCCTATTCGGGTTGCACCGGGTCAAACCGATCCGCGAGCGAACCCCGCGGCCCTCCGGGAAACCACGCGCGCGAACGCGCAGCACAGCGCCGCGAACAGACACATTCAGCACGACAGCACACTAGGCGCACGGCTTCATGCCCGCGCGCGATGGAGAAAGGTAATGGCGGGTCATTCGAAATGGGCCAACATCAAGCATAAGAAAGCCGCGGCCGACGCGAAGAAAGGCAAGGTCTGGACACGCCTCATCAAGGAAATCCAGGTCGCGGCGCGCATGGGCGGCGGCGAGGTCGATTCGAACCCGCGCCTGCGTCTCGCCGTCGACAAGGCGTACGACGCCAACATGCCGAAGGACAACATCAACCGCGCGATCCAGCGCGGCGTCGGCGGCGTGGATGGCGCGAACTACGAGGAAATCCGCTACGAAGGCTACGGCATCGGCGGCGCGGCGATCATCGTCGACACCATGACGGACAACCGCACCCGCACCGTCGCGGAAGTGCGCCACGCATTCTCGAAGTTCGGCGGCAACATGGGCACGGACGGCTCGGTGTCGTTCATGTTCGATCACGTCGGCCAGTTCCTGTTCGCGCCCGGCACGCCGGAAGACAAGCTGATGGACGCCGCGCTCGAAGCCGGCGCCGACGACGTCGTGACGAACGAAGACGGCAGCATCGAAGTGATCTGCCCGCCGAACGATTTTCAAAAGGTGAAGGACGCGCTCGAAGCCGCCGGCTTCAAGGCGGAACTCGCCGAAGTGACGATGAAACCGCAGACGGAAGTCGAGTTCAGCGGCGACGACGCGGTCAAGATGCAAAAACTGCTCGACGCGCTCGAAAATCTCGACGACGTGCAAGAGGTCTACACGAACGCCGCGATCGACGAAGACTGACTCGGGTCGCACCGGGGCGCGGCGGCGGATCGAAAGCCGCCCCGCCCTCGCATGGAATGTCTTTCGCTTCGGCTCGCATGCCGGAGCAGCGCCGCGCACTCGATGAACCATCGACCCGGCGCAGTATCGCCCACGGAAGGCGCGTGACGCAGCCGATGTCAGCGCGAGCCGCCTTCGCGACGTGATGACGTCCGTCATGCGTGCGCTTCGCGGGCGATGCGCCCGCCGCTTTTTCTCAAGCCGCTTTTTGTCAGGATTTCGGGGATTCACATGAAGTTACTCGTCGTCGGTTCCGGCGGCCGCGAACATGCGCTGGCCTGGAAGCTCGCGCAATCGCCGCGCGTACAGATCGTCTATGTGGCGCCGGGCAACGGCGGCACCGCGCAGGACGAGCGCCTGCGCAACGTCGACATCACGGACCCGGCGGAACTCGCCGAATTCGTGGAAAAGGAGCATGTCGCGTTCACCCTCGTCGGGCCCGAGCAGCCGCTCGCCGCGGGCATCGTCAACCTGTTCCGCTCGCGCGGGCTGAAGATCTTCGGGCCGAGCAAGGAAGCCGCGCAGCTCGAAAGCTCGAAGGACTTCGCCAAGGCGTTCATGAAGCGCCACAACATCCCGACCGCCGAGTACGAAACCTTCTCCGACACCGCCGCCGCGCACGCGTACATCGACGCGAAAGGCGCGCCGATCGTCATCAAGGCGGACGGGCTCGCGGCCGGCAAGGGCGTCGTCGTCGCGATGACGCTGGAAGAAGCGCACGCCGCCGTCGATTCGATGCTCGCCGACAACAAGCTCGGCGATGCGGGCGCGCGCGTCGTGATCGAGGAATTCCTCGCGGGCGAGGAAGCGAGCTTCATCGTGATGGTGGACGGCAAGCACGTGCTGCCGCTCGCGTCCAGCCAGGACCACAAGCGCCTGCTCGACGGCGACAAGGGTCCGAACACCGGCGGCATGGGCGCCTACTCGCCGGCGCCGATCGTCACGCCGCAACTGCACGCGCGCGTGATGCGCGAGATCATCCAGCCGACGGTGCGCGGCATGGAAAGCGAAGGCATCCGCTTCACCGGCTTCCTGTACGCGGGTCTGATGATCGACGCGAACGGCAATCCGAAGACGCTCGAATTCAACTGCCGCATGGGCGATCCGGAGACGCAGCCGATCATGGCGCGTCTGAAGGGCGATTTCTCGAAGGTCGTGGAAATGGCGATCGACGGCAAGCTCGACACCGTGGAGCTCGACTGGGACCGCCGCACGGCGCTCGGCGTCGTGCTCGCGGCGCACAACTATCCGGAGACGCCGCGCAAGGGCGACCGCATCAGCGGCATTCCGGCGGAAACCGAGCAATCCGTCACTTTCCACGCGGGCACGACGCTCACCGACGGCAAGCTCGCGACCTCGGGCGGGCGCGTATTGTGCGTCGTCGGATTGGCGGATTCCGTGCGCGGCGCGCAATCCGTGGTCTACGATACAGTGAACCAGATCTCGTTCGACGGCATGCAGTATCGGCGGGACATCGGCTATCGCGCACTGAACCGCAAGCAATCGTCGGAAAAGCCGGGCGACAAGCATTAAGCAAGGCAACGCGCGGCTCGGGCCGCACGAGCACACGCGCTGCCGGACCTCGTGTCCGGCAGCGTGCTTTTGAGAGTTTTGACACGAAGGGTTAACCCCCGCCCATTCACGGCCGCCGTCATGGCGCACGCAGCAATCGATGAGTGAACCGAACCGCAGCGCGGAACAACGCAAAGAACACGACGCCGCCCACGATATCGGGGCCGTCCGCGACTATCTGACGGGCCTGCAGACGCGCATCGCCGATGCGCTCGGCGCCTTCGACGGCACCGCCTTCGCCACGGACGCCTGGACCCGCGAGCCCGGCGCGCATCTGCGCGGCGGCGGCGTGACGCGCATCCTGGAAGGCGGCGGCTTCTTCGAACGCGCGGGCATCGGTTTCTCGGACGTGCAGGGCGACGCGCTGCCGCCGTCCGCGAGCGCGGCGCGCCCGCAACTCGCCGGGCGCGGCTTCGAGGCGCTGGGCGTCTCGCTCGTGATGCATCCGCGCAATCCGCACTGCCCGACCGTGCACATGAACGTGCGCATGCTGACCGCCACCAGGGAAGGCGAAGCGCCGATCTTCTGGTTCGGCGGCGGCATGGATCTCACGCCGATCTACGGCTACGAGGAAGACGCGCGGCATTTCCATCAGGTCTGCCGCGACGCGCTCGCTCCGTTCGGCGCGGAACTGTATCCGCGCTTCAAGACGTGGTGCGACGAGTATTTTTATCTGAAACATCGCGACGAGCAGCGCGGCATCGGCGGCATTTTCTTCGATGACTTCTCGGAACCCGGCTTCGAGCGCTCGTTCGCGATGATGCGCAGCGTCGGCGATGCGTTCCTGAAGGCGTATCAGCCGGTCATCGAGCGCCGCTGCGACACGCCCTATGGCGAGCGCGAGCGCGAGTTTCAAGCCTACCGGCGCGGCCGCTACGTCGAGTTCAATCTCGTGTTCGACCGCGGCACGCACTTCGGCCTGCAAAGCGGCGGACGCACCGAGTCGATTCTGATGTCGATGCCGCCCGTCGCAAACTGGCGCTACGACTGGAAGCCGGAGCCGGGCACGCCGGAAGCGCGGCTCTACGCCGATTTCCTGGTGCGGCGCGAATGGCTGTGACGCCCTGCACGAAACGCGTCGGCATTTTCGGCGGCACCTTCGATCCGATTCACAACGGGCATCTCGCGCTCGCAAGGCGCTTCGTCGAGCTGCTGCAACTGACCGAGCTCGTGCTCCTGCCCGCCGGTCAGCCGTGGCAGAAGGCGGGCGTATCGGCGCCGGAGCATCGGCTGGCGATGACGCGCGCGGCGCCGGCATCGCTCTCGCTCGATGGCGTGCGGGTCACCGTCGCCACCGATGAGATCGATCGCCACGGCGACACGTATACCGTCGACACGCTCGCGCACTGGCGCGAACGCGAAGGCGCCGATGCGTCCATCGCGCTGCTGATGGGCGCGGATCAGCTGGTCAAGCTCGATTCGTGGCATCAGTGGAAGCGCCTCTTCGACTACGCGCACATCTGCGTGGAAACGCGCGCGGGCTTCGACATCGCGACCTTGCCCGCGGCAGTCGCCGCCGAGCTCGAAGCGCGACGCGCATCGCCCGACGTATTGCGCGCGAGCCCGCACGGCCATATGCATATCGACGAAACGCTGCTGCTCGACGTATCCGCCACGGCGATCCGCGAAGCAGCACGCACGATGCAGGGCGCGACGGAGGCTCGCGCCCTGCTCCAGGATCAGGTCCCACGCGCTGTATGGGACTATATTGTTCAACATCATCTGTACCGGACACGGTAAAGACACGGTAACTATGGAACTTCAGAAGCTTCAACGCGCGATCATCGACGGTCTCGAAGACGTCAAGGCGCAAGACATCAAGGTGTTCAACACAACCCACCTCACGTCGCTGTTCGACCGCGTGGTCGTCGCGAGCGGCACGTCGAACCGGCAGACCAAGGCGCTCGCCAACAGCGTGCGCGAGAAGGTCAAGGAAGCCGGCGGCGACATCATCAGCACGGAAGGCGAAGAGATCGGCGAATGGGTGCTGGTCGATTGCGGCGATGCGGTCGTACACATCCTGCAACCGGCGCTGCGCCAGTACTACAACCTCGAGGAAGTCTGGGGCGACAAGCCCGTGCGCGTGAAGCTGCAGAAGCCGAACATGTTCGGCGGCGCGAGCGTCACGGCCGACGAAGACGAGGACGACGAAGACGCCGCGCCCGCGGTCAAACGTCCCGCGCGCAAGACCACGCGCAAGCACTGACGCCGCTTCATTCGATGAAGCTGGTCATCCTCGCCGTCGGACACAAGATGCCCGACTGGATCACGAATGGCTTCGACGAATACGCGAAGCGCATGCCGCCCGAGTTGCGCATCGAGCTCAAGGAGATCAAGCCCGAGCAGCGCTCGTCGGGACGCAATGCCGAGAGCGTGATGGCCGCCGAGAAGCAGCGCATCGAAGCCGCCTTGCCGAAGAACGCGCGCGTCGTCGCACTCGACGAGCGCGGCCGCGACTGGACCACGATGCAACTCGCGAACGCCCTGCCCGGCTGGCAGCAGGACGGGCGCGACGTCGCGTTCGTGATCGGCGGCGCGGACGGGCTTCATCCCGATGTGAAATCACGGGCCGAACTATTGCTACGCGTGTCGAGCCTGACGCTGCCGCACGGCATGGTGCGCGTGCTGCTCGCCGAACAGCTTTACCGCGCGTGGAGCATCACGCAGAATCATCCTTATCATCGCGCGTGAGGCCATTCGGAGTCTGGGAAGTCTGGATCGAATGACCTGCGCGCCATTCGAATCCAACCCCACGATGCCGACTTATCCCTTCGTTTATCTCGCTTCCCAAAGCCCGCGCCGCAAGGAGTTGCTCGCTCAGCTCGGCGTGCGGTACGAACTCCTTCTTCCCCGTCCCGATGAAGACGCCGAGGCGCTCGAAGCCGAGCTGCCGGGCGAAGCCGCCGATGCGTATGTCGTGCGCGTGTGCGCGCTGAAGGCGCACGCGGCGCGCGCGCGGCTCATTGCCGGCGGCCATGCGAGCGCGCCGATCCTCGTCGCCGATACGACCGTGACCATCGACGGCCTGATCCTCGGCAAGCCGCTCCACGAAGAAGACGCCGTCGCGATGCTGGAACGCCTCGCGGGCCGCGAGCACGAAGTGCTGACCGCGATCGCCGTCGTCGATGCCGACGGCACGTTGCTCGAACCCGCGCTCTCGCGCTCGGCGGTGCGCTTCGCGGGCGCGGATCGTGCTGCGCTGCAGCGCTACGCCGCATCGGGCGAGCCGCTCGGCAAGGCCGGCGCGTACGGCATACAGGGGCGCGCGGCCGAGTTCATCGAGCGAATCGACGGGTCCTATTCGGGTATCATGGGTCTGCCCCTTTTCGAAACCGCAGCACTCTTGCGCGTGGCGCGCGTCGAATTCTAAACAGGCCATGAACGAAGAAATCCTGATCAACGTCACACCGCAGGAAACCCGAGTCGCACTGGTTCAGCAAGGCGCCGTTCAGGAGCTTCACGTCGAGCGCACCCTTTCGCGCGGACGCGTCGGCAATGTCTATCTCGGCAAGGTCGTGCGCGTGCTGCCGGGCATGCAATCCGCGTTCATCGATATCGGACTCGAGCGCGCCGCGTTCTTGCACGTGGCCGATATCTGGCATCCGCGCATCGCGGGCGAGCCGCATTCGTCGGCGCCGCATGTGCCCATCGAGAAGATCGTCTTCGAAGGTCAGTCGCTGATGGTGCAGGTCGTGAAAGACCCGATCGGCACGAAGGGCGCGCGCCTGTCCACGCAGGTGAGCATCGCGGGGCGCACGCTCGTGTATCTGCCGCAGGAGCCGCATATCGGCATCTCGCAGAAGATCGAGAGCGAAGCGGAGCGCGAGGCCGTGCGTGCGCGTCTGACGGCCGTGCTGCCCGCCGACGAGAAAGGCGGCTATATCGTGCGCACCATCGCCGAGGATGCGACGAGCGAGGAACTCGCGGCGGACGTCGCATATCTGCGCAAGACGTGGGCGACGATCGTGGCGCAAGCGCAGCGCGTGCCGCCCACTAGCCTGCTCTATCAGGATCTGAATCTCGCGCAGCGTGTGCTACGCGACTTCGTCAACGACGAAACCACGCGCATTCAGGTCGATTCGCGCGAGACGTTCCAGATGCTCGCGGATTTCGCCGCGGAGTTCACGCCGGCGGTTGCGTCGCGCCTGCATCACTACACCGGCGAGCGGCCGCTCTTCGATCTGTACAACATCGAGGCGGAGATTCAGCGGGCGCTATCGCGGCGCGTCGATCTCAAGTCGGGCGGCTATCTGATGATCGACCAGACCGAAGCGATGACGACCATCGACGTGAATACGGGCGGCTATGTCGGCGCGCGCAATTTCGACGACACGATCTTCAAAACCAATCTCGAAGCGGCGCATACCATCGCGCGGCAACTGCGCTTGAGGAATCTCGGCGGGATCATCATCATCGATTTCATCGACATGGAAAATGTCGAGCATCGGGATCAGGTGCTGGGCGAGCTGAAGAAGGCGTTGTCGCGGGATCGCACGCGCGTGACCGTCAATGGGTTTTCGCAGCTCGGGCTCGTCGAGATGACGCGCAAGCGCACGCGCGAATCGCTCGCGCATGTGTTGTGCGAGCCTTGTCCCGTTTGTCAGGGCAAGGGGCAAGTGAAGACGCCGCGCACGGTGTGCTACGACGTGCTGCGCGAAATCATGCGTGAATCGCGGCAATTCAATCCGCGTGAGTTTCGGGTGGTGGCTTCGCAGCAGGTGATCGATCTGTTTCTCGAGGAAGAGTCACAGCATCTGGCAATGCTGATGGACTTCATCGGCAAGCCGGTTTCGTTGCAGGTCGAGAGCAATCTCAGCCAGGAGCAGTATGACATCGTGCTGATGTGACTTCGGTCTCGATACACGAGGGCGCCGGCAATGCGATCGAACTCCTCGAGCGCGCGCCCTCGTCTTTGACTTCAATGCGTTGCTACGATCAACCGCCAACGAATCGCTTGCCTACTCGAATGCTGATGATGATTTTGCGGCGGCAGCGGATGACCGAGCGTAGACACGACGCTGTGACCGCAAACCTCGCATCGATAGATTCCAGAATTCGGAGTGGCTTGTCCGGGATCAGAGATCGAGTCAAAAGCAGCGTGATTGCTTTGATTGAGAAATTGGGGATATTTGTAGTTGGCCATAGGATGAGTCCGTCTCGTCTTGGAGCGGACATCATCCGGTTTGCCGCGCAGCGTGTGAACAAGGAATATCTTATGTTTCCACGCAAGAAATTCCTCGTCCGGTCAAACTCTCACGCCGCCTGCTGCTGATACTGAATCCGATGCAAGTGCGCATACAGTCCGTCCTTGCGCAGCAGTTCGGCATGGCTGCCCTGCTCGGCAATGCGCCCCGCCTCCATCACGAGGATCCGGTCCGCGCGCTCGATTGTCGACAGCCGGTGCGCGATGACGAGCGTCGTGCGTCCCTTCATCAGCGTCTCGAGCGCAGACTGCACGTGCCGCTCCGACTCCGAATCCAGCGCTGAGGTGGCTTCGTCGAGAATCAGGATCGGCGCATCCTTATAGATGGCCCGCGCGATCGCGAGACGCTGACGCTGCCCACCCGACAGACGCATACCATTGCCGCCGATCAGCGTATCGATTCCCTCGGGCAACGAAGTCACCACATCCGACAGATTCGCCGCCGCGAGCGCCGCCATCACGCGCTCGCGATCCGGCGTCTGGCCGTATGCGACGTTCGCCGCGATCGTATCGTTGAAGAGGACGACATCCTGGCTGACCATCGCGAGCTGATCGCGAAGGTCGTGGAGGTTGTATTCGGTGATCGACACGCCGTCGACGAGCACCTGACCGCCGCGCGGATCGAAGAACCGCGGCAGCAGATTCACGAGCGTCGTCTTGCCGCTGCCCGACGGGCCTGCCAGCGCGACCATCTCGCCCGGCGCGACCTTGAACGACACGCGATCGAGCGTCGGCCGGTCGATCGAGCCGTAGCTGAAGGTCACGTCCCGGAACTCGACTTCGCCGCGCGCGCGCGGCAGACGCTTGCCGCCACCCTCCGGCTCCGCGGGTTCGTCGATCAGGCCGAAGATCAGCTCCGCCGCCGTCATGCCGCGCTGCATGGGCTGATTGATGTCGATCAGATGCTTGAGCGGCGAGATCACGAGCAGCATCGACGTGACGAACGCGACAAAACCGCCAACGGTCGTCTGGTCGTTCGCCGACTGCACGACCGCGATCGTGATGACGATGGCGAGCGCGATCGACGCGAGAAACTGCGTGAGCGGCTGCGCGAGGCCGCCCGACACCTGCATGCGCATCGAGTAGCCGCGCAGGCGATGGCTCATTTCCGAGAAGCGGCCGATCTCGTACGGCTCGCCGTTGTGCACCTTCACGACCTTGTAGCCGCCGACCGTCTCCTCGACGATATACGACAGCTCATTGGTGAGGGTCTGATGCTCGCGGTTCAGGCGCCGCAGCCGCCGGTTGATCTTGCTGACGAGCCAGCCGATCGCCGGAAGAATCACCGCGACGATCAGCGTGAGACGCCAGTTCAGGATGAACAGATAGCCGAGCAGGAACACCACCGTCAGCGAGTCGCGCACGAGCGTGACGACGACGCTCTGCAGCACGCTCAAAATCTGGTTGACCTCGAAGACGACCGCGTTGATGACCGTACTCGCCGTCTCGCGCTGGAAGAAGCCGGCGCTCGTGTGGATCATGCGCTGGAACATCTCGAGCCGCAGTTGCAGCAGGATCTTGTTCGTCACGTATGAGAGGAAATAGCCCGATGCGTACTGCGCCCCGCCGCGCACCAGCGCAAGCCCGATGACGGCGGCCGGCACGAGCCATTTCGCGTGATCGCTGCTCTTCGAGCCGAAGCCGTGGTCGAGCAGCGGCTTCAGCAGCATCGGGATGCCCGCCTCGGTCGCGGCGACGATGCCCATCGTCAACAGGCCGAGAAACACCGTGCCGAGCAGCGGGCGGATATACGGCCATAGCCGCCTCATGACGGCCGTCGGCGAGCTGCTTTCGCCCGCGCCGATGGTCTTGCGCAATGTCTGCTTCTGGCTCAAATCTTTCCTCGGTGTTCGGTTTGCGTAAAAGTGCGCCGGTTCGATTCGCGGTGCGGATCAGCACACGAGAATCCGCCATTCTAATCCTGTGGGCGGCGCGGTCGAATGTAGGTGTCCGGAGCGCCTATTGCCGCGGATTGGCGGTTTCGGTTTCGGTTGCGGTTGCGAAAGCGCCGCGCGGCGGCGGCAGCCGGCCCGTCAGGCGTTCGCCGCGGCCGAGCATCAGCCCGGCGAAGCACCAGAACGCGAGCGCGGTGGTCTGCCACATGAAATCGTCGGTCGAGTTTTTTGCGATCATCCCGCCGACGAGCGCGATGCCGCCCGCCGCAAGCCACGGCACCTCGCGCCTCAGCCGCCAGAAGCGGATCACGAGCCCGACGAAGAGCGCCGCTTCCAGCACGACGCCGACGACGCCCGTCTCGAGCCACGTGTTCAGGAACAGGTTGTGCGCGTGCGTGAGCGCCTGCGGTTCGGCGGCGAGCAGTCGCGGCGGCATCTGCTTCCTGTAAACCTCGCCCGGCAGCGGCTTGCCGAAGCCGATGCCGATCCACGAATGCGGCTCGCCGACCTTGCTGTAGAAGGCCCACAGGCGCGGGCGCGTGTCGGCGGCGATGGTGTCGCCGATGCCCGGCAGGAACGACGGCACCGGAACGCGATCGCCTTCGATCGTCACGCCGTGCGCGGCCAGCGACGGCGGCAATTGAGCGAAGCGGCTGCGCGAGCTGAATTCGAGCGTGCCGATCGCCGCGATACCGACGATCGACAGCGCCACCGCCGCCAGCACCATGTGCCGCCGATAAAGCGGATACAGCGCGATCGCGAGCGTGACGAAAGCCGCAAGTCCGAAGAAGCGGTTGAGCGTCGCCACCCCGATGAACACGCAGAAGAGCACGCCCGTCACGCCGATCGCGCGCCACTTCCCGTCGAACAGCATCCCGGCGAAGAGCGCCATCGCGAAGAGCGCGATCGTGCTCGTGTGACCGACGCGGTTGTAGTAATGCAGCATGAAGGTATCGGCGGTGGGCGGCTGCAGTTGCCCCCAGTGCACGACGCTGATCAGGGCGACGAGCGCGCAGCCGAGCCAGTGCGCAAGGACCAGCCGCTCGGGTTTCGCCATGCGCGCGCCCACGAGCCAGAAGCCGAAGAAGGCGAAGAGCGGATAGAACACTTCGTCCAGCCACGCATGCATGCTCTCGGACGGATACACCGACCACGACACCGACGCGAGCGCCCACGCGGCCCACAGCACGACGGGCGCGAGCAGCGGCCAGCGCAGCGGAAAAGGCGCACCGCGCGTCGCCGCCACCGCGATCGTGCCGATGCCGACGAAACCGAGCGCGATGTTCTCGACCGCCGTCATATGTGCGAACGCGACCACGAAGAGAATGACGGGCGCGCCGATCCAAAGAAACCAATCGGGCTGAAAACGATACGTTTTTGTCGTCATAGACCTTCCGTCAACATCTCCTCGAGTGCCCGGCTCACCGCATCGAGCGAAATGAGGCCCATGCATTCGGCATGATCGCCGCGCCATGCGACGCACGTCGTTTCGTTGCGGTCGCAGCGGCGCACCCACGGCACGCGCCGTCGAAAGATGAAGGGCTCGTCGCGGCACGGCATGTCGACGATGGTAACCGGCCTGAAGGGCGCATCGCGCCAGAACTCGCCCGCGCCGTGGATCATGGCGTTGCCGGGCCCGAAGAGCGTGACGGTCGGCACGCCCACCATGCGCCCCAGATGCGCGACGCCCGTGTCCGGGCAGACGATCGCGCGCGCCCGCGCGAACAGTTGCCACAGCTCGCCGAGTCCCACGCGGCCCGCGAAATTCGCATGCCGCCCTTCCGGATCGATCGCGCGGACGAGGTCGGCTTCACCCGGACCGCCGCTCCACACCGGCGTGTAGCCCATCTGCTCGACGCGCGCCGCGAGCGCGCGCCAGCGATCGTGCGGCCAGCGCTTGACGGACGTGCTCGCGCCGGGATGCAGCA
This sequence comes from Caballeronia calidae, assembly GCF_900044055.2. Lineage (GTDB taxonomy): Bacteria > Pseudomonadota > Gammaproteobacteria > Burkholderiales > Burkholderiaceae > Caballeronia > Caballeronia calidae. The sequence goes on along the minus strand of NZ_FCOX02000003.1, from coordinate 241,216 downwards.
CCACGTAGGGCCGCGCGAGCAATGCCGCGTCCGCTTCCGCGAACGGCGCAACGGCCGGCGCCGGCCAGTCGTCCGGCCGATAGCGCGCCGGCGGCGGCCCTTCGATGAGCGTCGCGGCGATATCGGCCCATGCGGCGGGCTTCGCAGGATAGGGATGCGACTCGTCGAGCGGCCAGTTCTTCCACGCGGGCGTATCGTCGCCGTGACCGACGATCCAGCGGCACTTCGCCGCGATGGCGAGCCACGCGTGACGGTTGTCGCCGACGACGATGCCGAGATCGTACGGGCCGGACTTCAGCACCGCCGAAACGCTCGCCGTGTCGCGCGGATCGAAAGGCAGCGCGTCGGCGCCATAGGGCCGTCCGGCATAGAGCGGCACGATCGCCTTGGGACACGTGAGCGCGATGCGCGCATGCGGATAGCGATCGCGCAGCTTCGCGACGAGCGGCGTCAGCAGCAAGGTGTCGCCGAGCAGCAGATGATGCGCGATCAGAATGCTCGACACATCGGCCGGGCGCCGGCGAAACGCCTTCAACGCAAGCTTGGGTAGCGCTCGGGCAATGATGCGGATGCGCCCGGAGAGTCGGCTCATAGGATCAGAACAGGATGGCTCGCGCCCGACTCGCGGGCGGGACAGGTGCGATGCGCGCTCCCGTTTGCAGGTGGAGCTCGCCTGGCCGCTTTGTTTTCATGAATGTCGATGCGGCTCGCGAAGTGAAAATCGGATCCTCGATGACGGCTGTGATGGAACCAGACTCGCCTCGGCCGATCTGTTGCTACGCGCGCCGCTCAGGCACACTATCGGCCTCTGTCCACCCTGACAACAAAAAGAGGCCCGCGGCCTCTTTACTCTTCACGTCTGGTCCGAGCATGGCGCAATGCCTCGCATGACGCCCAGCCCACCAGTATTCAATAATTATACCAACACGCACGCCGGTCCACGCTCCATGTCCCGCACAACGCTTGGCATCGCCATCATCACCTACAACGCGGCCGCGCGGCTCGCGCAATGCCTGCAGGCCGTCTCGTTCGCCGATGAAATCGTCGTCGTCGACGGCGGCAGCACCGACGCCACCGCGGGCATCGCCGAGGCGCATCGCGCGCGCGTGATCGAGGCGCGCGACTGGCCGGGCTTCGGCCCGCAGAAGAATCGCGCACTCGACGCGCTCTCGACCGACTGGGTGCTTTCCATCGACGCCGACGAAATCGTGTCGCCGGAACTGGCCGACTCGATCCGCGCCGCGATCACCGATCCACAGGCGGACGTGTACGCGGTCGATCGTCTGTCGAGCTTTTGCGGCGTGTGGGTGAAGCACAGCGGCTGGTATCCGGACTGGATTCCGCGGCTGTTCCGGCGCGGCACGGCGCGCTTCTCGCCCGATCTCGTGCACGAGCGGCTCGTGCTGTCCACGGGCAAGCCCGTCGCGCGCCTGTCCGGCAAGCTGATGCACTACTCCTACGAGGATTTCGAAGCGGTCTTGCGCAAGCTGGACGCGTACTCGACGGCAGGCGCGCAGCAACGCCACGCCGCGAGCAAACGCGGCAGCTTCGGCATTGCGCTCGCGCGCGGCGCATGGGCGTTCGTGCGGACTTACGTGCTGCGGCGCGGATTTCTCGACGGCAAGACCGGCTTCATGATCGCGGCATTCAACGCGCAGACCGTCTACTACCGTTTTCTGAAGCTCGCGCACCTGAACGAAGTGCGCTGAACGTCTCAGCGCGTCTGGCGGATGTCGTTCGCGAGCCCGATCAGCGCGCGCACGTGCGAAGCGACGCTCGTGTCGTAGCGCACGGTCTCGCCCGAAACACGCGCATCGCCGCGCCGCGCTTCGATGGCATCGAGCACCGTGCGGCGCAGGTCGTCGGCGTCGCCCGATTTGAAGACGTGCTTCGCGCGATCCGCGATGGCATCGCAGCAACCGATGCACGCGGGGAAAATCACCGGCGTGCCGCACATCACCGATTCGATGCCGACGAGCCCGAACGGCTCGTAACTCGACGCGAGAATCGTGAAATCGGCCGCGCGGTACGCGTCCTCGATGTTCTTCGCATATCCCACATAGCGGACGTTCGCTGCCGGATTCTCGGGTGCGCGTCCCGCGACCGCGACGACCACCTTCATGCCGGCGAGCGCCTTTTCGATCAGCGGCAGGCCCTTGCGCACATGACTGCTCGACGGAAACAGCAGAACGGTTTCATCGGCTTTGAAGCCGAACTGCCCGCGCAGGCGCGCGCGTTCTGCGGCATCGACCGGAGCGAAGCGCGCGCCGTCGACGGGCGGATAGAGCACGCGGATTTTTTCATCGTCGATGCCGTAGAGCGTGCGAAGCTCGTCGCGCATCATGTCCGAATGCGCGACGATCACCTGTGCCTGCGCATACTGGCGGCGCTCGAGCGCGATCTGCCGCGTGTCCGAACGCTTCTCCCGCCGCCCTGTTGCGCGCAGAAAGCCGATATGTGTGCCGCCGCAAATCGCGATGTCCGAGCCTTCAACGCGATTGCAGCCGATCAGCACGTCGACCTTCGCTTTTCTGCGCGCGCGCTTCAGCGCCCACGAGAAATACGCGTCGCGCAGCTTGCCCGGCAGAAACGACACCTTGATGCGGTGCGGCTCGATCAACCGGCTTTCGGGCAGGGACATATCGATCTTGCGCGCGAAGAACGCGGGCTTCTGCCTGCCGTCGAAGCCCGCGGCGGCGAGGCCGCGCACGAGATCCATGGCATAGCGTTCGAGGCCGCCGGAATGCTTCAGCGCATTCGCCGATATGCCGATGCGCATCAGTAGACGATTTCGATCGCGCTGCCCGCGAACTCGCCGCGCAGCGCCGTGATGAGATCGTCGGTGGGCTTGACGCGCCACGCATCGCCGAGGCGCACCTCGCCTTCGGCGTGCTCGCTGCGATAGACGATGCTCACGTTCAGACCGTTCGGAATCGGCGCGGATTGCCGCTGCCGGCCGTTTTCTCTTGCGGGTGCGGGTGGCGGCGCTTCAGCTTGCGCGCCGGCAGCATGCGCCTCGAGGACACGGCGCAGACGCAAGGCATCGGCGTTGCCGTTCATCTCGACCTTCACCGACTGCGCGTAGCGGCTGCGCGCGCGCTCGAGATCCATCGCCGTATCGACGGTGAAGCGGATGCCGCCCGTGAACGCGTCGTTACGCGCCATGCCTTGCACGACGAGCAGCTCGTCTTCCTTGAAGAGCGCCTTGTTCGCTTCGAACTGCTCGTTGAAGACGGTGACTTCGCACTGGCCGCTGCCGTCGTCGAGATTGACGATCAGCATCTTGCCGCGCTGGGTCATCTGCGTGCGCATCGCGGAGATCACGCCCGCGACGAGCTTGTCGCGCCCTTCCTTCAGTTCGCCGATCTTCTGGCGCACGAAGCGGCGCACTTCGCCCTTGTAGGCGTCGAACAAATGGCCCGACAGATAGAAGCCGAGCGCGGTCTTCTCTTCCTGCAGGCGCTTCTTGTCGGACCACTCGGGTTCGTCGATGAGTTCGTGTTTGGCGAGCGGCGCGTCGCCCATGTCGAACAGGCCGGCCTGCATCGCGTTGGCGGCAGCCTGATCGGCGGCTTCCATCGCGAGCGGGACGGACGCGAGCAGTTGCGCGCGATTCGCGTGCAACGTGTCGAACGCGCCCGAGCGAATCAACGCTTCCACCGTGCGGCGGTTCACCACGCGACGGTCGATGCGCTCGCAGAAATCGAACAGATCGACGAACGGGCCGTCCTCGCGCGCACGCAGGATTTCCTCGATCGCGTTCTGGCCGCTGCCCTTCACGGCGCCCAGACCGTAGCGGATGGTCTTCGAGCGCGTGCCGTCGGCTTCCGCGACCGGCTCGAAACGATACGCCGACTGGTTGATGTCCGGCGGCAGCACCTTCATGCCGTTCGTCGCACAATCCTCGAAGAGGATCTTCACCTTGTCGGTGTCGTCCATCGCGAGCGACATGTTGGCCGCCATGAATTCGGCCGGATGATGCGCCTTCAGCCACGCCGTGTAATACGCGAGCAGCGCATACGCGGCCGCGTGCGACTTGTTGAAGCCGTAGCCCGCGAACTTCTCCATCAAGTCGAAGATTTCGTCGGACTTCTCGCGCGTGAGGCCGTTCTTCGCCGCGCCATCCGCGAACAGTTCGCGGTGCTGCGCCATCTCTTCGGGCTTCTTCTTGCCCATCGCGCGGCGCAGCAAGTCCGCGCCGCCGAGCGAGTAGCCGCCGATGATCTGCGCCATCTGCATCACCTGCTCCTGATAGACCATGATGCCGTAGGTCTCTTTCAGAACAGGCTCGACACGCGGGTCCGGATACTCGACGATCTCGCGCCCGTGCTTACGCGCGCAGAAGCTCGGGATCAGGTCCATCGGGCCGGGTCGATACAACGCCACCAGCGCGATGATGTCCTCGAAGCGGTCCGGCTGCGCGTCCTTCAGCATGCCCTGCATGCCGCGGCTTTCCAGCTGGAACACGGCGACGGTGTTCGCTTTCTTGAGAATCGAGAACGATGCCGGATCGTCCAGCGCCACCTGTGCGAGATTCCAGTCCTTCTTCGACGGATCGAGACGGCGGATGTACCGCTCGGCCCAATCCAGAATCGTGAGCGTGGTCAGGCCCAGAAAGTCGAACTTCACGAGCCCGACGGCTTCCACGTCGTCCTTGTCGTACTGACTGACGACTCCGCCGTCTTCGCCCTGCGTGTAGAGCGGGCAGAAATCCGTGAGCTTGCCCGGCGCGATTAGCACGCCGCCCGCGTGCATGCCCACGTTTCGCGTGAGCCCTTCCACGCGCTGCGCGAGTTCGAGCAGCTGATGCACTTCGTCTTCGGAATCGAAGCGCTCCTGCAGCGTGGGCTCTTCCTTCATCGCATCCGCGATGGTCACGTGCTTGCCCGGCTTGAACGGAATCAGCTTGGCGACGCCGTCGGTGAACATGTAGCCGAGATCGAGCACGCGGCCGATATCGCGCACCGCCGCCTTCGCGGCCATCGTGCCGAACGTGGCGATCTGCGATACCGCGTCCGCGCCGTACTTGCCCTTCACGTACTGAATGACGCGGTCGCGCCCTTCCTGACAGAAGTCGATATCGAAGTCGGGCATCGACACCCGTTCCGGATTCAGGAAGCGCTCGAACAGCAGGTTGTAGCGCAGCGGGTCCAGATCCGTGATGCCGAGCGCATACGCGACGAGCGAGCCCGCGCCCGAGCCGCGGCCCGGCCCGACCGGCACGCCGTTGTTCTTCGCCCACATGATGAAGTCGGCGACGATCAGGAAGTAGCCCGGAAAGCCCATCTTGATGATCGTGCCGCACTCGAAGTCGAGGCGCGCGTAGTACGTCTCGCGCTGCGCGGCGCGTTCGGTTTCATCGGGATAAAGCTGCTGCAGGCGAACTTCCAGTCCTTCCTTCGACAACTGCACGAGGTAGTCGTCGAGCGACATGCCATCGGGCGTCGGGAAAAGCGGCAGCTTCGGCTTGCCGAGTTCGAGCGTGAGATTGCAGCGCTTGGCGATTTCGACGGTGTTCGCGAGCGCCGACGGAATGTCCGCGAACAGCGTGCACATTTCGTCCTGCGTGCGGAAAAACTGGTCCTGCGTGAAGCGCTTCTGACGACGCGGATTCGCGAGGATATCGCCTTCCGAAATGCACACGCGCGCTTCGTGCGCGGTGAAGTCGTCGGGCGTCATGAACTGCATCGGATGCGTGGCGACCACCGGCAGCTTGAGCTTCGCCGCGAGCTTCACGGCTTCCTGAACGTAGCCCTGTTCGCCCGGCTGACCGGCGCGCTGCAACTCGATATAGAACGCGTTCGGAAAAAGCTTCGACCAGCGCTCGGCATTGCGTTGCGCGCTGGCCGCATTGCCGGCCGCGAACGCCATACCGATATCGCCCGCCTGCGCACCCGACAGCGCCAGCAACCCTTCGGCCAGACCTTCGTCGAGCCACTCGACCATCACTTCGGCGCGGCCGCGGTACTGGTTCGTCAGCCATGCGCGGCTCAACAGCTCGCACAGGTTGAGATAGCCCTGCTTGTCGCGTACGAGAAGAAGGAGGCGCGAGGGTTTGTCGCGATCGTCGGGATTGGTGATCCAGACGTCGCAGCCGGCGATGGGCTTCACGCCCTTGCCGCGCGCTTCCTTATAGAAGCGCACGAGGCCGAATGCATTGCCGAGATCGGTCAGCGCGAGCGCGCCTTGCCCGTCTTTTGCGGCAGCTTTGACGACGTCGTCCAGCCGCACGATGCCGTCGGCGATCGAGAATTCGGAGTGGACGCGGAGATGAACGAAGCGGGGATCTGACATGGCGGTATTGTACATGCGGGCCATCTCGAAAACGGATGCGGCGCCCGTGTTGGCCGAACGGACAAGGCCTGCCCGCGCGGCTGAAATTGCGCGCGCGCAAGGCCTCGCGACGCGGCGAGGCGAATCCGGGAAAGCCGCGCGCCGTTTGCGGGATAATACGTGTTTTGCGGCGGATTGCCGTCCGCACTTTTTACCCGTTACAGCCGTTTTTCGCGTCATCCGATCATGAGCATCCTGAACCTCTCCGCCTACAAATTCGTCACCATCGAAGACGGCCCCGCCTGGCGGCCGCTCGTCACTGAACGCTGCAACGCGCTCGGCCTGAAAGGCACGATTCTGCTGGCTCCGGAGGGCATCAATCTTTTCATCGCGGGGCCGATTGCCCAAGTCCGCGAGTTCATCGACTACCTGCGCACGGACGCGCTCTTCGGCGGCCGCTTCGCCGATCTCCAATTCAAGGAAAGCCTTTCCGCGAAGCAGCCGTTCCGCCGCATGCTGGTCAAGCTGAAACGCGAAATCATCACGATGAAAAAGCCCGCGATCCAGCCGGAACTCGGCCGCGCGCCCGCCGTCGATGCGCCCACGCTGAAGGCCTGGCTCGACCGCGGCCACGACGACGCGGGCCGCCCGGTCGTGATGCTCGACACGCGCAATGCGTTCGAAGTCGATGTCGGCACGTTCGATCACGCGCTCGATTACCGCATCACGAAGTTCAGCGAGTTTCCGGAAGTCATCGAGCAGAATCGCGCGGACCTCGAAGGAAAGACGGTCGTGTCCTTCTGCACGGGCGGAATCCGCTGCGAAAAGGCTGCGATTCACATGAAGGAAGTCGGCATCGAGCATGTGTATCAGCTCGAAGGCGGCATCCTGAAGTACTTCGAGGAAGTCGGCGGCGCGCATTACACGGGCGAATGCTTCGTGTTCGATTACCGCACGGCGCTCGATCCGAACCTGCAGCCAACCGCGACCGCGCAATGCTTCGGCTGCCGCGCGGTGGTCAGCATCGAAGATCAGCAATCGCCGCTCTACAAGCCGGGCGAAAAGTGCCCCGCCTGCCATCCCGAGGCCAAGGTCAGTCAGGCGGCATAACGCCCAATGAACGCCCCATGACCTATCGCGGCCGCTTCGCGCCCTCGCCTACCGGCCCGTTGCACGCGGGATCGCTCGTCAGCGCGCTCGCGAGTTTTCTCGATGCGCGCGCGCGCGGCGGAAGCTGGATCGTGCGCATCGAAGACGTCGATGCCCCGCGCACCGTGCCCGGCGCCGCCGATGACATCCTCGCGACGCTCGCGCACTTCGGCATGCATTCGGACGAGACGCCGGTCTGGCAAAGCGAGCGCGGCGCGGCGTATCAGGCCGCGTTCGAGCGATTGCAGGCGGCGGGCTTCATCTATCCGTGCGGCTGCACGCGGCGCGAAATCGCCGATTCGCTCGTGCACGCGCATGCGCGTCATGCCACGCTCGCCTATCCCGGCACGTGCCGCAACGGCCTGCACGGAAAGCCTGCGCGCGCATGGCGGCTGCGCGTGCCGGACGGCGACGCGGCGCGTATCAGCTTTGTGGATCGCTGGCAGGGACCGCAGACGCAGGATCTCGCCACCGACGTCGGCGATTTCGCACTGAAGCGCGCGGACGGTCTGTGGGCGTATCAGCTCGCCGTGGTCGTCGACGATGCCGACGCGGACATCACCCACGTCGTGCGCGGCGCCGATCTCCTCGATTCGACCGCGCGGCAGGTCTATCTGCAACAGTGTCTCGGGGTGCCGACGCCGCTTTATCTGCACGTGCCCGTCGTCAACAACGGCATCGGCGAAAAGCTGAGCAAGCAGACGGGCGCCGCGCCGCTCGACCGGCACGCCCCGCTCGATGCGCTCGTCGAGGCGGCGCGGCATCTCGGCATCGAGGCATCGGCCGATACGCTCGACGCGTTCTACCGCGCAGCGACAGCCGAATGGGCGAAGCGCTTCGGGCGCTAGATTCGTTCGAATGCAAAAAAGGCAGCCGCGCGGGCTGCCTTTTTCATTCGAAACATGGAGATCACGACGACTTGCGCGGCATCCCCAAACCGCCCAGCAACGCCGCGAGCGGCTGCTTCGGCGCGGTCTTGCGCTCGGGCTCGACCGTTTCCTCCTGACGCTTCATCGCCGAGGGCGACGGCTCATACGGCTTCAGGAAGAACTCGTCGATGGGCTGCTGACGGCCGCGCGGACGATCATGCGTGCCCGTCGTGCGGCGGCGCGAACCGGCTTCATCGCGCGATGCATGCCGATGCTCGCCGCGCTCCGGACGCCCGAAGCGCTCCTCGCGGCGCGGTGACGAGCCCGGGCCGTCACGGCGCGCACGCGTCGTCACTTCGAGCGGCTCGACGTCGAGCGGACGCTTGATCAGCTTCTCGATATCGGCAAGCTGCTTGCGCTCGTTCGCGCTGCACAGCGACAGTGCATCGCCGGATGCGCCCGCGCGCCCCGTGCGGCCGATGCGGTGCACGTAATCTTCCGCGTTGAACGGCAGATCGAAGTTGATGACAGCGGGCAACTCGGCGATATCGAGACCGCGCGCGGCGACGTCGGTGGCGACGAGCGCTTCGATCTCGCCGCGCTTGAACGCGTCGAGCGCCTGCATGCGCTCGCTCTGCGTGCGGTCGCCGTGAATCGCCGTCGCGACGATGCCCTCACGTTCCAGCACGCGCGCGAGCCGGCTCGCGCCGATCTTGCTGTTGCAGAACACGATCACCTGCTTCAGTTCGCGCTCGCGGATGAGTTGCGCCACCGCGCCGGATTTGTCGCTCTCGTGAACCTCGTAGACGATCTGGCGCACGTTCGCGTTGGTCGAATTGCTGCGCGCGACTTCGATCGTCTGCGGATTGCGCAGATAAGTGGACGCGAGCTTCTTGATTTCAGCCGAGAACGTTGCCGAGAAAAGCAGCGTCTGACGCTCCTTCGGCAACAGATTCAGGATGCGTTGCAGGTCGGGCAGGAAGCCCATGTCGAGCATGCGGTCGGCTTCATCGAGCACGAGCATTTGCACCTGGCCGAGATTCACGGTCTTTTGCTGCACGTGATCGAGCAGGCGGCCCGGCGTCGCGATCAGGATCTCGACGCCGCGGCGCAGCGCGTCGGACTGCGGATTCATGTCGACGCCGCCGAACACGACCGTGCTGCGCAGCGGCGTGTGCTTCGAGTAGGTCTGCACGTTGGCGGCGACCTGGTCGGCGAGCTCGCGCGTCGGCGTGAGCATCAGCGCGCGCACCGGATGGCGCGCGGGCGAGGCGCTCGTATTTGCCGAGGGCAGCAGGCGCTGGATGATCGGCAGCGAGAAGCTCGCGGTCTTGCCGGTGCCGGTCTGCGCGGCGCCCATGACGTCGCGGCCCGCGAGGACGACCGGAATCGCCTGCGCCTGAATGGGCGTGGGCGTGGTGTAGCCGGACTCGCGCACCGCTTTCAGGATGTCGGCGGACAAGCCGAACTGGTCGAACGTAGGCGCGGCGGCCTGTGCGGTGGACGTGCTCGTGGCGACGGGATCGGACATGGTGACTATATTGGCTTTCGCTAAAGTGCCGCGCGATGCGGCGCGCGTGATAAATCGGTCGGCGGTCGGATGGTTCGGTCGATCGTCGCGATCGGTTGCTCACGCGGATGGATTTCGTTGGCGCACGCGGCGCGTCAGTCGTGCGCAATGTGCGCGGCGCTGGATGAGGCGGCCGGTTCATCGAGCCTGGCTCGCCCGTTTCGAGCGCCGTCCGTTTCAGTTCGCGAGCCCGCGCTCCCAGATGGAACACGGCTTCGATGACGCCTTCAAGGCACGCGGCATCGCTCGTTCTCGTCAAGCGGCGGCTCGTTCGAAGCCCGTGCACCGCTCGAGCCGGCATCGACGGCGATGCCGGAAAATCCGTAAATGCGGTCCGGCTGCGAGTTTCACTACCGGAAGGCCGCACATTGTAGCACCGCCCGGCAAAGCGCTCCGGCGGCGCGCAGCGCACGGCCGGCGGCATCCGGGCACGCGCCGCGCCTACTTCTTGCGCGCCTCGCAATCGGCGAGCAGCGGCAGCGCATCCTTCGCGGCCATCTCGTCGTAGAGATTGGCCTGCGGACCCTTGGTCCACCACGTGTATTGATCGGCGACGTATTTCGCGCCCGATCCCGCGATCACGTTCACGAACAGCAGCTTGCGCCCGTCGACGGTCAGCGCCGCGAAGCTCTGATGGTTGCGCGTACTGGTGTACTGCACCGATACGCTCTTGCCGTCCTTGCAGTCGTAGCGCGTGGTTTGCGTCGACGCGGTCTGGATTTGCGGCACGGTGAGCGGCATCGCGAATGCCGCCTCGGCGACGAGCGACGCGATAGTGAGCGCGAGAAGTGTCTTCATCATTCGATCCGCGATTCGTTGGAGGTCGATGCGGGCATTGCCGTTCACGGATCGATCACGTCCGCGCACGCATCGGTTGGCGCGGCCGCAACGTGACCGACGACCGGCACGATCTTGAGGCCCGCCGACACGATCCGGCACGGCGCCGCCGCGAGCCCGCAGCCCGAGACACCGAGAGATGTCGCGACGAGCGCGGCCAGCACTTTCCACTTCGTGTTCAACTCATCGCTCCCGCCCGGGCGCCCGTCATACGGCCGACACCGGCCTGACCTTCGACGCCGCCCGCTTCGCGCGCTCGCGCGCTTCGTCCGTGTCGACGCCCGTCGCGAGCGCGACGCCCATGCGGCGCTTCGCGAAGCTCTCCGGCTTGCCGAAGAGCCGCAAATCGGCACCGGGCACGGCGAGCGCCTGCGCGACGCCTTCGAACGCGATGCCCTTCTCCTCCAGCTCGCCGTAGATCACGGCGGACGCGCCCGGCGTGCGCAAGGCGGTATCGACGGGCAAGCCGAGGATCGCGCGCGCATGCAGTTCGAACTCGGAGAAGCGCTGCGTCGCGAGCGTGACGAGGCCGGTGTCGTGCGGACGCGGGCTGACTTCCGAGAACCAGACGTCGTCGCCGCGCACGAAGAGTTCGACGCCGAAGAGCCCGCGCCCGCCGAGCGCGGTCGTCACCTTGGCGGCGACATCGCGCGCCTTGTCGAGCGCGGCCGGGCTCATCGCCTGCGGCTGCCACGATTCGACGTAATCGCCCGCCACCTGCACGTGACCGATCGGCTCGCAGAAATACGTCTGCGTCGCGCCGCTTTCGGGGTCCGCCGCGCGCACGGTGAGCTGCGTGATCTCGTATTCGAAGTCGATGAACCCCTCGACGATCACGCGCCCGAAATTCACGCGGCCGCCCGCCATCGCATAGTTCCACGCGGGTTCGACGTCGGCATCGCTTCTCAGCACCGATTGCCCCTTGCCCGACGACGACATCACCGGCTTCACCACGCACGGAAAGCCGATCTTCGCGATCGCCGCCTTCATCTCGTCGAGCGATTGCGCGAACGCATAAGGCGATGTCGGCAAGCCGAGCTCCTCGGCCGCGAGACGGCGAATGCCCTCGCGGTTCATCGTGAGCTGCGTGGCGCGGGCCGTCGGAATGACGGTCGCGAGGCCGGCCGCTTCGATGTCCGCGAGCGCGTCGGTGGCGATCGCCTCGATCTCCGGCACGATCAGATGCGGCTGTTCCTTTTCGACGATTGCGCGCAGCGCGGCGGCGTCGGTCATGTCGATTACGTGCGCGCGATGCGCGACCTGATGCCCCGGCGCGTTCGCATAGCGATCGACGGCGATGACTTCGACGCCGAGGCGCTGCAGCGCGATGATCACTTCCTTGCCGAGCTCGCCCGCGCCGAGCAGCATCACGCGCGTGGCGTTGGGGGAAAGCGGCGTGCCGATGCGCATGGCGTCCGCGCGGAGTGGATCGGTCTGCATGAGTGCTCCGGAATGAATCGGGTGATGAGGCCAATGAAACGCAAGGTGGCCGAATTGGGCGCGATGTTAACACGCAGCGTCCACAGCGACACTTTGCCGTCCGGTCTATTGACAGCGTCGTCACAAGCGGTATTGACACACGAATGCGCGTCGGAATTCCCCGCGCGGGCGCGATCGGTGAACGCGCGTGAACAGTCGGGCCGTTCATTTTGTTGCAAGCGAAAGCTGGACAAATCGTAGGACGAGTGCGATACGCTTACGGTTTAGCCAGCTTCAGGATCATCGATGCCCACGCACTTCCTTCGCGCGCCAGCTTCCTCGCCGGTCTCCCGGTCGCGGCGCTCATCGTCAGGTTTCCTGTCGCGCCGCAAAGAAGCGCTTTCGCTGGTTTCCCGCGCCTGCGCGGTGCTCGTCGCGGCGGGCGTCGTCGCGGGCTGCGCGATGCCGAAGCATCCCGATGCGGGCGCGCCGCCCACCGATCCCTACAATCCCGCCGCCACGCAATTGCTCGACGACACGCAGTGGGAGCTCGCGAGCTGGACCGACGCGACCGGCCAGCCGCGCGCGGTGCCGCACGCCGGTCCGGACAACGCGCAGCCGATCACGCTCGATCTGTCGACCGCGAGCGGCCATCGCCGGGCAAGCGGCTTCTCGGGCTGCAACCGCTTCAGCGGCACGTACGCGCTGAAGGACGGCAAGCTCAGCTTCGGCCCGCTCGCCGGCACGCGCATGGCGTGTGTATCCGGCGCGGGCGCCGCGCTGGAGCGGCCCTATCTCGACGCGCTCACGCATGTCGCGAAGAGCGGCGTGCAGATGAACCCGCCGCAAGCGTTGCGACTGACGCTCGACGACGGTCAGGTGCTCACCTTCACGCCACGCGCGAAGTAAAAGCCGCGTGCGCGAGTACGCCACACACTTTTATCGAACGCAGGTGTTGCGTACTTGCGGAACGTGCTTCGTGTGCGTGCCGCAGCCGTTAAACTGCTCGATCGACCGGCCCGGCCGACACGCGCGAAAGCTGCGATCGGGCCGCGATCGTTCGGATTGCAGTCACATTCGTTTCACCCAACATTGATTCATTCTCAAGCATGCACATGGTAGTTCTCGGCTGGTTCGGTGCATCGGTCATCTGGTTCCTCGCGCTCTTCTGGCGCCTCGTCAAACTAGTGCTGCCGGGCGGTGGCGGCGGGCGCGGTCCCGGCACGATCCGCCTATGGCTCAGCTTCGTCGCCGTGCTGCTCTCGAGCAGCACGCTCGAAGGCGCGCTCGTGAACGCGCTCGAAACGCAAACGGATATCAATCGCCTCGGACGCGCGCTCGCCTCGGCGCTGAGCGCGCTCGCGCATCCGGGCGGCGCAACCGCGATCGCAGCGATCGTGCTCGCGATTTTCCTGCCGTGGCTCATCGAGTTCAGCTGGCGCTCGGTGCTCGCCTGGGCCGACGAGGCATTCGGCTTCGGCCTGCCGCAAAGCTGGCTCACGCCTCGCGAGCGCGATGCCGAGTCCCGGCAGGCCTCGCCGAAGCGCGATAAGGCGCGCGGCTGGTTCGAGCGCCGTTCCCGCGTGAAAGCCTCGCGCGATACCCAGGAACGCAGTCATCGCGCCGAACGTTCCGATGCGCCGCCGTCGCGCATTTCACCCGACGAGCCGACGCTCGGCCTTCCGACCGGTGGCCGTGGCAGCCGTTATCAGCGGCCGACCGTGTGGCGTCCGCCTGCCGTGGGCAAGGGCGCCGCGAATCGTGCGGCGGGCGCCGGTACGAGCGCCATTGCCACCGCCGAGGCTTATGCCAAACGCCCGGCGTTCGAAGCGGCCGGCGTCTCGCCTCCGTTGCCGCAGATGGAGCCGGTCGCGCCCCTGGGCTGGCTGGATCAGTCCGGGTCGCCGGCGAATGGCGACGGACGCACGCAATTTCCGCCGCGCCGGGCGTCCGCGTTCGAGCCTTCGGGCTCGGGCTTGCGCGCATCCGTCGCCACTGAGAAGCCGCGCGTGCAGACGCCGTCGATGGCCGCGCCGCGAACCGCGCCCGCGCCCGTGCGCGGCCCGGTGACTTCGATGCCCGCGCAGCGCACCTCGGGCATGGCGAGCACGTCCACTTCAGTTGTGACGGGCGTGAACCCGGCGCGCAAACCGCCCTTGCCGCAATCACCGCAATCGCCGCAGGGTTTCAGGCGCCCTGCCGTGCGCCCCACCGCGGTCGCCGCCACACGCGAGTTCGCGCCCGCGCCGCTCGCCGCGCCCGCCTTCTCGCGCCCGGCCACATCGCTCGGACCGCCCACGCCGCCGCCTGCGCCCGATGCGATTCAGGCCACGCTGCGTTCGATCGAGGAGAAGGCTGCGTTGTGGACATCGCTGGCCGGCGCGAGTCTCGCTCGCGGCCATGTGGCGATGACACGCGCCGGACAGTCCGCCATCGAGCCGAGCGCCGGGGCATCGGCGCCGCTGACTGTCGCGCCGTCGACTGTCGATGCAGCGATGCCGGGCATCGTCGAGGCGAAACATGAGACGCGCGTCGAACCGGAAACCGTGACGACGAAGCCCAGCGAGGCACCGGAAGCACCGGCAGCGCCCCAAACACCCGAAGCGCCCAAAGTGCCGGACATCGAAGAACGCATCGAATCGCAGCTGATCGATGCCCACGCGATCGCGCCCGCGCTCGTCGAGCCGCCGCCACTGTTCGACTTCCGCCTTCTGGAGCCGACCATTCCCGACGTCGCGCCCGCGGCGATCGATACACCTGCGTCCATCGAACCGGTCGCGCCGCCTGCAAGCGACGAGGAGCCGATGCACGCGCCGCAGCCCGAGGAACCCGTCGCCGTGCAACCGGCGCGTGAGGCAATGCCGTCCGCGCCGCCGTTGCCCGAGTGGAATGAGGCGAAACCCGCGCCGCTCGCCGAAGAACCGCCGAAAGAGCCGCACTTCCGCGACATCACGCCGACGCCCCCGTGGCTGGACGCTTCCGAGTCCCACGAAGACGACGACGAGCCCCCTGCCCCGCCGCTCCTGCGCATCGTCGACGAGCCGGAGGCCGGCTTCGAAGCGCCAGCCGAGCAGGAAGAGGAACAGCCCATCGCCGAGCGTCAGGCAGCGGGCGACGAATTCGCGTCGCCGTCGAACATCGTGCGCTTCCCGGGCAACGGGAACACGGCCATCACGACATCCGCGCACGCCGCACCGGTCGCGCCCAGCGCACCGCCCGCCCCGTCCGAGCCGCGCGCACCCGTGCGCAACTCTGCGCCGAACGGATTCGAGTTCCACGCGCCGCACGCATCGTCGGTGGAACTGCCGACGCTCGACCTGCTCGAGCCGGCTTCCGGCGAAATCGAACCGGTCTCCGAAGAGCGTCTGAACGAAACGGGACAGCTGATCGAGCAGCGTCTTCAGGAATTCAAGGTGCCGGTGACGGTCGTCGGCGCGTCCGCGGGTCCGGTGATCACGCGCTTCGAGGTCGAGCCGGCGCTCGGCGTGCGCGGCAGTCAGATCGTCGGGCTGATGAAGGATCTCTCGCGCGGCCTCGGCCTCACGTCGATCCGCGTCGTCGAAACGATTCCCGGCAAGACCTGCATGGGTCTCGAACTGCCGAATCAGAAGCGCCAGATGATCCGCCTGTCGGAGATTCTCGAGCAGGACGTCTATTGCAACTCGAAGTCGAATCTGACGATCGCGATGGGCAAGGACATCATCGGCAATCCGGTCGTCACGGATCTCGCGAAGGCGCCGCATATGCTGGTCGCGGGCACGACGGGCTCGGGCAAGTCGGTCGCGATCAACGCGATGATCCTCTCGCTGCTCTACAAGGCGAAGCCCGAGGACGTCCGCCTCATCATGATCGATCCGAAGATGCTGGAGCTTTCCGTCTACGAAGGCATTCCGCATCTGCTCGCGCCGGTCGTCACCGACATGAAGCTCGCGTCGAACGCGCTGAACTGGTGCGTCGGCGAGATGGAGAAGCGCTACCGGCTGATGTCGGCGGTCGGGGTGCGCAACCTGCAGGGCTTCAACCAGAAGATCCGCAACACCGAGGCTGCGGGCAAGAAGCTCACGAACCCGTTCTCGCTCACGCCCGATGCGCCCGAGCCGCTGTCCACCTTGCCGTTGATCGTCGTCGTCATCGACGAGCTCGCGGACCTGATGATGGTCGCCGGCAAGCAGATCGAGCAGCTGATCGCGCGTCTCGCGCAGAAGGCGCGCGCGGCGGGCATCCACCTGATCCTCGCGACGCAGCGGCCGTCGGTGGACGTGATCACCGGCCTCATCAAGGCGAACATTCCGACGCGGGTGGCGTTCCAGGTGTCGTCGAAGATCGATTCGCGCACGATTCTCGACCAGATGGGCGCGGAATCGCTGCTCGGCGCGGGCGACATGCTGTTCCTGCCGCCCGGCACGGGGTATCCGCAGCGCGTGCACGGCGCGTTCGTCGCGGACGACGAAGTGCATCGCGTGGTCGAGCATCTGAAGCAGTTCGGCGAGCCGGAGTACGAGGAAGGCATTCTCTCGGGACCGACGGGCGAAGGCGGCGGCACGCAAGATCTCTTCGGCGACTCTCCGGACACCGAAGCCGATCCGCTCTACGACGAAGCCGTGGCCTTCGTCGTGCGCACGCGGCGCGCGTCGATATCGTCGGTGCAGCGGCAGTTGCGCATCGGCTATAACCGCGCGGCGCGTCTCGTCGAGCAGATGGAAACGGCCGGCCTCGTCTCGCCGATGGGCACCAACGGCAACCGCGAAGTGCTCGCGCCGCCCGGACCGGCCGACTGACCCTTACCAGAGCCGCAACCGGCGCAGTAGAAAGATCGTGATGGCGGCGCCGCACGCCATCACGCCGACCACGATCCAGAACGATTCCGGATCCTTCGTGCCCGGCAGCCCCGCCACATTCATGCCGAAGATGCCCGTCACGAGCGTGGCGGGCAACAGCAATGCGGACATGATCGCGAGCCACAGCAGCTTGCGGTTGATGTCCTCCGAAAGCGCCGCCGCGATTTCATCCTGCAAAAGTTTCGCGCGCTCGTAGAGCCCTTCCAGGCCGCCGCCCAGGCCGTTCAACACCTGTATGGCCTGCGTGAGCGCTTCCATCGAGCGCGGCTCGGCCCATTCCAGCTTGCGCAGCACGAGTTGCGTCAGCGCGTTGCGCTCAGGATCGATGAAACGCCTCACTTCGACGATGCGCCGCCGCACGTCGCCCAGCACCGCGCGGCATTTGGAATGGCTGCCTTCGAGCACGTTCTCCTCGACATCGTCGAGACAGTCGCCGATTTCGTCGATGCGGTCCGCGAAGGTATCGTTCAGCGCGCGGATGAGGCCCGCGAAGAGATCGACCGTATCGCGAAAGGTCGCGCCCTCCAGCACCGCGTGACGCAGCCGGTCGGTCGATTCGAGCGGCCGCGCGCGCACCGTGACCATGCGATGCCGGTCGACGTAGAAGCGCAGCGCGCCGGTCGCGCGGTTCGCCTCGCGCGCGCCGGGCGCGGCGGCATCCGGCGTCTTCGCGACGAGCTCCAGATCCGCGACGACGCCATACATGAAGTTCGAGCCGATATGTACGCGCGGACGCTTGTCCTCGCCGTTCAGGAACTCGCGCGCGACATCCGGCATCGACGTGACGCCTTCGAGCCAGCCTTCGACGGTGTCGTCGTTCGCGGACAGATGCAGCCACGTCGGCCCATCGCCCGTAATGGATTCGCGCGCTTCGTCCCACGACAGCCGCAACGCCTCGCCGCCCTTGAAGCTGAAAGCGCTGATGAATCCCGGCGGCGCGGGTTCACTGCGCCTCGCCGAGCGCTCCCTCGCGTCGAATGTGTGAGTGGTGTTCAACTTGCGTTCCCTGCCATTGCCTTACAGTTTTCTCAGTACACCTTTCAGTCGCGCACGCGCGAGAGGGTGGACGCCGGAGGCATCCTACTAGAATTCATAGCGGCCCCAGAAAAACGCGACATCGCCCTTGTTGATGCCCGGTATGCGCGGGATGAACGTCGCCATGGCCGATACGCGCCGATATCGTACCGAGCCGATCGGCAGCGCGATCGGCAGCGGCAGATAGTGCGCGATGTCGCTGCGTGCGGTGAAGCCCGCGAAGTAGCCGCCGCCGAGCGACAGTCCGCCCAGCACCGGCGTCGTGTACCACTGCCGCGCGTAGCCCGCGATCGGCTGGACGTTCTTGTGGGAATCGAGAAAGGCGAACGCGAAGAGGATGTCCTGATTGCCGTTCGCGTCGGTCCAGTGCTTGCCCGCGCCGCCGCCCCACGAATTGGCGTTGAGGTGACTCGGGTCCTCGTAGCCATTGATATGCCAGCCGTAGCCCGTCAGATACAGATCCCAGGTGCCTTCGTGCCAGACGCGCATCACGCGCTCGCACGCCGACGACATCCAGTCGCGCTTGTAGTCGCATTCCTTGTCGCTCGCATGGGCCGCGAGCGGCGCGCACAACATCGAGACCGTGACCGCCTTGACCAGGATTTTTTTCATCTTCGTCGGACCGCGTGTCGCTGGGTAAATCGCGGCGGCTCGGCCGCCTCGGAACCTCGCTAGTCTGTCACGAAGGCGACACGAACTTGAAATCGACCGGCGAGCCGATCGACAGCCGCTTCGGATCGGACGCGAGCTCGCCCGTCTGCGGATCGCGCCGGAAGAAGTACGCGCTGTCGCTCTCCTGATTCCCGACGATGAGCCAGCGCCCGGTCGGATCAATCGCGAATTCGCGCGGCGTCTTGCCGAGTGTCGGATAGCGTTTGATGAGCTTCAGATGGCCGTTCTGCGGATCGACCGAGAATGCGACCAGCTCGTTCGCGTCGCCGCGATTGGTGGCGTAGAGGAAGCGCCCGTCCGGCGACAGATGGATCGCCCCGCCGCCGATCTTGCCTCTGAAGCCCGGCGCGATCATCGATACGGCCTGCACCTGCGTGAGGTTGCCGTCGCGGTAGTCGAACACGAGCACCGATGCGTTCAGCTCGGTCGTCAGATAGGCGTGCCGGCCGCTTTCATCGAAGATCAGATGACGCGGCCCGGAGCCGGGCTTGATCGGCGTATAGCGCGCTTCGGTCGGACCGAACAGGCCGCGGCTCGATGCCGACGGATCGGGCGTGTAGCGGTACCCGTACACCTTGTCGACGCCGAGGTCCTGCGCGAAAAGGTACTTGCCGTCGGGCGAGAACACGGTCGAGTGGACATGAGCATTGTCCTGCCGCCCCTTCACCGGGCCGCCGCCCTCGTGATGCACGGTCAGCACCGACGTGCCGACGTGGCCGTCGGCGGTGAGCGGAAAGACCGCGAAGCTGCCGCCGGGATTGGAGGCCACCGAGTAATTGGCGGTGAGCAGATATTTGCCGTCCGGTGAGATCGCGAGATAGCACGGATCGTTGCCGTCCGATGAAACGCGATTGAGGAAGCTCAACTGGCCGCTCGCGCGATCGAAGCGAAAGGCGCTCACGCCGCCGCGCTGCGTCGCCGGACCATTGTCGCCGGGCAGTTCGTTCACGGCGTACACGTAATTCCGGTCGCGGCTCACGACCAGATATGAAGGATTTACCGTCTGCGCCGACGCGATGCGCGACAGCTCGCCGCTGCCCGTATCGAACCGATACACATAGATGCCTTCGCTCTTGCCGCCGCCCGTGTAGGTGCCGATGAGCAGATCGTAGACCTCGCCACCCGACGCATTCAGCGTCGCCGCGCCGCTCGCAGCGCCGGGCGTGGCGGGCGCGGCAGCCGTCTGAGCGAACGCCTGCGCCGCCGCCAGCGAGAGCATCAGCGTGACGCCCCTGGCCCACGACATCGGTCGCGCATGCAGCGGGCGCGCGTCTTGCAAGGCGGGTATGAGCGTATTCGCGCCGCGGGGATGGCTCGGGTGCATGAAACCTCCTCATCGTCTCTTTGCTGCTTGTTATGGGGCGACGCGCGCGTGCGCCGGCATCGCAAGGCCCGTGACGTGCGGGAGCAAATTCCGCTCCAAAGACGTGGGCGCCCTCGCAACCGATGGCGGTTCGCAGTCAAGATACACCACGCACGCCAGGCCGGCCGACACGCTTCGAACCAACAACAGGAGTTGCCGCGATGACTATCCACCTCGCTCTCGGGCCGCTGGTCTCCCTGATCGCCGGAGTCCTCATTCTCGTCATGCCGCGGCTTCTGAATTACATCGTCGCGATCTATCTGATCGTGATCGGGCTGATCGGCCTGTTCGGCATGGGATCGACACATTTCTAGCGTGCCTGCGGCTGACCGTGTGACGCCGATTCGCGCCGGCGGTTCCGCGGCCGCGCGCGCACGAGCGAACGCACGCGCGCGGGTTGACCCGCGCGCGTGCGCAAAGTGTCACGAAAGACGAACACGCGGACCGGCCGCGTCGGGATTGCGCGCGCTGTCAGCCGTTTGCGAGCTGATCGAGACGCAGGCGTCCCTGCAACGACAGCGCACCGACCGAAACGCCGGCGGTGCCGAAGCTATAGCGGCTGAAGCAGCCGCGTTCGGTGAGAAAGGCCGCGGCCGTTTCCATCGCGTTGCGCGACAGGCCGAGGTGCTTGTGATCGAGCGCGAGCAGTGCTTCGGCGTCGGAGACGCGGCTCGCGGCGGAAAGAATGGCGATGCAATCGGCTTTCGACGGATAGAGCATGGGATTCCGTTCCTCGAAAACGCTACGTTAGGGACCGGTCGATGGAGCCGGCGAGACCGGTTTGGCGCACGACGATTTGCGGATCAGCAGCACGGC
Source organism: Caballeronia calidae (assembly GCF_900044055.2). Classification (GTDB taxonomy): domain Bacteria; phylum Pseudomonadota; class Gammaproteobacteria; order Burkholderiales; family Burkholderiaceae; genus Caballeronia; species Caballeronia calidae. The sequence continues at coordinate 220,375 of NZ_FCOX02000003.1, read as the reverse complement.
CCGTATGGATGGGATCGGTGAGGGCCATGTTTGAAAGACGCGCGAAAGGCGGGAGAGTTTCAGGGCCGAATGCAATGAACGGGAAGCGGCGCCTGCATCTTTCGCGAAACTTCATTCTAAACATCAGTCGAATGTTTGATCAACGGCGTAATCGGCGCTTCGTTCGCCTTTTTCCGCCAAGCGGGGGTGGCATGGCGCCGCATCGAGTGTTACGCGCCGAAATCGCGCGCGGCCCGGTTTTCTGCTTGCTGCGAACGATTGCGGCAGAATGCGGCCAGAAGGCATGCATGGCGTGCTTGTCGCTCATCGACGCCGCCGCGTTTCGCCCGGGGCCCGACGCACCTGCGCCCCGAATCCTTCGCTCAACCCGCGGCGCGTTTCGTTTCGTCCCGCGCCGCCAGCAGGAAGATGTTCGCTTATGCCAGCACTGATCGAAGACTACGCGATGGTCGGCGACGGCCACACCGCCGCCCTCATCTCCCGCAACGGTTCCGTCGACTGGCTCTGTTGGCCGCGCTTCGACTCCGGCGCGTGCTTTGCCGCCTTGCTCGGCACGCCCGAGCACGGCCGATGGCTCATCGCACCCGACATGCCGGACGGCGAATCGCCCGTCATCAGGCGCCGCTATCGCGAGGACACGCTCGTCCTCGAAACGGATTTCGAAACGCCGGAAGGCGCGGTGACCCTCGTCGACTTCATGCCGCTGCGCAACGGCCATTCGGAGCTCGTGCGCATCGTGATTGGACGGCGCGGCACCGTGCGCATGAAGATGGAGCTCGTGCTGCGCTTCGATTACGGCTCGGCCGTACCGTGGGTCAGCCGTCTGCCCGACGACAGCGGCATCCGCGCGATCGCCGGACCGGATCTCGCGGTACTGCGCACGCCGGTCGATCTCGTCGGCGAGAACATGCATACGACCGCCTGCTTCGATATCAAGGCGGGCGAGCGCGTGCCCTTCTCGCTGTGTTATTCGCAGTCGCATCTGCGCCTGCCGCACGCCTCCGATCCGCATACGCAGCTCGCGCGCACCGAGAATCACTGGCGCGAATGGTCGGGCCAAAGCGAACTCAATGGCCGATGGGCGAGCGCGATCCGCCGTTCGCTCATCACGCTCAAGGCGCTCGCGTACGAACCGACGGGCGGCATCGTCGCGGCGCCGACGACTTCGCTGCCCGAGCAGCTGGGCGGCACGCGCAACTGGGACTATCGCTACTGCTGGCTGCGCGACGCGACCATCACCCTGCTCGCGATGATGCGCGGCGGCTACTACGACGAAGCCCGCGCGTGGCGGGCGTGGCTGGGGCGCGTGATGGCGGGCTCGCCGTCGCAGATTCAGATCATGTACGGCATCGCCGGCGAGCGCCGCCTGCCCGAATGGGAGATTCCCTGGCTGCCGGGCTACGAGGGCGCGTCGCCGGTGCGCATCGGCAACGGGGCGGTCGATCAGTTGCAGCTCGACGTCTACGGCGAAGTGATGAACGCGCTGCACCTCGCGCGCGTCGGCGGCCTGCAGAGCGACGAAACCGCCTGGTCGATCCAGTGCGCGATGCTCCAGCATCTCGACACCATCTGGGAACAACCCGACGAAGGCATCTGGGAAGTGCGTGGCGGACGCCAACACTTTACGTTTTCGAAGGTCATGGCGTGGGTCGCCTATGACCGCGCGATCAAATCGTCGGAGAAGTTCGATCTCCCCGGTCCGATCGACCATTGGCGCGAAATGCGCGCGCGCATCCGCGCCGAGGTGCTGAAGAAAAGCTGGAACCCGGAACTGAACTCCTTCACGCAGGCATACGGCAGCGACGCGCTCGATGCAAGCCTGCTGCTGATCCCGTTGCTCGGATTTTTGCCGCCAAAAGATCCGCGAGTGACCGGAACCGTACATGCGATCGAGACCAAACTAACGCACGATGGTCTGGTGAAGCGCTATCACACCACCGAAGTCGCGGACGGACTTCCGCCTGGGGAAGGCACGTTTCTGGCTTGTAGCTTCTGGCTGGTCGACAACCTGGCTTTGCAGGGCCGGATCGACGAAGCGCATCAGATGTTCGAGCGCCTCGTCGGTCTGGCGAACGATGTCGGGTTGCTGGCCGAGGAGTACGACACGGTGGCGAAGCGCATGGTCGGGAATTTTCCGCAGGCATTCACCCACGTGGCGCTCGTGCACACCGGGATGAACCTGATGCGTCACGAAGAGGAAATGGCAAAGGCGACTGGCCAGCCGACCGGCTCTGAAAATCACGAAGAGGCGGAAGCGCAAGCCGAAGTCGATGCTGCGACGGGAAAGTCTTAAATGTTTGTTTTACTTGGCGAAATGAGTCCTTTACCGGTAATATTGCTGCAATGCACAATACGTAACATGTCGGAGTCTGTTGTTTTCAGGCCGGCAATTTCAACCGATCGGTTGAATTGAACGTTTAATGCGCGGAAAATCTTGCCTCGACTCAAGCTTCGTTTGCCTAAAGTCGATAACGCGCAGGTGGCAACACGGAAAGGCATTGAAGCATCGCAGGAAAGACAGTGCCCCGACGGCGTGGCGACAGCCCGCCGCGCCGCCGGGGATCATCGAATGCCGTTGAAGCTCGTCGCCGGTTGTGCCGGCATCAACGGGCGTACCGGTTTCCACCGGAGTTACTGGGGCAACCATGCTCTATCAAATTCACGAATTTCAGCGAGCCATGCTGTCTCCCCTGACAGCATGGGCCGAGGCCGCATCGAAGTCGTTCGTCAACCCGGCCAGTCCCCTCGCCTACATTCCCGGCTCGAGCCGTTTCGCCGCCGGTTACGAACTGCTCTACCGGCTCGGCAAGGATTACGAGAAGCCGGAGTTCGAACTCCATCAGATCGTCAAGGACGGCCACAACATTCCGATCGTCGAGCAGACGGTGGTCGAGAAGCCGTTCTGCCGCCTGTTGCGCTTCAAGCGCTTCGCGGACGACAGCGCCACCGTCACCAAGCTGAAGAACGAGCCGATCGTGCTCGTGTGCGCGCCGCTCTCCGGGCATCACTCCACGCTGCTGCGCGACACCGTGCGCACGCTCCTGCAGGACCACAAGGTGTACATCACCGACTGGATCGACGCGCGCATGGTGCCGACCGAGAACGGTCCGTTCCATCTGGACGATTACGTCGAGTACATCCAGGAGTTCATCCGCCATATCGGCGCGAAGGATCTGCACGTCATTTCGGTGTGTCAGCCCACCGTGCCGGTGCTCGCCGCGATTTCGCTGATGGCGAGCCGCGGCGAAGACACGCCGCGCACCATGACGATGATGGGCGGCCCGATCGACGCGCGCCGCAGCCCCACGTCGGTCAACTCGCTCGCGAACGAGCACTCCTACGAGTGGTTCGAGAACAACGTCATTTACACGGTACCGGCCAACTATCCCGGCGTCGGGCGCAAGGTGTATCCGGGCTTCCTGCAGCATGCGGGCTTCGTCGCGATGAATCCGGAGCGCCATCTCACGGCCCATTGGGACTTCTATCAAAATCTGCTGCGCGGCGACGATGACGACGCCGAGCAACACCGCCGTTTCTACGACGAATACAACGCCGTGCTCGACATGGCCGCCGAGTATTACCTCGAGACGATCCGCATCGTGTTCCAGGAGTTCCGCCTCGCCGAAGGCACGTGGGAAGTCAACGACGAGCTCGTGCGTCCGCAGGACATCAAGCACACCGCCCTCTTCACGATCGAAGGCGAGCTCGACGACATCTCCGGCAGCGGCCAGACGCGCGCCGCGCACGACCTGTGCACGGGCATTCCTGCGAAGCACAAGCGGCACTTCACGGCGGAAAAGGCCGGCCACTACGGCATCTTCTCAGGACGCCGCTGGCGCACGATGGTGTACCCGCAATTGCGCGAGTTCATCCTCGAGCACGATAAAACGCCGAAGACCGAAGCCGTGCCCGCGTAAGCACGACCGCGTCGGGACCGATTCCATCGGATCGACGAAAACGTCGCGCCTTGCAAGAGGCGCGACGTTTTTCTTTTCGGCGGCGCGTTGCGCGAAAGCGCTGAATCAGCGGCGCGTCAAATAGGCCAGCAGCAGCTCGGTATTCATCCGCACGATCTGGTCGCGCTGTCCCTGCTCGCCGAAATCGAGCCCCATGGTCGCTTCCAGCGTGAAGCGGTTCGAGACGATGTAATAGCCGAGCCCGGACAGCGTGATATAGAACTTGAGCGGATCGACATCGGTGCGAAACAGTCCGGCTTTTTGGCCACGATCCAGAATGGCCGTGAGCGTCGCCACGATGGGCGATATGAGTTCGCGTATCCGATTCGATCCTTTGATATATCTCGCCTCATGCAAATTTTCGTTATTGATGAGACGCAGCAGTTCCGGGTGATCGCGATAGTAATCCCAGACGAAATGCGCGAGACGTGTCATCGCCTCGATAGGTGCGATGCCATCGAGCTCGAGCGAACGCTCGGCATCGACGAGCGCGGAAAGTGCATGTTCGAGCACGGCCGTGAATAGCTGCTCCTTGCTACCGAAGTAGTAATAGAGCATGCGTTCATTGGTCTCCGCCCTGCGGGCGATCTGATCGACGCGGGCACCGAATAGCCCGCCGGCAGCAAACTCTTCTGCGGCGGCAAGCAAAATACGGCGCCGGGTGCCTTCAGGATCTCTTTTGATTTTCGGCTGATTCATGGTGGCATGACTCGGGAGCCGCGTTGCCGAATTAGCGTCACGCGGCCCGCATTGGGGTACATGACGTGAACGGGCGCTGCCCAGGGTTATTGGGAAACACCGTCCTGCGGTCAAACGGAAAAGCGCTTCGATTATGCGCATATCGAAGAACATTGGCAATTAGGATTGGAAGGCATGCGTCACGGCTTCCGGCAACTTCGGCGATAATGTTGAGCAAAAGGAGCGCGCGCCCGGAATGCGGGTCGTGCGCCGAAACAGGCAGCGTGCCGTCGTCGTGGACGCCGAAGCGTTTTCATCGCGTGCAGCGCGTTGCGCGTGATCACAGCAAAGCATTCGCGCACGCTGCGCCAGTCCCCCAGGCATCATCGCAATTCCTCGTGACCGCAACCGTTTCCAAGACGCTCGCCGAGCGCATCGAAGATCTGCTGCCGCAGACGCAATGCACCAAGTGCGGCTATCCCGCCTGCCGGCCCTACGCTGAGGCCATCGCCGCGGGCGAGGCAAACTACAACCAGTGCCCGCCGGGCGGAGCCGAAGGCATCGCGCGCCTCGCCGCGCTGCTCGGCAAGCCGGTGATCCCGCTCGACGTCACCCATGGCGAAGAGCGGCCGCGGCCTCTCGCCGTGATCGACGAGAACGTGTGCATCGGCTGCACGCTGTGCATGCAGGCGTGTCCGGTCGATGCGATCGTCGGCGCGGCGAAGCAGATGCATACGGTCATCGCCGAACTGTGCACGGGCTGCGATCTGTGCGTGCCGCCCTGCCCGGTCGACTGCATCGCGATGGTGCCCGCGACCGGCGAGCGCACCGGCTGGGACGCATGGAGCCAGGAAGACGCCGATGCGGCGCGCGCGCGGCACGACCGGCGCACGGTGCGTCTCGAACGCGAGCGCGCGGCGGCCGAGGCACGGGCGAGCGCGCGTCAGGCATCGCGCGCGGCGCAGGCGCAAGAGCCGCAGGAAGCGCAAAAAGCGCAGACGGCGGAGGCCATGCAGCCCGCGACGCAGGCCGCGCCGGCCGCGGCCGACGATCCGGAAGCGAAGAAACGCGCGATCATTCAGGCCGCGCTCGAACGTGCGCGCAAGAAAAAGGAAGAGATGGCGAAGCTCGGCGCCGGCCCGAAAAACACGGCGCACGTGAGCGCCGCAGTGCAGGCGCAGATCGACGCCGCCGAGGAACGACGCCGCCGTCTCGGGCTGAACGACGACGACAACGCGCCCCGTTCCGACGATGGCGACAAACCCGCGTAGCGCGCGGACATCGGACCATGAACGCCAGGAAACGACACGCCATCTTCGAGACGCTGCAAAGCCTGAATCCGCATCCGACGACCGAGCTCGAATACACGACTCCGTTCGAACTGCTGATCGCCGTAATGCTCTCCGCGCAGGCCACCGACGTTTCCGTCAACAAGGCGATGCGCAAGATGTTCCCCGTCGCGAACACGCCGGCGGCGGTGCTCGCGCTCGGCGAGGAAGGCGTGTCGGAGTACATCCGCACGATCGGCCTGTATCGCACGAAGGCGAAGAACGTGATCGCGACGTGCCGCATTCTCATCGATCAGTACGGCGGCGACGTGCCGGACCAGCGCGAGGCGCTGGAGGCGCTGCCGGGCGTCGGCCGCAAGACCGCGAACGTCATCCTCAACACGGCGTTCGGGCAGCCGACGATCGCCGTCGATACGCACATCTTCCGCGTCGCCAATCGCACGGGGCTCGCGCCCGGCAAGGACGTGCGCGCGGTCGAAACCGCGCTCGAGAAATTCACGCCGAAGGAGTTCCTGCACGACGCGCATCACTGGCTGATCCTGCACGGCCGCTACGTCTGCAAGGCGCGCGTGCCCGAGTGCTGGCATTGCGCGATCGAACCGCTTTGCGAATATCGGCCGAAGACGCCCGCGCCGGTGGAGTGAGCCGGTTTCGGCAGAACCGGCGCCATGCGGTTTACAATGACGGGCTGAGAAACCCGCAATCGAATCAATATCTTATGTTCAACCCCAGTCGCGACGAAGTTCGCCAATTCTTCACCGAAACGTGGCGCAAGGAGCGCGCCGGCGAGATTCTGACGCCGCTCGAAAGCATGGCCGCCGACTGGATCGGCGAGCATCCGGAGTATCACGACGCGCTCGCGAATCCCGAATCGCGCGAAGCCGATTACTCGCCCGATCGCGGCCAGACCAACCCGTTCCTGCATCTGTCGATGCATCTCGCGATCAGCGAGCAACTCTCGATCGATCAGCCGCCCGGCATCCGCCGCGCGCACGACAGACTCGTCGCGCGCCTCGGCTCGCCGCACGACGCGCAGCACGCGATCATGGACTGCCTCGGTCAGGTGATCTGGGAAGCGCAGCGCTCGGGCACGCCGCCCGACACCGACGCCTATCTCGCGCTGATCGAACGCCGCGCGTCGCGCGACTAGGCCTCCGCGAGCACGCCGGCGCACCGCGCGCTCAAACGAAAACACCCCGCGCGAAGCGGGGTGTTTCGTTTTCAGAGCGAATCCGACGCGGACTTACTTCTTCAGCACGAGGCTGCCGTCGAGCGATTCGATATACGCCGCGATGTCCTTCAGATCGCCCAGCGACAGGTTCTGCACCTGCGCCGCCATGATGGCGTTGTTGCGGCCGAAGTTCGGATTGTTGCCGCCGATCTGATACTGGCGCAGCGCCCAGTAGATGTAGCTCGCATGCTGACCCGCGAGCCGCGGATACTCGCCGCTCACCGGCTTGTTGAGGCCGGGCCCGTGGCAGGCCGCGCAGTTGTGGCTGTCGGACAGCGCCTTGCCGTTGCTCACGTCCGCCGCGTGCGCGCTGCCGACCGTCATGCCGATGAGCGCCGCTGCCGCGCATGCTGCCTTGAAGCTTGTGTGAAGTGCCTTGGACGGCTTCATGAATTCTCCTACCCGTTGTCGCTTTGCGTTGTCACGCGCGGATCACTTGTCGGGATTGTTCTTCGATTGGGGAGTCTGCGCGGCGTAGTACGCGGCGATATCGGCGATGTCCTGATCCGACAGCGTCGTCGCGATGGCGCGCATCGTGTCGAAATGACGGTCGCCTTTCTTGTAGGCGTGCAGCGCATTGGCGATGTAATGCGCGTTCTGGCCACCCAGCATAGGCACCTCGTACACCTCGGGGTACGCGGTGCGATAGCCGGGGATGCCGTGGCAGCCGATACACATCGCGACCTTGCCCTCTGCGGCCTTCGCGTTGCCGACGACGTCGGCCGACGCCTGGGTCGCGAAGCCGGCGAGACCCGACAGCGCTGCAATCACGGCACATTTGCCGACGAAATTGTTCATAGCTCTTCTAACCTGGCTTGAGGGGAAATCCGGCGCTCCAAAGGCCGCGGCCCGCGCCGAGCGCATTACAAGCTTCTCGGGACTGTTTGCTGCAACAGGGGTCTATCGCCACGCAGGCCAAAAAAATCGCGCTAATTGTACCGCGCGACCTACCCTCCGTCCACACGCGAACCGCGCGGAAGCCTTGCTGGCAAGGGGAATCGGCTGAAAAGCAGCCGTTTCGGATGCGACAATTCGTCCCTGTACAAGCGATGAGCCCGCCTGCGCGCTCGCTTCACACGCGGTCGGCGCGCTGACACCGCCCGCCGATGAAGCGGCTCAAACGATACCCGGCGGCCCTCAATGCCGAAAGGTCTTCTGACTTATACTGGGATTTTTTTGCCAACCGGATCTTCGTCATGCGTTTCGAAGGCTCATCGCAATACGTCGCAACCGACGATCTCAAGCTCGCGGTCAACGCCGCGATGACGCTGCAACGGCCGTTGCTCATCAAGGGCGAACCCGGCACGGGCAAGACGATGCTCGCGGAGGAAGTCGCGGGCGCACTCGGCATGCCGCTTCTGCAATGGCACATCAAGTCGACGACCAAGGCCCAGCAAGGCCTCTACGAATACGATGCGGTCTCGCGCCTGCGCGATTCGCAACTCGGCGACGAGCGCGTGAAGGACATCGGCAATTACATCGTGAAGGGCGTGCTGTGGCAGGCGTTCGAGTCGGACCAGCAAAGCGTGCTTTTGATCGACGAGATCGACAAGGCGGACATCGAATTTCCGAACGACCTGCTGCGCGAGCTCGACCGCATGGAGTTCTACGTCTACGAGACGCGCGAGCTCGTGAAGGCGAAGCACCGGCCGCTCGTCATCATCACGTCGAACAACGAGAAGGAGCTGCCCGATGCGTTCCTGCGCCGCTGCTTCTTCCACTACATCAAGTTCCCCGACGCCGAGACGATGAAGGCGATCGTCGAAGTGCACTTCCCCAACATCAAGCAGGACCTGCTCGCCGCGGCGATGCAGAGCTTCTTCGAACTGCGCGGCGTGTCGGGCCTGAAGAAGAAGCCGTCGACGTCCGAACTGCTCGACTGGCTCAAGCTGCTGCTAGCGGAAGACATTCCGCCCGAGGCGCTGCGCTCGTCGGATCAGAAGCAGATCGTGCCGCCGCTGCATGGCGCGCTTTTGAAGAATGAGCAGGACGTCGCGCTGTTCGAGCGGCTGCTCTTCATGAACCGCAATCACCGTTAAGCCATGAGCCGCTGGATCGAACCCGTCACGCTGGAAGGCGAGCACGTCAGGCTCGTGCCGCTCACGGCCGACCACGAACAGGCGCTCACGGCCGCCGCGAGCGACGGCGAACTGTGGAAGCTCTGGTACACCTTCGTGCCCTCGCCCGACAAGACACGCGCCTATATCGACACCGCGCTCGACATGCGCGACCGCCTCGGCGCGCATCCCTTCGCGGTGATCGATGCGAAGTCCGGCGACATCGTCGGCTCCACTCGCTATTTCAATGTCGATGAAGCGAACCGGCGGCTGGAGATCGGCCATACGTGGTACGCACGACGCGTCCAGAAAACCGCGCTCAACACCGAAGCCAAGCTGCTGCTGCTGACGCACGCGTTCGAGAAGCTCGACGCCATCGCGGTCGAGTTCCGGACGCATTTCATGAACCACGCGTCGCGCACGGCGATCGCGCGGCTCGGCGCGAAGCAGGACGGCGTTCTGCGCAATCATCAGGTCGGGAAGGATGGCGTGTTGCGGGACACCGTCGTGTTTTCGATCATTCAATCGGAATGGCCGGCGGTGCGCGCCAATCTGAATTACCGGCTCGACCGCTGACACTCATCGCGATGGAGAGCGCGCCATGCTGATCGACTTCTTCTACTCGCTGCGCGATGCGAAGCTGCCCGTCTCGGTGAAGGAATACCTCACCCTGCTCGAAGCATTGAAGGCGCAGGTGATTTCTCCATCGCTCGACGAGTTCTACTTTCTCGCGCGCATGACGCTCGTGAAGGACGAGAAGTACTTCGACAAGTTCGATCGTGCGTTCGGCGCGTATTTCCACGGCGTGACGCAGCTTCCGGACGAAGCCTTCGACATTCCGCTCGACTGGCTCAAAAAGCGGCTGGATCGCGAGTTCACGGCGGAGGAAAAGAAGCGCATCGAAGCGCTCGGCGGTCTCGACAAGCTGATGGAGCGCCTGAAGGAGCTGATGGACGAGCAGAAGGAACGTCACGAGGGCGGCAACAAGTGGATCGGCACGGGTGGCACGTCGCCGTTCGGGCACGGCGGATATAACCCGGAAGGCATCCGCATCGGCGGGGAATCGTCGGGCAATCGCACGGCCGTGAAAGTATGGGACGAGCGTGCGTATAAGGACTACGACGATCAGGTCGAAATCGGCACGCGCAACATCAAGGTCGCGCTGCGGCGTCTGCGCCGCTTCGCGCGCGAAGGCGCGGCCGAAGAGCTCGACCTGCCCGACACGATCCGCAGCACCGCCGCCAACGCGGGCTGGCTCGATCTCAAGATGGTCCCCGAGCGCCACAACAACGTGAAGGTGCTGATGCTGCTCGATGTCGGCGGCTCGATGGACGATCACATCAAGCGCGTCGAGGAGCTTTTCTCCGCGGCGAAGGCCGAGTTCAAGCATCTCGAGTTCTATTACTTCCACAACTGCGTGTACGACTATCTGTGGAAGAACAACCGCCGCCGTCACACGGAGCGCACGCCCACCTTCGACGTGCTGCACAAGTTCACGCCCGACTACAAGCTGATATTCGTCGGCGACGCGACCATGAGCCCTTACGAAGTGCTTCAGCCGGGCGGCTCCGTCGAATACAACAACGCCGAGGCGGGCGCGGTGTGGCTGCGCCGTCTCGCGGACCAGTTCCCGCATCACGCGTGGCTCAATCCCGAGCCGGAGCGCCTGTGGGAATACCGGCAGTCGATCTCCGCGATCCGCAACGTCCTCGGCAATCGCATGTACCCGCTCACGATGGCCGGCCTCGAAGCCGCGATGCGCGCGCTGTCGAAATAACTCACCAGAACGACCAGCATGAAAGCCTCTTCTCCGGCGCCCGTCGCGCTGCGCCCCTTTTTTGACTCGTCCGTTTCGACCATCGTCGCCGGCTTCGTCGCGATGATGACCGGCTACACCAGTTCGCTCGTGCTGATGTTCCAGGCGGGCCAGGCTGCGCATCTGTCCGACGCGCAGATTTCGTCGTGGATCTGGGCGCTTTCGATGGGCATGGCGGTCTGCACGATCGGCCTGTCGCTGCGCTATCGCGCGCCCATCGTCGTCGCGTGGTCGACGCCCGGCGCGGCGCTGCTCGTCTCGTCGCTGCCGAACGTGGCATACGCCGATGCGATCGGCGCGTTCATCGTCTGCGCGGTGCTGCTGACCGCGGTCGGCCTCACCGGCTGGTTCGACACGCTGATGAAGCGCATCCCGTCGGGCATCGCCGCCGCGTTGCTCGCGGGCATCCTGTTCGAGATCGGCATCGAGATTTTCCGCGCGGCCGAGCATCGGACGGCGCTCGTCATCGTCATGTTCTTCACCTATCTCGCGGGCAAGCGCTTCATGCCGCGTTACGCGATTCCGGCGACGCTCGTCGCGGGCATCGCGGTGGCGGGCGGGCTCGGACTGCTCGACTTCTCGCGCTTTCACATCGCGCTCGCGCATCCGGTGTTCACGATGCCCGCGTTCTCGCTCGCCGCGGCGATCAGCATCGGCATTCCGCTTTTCGTCGTCGCGATGGCGTCGCAGAACGTGCCGGGCATCGCCGTCCTGCGCGCGGACGGCTATACGACGCCCTCCGCCCCGCTCATCTCGACGACCGGCATCGCGTCGCTCGTGCTCGCGCCGTTCGGCTCGCACGGCGTGAACCTCGCGGCCATCACCGCCGCGATCTGCACCGGCCGCGAAGCGCACGAGAACCGCGACAAGCGCTACACGGCGGCCGTCTGGTGCGGCGTCTTCTATCTGATCGCGGGCACGTTCGGCGCGACCATCGCGGCGCTGTTCGCCGCATTTCCGAAAGAGCTCGTCGTCTCGGTGGCGGCGCTCGCGCTCTTCGGCTCGATCATGAGCGGCCTCGCCAACGCGATGCACGACGCGCGCCAGCGCGAGCCCGCGCTCGTCACGTTCATGGTGACGGCTTCGGGCCTCACGCTCCTGTCGATCGGTTCCGCGTTCTGGGGGCTGATCGCGGGCGTCGCGACGCATCTCGTGCTCAACGCCAGACGCGCCTGACGCGGCCTACAATGACGGAATCGGCCCCGATTTTCGTGCCAGTCTTTCCGCAACCGATTTCTCGTCGTTCCGTCATGGCTTTGATCGACCAACTGCTGGCGCGCACCACGCCGCCCGGCGCCCAGAAACGTAAGACCATCGTGCGCGTGCTGCTCGACGACGCCGGGCACGTCCAGGACGTCGTCCTCAAGATGAGCTGCGGCGACGCGTCGAAGGACGCACACGCGCTCGACGAGGTGCGCAAGATGCGTTTCGCGCGCGGTCAGTTGGGCTCGGGCACGGTGCACCGCTGGCACGAGCTGGCCTACACGGTGGATTGAACGCGTGGTGGCGCGGCGGGTCGAAATCGGGCTCGCCGGGTGCGGGCGCGCATGGCATCAGCGCGTTCGCCCCGCTCGGGACTAAAATGAGGGAATGACATTCAGGGGCGCGCCGCGCGAACGAAGTCGCCGGGCGGCGTCGCATTCAGGGGCAATCCGCGGGTTGGTTACCGCAATTTGACAAGGCGCAACGCGTCTGAGACTCGACATGACATCCGCTCTCGACCAGCTCAAGCAATACACGACCGTCGTCGCCGACACGGGCGACTTCCAGCAATTCATCCAGTTCAAGCCGCAGGACGCGACCACGAATCCGTCGCTGATCCTGAAGGCCGTCCAGAAGGACGACTACAAGCCGCTGCTCGAAAAGACCGTCAAGGAGCACGCGACGAAGCCGATGCCGCAGATCATCGACAATCTGCTCGTCGCATTCGGCACCGAGATTCTGAAGATCATTCCGGGGCGCGTGTCCACCGAAGTCGACGCGCGGCTCTCGTTCGACACCAAGGCGTCGATCGACAAGGCGCACGACATCATCAAGCTGTACGAGAACGCGGGCATCAGCCGGGATCGCGTGCTGATCAAGCTCGCGTCGACGTGGGAAGGCATCCGCGCGGCCGAGCAGCTGCAGAAGGAAGGCATCCACTGCAACATGACGCTGCTCTTTTCGCTGCCGCAGGCGGTCGCATGCGCCGAGGCTGGCGCGCAGCTGATCTCGCCGTTCGTCGGCCGCATCTACGACTGGTACAAGAAGGCCGCCGGCGCGGAATGGGACGAAGTGAAAAACGGCGGCGCGAACGATCCGGGCGTGCAGTCGGTGCGTCGTATCTACACGTATTACAAGAAGTTCGGCTACAAGACCGAGGTCATGGGCGCGAGCTTCCGCACGGTGAGCCAGATCACCGAGCTCGCCGGTTGCGACCTGCTGACGATCAGCCCCGATCTCCTGAAGAAGCTCGCCGACAGCAATGACAAGGTCGAACGCAAGCTTTCGCCGGACTCGGTGAAGAACGAGAACGTGGAAAAGATCGCTGTCGACGAACCGACTTTCCGCTTCCTCGTCAACGACGACGCGATGGCGACCGAAAAGCTCGCCGAAGGTATCCGCGCGTTCGCCGCCGATGCGATCAAGCTCGAAAAGCTGATCACCGCGCTCAAGTAAGCTCGCTTTCGCCCCTGCCGACGCGTCGAGTTGAACACTGCGTCGGATGGTCCGAAAGTCCGACGAAAAGATCGCGAAACGAACCGGCCGCACTGGTTCGTTTCGCGTTTTTTTTCATTGCATTTTTTCTTGACCTAATTTGACTCTTTCCGTGTGGACGCGGCATTCCGTTGCAATAGACTTCCGGGTTTCGGCGGCATGTCCGCTTCACAGGCACGGAGTCGTTCGGTCATGCAACTGGATACCTATATTTTCTTCAACGGCGATTGCGCAGCCGCGCTCGAGCTCTATCAGACGGCGTTCGGCGCGCAGATCGCCGCACTCATCCGCTTCCGCGACGCGCCGGACGGCGGCAATGCCCCGCCCGACTGGCAAGACAAGGTCATGCACGCGGTGTTTCACGTCGGCGGGAACGCCATTCTGGTGTCGGACGGCCGCTACGGTCAGCCGCGCAAGGATTACGCGGGCTTCACGCTGTCGATCGCCGCGGACGACGCACCATCCGGCGAGCGCATCTTCAACATGCTGGCCGAAGGCGGCAACGTGCTCACACCGTGGCAATCCACGTTCTGGACACAGGGCTTCGGCATGGTGACGGATCGCTTCGGCGTGCCGTGGCTCATCAACGTGGTGCACCAGGGCGAACTTCAGACAGCCTGAGTCTCGCCCGCATCATCCATTGAGCGGCCGCGCGCCTTCGATATTCCACTGCCGCTCGATTTCGGACAGACGCAGCCGCAAGCCGTCCACCTGCTCGGCGAAGCGCATCGCGAGCCAGTGCATGCCCTGCGTCGTCTCGTTCTTCTCATCGTCGCCGCTCGCGTGCGGCTCGACCGATACATCCACCGCGCGGTACAGCAAGCCTACGCGCCCGAACCGCAATGCACGCGCCATGTGCAAAAGCTGCAGGCGTATGGCGTATTCGCGCGGCGAGCACGCGATTGCGAAGCGGCTCCCCGCCGCGCCCGTGACTTCGGGCATCGACATGATCAGCAGTTCGAGGGCCGCGAGAACGGAGCGGTGCAGCCGCTGGATCTCCTCCAGGCGCGCGATCGGCACGTCGGTTTCCTTCGCGACCGATTCCATCAGCGCGCGTGATTGCACGAGCCGCTGGCTCATCGCGTAGAAGCGCCGCGCGGTTTGGTCGGCCACGAGCGGCGTGCCGTCGAGCAAGGCGCCGTAGAGCCTCGCGCACTCGCGAAGATTGTCCGCGAGCCGGTAGCGCCACGAATACGTCGCGTATTGCGGCAGCACGAACGAGAACGCGAGCGCGATCACCACGCCGATCAGCACGTTCGCCGTGCGCCACAAGCCGGTGCTGAGCGGCAGGTCGCCGTGACCGGAGACGATGACCATCGTGATCGCCGTGAGCAGCGCCACATAGCCCGCCTTGCCGATCGCGTAATACGCGCAGGCGCCCGCGATCACGCACATCAGGACGAAGAACAGCATCAGCGAGCCGGTCATCATCTGCGTGAGGATGAGGACGAGCCCGAACAGCGCGCCGAGCATCGTGCCGATCGCGCGCTCGGCCGCCTTCTTGCGGATGTTGCCGTAATGCTGCAGCCCGCCCACCACGACGAGCACGGACACCGATGCCCACACGCCGTGCGGCACGTCGATGCCCGTGGTGACGGCGATCGACATCGCCATGGCGAGGCCGACGCGCACGCCGTGAATCAGGTTCGCGTGCCGGTAGCGGAAGTAAGGCGAGGCGATCCAGTGAAGGACGCGCGAGAGACGGCTGCGCCTTGGCGGCGTCGATGTCGGAGAAAGCATGGTTCGCTCGTGTCGTGAACACAGGCGGTCGTAAGGCTGCCGGAAAAGACAACGCCCGCAACGGCCAGCGGCTGTTACGGGCGTTTTACCAGCTTTTCGCGAATCGCGTCGGACGGACGTCCGACGCGCGTCGCATGCTTGCGGATCAGCTTTCGACGATGTCCAGATAATCTTCCGGACGCGTGCGGTCCTCGGAGCGCTTGAGGCCCAGCACGCGCACGAGCACGCTCACGACGATCGAGACGATCAGGTTCGCGATCAGCGCCCACACGGCCGCGTAGCCCGGCACGGTGTAACCGAAGAGATGCAGCGGATAGATCGAGCCCTTCAGCTGCAGCGACACGGCCATCCACGTGCCCACGCCGATGCCCGTCGCCCAGCCGATCAGCAGGCCGCGGTGATCGAGCACGCGCGTATAGAGACCGAGCACGAGCGCGGGCAACGTCTGGATGATCCAGATGCCGCCGAGCAGTTGCAGCTGGATCGCGTACGTCAGCGGCAGCGCGAGAATGAACACGACCGCGCCCACCTTCACGATCAGCGACACGAGCTTGGCGACGTTCGTTTCCTGCTCCGGCGTCATCGACGTGTTCACGAACTCGCGATGCACGTTGCGCGTGTACAGGTTCGCTGCCGCGATCGACATGATCGCCGCCGGCACCAGTGCGCCGATGCCGATCGCCGCGAACGCCACGCCGACGAACCACGACGGGAAGTAGTGCAGGAACAGCGCCGGCACCGCGAAGTTCGCGCCGTAGGCCTTGAAGTACGACGCGTACTCCGGCATGTCCTTCACGCCGGATGCGAGCGCCATGTAGCCGAGCAGCGCGAGCAGGCCGAGCACCAGCGAGTACGCCGGCAGGAGCGACATGTTGCGGCGGATCGTGTTGCCCGAGTTCGACGAAAGAATCGCCGTCACCGAGTGCGGATACAGGAAGAGCGCGAGCGCCGAGCCGACCGCGAGCGTCGCGTACGCGCTGTAGCCGTTGAGGCTCGCCGCATCAGGCGCCTTCAGCAGCAGCTTTTCAGGCGGCACGGTGCTGAAGATATGGCCGAAGCCGCCGAGCTGCGCGGGAATCACGATCATCGCGGCGATGATCGTGATGTAGATCAGCACGTCCTTCACCACGGCGATCATCGCGGGCGCGCGCAGACCCGACGTGTACGTGTACGCGGCGAGAATCGCGAACGCGATGATGAGCGGCAGATCGCCCATGAAGCCTTGCGTCGAGAAGCCGAGCGCGCCGATCACCACTTCGATGCCGACGAGTTGCAGCGCGATGTAAGGCATCGTCGCGACGATGCCCGTCAGCGCGACGGCGAGCGCGAGCATGCGGCTGTTGTAGCGCGCATGCACGAAGTCGGCGGCGGTCACATAGCCGTGACGCTTCGCGATGCTCCAGAGCTTCGGGAACACGACGAACGCGAACGGATAGATGAGGATGGTGTACGGCAGCGCGAAGAAGCCGGTCGCGCCCGCGCCGAACACGAGCGCCGGCACGGCGACGAACGTGTAGGCGGTGTAGAGATCGCCGCCGAGCAGGAACCACGTGACGATGGTGCCGAAGCGGCGCCCGCCGAGGCCCCATTCGTCGAGCTGGGCGAGATCGCCCTTGCGCCAGTGCGCGGCGATGAAGCCGAGAATCGTGACGCCGACGAAGAAGAGAACGAAGACGAAGGTTGCGGTGGTGTTCATCATCGCGCACCTCCGTTCTTACGTCCCGAGGGCAGCGCCTTGGTCTTCATATAGACGACGGCCGTGATGACCGCGCTGATCAGCACCCACAGAAGCTGATACCAGTAGAAATACGGAAAGCCCCACAGAACGGGCTCGATCTTGTTGTAAAACGGCACCCATACCACACCGATCCAGGGAAGGATCAGAAGCCAAAGCCAATGCTTGTTGCGCGGTTGTCCGGTGCCGGTCGCAGCTTCGTGAGCCATGAACGGTCTCCTCTTTGTTTTGATTCGCGTCGTTGATGCGTGGTTATTGCGAGCCCGGCGGGATGCCGGTCGTCGGGTAGACGTGCCGCTTAGAGCGTCTCAAAATAACAGAGGGAGTATATGGACCGACGAAACCCGGTCAAGCAGGGAGAATCCCGACTATTCCGTTGGATTTGAACGCTTTTTGCGAATGGGCCGGAACCGGCGTTCCGGCCTTGGATGTCGCTGCTTTCCGCGATCAGATCGAGAACGAGCCGCTCGTCGCGACGCCCGCGCTTTCCGCGAGACCCTTCACCCACTTGCGCGCGGGCAAGCCGAGCTGCGCTTCGATCAGCTTCGCGCGCGTATCCAGCGCGGCGAACGGCACGTCGAGCGACGGACCGGCGAACGCGAGCGCGACGCGATTGCCGTCGTGCACTTCGGGCAGCGCGATCACGCGATTGTCGAACGCTTCGTTCAGATGGCGCATGTTGCGCACGAAGCTCGGATGATCGCCGAACAGATTGATCGTGACGACGCCCGCTCGCGGCGTGAGACATGCGCGGCAAGCGCGATAGAACGAAACGCTGTCCAGCACGGGGCCGCGCGCGGTGGCGTCGTACAGATCGATCTGCAACGCGCCGACGGTGCCGTGGTTGGCGCGGTCGTTGACGAACTCCCACGCATCGCGTTCGGTGACGGTCAGGCGCGCGTCGTCGTAGGGAAGCTCGAACATCGCGCGCGCGGCGATCACGACCGCCGGATTCAGCTCGACGGCTTCCACCTTCGCGCGCTTCAGAAAGCGATGGCAGAACTTGGTGAGCGCGGCGGCGCCGAGGCCGAGCTGCACGATCCGTTCGGGCGTCTCGATGAAAAGCAGCCAGGCCATCATCTGCTGCGCGTATTCGAGCTCGATGTGATCGGGCTTTTTCAGACGCATCGCGCCTTGCACCCATTCGGTGCCGAAATGCAGATAGCGCACGCCGCCCTCTTCCGAGAACGTGACGGGCGCGAAGCGCGGCTTGCGGGGCGCGTCGATGCGCGGCGCGTTCGCGAGGTCGTCGCGATCATCGTGGTCGCGCTTGCCCTTCGATTTGCTGTTTTCTTTTTTGCGGCTGAACGCGCGCGCTTCCGCCGACGCGCGCTTGATGAGATTCGTCATTGTGTGGTGAGGATGTCGCGCCAGATGCGCAATTTTTGATCGAACGAGAGGATAGCATTGGCCGCGCTCGACGACGGCAGCACGAGCGTGGCGTAGCCCGCGGCGCTCAAGACAGGCGCGAACTTGCCGGAAGTCTTGCCGTTGAAGCACACCTTGCGCAGCGTCGGAAAGCGCGTGTGGAACGCGGCGAAATCGTTGGGCGATGCGTTGCGGATCGCGCTATCCAGGCTGCCTTCGCGCTCGCAGGCGGCGAGCACGTCCCACAGGCCGATGCCGTGCGCGACGAGACGCGCGAGGCGATCATCGTAGGCGAGCGCGTGCAGATCCTCGCCGATCGCCGCGCCCACGAGCCGCCAGAACTGGTTGCGCGGATGCGCATAGTACTGCGTCGCCGCGAGCGACGCGACGCCCGGAAAGCTGCCGAGGATGAGCGTGTGCGTCGCGTCATCGCCGACGGGCGCGAATCCGTCGAGCTTCATTTCGCCTCGCCGTGCGCGACGCGCTTCGCGTGCGAGCTCAGATGATCGTAAGAACGCGCGTGCTCGCGCCGATGTGATCCGCGCATCGCGGCGAGCTTCGTCCATAGCGCATCGAGCATGCATTCGGTGACCATCAGCGGCGCGTCGTGCCGCTTGAATACCGAGCGGCGCGCGACGAGCGCACGCGGCTGGCCGTCCGTTTGCATCGATGCGAGCCGATGCAACGGATGCCGCGCCGTGATTCGCCGGCTCGCGAGCGCCGAGCGCGACACGCTGCTGTCGCTATAGAGCAGTTCCGCGAGCGGCCGCGTGCGCAGGCGGCGCATCGATTGCCATACGCCCGTGCTGTGTTCCAGCGCGACGATGCTGTGCGCGACCACGAACGGCACGCCATCCACGTTCAGCGCGACTTCGCGCACCCACACGGGCGTGCGCAGCGTGATGTCGAGCGCGCGCGCTTCGTCGCGCCAGGGCATATCGACGGTTTCCCGCGTGACTTCGACCGTCACCGCGCCGAGCGTGCGCAAGTGCGCCGTCAGGGAGCCGCCTCGCGTAAGCCAGTCCTTTTGTGCGTCGGTGAGCGAGGGAAGCGGGACGACGCGCCAGTGTGCGTCGGTGGGATCGTTGGGCGTGAGCATGGCGGTGATTATAGGACCGCCAGCGCTTAGGACGATTCGTATGGAGCTGGCGCGCTCATCGGAAGAAACTGAGTCGCCGGTCATGCGAGTCAGGTCCGGCCGCGCGCCAGGCGCGAACCCTGGCTCATCACTGAGAGGACATCGAATGTCGGAAAATAAGAAACAGACATCGAAGAAGGTAGCGCATCTCGCGGCCGAAACGCTGCATGATCCGAAGGCATCGGCCGTCAAGAAAAGTCTCGCCGCGTCGGCCTTGTCGCAATCGCACACGAAAAAGCAGACGAGCGCCGAACTGGAGCACAAGGCAAGCGAAGTGCTTCACAGCAGCAAGTATTCCGAAGAAACCAAGACCCTTGCGGCGTCGGTTCTGGCGCAGTCGAACAAGGAGCGCAAGCGGAAGTAAGAACCCCAACCCCACGTTTTTCTAAGCGTGGGGTTTCCTTTTTCAGTCGAAGGCGAATCCCGTCCTGATCGCATCGATGCGTAGCGATCGGCCTGGCCGCCGTTCCAACAATTGCCGGATGTCCGCTTTCGGGCGGGGTAAATAAAGTAGAAGCCGCCGCAGGCGGGCCATCAGCGGCGCAAGCACTTCGCATGCTGCACGGCGGGCGGAGTAATGGCGCTGGCGGCGCTCACGCTGCATTCCGCGAGTTTGCCGGCCGTGCCCGCGATCCTGTCGCTCGCCGCGACCCTGAACTTCGCCACGCTGCCGATCTTCTGGGCCGTGGCCCGCGAGCCATCTTCCGGGCAAGCGCGCGGCGGCGGAGATCGCGTTCATCGGCAGCATCGGACTAACGAGCGGGATCGTGAGTCCGTGGATGATCGGAATGATTCGCACGGCGACCGGCAGCATGGATCTGACAGTGCAGTTGCTCGCGGTGCTGCTGTTTGCCAGCAGCACCGCGCTGACGATGGGCGTGCGCGCGATTGAGCGCGCAAAAAAGGCATCGGAGAGAATCAGGCTGCGGCCTTCGCCACCGCCCGTTCCCTCCGACGCCCTGTTACCGCATGCACTACTTTCGGCGATAGCCCAATCAGAACTCGTAGCCGACGTGGGTGCGAACGCCCAGGTCACCCGTCGAACTCAACGACAGCGCACTGTTGACGAGCCACTTGCTGTTACGCGAACGGTAGGTTGCGCCGACGCCGACCGCCGAGCCGCTGCGATACGCGCCCGCGCCCGCTGCGATCACCGTGTTGCCCGGCCGCGACGGCGTCAGGTTCGGCATGGCCATCGCCGAGGCCACACCGGCGTCGGCATTCTTGGCCACCTGGTTGACCGAGTTCTGCACCGCGTTGATGCGCTGATCCGTGTAGTCCTTCGCACTCACGCCTGCGGGCAGCGAACCCGTCGCGTTCGAGACCATCTGGTTCAGCTGATCGACGTTCACGGCGTCCGTGCCTTGCGTGCCCGCGGCGACGTGAGTGATCTGACGCTCGCTGCCTTCCGCGCCCACCGATACCGTGTTCGCACGATCCGCCACCGAGTTCGCGCCGATGGCCACCGAGTTGTCTGCCGTCGCCTTCGCATTGCCGCCGATCGCGACCGCATTGGCGCCCATGGCCTGCGAGTCCGCCAGTTCCGAATTCGAATGGAAGTACTTGACCCCGGCGTTGCCCGTGGCGATCTGCGTGAGCGTGTTGTTGATGCTGTTGATTTCGGACGTGGTGTGCGTCATGCGAGTGTCGATGTTGGTCACCACATCAGCGAGATTGTTCACGGTCGTGCCGCCCACGTTGAACGTCGGCCCGGAGATCGTGCCGTCCGCGTTGACCGTTGCGCCGCCGCCAATTGCGCTGGCCGTCGATTGCGCGATGTTGTACAACTGCGAGCCGTTGACCGCGTCCGTGCTCGTTGCGCTCACCGAGCCCGCCGCAACGCCCGTTACCGTGCGCGCACCGGCCGTGCCCGACATGTCGACTACGGTGCCGTCGGTGCCCTTCGCCACGGTGATCGTGCGGGACGACGGGTCCTGCCTGACGAGGCCAACGTTGCCGTTGCTCATGTCCGATGCCAGGCTCGAAATGGCGTCCGAGTTTTGCGTCGTGCGGGCATCGATGTTCGAGATGGCGTCGCCGGCGTTATGGACCGTCACGCCGCCCACGACATAGCTCGGCAGGGTGATCGTGCCATCGGCGTTCACCGACGAGCCGCCGCCGAGCGCGCTGGCCATCGACGTGCTCACGTTGTACATCTGCGAGCCGTTCACGGCGTCGGTGCTCGATGCGCCGATCGCGCCTGCCGCGATGCCCGTCAAGGTGCGCTGGCCGTCGGTGCCCGTGAAATCGACCGTCGTGCCGCCCGTGTCTTTCGCCACGGTGATGCCGTTCGTCGCAGCGTCCTGCTGCACGAGACCGACCTGGCCGCTGGCGAGTTGCGTGGTGAGGTTCGAGATGTCGGTCGAGTTTTGCGCGATCTGCGTGGTGTTCTGCGTCGTGCGATCGTCGATGTTGGTGATCGCGCCCGAGATGGTGTTGTACGTGTTGCCGCCGATCACATAAGTCGGCGCGGAGATCGAACCATCGCTGTTCACCGACGAGCCGCCGCCGATGGCGCTGGCCGCCGATTGCGCGACGGTGTAAAGCTGCGAGCCGTTGATCGCGTCGGCGCTGGATGTGTTCACATCGCCTGCTGCCACGCCCGTGAGTTTGCGCGCGCCTTTCGTGCCGGCGAAATCGACGGTCGAGCCGTTGAGCGCTTTGGCGACCGTGATGTTGCCCGTGTCCGCATCCTGCTGGACCAGACCGACTTCACCGTTGTTCAGTTGCGTGGTGATGTTGCTGATCTGGGTCGTGTTTTGTGTCACGCGGTCGTCGATGTTGCTGATCTGCGTGGTGTTCTGCGTTACGCGATCGTCGATGTTGCTGATCTGCGTGGTGTTCTGCGTTACGCGGTCGTCGATGTTGGCGATCTGCGTCGTGTTCTGCGTCGTGCGGTCATCGATGTTGGTGATCGCACCCGAGATGGTGTTGTACGTGTTGCCGCCGATCACATAAGTCGGCGCGGAGATCGAGCCATCGCTGTTCACCGACGAGCCGCCGCCGATTGCGCTGGCCGCCGATTCCGCGACGGTGTAAAGCTGCGAGCCGTTGATCGCGTCGGCGCTGGATGTGTTCACATCACCTGCTGCCACGCCCGTGAGTTTGCGCGCGCCTTTCGTGCCGGCAAAATCGACGGTCGAGCCGTTGAGCGCTTTGGCGACCGTGATGTTGCCCGTGTCCGCATCCTGCTGGACCAGACCGACTTCACCGTTGTTCAGTTGCGTGGTGATGTTGCTGATCTGCGTGGTGTTCTGCGTTACACGGTCGTCGATGTTGGCGATCTGCGTAGTGTTCTGCGTTACGCGCTCATCGATGTTGCTGATCTGCGTGGTGTTCTGCGTCACGCGGTCATCGATGTTCGCGATCTGCGTCGTGTTCTGCGTCGTGCGATTGTCGATGTCGGTGAACGCACCCGCGATGGTGTTGTATGTGTTGCCGCCGATCACGTAGGTCGGGTTGGTGATCGCACCCGTCGTGGAATCGTACGTCGAGCCGCCGCCAAGTGCGGCCGCCGTATTCGCGCCGATCTGGTTGAGCTTCGCGTCTTCCGACTGCAACTGGCTCACGTTCACGGCGTCGGTGCCGTTCAGGCCCGCCGCCACGTTGGTCACGCGGCGCTCCGCGCCCGCTTTGCCGATCGAGACTTCGCCCGCGGCCGTCGCCCCGGCGATTGCCGTGCTGCCGGGCTTGAAGCCGGAGGTGGAGAGCGTCGTCGAATCAGCGAGCGAATCGGCGCCCAGCGCGACCGAATTCGCCGTGCTCGCAATTGCGTTGCCGCCGATCGCGACAGCGTCCGTGCCCGATGCCACGGAGTCCGGCAGCGTCGAATTCGAGTGGAAGTACGGAATGGCAACGTTGCCGCCCAGCGTCAGATTGCCGGTGATCAGGACATCGCCGTCGAGCGTGATGCCGTTGGGACCGTGCAGCGTCATCTGGCCCGTGCTCTCGTAGCCAGTCGAGCCGATCGCGATATAGGCGCTCGCACCGTCGAGGCCACCGCCCGACGCGGCCGTCGATTCGCTGAGGATCACGCCCGAGCCGTGGCGGCAGTCCAGTTCCGATCCCGACGTGTTGTAGGTTTGCCCCACCCAGCCGCCGTTGTACGAACCCCAAGCGCCGCCGCTTCCGTCTCCCGGCTTATTACAGTTGGCGATGTTGCCGGCGAACGCTGCCGGAGCGCTCAACGTGATAGCCGCAAGCGCGACCGCTTTCAATACGCAGGTGGTGGTATTCGACTTGCCCGAGGATTTGCCGCGTCCACGCGCATGCTCCGACACCGCAACCGACTTGCACGAAATTGCATTCCAGACGATTCGATAAATCTTGTTCATGTGGCAACCTCTAAGAATTGAAGATGGGACGTGGTCCGCGCACTATCCACTCATCTCAGAGTCGTCCGAACAAGTTGGCGACTCTAAAAAATCGAGCGCTCGCTGTCGGGGAAGTAGGCGGTCATCGGATGAAAATCATTTTAGAGATGGCCTTCGTCGGATCACATGAGACTAGTCGCAAAAAATTCCTATAAAACATATTCGAAAATTTAAGACGACGAGGGGGTGCTGCCGCAGCTTTGTCACGCGCAATCGCGTCTGGCGGGGTTTCCAGGACACAGCGCCGCGAGGACTTATGATGGCCGTTTCGGCGATCGCACCGCTGTGTTGCATTCCAGTTGCGCCAGCCGCGACGCCCGCCGAATAGCCGACGAGCGTGCGAATGCACCTCGATGCATGACGCGGGAAGTCAAAAGAGAATTAGAAAGAGCCGCCTGTGGGAGGCGGCGCAGACCGCGGACCAACCTCACGTTTTTCGAAGCGTGAAGCTCTCTTTTTCAGCCGGATGCGAATCCCGTCCTGACACTTGCCGGATGCCCGTTTTCGGGCGGCGTAAATAAAGTAGAAGCCACCGCAAGCGGACCATCAGCAGCTCAATCTTCTCGAGGTTCTACGCCGCAGCGGCCAGCGGGCACCGCTCGGTTAACGACAAAGCCCCGGCACAGGCCAGGGCTTTGTCAGCAGTCCGGAACCGCCGGTTTCCCGGCGGCGCGTTCATCGAAAACGCTCAGACTCGAGCAGGCTTATCGCGCCAGCAACAGCGCATTCGTCCGCTTCACGAAGCTCGCCGGATCATCCAGCGCGCCGCCTTCGGCGAGCAAGGCCTGATCGAACAGCAGATGGCACCAGTCGGCGAAATTGGCGCTGTCTGCATTCAACGCCTTGACGAGCGGATGCTCCGGATTCACTTCGAGGATCGGCTCCGCTTGCGGCGCCTTCTGCCCCGCCGCCTTCAGCATGCGTTGCAGATAACCGCTCATGTCGCCTTCATCCGCGACGAGGCAGCTCGGCGAATCGGTGAGACGGAACGTGAGACGCACGTCCTTCGCCTTGCCTTCGAGCGCTTCCTTCATCTTCTCGACGAGCGGCTTCATTTCCTCGCCGACCTTCTCCTGCTGCTGCTTTTCCTCGTCGTCGAGCGCGCCGAGATCGAGGTCGCCGCGCGCGACGCTCTGCAGCGGCTTGCCGTCGAACTCGTTCAGGAACGAGAGCATCCACTCGTCGACGCGATCCGTCAGCAGCAGCACCTCGACGCCCTTCTTGCGGAACACTTCGAGATGCGGACTGTGCTTCGCGGCCTGCCAGCTATCGGCGGTGACGTAGTAGATCTTCGTCTGCTCGGGCTTCATGCGCGCGACGTAATCCGCGAGCGACACGTTCTGCTCGTCGGAATCGTTGTTCGTCGATGCGAAACGCACCAGCTTCGCGATGCGCTCGCGATTGCCGAAGTCCTCGCCGATGCCTTCCTTCAAGACCTGACCGAACTCGTTCCAGAAGGTCGCGTACTTCTGCTTGTCGGCGTCTTCGGTGGCTTCCGCCGAGGACGTCGCGATCTCTTCGAGCATCGACAGCACGCGCTTGGTCACGCCTTCGCGAATGGCCTTCACGTCGCGGCTTTCCTGCAGGAGTTCGCGCGACACGTTGAGCGGCAGATCCGCCGAATCGACCACGCCCTTCACGAAACGCAGATACGCGGGCAGCAGCTGCTCGGCATCGTCCATGATGAACACGCGCTTCACGTACAGCTTGAGACCGCCGCGATGCTCGCGGTTCCACAGATCGAACGGCGCATGCTTCGGCACGTACAGCAGTTGCGTGTACTCGCTGCGGCCTTCGACGCGATTGTGCGTCCATGCGAGCGGATCGTCGTGATCGTGCGAGATATGCTGATAGAACTGCTTGTACTGATCGTCGCTGATGTCGTTCTTCGGACGCGTCCAGAGCGCGCTCGCCTGGTTGACGGTCTCGTCCTCGTCCTTCGTGACCATCTCGCTCTTTTCAGCGTCCCATTCTTCCTTCTTCATCAGGATGGGCAGCGCGACGTGATCCGAATACTTCTGGATGATCGACTTGAGCCGGTGCGTGGAGAGCAGCTCGTCTTCGTCGGCGCGCAGATGCAGCGTGATGGTCGTGCCGCGTTGCGCGCGCTCGATGTCCTCGACTTCGAAATCGCCCTCGCCCGCGCTCGTCCAGCGCACGCCCTGATTCGACGGGAGGCCCGCGCGGCGCGTCTCGACCGTGATCTTGTCAGCGACGATGAAGCCCGAATAGAAGCCCACGCCGAACTGGCCGATCAGCGCCGCGTCCTTCTGCTGGTCGCCGGAGAGCTTGGAGAAGAACTCCTTCGTGCCGGAGCGCGCGATCGTGCCGAGATGCGAAATGGCTTCGTCGCGGCTCATGCCGATGCCGTTGTCGTCGATGGTGACGGTGCGCGCGGCTTTATCGAACGACACGCGGATGCGCAGGTCGGGATCGCTCTCGTACAGCGCGCTGTTCTCGATGGCCTCGAAGCGCAGCTTGTCCGCGGCATCGGATGCGTTGGAAATCAGTTCGCGCAGGAAAATTTCCTTGTTGCTGTAGAGCGAATGGATCATCAGGTGCAGAAGCTGCTTCACTTCCGCCTGAAAGCTCATGGTTTCTTGCGCCATGGTCGGGTCCTCTGTGTTGATTTCGTTAGTGCGATCGACTCGGCCGCGTTCATGTCCGATGATCGGCGACAATCGGTCACGCAGCCAATTCGTGCGATATAAGGGCGGCCGGGCGACTTTCAAGAGCCTAAGCGTCCGGATAAGATGCGGCTTCCCGAACGACCGATCACGCCCGCCACCCGCGATGCCCCTCCTGCGCCGACTCGACCGCCACGCCCGCCCGCTCACGCGCGATGAAGCGCAGATGGCCCGGCTCGTGTTCCGCGATGCGATCGATTATCCGGCCGTCAAGGTCCATGCGCGCGCCTATCTCCCGCTCGGCCTGCAGCCGCCGCGCACGGCGATGGCGCCGAACGGCAATCTCTATTTTCCGCGCGGCTGCTTTCGGGACGACTTCTCCGCCTGCGACCTCGGCAATCGCATGTGGTTCATTCACGAGATGACGCACGTCTGGCAGTTCCAGCTCGGCTATCCGGTGCGGCTGCGCGGCGCGATCCGCATCGGCCTGCCGTACGCGTACACGCTCGCCGAGGGCAAGCGTCTCTCCGACTTCAACATGGAAGCGCAAGGCAACCTGCTCGCGGACTATTTCGCGCTGAAATTCTGCGACGGGCAAAGCCGGCTCTACGAGCATCGCTACCGGCACATGCCCGACGCGCTCGCGCTCTACGAAGCCGTGCTCGCCGACTTCATCCGCGCGCCCGGCGAGCGGCGCAACCTGCCGGGCCGCGGCCGTTAGGCGCTGCGCCGCGCGGCCTTCTCCAGACAGTTCGACAGCAGTTCGGGCAGTGCCGGATCGCCGCAATTGGCGATATTGAAGCGCATCCACGTCGTCGGCGACTGATGCGGAGAAAACAGGCTGCCGGGCGTTAACAGGAAGCCGGCTTCGTGTCCGGCCGCCGCGAGGCCGTCGGAGTCGACGCCCGTGTCCGCCCACAGAAACATGCCCGCCGACGGCGTCGAGTACAGCCTGAGCCCGGTTTTCTCCAGCATGCGCGCGGTCTTGTCGCGCACGCCGTCGAGCCGCGCGCGCAAGCGTTCCACATGCCGCCGGTAGTGCCCTTCCGTCAGCACTTTATAGACGACGCGCTCGTTGAGCTCCGGACTCGTCATGCCGACGAGCATCTTCTGGTCGGCGAGCGCCTTCGCCACCTCGGGCGCCGCCGCGATATAGCCGACGCGCAGATTCGCCGCGAGCGTCTTCGAGAAGCTGCCGAGGAAGATCACGCGCTTCAGTTGATCGAGCGAGGCGAGGCGCGTCGCGGGAAAACCCGTCGGGCAGAGGTCGCCGTAGACATCGTCCTCGACGACGATGAAGTCGTATTCCTGCGCGAGCTGCAGAATGCGATACGCCTGCGCGGCCGTCAGCGACGTTCCGGTCGGATTCTGCAAAACCGAATTGATGATCAGCATCTTCGGCCGCCAGGTCGCGACGAGCGTTTCGAGCGCGTCGAGATCCGGGCCGTCCGGCGTGTACGGCATGCCGACGAGCCGCGCGCCCTGCGACGCGAAGCGGCCGAACATCTGGAACCACGCCGGATCGCCGACGATCACCGCGTCGCCCGGTTTCACGTAAAGACGCGCGATCAGGTCGATCGCCTGCGTGATGCCCGACACGAGCACGATCTGCCGCGCCGCCGATGCGCCGATCTCCAGTTCCTCCAGCCGCGTCTGCAACTGCTGGCGCAGCGGCAGGAAGCCTTGCGGCGTGCCGAAGCCGAGCATCTGCGCGCCGCTCTGGCGCGATAGCGCGCGCAGCGCGTTGGTGATCAGTTCGCCGTCGAGCCAGCGGCCCGGCAGATAGCCCAGCCCCGGCCCTTTTTCCGGGCTCGACGTATGCAGCATGTTGCGCAGCAGCCAGACCACGTCGATGGTGTTCTGCACCGGCTCGCGCTCCGCCGCGACCGCCGGCGGCTCGCCTTTCGCGACCAGCGCCGGCGCGACGCGCTCGCGCACGTAAAAGCCGGAGCCGCGGCGCGAATCGAGATAGCCGTGCGCGACGAGCCGCTCGTACGCCTCGACGACGGTGAAGCGCGACACGCCCTTGTCGAGCGCGAGCTTGCGGATCGACGGCATGCGCATGCCGGGGCGGAACACGCGCTCGTCGATGCGGCGGCGGCCCCATTGCACCAGCTGATCGACGAGCGTGAGCTGGGCGGCATCGTGCGGGGCGGGAATCTGGTCGAGCGGAACGGACATGCGGCCTCCGATGGACGGCAAGCGCGGCTGTGCGCCGATGAAAACTGTACCGAATAGTATTGGTCCGATTGTACCGTTACTGTTACGGTGATAGCCGCTACATTTTGCTTTCGGGCTGTCCGGCGTGCGAGACGGAGGCGTTATGCTATCGGCCCCTATTGGCTCGCCTCGTCCGTCATGACCGAACATCGACTCAAACTCGATCACTTGGTGATCGCCGCCCGCACGCTGGAAGAAGGCGCGCAGTTCGTCGCCGCGAAATTCGGCGTCGAGACGGCGTCCGGCGGCGCGCATCCGCTGATGCGCACGCACAACCGGCTGCTGAATCTGTGGGGCGGCGCGTATCTCGAAGTGATCGCGGTCGATCCGCTGGCCGCTCCCGTCGATGCACCGCGCCCGCGCCTCTTCGCGCTCGACGACCCGGCGATGCAGCGCCGACTCGAAGAGCACGGCCCGCAGCTCGTGCACTGGGTCGCGCGCGTCGACCGTCCGAAGTCGCTGGTGCGCTGGCGTGAGCAGTATCCGGCGCGCATCCCGCCCGTCGCGGCGATGTCGCGCGGCGGCAATACGTGGGGCCTGACCGTCCCCGACGACGGCGCCTTTCCCGCATGGCAAGGCGCCGGCGATGGCGTCGTGCCGTCGCTGATCCAGTGGGACACGCCGCGCCATCCGAGCGGCGCGCTGCCGGATACGGGCATCGCGCTGCGCTCGCTGACCGGTTTTCATCCGGACGCGGAGGCCGTCGCGGATCAGCTCGCGTGGCTCGGCGCGACGCATCTGATGCGCGTCGAAGAGACAGCGGGCGCGCCCGTGCTCGTCGCGCAGTTCGATCTGCCGGACGGATCGCTGCTGACGCTCGGAGAGTCGGCAGAACAGGCGCAGGCGCGAGAGGAAGAAGCGCGGCAGGCAGCGAAGCGCCGTCGCACGAAGAAGACAGATACGCAGGACGAACCCGATACATCCGATACATCCGATACACCCGACTGACGCGCCCGCGCGCCAGCCAGACAAGGAGACACCTCACGATGAAGACTCGCGAAACCGAAGGCATGCTGCTCGGCCTGATCGGCGTCGTCATATTCAGCCTGACGCTGCCGATGACGCGCATCGTCGTCGCGGAGGTGCATCCGCTGCTCAATGGTCTCGGGCGCGCGCTCGTCGCGGCGATTCCGGCCGCCGCACTCCTTGTCTGGCGCCGCGAAAAGCTGCCGACCTGGCCGCAGGTCAAGAGCCTCGCCGTGGTCTCGCTCGGCGTCATCATCGCGTTTCCGGTGTTTTCCGCGTGGGCCATGAAAAGCGTGCCCGCATCGCACGGCGCGGTCGTCAACGGCTTGCAGCCGCTGTGCGTCGCCATCTATGCCGCATGGCTCTCGCACGAGCGGCCGTCGAAGGCGTTCTGGGCGAGCGCCGTGGCGGGCAGCGCGATCGTCGTCGTGTTCGCGCTGCAGGCGGGCGGCGGCGGCTTCCAGGCGGGCGATCTGCTGATGCTCGTCGCGGTCGGCATCGGCGCGCTCGGCTACGCGGAAGGCGCGCGGCTCGCGCGTCAGATGGGCGGCTGGCAAGTGATCTGCTGGGCGCTCGTGCTGTCCGCGCCGTTCCTGCTGCTGCCGGTCGGCTGGCTCGCGTGGGCGCAACTGTTCGGCAGCCATGCGACGCATCCGGAGCCGCTCGCGCTCAAGACCTGGCTCGCGTTCGGCTATGTCACGCTGTTTTCGCAGTTCGTCGGCTTCTTCGCGTGGTACGCGGGCCTTGCGATGGGCGGCATCGCGCGCGTCGGGCAGGTGCAACTGCTGCAGATCTTCTTCACGATGGCCTTTTCCGCGCTCTTCTTCGGCGAGCACGTGAGCGCGTCGACGTGGCTCTATGCGGCCGCCGTCATCGTGACCGTGGTGCTCGGCCGCAAGGCCGCGGTGCGCGCCGCGCCGCCACCCGCCGTGGCCGCGGCCCGCACGACGCACGCAAGATGACGCACTCGCGCGATAATTGACGTTTGCGGCACGCTCCGCGATAAAACCAATCCCGAGACACATCAGAGACAATCGAGGCATTTCATGAATCAAGCCGATTTCCGCGCCACGTCGTGGCAACTCTCCGAACGCGCACGCAAGCTCACCAGTTCGGCGATTCGCGAAATCCTGAAGGTCACGGAGCGGCCGGAAGTCATTTCCTTCGCGGGCGGCCTGCCCTCGCCCGCGACGTTTCCCGTCGAGCAAATGCGTCACGCGTCGGAGCGCATCCTGCGCGATCAGCCCGCCGCCGCCCTGCAATACAGCGCGACCGAAGGTTACATGCCGCTGCGCGAATGGGTCGCCGCGCGTTATTCCGTGAACGGCGCGCATATCCGTCCGACGCAGGTGCTCATCACGACCGGCTCGCAGCAGGCGCTCGATCTGCTCGGCAAGACGCTCGTCGATCCGGGCAGCCGCGTGCTGGTCGAAACGCCGACCTACCTCGGCGCGCTGCAGTCGTTCTCGCTTTTCGAGCCGCACTACGTGCAGGTGCCGACGGATGAATCCGGCCTGATTCCCGAAGCGCTCGACGCCGCGCTCACCGCGAACGCGCGCCTGCTCTACGCGCAGCCGAACTTCCAGAATCCGACCGGCCGCCGCCTGCCGCTCGAACGCCGCCGCGCGCTCGCCGCGTTCGCGCAGAAAGCATCGTTTCCGGTGATCGAGGACGATCCCTACGGCGCACTCGACTACGCCGGCGCCCCGCTGCCGACACTGCTCTCGATGGCGCCCGATCACATCGTCCATCTCGGCTCGTTTTCGAAGGTGCTCGCGCCGGGACTGCGCGTGGGCTACATCATCGCGCCCGAGGAACTGCACTTCAAACTCGTGCAGGCCAAGCAGGCGACCGATCTGCATACGCCGAGCCTCACGCAGCGCATCGTCTACGAAGTCGTGAAGGACGGTTTCCTCGATCAGCACGTGCCGACCATCCGCGCCCTCTATCGCGATCACTGTCACGCGATGCTCGACGCTCTGGAACGGCACATGCCCGCCGGAGTCGAATGGAACCGCCCGGAAGGCGGCATGTTCGTGTGGGTGAAGCTGCCGAAGCACATCGATTCGATGAAGCTGCTGGAGCAGGCGATCGCGCAGAACGTGGCTTTCGTGCCGGGCGGTCCGTTCTTCGCGAACGAGGCCGAGCACAATACGATGCGCCTGTCGTTCGTCACGGTGCCGCCCGCGACGATCGACGAAGGCGTGGCGAAGCTCGGCGCGCTGATCCGCGCGAGCATCTGATTCTCCGGGGCGCATCAGCGCCTCTTTCGCATCTTTCGCATCTTTCTCAGGAGCAACCGATGGCATCCAATGTGTACGACAAGCTGAAGGAACTCGGCATCGACCTGCCCACCGCGGGCGCGCCCGCCGCCGCTTATGTGATGAGCGCGCAGAGCGGCAACACCGTGTATCTCTCGGGACACATCGCGAAGAAGGACGGCAAGGTGCATGTCGGCAAGCTCGGCGCCAACATCTCGACGGAAGAAGGCAAGGCTGCGGCGCGCAGCGTCGCCATCGATCTGATCGCGACGCTGCACGCGCACGTCGGCGATCTGAACAAGGTGAAGCGCATCGTCAAGGTGATGAGCCTCGTGAACTCGACGCTCGATTTCACGGAGCAGCACATCGTGACGAACGGCGCGTCCGAACTCATCGCGGAAGTCTTCGGCGATGCAGGCAAGCATGCGCGCTCGGCGTTCGGCGTCGCGCAGATTCCGCTCGGCGCGTGCGTCGAGATCGAGCTGATCGCGGAAGTGGCGTAAAGCGGGTCTTCGCCGCATGCAGGCACAGCCCGACGCGTTGCGCGCGTCGGGCTTTTTTCTATCTTGAGAACGAGAAAAAATCATGTCTTCGCGCACGGTTCAGTTCAAGCAGGTCGACGTCTTCACGGCAGTTCCGTTCAAGGGCAATCCGCTCGCGGTGATCTTCGACGCCGAGGGTCTGTCGACGGAGCGCATGCAGGAAATCGCGCGCTGGACCAATCTGTCGGAGACGGCGTTTCTCATGCCGCCGACCGATCCGCGCGCCGACTATCGCGTGCGCATCTTCACGACGGCGGTCGAGCTGCCCTTCGCCGGTCATCCGACGCTCGGCAGCGCGCACGCGCTCATCGACAGTGGCTACGAGCCGAAGACGCCGGGCCGGCTCGTGCAGCAATGCGGCGTCGGACTGGTGACGCTCGCTGCACGCGAGAACGGCGAGTGGGCGTTTGCCGCGCCGCCCGCGAGCATCGTGCCGCTGACCGACGCGCAGAACGAGCGCCTCGCCACCGCCCTCGCGCCGGCGGTAATCGATTTCAGCGCGCCACCCGCTGCCGTGAACAACGGCGCGCCGTGGCTCGTCGTGCGCGTGCAGGACGCGGCGCAATGTCTCGCGATGTCGTTGCACGGCGGCGCGCGCGAGGCGCTCGAAGCGCTCGTCGCGCAAGTTGGCACGCACGGCATCGCCGTCTATGGGCCGCACGAACCGGGCGGGCCCGCGACCTTCGAGTTGCGCGTGACGCTGCTCGGCGCGGAGAACATCGAGGATCCGGTCACGGGCAGCGCGAACGCGGCGCTGGCGACATTGCTGAGCGCCCAAGGCCGGCGACCAGGCACCGCCTTCACCGTGCGGCAAGGCACGGCGCTCGGACGCGACGGCCGCGTCAGCATCGCCTACGACGATGACGCGAGCGGCGCCCCGATCTGGATCGGCGGCCGTACGGTAACTATCGTCGACGGCACATTCTGCCTCTGAAACAATGACCTACGCGCGGCGCCCGGCCGCGCGTATACCCCCAAGCGCGCCCCCTTTCTTAATCCCCGCGGCTTCGTTAATATCTGAACAATCGGGGATCAGATCGCAATGCGGTTCACATCGGCGGACCATCAGGGCGTCGTGAAGGTGAGTCGCTTGCACCGCAGCGCAAACGTATGCCTCTAACGACACCGAACGTTCGTCGTCTCGCTCATGGCGGAGTTCGGGCGCTGCCGCACGAATCGGCTCGTGGAACGGCCGTTGCGCCGCCTGTTGACGTCGGTCCGGATGTGCATGGGAATCTGGACCGGGCCGTGGATCGAACCCCGGACAGACCCTCCACCGACCATCCGCTGCGCGCCTCGCACGGTATATTCACTCGTTTCGGCCGAACGCCTCACGACATGCATCGCTTCATCCCATTCGCGCAGTTCGCAGCACGTCACGCGCTACGCGATCCAGTGCGCCGGAACGCGCCATGAAGCATCCCCGCTCGCACGCCTTCGACACCGTTCTCGGCGCGCCGTCCGCGCGGCGCCGGCGCGCGTTGCTCGCCATTCCCGTGCTCGGCACGTTCGTGCTCGCGCTCCTGTGGGCAGTGATCTTTGCGCGGCTCTCCGTCGAGCGCGAGGCGACCACGCATGAATCGATGGCCTCCGCCGCCATTCTCTCGTCGGCGCTCGAACAGCACACCATCAAGGCGATTCATCAGGTCGACCAGATCACGCGCTTCGTCAAATACGAGTACGAGAAGTCGCCCGACAACTTCGATCTGATCGCCACCGTCGAGAAAGGCGTCGTGCAGAGCGACACGCTCGTGCAAGTGTCGCTGATCGACGAATACGGCACGCTCGTCGCGAATACGTCGGACCCGCATCCGAAACCCATCGACCTGTCCGATCGCGAGCACTACAAGGTCCATGCGCACTCCAACGACGACCTGCTTTACATCAGCCGCCCCGTGCGCGGGCGCGTGTCGGGGCTCTGGACGCTGCAGATCACGCGGCGGCTCAATCATCCGGACGGCTCGTTCGCGGGCGTCGTGGTCGTGTCGGAGAATCCGGCCTACTTCACGAGCGACTTCTACAACGTCGCGTCGATCGGTCATGAAGGCGTCATCGCCGTGGTGTCCGACAACGGCGCCGTGCTCGCGCGCAGCACGGGCGGCAACCTCGCGGAGAACGCCGCGGCCCATGCGGTGGCGAAAGGCAGCGCTGCCCGCAACGCATCGGGCGAGCACGCGCACGGGGAGTTCAGCGCGAGCGGCGTGTATCCGACGACGGATCACGCGTCGGGCATCTATGTCGATCCGATCGATCACGTGAAGCGCATCGTGTCGTACCGGCATATCGACGGCTATCCGCTCGGCGTGCTCGTCGGCCTCTCCGAACGCGAGGAGATGACCGATTACAACCACACGCGCAACGTTTATCTTTTGATGGCGGTCTTCATCTCGCTCGCCATGCTCGGCTTCTTCGCGGTGGCGACGGGTCTGATCGGCAAGCTGCTCGGGCGCGAGCGCGAGATGACGCATCTCGTCGAGTACGACCTGCTCACCGGGCTGCGCAACCGCTATTCGACGCTGCGCGCGCTCAGGCACGACGTGGCGCAACCGGAGAACATCGGACGGCTCGCGCTGCTTTTCATCGACCTCGACAACTTCAAGACGGTGAACGACACGCTCGGTCACAACGCCGGCGACATCGTTCTGCAGATGACGGCCTCGCGGCTCGCGGAGACGGTCGGGCAGAGCGGCACGCTCTCGCGCATCGGCGGCGACGAGTTCGTCGTCGTGGTGAAGGGCGACGATGTCGAGCAGCGCGCCGTGACGCTCGCCAACGATATCGCGACGATGTTCGCCACGCCCTTCGACGTGCGCGGCAGCGCGTTCGTGCTGCATGCGAGCATCGGCATTGCGCTCTTCTCGGTGTCGAACGAAAGCGAGATCGACCTGCTGAAAAAAGCCGACCTCGCGATGTACAGCGCGAAAGACGCCGGCCGGAACTGCTATCAGTTCTATTCGCCGCATTTGTCGCATCGCGCGGATCATCTGATGAAGTGGGAGCAGCAACTGCGCGTCGCGCTGACCGAGCAGCAGCTTTTCCTCGTCTATCAGCCGAAGATCGATCTGACGCGCCGCTGCATCACCGGCTTCGAGGCGCTCGTGCGCTGGAATCATCCGCAGCACGGGCTCATTCCGGCGAACGAGTTCATTCCTGTGGCGGAATCGACCGGGCTGATCGTGGCGGTCGGCGATTTCGTGATTCATACCGCGTGCATGCAGCTCGCGCAGTGGCAGCGCGATGGTTACACCGGACTCTCGCTCGCGGTGAACATCTCGGCCGTGCAGTTCTGGCGCGGCGACTTGCTGGAGACGGTCGCGCGCGCGATCGAGGCGAGCGGCATTCCGCCCGACAAGCTCGAGCTCGAAATCACCGAAACGGTGATGGTCGAATATCCGGAGCTCGTGCAGGAGAAGATCATCGCGCTGAAGCGGCTGGGCGTGCGCATCGCGCTCGATGACTTCGGCACGGGGTACTCGTCGCTGTCGTATCTGAACCGCTTTTCGGTCGATACCCTCAAGGTGGATCGCTCGTTCATCCAGGCGATTCCCGAAGACCGCAGCGTGTGCGTGATGGTGTCCGCGATCGTCAATCTGGCGCGCTCGCTGGGGCTGACGGTCGTCGTGGAAGGCACGGAGCGGGAGGAGCAGATTTCGTGGCTCGCCGCGCTCGGACCTGTGGAAGCGCAGGGCTTCCTGTTCTCGCGGCCCGTGCCGGCGGACGGCGTGCAGGCGCTGCTCGATCGCTTCGGTGTGTGCGGATGGCCGCGCGGGCAGTCGCCGCGATCGCGCAAGGACGCCGCGCTCACCGATGAGCGCGGCGGCTGATTCAGACGTTCAGAGCCCGCGTGACAGGACAGCCGTGCCGATCGTCACCACGCCGAGCACGAGATTGATCACGACGAGGCGTCGCACGGTTCCCACCGCTCTCGCCCCGTCGGGCCAGTTCTGCGCCTGCACCGCGCGGCGGATGCGCGGAAACACGGCGAAACGGATATGCCCGAAGATCAGCATCATCACGATGCCGAGCCCGGCCATCGCGTGCAGCGGCCAGGCGGCGTGACCGCCGCCGAACTGCATCAGCAGGAAGCCGCCGGTGAGCAGGATCACGAGCACCGCGCCCGCCACCCAGTTGAAGAAGCGCGCGAAAACCGACTCCCACAGCGGCAGACGCAGTTGCGGCGTGAGATCGCCGAGCGCGGGACGCAAGCAGAAATGCGCGAAGACCATGCCGCCTATCCAAACCGCTACGCCGAGCAGATGCAGAAAGAGCGCCGCTTCGATGGCTTTGTTCATTGTGTTCCCGAGCTGACTTCGTTGACTAAAGTTTGGGCGTTCGACTAAGACTCGGCGCGTCAGTTCCAGCCGCTCACGATAAACACAAAAAGAAACGCCTCGCCGCATGATCGCGACGAGGCGTTTCTCGATGATTCCCGCACGCGATGACCTTATATCGGCATCGCGTCACGGCGCATTGAGCGTCACTCCTCAAACACCGGCCGCAAATCCGTCACCTTCAACGACGAATCCGGCGCACGTCCCTTCCTCGCGCGCTTGCCCAGATGCAGTTGCAACTGCGAGCCCGCGAGCTTCTCGTCCTTCACCTTCCCGCCACGCCCGGTGCCGATCATCACGACACCGCGCGTATCGATGGCGAGCGCCTGGCGCAGCGTCTCCTTCGGATCGAGCCCCATCAGAATGACACCCCGCCCGCCGCCCGACAGCGTCTTCATCTCGTCCATGCCGAACACGAGCAGACGCCCCGTGCTCGACAGGCATGCCACATAGGTCGCGCCGGGCACGACAGGCATCGGCGCGAGCGGCGCGCAGCCTTCGTCGATCGTCATGAACGCCTTGCCGGCCTTCTGGCGGCTGATGAGATCGCCCAGCTTCGCGACGAACCCGAAACCATTGCTCGATGCAAGCAGCAGTTGCTGCTCAGCATTCGCTGCGAAGTAATGCAGCAGATGCGTGCCCGATTCGAGTTCGATCAGTGACGTCACCGGCACGCCATCGCCGCGCCCGCCCGGCAGCGCCGCGACCGGCACCGAGTACACGCGCCCCTTGCTGCCCCACGCGACGAGCGAATCCGGCGTGCGCGCCTGGAACGCGGCATAGAGCCCGTCGCCCTGCTTGAACGTGAAGCCCGCCGGATCGAGCCCGTGGCCCTTCAGCGCGCGCACCCAGCCCTTCTGCGACACGACGACCGTCACCGGCTCGTCGACGACACGCGCCTCGAACGTCGCGCGCGTGGCCTGCTGGATCAGCGTGCGGCGATCGTCGCCGAACTGCTTCGCGTCGGCCTCGATTTCCTTGATGAGCAGACGCTTCATCGCGGCATCGCTATTGAGCAGCTCTTCGAGCTTCGTCTTTTCGTCGCGCAGATCGGACAGCTCCTGCTCGATCTTGATCGCCTCCAGCCGCGCCAACTGACGCAGCCGGATTTCGAGGATGTCCTCTGCCTGCCGGTCGGAGAGATTGAAGCGCTCGATCAGCGCCTGCTTCGGCTCCTCGGACTCGCGGATGATGCGAATGACTTCATCGATATTCAGGAAGACGATCATTCGCCCTTCGAGAATATGGATGCGGTCGTTCACCTTGCCGAGGCGATGCTGCGTGCGCCGCGTGACCGTCACGAAGCGGAAGCCGACCCACTCGTGCAGGATTTCGACGATGCCCTTCTGACGCGGACGCCCATCCGCGCCGATCATCACGAGGTTGATCGTCGCGTTCGATTCGAGGCTCGTATGCGCGAGCAGCGAGTTGACGAACTCGGTCTGATCGATGCGGCTCGACTTCGGCTCGAACACGAGACGCACGGGCGCATCCTTGCCGGACTCGTCGCGCACGGCGTCGAGCAGGCCGAGCAGCGTCTGCTTGGTCTGGACCTGCTCGGGCGTGAGCGTCTTCTTGCCGAGCTTGATCTTCGGATTGGTGAGTTCCTCGATTTCCTCGAGCACCTTCTGGCTCGACACGCCCGGCGGCAATTCCGTGATGACGACCTGCCACTGACCGCGCGCGAGCTCCTCGATCTTCCAGCGCGCGCGCACCTTCAGGCTGCCGCGGCCGGTCTCGTACGCCGCCGAGATTTCCGCAGGCGACGAGATGATCTGGCCGCCGCCGGGGAAATCCGGCCCGGGCAGCTTTTCCATCAGACCGGCGTGGCCGATCTTCGGATCGCGGATCATCGCGACGGCGGCCGTCGCGACTTCGCGCAGATTGTGCGACGGAATTTCTGTCGCGAGACCCACCGCGATGCCCGACGCGCCGTTCAGCAGCAGGAACGGCAGACGCGCGGGCAAGAGCTTCGGCTCTTCGAACGAGCCGTCGTAGTTCGGCATGAAATCGACGGTGCCCTGATCGATTTCATCGAGCAGCAAGCGCGCGATCGGCGTGAGGCGCGCTTCCGTATAGCGCATGGCCGCGGCGCCGTCGCCGTCGCGCGAGCCGAAGTTGCCCTGACCGTCGATGAGCGGATAGCGCATCGAAAAGTCCTGCGCGAGACGCACGAGCGCGTCGTACGCCGACTGGTCGCCGTGCGGGTGATATTTGCCCAGCACATCGCCGACCACGCGCGCCGACTTCACCGGCTTCGCGTTGGATGCGAGGCCCATCTCGCTCATCGCGTAGAGAATGCGGCGCTGCACGGGCTTTTGTCCGTCGCAGACATCGGGCAGCGCGCGGCCCTTCACCACGCTCACCGCGTAGTCGAGATAAGCCCGTTCGGCGTAATCGCCGAGCGTGAGTTGTTCGCCGTCCGGTGCGGTCTGTTCGGCGAAGAGATCGTCTGTGATTCCCATCGAATATCCGTTGTGCGTTGCTTAAGTCGAGCTCAAATGTCCGCTTCGACTTCGTTGCCCTTCTCTTCGAGCCAGCTTCGGCGCGATGCCGCTTCGCCCTTGCCCATCAGCATCGTCATGCGCGACACCGTGAGATCGAAGCCGAGATCGCCGAGACTCACCGGGAGAAGGCGGCGCGTGTCGGGGTTCATCGTCGTGTCCCAGAGTTGTTCCGCGCTCATTTCGCCGAGACCCTTGAAGCGGCTGATGGTCCACGCCGTTTCGCGCACGCCGTCCTTGCGCAGCTTGTCGAGGATCGCTTCGAGCTCGCCTTCGTCGAGCGCATAGAGCTTCTGCGCGGGCTTCTTGCCGCGCGCGGGGGCATCGACGCGAAAGAGCGGCGGGCGCGCGACGCACACATGGCCGCGCTCGATCAGTTGCGGGAAATGCTTGAAGAAGAGCGTGAGCAGAAGAACCTGGATGTGCGCGCCGTCGACGTCGGCATCGGAAAGAATGCAGATCTTGCCGTAGCGCAGGTTCGACAGATCGATCTGATCGTCGGGACCATGCGGATCGACGCCGATCGCCACCGCGATGTCATGCACTTCGTTGTTCGCGAAGAGCCGGTCGCGCTCGGTTTCCCACGTGTTCAGGACCTTGCCGCGCAGCGGAAGGATGGCCTGGAACTCCTTGTCGCGGCCCATTTTCGCGGAGCCGCCCGCCGAATCGCCCTCGACGAGAAAGAGCTCGTTGCGCGCGATATCGGTCGATTCGCAATCGGTCAGCTTGCCTGGCAGCACGGCCACGCCCGAACTCTTTTTCTTCTCGATCTTCTGGCCGGCGCGCGTGCGTGCCTGCGCCTGACGGATCACGAGTTCCGCGAGCTTCTTGCCATATTCGACGTGCTGATTCAGCCACAACTCCAACGCCGGCCGCGAGAACGACGACACGAGCTTCACCGCGTCGCGGCTATTGAGGCGTTCCTTGATCTGCCCCTGGAACTGCGGGTCGAGCACCTTCGCCGACAGCACGAACGACACGCGCGCGAACACGTCTTCCGCGAGCAGCTTCACGCCCTTCGGCTGCAGATTGTGAATCTCGACGAAGTTCTTCACCGCCTGAAAGAGGCCGTCGCGCAGGCCGGATTCGTGCGTGCCGCCCGCGGGCGTCGGGATGAGGTTCACATAGGATTCACGCAGGAGCGTGCCTTCCTCGCTCCACGCGACGACCCACGATGCGCCCTCGCCTTCCGCGAAGGTTTCCTCGGTGTTTTTCGAGCTTTCGGCGTAGCGCTCGCCTTCGAACAAGGGAATCAGCAGTTCGCTGCCGCCCATGCCTTCGAGCAGATAGCCGCGCAGGCCGTCTTCGTACTTCCACGTCTGACGCTCGCCCGTTTTCTCGATGACGAGCACCACTTCGACGCCCGGCAGCAGCACGGCCTTCGAGCGCAGGAGCCGCTGCAGTTCGCCGAGCGGCAGATTCGCGGAATCGAAGTACTTCGGATTCGGCCATGCGCGCACGCGCGTGCCGCTTTTCTTCGCGCCGCGCTCGGCGGCGCGCGTCGTGAGTTCCTCGACGACATCGCCGTTGGAGAACGCGAGCTGCGCGACCTTGTTGTCGCGCCAGACGGTCACTTCGAGACGCGTCGCGAGCGCGTTCGTCACCGATACGCCGACGCCGTGCAGACCGCCCGAAAACGTATAGGCGCCGCCCGCGGCTTTATCGAACTTGCCGCCCGCGTGCAGCCGCGTAAACACGATCTCGACGACCGGCACGCCCTCTTCCGGATGCAGGCCGAACGGAATGCCGCGGCCGTCGTCCTCGACGGACACGGAGTTGTCGTTATGCAGCGTGACCGTGATCTGCTTGCCGTAGCCGCCGAGCGCTTCGTCGGAGGCGTTGTCGATCACTTCCTGAATGATGTGCAGCGGATTCTCGGTCCGCGTGTACATGCCGGGCCGCTGCTTGACCGGCTCCAGGCCCTTGAGCACCTTGATCGATGCTTCGCTGTAGCCGGCTGCCTTGGCGTTCATGACAGGGCGTTTGCCTCGTTCCGTTCCTGTCGCCATTGCGCTGGATTTTTTCGTGGACATAGTTGAACGTTGATCCGGCTCTCGGGCGCGCTCGCGGGGAAATGCCACAACGCAACGCCCGATAGGCCGGCGAATGCTTGATGAATATGCCTGGCCGGATGCCTGATGAGCGAGGCGGAAAACCGCCCGCCGATCCGAGCCGCGCTAGGAGAATAGCGGTTTTCGCTCGCCGCGCCCACCTCGGCGCGTCAAAACTCGCTTCACATGCATGATTCGCGTTCACGCAATCGACACGCGCGCGGCCCGCAAAAGCGCTTACTTGCGCTTCGCTTCCAGCTCTTCCCAGCGCTCGAGCGCGACGAGCAATTCCTCTTCGATCGCCGCGTGCCGCTCCGAAAGACGCGCGCCTTCCTTCGCATCCTTCGCGAAGATGGAACCGTCTTCGAGTTGCGCGCCGATGGTCTTCTGCTCCTCTTCGAGCTCGGCGATACGCCCCGGCAGCGCCTCCAGTTCGCGCTGCTCCTTGAAGGACAGCTTCACGGTGCGCTGCGCATTGCGCCCGGCGGCGCTTTCCTTGGGCGCCTCTTCCTTCGGCGTTTCCTTCGCGCTCTGACGCGCCGCTTCCTCCGCGATGCGCTCCGAACGTTCGCGCTGAATCTGCCAGTCCGAGAAGCCGCCGACATACTCGCGCCACTTGCCGCCGCCTTCGGCCGCGAACACCGAG
Organism: Caballeronia calidae; assembly: GCF_900044055.2. Taxonomy (GTDB): domain Bacteria; phylum Pseudomonadota; class Gammaproteobacteria; order Burkholderiales; family Burkholderiaceae; genus Caballeronia; species Caballeronia calidae. The sequence continues at coordinate 178,149 of NZ_FCOX02000003.1, read as the reverse complement.
GTCACGACGTTATCGAGGAATGCGCGGTCGTGGCTCACGAGCAACACGGTGCCGTCGTAATCGGCGAGCAGTTCTTCGAGCAGTTCGAGCGTGGGAATGTCGAGATCGTTGGTCGGCTCGTCGAGCACGAGCACGTTCGCGGGACGCGCGAAGAGACGCGCGAGCAGCAGGCGATTGCGCTCGCCGCCCGACAGCGAGCGCACCGGCGAGCGCGCGCGCTCCGGCGCGAACAGGAAGTCGCCGAGATAGCTCATCACGTGCTTCTTCACGCCGTTCACTTCGACCCATTCGCTGCCCGGGCTGATGGTGTCCGCGAGCGACTTGTCGAGATCGAGCTGCGCGCGCATCTGATCGAAATACGCGGCCTGGATGTTGGTGCCGGTGCGCACGCTTCCTTCATCGGGCCGCAGTTCGCCGAGAATGAGCTTGAGGAGCGTGGTCTTGCCCGCGCCGTTCGGGCCGACGAAACCGATCTTGTCGCCGCGCATGACAGTCGCCGTGAAGCGGTCGACGATCGTGCGCTCGCCGTAGCGCTTGGTCACGTCGGTCAGCTCCGCGACGATCTTGCCGGACTTCTCGCCCTGGCCGACATCGAGCTTCACGTTGCCCTGCACGTTGCGACGCTCGGCGCGTTCGTTGCGCATCTCGACGAGCCGCGCGATGCGCCCGACACTGCGCGTGCGCCGCGCCTCGACGCCCTTGCGAATCCACACTTCCTCCTGCGCGAGCAGCTTGTCGAACTTCTCCTGTTCGATTTTCTCGACTTCGAGTTGCTGCGCCTTTCTCGTCTGATACGCGCTGAAATTGCCCGGATACGACAGCAGACGCCCGCGATCCAGTTCGACGATGCGCGTCGCCACGCGATCGAGAAACGCGCGATCGTGCGTGATGAAGAGCAGGCCGGAGCGCAACGTGACGAGCAGATCTTCCAGCCAGCGAATGCCTTCGAAGTCGAGATGGTTGGTCGGCTCGTCGAGCAGCAGCACGTCCGGCTGCACGACGAGCGCGCGCGCCAGTGCGACGCGTTTCTTCATGCCGCCCGACAACGCGCCCGTGCGCGCGTCGCCGTCGAGGCCGATCTGCGCGAGCGTCGTCGCGACGCGCGTGCGCCAGTTCCACGCATCGCGCGTATCGAGCGCCGATTGCAGCGCGTTCATGCGCGCGAGCAGTTCGTCGTGCTTCGCGCCCTCGGGCGTGTCCGCGAGCGCGTGCGCGACCGCGTCGTATTCGTCGAGCAGCGCGCGGGCATCGGTAAGACCGGAGGCGACGACATCGAACACGGTGGCGTCGAGATCGAACTCGGGCTCCTGCGGCACATAGACGGTCGTGAGCTCGCTCTGGCGCGTGACGAGCCCGTCATCGGCCGCGGCAAGACCCGCGACGATCTTCAGCAGCGACGACTTGCCGGCGCCGTTGCGGCCGATCAGCCCGACACGCTCGCCCGCTTCGAGCGAGAAGTCGGCGTGGTCGAGCAATGCGACGTGGCCGAACGCGAGCTGCGCGTCCGAAATGGAATAAAGCGACATGGGAAAACCGGATGAATAGCGATTGAATCGGCGACGAACACGACAACCGATGGAAGCGCCCATTGTACCGGGCGCAGCGCGTGTGGCGCCTCGCATCGGCCGAACGGACAAGACGGCGCGCGCGGCGGCGTCCGTCCTCATACAAGCAAAAAGGCCGCCCGGAGCGATCCGCGGCGGCCCTGTCCTGCGTGCGATGCGCCGTTACTTGACGTGCACCTTGATCGTCTGCGCCATGTCCGGCCCGTAGGAGCGATGCGCGCCGTCGCCGAACTGCATCGTCAGCGTGTGATCGCCGGGCGGCAGCTTCACGTCGGCTTCGGTCTGGCCCTTGCCGAAGTGCAGCGACGTGTCGTTCGCCGGAATCACCGTGCCCTTCGGTAGCGGCTTGCTATCGATCAGCAGATGGTGATGGCCGGTGCCATCGGTCATCGTGCCCGCAGGCGCCACCGACATCCCGTCGACGCCGAATTTCACGTGCACGGGGCTCGTCACCGTCGCGCCGTCCTTCGGCTCGATGAAATAGACGCGCGCCTGCGCATGCGCCGCGCCGGCGTATTGCGTGAGCAGGATTGCGCCAGTCAGCATCGCGCCCAAGAGCTTTTTGTTCATCGTTCTCTCCATGTTGTGAAACCGGTCGTTGGCGCGAAGTCGGCGCCGGAGCCCCGAAAAGCATACACCGGGCTTTCGCGACGGCGTATCCGTACGATCCTGCGGATCACGCAATGCGGCACGGCGTCGCGCTTGGCGGCGCGATCGGGGAACGCCGGCGCCGATTCCTGTAAGATGCCGGGTCGCCGCGCCGCGCGTCCCGAAAGCCGCACGCCGTCCGTTTATTCCTTTCGAATCAAGAGTCTGTCGTGAGCGAAGTCATCGAATACAAAAGCTGGGTCTGTCTGATTTGCGGCTGGATCTACAACGAGGAAGAAGGCCTGCCGGACGAAGGCATCGCCGCCGGCACCCGTTTCGACGACATCCCCGCCGACTGGCGCTGCCCGCTGTGCGACGTGGGCAAGGCCGATTTCGTCGTCGTCGAGTTCTGATTCGCGCTGCCGCGTCCGCGCGGCGGCTTTGGCTTCGTCTACAGCTTCGGATTTCAGCGCGCCACCGCGATCAGCTCGCGGCTCGTCTCATCCACCGGCGCGCGATCCCAGTCTCCGTACCAGTCGATACGCGCGAAACCCGCTTTCGTCAGCAGGCGCGTCAGCTCGTCTTGCGCGCGAAAGCGCAACTCGCTTTGCGCGCTCAGCGTTTCTTCGGCGATGTCGGTCCCGGGCTTCGGCATGAATCGATAGTGCGTCGTGAACGCGACGCGCCCGGTCGCGAGCGGATCGGGTTCCGCGTGCAGTTCCTGCCACACTTCGACCGTCCTTCCGTCCGGCGCTTCGATGCGTCTTGCCGAACCCTCGGGCGTCCAGTTCTGCCACGCGCGCGCCGCCGGATTGCGGCTTTCGAACGCGATCGCGCCGCCGGGCCGCAGCGCGCGACGGGCGGCCGTGAGCGTCGCGAGCAACGATGCATCGTCGATGAAGACCTGCGCGACGTGTCCCGTCATCACGAGCAGATCCGCCGCGCCGACGAACGGCAGCGCGCTCGCATCGCCTTCGATCCACGTCACCTCGTTGCCATACGGACGCGAGCGCGCGACGCGCAGCATCGTCGCCGACGGATCGATGCCCGTCACGCTCTGGCCGCGCTTCGCCAGTTCGCACGCGAAGAGTCCCGTGCCGCAGCCGAGATCGACGACATGCCGCGCCGGTTGCGCCAGCGCCAGATAGAACGCGGTATCGGCGGCGAAGGGATTGAGTGCGTCGTAAAGCGCGACGAGGCGCGAATCGTCGTAGTGCATCAGCGGCTCTGATACGCGAGCGCGTCGCGCATGGGCTGGCTGCCGATCATGATCGGGCCGGTGAAGGGCGTGTCGAGATCGAGGATCACGAGCACGGCCGAGGCGATCGACAGCGCGCCGAGCATGATCGTCACGAGCGAGAGCGCGTTGCGCGGCGCGATCAGCCCGAAGCACAGGAAGATGATGAGCAGCCATCCGACGAGAATCCGGTCGAACGGATAAGCGATCGACCCGTGCGCCTCCTCGATCAGCTTCCAGCGCAGCGCGATCAGCTGCTCGAAGCGCGCGGCGCTGTCCCTGGCGAGCTGGCGGTGATAGTCGTCGCGCGGATCGAGCATGCGTACGGCGTGCTGTCCCTGGTTCAGCATCGCGCCGAGCCTGATGCTCGCGAGGTTGTCCGCTTTTCCTTTCGACGGCTCGACGTTCGGATAGTCATCGCCCGGCGGACGCGGCTCGTGCGGCCACGTGCTCGCGATCGCCGCCGCCGTGTACGAGCGCAGGAGCGCGCGCACGGGATCGAGCTCGGCGCCATAGTCGCGCATTGCGCGGTCGAGCTCGATGAGCGCGGTCGCGTAGCTGCGCACGTCGCTATTGGTGGTATCGAAGCTCGTTTTCGCCGATGCGGTCAGAAGACCGAGCACGAGCGCCGCGAATGTCACGAGCATGCCGACAACCAATTGGACGAGTTGCACCGTTTCCTGCGCCTTGTGCTCCTCGGGCAGGAGCGGCCGCACGATCGCGCCGAGACCCGTGCTGGCGAGCAGAAGGATGAAGACGAACACCGCGGACTGGATTTCGGTCATGGGCGCGTGGGCCGTGACGGCGAGTCTTAAGTGGTCGCATTATCGGCGGGAAACGGCTTGCGGTTCAACGCGGGCCGTGTGCGGGGGGAGAAGAAAAGAAGACGGGCCGCGATGGGCGGCGTGCGGGAATCCTTGGTCCCCCCGGCAGGAATCGAACCTGCATCTAGCGCTTAGGAGGCACTCGTTCTATCCATTGAACTACGGGGAGCGGACCGCGCGTCGCCGATGCGTCGGCGAGCGAGCGCAGAGTATAGCAAACGCTATCGACGGTATCGGCTTCGGCGTGAAGAAACTCGGGCTTTCGGGAAACAATGAAAAGACAGGGTTTGTACCTATCAAGTTTCGCCGAACCCCGCCGCCATCGGAATAATGGACCACATCCCCGATATCAAGCCGCAGGGCGCGTTTTCGGCACTGCTGGCGGACCAGGACTTGACGCACCTCGAACGGGTGCTGCGTCGCTCGTTGTCATGCGATCTAGGCGGTCCATTGCTGCCGCCATCGTACTGGCGCGAGCGGCTCGCAGCCATCACGCGCCGGTCACATCTCTCGCACACGCAGCTTCAGACCGTGCATCGGCTGTATCTGCATCTCGATGCGTTCGAAGCCAATAGCCGCGCCGCCGCCGACGATGACGATGACGACGCACCCATCGCCGCAGCGGGCGGCGAAGCGCCCTGAAGCCTTCGGGCCGGCTTCAATGCCGATGCCGCAGCCACCATTCGCGCAGCGGATGACGTTGCGCATGACCGCGCGCCGCCACGCGCTTGCGATGCTCGTCGCGCCAATCCTGCGCGAGCAGCACGATGACGATCGTCGCGAGGCACGCGAGCCCGACGAATATGCTCGAAAAATCCCACATGGCGCCCTCCCGCTTTTTGTTCCCGCCATGTCTGAATTCTAGGCTACGTACCGGCCGATCTCACGCCGCCCGACGCGCGCGCTGCTGCTGTTGCGCATGCGCCGCGAGCCGCACCGCCGCGTTGGCCGCGCCGTAGCCGTCGTAACCGCCGCGCCGCTCGATCACCTCCAGGAAGAAGCGCTGATCGAGCTGCTCCGTGTACGCGTGGAAGAACTCGCCGCCGCGCTCGTCGCGATCGTAGAGGATGTTGTGCTCGTGCATCGTGTCGATCAGCTCGTCCGGCAGGCCAAAGCGCGCGACGAGATCATCGTAGTAATTGCGCGGGATGCGCAGGAACTTCACGCCGTCGGCTTCGAGGCGCGGAATCGCATCGAAGATATCGGGCGTGCTGAACGCGACGTGATTCAATCCCGAGCCGCGATACGTCGACAGCGATTCCGACACCGCCGTATAGCGGTCCATCGACGCGTTCAGCGCGATGCGCACCGAGCCGTCGCGGCTTCTCACGGCGCGGCTGCGCACGAGACCGTACGGATCGGGCACGAGCACGGCGGCCTCCGTTTCGAAGCCGAACGCGCTGCGGAAGAACAGCACCCACGTATCGAGCGCATCGGCGGGCAGCGACAGACACACGTGATCGATGCGCGAAAGCGGTCCGACTTCGTATGGCCCGTCGATGTCGGTCAGGATGAAATCCGATTCCCACAGCGTCGGCGCGCCGGGCGCTTCGTCGACGAAATAGTCGAGACTGCCGTCGGGCGACTGCACGCCCGGCACCACGCGCTCGTTCGGGCCGACGCGCCCCGAAAACGGCTTCGAGCCGTACGCCGCGGCGCGTTCGAACGCCTGTTTCGCATCGTCGACATGAAACGCCGACGCGCACAACGACAGGCCATGCTTCTGAAAGAACGCGCTGGCGAAGGAATCGCCTTCGGCATTGAGCACGATCGAACCCGCGCCATGCCGATACAGCGCGACATCCTTCGAGCGGTGCTTGCCCGCGAGCCGGAAGCCGAGCCTGCCGAGCCATTGCGCGACGTGCTCGCGCGTGGCGTCGTCGACGGCGAATTCGAGGAACTGGAAGCCGATGTGCTCCGGCGGCGCCGGCGGGTTGAACAGTTCGGGCGGCGCCTTGTCGCCCATCAGTTCGCGCGTCTGCTCTTCGAGGAAACGCAGCGAACGATAGCCGTCCGCCGCCGTGATCGTCGTAGGCGCGGCGCGAAAGCCGTCGTTGAAAATTTCGAGCGACAGCGGACCCTTGTAGCCCGCTTCGAGCACGCGCGCCGTGAAACCCGCGACATCGAACGCGCCCTGCCCCGGAAAGCAGCGATAGTGACGGCTCCATTCGAGCACGTCCATCGCGAGCAGGGGCGCGTCGGCGATCTGCACGAACGCGATGCGCTCGCCCGGAATCGACGCGATCTCGTCGACGGAATCGCGGATCGACAGCGTATGGAACGTGTCGAGCGCGAGGCCGAGGCTCGGATGATTCACGGCATCGACGAGCTTCCACGCGTGCTTGTACGAGTTCACGTAACGGCCCCACGCGAGCGCTTCATACGCGACGATCACGCCCGCTTCCTGGGCGATGTTCGCGAGCACGCCGAGCTGGTCGGTGATGAGCGCGTCGTCGCGGATGGTGTCCGGCGACACGTTGCTGCACACGAGAATGCGGTCCGTGCCGAGCTCGTGCATCAGCTCGAACTTGCGCTTCGCGCGCTCGACGTTCCTCGCGAGACGCTCGGCGCTGACGCCGTCGAAATCGCGGAAGGGCTGGAACAGGTAAATCTCGAGGCCGAGGTCGGCGCACATGCGGCGCACGTCGGCGGGCGTGCCGTCGAAATAAACGAGATCGTTTTCGAAGATCTCGACGCCGTCGAAACCGGCCGCCTTGATGGCCTGCAGCTTCTCGGGAAGCGTGCCGCTGATGGATACCGTCGCGATGGATGTCCGGATTGAACGCAGCATCGCTGCCTCCTCATTGCAATTCAGTGAACGCGGGATGGATCGAAAGCGGTGCCTTCCAGTGTAGGACGTCCACATCGGGACGGAAAACCGCGGCGCGCAATCCATGTCATTCTGCGAGATAATAACAAACTAACTAGACCGTACAAATTAGTGAAAACACGAACCGACAAGGCTCGCGCGTGCGTTCACACTGCGACGTACTCAATTTCGCACTGCAGCATGCAGTGCTCATCCATGCCGGAGCGCTCGCATGACCAACAAGACTTCGTATCTCATCGGCCTGATCGGATCGGGCATCGGCGGCTCGCTCACGCCCGCCATGCACGAAAAGGAAGGCAGCAATCTCGGGCTGAATTACGTGTATCGGCGTATCGACCTGCAGGCGCTGGAACTGGAGCCGTCCGCCCTGCCCGATCTGCTCGACGCGGCCGAGCGCATGGGCTACGACGGGCTGAACATCACGTATCCGTGCAAGCAAAGCGTGATCCCGTTGCTCGATGATCTCGACCCCGACGCGCGCGCGCTCGGCGCCGTGAACACGGTGGTGCTGAAGGACGGCAAGCGCATCGGCTACAACACGGACTGGTCGGGCTTCGCGCGTGCATTCCAGCGCGAGCTGCCCGGCGCGCCGCTCGAACGCGTCGTGCAGCTCGGCGCGGGCGGCGCGGGCGCGGCCGTCGCGCATGCGGCGCTCACGATGGGCGCGCGCGAGCTCACGCTGTTCGATTCCGACGACGCGCGTGCCGCGTCGCTGGCCGCCGAACTCGCGGCGCGCTTTCCGGATCGCACCGTGAAAAGCGGCGGCGATCTGCGCGAGACGCTCGCGGCGGCAAGCGGCCTCATCCACGCGACGCCGACCGGCATGGCGAAGCTGCCCGGCCTGCCGCTGCCGGCGGACCATCTGCACAAGGAATTGTGGGTCGCGGAAATCGTCTACTTCCCGCTCGAAACGGAACTGCTGAAAGCGGCGAAGGCGCTCGGCTGCCGCACGGTGAGCGGCGGCGGCATGGCCGTGTGTCAGGCGGTGGATGCGCTGCGCATCTTCACGGGACGCGAGCCGGATGCCGAGCGCATGTTCGCGCACTTCCAGAGCTTGCTGGAACGCTGATTCATCGACGGCACTGAAAAACGGCGACCTCGTGAGAGTGTCGCCGTTTTGCTATTCGCGCGATGAAAAGATCAGGCGTCGCGCCGCATGAAGCGCAGCATCGCATCGACGATCATCTCGCGATGACGCGCGCGCGAACGCGCACCCGACGGATCGCGCCCGAACGCCGCGCCCCACGTATGACGGTTCGCGACGCGATGAAAGCAGAACGAGCTGATCATCAGATGGAGATCGATGGGATCGATGTCGTCGCGAAACTTGCCCGCCGCGACACCGCGCGCGATGAGGTCCTCGATGGTCTTCACGACCGTCGAATTGCGCGCCTTGAAGGTCTTCGATTGTTCGATGTACTTCGCAGCGTGAATGTTTTCGATCGTCACGAGCCGCACGAAATCGCGATGCTTGTCGTGATAGTCGAACGTGAAGCCGACGAATTCGCGCAGCGCTTCTTCCGGCTCCATCTCCGCGAGCTGCAGTTCCTGCTCCAGTGCGCGGATATCGCCGTAGACCTGCTCCAATACCGCTTCGTACAGCCCTTCCTTGCTGCCGAAGTAGTAGTACAGCATGCGCTTCGTGGTGTTGGTGCGCTCCGCAATGGCGTCGACGCGCGCCCCGGCCAGGCCCATCGCCGAGAACTCCTGCGTGGCGATGTCCAGAATGTTCCGCTTGGTCTCCTCAGGATCGTACTTGCGCCGCCCTTCTGCTGTGGTCGACGAGGGCGCAGCACTGGCGGCCTTGCTTCCTTTTTTCATTTTTCTGTCTGAGAACGGCATTGAAAATCGATTCTAGCACGCGCTATCGACGCATCTTTGCCATAACAGGCGTTCGATACAGAGGGCTTCACCTATAATTTTTTTACCCCGCAGACAAATCGAAATTCATATCCGCATGAAGCGTTCTCACTTTCTCGCCGCCTCGTTTCTCGCTGCATGCTGTCTTTCCGCGACCGCGCAGACCGCCCCGCCTGCGGGCCATCCGTCACCGAAACAACAGATGGCCGCCGAAGGCGTGATGACGAGCGCGAACATCGCGCGCGGCGCGGCGGACGTCTGTCATATCGATGCCGCGAAAGTCGCGCGCTTCAAGGATGCCGTCCGCACGAGCTATCCCGACGCCCCGGATTTCGACGGCGCATGGAAGCTCGGTCTCGCTCAGGCGCAGCCCGCCGTGGACCGCTTCGAGAAGCTGAAGACGAGCAATCCCGCGGAGTATCGGAAGGAAATCGGTGAAGCGTGCCCCGCGCTCAATCGCGGCATCGACGAAGTCACGCAGCAGAAGTAATCACGCGTTCTTGCCGTCGTAGTGCGCGCGCTTTTCGGCGTACATCGCGGCGTCGGCGCGTTGGAGCATCGGTTCGAGGCGCTCGCCTTCGTGGGCGGTGGCCGCGCCCATCGCGAAGCATAGCGGCATGCCCGAGTAGAACTGGTTGTTCACTTCGAGCAACTGGCGAATGCTGTCGATCACCGTCTCGCCGCCGCGCTCGTCGGTGCCGGGCAGCAGCACCATGAACTCGTCGCCGCCGATGCGCGCCGCCTGGAACGGCTTCTCCACCGCCTTGCCGAGCACTTCGCCCGCGCGGCGCAGGAGCGCATCGCCGGCGGCGTGGCCGAGCTGATCGTTGACGGCTTTCAGGCCATTCACGTCCACCGCGATCGCCGTCACCGGGAACGGACCCTTGCGCTCCAGGCGATTGATCTCGTCGATATAAAACGAGCGGTTCTTCAGCTTCGTCAGCACATCATGTTTGCCGAGGAACTCCAGATACGCCTCGGCTTTCTTGCGCGCGGTGATGTCGGTCAGCGCGACGAGCACGAGATCCCAGCGCGCCTCATGCCCCGGAAACACCGAGAACTGCAGATGCACATGCACCTCGTTGCCTTCGAGCGAATAGTTGAGCACTTCGCGCTGATGAAAGAGCCGGCCGTCCCACAGATCGATCAGCTGCTCCTGGAAGTGCTGCTGCATGTCGTCGCGGAACACGTCGGGCAGGCGCGCGAGGAGCGTCGCCTTGTCGGGCGCGGCGAACATGCGCAACGTGTGCTGATTCACGTCGAGCACGTGAATCTCCTGCATGCATCGTTCGACGAACTCCGGATGCACGTTCGTGAACGTGCGAAAGTCGACGATGCCGCGCTCGCGCACATCGTCGAGCAGCGCCTTCACGGAACTGAAATCTTCCACCCATAGCGACACCGGCGAATGCTCGAACAAGCCGCGCGCATAGAGCTCGCTCGCGGCGGCCGCGCGCCGCATCGCTTCGAGTTCGGTGATGTCCTCGATGGTGACGAGCACGCGGCTCCACGTGTCCTCGTGCCCCGGCAGGATGACCGCCTTCAGCAGCACGTCGAGGCGCTTGCCGTCGAGCGTGTAGTTGACCGTCTGGCTCACGAAGCGCTGCTTGCCGGACCACAACTGCTCCAGCTCGTCGACGTGCGTGGTGAGCATGTCGTCGCGAAACACGCGATCGAGGTTCTGCACGAGATGATCGACGTCCTTCGCATGAAAGAGCGACAGCGTGCGCTGATTGACCTTCACGACGCGAATGCGCGTCGAGCATTCCGCGATGCGCGCCGGATCCTCGGCGAGAAAAGCGCGCAGATCGGTAACGCCCGCCGCGCGCCACCGCTCGAACTGCTCGCGCACGGCGCTGAAGTCCTCGAGCCAGAGCGAAACGGGCGCGAGGTCGAACATGTCGGCATCGTCCTCCGGCACGCTCGCCGGCATGAATTGACCGGCAGCGCGGCGCGGGTCGTTGGGCATGGTCGTCCTTTCGGCTCGCGCCGGCTGAATTCATCTCATTATTGTATCGCGCCATTTTTGCAGGGCCGAATCGGCCTCTTGCGCACCTTGAGCCGCGACGTTTGCGCCAGCGGGATATCGGGGGCGGATGCTACACTCGATTGGCTTCGCCGCCGCTGCGCTCGCGCTCCTCGCGGCGCCGCGCTCGGGCACGTTTGCTGCACGCGCTCGCATGACCGCGACACCACGCGGCGCGATGCGCTGTGCCGCATCCATCCACATCGCAAGAAGAAGGAGGCACGACTCTCATGGCTGATTTCCGCATCTGGTCCGACGAGTTTCCGGCGAACGGCTTCATGACGCACGCGCAGGAATTCGACCAGCAAGCCTTCGGCGGCTCGGGCGAGAACGTTTCCCCGGCGCTGCAATGGGAAGATCCGCCCGCCGAAACGCGCAGCCTCGCGCTCACCGTCTACGATCCCGACGCGCCCACGGGCAGCGGCTTCTGGCACTGGATCGTCGTCAACATTCCGCCCGATGCGCGCTCGCTGCCGCGCAACGCCGGCAAGGCCGACGGCAGTCTGCTGCCGCAAGGCGCGCTGCAACTGCGCAACGACTACGGCACGGTCGGCTTCGGCGGCGCGGCGCCGCCGCGCGGGGACAAGCCGCATCGCTATATCTTCCGCATCCATGCGCTTTCGGCGGAGAGCCTGCCGCTCGACGTGAACACGACCAACGCGGTCGCGCGCTTCATGACGCATCTGAACGAGATCGATTCGGCGACCTACACCGGCCTCTACGAACTGAAGTGAGCGCGGGCACCGGGCGCGGCTTTTCCGGCCGCGCCTCGCCTACAAGCCATTTGAAAACGGCGCGCCATACAATGCGCCGCCCGCCACTTCCCGCCCATCGATGGATTCCGAACCAGGTCTGCCGCTGCCCCAGCGATACTGGGCCATTGCCGTCATCGCGCTCGGCGTCACGCTCGCGGTGCTCGACGGCGCCATCGCCAATGTCGCGCTGCCGACCATCGCGCGCAATCTGAATGCTTCTCCCGCCGACTCCATCTGGGTCGTCAACGCGTATCAGCTCGCCATCACCATTTCGCTGCTGCCGCTCGCCTCGCTCGGCGATCGCATCGGCTACCGGCGCGTGTATATGGCGGGGCTCGCGCTCTTCACGGTGTCGTCGTTCGCGTGCGCGCTGTCGGGCTCGCTCGCGGCGCTCACCCTCGCGCGCGTCGTTCAGGGCTTCGGCGCGGCGGGCATCATGAGCGTGAACACCGCGCTCGTGCGCATCATCTATCCGCACGATCAACTGGGGCGCGGTGTGTCGATCAACGCATCGGTCGTCGCGATCTCGTCGGTGATCGGGCCGACCGTCGCCTCGGGCGTGCTCTCCGTCGCGACCTGGCCGTGGCTCTTCGCGATCAACGTGCCGATCGGCGTCGCGGCGCTCGCGATCGGATGGAAGTCGCTGCCGCGCACGCCGGGGCATCGGCAGCCGTACGACTACATCAGCGCGATCATGAACGCGCTCTTCTTCGGCATCGCGATCGTCGCGATCGACGGCTTCGGCCATGGCGAGCATCGGCCATATCTCGTCGGCGAGATCATCGTGACGGCAGTCATCGGCTACTTCTTCGTGAAGCGGCAACTGACGCAAAGCGCGCCGCTTCTGCCCGTCGATCTGCTGCGCATTCCGGTGTTCGCGCTGTCGGTCGGCACCTCGGTCTGTTCGTTCTGCGCGCAGATGCTCGCGTTCGTCTCGCTGCCCTTCCTGCTGCAGAACAACTTCGGCATGAGCCAGGTCGAGACCGGCTTTCTGATGACGCCGTGGCCGCTCGTCATCGTGTTCGTCGCGCCGATGGCAGGCGTGCTCGCGGACCGCTATTCGGCGGGGCTGCTCGGCGGCATCGGTCTCGCGATTCTCACCGTCGGGCTCGTGCTGCTCGCGAACGTCGGCGCGCATCCGTCCGCGTTCGACATCGCGTGGCGCATGGCCGTATGCGGGCTCGGCTTCGGGCTTTTCCAGTCGCCCAACAATCGTCAGATGCTCGCGTCCGCGCCGCGCCATCGCAGCGGCGGCGCGAGCGGCATGCTCGGCACCGCGCGTCTCACCGGGCAGACGCTCGGCGCGGCGCTCGTCGCGCTGATCTTCGGCTTCGCGCCGAAAGAAGGCCCCGTGATCGCGCTCGCCGTCGCGGCGGCGTTCTCGGCCGCCGCCGCCGTGGTCAGCATGTTGCGCCTCACGGGCAAGCGCAGCGCCGAACCCGCCTGATGCGCGCTCCCGCCCGGCCGCCGCGCTGGGCACAGCCTTTGCTGAAACTCCGGACAGGGATTCCGCGCATGCGGAGCGTTCGAAATCAGCAACAAGGAGTGTGTAGATGGCCCATTCCCTCAACGGCTGCAAGGTCGCGATTCTCGCCGTCGACGGCTTCGAACAGGCGGAGCTCGTCGAGCCCCAGCGCGCGCTGAAGGAAGCCGGCGCGCAAGTGCATGTCGTGTCGCAGATGCCCGGACAGATCCAGGGTTTCAAGCATGTCGACAAAGGCGACAAGGTGAACGTCGACGTGACCTTCGACGCCGCGAACGCCGCCGACTACGACGCGCTCGTGCTGCCCGGCGGCGTCGTGAACGGCGACGCGATCCGGCTCGATGCCAAGGCGCAGAACTTCGTGAAGGAAGCCGACAAGGCGAAGAAGCCGATCGCCGTGATCTGCCACGGCGGCTGGCTGCCGATCTCGGCGGGCATCGTCGCGGGCCGCACGATGACGAGCTGGCCGAGCCTGCAGGACGACGTGCGCAACGCGGGCGGCACGTGGGTCGACCAGGAAGTGCAGATCGACGGCAATCTCATCACAAGCCGCAAGCCCGACGACCTGCCCGCGTTCAACAAGGCTTTGATCGAGGCGCTCGGCAAGACGCGCGCCGCCTGACCCATTGCATGGGAGACAATTCGATGTCGAGATCGCCCATGTCGTACACGCGCGTGATCGCGTTGTCGCTCGCCGCCGTTGCCGCGCTCGCGCCGCCTGCGCAGGCGCAGACGCAAGGCACGGCGGGCGCGGGCGACGCGCAAAGCCAGACGCTCTCGCCCATCGATCAGCAGTTTCTGCAGGACGCCGGCCAGGCGGGCGCGACGGAGCTTGCGGCGAGCAAGCTCGCGCTCACGCACGCGAGCGGCCGGCAGGTGCGGGAGTTCGCACAGCGAATGATCATCGATCACACCAAGCTCGCGCGCAATCTCGACGTGCTCGCGAAACGCCACGGCATCACCGCGCCGCCCGCCGCCGATTCGGCCTTGATCGGCAGCTTGCAAAATCTTCAGGGCGCGGAGTTCGACAAGGCCTATATTGAACAGGTAGCCGTGAGCGGGCATCAGAAGGCTGTCGAGCTGTTCAGGAAAGAGAGCGAAAGCGGCAACGACACCGCGTTGAAGGCAGCGGCGACGAAGGCGCTGCCGGTCATCAGCCATCACTGCGAGATGGCGCAGCAACTCGCGAAAGCGAAGGCGGCGTCATGAGCATCGCGAATGCCGCCGGGCGCGCGTTCGCGTCCCGTTGCGCCTCTCGTCCCGCCTATGAGGACTCCACCATGCATATCACGTTTGCGGACGAAGCCCCCGTTTATGACGGCGATGATCTCGCGGTCCACTTCGCCGCGCTCATCGACGGCGAACCGGTCGTATGCTCGATCAGCGCCGAGGCGCTCGAGGATCACTTCGGCGCGAAGTCTCCGCGCGAGGACGATCTGCTCGATGCCTTCGCGCGCGGTTCGGCGCGCATCCGCGCGGTATGCGCCGAAGTGCTCGATGACAACGGCGGCCAGCCCGCCGTGTTGAGAAGCGGCTTGTTCCGCGTCGCCGGCATGGAACCCGACTGACCGGCCTGTCACGCAACGCGACCCGACTCACGTAGCTCAGCCAACAAGGAGGGAACAATGTCCCTGATCATTGCGGGCCGATTTCAGACCTTTCGCGCCGCCGAAACGGCAGCTCAGAAGCTCTTCGCGGGCGGCTTCCTGGAAGAAGACGTGACGCTCTTCTTCGTCAATCCGAGCGGCCAGCACGCGCGCTTTCCGGTCGGCGGCGACGTCGGCACGGATGCGGGCGCGAGCGGCGCGCCCAAGGGCGCCGGCAAGGGCGTGACGATCGGCGCGGTCATCGGCGCGATCGTGGGCGCGGCGATATTCGCAATCTTCAAGTCACCGCTGCTCGTTTCGGTGATCGCGGCGGGCGTCGGCGCGTATGTGGGATCGCTCGCCGGCGCGATGTCGCACACGAAGAAGAAGCCGACGACGGCCGCGCACGCCGAGGAGCCCGCACGCCATGCGGGCGTGCTCGTCGCGGTCCACGTATCGCCGGAAACGCAGGATCAGGCCGCCACGGCGCTGCGCGAGGCAGGCGGCATGGATATCGAGCGCGCGTCGGGACGCTGGAAGCAAGGCCGCTGGAGCGATTTCGATCCGCTGCAGCCGCCCCATCCGGTGGGGGAATTCGCGCAAACGCGCATGTGACCAGTCCGTCAGGCCGGATCAGCGACAACGCCCGCCTCGCGCGGGCGTTGTTGCGTGGCTCGCCCGGTGAGCCGATTCAGACCCACGGCGCGTGCGGACGATCGCGCCGCGCGTCGGCCCGAATGCCGCAGTCCGCAGACATCATGCGCGCCTCGCCGACGTTCGCCGCGGGCGGCTCGCAGATGCGGCCGTAGTCTTCGCGCGGCGCGTGCGCGGCCTGCGCGTGCATCTCGATCGTGCGCTGGCGGACATGCAGACTCAGCGCCGACGCGGCGATCGCCACGATGATCAGAAACTCGCGATTCGCGAGTCGATTGAAAGACTTCACTACGCTCTCCCGTTGCCGTGCTCGTGCGCGCGTCTCGATTCGGGCGCGCGCTGTCATCCCATGGCCAGAGCAAGCGATGTGCCCCGGCTGCCGGCCGCGGTGGCACGCCGCGTGCGCAATGAATCGGCGACCCGCACCCGGTGGGGTCGCGCTGTGGCAACGTCGAAACTAAAAGGAGGTGTTACATGAGCACGAACGTCGTATCGGTACTCAACGATCTCGTCGAAACCTCGAAGGATGGCGAAAAGGGTTTTCTCAAGGCCGCCGAGGATACGCGTGATCCAAGCCTCAAGTTGCTGTTTCAGAATCGCGCGCAAAAGTGCACGGAAGGCGCGCGCGAACTGCAGGACATCGTCGCACGTCTGGGCGGCAAGCCTGAAACCGGCGGCTCGGTGGCCGGCGCGCTGCATCGCGGCTGGGTCGATGTGAAGTCGGCCGTGAGCGGCCATAGCGATCACGCGATTCTGGCCGAATGCGAGCGCGGAGAAGACGCCGCGAAGAAGAACTATCGTGAAGCGCTCGACAAGGATCTGCCCGCCGATATCCGCGCGGTGGTCGAGCGTCAGTACCAGGGCGTGATCGAGAATCACGATCGCATCCGCGATCTGCGCGATCAGTACGCTGCCGCGAAATCCTGACGCGAAGCCTGACGCGGCCCACCGAAGGATAAGGGCCGCGCAAAAAGCAAACGGCCGCGCGATGCGGCCGTTCGTTCGTCCCGAGGACGAGAGACGACGATGAGAAGCGCGCGTTACTGCGGCGCGCCCTTGTCGTTCGTGCCGAGCGCCGAAGCCGCCGCCGCCGCCGACGCGCCCTTCAGCTTCTGCGCCTTGTTCTGCTGATGCAGCGTCGTGCCCTTCTGCGGTTTCGCCTGCCCGTTCGCGCCCGTCGCGGTCGCATCGGACGCTGCCTGCGCGAATGCCGTCGTCGAGAATGCCAGCGCCAGCGCGCCGATCAATGCCATCTTTTTCGTCTTCATGAAGAGCTCCTTTGTCGGGGCCTCCGAGCACCGGGCTGCTGCGCGCTCGTGAGCCTCCTGTGTGAGTACCGTCCTGAACGGTCGTACTTCGTTTTTTAGGTTTCGAAGTGCTGCGAGGTGATGCGCACTGCGTGAAGCTGCTCGATGTTGCGACTGCGACCGACACCGCCTCCGATGCGACCGGAACCGCGATGCCCCGATGCGCGAACCCGCGCTTCGTCCGAGTCCTCGCCACTCGCGGCGAATCGTCGAACCCGCGCGGGTTCCGTGCTGCTGGCACTGGACCGCGGCCCGCCCTGGCGAGCCGGGCATAGGAACTATGCCATTACTTGGCGGCGATTTTAAGATGATTCTTCACGGAAGCAACACCCGAGACGTTAGAGACGACGTCCTCCGCAGCGGTCTTGTCTTCGGCCGACGGCACCGAGCCCGTCAGCGAAACGACACCCCCGTGCGTCTTCACGTGGATGTGCGTGGACTTGACGTTCTTCGCGCCGAGCAGCTCGGCCTTCACCTTGGTCGTGATCGCGCTGTCGTCGACCTTCTGGCCCATCGACGTGTCGGCACCTTTCGTCGACGACGCCGAATTGGTTTGCGCGCCTACGTTCAGCGCGAACACGACACACGCGATACCGCCGGCTGCCTTCAGGATTTGAGTCGTCTTCATGGCATTGCTCCCATTTTCGATTTTGGTCTGGCGCCCCGTTCGCCCGATCCCGTGCGCGAGGCGGCTCTTCGATCACGTCCCCAAGCGTGGCGCGGGGATCGTGCCCCTGATCCGCAACTTGCATGCCGCATCGGAAGTGCGCGCGACCGAACAGGCCGGCGAACACGTCCGGATCACCGCCCGTCAAGGCGATGACGCGTTCTCGAACAAATCGTCGACGTTCGTCCGAATGCCCGCCGCAGCGCGCCCGGCGAAGCGTGAAACGCGCGGCGCTTTTGTCTGAAGCCGTGTAAAAACTGCGTGAAAGAGGCGGGCAAACGCTTCAAAAAGAACTGAGCCGATCGCGAAAAACGTAGTCGCGGCGCGGCCTTACCTCGACATGGCACAGCCGTTGCTTGAGTAGTCGCAAACCTGCCCATCACGTCTAGAACAATCGAGGACTAGCAAGCAATGCCGCCTACACTCGAACTCCGCGCCAAGCAAACGCTAGCGCTTACGCCGCGCCTTCAGCAGTCGGTCCGTCTCCTGCAACTCTCTTCGCTGGAGTTCCAGCAGGAACTGCGAAACGCCCTCGACACCAATCCCTTTCTCGAATACGACGAGTCGCAAACCGAGGACAACGCGCTCGGTGCGGACAACGGCAACTCGATGAGCGAATCGACCGTGTCGACCGCGGCCGATGGCGCCGCCGAAGCGCCGCTCGCGCCGGAGACCAGCATGGAGAGCGAGCCAAGCGCCGATGCCGGCTCGCGCGACGATTCGATCAGCGAATTCTCGTCCGATCCCTTCGGCCGCGGCGCCGCGCGCAACAACGGCGACGGCGAAGGCTCCGATCCCGCCGACTGGGTGCGTATCGAGCCGTCGCTGCACGAGACGCTGCACGATGCATTGCGCCTCTATCAGCTGAACGAGCGCGATCGCGCGGTCGCGCAACTCATCATCGAAGCGCTCGATGACGACGGCTATCTGCGGCAGGAACTGAGCGAGCTTGCAAACGTCGTCGACATCGATCCGGCGTTGCACGAAGACGAACTCACTATCGCGCTGAAGCTCGTGCAGTCGCTCGACAAACCGGGCGTCGGCGCGCGCAATCTCTCTGAATGCCTCACGCTGCAGCTCGAAGCGCTCGAAGAAGACACGCCGGGGCGCGCCGTCGCGCTCGAAATCGTCGCGCATCATCTGGAGCGTCTCGCGCGGCGCGAGCAGGCCGAACTGCAGAAGAAGATCGGCTGCAGCGCGGACGAACTGCGCATCGCGTGCGCGCTCGTGCGCCGTCTCGATCCGAAGCCGGGCGAGAACTACGGCCAGAGCGAGGACAACTACGTGGTGCCCGATGTCATCGTGCGTCAGGTCAAGAAGCAATGGGTCGTGACGATCAACCCGGCGGTGCTGCCGCGCGCGCGCATCCATCGCATGTATGCGGAGCTTTTCGCGCAGTCGGCGGGCGCGAGCCGTTCGCCGCTCGCACAGCAGTTGCAGGAAGCGCGCTGGCTGATCCGCAACGCGCAGCAGCGCTTCACGACGATTCAGCGCGTCGCCGAATGCATCGTCTCGCACCAGAAGGCGTTCTTCGACTACGGCGAGATCGCGCTGAAGCCGCTCGTGCTGCGCGATGTCGCCGACGAGCTCGGCCTGCACGAATCGACCATCTCGCGCGCGACGGGGAACAAGTACATGTCCACGCCGCGCGGCATTTTCGAGTTCAAGCACTTCTTCCCGCGCGAGTTGAGCACGGAAAGCGGCGGCACGTGTTCGGCGGCCGCGGTGCGCGCGCTGCTGAAGGAAATGATCGCGAAGGAGAACACGCGCGATCCGCTCTCGGATGTGAGCCTCGCGAAGATGCTCGCGGATCAGGGCGTGATCGTCGCGCGCCGCACGGTGGCGAAGTATCGCCATCTGATGAAGGTGCCGCCCGCCGAATTGCGCCGTCAGGCGTAATGCGGCGCGCGCACGCTCAGCGCTTTTCGCGCTCTCGAGCACTCGGCGACGACCCGGTCAAGCGAGGCGCCTGAGTGACAGGAGCGTAGCCGACAGGCCGTCCGTTCGCGGACGGCCTTTTTTTCGCCGGTGGCCGGTGCTTCGAACGTCAGCATCAGCGCCAGCCCGATGCGCGGTGCGTGCGCTTTCTCGCCGCCGTCGCCGCCAGTTCCGCGCCGAGCAGGAACACCGCCGCGGAGTAATAGAGCCACATGAGAATGATCGCGAGCGACCCCGCCGCGCCGAACGTGTTCGCCGTGCCCGCGTGCGCGAGATAGAACGCGAAGAGGCGCTTGCCGCCTTCGAAGAGCACCGCGGCGGCCACGGCGCCGAGCGCGGCATCGCGCCAGAGCATGCGTGTCGTCGGCAGGAACTTGAGCAGCACGGTGAACGCGATCATCAGCACGCCGAGCGATATCGCGCGCCGCGTGAGCCCCGACAGCACGATGAACGGACTGCCGTCGCCGAGCACCCAGTGACCGAGCAGTTCGACGAGCGCATCGAGCACGAGCAGCACGGCGACCAGCAGGCCCGCGCCGACCACGAGCCCGAACGACATCAGCCGCACGCGCAGCAGTGTGACGATGCTCTCGCGCGTGCTCACGGCGGGCGTCGGCCAGATCACGTTGAGCGCGCTGTGCAGCGAGGAAAATGTCGCCGATGCGCCGATCAGCACGCCCGCGAGCGAGAGTATCGCGGTGCTGCGCGCGATATCCGCATGCCACGCGTTCGCGACGATCGCCTCCAGCGTATGCGCCGCATCGACGCCGACGACGCCGCTGATTTCATCGAAGAGCCGCCCCTGCACGGCATCGGCGCCGAAGAAGACGCTCGCCACCGCGATCACGATGACGAGCGTCGGTGCGAGCGAAAACGCGGCGAAGAACGCGATCGCCGCCGAGAACATCAGGCAGTGGTCCTGCGTCCATTGCGTGATGGGATCGACGATCCACGAGAGCCAGCCGAAACGCGACGTGCGCCCGGAGGCGACGGGCGCGGATTGATTGGCGGAGACGTCCTGATCCATCGTGAGCGCGGCGAGAGGTATCAACCGACGATGTTAGACCGGCGATGCGAAGCGCGTGTAAAAAGCGGCGCGCTCCGTGGGGAGCGCGCCGCGTTCGGATGGCTGCGACGTCTCTCGATCAGGGTCGATCGGCGGCCGGGTCGGCGTCCTCGTCGGGAAGGTCGCGCGTTTCATCTTCGATGTCGTCCGGCAGGATATCGGCGTCCGCTTGCAGATTGTTGTCGCCATCCGCCGACGCCGCTTCGCCCGTGCCGTAGCGGTCGGTGTCGCTGTTGAGCTCGGCATTCGACTGGCCGATCGCGTGCGCGTCGAGCTCGTCTTCGATATCGCCCGGATAGCGCTTTTCGCCCTGCACGTCCGAGCCGCTGTCCGACGAGTCGCTCGGGCCGAGCGCGCCGGTGCCGTGTCCCTTGCCGTATTCCACGCCGTCGTCTTCGGGCGGATTCAATGTGCTTCCACTCATCATGACCTCCTTCGATCGTGTCCATGACGAGTCCGCAAAACCCGTTCCGCGAACGGCGCGGCGTCGGACATGCAAAAGAAAACCCCGCGCTTCTTTCGAAGCGCGGGGCCGTGAGTGCAAGACGTCGATAGATGCGGATTCAGGCCTTCGCCGCCGGACGCTTTGCTTCGCTCGCGCCCTGCTTCACCGTCTTGACCGTCTTTTCCGTGACCGACGTTGCCGTCGCGACGCTGCGCAGATCCGACAGGAACGAATCGCGCCAGACCGAGAGATTGTTCTCGCGCAGCGGCGCCATCATGTCGGCGTGGCGCGACTGACGCTCGGCGAGCGGCATCGACAAAGCGCGTTCCAGCGCCTCGGACATCTGCGACAGATCGAACGGATTGACGACCAGCGCGCCCGGCAACTGATCCGCCGCGCCCGCGAACTGCGACAGCACGAGCGCGCCCGGATCGGCCGGGTCTTGCGACGCCACGTATTCCTTCGCGACGAGATTCATGCCGTCGCGCAGCGGCGTCACATAGCCGACCTGTGAAAGCCTGAACAGCGCCATCAGCAGATTGCGCTCGTACTTGCGGTTGAGATACTGGATCGGGGTCCAGTCGAGCTGCGCGAAACGTCCGTTGATGCGACCCGCCTCGCCCTCCAGATTCTGACGGATGCGCTGATAGGTCTGCACGTCCGAGCGCGTCGGCGGCGCGATCTGCACGAGCGACACGCGCCCGTGCCAGCCCGGCGCGTTGAGCAGCAGCCGCTCGAACGCCTGGAAGCGCTCGACGAGGCCCTTCGAATAATCGAGCCGGTCGACGCTCATGATGAGCTTGCGGCCGCGCATGCTGTCGCGCAGGCTCTTCACCTGCTTGCGGTTCGAAAACTGCTCGGCGGCCTTGGCGATCGCGTCCGGATAGATGCCGATCGGATACGCGCCCACTTTCAGCATGCGGCCGAACGCCTGCAGCATGCCGTCGTCGCTGTAGTGGCCGCGGCCGGTGCGCTCGACGTAATCGATGAACGACTGCTTGTCGGCGTCCGTCTGGAAGCCGACGACGTCGTACTGGCACATCGCCGCGATCAATTCCTCGTGCGGCGGCACGGTGCGCATCATCTCGGGCACCGGAAACGGAATGTGCAGGAAGAAGCCGATCGGATTCTCGACGCCGAGCTTTCTCAGCTCGTGCGCGAACGGGAGCATGTGATAGTCGTGCACCCAGATGATGTCGTCGGGCTTGAGAAGCGTCTTGAGCTTCGCGGCGAGATTCGCGTTGACGCGCATGTAGCCCGCGTATTCCTCGCGATCGAAGCGCGAAAGATCGTTGCGATAGTGAAAGGTCGGCCACAGCGTGGCGTTCGAGAATCCTCGATAGTACTGGTCGTAATCGCGGCGCGTGAGCCCGACGGTCGCGTAGGTCACCTTGCCGCCCTTCTCCAGGACAGGCGCGCCCGCCTCACCGACGATCTCGCCGCTCCACCCGAACCACACGCCCCCCGTCTCCTTGAGCGCGTCCAGAACGCCGATTGCGAGACCGCCCGCGCTGGGCTTGCCTTCCTGGGTCGGCGCGACGCGATTCGATACCACGATCAATCTGCTCATTAAAGCATCACCTCATCAGTTGTCGTTGCATGCTCGAATTGGCGATTAAGGGTATGCAAAAGCTGTGCCGTTATGTTGGTTTTCGTAAATAAAAGTTTGTATGAAGATGTTACGGACGAACGAAAACACGCGGCGAACGCCCGCCGCGTAGAAATTTTTGTTCTTTTGCCGGGCGCTGCCGCCGGCCGGAATCATGCGTCCTGCTCGGAGCCCAGATCGCGCTGATAGTCGATGCCCTCACGGCGCACGCCGCCCTGGTTGTGATCGCCATCGGGCGGAGCGCCGGGCGCGGGGCGGTTCTGACCGGCGGGATCGTGCTCGGCGGGTGGCGCGGACGCGCCTTGCGCGCCGGCCGTCTTGGCGGCTTCGGCGCGCGCTTCGCGCTTGGAAGAGTGACGTGCGGAGCGTCGAAGTGCGGGATGCCTCATGATGCCCTCCAGAGAAGAAGGCCGTCGCGATAGAGACGTCGGCGGCGTCGGACCGATGCGCTTTTGCGAGCGCAGCTTCAGAAAAAACGACCGGCGACAACGCGTGTCGCCGGTCATTATTGCGTCATCCGTTGTAATCCCTACGTTCGGGATGGAAACTTATTCAAACCTTGCACGAATTCTGGGCATTGTCCAACGTCTGCACTCCAGCGTCCTTCTACGTCAGTACACGTGCGGCGTTTCGCCCGGTCCAGGCGGCGGATCGCCGATCGGCTGCGACGGCGGTTCCGGCGGCTCGCGCGTCGGGTCCGGGTTCGTATCCGGCGGAATCGGCGTCGGCGGCGGCTGGTCGGGCGGCGTCACCGGCGGGTCCGGCGGCTGCGGCGTCTGTGCTTCGATACGGGTACTTGCATGGGCGCGGTCGGGAACACGGGGGAACATGTCGGGCTCCTTGCGGTCTTGTGATCGTACTTTCCATCCGGCTCAGGCGCCCCTTGCGCGGCGCGTGCGGATGTCACTTGATCGACAGCAAGGGGCATGCCCCTCGAATGCATCCGGCTCGCATCCTCCGGTCACATTATCGGCGTAGAAAACGCGCCTGCCAATGAAAAACGCCTGCGGTTTTAAAAGCCGCAGGCGGTGTTTTCGTCTAAAGATAAGCGAAGTTCAGGGATTTTCGCTGTCCGACTCGTTGCCATCCCCGCCCTCGCCGACAGCCGCCTTGTTCGCGTCCTCGCCGTACTCGACGAGCCGGTTATAGAGCGTTTTGAGGCTGATGCCGAGGATTTCCGCGGCGCGCGTCTTCACGCCGCCGCACTGGTCGAGCGTCGCGAGAATGAGCTGGCGATCGGCCTGCGCGAGCGATGTGCCGAAGGGAATCGTCACCGCCGTGCCCGCCGACGGCTTCGACAGCGAAATCTGCAGCGGCACGGTGGCGGTGCTGTCCGAATCCGATGCCGACATGATGTACGCGCGCTGCACGTAGTTCTTCAGCTCGCGCACATTGCCGGGCCAGTTGTACGAGGCCAGCATCTCGCGCACGGCGGACGGGAAGTCCTTCCTCGTGTTGTAGCGGGCGTTCAGTTCGTCGAGGAATGCCTGGCCGAGCAGTTCGACGTCCTTGCCGCGCTCGCGCAGCGGCGGCAGGTTGATCGGGAACACATTCAGGCGGTGATAGAGGTCGAGGCGCAGCTTGCCCTCGAGCACGGCCTGCTCGGGATCGCGGTTGGTCGCGGCGATGAGGCGCACGTCCGTCTCGATCTCCTTGGTCGTGCCGACGCGCATGAACATGCCCGTCTCCAGCACGCGCAGCAGCTTCACCTGAAGCTCGATGGGCATCTCGGTGATTTCGTCGAGGAACAGCGTGCCGCCGTTCGCGCGCTCGAAATAGCCCTTGTGCTGGCGATCCGCGCCGGTGAACGAGCCGCGCTCGTGGCCGAACATTTCCGATTCGATCAGGTTCGGCGAGATCGCGCCGCAGTTCACCGCGATGAACGAATGCTTGCGGCGCAGGCTGAGTTCGTGAAGCGTCTGCGCGGCGACTTCCTTGCCGGTGCCGGACTCGCCGATCAGCAGGACCGACGCGGCCGTCGGCGCGACGCGGCCGATCTGGTCATACACGGTCTGCATCGCGGGCGAATTGCCGAGCATCAGACCGAAGCGGCCCATGCGGCGCAGTTCGCCGCGCAAGGTGCCGATTTCCGCTTTGAGATCGCCGGCGCGCGGCAGGCGCGAAAGAATCGCCTTCACGCGCTGCATGTTGATCGGTTTGACGAGATAGTCGGCGGCGCCCATCTTGAGCGCGCTGACGGCGGATTCCACGGTCGCGTGACCGGTGATGACGACGAATTCGACGCCCGAGCGCGGGTCGAGATCTTCGAAGAGATCGACGCCGGTGCCGTCGGGCAGTTTCAGATCGGTGAATACGACGTCCGGCGTCTGACGCACGAGCTGAATGCGCGCCTCGCGCAAATCGCTGGCGGTCGCCGTCGTCAATCCGTCTTCGCCGATGATCGCGGCTAGCGCCTCGCGGGTACTGGGATCGTCATCGACAATCAATACGTGTGGCATTGCGTCTCGAATTCTTCCAAAGCGTTTCAGGGTCACACGCCGGGTGGTGGCGTGGTCTTCTCCGTGCGGCAAGGGCGCCGCTCGGGCCGGTGCGATTCACGGTTCCGCGCGATTCGGGTAATCGGCGCGACGCAAACTGCGCGAAAAATAAAATAATTTCCGATGTTCTGCACGCTTGGCTCAAACTCACCGTAAGTTTTTCCATTTAGGCAACTTATGGCCGGAGTTTTGACGATTATAAGCGTTTATCAAGATAAAAACGCACGCTGAGCCAGCGTGCGTTTCATTGGTCGCACCATTAATACGCGAGCGGGTTAAAACAATTCGCGTCGCTTTGCGTTCGGCAGTCCGCGCGCCATTCAGCTGCGCGGAAAATGCCACGCATCGGGGGTGCCACCGACCGCGCCGTGGCCGTTCACGCCCGGCGCGCCGCCGCTCGAGGGCGTGAGCACCTTGCCGCCCTCGTCTTCCCAGCGGCTCAGATCACGCGCCGTGCGCCGCCCGGCGGCATCCCGGGATTGCACCCATTTCCATGCGAGAACGCTGCCCACTGCGAACAGCGCGCCGAAGATTCCGATCGAAGGCCGTGCCATTTGTGTTCTCTCCCGTCGTCAAGAAAATCCGATGCCGCCGCCTGCGCAATTGCTCGTGAATGCGCGGCGAATCAGCGTGAAACCAGAAGCCCCACCAGAAAGCCGACGCCAGCCGCAATACCGAGCGACTGCCATGGGTTGTCCTTCACGTATTTCTCGGTGCAGTCGACGCCCGCGCGATAGCGGCTCTGCGCGTTCGCCTGCGCATCTTCCAGCGTGACGCGCGCCGCATCGACGTGCTCTCGCAGGCGCGAGCGCAGCGCGTCGACGCCTTCGCCGGGCAGCGTCGCCGAAAGCCGCAGCAATTCCTCGGCGTCGTTCAGCAGCACCTTGATGTCTTCGATGATCTTTTGCTTGCCCAACGCAAGCTGGACAGTCGTCTGACTCATGGAATGAAGTCCTCGCCCAAGTGGAATCGATGTGGAGCCGGCGCAGGTCGGCGCGAGGCTAGCGCGACTCGGCGACCGGCACGCGATGCACGGACAGGCGCCCGCCCGCCGTAACGCGGGCGCGCAGGCTGCGCACGACGCCGCTTGCCATCAGCGCGCCGCCCATCGCGCCGAACACGAGGCTCGTCACGTTCGCGGCCCGCGCGAGCGCCGGCGTGCCCGCTGCATAGCCTAGCACCGCGCACATCAGCGCGGTCACGAGCGCGACGGCAGCCCAGTGATAGATGTCGATCTGCTCGCCCGCCGCGAGTTCCTGCCGGTTGCCGGTCGCGCCGGAAACGCGCCGCGTGCGGGTGGTCTGTCGTGCGGGGCTCGCGCGCTCGTGCGCCGTTGCGTCGAAATTGAAGAAATCGTCCATGATGCGTTGCCTCTCTCGCCCATCCTCGCGTGTTCGCCTCGGACGCGGTGCTCGTCGGCGATCTTTCGAATAAGAATCACGATGACATTGCTGATGCAGCTTTCATGCCATCACCGCGAAGCATCGAGTGGCCCCATGCGAGAAGCCGGTTCTGCCGGCGACCGGGTAACAATTACGCCGTCGCGTTGTAAATTCTCAGCGCGTAAAGGAGAACCTTTCCGGAAGCGGATCGGGCGCGCACGCCTGCTTCGACAAAATGCGCGGCACCGCGCCCCGCGCATTGCCGCAAGGTCGTTGCGAATGGTTAAATAGCGTTTATGAGATAGGCTCGTTTGTAAGCAGTCGGGACGGCGGAAGCCCCCGGCGCACGCGAGTCTGGACCGACGCACGATCAGGAAAAGCGGCTCACGGCTAGCGTGAGCACGACGGGCAGCGCGCACGGGCGCGATACGTGCCAATGCGATGCCGATGCGCGCGGTCATCCACGGTTGCGCCTTTCGCGCGCGCCGAACTGCGCCCACACGGCTAGGTCCGGAGGCGCTCGCGCATACGGCCAGCCGCGCCCGCCATCACACTCGCAGAACTCAGGAACGATCAGGACACATGGCGTCAACCGATCTGGATCCGCGGCCCATCGCGGTCGGCGATACACCCGCGCAGAAAAGGCGCAGCACAGGGGAAGTGCCGGGCTTGAAGTCTTATGGACTGCTCTACGGCTCGTCGCCCGTGATGCAGGAGTTGTACGCGCAGATCGAGCGCGTCGCCGCCACCGATGCGACCGCGCTCATCATCGGCGAGTCGGGCACCGGCAAGGAGCTCGTCGCGCGGACGATTCACGACCACAGCGCGCGCAAGGACGCGCCGTTCATCGCCGTGAACTGCGGCGCGATTCCCGACAACCTCATCGAGGCCGAACTCTTCGGCCACGAGAAAGGCAGCTTCACGGGCGCGGTGCAGGGGCGCATCGGCTACTTCGAGCACGCGAACGGCGGCACGCTGTTTCTCGACGAAGTCACCGAGATGTCGCCGGTGCGGCAGGTGAAGCTCCTGCGCGCGCTGGAGACGGGCACGTTCTTCCGCGTCGGCGGCAACGATCTCATCAGTTCGGACGTGCGCGTGATCGCGGCGACCAACCGCGATCCCATCGCGGCCGTGAAGGAAAACGGCCTGCGCGAGGATCTGATGTATCGCCTCGCCGTCTTTCCGCTGCGCGCCCCGCCCTTGCGCGAGCGCGATGCCGATCGCGAGCTGCTCGCGCAGCATTTCCTCGCCGAGATGAACGCGCAGGAAGGCACGAGCAAGGTCTTCAGCAAGCGCGCGCTCGACGTGCTGCGCACTTACTCGTGGCCCGGTAATGTGCGCGAGCTGAAGAACACCGTCTATCGCGCGTTCATTCTCGCGGAGAAGACGGTGGAAATCGCGCATCCGCATCTCGCGTCGCGCGTGAAAAAGCCGGTCACGCAAGGCGACGCGATGAACGTGTGGGTCGGCACGCCGCTCGCCGATGCGCAGAAGCAGATCATCCTCGGCACGCTCAAGCACTGCGGCGGCGACAAACGGCGCGCGGCGAAGGCGCTCGGCGTGAGCCTGAAGACCTTGTACAACCGCCTCGGTGCGTACGAGAACGAGGACACCGAAGCAGGCGATGCCGCTTCGGGCAGCGAAAACTGAGCCGAAGCAAAGCTCTTGCATCGGCATGACGAATGGCGAGCGCGCATGGCCGCGCTCGCTTTTTTTTTGCCTGCGTTCGAGACCTGGATCGCCGCGTGCCCTGCTCGCTTGCAATTTCTTGCAATTTTCTCGAAGCGGTAATTAGAAGCATGCTTCAGAATGCGCGAAGCCCGCGCATCGTGAACGTCTCTTTCCGTTGCCGGGCGGCGGCCTGAGGCCGAAACCTCAAGAAGATTCGAGTTTTCCCAAAACCGATGGCAAGCGTCGGGAAACGGCAGACGAAGGAAAAGCAACATGCAGATCAGGGTCCATTGGCGCGGCCCGCGCGCCGCCGCGCTCGCCGCGATCATCTCGGGCGCCATCGCTTGCGTGAGCCTCAGCGGATGCAACTCGCTCTATAGCGAGGGCGCGACGGCCGGCGCCGGTATCGCGGGCGCGGCTGTGGCGAACAGCGTCACCAGCAATGCGGCGGTGGCGACGGGCATCGGCCTCGGCGCGGTCGCCGCGGCGCGGGCGGGCGTCCAGTACTCGCAGCGCGTCATCCATACCAACACGCAGGACGAGATCGCCTCGGTTGCCGGACCGCTCGCGGTCGGCGGAGTCGCGCCGTGGAAGATCGTGCATTCGGTGCCGATCGAAGAAGACGAGAAAGGCCGCGTGACGGTGAGCCGCACCATCAGCAGCGGCGTGCTCGACTGCAAGGAGATCGTGTTCTCCGTCGATCGCGACGCGACGAAGGACCGACCCGCCGACAGCGCGTTCTACGTTGCATCGGTATGCCGCGACGGCAACAAGTGGAAGTGGGCGTCCGCCGAGCCGGCGACGCCGCGTTGGGGCTCGCTGCAATGACCGAGCGTGTCGACAGACTCATCGGCTGGCGTCTTGGCCTCGCCGCCGCGGGCGCCGCTGCCTGCATGACGATGAGCGGCTGCGCGTCGATCGGCGCGGCGACGGGCGCGGTGGCGGGCATCGCGACGGGCGCGTTCACCACGAACCCGGCCGTCGGCTTCGGCGTGGGCGTCGCGGTGCAGGCCGCCACCGACGAAGCTGTGAAGCGCGTGACCAAATCGCTGCATCAGGATCAGCAGGTCATGATCGCGGTGACGGCGGGCGTCGCTCAGGTCGGCGAGACGCGGCCCTGGAAGGTAAAGCACACGTTGCCGGTCGAAAACGGCCATGGCGAAGTGCGCGTGCTGCGCGAATTCAGCAGCGCGCTCGCGACCTGCAAGGAGTTCGCCTTCTCCGTGGTCGATGGCGACGACGCGAAGGCGCCCGCCGAGTGGTTCATCGCGACGGCTTGCCAGCAGTCGGAGGGCTGGAAGTGGGCGTCGGCGGAACCGGCGGTCGAGCGATGGGGAAATCTGCAGTAGTGCTTCGGCGGCTCGGGCATGCGAGAGCGCGGTTTCCGTTGCGGACACCGCGCTTTTTTATGGCTTCAGCCGTTCGCGATCGCTTCCAGCGCGACGCGCGCGAGAAAGCCGCTGCGCGTTTCATGGCGCGCTTCGACGTAGCTGTCGATCTTGTGCAGCACGAAACGCGGCAGGCTGATGTTGATGCGCTCCGGGCGCGAATCGAGCTTCGACAGGTCGACTTCGACGAAGGCCCAGATGGCGCCTTCGTAGTCGGGGTTGGCGATGAGGTCTTCGATCTTCGACGAATGGACGGTGACTTCCTCCCCGTCTTCGATGATCGATGAAACGTGGAAGAAGATCGCTTCCTTCGTGTTCCGAATCGCGTCGTCGATCGTTTCTCCGGCAGAGAATACGCCGGGCACGTCCGGCACGGTCACGCCGTACACGCTTTCAGGATCTTTATGAATGGCAATGGCAAATTCCATGTCCGATGCTCCGTTACGACGAATAAAGCCGGTTCAGCATCCCGGCGCCCTTCAGGACGGCTCTGACCGTTCCGATCGGCACGTCCTTTCTGGGATGAGTGACCGTCACACGCCTGTTCCCGCTCCGATGTTTGAAATGATGATGACTGCCCCTGATCCGCACGAGCTCCCAGCCATCGTCCAAAAGCATTCGTATCAACCGCGATGAATCCATCTCGTCTCCGAATGCCGCGTGTGTAGTCTTACACACACGGCAATGATGTTCAAGACGAGAAAGTTACGTTGCCGCGGTTTGCGGCGACAGTCAGCCAGATGGCCAATTAGAAACGAAAAAGCGCGGTTCCCTTCTTCGGAAAACCGCGCTTCATATTCGCTTCAAACGAGCGAGCTCAAGCCTCCACATCCTCCAGACTCAGCATCTCCGTCTGATCGTTGTACGAGAAAATCTCCCCGTACCGCCCCCAGTCGATCACCGCATCGAGCGTCTCCTGCGCAGCTTTGTCGGAAAGGAAATCCTCCAGCTCCTGCTCGAAGCGCAACCGCGGCGCGCGATGCCCCGGCCGCTCGTTGAGCACCTTCTTGATCCGCGCCGCCAGCGGCACGTGCCGCAGCAGATGCTCGGCGAACATCATCTTGCGCTCCTGCGTGCCGAATTCGGCGAACACGCGCGCCTGCGGCGTCAGGAAGATATCGCCCTCGCGGACATCCGCGAAACCGAGGTGCTGCAGCACTTCCGCGACCGGAAACAGATCGTCCACCTCGAGATGCAGCGTGCGCGCGATTTCCGGCATGTCCGCGCGACCGTGATACGGCGCGGCCGCGAGCGTTTCGATGAGACCCGCCATCAGGTTCGTCGACACGTCCGGCAGCCAGGTTCCCAGCTCGAGCCCCTTCTTCTTCGTTTCGTCCATCTGGCGCGCGGTCATCTTCGCGTAGATATCGTCGACGAGACGCCGGAACGCCGGGTCCAGACGATTGCGCGGATGCTTGAACGGCACCTTGATCTCGGCCATCACGCGGCCCGGATTCGACGACAGCACGAGAATCCGGTCGCACATGAACACCGCTTCCTCGATGTTGTGCGTGACGATCAGCACCGACTTGATCGGCATGCGCCCTTGCGTCCACAGATCGAGCAGGTCGGTGCGCAAGTTCTCGGCGGTCAGCACGTCGAGCGCGGAGAACGGCTCGTCCATCAGCAGCAGCGTGGGATCGACCACCAGCGCCCGCGCGAAACCGACGCGCTGGCGCATGCCGCCCGACAGCTCGCGCGGATACGCGTTCTCGAAGCCGTCGAGACCGATCAGGTCGATCGCGGCCAACGCGCGCTCGCGCCGCTCGCGCGCGCCCACGCCTTGCGCTTCCAGGCCCGCTTCCACGTTCTGCAGCACGGTCAGCCACGGAAACAGCGCGAAGGTCTGGAACACCATCGCGACGCCCTTCGCGGGGCCCTTCAACGGCTCCTTGAGATACGTGACTTCACCCGCCGTCGGCTCGATCAGCCCGGCGATGATCCGCAACAGCGTCGATTTGCCCGAGCCCGAACGCCCGAGCAGGCCGACGATCTCTCCTTCGCGCAGCGCGAGGTTCGCGTCGTCGAGCACGAGCAGTTCGCCTTGCGTCTTGTTGAAGCCGCGGCTCACGTTCGAGACGCGCAGGATTTCCTCCCCGAGGCGCGGCGGCGCGCCTTGCGGGCGCTGGAAGCCAGGCGCCGCGGACGTCTGCGTGTTTTTCAGGTTCTGCATCGGAACTCGTCCTCAATCCAGCCGGAGTCTTGCTTCGGCGTAGGCGTATAGCGGGCGCCACAACAGTCGGTTGAACAGCGTGACGAACAGCGACATCACGGCGATGCCGAGAATGATTTTCGGGTAATCGCCGTCGGCGGTCGTCTGGGCGATGTAGGCACCGAGGCCGTGCGCGACGACTTTCGTGTTGCCCCACGACACCGCCTCCGCAACGATGCTCGCGTTCCACGCGCCGCCCGAAGCGGTGATCGCTCCGGTGATGTAATAAGGAAAGATGCCCGGCAGCATGGCCTTCTTCCACCACTGCCAGCCGCGGATCTGGAAATTGGTCGCGGCCTCGCGATAATCGTTCGGATAGGCGGACGCCCCCGCGATCACGTTGAAGAGGATATACCACTGCGTTCCGAGCACGATGAGCGGCGACAGCCAGATATCCGGGTT
Source organism: Caballeronia calidae (assembly GCF_900044055.2). GTDB lineage: Bacteria > Pseudomonadota > Gammaproteobacteria > Burkholderiales > Burkholderiaceae > Caballeronia > Caballeronia calidae. Next base: position 146,156 of record NZ_FCOX02000003.1, on the reverse strand, counting down.
CAGGTTCCAGCGCACGATCACGACGACGAACACCGGAAACAGCAGGTTCGCCGGGAACGCGGCGAGGAACTGCGCGAGCGGCTGCATCTTCTCCGCGAGCGACGGACGCAGGCCGATCAGCACGCCGATGGGCACCCAGATCACCGATGCGATCGCGATCAGCACCACGACGCGCAGCAGCGTGACGAAGCCCATCAGGAACACGTGGCCGACTTCGCCCCACGTGACGCCCGTCGCGACGAACGACGCGACCTTCCACACGACGAACACCGCGACCAGCAGCACGGCCGTGCCCCATGCGATATCGCCCGTGCGCGTGGACGGCACCCGCGCGCGCAGCGGCAGCCCGACGTTCTCGAACGCGCCCTGCAGCGACGGCAGCCGGATCGGCACGCGCGCCAACCTGGCGAGGATCCAGCCCGCCGGCACGAGCAGACGGTGAATCAGGCGCGTGCGGCGGATCAGGTCCAGCAGCCACGACGACGGCTCGTTGCCCGAGCTCGTGAACTCCATGCGGAATTTGTCGGCCCATGCGACGAGCGGACGGAACATCAGCTGGTCGTAGGCGAGGATCACGATGATCATCGCGAGGATCACCCAGCCGATCGCGGAGAGATTGCGCTCGCCGATGGCCGTGGCCAGATACGCGCCGATGCCCGGCAGCACGATCGTGCGGTTGCCGACCGTGATCGCCTCGGATGCGACCACGAAGAACCAGCCGCCCGACATCGACATCATCATGTTCCAGATGAGGCCGGGCATCGAGAACGGCACTTCCAGCTTCCAGAAGCGCTGCCAGTTCGTGAGGTGAAAGCCGCGCGAGACTTCGTCCAGATCGCGCGGCACCGTGCGCAGCGACTGGTAGAAGCTGAAGGTCATGTTCCACGCCTGGCTCGTGAAGATCGCGAAGATCGCCGCACACTCCGCGCCGATCACGCGCCCCGGGAACATCGCGAGGAAGAACGTCACCGTGAACGAGATGTAGCCGAGCACCGGCACCGACTGGAGGATGTCGAGAATCGGCACGAGCACGAGCGACGCGCGCCGGCTCTTCGCGGCGAGCGTGCCGTAGACCAGCGTGAAGACGAGCGACGCCACCATCGCGGCGAGCATGCGCAGGGTCGTGCGCAACGCGTATTCGGGAAGGTTCGCGGGGTCGAGCGAGATCGCCTGCGTCTGCAGTGTCGAGATCGGCGCCAGGGTTTCGTGAAAACCGACGGCGGCGAGCGCGATCATGCAGATGATCATCGGGAACGCCACGAAATCCCAGCGGTTGGGCAGGAGCCGCCACGCCGACGCATTCGCCGTGCGATTCAGATTGAAACCAAATTCCATGCAAGGCCCTCCCCGTAAGGCTTTGTTCCGACCGCGCGAGCGCGGGATGTTGCTTGAGACGGCACGCGGGCCGTCAGGCGGGCAAGAAGCCTTTTGCCCGGGACGGCCTCATGCTCAACGCATGCAGCCGTCAAAACGACGACACGCAGCGCGCGATCGGCGGCGCCGGGCGGTCGCCGCGTCGGAAGATGCCCGCGCTGAACCGAGCGACACTACACCAACCGATATGACAGGCACAACCTTCATGCGGTCCGGCGCGCGAATCGTGCGATGTTTCTGTTGCTCTTCGGCACGGCACGGGCAAAATGAAGGGCCGCCCGCGTCTGTCGCGCCCCGGCGCCCGCGTGATTTCGCTTCCTTTCAGTCCGGCTGCGGTCGCGCCAGCCGGGCGGCGAGGCGCAGAGCGCTCGTGCGCGGCGCGCGTCCGTTGTGTTGGGCGCACGTCGCCCGCCGTAACAAGGCGCTTGATAGGCGGGCAAAAACATCGTCCAATCTTGGCTATTACGAACAATAAATTGAGCGCCGATGCGATGCGAGACGCCAGATTCGAGCCGGAAAACCGCCTGTGCCACGCCCGCCGTCCCGTTTCGGGCATGAGCCGAGGAGCGGCGGACCTCACGCGTTGCAAGCCGCGCGCCCGCCCTGCCCGCTTCGCGCAGACCGGCCCGGCCGGACGGCCCGGCGCGCGCTGCCCGCGCGCGGCGTGACTTTTCAGCCCGCCCGAGATCGATGAACAAGCTCATCCTGCACCGTGTGATCGCGACGCTCGGCATCGCGGCGCTGGCATTCGCGTGCTGGATCGCCGCCGGCTTGTTGTCGGACCGAATGGTACAACAGGAGATGACGGCGACGGTGCGCACCGAGCGCCAGATGGCGGCATCGATCGTCGACAACATGGCGCAGATCATCGCGAGCGATCTGGCGATGTCGCGCGCCATTCCCGCCACGCTCGCGCAGATGGACCTCACGCAGCGGGCGCTGGCGGAGTCGCGGAATTATGCCTCGAACCCGGCCGCGACGGAACTCGAACGCCGCAAGGACTGGAGCGCACGGCCCGCCCTCGCCAAGGTGAACCTCTTCCTGCACGACGCCCAGGGGTTCTCCGGCCTCGATTCCATCTGGCTCGTCAATGACAAGGGCTTCTGCATCGCGGCGAGCAATGCGGCCGACGACGACAGCTTCATCGGCTACGACATGAGCGGGCGCGGGTATGTCGTGCGGGCGCTGCTCGGCGGCTTCGTCGAGATGTACGGCGTCGGGCGTCTGTCCGGCGAGCCGGGCATCTTCATCGCGGCGCCCGCCTACGAGGACGGCCTGCTCGTCGGCGCGGTGATCGCGAAGGTGAGCATCGACCGGCTGCGGCACTGGGTGTCGCGCGCCGGCACCTTCGTGACCGACGAGAACGGCGTCGTCGTGATGGCGCACGACGGCCGGCTCGAATACGAGGCGATGCCCAACGCGCCCGTCGAGCGCATGACGCCGCGCGAGCGCATCGAGCATTACCGGCGGGAGTCGTTCCCGGAGCTGCGCGTGTCGCACATCGGCGAGCAGATGCGCGCCTCCGAGCACTGGCTCGCGCCCGCGCTCGCGCAGACCTTCTACGCCGCGAACGGCAGCAACGTGCCTTCGCTGTACGACGAGCGCACCGGACTCAATTCGGGCCTCTCGGCGCACATCGTCCATCCGCTCACGAGCTGGCCGGAAATCAGCCGCAACCACAGCCGCGACCGCCTGCTCGTGTTCCTGACGATGGCGGGCGTCGTGACGCTCGCCATCGTGATCGCCACCTCGTACTCGCGCGAGCGGCGCCTGCACCGCGCGACGCGCGATCTCGCCGAGCAGTTGCAGTCGGCCAATACGCTGCTGTCGGCCGAGGCCCGCCACGATGCGCTGACCGGCGCCCTCTCCCGGCGCTATTTCCTCGATACGTTACGTCACGAAGTGGAGCTCGCGCGCTCGGTCGGCACGCCGCTGTCGGTCGCTATCGCGGATCTCGATCACTTCAAGCAGATCAACGACCGCTTCGGACACGCGTCGGGCGACCGCGCGCTGGAGCACTTCGTCGAAGTGTGCCGCGCGCAACTGCGTCCAAGCGATGCGATCGGCCGGCTCGGCGGCGAGGAGTTCGGCATTCTGCTGCCGCAGACTTCGCTCGCCGATGCGCAAGCCGTGCTGGAGCGCCTGAGAAAGCGCTTCCATCACGAGCACTGCGCGCATCTGCCTGATGACGCCGCGCTGTCGGTGTCCATCGGCATCACCGAGCTCGCGCCCGACGACGCCCTCGAATGGATTCTCTCGCGCGCCGACCTCGCGCTCTACGAGGCGAAGTCGCGCGGGCGCGACCGCAGCGAAGTGCGTCCCGCCGACCCCGGCTCGTCCGCGCGGCAGGCGGAGAACACGCTCGCGGGCAAATAGCGCGCGGCCCTTCAGCGCGGCGTCGAGTCATCGCACGGTCACGTGCCTGTCGCGACGCGCACGCATCCCGCAGGTATCATCGATATTCGACGATATCGAATGCCGCTGGCCCCAATCGGGACAATCGGGAGGAATACATGAAGGGAAATCTGGTCATCGTGTGCCGGGATCAGGACGCAGAAACGTTCGACCACCTGCTCGCCGAATACGGCTCGTTTCAGACGCGGCTTTCGTCGACGGCGTGGTTCCTGAAGATCGACCTCGCGCCCGAAGTGATTCAGGAAGAGATTCTCTCGCGCCTCGGCAAGTACACGACGCACTACATCTTCGAGGCGTCGACGGTGACGTACAACACGGTGGACAGCGAGGCGGCGTCGGCGCTCGAAACCCTGTTCGACTGACGCCGCGCCGCCCGGTGATTCAGCGCGCCATTACAGCGCGCGCTCTTCGCGGCGTTCTTCCACCGTCCGCGAAGCGATGTCGAACGGAAAGACCATCGCGACTTGCAGGCCGCCCCCGGCACGATTGCCGATCTCGCACTCGCCGCCCGCGCGCCGCGCGAGCCGCTCCACGATGGCGAGCCCGAGCCCGCTGTGACCGCTGCCGCCGCGCGCCGGATCGAGCCGCACGAACGGCCGGCTCGCCTTGATGAGATCGTCCGGCGCGATGCCCTTGCCGTGATCGGATACCGACAGCACCCACCCCTTCGCATCCCGCCGCGTCTCGATGACGACAGGCGGCGCGCCATACGCGTGGGCGTTGTCGAGCAGATTCGACAGCAGGCGGTCCAGCGTGGCCGCGGGCAGCACGAAGGCCGGCCCCGCTTCGAGATCCAGGCGGATAGGCTGCGCGCCCGGAGTGACCGCGCGATACGCCCGCGTGATCCGCTCGCATTGCTCGTCGACGGAAACCGGCTCGCTGCCGTCCGCGCGGTCGTGCGCGAAGACGAGGAATTGATCGACGATATGCGCCATCGAATCGACGTCGCGCACGACGCCGTCGCGCATTTTCTCGTCGTCCATCATTTCGGCACGCAGGCGCAGGCGCGCGAGCGGCGTCTTCAGATCGTGCGCGACGCCGGCGAGCATCACTGCGCGGTCGTTCTCGGTCTGCGAGACCTCGCGCACCATCTGGTTGAAGCCGTGCGTGAGCTGGCGCAATTCGCGCGGGCCGCGCTCGGGCACGGGCGGCGTCGGCTGGCCGCGTCCGAAGCGCGCGACCGCCTGCGCGAGCGAGCGCAGCGGCGATTGCAACTGCCACGCGGCGAACAGCGCGGCGAGCACGGCGGTCGAGAAAATCAGCGCGAGCCACACCAGCATGCGGTCGCGCGAGCGCGGCGGACGCAACGGCTGCACCGGCACGACGATCCAACCCGCGTCCTTCGCGCCGTGCACCCACACGCTCGGCGGTCCGCCGGGCTCGTTCAGGCGCACTTCGGTGCCGTCGGGCAGACGGTCTTTCAGGTCTTCGACGAAGCGCTGCAGCGGCGGCGGGATGTCCTCGCCGGGCGGCTTCGGCACGTCCGCGCTACCGAGCGGCACGGTGTGCACGCGCGGCGGCAAGGGCTGATCCGGCGTATTGGCGATGTGCTGGCGCACCGCCTCGACGAGGAACACGGCTTCCTCGACGGCGAAGCGCGTCTGCACGTTGTCGCGCTCGAAGCGGATGATTGCGAACCACGCGACATGCGACAGCACCAGCATGCCGATGACGATGACGACCAGCCGCCCGAACAGCGTGTCAATTGCCCGGCGCATTTTGCTCGCCGTCCGGCACGAACACGTAACCGCGTCCCCGCACCGTCTGGATGAAGCGCGGCGCGGAAGGATCGGTCTCCAGGATGCGCCGCAGACGCCACACCTGCACGTCGATGCCGCGGTCGGTGCCGTCGTATTCCGGGCCGTGCAGCAGTTCGAGCAGGCGCTCGCGCGTGAGCGTGCGCATCGGGTTGTTCACGAAGATCTTGAGCAGCGCGAACTCGCTGCCGGACAGCGTGAGCGGCTTGTCGTCCTGTTGCAGCGTGCGCGACTGGAAATCCAGCCGGAAACGGCCGAACGAATACGGCTCGCGCTGCTCGGGCGCGGCCGAGGGAACGGTGCGGCGGCGGCGCAGCACGGCCTGCACGCGCGCGAGCAGTTCGCGCGGATTGAACGGCTTGCCGAGGTAATCGTCCGCGCCGAGCTCCAGCCCGACGATGCGGTCCACGTCGTCCGCGCGCGCGGTCAGCATGATGACGGGGATATCGTCGCCGGATGCGCGCAAGTGCTTGAGCGCGGTGAGACCGTCGACGCCCGGCATCATCAGATCGAGCACGATGAGATCGGGCCGCTCGCGCTCGATGCGGCGTTCGAGACCGCCGGCGTCATGCAGCACCGATACCTCGATGCCCTGCCGGACCAGATAGTCGCGCAGAAGGTCGCGCAGTTCGGCGTCGTCGTCGACGACAAGTATTTGCGTAGTCATGGGATGGAGTTTAGCGCGTGAGTCAGACCGAGATTGATGACAGCCGTGCCATAAGGGTTACCGGGTGTTACGACGAAAGCGAGGCGTAAACCGGCGTAACAAGCCTGACCGATGCCGTAACACGGGCACCGCCGGGAAGCCCTACGCTGTGTCTCACCGACAAGCGCAAGACCTCGACGCACCATCTGACGCATCGATCAAGGCCTCGCGGCTTCGGCTTCGACAACAATCAAGGGAGTATCAAGATGGCCAAGCAATACCGCATCCTCACTGCCGCCGCCGCTGCAATCGCGCTGACCTTCGGCACGGCCTACGCCGCCACGAACGACGCGCCGCCCGCACCGCCCCCCGGCGGCCCGGCGATGATGGACGGCCACGGCGGCCACGGCGGACATCGCATGGAAATGCGCATGCAGAAGCAACTGGACGAGCTGCACGGCCAGTTGAAGCTGAGTGCGGATCAGGAAAAGCTGTGGCAGACCGCGCTCACCACGATGAAGCAGAATCATCAGGCGATGCGCGAGAGCCACAAGCAGATGCACGACCAGTTCAAGTCGATGGAAAACCAGCCGATCCTCGATCTGAACGCGATGCACGCCGCGCATCAGAAGATCGAGGCGCAGAACGCGCAACTGCGCGAGCAGACCGCGACCGCGTGGCTCAACTTCTACAACGCGCTGAACGATCAGCAGAAGACGACCGTCAGCACGGCGCTCAAGAAGCACTTCGCGAAGATGCACGAGCATCAGCAGAAGATGCACGAGCGCTGGGGCAAGCACCGCGGCGGCCCGGACGGCGCGCCGGGAGCGGCAGCGGGCGCGTCGGCGACCGCGAAGCCGTAAGTCGGCACGGCGCATGAAAAAGGCCGCGGAGCAAACGCTCCGCGGCCTTCGACACATTCGGACGACGATCAGGCGAGATCGAACAGCAGCACTTCCGCGTTCTCGCCCTTCTCCACCGTGACCTTCGACACGTCCTCGAGCTTCGCGGCATCGCCGGCGCCGAGCGCCTCGCCGTTCACCGTCACCGCGCCGCGCGCCACATGCACATAGACGCGGCGGCCGGCCGGCACGTCGAAGTCCGCGCGCTCGTCGCCATTGAAGAGGCCTGCGAAGATGCGCGTGTTCGCGCCGATCTTCACCGAGCCGTCCGCGCCTTCCGGCGATGCGATCACGCGCAGGCGGCCGCGCTTGTCCTCGTCCGTGAAGCGCTTTTCCTCGTAGCCCGGCGCGCCGCCCGGCGCATCCGGAATGATCCAGATCTGCAGGAAGTGCGCGGTGTCCGTCGGCGAGCCGTTGAACTCGCTATGGCGCACGCCGGTGCCCGCGCTCATGCGCTGCACATCGCCGGGACGGATCGTCGAACCGTTGCCCATGCTGTCTTTATGCGCGAGCGCGCCGTCGAGCACGTAGCTCACGATTTCCATGTCGCGATGCCCATGCGCGCCGAAGCCCTGCCCGCCCGCGACGCGATCTTCGTTGATCACGCGCAGCGCGCCGAAGTGCATGTGCTCCGGATCGTAGTAATCGGCGAAGGAGAAGCTGTGATACGAGTCCAGCCAGCCGTGGTTGGCGTGACCCCGTTCGTTGCTGCGGCGAATCTCGATCATGATGTTTGCTCCCGCCCAAGGCGTTGTTTTGCGATGGAGAGAATGTAAGGGCGCGGCCCCTTTCAAACAACGCGCGCGGCGGCACTACATTGTTCCGCTGATGCATGTAATCGGACAGCTCCGGCTTCTCACCCGCGCGCCGCCCGCGTTCGGGTAAAATACCGCGCTTTTCGGCATGGCAACGGGTGGCGATCGCCCGCGAATCGCCCGCGCCGGGCATTCGGCACCGGAAAAACCGGCGCGCAAACCGCACGACGGCAGGGTTAGCAGCAACGGCGGCGCGCAATTTTGACCATCTAGAATACCGACCGCTGGCCGCGAAGCCGGAGAAGGCCGATGAAGGAACAGCCGAGCCGCGCGGGGAATGCGCCACCGGCTGAGGAGAAACATGAATAGTTTGGCATCGCGCGCAACGCCGTCACCCACGGACGCTGCCGCCAGGGCGTGGGCCTGCGGAACATCCCGCGCGGACGACCACCGCGCGCCGCGCCCATCGCACTCCATGCACGTAAGGCACCTTACCAAGGAATCACCATGTTGCAAGGCTACGGTCCGCTGATCCTCGCGGGCACCTGGCAGACCGTCAAGCTGGCGGTGCTGTCGCTCGCGTTCGCCTTCGTGATCGGCCTGATCGGCGCGGCGGCGAAGCTCTCGAAAAGCCGGATGGCGTCGGGTCTCGGCACCGTCTACACGACGCTCATCCGCGGCGTGCCCGATCTCGTGCTGATGCTGCTGCTCTTTTACAGCATACAAATCTGGCTGAACCTCTTCACCGATGCGATGGGCTGGGATCAGATCGACATCGATCCGTTCCTCGCCGGCATTCTGGTGCTCGGCTTCATCTACGGCGCGTATTTCACCGAGACGTTCCGCGGCGCCTTTCTCTCGGTGCCGCGCGGCCAGCTCGAAGCGGGCGCGGCCTACGGCATGACGCCTTGGCAGACCTTCTCGCGCATCATGTTTCCGCAGATGATGCGCTTCGCGCTGCCGGGCATCGGCAACAACTGGCAGGTGATGGTCAAGGCGACCGCGCTCGTGTCGATCATCGGTCTCGCGGACGTCGTCAAGGCCTCGCAGGACGCCGGCAAGGGCACGCTGCGTTTCTTCTTCTTCACGCTGATCGCGGGCGCGATCTATCTCGCGATCACCACGATCTCGAATCTCGTGCTGATCTGGCTGGAGCGGCGCTATTCCATCGGCGTGCGCAAGGCTGACCTCTAATCGGTCCATTCAAGAGCGGCAGGGATCATGATCGAAATCATCCAGGAATACTGGAAGAACTACCTCTTCACCGACGGCTACCGCATCACCGGTCTCGCGATCACGATGTGGCTGCTGGTCATTTCCATCGGCCTCGGCTTCTGTCTTTCGGTGCCGCTCGCGGTCGCGCGCGTGTCGAAGAACAGACTGCTGTCGCGCGCGGTGTGGCTCTATACGTATGTGTTTCGCGGCACGCCGCTCTACGTGCAGCTGCTGCTCTGCTATACGGGCCTGTATAGCCTGCAGGTCGTGCGCGATCACATGCTGCTCGCCGAGTTTTTCCGAAGCGGCATGAACTGCACGCTGCTCGCCTTCACGCTGAACACGTGCGCCTACACGACCGAAATCTTCGCGGGCGCCATCAAGGCGACGCCGTATGGCGAGATCGAAGCGGCGCGCGCGTACGGCATGTCGGGCTTCACGCTGTATCGGCGGGTGATTCTGCCGTCGGCGCTGCGCCGCGCATTGCCGTATTACAGCAACGAGGTGATCCTCATGCTGCACGCGACGACCGTCGCTTTCACGGCGACCGTGCCGGACATCCTCAAGATCGCGCGCGATGTCAATTCGGCGACGTATCAGTCGTTCGAGGCGTTCGGCATCGCCGCCCTGCTCTATCTCTGCATTTCGTTCGCGCTCGTGTGGCTGTTCCGCCGCGCCGAGCATCGCTGGCTCGCGTATTTGCGGCCGCAAGGCAAATAAAAGTCCATCGCGCGAGGCCAAGGACCGTCCATGAATTCCCAGAAGCACAAGCTAGTCGTCGACGACATTCACAAGCAGTACGGCAGCAACGAAGTTTTGAAGGGCGTCTCGCTCAAGGCGAACGCCGGCGATGTGATCAGCATCATCGGCTCGTCGGGCTCGGGCAAGAGCACGATGTTGCGCTGTATCAACTTCCTGGAGCAGCCGAACCAGGGGCGCATCTTCGTCGACGGCGACGAAGTCCGCACGGTGAAGGACAAGCACGGCGCGTTGAAAGTGGCTGACCAGAAGCAGTTGCGCCAGGTCCGCTCGAAGCTTTCGATGGTGTTCCAGCATTTCAATCTCTGGTCGCACATGAACGTGCTGGAGAACGTGATCGAGGCGCCCGTGAACGTGCTCGGGCTCTCGAAGAAGGAAGCCGAGGAGCGCGCGCGCACGTATCTCGAGAAGGTCGGCCTCGCGCCGCGCGTGGAGAAGCAGTATCCGTCGCATCTGTCGGGCGGACAGCAGCAGCGCGTGGCGATCGCCCGCGCGCTCGCGATGCATCCCGACGTCATGCTCTTCGACGAGCCGACCTCCGCGCTCGATCCGGAACTCGTCGGCGAAGTGCTGAAAGTGATGCAGACGCTCGCCGAGGAAGGCCGCACGATGATCGTCGTCACGCACGAGATGGCGTTCGCGCGCAACGTGTCGAACCACGTGGTGTTCCTGCACCAGGGGCGCATCGAGGAAGAAGGCCACCCGGATGCCGTCTTTGGCAATACGAAGAGCGAGCGCCTCAGGCAGTTCCTGTCGGGCAGCCTGAAGTAAGCGGCAACCAGCAACCTTCCACTCCAGAAAAGGCGCCCGCGAGGCGCTTTTTTTGCGTCCGCGCGCGGGCCTGCCAATCTCTTTCCCGCGCCTCTTCGACCTAGCGCCGCGCCACGTTCGCGTCAATAGGCGACAAACCTGACCCTGAAACTTACAACGCGCTGAAGCCTCGACGGCATAAGGCTTTGCGGGGCGTTTCCCATCCTGTGGGTAGCTTTCCTACCACATGGGCATTGCATTTTTGACACAAACATCCCGGAAGAGTCGATTTTCTTTGGCGGCTAAAACGTATTTTGTTAAATTGGTAACGAAAGTACCAAAACGAAGTACCGAAAAAGTAGTTTTACTTCAAAAGTCCAAAAGAAACAGAGGAACGACACCGATCGACGGATCGGCGTCGGGTTCGTGCCCACGACGCGCGAATCGCCACAGCACCACAGCCCGCGCGTGTCCTTCCTCTGAAAACAATTTTCGGTTGGGTGCGCTCGCATCGAACCACACAGCAGCACTTGGGTTCCATTTTCTGACAGGGTTGGAGGAGATGATGAAGAAAGCTTTGCTCGCGTCGGCAGCACTGCTGACGTTCAGCGCGGTCGCGCACGCTCAGAGCAGCGTGACGCTGTATGGCCGCCTGGACGCCGGGCTCGAATACATGAACGGTGTGCCGACCGGTCCGGCCGGCGCGCCCGCCACCGGCAGTTCGCACCGTTTCAAGGCGGAAAGCGGCGACTGGGGCACGAGCTTGTGGGGGATGAAGGGCGTCGAAGACCTGGGCGGCGGCTATCGCGCCGTGTTCCAGTTGGAAGGCAGCTTCAACACCATGACGGGTCAGGGCCCGGGCGGCGGCGGTCTCTTCAATCGCTGGGCAACGGTCGGTATGGCGAACAACCAGTTCGGTACCCTGTTGATGGGCCGTATGCTGTTCATCTCGAACGGCGTGTGGGACTTCGATCCGTTCGGCCAGTCGAACTGGTCGTCGGCATCGCTGGTGCGTGGCCGCAACTGGCCGCAATCGAGCAACAACATTTCGTACCAGTCGCCGAAGGTCGCGGGCTTCGACTTCTACGGTCAGTACTCGCTGTCCAACGCGACGAACTGGAACGGTAACGGCACGACCCCGCAAGGCCGCGAAGCTGGCGCGTACATCACCTACACGTCGCCGCTCTTCCAGATCCGCGGTATGTACGATGAAATCCGCAACCCGGCGAACGGTACGCTCGGCGGCGCATACAACCCGATCGACGGCGGCAACGGCGGCAACGGCGCATACGCGTACTCGCGCGAGTACACGGCGATGTTCAACCTGTTCCTCGGCCAGTTCAAGGTTCAGGGCGCTTACCAGGCGATCCGCTCCTCGGGCATGACGGGCCAGTTGGCCGGCCAGCCGACCACACTCGATCACGAGTGGGGCGGTGTGACGTGGCAAGCGACGCCGGCGGCGGCACTGATCGCCGCGGTCTACCACGTGAACGGCAACAACGGCGCGGGTAACGCGACCATCTACACGGTCGGCGGCTCGTACAACCTGTCCAAGCGCACCCTGCTCGACCTGCAGGTCGCGACGGTGCAGAACAGCAAGGCCGCGAACTACGGCCTGAACGCCAACAACTTCGGCTCGGCTGCCTCGACGGACAACCCGTTCCCCGGCCACAGCCAGACGGGCGTGTACGCAGGTATCCAGCACTCGTTCTGATCGACGAGTCTGAACAGAAAATAGCTTCGAGAGTTTTCACGCTGCTGCGAGAGGCGCGTATCGGTGCGGTGCCCGAAAGGGTATCGCACCGTTTTTTATTTGGGGCGCCCGGTTATCGACGTCACGCGCTGATGGAGGCGGACGACATTTGTCAAAGTGGCAAGCAAAACTACAAAAATACAGGCGCAAATAAGTAGTTTTACTTCAAAATCCTGTCAAAAATCCGAGGAATGCCGACGCGACGGCCCGCTGCACGCGTCCGCTCTTCGATGACGGTTTCGGCGCGATGTCCTCGCATCGCGTCGCAGGCAGCAACCACGACTTCGATTTTTTGACAGGGTTTGGAGGAGATGATGAAGAAGGTCTTGTTCGCGTCGGCAGCATTGTTGGCGTTCAGCGCAGCGGCACATGCCCAGAGCAGCGTCACGCTATATGGCCGCCTGGACGCGGGCCTCGAATATATGACCGGCGTGCCGACCGGCGCGGGTCCGAACGGCGCGGCGACCGGCAGCACGAATCGCTTCAGGGCGGAAAGCGGCGACTGGGGCACGAGCCTGTGGGGCATGAAGGGCGCCGAGGATCTGGGCGGCGGCAATCGCGCCGTGTTCCAGCTCGAAGGCAGCTTCAACACGATGAACGGTCAGGGTCCGGGCAACGGCGGTCTCTTCAATCGCTGGGCGACGGTCGGTATTGCGAACAATCAGTTCGGCACGATGCTGCTGGGCCGCGAGCTCTTCATCTCGAACGGCGTGTGGGACTTCGATCCGTTCGGGCAGTCGAACTGGTCGTCGGCGTCGCTGGTGCGTGGCCGTAACTGGCCGCAATCGAGCAACAACGTCTCGTATCAGTCGCCGAAGGTCGCCGGCTTCGATTTCTACGGCCAGTACGCGCTCTCGAACGCGACGAGCTGGAACGGTAACGGCACGACCACGCAAGGCCGCGAGGCGGGCGCGCAGATCACGTACACGGCGCCGCTCTTCCAGGTCCGCGGCATCTATGACGAAATTCGCAATCCGGCAAACGGCTCGCTCGGCGGCAGCTATGACACGAGCAACGGCGCCTACGCCTACTCGCGCGAATACACGGCGATGCTCAACGTGTTCCTCGGCCAGTTCAAGCTTCAGGGCGGCTATCAGGCGATCCGCACGTCTGGCATGACCGGCCAGTTGCCCGGCCAGCCGACCACGCTCGATCACGAATGGGGCGGCGTGACGTGGCAGGCAACGCCGGCGGCGGCGCTGATCGCGGCGGTGTATCACGTGAACGGCAACAACGGCGCGGGCAACGCGACCATCTACACGGTCGGCGGTTCGTACAACCTGTCGAAGCGCGCGCTGCTCGATCTGCAGATCGCGACGGTGCAGAACAGCAAGACCGCGAACTACGGGCTGAACGCCAACAGCTTCGGCTCGTCCGCCGCGACCGACAACCCGCTTCCCGGCCATAGCCAGACGGGTGTGTACGCCGGCATCCAGCACTCGTTCTGATCGGCGACTCGCGGCGAACCATAGCTTCGCAGAAGGTTTTCACGTCACTGCGAGAGGCGTGTCCGGTGCGATGTCCAAGCCGATATCGCACCGTTTTTTTGTGCCGCGAGCTTACATGCGAAAGGCCGCCGATTCACATCGGCGGCCTTTTCGTTTGATGCCCGAACGCGCTCAGTCCCGCGCCATGCCCGATGCCCCGTGACTCAGCCAGTCGAGCACCGCGGCGGCGTCATCGCCGCTCGACTGGCGCTTCTGCGCGACCGCGTCGCTGAGCTTCGCGCCCGGCTTCGGCGCGGCACGGCGAATCGCCACGCCGACCGCGAGAATGTCGATGATCACGAGATGCAGGATGCGCGAAATCATCGAAAGCTGCGATTCGCGAATCTCGATGTGATCGGTTTCCAGCGCGACCGTCGCGCGTTTGGCGAGCGGCGTGTTGCTCGATGTGATCGCGATGACCGTCGCGCCCTGCTGCATCGCCACTTCGAGCACGCGCAGCAGTTCCGGCGCCCTGCCCGACTTCGAGACCGCCACGATCACGTCGCCCTTGCCGAGCAGCGCGGCGGAGGCGGCCTGCATGTAGAGGTCGCCGTAAGCGATCGTCGGGATGCCGAAGCGGAAGAACTTGTAGTGCGCGTCCTGCGCGACGATGTTCGAATTCCCGAGCCCGTAGAACTCGATGCGCCGCGCGCCGTTGAGAATGTCGATCGCGCGCTCGACGTTGTCGAAGTTCAGATGCTCGCGCAACTGCAAAATCGCGGACACGGTGTTGTCGAGCACCTTCGCGCCGAAATCGGTGGCGGTGTCGCCGAGATGCACCTGGCTGTGGCTCACCGGAATCGTGCCGGTCAGGCCCGTCGCGAGCTTCAGCTTGAAGTCCGACAGCCCCTGACAGCCGAGCGAGCGGCAGAAGCGGATCACGGTGGGCTGGCTCACGTCGGCCTTGCGCGCGATGTCGATGATCGGATCGTTGATGATCGAGCGCGGGTGATTGAGCGCGAGATCGGCGACGCGCCGCTCGGCGGGCGTCAGCGCATCGCGCATCTGGCGGATGCGCTCGAACACCGCCGACGAGCCGCTGTTCGCGCGGTTCGACAGCTGCTCCGACAGAATCGCGGACACGCCGAGAAACGCCGGATATTCGGCCGTGATGATGTACGTGGGAATGCCCGACAGATACTGCTGGAAGCGCCCTTTCGCCTCGAAGCGCTCGCGGAACGGCGACTTGTGAAACAGCTCACCCAGCTTGAGCACGATGCCCCCGCCGATATAGATGCCGCCCAGCGCGCCGAGCGTCACCGCGATATTGCCGGAGAACGTGCCGAGGATCGCGCAGAAGCAGTTCACCGCTTCGAGCGCGAGCGCTTCGCCGTCCAGAGCGCGGGTCGTGACGTCGGCGGCGGTGAACTTGTCGGCGACCGCGACGTTGTCGCGCTCCGCCAGCGCGCGATAGATCAGCTCGAGCCCCTGACCCGCGCACACGCGCTCGAACGACACGTGCGGAAACTTGCGGCGCGCATAGCGCATCACGAGGTCTTCGCGTTCGTCGAACGGCGAGAACGTGGCGTGACCGCCTTCGCTGCCGAGCGCGATCCACCGGTCATCGGCCGGAATCAGCCCCGATACGCCCAGACCCGTGCCCGGCCCGAGCAGGCCGATCACGCTGTTCTGCCGGCGCGAGCCGCCGCCGACCTGCTCGCGCTGCGCGTCGGTCAGGCCGGGCAGCGCCATCGCGAGCGCGGTGAAGTCGTTCACGACGAGCAGCGTATCGAAGCCGAGCGCGCGGCGCGTCGCTTCGATCGAAAAGCTCCAGTCGTGATTGGTCATCTGCACGTGATCGCCGTCGACGGGATTCGCGATCGCGATCGCCGCATGATTCACGCGGCCGACCTTCGTGTCCTTCAGATACTGCTGCATCACCTCCGCGATGCCGGGGTAATCGGCGCCCGGATACACGCGGATCTGCCCGATCTCGCCGGGCGCCGTCTCCAGCGCGAAGCGCGCATTCGTGCCGCCGATGTCGGCCAGAAGCCGCGGCCCGTCGGCGTGCTGAGTCGCTGTCTTATGCACACCAGTAGACATCGAGCTTCACTCCTTCAGCGTGGGCCAACGTCGAGATGGCGTTCTTTTGCGGCGCGGCGAGCGCCGCGTTCAGTACGTCGAGCTTCTTCTGACCGGCGATGAAGAGATACAGCTGCCCGATCTGCGTCAGCGCCGACATCGACAGGCTCACGCGCGCATGCGGCGCCGCGCCCGGATGCACGGAGATGAAGCGGTCCGGCGTCGAGATCGCGAAATCCCATTCCGTCGCATCGGCGAAGATCGAGGCCGTGTGGCCGTCTTCGCCCATGCCGAGCACGGCGACATCCGGCAGACGGCGGCGCGCATCCGCGTTCAATTCGGCGATATGCGCTTCCAGCGGCTTGCCCGTATCGACGAGCGGCAGGAAGTACGCCGCCGCGCCCGCGTTCTGCAGAAGCGTGTCGCGCACGAGCTGCGCATTGCTCGCGGAATCCGTCTCGGGCACCCAGCGGTCGTCGACGAGCGTCACGTCGATGTGCGCCCAGTCGAGCGGCTCGCGCGAGAGCGTTTGCAAGAACGGCTTCGGGCTCGTGCCGCCGGATACGGCGAGCGTCGCGTGAGCGGTTTGTCCCGTGGCGTCGGCCGATGCCGCGCCCCTCGCCGCGAGGGACGCCTTAAGCGCGTCGCTCACGGCTTTCGCCAGCGCGTCCGAGTGGGCGCGTGGATCGTCGAAAGTGCGAAGCTCGATCACTGCTCCTCCTGCTTGTTTGTTTATCGATCCGCGTTCGTTCGCACCATCGCGATGATGCGCGAACGCGGTCTCCCGTCTTCGCGTGCCCGCCGCGCGCCTCGTTCGGGCGGCGTCGGCGTCACGCCGTCAATTCTCTTCTTCGCGCCAGCACGTGCCCGCCTGCGCGAGCATCGCGCTCGACGCCGCCGGTCCCCACGTGCCCGCCGCGTACGGCTTGGGCTTGTTGGTGGACGACGCCCATGCGTTCAGGATCGGCTCGACCCAGCGCCATGCCGCTTCCTGCTCGTCACGCCGCACGAACAGCGCGAGCCGCCCGTGAATCACGTCGAGCAGCAGGCGCTGGTACGCCTCCATCTGTCCTTCCTTGAAGAACTGATCGAACGCGAGGTCCAGATACACGCTCGCTAGATTCATGCCTTCGCCGGGCTGCTTCGCCAGGCAATAGAGACGAATCGACTCGTTGGGCTGCAGCCGGATCACGAGCCGGTTCACGCCCGCGCGCAGCGCATTCGCGCCGAGCGCCGAGTGCGGCACCGCGCGGAAATTCACGACGATCTCGGCGACGCGGTCCGCGAGCCGCTTGCCCGTGCGCAGGAAGAACGGCACCCCCGCCCAGCGCCAGTTTTCGATCTCCACCTTCAGCGCGACGAAGGTTTCCGTCGTGCTGTCGGGACGCACGCCCGGCTCCGTCGCGTACGCCGGCACCGCCGCGCCGCGGATCACTCCCGCATGATATTGCCCGCGCACCGCGACGCGGCTGATATCGCGCTCGTCGACCGGCTTGAGCGCGCGCAGCACGCGCAGCTTCTCGTCGCGCACGGAGTCGGAGTCCATCGAGTGCGGCGGCTCCATCGTCACGATGGAGAGCAGTTGCAGCAAGTGGTTCTGCACCATGTCGCGCAGCGCGCCCGTATTGTCGTAGAAGTCGCCGCGCGCTTCCACGCCCAATTCTTCCGCGATCGTGATCTGGATGCTTTCGACCCATTCGCGGCGCCACAGCGGTTCGAAGAGCGCATTGCCGAAACGCAGCGCCAGCAGGTTCTGCACCGGCTCCTTGCCGAGATAGTGATCGATCCGGTAGATCTGCTCTTCCTGGAAGATTTCGCCGACGGCGTCGTTGATCGCGTTCGACGACTTCAGGTCGTAGCCGAGCGGCTTTTCCAGCACGATGCGCGAATCCTGATTGAGCCCGACATCGGCGAGCGCGCGGCAGATCGGCACGAAGAGCGACGGCCCCGTCGCGAGATAGAACACGCGCGTGCCGCCGAACTGCGCGAGGACGTCGCGCAACAGAACGAAATCCTCCGAGCGGCCGAGGTCGATGCCGACGTACTGGAAGCGATCGAGAAAGCTTTGCCACACGGATTCGTCGACGCCGTTCTTCGACACGTGCGGCTTCACATGATCCTCGACCCAGGCGCGATATTCGCCCTGTTCCTTGGCTTCGCGCGCGACCGAGACGATCTTGCCCGCCGGATTGAGCATGCCCGCCCGATGCGCCTCGAAGAGCGCAGGAAGAATCTTGCGCATGGAGAGATCGCCGGTGCCGCCGAAAAGTACGAAGGTGAAGTTCGAGTCGCTTTGCATGAGTCTCTACGTGGGTTCGAGAACTGGATGTGAGTCGAATCGGGGCTTGCTGCCCATGAGACCACCGGGCGCGCCGAGGCGGCCGTAGTCCGATAAAATTTTTTTTGACACTGAATTGTAGTTTAACTACAATCCAAATCAAGAGGAAATGTCATCGACGGATAAATCGCGCGGTCAATCGGTTGAATCCGGCAGCGCGGTTCTTTCAGAGTAGACGTTCCGAGCGCATGTTAACGGAGCCCGCGGGTCGTCGCTTTCCACGGAAGGCGCCCCATCCGGCCCGGCGAGCGCTCGAACCTCCCGCTCGCTATCGGGCGCGCCTTGCGAGGCGGGCTTGCGTGGCTGAGCAAAAATCAAAAGAGGAGACAGCCGTTGCGATTCAACTCACTCATCTCTTGAGAGCCGTGCGGCCGTACATCGGTCTGCCGGCCCGGCACGCCGCGCTCGTGGTGACTTGCGCCTGCCGCTTCCCCGCCGACACCGCCGATTTCCGGCCATTCAGCTTTGCCGTTTTTTGACCACCGCTTCCTAGCACGCTACTCGCGGCATCGGGAGCCAATCGTTTCTTGTTCAGGTGTCTGGAGGAGATAAACAATGAAAGTCCGTAAGCTCATGGGCGCGCTGTGCGCCGCAGGTCTTCTGTGCGGCGCGACGGCGTCGGCGGTTCAGGCTGCCGAAGCCGTTTCCGTGCTGCACTGGTGGACGTCCGGCGGCGAATCCAAGGCAGTCGGCGTGCTCAAGGACGACATGACGAAGCAGGGATACACCTGGAAGGACTTCGCTGTCGCGGGCGGCGCGGGCGCGGCCGCGATGACCGCGCTGAAGACACAGGTGATTTCGGGCAACGCGCCGACGGCAGCGCAGATCAAGGGCCCGCTGATCCAGGAATGGGCCGAGCAAGGCGTGCTCGTGCCGATCGATTCCGTCGCCGGCGACTGGAAGAAGAATCTGCCGCCTGAAATCGACAAGATCATCCACGCCGACGGCCACTACGTCGCTGCACCCTTCTCGGTGCACCGCGTGAACTGGCTGTACATCAACAAGGCCGCGCTCGACAAGGCCGGCGGCAAGGTGCCGACCAACTGGAACGAGTTCTTCCAGGTCGCCGACAAGATGAAGGCCGCGGGCATCATGCCGATCGCAATGGGCGGCCAGCCGTGGCAGGACCTGACGCTGTGGGAAGACGTCGTGCTGTCGCAGGGCGCGGACTTCTACAAGAAGGCGATCGTCGATCTCGACCAGAAGACGCTGACGTCGGACAAGATGATTCAGGTGTTCGACACGGTCCGCAAGATCCAGGGCTACTTCGACAGCGGCCGCACCGGCCGTGACTGGAACCTGGCGACCGCCATGGTCATCAACGGCAAGGCCGGCATGCAGTTCATGGGCGACTGGGCGAAGGGCGAATTCGCCGGCGCGAACAAGAAGGCGGGCACGGACTACATCTGCGCGCCGGTGCCGGGCACGGAAAAGGCCTACACCTTCAACGTCGACTCGTTCGTGTTCTTCCAGCAGAAGGGCCAGAAGGCCGCGACGCCGGGCCAGCTCGCACTCGCGAAGACCATCATGTCGCCTGAATTCCAGGAGCAGTTCAGCCTGAACAAGGGTTCGATTCCGGTGCGTCTGGGCGTCCCGATGGATAAGTTCGACGACTGCGCGAAGAAGTCCTACGCTGATGAACAGACGGCGATCAAATCGGGCGGCTATGTGCCGTCGCTCGCGCACGGCATGGCTCAGGGCGATGCCGTCGCCGGCGCCATGACGGACGTCGTGACGAAGTTCATGAATTCGTCGCAGGATTCGAAGAGCGCGGTGCAGGCGCTCGCGAACGCCGCCAAGACGAAGTAAGGGCAGTGTCCGCCCGGCGCGTGTGCCCATGCACGCGCCGGGCGGTTCGTGAGCCACAAGTAACGTCGCACCATTCAAGCGCCGCAGCCATCCGCCGCATGCGCGCTGATCCGTGCCGCCCAACGCACGACAGCGCCGGCGCATCTTCCAGGAGTCGAGTCGTGACTGCCTCCATTACCGCGGACAAGAAACCGCAAAATCCGCCCCGTCGCGCCTCACCGACGGCGGCGCTCGCCGATCGCCTGATTCCGAAGCTGGTGCTCGCTCCCAGCATCGTGATCGCGCTCGTTTTCGTGTACGGCTTCATCGCCATTACGGGATATCTGTCGCTTTCCGAATCGCGGCTCATGCCGCGCTACGACTTCGCCGGCCTCGACCGGTACAGGCAGCTCTTCGCCAACGACGTCTGGTGGACATCGGCCGCCAACCTCGGCTGGTTCGGCATTCCGTTCATCGGCATCTGCGTGTTCCTCGGCCTTTTCCTCGCGATCCTTCTCGATCAGAAGATCCGCAACGAAGGCGCATTGCGCGCGATCTTCCTCTACCCGATGGCGCTCTCGTTCATCGTGACCGGCACCGCGTGGCAGTGGATTCTGAACCCGGGCCTCGGTCTGGAGAAAGTGTTCCACGACTGGGGCTGGACGAGCTTCTCGTTCAACTGGCTCGGCGATCCGGACAAGGCGATTTTCTGCGTCGTGATCGCGGCGGTGTGGCAATCGACCGGCTTCGTGATGGCGCTCTTCCTTGCCGGTCTGCGCGGCGTGGACAGCGAAATCTTCAAGGCCGCGCAAGTCGATGGCGCGACCTTGCCGACCATCTACCGCAAGATCGTGATTCCCAGCATGCGCCCGGTGTTCTTCTCCGTGCTGCTGATTCTCTGCCACATCACGATCAAGACCTTCGACCTCGTCGTCGCGTTGACGGCGGGCGGTCCGGGAACGTCGTCGTCGCTGCCGGCGATCTTCATGTACACGTTCTCGTTCAATCGTGGACAGCTCGGCGTGGGCGCCGCATCGTCGATGATGATGCTCGCCACCGTCGTCGCGGTGCTCGTGCCGCTCATGTATCTCGAATCGAGGAGCACCCGCAATGCAGCCTAAGATGACTTTGAGCCGCGCCGTCATCTACGCGGTGCTGATACTTTTCGCGCTCTACTTCCTGTTCCCGATCTACGTGATGCTGTCGACGTCGTTCAAGGATCTCGACCAGCTGCGCACCGGCAACCTGCTGACGCCGCCTTCGCACTTCACGTTCGCACCGTGGGTGAAAGCGTGGCAGGAAGCATGTACCGGCGTGCGCTGCGACGGCATGCAGCCGTTCTTCATGAACTCGGTGCGCATGGTGATACCGGCCGTGCTGATCTCGTCGTTCGTCGGCGCGTTCAACGGCTATGTGCTCACGCACTGGCGCTTCCGCGGCGCGGACGCTTTCTTCACGATGTTGCTGGTCGGCTGCTTCATCCCCTTCCAGGCCATTCTTCTGCCGATGGCGCGCCTGCAGGGCTATCTCGGCCTCTCGAACACGACGAGCGGCCTCGTGCTCGTCCACGTGATCTACGGCATCGCGTTCACGACGATGTTCTTCCGCAACTTCTACGTGAGCATTCCGGCCGAGCTCGTGAAGGCGGCGCGCATCGACGGCGCGGGGTTCTTCACGATCTTCACGAAGATCCTTCTGCCCGTGTCGCTGCCGATTTTCATGGTGTGCCTGATCTGGCAATTCACGCAGATCTGGAACGACTTCCTGTTCGGTATCGTGTTTTCGGGCGTGGATTCCATGCCGATCACGGTGGCGCTGAACAACCTGGTGAACACATCGACGGGCGTGAAGGAATACAACGTCGACATGGCGGGCGCGATCATCGCCGCATTGCCGACGATTCTCGTCTACATGATCGCCGGACGTTATTTCGTGCGCGGGCTGACGGCCGGCGCGGTGAAGGGTTAATCGGGCATCGCCCGGTAGAGATATAGAGGATTCACATGGCAAGCCTTTCCATCCGTGACGTGTACAAGACCTACCCGAACGGGGTGCCGGTTCTCAAGGGCGTCAACATCGATATCGAGGACGGTCAGTTCCTGATCCTCGTCGGCGGCTCGGGCTGCGGCAAGTCGACCTTGCTGAACATGATCGCGGGGCTGGAGACCGTGACCCGCGGCGACATCATGATCGACGGCAAGACGGTCAACAATCTGTCGCCGAAGGATCGCGACATCGCGATGGTGTTCCAGTCCTACGCGCTCTACCCTTCGATGAGCGTGCGCGACAACATCTCGTTCGGCCTCAATATCCGCAAGGTGCCGAAGGACGAGCAGAAGAAGATCGTCGATCGCGTGTCGGAGACCCTGCAGATCGGTCATCTGCTCGACCGCAAGCCGGGGCAGTTGTCCGGCGGTCAGCGTCAGCGCGTCGCGATGGGCCGTGCGCTCGCGCGCGATCCGGTGATGTTCCTCTTCGACGAGCCGCTCTCGAACCTCGACGCGAAGCTGCGTATCGAGATGCGTTCGGAAATCAAGCTGCTGCATCAGCGCCTCGGCACGACGATCGTCTACGTGACGCACGATCAGATCGAAGCAATGACGCTCGGCGACCGCATCGCGGTGATGAAGGACGGCATCGTGCAGCAGTTCGGCGCGCCGCAGGAAATCTACGATTCGCCGTCGAACCTGTTCGTCGCGGGCTTCATCGGCGCGCCGCCGATGAACTTCATCACGGGCAAGCTCGTCGAGGCGGGTTCGGGCGTCGGGTTGCAGCTGGATACGGGCGTCGCGCAGAAAGTGCTGAATCTGCCGTTCGATGCGGGCCGGTTGCGCGGCAAGCTCGGTCAGGACGTGATCCTCGGCTTGCGTCCGGAGCGCATCACGGATTCGCGCAGCGCCCACGATGTGTCGGATGCCAGCCTGCAGCCGGTCGACGTGCGCGTCGACGTGATCGAGCCGACCGGGCCGGACACGCTCGTGTTCGCGCAGGTGAACGGCAAGCGCATCGTGTCGCGCGTGCACCCGGCCTCCAACCCGCAGCCGCTGTCGAACATGACGCTGTTGTTCGATGTGTCGAAGGCTGTGCTGTTCGATCCGCAGACGGAGGAACGGCTGGCTTGAGCTTGCTGTTTCATCGACTCGAAACGCCACGGTTCGCCGTGGCGTTTTTCGTTGGGTGACCGTTACAGGGCACAATCGACCTTTTGCACTTCGATCCACCTTGAGCCGCATGACTCTTCTCCCCTCGCATCCCGACCTCGCCTGGCCTGTTTCCGACGGCGCCGATCCCTTCATCGGCCTCGAAGCGCTCGATGACGCACGCGTGCAAGCCTGGGTCGATGCCCAGAATCGCCGCACCGAAGCCGCATTCGGCAACACCGCCGACGCGCGCGCGCTCGCCGGGCGTCTGGAAAAGGCGTACACGTCGAAGGACCGCATCGTCACGTGCTCGCGCTATGGCGACTGGGCCTACAACACATGGCAGGACGACGCGCATCCGCTCGGCATCGTGCGGCGCACGCCGTGGAGCGCGTGGCTCGCGGGCGCACCCGTTTGGGAAACCATCCTCGACGTCGATGCGCTCGACCTCAACACGAACGAAAAAGACGACACCCGCTGGGCGCTGGCCGATTTCGACATGCTCTACCCCGATTACGATCGCGCGCTGGTGAGCCTGTCGCCGGGCGGCTCGGACGCGTGCATGGTGCGCGAGTTCGACATCGCGTCGAAGTCTTTCGTCGCGGACGGCTTCACGCTGCCCGATGTCGGCAAGCACGATATCTCGTGGATCGATCGCGACACGGTGTATGTCGGCTGGGACGACAGCAAGACGAACCCGCGCCCCGCGCTCACGACCTCGGGCTTTCCGCGCGAGTCGCGCCGCTGGAAGCGCGGCACGCGGCTCGCCGATGCGCCCGTCGTGTTCGCAGGCGAGCGGCGCGACGTATCGGCGGGCGCGGACTACGATCCGCTCGAAAAGCTGCATCTCGCCTCGCGCGCGGTCACGTTCTACGACACGCTCAACTACTGGCTCGACGAAACCGCCAACGAATGGCGTCAATACGATCTGCCGACGCATGCGGACATCGAGCACTGGAACGGCTGGCTCTTCGTCACGCCGCGCAAATACTGGAATGCGGGCGGCCGCCGCCATGCACCGGGCACGCTCGCCGTCATTCGCCGCGACGCCTTTCTCGCGGGCTCGCGCCAGTTCACCGCGCTCTTCACGCCGTCGGAACGTCTCGTGCTCGCGGGCATCGACTTCACGAAGCACTGGCTGATCGTCTCGCAGATGGACGACGGCACGCCGCGCGTCACGCTCATGCGCCCGCCATCGCAAGAAAGCGGCGAGTGGGAACCGCGCGAGTTCACGCTGCCCGACGCGAGCCAGTCCTGGGTCGATTCCATCGACAGCGAGCGCGACGACACCGTGCTCATTCACGTCGAGCACTTTCTGATGCCGCCATCGCTCCATCACGCCGATCTCGCGAGCGACGCGCCCTGGGCGCTGCTCGCCAGCCTGCCGGCGCAGTTCGATGCGAGCGGCCTGTCCGCCGTGCGCCGTCACGCGATCGCGCCGGACGGCGAGCGCATTCCGTACTGGCTGATCGGCAAGGACGCCGGGCGCGACACGGATGCGCGCCCTTGCCTGCTCTACGGCTACGGCGGATTCGAAGTCGCGCTCGATCCGCATTACGACGCGACCACCGGCATCGCGTGGCTGGAGCGCGGCGGACTGTACGCGATCGCCAACATACGCGGCGGCGGCGAATTCGGACCGGCGTGGCATCAGGCCGCGTTGCGCGAGAACCGGCAGGTGTCGTTCGACGACTTCATCGCGGTGGCGCAGGCGCTCATCGATAGCGGCGTCACGACGGCGAAACAACTCGCGATTCGCGGCGGCAGCAACGGTGGCCTGCTGACGGCCGTGTGCATGGTGCAGCGGCCCGATCTCTTCGGCGCGGTGCTGTCGGAAGTGCCGCTCGTCGATATGGCGCGCTTTCATTTGCTGTTGCAGGGCGCATCGTGGATCGACGAATACGGCGACCCGGACGACGCCGATGACCTGCGTCATCTGATGGCGTATTCGCCGTATCAGAACGTGAAGGCGGACGTGTCTTATCCGCCCGTGCTCTTCACCTCGTCGACGTGCGATGACCGCGTGCATCCCGGCCACGCGCGGAAGATGGCCGCCAGGATGCAGGCGCAAGGGCACGCGAACGTCTGGTATCAGGAAACCGGCGAAGGCGGTCATGGTGCGGGCGTCGAGCCCGAAGCGGTCGCGCAGGCGGAAGCGGCGGCATTCACCTTTCTCGCGACGAACCTGGGGGCGCGTCCGTAACGCTCGTTGCAGGACGCGCAACGGCCCGTTTCAGCCGGAGTCGCGCGTCCGCCCCCGATTCGAATTCGTTCGATAGGTCGCAAGTCTGCGGATACGTACAGTTACACCTATTCCTTGTCGCAGCTCAGCAAGCGGGTTCCGTGGACAGAACCCGCGCGCGAAAAGAGCGTCATCGTGGTCGACAACGGCGGCGCCGCAAACAGGGAATGACGGAACGGAACTGAACCGAAACGAACCGCGATCAGAAGCACCTTTGACCCAGGCAATGCTGATCATCGACCCGGAGACACGCCTATCGCCCCTGAAACCGAATCGATCCGGTAAGCACCTTTGACCAGGACCCTACCGAATCCACGAAACGCGCCTTCGACCCAGGAAGCACCTTTGACCCGGCACGACCTGAACCGAAAACCGCGAAAAACAAGCTTGACCACATCTTGACCTCGCCCTCCGGCGAGGTTTTTTTTTCGCCGGAACGGACGAAGCCGCCCGCGGCGCGCACGCACCATTCAAACCCTGACGGGCGCCGCATGCGAGCGCAGCACCAGCGTGCGCCCCGCGAAGGTCAGCACGCCGCAGGTGCCGATCACGATGCCCATGCCGTGCGGCGACACGTCATGAAAGAGCCCGACCGCGAGACTCGCGAGCGCGCCGAGCGCGAGCTGCATCGCGCCGAAAACGGCGGCGGCCGCGCCCGCATTGTGCGGATAGCGGTGCATCAGCTCCGTGGTGCAATTGGCCGACAGCAAGCCCACCACGCCGACGACGAAAAACAGCGTCACGACGATGGACCACAGCCCGCCCCAGCCCGTCAGCGACACGAGTGCGACCGCGAGCGCCGCCCCGACGCTCACGAAGGACGCGGCCGAAATCATCTTCATGGCGCCGACGCGTCCGACGAACTTCGTGTTCAGCACATTGCCCGCGATGATGCCGATGATGTTCAGCCCGAAGAGCAGCCCGTAGTGCTGCGGCTTCACGTGGAAGTAATCGATATAGACGAACGGCGTCGCGGTGATGTACGCGAACATCGATGCGAACGCCATGCCGCCGCACATCATGTGGCCCCAGGTGACGGGATCGGTCAGCAAATGTCCGTACGCGGCGAACGACTTGCCGACCGCCGCGCTCGCGCGCTTCTCCTTCGGCCAGGTTTCGGGCACGCGCAGAAACGCCGTCACCGCGCACGTCAGACCGAAGAGCGTCAGCGCAACGAACACGATGCGCCAGCCGCCGAGCAGCAGCAATTGCCCGCCGATCAAAGGCGCGAGCAACGGTCCGATCGACGTGACGATGGACAGCATCGACAGCACGCGGGCGGCGTCGCTCGGCGCGTGAGCGTCGCGGGCGATGGCGCGCGCGAGCACCGATGCCGCGCCCGCGCCGAGCGCCTGCAGGAAGCGCACGAAGACGAGCGCGTCGATGGAGAACGCCATCGCGCAGCCGATGCTCGCGAGCGCGTACAACACGATGCCGCCCAGCAGCACGGGCCGCCGTCCGTACGCGTCGGACATCGGGCCGTAGAGCAGCATGCCGAACGAGAAGCCGAACATGAAGCTCGTGAGCGTGGTTTGCGCGGCGGCCGGAGTCGTGTCGAAGGACGCCGCGAGCGCGGGCAGGCTCGGCAGATACATGTCGATCGACAGCGGGCCGCACGCGGCGAGCGCGCCGAGCAACAGGAGCAGCCGGCCATCGGGCCGGCGCCGGGTGGTATCGGGCATGGAGTTCGCAGGACGGGGATGAGCGGAGCAGCGCGGCTTTCCGCCGCGCGAGCGAGCGCTCATTGTACGCGACGCTTTGCCGCGATCCGGCCCCGACCGGCGCGTTGCGCTAAGCTCATCGCTCCTTTTCGTCACGTTGCGTCGAACCGATGACCGCCTTTCTGCTGATCTGGAGCCCCAAAAAGTGGCCGTGGCCCGAACTTCCCGATGTCGCGCGTCGCGTGGCCGCGGGCGAGGCCATCACCGATGTCTGGGGCTGCGGCACCGCGCGCGGACTCATGCCGGGCGATCGCGTGTTCGTGCATCGCGTGTCGCAGGAACCGAAAGGCGTGTTCGCGTCGGGATACGTGACGCGCGCGCCGTATGAAGTGCCCGATGCCGGCAGCAAGCGCGGCTATCGGCTGTGCATCGACTTCGTGTACGACTGGCTCGTCGATGCGCACGAGCAAGTCGTCGTCACCCGCGACGAATTGCGCGCGCATCCGTTCTCGGTGCAGACGTGGGACGCGCAGATGTCCGGCACCCTCATCAAGCCGATGGCCGAAGGCGCGCTCGAAAAGCGCTGGACGGAGCGGACCGGCAGGCGTTCCCGGCCGCCCACGCTGCCATCCGCGCCCGCCGCATCGGGCTAGGCCGTGCGAAAAACGGCAAAACGTCCGACGCCGATCCAGGCGCGACACGGCCCGTTCGCATCGACTCCGGTACAATTTCAGCAACGTTTTTCGCGTCGGACACGCGTTTCTCGCACTGCGCGCGTCGCCGCCCGAGCGCCCATCCCTCGCGATTCCCGCATCCACTTTCAGCGCAGGCCGCCATCCATGTCCAAGAATCAAGCTCTCTTCGAACGCGCACAACGAACCATCCCCGGCGGCGTGAATTCGCCGGTGCGGGCGTTCCGCTCGGTCGGCGGCACGCCGCGCTTCATCGAGCGCGCGGAAGGACCGTATTTCTGGGACGCCGACGGCAAACGCTATATCGACTACATCGGCTCGTGGGGCCCGATGATCCTCGGCCACGTGCATCCCGAAGTGCTCGAAGCCGTGCAGCGCGTGCTCGTGCACGGTTTCTCGTTCGGCGCGCCGACGGAAGCCGAAATCGAAATCGCCGAGGAAATCTGCAAGCTCGTGCCGTCGATCGAGCAGGTGCGCATGGTGTCCTCCGGCACCGAAGCGACCATGAGCGCGCTGCGCCTCGCGCGCGGCTTCACGAACCGCAGCCGCATCATCAAGTTCGAAGGCTGCTATCACGGTCATGCGGACAGCCTGCTCGTCAAGGCGGGCTCCGGGCTGCTGACGTTCGGCAATCCGACATCGGCGGGCGTGCCGGCCGATATCGCGAAGCACACGACCGTGCTCGAGTACAACAACGTCGAGCAATTGAACGAGGCGTTCCAGGCGTTCGGCTCGGAGATCGCGTCGGTGATCGTCGAGCCGGTCGCGGGCAACATGAATCTGGTGCGCGCGACGCCCGAGTTCCTGAACGCGCTGCGCGAGCGCTGCAACGAGTACGGCTCGGTGCTGATCTTCGACGAAGTGATGTGCGGATTCCGCGTCGCGCTCGGCGGTGCGCAGCAGGTCTACGGCATCAAGCCGGATCTGACGTGCCTCGGCAAGGTCATCGGCGGCGGCATGCCGGCGGCGGCGTTCGGCGGACGACGCGACATCATGGCGCATCTCGCGCCGCTGGGCGGCGTCTATCAGGCGGGCACGCTGTCGGGCAACCCGATCGCGGTGGCCGCGGGCCTGAAAACGTTGCAGTTGATCCAGCGCCCCGGCTTCCACGACGACCTCGCGAAGCAGACACGCAAGCTCGTCGACGGTCTTGCCGCCGCCGCGCGCGACGCCAGAGTGCCCTTCTCCGCCGATTCGATCGGCGGCATGTTCGGCCTGTATTTCATGGATCAGGTGCCGGGCAGCTTCGCGCAGATCCAGCAGGGCGACACGAAGCGCTTCAACGCGTTCTTCCACGCGATGCTCGACGCGGGTGTGTACTTCGCGCCGTCGGCGTTCGAGGCGGGCTTCGTGTCGAGCGCACACGACGACGCCGTCATCGACGCGACGATCGACGCCGCGCGCGGCGCGTTCGCCACGCTCGCCGCCTGACGCTATCGGGCCGCGCCGATGTTCTCGCAAACCGACTTCACTCATATGGAACGCGCACTGGCGCTCGCCTCGCGCGGCATGTACACGACGACGCCGAACCCGCGCGTCGGCTGCGTGCTCGTCAAGAACGGCGAAGTGATCGGCATGGGCTTCACGCAGCCCGCCGGCCAGGACCACGCCGAAGTGCAGGCGCTCAAGGACGCCCGTTCGCGCGGCAAGGACCCGCGCGGCGCGACGGCGTATGTGTCGCTCGAGCCGTGCAGCCATTTCGGGCGCACGCCGCCGTGCGCGCACGCGCTCATCGACGCGCGCGTCGAAAAGGTGATCGCGGCGATGGAAGACCCGAACCCGTCCGTGTCCGGGCGCGGCCTCGCGATGCTGCGCGACGCGGGCATCGACGTGCGCTGCGGCCTGCTCGCGAACGAGGCGCACGAGATGAACATCGGCTTCGTGTCGCGCATGACGCGCCGCCGTCCGTGGGTGCGCATGAAGGTCGCGGCCACGCTCGACGGCCGCACGGGCCTGCCCACGGGCGAAAGCCAGTGGATCACCGGCGAAGACGCACGCGCAGACGGCCACGCGTGGCGCGCCCGCGCCTGCGCGATCCTCACCGGCATCGGCACGGTGCGCGAAGACGACCCGCAACTGACGGTGCGCGCGGTCGACACGCCGCGCCAGCCGCAACGCGTGCTGATCGACAGCCGCCTCGACGTGCCCATGCAGGCGCGCATTCTCGACGGCGCGCCGCCGTGGATCTTCCATAGCGCCGACGCCGATGCCGCGCGCATCGACGCATTGCGCGCGAAAGGCGCGGAGCTGATCGAGCTGTCGAACGAGCATGGCAAGGTCGATCTCCCCGCGATGCTCACCGCGCTCGCCGATCGCGGCATCAACGAGCTGCACGTCGAAGCGGGCCACAAGCTGAACGGCTCGCTGCTGCGCGAGGGCTGCGTCGACGAACTGCTGATCTATCTCGCGCCGAGCCTGCTCGGCAGCGCGCCCGGCATGTTCGACTTCGCGCCGCCCGCGACGCTGGATGCGCGGCCGCATCTGAAGTTTCACCGCATCGACCGGCTCGGCGACGATCTGCGCATCCTCGCGCGCTTCGCCGGGACGAACGTCGCAAGCTGACCACGCACCGACTCAAGGAAACGAAGCCGATGTTTACAGGAATTGTCGCGGCGGTGGGCCGCATCGAAAAAGTCACGCCGCTCGGCGCGGAGGACGCGGGCGTCCGTCTGACGGTCGCCGCGGGCAGTCTCGATCTCGCCGATGTCGAGCTCGGCGACAGCATCGCGATCCAGGGCGCGTGCATGACGGTGGTTCAGAAGTCCGCCGCTGCCTTCGATGTCGACGTATCGCGCGAAAGCCTGAACAAGACGGTCGGCCTCGGCGACGCCGGCGCCGACGTGAATCTGGAAAAGGCGTTGCGCGCGCACGACCGGCTGGGCGGACATCTCGTCTCGGGCCACGTCGACGGCCTGGGCCTCGTCTCGAAGTTCGAGCCGGTGGGCGAATCGCACGAATTGCGCATCGTCGCGCCGAAGGACATCGGCAAGTATCTGGCCTACAAGGGCTCGGTCACGGTGAACGGCGTGAGCCTCACGGTGAACTCGGTCAGCGACCGCGCCGACGGCTGCGAGTTCTCCATCAACCTGATCCCGCATACCGTCGAAGTCACGACGCTCAATGCGCTCAAGACCGGAACGAAGGTCAATCTGGAAATCGACCTGATCGCGCGGTATGTCGAGCGGATGATGAGCGCGTCGTAACGCGTATTCCAGACGGGCCGCCGCGGCGCCATTCGTCCGAAAGGCATAGGCAAACTTCGCGGCCGTCTGTCCGCCGATTTCACCGACTGTCGCCCGGGCGTGGCGTAAAATACGCGCTTTCCCCAAACCGGACCCGTACGGGACGTCATCATGTCGCTCGCCTCCACTCCTGAGATCATCGCTGAACTGAAAGCCGGCCGGATGGTGATTCTCGTCGACGAAGAAGACCGCGAGAATGAAGGCGATCTCGTCGTCGCCGCCGAATTCGTCACGCCCGAAGCCATCAACTTCATGGCGAAGTACGGCCGCGGCCTCGTCTGTCTCACGCTCACGCAGGAACGCTGCAAGCTGCTGAATCTGCCGCTCATGACGCACCGCAACGGCACGCAGTACGGTACGGCGTTCACGGTGAGCATCGAGGCGGCCGAAGGCGTGACCACCGGTATCTCCGCCGCCGACCGCGCGAAAACCATCGCCACGGCGGTCGCGCATGACGCACGCGCCGAGCACATCGTGCAGCCGGGCCACGTGTTCCCGATCATGGCGCAGCCGGGCGGCGTGCTCGTGCGCGCGGGCCATACGGAAGCCGGCTGCGACCTGACCGCGCTCGCAGGCCTCACGCCCGCCGCGGTGATCTGCGAGATCATCAAGGACGACGGCGAGATGGCGCGCCTGCCGGATCTCATCGAGTTCGGCCAGCAGCACGGCATCAAGATCGGCACCATCGCCGATCTGATTCACTATCGCAGCCGCACGGAATCGATCATCGAGAAGGTTTGTGAGCGCACCATGCAGACCGCGCACGGCCCCTTCCGCGCGGTGCTGTATCGCGACGAGCCGACAGGCTCGCCGCACATCGCGCTCGTGCGCGGCACGCCGAGCCCCGACCGCGCGACGCCGGTGCGCGTGCACGAGCCGCTCTCGGTGCTCGATCTGCTCGAAATCGATTCGTCGACGCACTCATGGACCATCGACGCCGCCATGAAAGAGATCGCCGCCCGCGATCTCGGCGCGATCGTCATGCTCAACTGCGGCGACACGAAGGAGCATCTCATCGACGTATTCCGCGCGTTCGATCAGCAGGACAAGGCCGCCGAGCTCAAGCGCCGCCCGATCGACTTCAAGACGTACGGCATCGGCGCGCAGATCCTGCGCGATCTGGGCGTCGGCAAGATGGACGTGCTCGCGAACCCGCGCAAGCTCGGCAGCATGTCGGGCTACGGGCTCGAAGTGACGGGCTTCATTCCGATGCCCGGCGGCCCCACGACGGCCGCGCCGGTGGAACCCGCCATTACCCAGTTGCGCTCGGCCTGAGACCGCCGGCCGCCCAACCCTATTCCAGACAATTCCAAGCGAAGGATCCAATTCATGGAAATCGGACAATACCAGCCGAACCTCGACGGTGACGGCTTGCGCATCGGCATCGTGCAGTCGCGCTTCAACGAACCGGTGTGCAACGGCCTGGCCGATGCCTGCATCGAGGAGCTGGAGCGCCTCGGCGTGATCGGCCAGGACGTGCTGCTCGTCACCGTGCCCGGCGCGCTGGAAATCCCGCTCGCGCTGCAAAAGCTCGCGGAATCCGGCCAGTTCGACGCGCTGATCGCGCTCGGCGCCGTCGTGCGCGGCGAGACTTATCACTTCGAACTGGTGTCGAACGAAAGCGGCTCGGGCATTTCGCGCATCGCCCTCGACTTCGGCATTCCGGTCGCGAACGCCGTGCTGACGACCGAGAACGACGAGCAGGCCGTCGCCCGCATGACCGAGAAGGGCCGCGACGCCGCGCGCGTGGCGGTCGAGATGGCGAATCTCTCCGTCGCGCTCGAACAGCTCGACGGCGATGAAGAAGACGAAGACGAAGAAGACGAGGACCGCGCATGAAGAGCGCACGACGCCGCTCGCGTGAACTCGCGACGCAAGGGCTTTATCAGTGGTTGCTGTCGGGCGCGCCCGCCGGCGAAATCGACGCGCAACTGCGCAATTCGCAAGGCTTCGACAAGGCCGACAAGGACCACCTCGATGCGATCCTGCACGGCGTGATCAAGGAATCCGACGCGCTGTCCGAACAGCTGCAGCCGTGCCTCGACCGTCCGATCGAGCAGTTGTCGCCGGTCGAGCGGGCGGTGCTGCTCGTTGCGGCGTTCGAGTTCAAGCATCACATCGACGTGCCGTATCGCGTCGTCATCAATGAAGCCGTCGAATTGACGAAAACCTTCGGCGGCTCCGACGGCTACAAGTACGTGAACGGCGTGCTCGACAAGCTGGCCGTCGTGATGCGTCCCGCCGAAGCGCAGGCGCGCGGACGCGGTGCGTAAATGACCGACGTTTCGGAACCGCTCGTCAGGCTCGCGTCGCGCGTCGATGCGATCGAGCCCTTCTATGTGATGGAGCTGATGAAAGAGGCTCAGGCGCTCGAGCGCGCGGGCCGCGACGTCATCCATATGAGCATCGGCGAGCCGGATTTCACCGCGCCCGAGCCGGTGATCCGCGCCGCCGCGGACGCGCTGAAGCGCGGCGTCACGCAGTACACCAACGCGCTCGGCATCCACGCGCTGCGCGAGGCGATTTCGCGGCACTATCGCGATACGTTCGGTCTGACGGTCGATCCGGAGCGCATCGTCGTGACGGCGGGCGCGTCGGCGGCGCTGTTGCTCGCGTGCATGGCGCTCGTCGATAACGGCGACGAAGTGCTGATGCCTGACCCGTGCTATCCGTGCAACCGGCACTTCGTGTCGGCGGCGGACGGCAAGCCGGTGCTGATCCCGAGCGGCCCGGCCGAGCGCTTTCAGTTGACGGCGGAACACGTCGAGGAAAACTGGAGCGAAAAGACGCGCGGCGTGCTGCTCGCGTCGCCATCGAATCCGACGGGCACGTCGATCGAGCCGGACGAGTTGCGGCGCATCGTCGACAAGGTGCGAGAGCGCGGCGGCTTCACGATCGTCGACGAGATCTATCAGGGTTTGAGCTACGACGCGAAGCCCGTGTCCGCCCTCTCCTTCGGCGACGATGTCGTCACGGTCAACAGCTTCTCGAAGTACTTCAACATGACTGGCTGGCGGCTCGGCTGGCTCGTCGTGCCGCACGCGATGGTCAGCGCGGTCGAGAAGCTGTCGCAGAATCTGTTCATCTGTGCATCGGCGCTCGCGCAGCACGCGGCGCTCGCCTGTTTCGAGCCGGAGACGATCGCGATCTACGAAGCGCGCCGGCTGGAGTTCAAGCGGCGGCGCGACTATATCGTGCCGGCGCTGCGTTCGCTCGGCTTCGGCGTGCCGGTCGTGCCCGACGGCGCGTTCTACGTCTACGCCGATACGACCACGGTTCATCATCCCACCGCCGGCAACAGCGACGCCCTCTCGCACTCGATGCTCCACGACGCGGGCGTCGTGCTCGTGCCGGGCGCGGATTTCGGCTTCCACGCGCCGGAGCGCTACCTTCGTCTTTCGTACGCGACGGCGTATTCGAAGCTGGAGGAAGCGGTTCAGCGATTGGGCTCATTGTTCAGTCGATAATCGCAATCGCGCAGCACACAAAAAAAGGGCACCCTCGGGTGCCCTTTCTCTTTTACATCCAGCGACAGCCTTACGCGCCGAACTCCGCCGAAGCGACGTGCTTCGCTTCGCCGTCGCCATCGTCCTGCGATGCGGACTTCTTCGCCGTATCGATCGTCACGTGCACGCGCTTGCTATCCGCCGATGCCGACGCCAGCACCTGCTTCGGCGCGGCCTGAACCGGCGCCTGCGGTCCATTGACCGGCACGTTGCGGCCACGGGCGACATCGCGCAGACGCGAACGCTCGGCCAGCACCTTGGCACCGTAGCCGCCGTCGTCCTGGGTCGTCGAGCCGACGTAATAGCGCAGACCGCCCGCGACCGAGCCGCCACGCGCGATGCAGTCCTTCAGCACCAGCGCACCGACCTTGATGTTCGCGAGCGGATCGAGCGCCGCGTGCGAGCCGCCGAAGTACTGGAATTTGTCGGAATGAACCTTCGACATCACCTGCATCAGGCCTTGCGCGCCGACGCCGCTTTCGGCGTACGGATTGAAGCCCGATTCGATCGCCATCACGGAGAGCAGCAGGAGCGGATCGAGGCCGACTTCGCGGCCCGTGTCGAACGCGGCGCGCACGAGCTCGCTGACCGGATCTTCCGCCACACGATAGCGGCGCGCGATGAAGTTCGCGACGAGCTTCTGCTCGCGCGTGGAGACCAGCACGCGATCATCGCGCGCATCGGCGACGACGCGCTGCGCCGGAATCATGCTCGCCAGCATGCCGACGGACGGCATCGTGCGGGGATCGAGCCCGTTCGGCGAGATCGCGAGGCTGATGCCGCCGGTGAGATGATGCGTGCTGGCATCGTCCGATGCGGCCGCGCCGAGCGACGGCACGAGCGCGCCGGGCGCCTTCTGCTTCGCCGACGCCGCGTTGGCCGCGAGGTTGACGGGCAGCATCGGATCGCTCGGCTGGCGATGCACCGCCGCGAACGGCGGCAGCGGCTGGCCCGCGAGCAGGCGCGCCGGACCGGCCTGGACGGCGGCCGACACGAAGGGCATGATCCTTGCGGCAAACGTTGTGCGCCACGAAGGCGCCAGCCAGAGGGCGAGCGCGCCGACAACGGCCGCGCAACCCACCATGGCAAAGAGATGGTGACTCAACCAGCGTCCGCGACGCAGCACCATACGCACGATCTGCGCGGCGCGGGTGTCGGAACCCCACCAAACTGAAGCGTTCATCGATACTCCCAATGTTGCATGATTTGCGCAGATGAATACGAATTAAACACATATTCGACACACAAATCAGACACCGCCGGCTCTTGGCAAGCGTAAGCGGCATCGGGGATACGGCATGCGCCGTCTGGAAAGCCGATCCCCGGTAACACCACCGGGTTGCGCGGCACGAACTGCATGCCCTGAACGCGCACGTGACTTTCCACGCGAAAAACCGGCGTGTGAACGCCGGCAATGAAAACCAACAGCCACGAGTCGCCGGGCAGGAGCGGCGCAGGCGACGCATGTGCGTCTGAAAGACCTGAGGCTTAGGTAAAAAGTTTCAAAACCTGCAATTGATGCCAAGCGATTCTAACAGGGTTTAATGATCCGTCAATGATATAAACCTTCGTTTCAATTACTTACAGTTATGATGAACGGTGTTCAGCGCTCGAAACGCACGTCTCGCGGGCCTTTCCCACAGGAATTTACTGAATGTCCCCCAACGCACGGACGCCGACGCAGGTAAAATCGACAATCGCTTAGCGCGCAGCCGTTCCGCCCCTCTAAGCCTCGTGCTTCGGGCGCCTTCGAGTCCAATTCCGACCATCGATGAAATACAAAGATCTGCGCGACTTCACTGCCCGCCTCGAAGCGCTCGGTGAACTGCGCCGCATTCGGCAGCCCGTCTCCCCTGTTCTGGAAATCACCGAAGTCTCGGATCGCGTATTACGCGCGGGCGGACCGGCGCTGCTCTTCGAAGCGCCCACCGGCCATACCATGCCCGTGCTCGCGAACCTGTTCGGCACGACGCGGCGCGTCGCGCTCGGCATGGGCATCGAGACCGAGCCGCAAAGCGGCGCCGATGTCAGCCTCGGCAGCGATGTCGCCGCGCTGAGTTCGCTGCGCGATGTCGGCAGACTGCTGTCCGCGCTCAAGGAACCCGAGCCGCCGAAGGGCCTGAAGGACGCGGGCAAGCTGCTCTCGTTAGCCAAGGCCGTGTGGGACATGGCGCCGAAGTCGGTCAGCGCGCCGCCCTGTCAGGAAGTGCTGTGGGAAGGCAATGACGTCGATCTCAGCCGCCTGCCGATCCAGACCTGCTGGCCCGGCGATGCTGGACCGCTCCTCACCTGGGGACTCACGGTCACGCGCGGGCCGAACAAGCCGCGACAGAATCTCGGGATCTACCGGCAGCAGCTGATCGGACGCAACAAGCTGATCATGCGCTGGCTCGCGCATCGCGGCGGCGCGCTCGATTTCCGCGAGTTCGCGCTCGCGAATCCCGGCAAACCGTATCCCGTCGCGGTGGTGCTCGGCGCCGATCCCGCGACGATCCTCGGCGCCGTGACGCCGGTGCCCGACACCTTGTCCGAATATCAGTTCGCGGGCCTGCTGCGCGGCTCGCGCACGGAGCTCGCGAAGTGCCTCACGCCGGGCGTCGACACCTTGCAGGTGCCCGCGCGCGCGGAGATCGTGCTCGAAGGCTTCATCTATCCGCAAGACGGCACGCCGCCGCCCGCCCCCGAAGGCGCGCCGCCGCGTCCATCGACGGGCGCAGCCGCAAAATACGAGCACGCGCTCGAAGGGCCCTACGGCGATCACACCGGCTACTACAACGAACAGGAGTGGTTCCCGGTCTTTACCGTCGAGAAGATCACGATGCGCCGCGACGCCCTGTTCCACTCCACCTATACGGGCAAGCCGCCCGACGAGCCCGCCGTGCTCGGCGTCGCGCTGAACGAAGTGTTCGTGCCGCTCCTGCAGAAGCAGTTCACCGAGATCACCGACT
Organism: Caballeronia calidae; assembly: GCF_900044055.2. Classification (GTDB taxonomy): domain Bacteria; phylum Pseudomonadota; class Gammaproteobacteria; order Burkholderiales; family Burkholderiaceae; genus Caballeronia; species Caballeronia calidae. Next base: position 108,764 of record NZ_FCOX02000003.1, on the reverse strand, counting down.
TCTATCTGCCGCCCGAAGGCTGCAGTTATCGCATGGCGATCGTGCAGATGAAGAAGAGCTATCCCGGCCACGCGAAGCGCGTGATGTTCGGCGTGTGGAGCTTCCTGCGACAGTTCATGTATACGAAGTTCATCGTCGTGGTCGATGAAGACGTCAACGTGCGCGACTGGAAGGAAGTCATCTGGGCGATCACGACCCGTGTCGATCCCACGCGCGACACCGTGATGGTCGACAGCACGCCGATCGACTATCTCGACTTCGCGTCGCCGGTTGCGGGGCTCGGCTCGAAGATGGGACTCGATGCGACCAACAAGTGGCCCGGCGAAACGAATCGCGAATGGGGCCGCCCGATCGTGATGGATGAAGCCGTAAAGCGGCGCGTCGATGCGCTTTGGACTGAAATCGGACTGGATAAAAAATGATCGCGGCCACGCTCTATCGAGGCGATGTCATCGAAAACACGCATGTGGCGCACGTCGCCGTCGTCGATGCCCACGGACGTCTCGTGTTTTCCTTCGGCGATCCGCACCGCGTGACGCTGCCGCGCTCGGCCGCGAAGCCCGCGCAGGCGCTTGCGGTCATCGAAACGGGCGCGCTGGAGCGCTTCGGCTTCACCGACGAGGACCTCGCGCTGATGTGCGCCTCGCACAGCAGCGAGCCGCGTCATATCGAGCGCGCCCGCGCGATGCTCGCCCGCTCGAACGCGAGCGAAAGCGATCTGCGTTGCGGCGGCCATCCGCCGATCTCCGAAGCAGTCTATAAAGACTGGATCAGGCGCGATTTCACGCCGACCGCCGTGTGCAGCAACTGCTCCGGCAAGCACGCGGGCATGCTCGCGGGCGCGCGTGCGATGAACGTGCCGCTCGCCGATTACCACCTGCCCGATCACCCGCTGCAGATGCACGTGAAGCGCACGGTGGCGCGCGCCGTCGATCTCGCGGACGACGAAGTGCAATGGGCCATCGACGGCTGCAATCTGCCGACGCCCGCCTTCCCGCTCGAACGTCTCGCGCGCCTCTTCGTGAAGATCGCCGCCGCGCCGGAAGGCTCGCCGCTCGCGCGCATCCATCGCGCGATGACGTCGCATCCCGAGCTCGTCGCGGGCGAAGGACGCTTCTGCACGCTGCTGATGCAGGCGTTCGACGGTGCGCTCGTCGGCAAGACCGGCGCCGATGCGAGCTATGCGATCGGCGTGCGCCGCGAGCAAGGCCCGCTCGGCATCGCGGTGAAGGTCGAGGACGGCAACACGTCGGTGCTCAACGCGGTCGTCGTTCACGTGCTCGATCTGCTCGGCATCGGCACAGAGCAGCAACGCGATGCGCTTGCCACCTTCCGCAACCCGCCGACACGCAACACGATGAGCGTGCCCACCGGCCGTCTCGACGTGAGCTTCACGCTTCACCATCATCCATAACAACATGCATTCGTGGTCGTTGCTGTCCGACGGTTTCTTTCTGTCGCTGTCGCTGTGTCTGGATATCGGAATCGCCAACGTCGCGATCATTTCGCTCGCGCTGTCGCATGGCTTCAGGCCGGGCCTCGTGCTCGGCCTCGGCACGTGCTTCGGCGATCTGTTCTATGCGGCGCTCGCGCTCGCGGGCATGTCGGCGCTCCTGCAGTTTTCAGCGGTGCGCTGGGTCGTGTGGATCGGCGGCGCGATCGTCCTGCTCTTTCTGACGTGGAAGATGGCGCGTGAAGCGCTCAATCCGGCGTCCGCGCCGCCTGTCGAAGGCGAGGCGGATTTCTCCGTGCCGCGCCCGAAGCACTGGAAAAGCTTCGTGCGCGGATGCCTGCTCGCGGTGTCGTCGCCGAGCGCGATTCTGTGGTTCGCGGCGGTGGGCGGCGCCCTCATCGCGAAGGCCGGCGCGACGAGTCCCGTCAGCGCCTCCGTGTTTCTCATCGGCTTCTTCTGCGGCGGGCTCGGCTGGACGATCTTCATCTGCACGCTCGCGAGCCACGGCAGGAAGCGCGCCGGAACCCAGCTCCTGCGCGCCTGCCATGTGATGTCCGCGCTGCTTTTCGCGTACTTCTCGTACAGCGTGATCGTCAACGGCTACCGCGATCTGATCGTGCACGCGGCGTCGTAAGCGTCCGCGCGCATCGTCCTCAGGCGACGAACTGCGCCAGCTTCGCCAGGTCGACGTTGCCGCCCGACACGATCACGCCGACGCGCTTGCCCTCGACCGGCACGACCTTCTGCAGCACGGCGGCGGCCGCGAGACAGCCGGTCGGCTCGACGACCATCTTCATGCGTTGCGCGAAGAAGCGCAGCGTCTCGACGAGTTGCGCATCGCTCACGGTGACGATCCGGTCGACGTGACGCTGGATGATCGGAAAGTTGTATTCGCCGACGTGCGTCGACGCGGCGCCGTCCGCGATGGTGCGCGGCACCTCGATATGCACGATCTCGCCGCGCGCGAGCGACTGCTGCGCGTCGTTGCCCGCTTCCGGCTCGACGCCGATCACCTTGCACTCCGGCGACAGCGCCGCCGCCGCGAGCGCGCATCCGCCGATCAACCCGCCGCCGCCCAGGCACACGAAAAGATAGTCGAGCGGGCCGGTTTCTTCGATCAGTTCCTTCGCTGCCGTGCCCTGCCCCGCGATCACATGCGGGTGGTCGTAGGGCGGAATCAGCGTCATGCCGCGTTCCTCGGCGAGCTTGCGGCCGATTTCCTCGCGATTCTGCGTGTAACGGTCGTAAGTGATCACTTCGCCGCCGTAGCCGCGCGTCGCTTCCATCTTCGCGGCGGGCGCGTCCTCGGGCATGACGATCGTCGCGCGGATGCCGGCGAGCTTCGCGGACAGCGCGATCGCCTGCGCATGATTGCCCGACGAGTACGTGATGACGCCCGCGGCGCGCTGACGGTCGTCGAAATGGGAAATCGCGTTGTATGCGCCACGGAACTTGAATGCGCCCATGCGCTGGAAGTTTTCGCACTTGAAGAAGAGCGACGCGCCGGCGATCGAATCGGCGGTGCGGGACGTCAGGACGGGCGTGCGATGGGCGACGCCCTCGATGCGCCGGGCGGCATCGGCGACGTCATCGAAAGTCGGGGCGGGAAGTGAGGACATCGGAGTCGGAACGTGAGGTGAGGAGGATCACCATTCTCCCAGTTCCGACGTGAAACTCAAAAGCGGCGCGCACATGAAAAAAGGCGATGCAGTTCAGCTTGCATCGCCTTTCGCGTTCGCCGACGAGGCCGGTCAGTGACGCCAGTAGCCCGGGCCGTGACGATAGTAACCGTGATGCCGATAGTACGGCCGGCCGTAGTAGCCATAGCCGCCATATCCGTATCCGCCATAGACCACCGCGGGCGGCGGCGCGTAGACGACGGGCGGCGGCGCGACATACACCGGCTGCGGCGGCGCCACATAAACGGGCGCGGGCGGCGCGGCATAAACCGGATAGGCCGGCACCCCGATACCCACGCCAACCGAAACATGCGCTTGCGCGGCACTGACGAGACCTGCGCCAAACGCGCCAGCGACCAACAAACCACCGAGCTTTTTCACTTTCGTTCTCCTCGCCGCTTCGCGTGTTGGCCGGTCTTTACGGCTCACGAGCGACGGTATGAGACGAATTTATCGAAAAAGCCTGCGGCTCGGCGGGACCATTTGTTGCAAATTGCAAGTTCCTTAACGCGCATGCGAATTTGAAAGCCAGACGTCGCCGGCAAGCAACCTCCGATCGCCCGTTCGGCGGACCTGTGCGACCACTTCGGCAAGGCATCGGCGGATGGAAAGAAAAAGCGCGTAACTTTCGATTACAAATGAGCGGAAAAGCCCCGCCGGACAATGCGCCCGGCGGGGCTTTTCATGTAAAGCACGAAATACTCGAACCCGGTGCCGTTCAGCCGACTTTGACATACGCGAACTCGCGCGTGACATTCGGCGGCACGTAGGCCGCGCCGATCACGACGCGCGGCGTCAGGCGTTTTTTCTGGTCCCACCAACGGCGCCGTTGGGCTTGGCTCAAGAATCGCAGATGCTTTCGATAAGAGAAAATGCTCATGGCAACCTCCGAACGTAGCGAATGAAACCTGAGGACAAGCCGGCGGCTCTGCGCCGCTCACTTTGTCCGCTGAATCCGTGTTCTATTTAGTATCGAGCGCCCTGTTCGTTCATCGATGTGCGCAAAGAAACGAATTTCTCGCGCAGATGTGTGTTTAACCACATTCACCGGAAACCACGCCTTTGCGGCATGCTGAAACCCGGTTCTTTTATTCCGTTTATTCGGCGGAAAGAAACAATGGGCCGGCGGCTCCCACTTTTTCGCTCTTTCACTTTCGTGTTTATATCCTGCCAGTTTTGCGCGAAACGTGCTTTTAACGATCGTCTCAAAATCACAACATTAGGGTTTTCCGATGCTGGCGTTCACGAGCGAAGCACGCTTGCACATGGCTTTCACCGGTCCTTCATACACTTGAGCGGTCGAACGCTCGCACCGCATGCGACAACACCCCAAGCCGCCTTAAAGCCATGTTAAGGTGACGTCCGGCGCCCCACCAGGCAAGCCTGGCGGGCGGGGATACAGGCGCCGCAATCAGGAATCGCGAGGCTTCATCGCCGGGCGCACAGGGGCGAATCGACATTCGCTGCGCGCGTCGCGATGGCTTCGGCACGATACTCAAGCTCAGAGAACGAACAATGATCAAGGTCAGCATTCACGATTCGCGCCGCGCGGACGGCCCCATCAGCGGCATCACACGCGCCCGGCGTGCCGCTCGCTAGCGCGGCCGTCTTCCTTCAACCTTTCGCTCATTCGACCCGGCGCACGTTCCGGCACTGCACGCATCCTAGAGGACCCGAGATGTTCGGCGAGATCGCCCGTTTTCTGCTCAATACCCTTTTCACCCTGTTCGGCGCGGCGCTCCTGCTGCGCGCGTGGATACAGGTCGTGCGCATGCCGCCGTACAACCCCGTCTCGAACGCCGTGATGCAGGCGACCAACTGGCTCGTGCTGCCGCTGCGCAAGATCCTGCCCGGCGGGAAGATCGACTGGGCGAGCATCGTCGCCGCGATCATCGCCTCGGCCGTCTATGTCACGTTGATGGTCGTTCTCGCGGGCATCGATCCGACGCTCATGTTGCCGATGCTGCTGCTCGTCGCGCTGCTGACGGTCGTGAAATGGGCGCTGAACCTCATCATCTGGGTGACGATCCTGATGGCGCTGCTCTCGTGGCTCAATCCGCAATCGCCGGCGATGCCGCTGCTGTATCAGATCACCGCGCCGTTTCTCGATCCGTTGCGCCGCATTCTGCCGCGCCTCGGCGGCATCGATCTTTCGCCTATTCTGCTTTTCGTGATCGTGCAGGTCTTGCTGATGGTCGTGACGCGCGTCGCCGTTTCGATGACCTTGTTCGGCATCTGAATCCCGCGCAATTGCGCCTTCGGGCGCGTTGCGCTTACAATACTCGGCTCACGCGGGCGTCGTATAATGGCTATTACCGTAGCTTCCCAAGCTACTGACGTGGGTTCGATTCCCATCGCCCGCTCCATCTTGCGCCTAAACCGTTGATTTCTTGACGGTTACGGTCCTGACGGCACGAATACTCCGCAAGGCTACTACAGTGGTGGTCGCCATGCCGGCATCGTGCCTCTATCGCCGCCCGAGCGGCATCTACGCGGTTCGTCTGGTCGTCCCAAAGCGGCTGCGCCCATTAGTAGGTCGGACGGAGATTCACACCTCTACCGGCCTGCGAACATTGGACGCCGCCAAGAGCGCGGCGCTGAGAATCCAACTGCACTGGCGAGAGCGCTTTCTGGCGATGGACATCGAACGACTCAGACACGAAAACCCGCTGCTCGTCGGCGACGGGATGATTGCCCTCACCGAAGCCGCCGCATCTATCGGCATCTCGCCTGGCGCACTTGCTGGCGAGCTAGTGTCCGACCGTGCGCGTGCCTTCGCCCGCGTTCAGAGATTGCGCTGCTGGACGGTTCCCGACCTGGACGCCGTAGAGCGCGATTACGACGGCTCCTTCGTGCTGGACGACGCCACCGCTCGTGGCGAGCTTGACCTGTATTCCGGCGTGGTCCGCTTCTTCAACAGTCGTGCCACGCTCGGACAGTTCGCGGTCGGTGCCGTGGCACATGAGTCCGTGTTCTGGGGAACAGGGACAACCGGCTTCCTTGTCGATGGCGAGCCGGTAGAGCTGTCTTCGTCCGAGTGCGTCGTGCAGAAAGCGGCGGTCGCACGGGTGCGGGCGCGGTTGGCGGTAGGGTTGCCCACCGCACCTATGGCCTCCACAGAGCCGCCAGCGAACGCTGTGACGGCTCCCGTCATCTATGACCCAATTACCGCAAAACACGGCCACAAGCGCTTTTCTGAGCTGTTCGAGAGCTACCGGCAAGACCGGGACTGGGGAGCCGACCAGTCCAGGCGCATGACGACTGAGGCGGGTCTGTTCTCGGGTCTGATGGGCGATCCGGCATTGGGCGACATCGAGAAAGAGACCGTGCTGGAGTTCGCGCGGCTACTCGCCCTGCTACCGACGGACGTCTACCAGTCACGGCGCAAATACGGCGCGTCCACGACGCTCAAGGATCTGATTGACATCGCGCAGCGCGACGGCCTGCAACGCAAGTCGGAGAAGACCATCAAGGGTCACGTGGGCCGCCTGAGCGAGATTCTCGGCTACGGCGTCGGAGCTGGGATGATGCGATTCAACCCGGCGTCAGACTACCGGCGCGGGCGTGGCACGACAAAGCGCGCGCAGGATGAGCGGCAGATATTCACGCCCGACGACCTGGCGCGCATCTTTTCGCAGGACTGGTTCGAACGTGGTGCGGGAGAGGTCATCGGCAAAAACGGCTTCACGCACTGGCGACCGTATTACTACTGGCTCCCGCTGCTGGGCCTGCTTACTGGCGGGCGGATCAATGAGCTATCGCAGCTCTACCTTGACGACGTGAGGCAGTCTAAGGCTGGGACGTGGTTTCTGGACTTCAACCTGAACGGTGCGGACAAGATCGACGAGCCGGACAAGTCGCTGAAGACGATCAACGCCGAGCGCGTGGTGCCGCTACATGGCGAGCTGGAGCGCCTCGGTCTGCCTGAGTATGTCGGCGCGCTGCGACGGGCGGGCCACACGCGGCTGTTCCCCGAGCTGAAGCGCGACCGGGTGAAGGGCTACGGCAAGCCCGCTGGGTCGTGGTTCAATGAGCGCTTTCTAGGTGACAAGCTCGGCATCGAGCGCAACGGGATGAAGACGTTTCACTCGTTTAGGCACGGCTTCGTGACGGCGCTGGAGCGGCTTGACCTGTCTGAGCGCGTTCAAGCCCAGTTGGCGGGCCATGAGCGCGGCCACACGCAGAGCGGGAGCCGCTATACGAAGGACCGCAACGCCGACGAGCTGGCAGAGAACCTGAAGGATCTGCGCTTCCCCGCACTCGACGGCGTAGCGCCGTTCAGGATTGAGGAAGCGATGATCGCAATCAAGTGCGCAGAGCGTCAGAAAGTGGCAGCAAGCCGAAAGAAAAACAAGGCAAATTCCGCCCTATAAGGTTTCATCTTTTTGGCCACCAGTTGACGACTAGACGGCCATCGGAAGGCCGCACGAAACCTAAGACTTTTGCTTTTCAGGCGGGTCAGTTGGTGGCGCGCGTAGCGCTTAGAAAACCCTGCACGTAGTATGCGGGAACCGTGAATGACACGATGCCGCCAAGCTGCCCCGTCATGCTCAGGCTAATCCCAGACTGCGCGTGACTCTCAAGATATTCGCGGGATAGCCGGATTTGGGTTGTTTCATAGCGCGCGCAGAACGAATAGCACTGCACGTCGTGGTCCATCATAACAGCGGGAAAGCTGTTACCCGCATCGTCCGCCGCTTGGTCGTATGCGCGAAAGCCGCCTTGACTGTAGTAGGTGAAGACCAGCAGCGAATAAATTGCCGTTTTGGCCGTCGCTGAGTAACCCGCGTGCAGCGTCGCATCTTTCACAAAGTTGCTGTTATCCGAGTGTGCCGGTGCGTAGCCCGGTCCATCATAAAACGCCATCGTATGCGCGGCGTTTTGACTTGTTCGAACTGCACTCTTTACCGCGTCCGCTGTTTGCGGCTGCTCATTAACCGCACACGCGCCAAGCATGGCACTAAGCGCCAAACACAGCGCCGACATTGTCATTTTCATTGGTCTACCCCGGTAAAAGCTGCACGCGCAGCAATTGAAAATTCCCGCCACACCGTATAATTCGTTACTAGTTTCGTATGATTTCAGACTGGCCAAAAAGGGCAGCGAATGCCTCACATTGCCGACGACGAAACCCTGCGTCGTGCTTTTCAGTAGGTCCGCTGCTTGGCTAGTGACAGGTGCTGCATATAGTCCCTCGCCTCGTTTATGAGCAAACGACCATACCAGGAATTAATTCAGTTTTTAATGACGGCGTCGGCCAATTTACAGCTTTTCGGCTCCCAAACCCGCACCAAAGCGGTCTAAACCACACTTAACTCATTGATCCATAAAGACTCGGTAACGGAGCATCCCTACTACAGTTATAGGTAGCCACACTACACGGGGCGGTAAGTGCGGCTGAGGTTGTCCAGCGCGGTCGCGAACGCCTTGCACATCTCCTTGTCGCGTTGCTTGACATCAACGATGGCGCGATCCTCGAATAGCCACGAGGCGACGCCGCCCGTTATCGCTGCACGGGTCAGGATGCGTTGGCGAGCTTCGTTCAGCACGCCGTGCACATCCGTGCCCCCTGTGGCAGGATTTTTGATGCGGCCCGCCTCAGGATGCAGGAACCGGAAGTATTGCGATAGATGATCGCGGAACGAGAAGCCCGCTAGTAGCTGGCCAGTCCTGCTGATGCCGCGCTCGCGAAGCCAATGCGTCGCCAGCGTCACCTCTGTGCGGATGACGTGTTTGCTCTCTGGCAGGGTCTCCCCGTTGTCCTTCTTCTTGTAGTAGACGCGCACCTGGGCGGTGTTCGGCATGTTCTGGTCGGCACGGCTATAGTCGTAGCGATGGCCCAGATACAGGGTCTCGTGGATCGATGGCATCCGCCGCTCTCCCTCCCCGTCATCATGACCGTGGTAGACGGTCTGGACAAGCCAGTCATTGTGGCCCTTACGCTTCGATGCCCGGTAGCTGGGCTGTAGGCCCTCGCCGTCGAACGGCCATATCCGGCGGGTGATGCAGTCGAATATGTCCGCCAGATCGTGCCGTCGCTGCTCAGACAGGATCGCCGGTGGTGGCCGCACATCCACCGCGACCTCAAGGCGAGTCAGGGGAAGCCCGTCGAGGGCCTGTAGGTCGTATGGCTTGGGGTCGTGGACCGTGAAGCCAGTGCCATGCCATTCGACGCGGCCTTTCGTGGATGGCAATGCGATGCGAGCGCTCGTCGTGAAGGTTGCGTAGTCGATGCGCGCGCTCTTCTTGGCGCAGCGGAAGGCGGATAAGTCGGCGGCGTCGGGGCGGCTATAATCCATGTGTTAGGTTATATTCGCCGCCGCGTGGTTCTTTGCCCGCTGGCGGCTTTTTGTTTTCTGTGGCGACAGTAAAAGCTGACTGTTTTAGTGGATTATGTGGCTCCGGGTCGCGTGAGCATAGCGGGTCGAAACGCGCGAGCGCCGCGCCACAGGTGCGCCGTCGCAGTCGAACTTATTCGCGTCCCAGCGCTTGGTCGGGTCGATCGCTAGCGCAGTCGTTTTGATGGGCGTTTTGCCTGCGCTAGGTATCGCTATCTGCACTTTCTCAATGAACGCTTTCACGTCCGACACTGCGTAAACCGGGCGGTAAAGTCCACGGTAATAGCGTTCCGCGCAAGGCATGAGAGTATGACCGGCGATGTCCTGCTTGCTGCGAATGCAGTCAGAAAGGAAATCAGCCCAACTGCGGAGCGTCCCTAGATAAGCACGCAGCATGAATGCGGCATCTGCGGCTGAGATCGTGTCAACGGTGGTGCTAGTCATCGCGCACCTCGCTCGCCCGCGTGGACCACGTCTGCTAGCTCTTTCGCCAGTGCCTTCGCTTCGCCCAGCTCCAGCCGATAGACCATGAGAGGGTCGCTCGTGACGAGCTGCACGAAGCGCGCCCCTGTCGTTTGATCGAGCTGGAGTGTGACGGCGGAAACGTTCAGCTTGCGCCCGCTCGCGCTGCCACCCTTCTCGCCGATGCCAAAGGCGCGAATAGCCTCCGCTGCTCGGCCGGACAGCTTGAGGACACCAAGACGTCGTGACTTCTCGAATTCGATGAACGCGGCGACGTCCTCACGGCGGTAAAACGCGCCAGTGCCGATTCGCTCGAATGGGATGCGGTGCGGTGGGTTGCGTTCCTCGCGGCGGTTGTTGGTGAGAACGCGTGACCAGTAGGCAGAACCGCCCGCTTCGGGGATCGCCTCATCGACCAGCTCGGCGGCGGCTTGGGTGCTCAACAATTCTTCTGGCATGGGTGACTCTGAAATGGTGACAGTTTCCAATTCTAGCGTCTACTCATCATCTAGTCAATAAGTATATCCGTTGACTAGAGCTCGCCTGAGTGCGATACTGGCCTCACATTAAACGCTCGTCTTGCCGTGAGGCCAGCATTCAGGGGGAAGAGATGGCACAAGGTCCGTTCGTCGCGTATTACCGGGTCAGCACGGCACGTCAGGGGCAATCGGGTCTAGGGCTCGATGCCCAGCGCGACGCCGTCGCGCGCTACCTGAACGGTGGCGATTGGGAGCTGGTGGGCGATTTCACCGAGACAGAGACCGGCAAGGGTGCGAACGCACTCGAAAAGCGTCCACAGCTTCGCGGCGCGCTGGAGCTGTGCAAGCGTCGTGGTGCGACGCTCATCATCGCCAAGCTGGACCGACTGGCCCGCAACGTCCACTTCGTCTCAGGCTTGCTTGAGACCGGGTGCGACTTCGTCGCCGCTGATATGCCGCAGGCCAACAAGGTCATGATCCAGATGCACGCCGTAATGGCCGAGTGGGAGAGAGACCAGATCAGCAAGCGCACAAAGGATGCACTGACGGCGGCAAAGGCACGTGGCGTGAAGCTCGGGACGGCAGGAGCCGCGAACCTCAAGCCGAACGTGGAGGCCCGCCAGCAAGCCGCCGACGCCTTCGCGGCCAAGCTGGCGGGCGTGGTAGCAGGGTTCCGCGCCCGCAACCTGTCGCAACGCGAAATGGTGGCAGAACTGAACGCACTGGGGATCAAGACGCCGAACGGCAGTCAATGGCACCGGGGGCAGCTATGCCGACTGCTGGACCGCATCGAAGCAGCTTGAGGACGGCAGTCAGCAGTGAGCTGGCGAACGATGCCGCATAATCCCGAAGCGGGTCAACGGGGAAAACAAACACATGCAAGACGCCGATGCGCTGGTATCCGAGTTCCTTAAAAACGTCGATCAGATTGCGGGCAAGCTCATAAAATTCGTTGGGCTTCGCCATACCGACACGGTCAACCATCTGAACGCGCCCCTCCTTCGCTGGTTGGATTTTCGCTTACGGTTCATCGATCCACGCCCGCGACAGATATTCCTTTCCGACGAGTTCCCAAAGACGCTTAGCCCATCAGCTAAGCGTGCTTTTGACGTGATTAAGGTAAAAGTTGCGATAGGCGAAAACATCAATGCGCATCAGGGCACTGGACTAGTCGACTTCGACACCAGTGGAAAGAAACGAGCGGCGCGAACCGACTTGCTGTGGGCCGACTGGGGTATCCATCACCTGCATCTCGACTTAGACCCGCATCCAAAACGAGAATATTTTTCGAGGCGAGCGGACTATCTGTTGTTTGCCGTGTTTGGCCATGACTACGCAGCTTTCGTCGATGTTCTGCCTCATCGCGGCGACGATTTGTTGTTCGCACGTCAGCGCTTGATCGAGATTATCGGCACGAACTGGCCTGAGCTGATTGAGCGCTTTCAGTTGAAGCGCGTGCTCGCATCTAATCAGGAAATCAGCGACCAACATCGACATGAGCTTCGCCGGTCGGGATTGGATGCACCTTTGATCGTGGCCGGAAAGGCATATTTCGCCCCGGGTGGAGGGGTCACTAGCGCGTCCACTCCCGGCTTGGTTACCGAATCGATGTTCCGGCTTAAGCAGAACGTCCGCAGCCTTGCTCACTGCGTGCTGGACCCACGTGGTCAGTTTCTAGGTGCATTGCCAGAGCGTGACCAAATTCGAAGTCACTTCTCCCTTGAACTTTCGCCACGAGGGATAGTGGTGTTCGAGCGCACGACAAATCGAGGATGGGCATTCCCTGACGCGAAAGGCGATAGCACCGACAGCTATTTTGCCGAGCTGTCAGACTGTTTGACCCCTGCATGGGTCAAAGACGCGCTACTGAAAGCACACGAAGCGTCAGCAAAAAACGCGAGCGCTACTGCGCCGGATTCAGTCAAAGACAATCAGTCTTCGCCGTCAGTCTGATACAATCCGCTCCCACAGAAGCATGTCACATGGGCGGGTTTTGCCCGCTCGTTTGTTTTATTTAATCAAGCACTTGCGGATGGCCTTATTCGAGCGTGCGATTCCCATCGCCCGCTCCAGAATCATCGCGAAAGCCGCCTAAGTCACGCTTGGGCGGCTTTTTAGTTTCCAGCATCGCCTCGCCATGAACCACGATCCCCACGACGCCGACGGCGTCGAGCACGACGCCCAATCCGAAGCAAACGAAGATTCGACGCTGCACCGTCGCCGCATCCGCAGCTTCGTCACGCGCGCGGGCCGCGTGTCGCCGGGCCAGCAACGCGCGATCGACGAGCTGGGCCCGCGCTATGTCGTGCCCTACGCGCCGCAACTCGCCGACTGGGACGCAGTGTTCGGCCGCAAGGCGCCGCGCGTGCTGGAAATCGGCTTCGGCATGGGCGCGACCACGGCGGAAATCGCGGCGTCGCGCGGCGGCGACGATTTCATCGGCGTGGAAGTGCATGAGCCGGGCGTCGGCGCGCTGCTCAAGCTCATCGGCGAACATGCGCTCGGCAATATCCGCATCCTGCAGCACGACGCGGTGGAAGTGCTCGAACACATGATCGCGCCGGACAGCCTCGACGGCGTGCACATCTACTTCCCCGATCCGTGGCACAAGGCGCGTCATCACAAACGCCGTCTGATTCAGCCGAAATTCCTCGCGCTGCTGGTGTCGCGCATGAAGCCGGGCGGCTATATCCACCTCGCGACCGACTGGCAGAACTACGCCGAGCAGATGCTCGAAGTCCTGTCGGCGGAACCCGCGCTCGAAAACACCGCCGACGGCTACGCGCCGCGGCCCGATTTCCGCCCGGTCACGAAGTTCGAGCGGCGCGGATTGCGGCTCGGACACGGCGTGTGGGACCTGATGTTCCGCCGCCGCTGAGCGCGTCGGGAAAACAAAAGAAAACGCCACGGCAAGCCGTGGCGTTTTTCATGGCGCGAAGGAAATCAGTCGGCCCAGCTCAAACCGCCGCTGTAGCCCACGATCAGGATCAGCAGGCCGAAGCCGATGCGATACCACGCGAACGCCGTGAAGTCGTGCGACGCGACGTAGCGCAGCAGCCAGCGCACGCACACGAAGGCGCTCACGAACGCGGCCACGAGCCCGATGGCGAAGAGCCCGATGTCGCTCACGGTCAGCGTGCGCCAGTACTTCGCCATTTCGTAGAGCGTCGCGCCGAAGATGATCGGAATGGCGAGGAAGAACGAAAACTCCGTGGCCACGCGCCGCTCGAGTCCGAACAGCATCCCGCCGATGATGGTCGCGCCCGACCGCGACGTGCCGGGAATCAGCGCGAAGCATTGTGCGAGGCCGACCTTGAGTGCATCGCCGTAGGAAAGATCGTCGACGGAATGCACGCGCGTCAGGGCGCCGCGTTCGCGCTGGCGCGCCTCGGCCCACAGAATCACGATGCCGCCGACGATCAGCGCCACCGATACCGGCACCGGCGAGAACAGCACCGACTTGATGTGCTTCTCGAAGAGCAGGCCGAGCACGATGGCCGGAATCGTCGCGATGATCACATTCAGCGTGAAGCGCCGCGCGTCGGAGCGGGCCGGCAGACCCGTGACCACCGAGCCGATCTTCGCGCGATATTCCCAGCAGATCGCGAGAATCGCGCCGAACTGGATGACGACGTCGAAAGTCTTCGACTGCGCGTCGGTGAAATTCAGCAAGCTGCCCGCTACGATCAGATGCCCCGTGCTCGAGACCGGCAGGAATTCGGTCAAGCCCTCCACGACACCCAGAATGAGCGCCTTCACCATCAATATCCAGTCCATCCGTCAGCCCTTGTTCGCCGTTATCGTCGTTGGTTGTGAAGCACATTGCGCAGCGTTTTCAACTCACTTCTCGACGATCTGCACACGTATGCCGTTTGTAAGGACTGTGATTGTACCGGGTTCATAAGACACGCCCGCGAACTGGAGTTCTTCGGGCTTGAAGGCGTGGATCGGATAGCGGTCGAGTAATTGAGCTGCAAGCTGTGCCCCGACCGAAGCGATCTGCTGGTTGTACTGCGCGGCGTCACCGCTGAACTGCGCGTCGTCAACTGACGGTGAGACGAGAATGACCGAGCGGCTCGGCGCGTCGTAGCCGAGTTGCGTCGAGAGCGTGAACGCGCCGATCACGGGGTTCGGCATGAAGGGCGTCGACAGACGTGCATCCACGCGCACCGTCACGCGATTGCGATCCGGCGCCATGCCGACGACGGGATTGCTCAGGACGACATCGAAAATTTGCGAGGCCGTGCGCTGCAGCGGAAACTTGCGCGCGACGGCGGCCTGAACTTGCTGCGTCGAGAATGTGTAGTGATCCGGAATGAAGGGGAATATCGAGTTCGAGGCGGCGTGAGCCTTCGAGGCGAGTGCGAGTGCAGGCAGCGATAACAGTGCCGCGAGCACGAACCGGCGCCGCAACGGCGCGACGGGTTCCGTCATGCGTGATCCTCCAATGCTCTTTATTCAGGTCTGCGCCATGTGGCGCGGTTCGCGGATTGGACCGCCGTTCGTCATGACAGTTGCGTCGGCTGCGTCTGTCTTTCCAAGCGCTCGATCCACACCAGCGCATATTCCCGCGTCTCCCCGCACATCTCCGCGGAAGGCTGCAACCCGCCGCAACATGCGGGCCGTCGCGGATCCCCGAAAATCCGGCAGCGCAGATCATCGTCCAACTGGACGCAACGCTCGCCCGCGCGCTTGCCCTGCGGCATCCCCGGGATCGGACTGGAAATGGACGGCGCGATGCAGCACGCACCGCAGCCCTCGCGGCAGGCGTGGGGCGAATGAATCGACATGACGGGACAGGACAAAACGAACCAAAACAGCATTGTCCCACGCCGCTTGTTTGCGCTTCGTCAAATCGCTGCCATCGGGCTGCGACCTTATCACGCAATGACCGCGCGGAACGCCAGACTACACTCGGACGATTCTTAAAGGTCCGCCATGACTCCCGCCGCCCCGCTCTTTCGCCCCGACCTGCTCGCGCGTTACGACGCGCAAGGCCCGCGCTACACGTCCTATCCGACCGCCGTCCAGTTCACCGACTCATTCGATCCCGCGCACTACCGCGAAGCGGCGCGAAACGGCAGCGCAGACGCCGATCTCTCGCTCTATTTCCATATCCCGTTCTGCGACACCGTCTGCTTCTACTGTGGCTGCAACAAGGTCGCGACGAAGAACCGCGCGCACGCCCGCCCCTACCTGGACCGCATGAAGCGCGAGCTGGCGCTGCAGGCCGAACTCTTCGATACATCGCGCCCCGTGACGCAGCTTCACTGGGGCGGCGGCACGCCGACGTTCCTCTCGCACGCCGAGATGGCCGAGCTGATGTCCGCGACGCGCGAGCACTTCGAGCTCGTTTCCGACGAACGCGCCGAATATTCGATCGAAGTCGATCCGCGCGAGGCATCGGCGGAAACGATCGCGCTCTTGCGCGAGCTCGGCTTCAATCGCCTGAGCCTCGGCGTGCAGGACTTCGACGAGCGCGTGCAGCACGCCGTCAACCGCATCCAGCCGCGTGAGATGACCGAAACCGTGCTCGACGCCGCGCGCAAGAATCACTTCAAGTCGGTGAGCGTCGATCTGATCTACGGCCTGCCGCATCAGAGCGTCGAAAGCTTTTCGCGCACGCTCGACGCGATCATCGGTCTGAAGCCCGACCGCGTCTCCGTGTTCGGCTACGCGCACATGCCGCAGCTCTTCAAGATGCAGCGGCAGATCGACGAAAGCGCGCTGCCCTCGCCCGCCGTGCGGCTCGCGATTCTCGAGCGCGTGATCGCGCGCATGAGCGAGGCGGGCTACGTGTACATCGGCATGGATCACTTCGCGCTGCCCGGCGACGAGCTCGCGCGCGCGTTCGAAGCCGGCACGCTCCAGCGCAACTTTCAGGGCTACAGCACACATGCGGATTGCGATTTGATCGGCATCGGCGCGTCGTCGATCGGCAAGATCGGCGATGTCTACGCGCAAAATGCCCGCGACCTGCCGGAGTACGCCGCGGCGATCGACGCGGGCCAGCTCGCCATCGCGCGCGGCGTGCGCCTGTCCGCCGACGACCAGCTTCGCCGCGAAGTCATCATGCGTCTCATGTGCGGCGGCGAGCTGCGTTTCGACGATATCGCGAATGCGCACGGCATCGAATTTCCCTCGACCTTCGCCGACGAGCTCGCGCGCCTCGCGCCGATGGCCGGCGACGGCCTCATCGATCTCTCGCGCGACGCGATCCGTGTGCTGCCCGCCGGACGCATGCTGGTGCGCAACGTCGCGTCGGTGTTCGACCGCTATCTCGGGCAGGCAACACTGCGGCGTTTCTCGCGGACCATCTGAACGGCGTTTCGGCAGGCGCCCGATCGGCGTCGGTGGCTTAGAATGACAGCCACCTCGGGCGACCGAGTTTGAGACTTGAGCGCCCGTCCATTCACTGCCGATGCGAAGCGCCGGACATGCCCGGCTTCTCGCAACGGCACCGCCACTGCCCGACGCCATGCCGACCACTTCGCCGCAGTTCGCCCCTCTCGCCCAACTCGCCGCCGATCTCCGCGCCGGCCGCACGACGAGCCGCGCGCTCGTCGAGGCCGCGCTGGACCGCATCGCCGATCCGGCCGGCCAGGGCTCGACCGTCTTTCTCCAGGTCGACGCCGATCACGCCCGCGCCGCCGCCGACGCGCACGACGCGCTGCGCCGCGCCGGCACCGTGCTGTCGCCGCTCGCGGGCATTCCGGTGTCGATCAAGGATCTCTTCGATATCGAAGGCCAGGTGACGCGCGCCGGCTCGACCGTGCTGAACGGCGCCGCGCCCGCCAAGGCCGACGCGCCGACCGTCGCGCGCCTGCGCCGCGCGGGCGCCGTGATCGTCGGGCGCACCAACATGAGCGAGTTCGCGTTCTCCGGCCTCGGCCTCAACCCGCACTACGGCACGCCGCGCTCGCCGTGGCGCGCCGACGTTCCGGGCGACGCGCGCATCGCGGGCGGCTCGTCGTCGGGGGCGGCGGCGTCGGTGGCGGACGGCATGGCGGCCGTCGCGCTCGGCACCGACACCGGCGGCTCCATCCGCATTCCCGCCGCGCTCTGCGGCCTCACCGGCTTCAAGCCGACCGCGGACCGCATCCCGAAACAAGGCGGCATCCCGCTCTCGAAGTCGCTCGATTCCTTCGGGCCGATCGGCGTGTCGGTCGCGTGCTGCGCGCTCGTCGACCGCATCCTCGCCGGCCGCGACCCCGGCGTGCCCGCGACGCGCCCGCTCGACGGCGTGCGCCTCGGCGTGCTCACGAACTACGTGACGGACGGCGTCGAGGCGCCTGTGGCGAATGCGGTCGCCGCGGCCGTCAATCATCTCGCCGCGGCGGGCGCGCTCGTGGAGGACGTGCGCTTCGCGCCGCTCGACCGCCTGCCGGAGATCAGCCGCTTTCCGCTCGTCGCGATCGAAGCGCACGCGTGGCATCGGAAGCTGATGGCCGAGCGCGGCGGCGAGTACGATCCGCGCGTGCTGGCGCGCCTCACGCGCGCCGAAGCGGCGAGCGCGGCGGATTACATCGACCTGTGCGAGGCCCGCGCCGCGATGATCGAGGAAGCGCGCACGACGCTCTGGCAGCGCTTCGACGCCATCGTCTGCCCGACGGTGCCGGTGCTGCCGCCGCGCATCGCCGAGCTGGAAGCCGACGACGACGCCTTCACGCGCACCAACGCGCTGATTCTGCGCAATCCGACCGCGTTCAACTTTCTCGACGCGTGCGCATTGTCACTGCCCTGCCATCCGCGCGGCGAGGCGCCCGTCGGACTGATGCTCGCGGGCGCGCCGCACGCGGACGACGCGCTGCTGTCGATCGGTCGCGCCGTCGAAGCGGTGCTGGCGACCACGCGCTGAACGTCAGACATGCGTCCGACGGGTTGCGGCGGGTGTTCGCGCTAGAATTCACCGCCATACCCGCGCAGCCCAAGTGCTTCCTTCTCGAATCGTTGCGGAACAATGAACAACTCTTTACACCACTTCACGATGCATCAGGACGACCGGGTGATGCGCCGCGAGCGACGCCTGCTCGTGCTGCTCGGTTTCGTGAGTCTCGGTCTCGTCGGCGGCGCGCTGTATCTTCAGTTCTTCCATAACGAAGATCCGTGCCCGCTTTGCATCATCCAGCGCTATTTCTTCGTGCTGGTCGCGATCTTCGCGTTCCTCGGGGCGGCCTTCCGGAACTGGCGCGGCATTGCGCTCCTCGAAACGCTCGTCGCGATTGCCGCGTTCGGCGGACTCGTCACCGCGGTGCGCCATGTGTACGTGCAGTCGCATCCCGGCTTCAGTTGCGGCTTCGATGCGCTTCAGCCCATCGTCGACGGTCTGCCGCCCGCTAGCTGGCTGCCGCAGGTCTTCAAGGTGGCGGGGCTGTGCGAAACGCCGTATCCGCCGATTCTCGGCCTCTCGCTGCCGCAATGGTCGCTGATCGCGTTCGCGCTCATTTTCGTGCTGGTCCTCGCGAGCCTGCGTTTCAAGCGCAAGCTGCGCTCGACGGTACGGTAATTTATGCCGGGCGGCCGGTCCGCGCCGCCCGCGCCTCTTCTTCATCGCCCCAACGCGTCGCTTCCGACGCGCTTTCCCTTTCCCGCATCAGCGCATCCGCATAATCTTGATACGTGAGCCGCAATATTTTTGGGATATTGCGATGATATGTTCGTGTCTGGATGGCGATCTACGTGCGCGCAGTCCGTTCCGCTCAGAAGCAGGTCGAGGTTTTTTCCACGGCAACCCATGAAGCGGACGGAAACCGCGTAACGCGCGCCCGGTCCGCAATGTCTTCCTGACCATGACAACGCAAACCATCCGCTTCCTTCAGCGCGGCGCCGTGCACGAGATCGGCGACGCTCCTGCCACGCGCACGGTGCTCCAGCATCTGCGCGAGACGGCGCTTTGCATCGGCACGAAAGAAGGCTGCGCCGAAGGCGATTGCGGCGCCTGCACCGTCGTGACCGGCGAACTCGACGCCGCCGGCGAGCTCGCGCTCAAGGCCGTCAACGCATGCATCCAGTTTCTGCCGACGCTCGATTCGCGCGCGCTCTTCACCGTCGAAGATCTGCGCGGCGCGGATGGCGCGCTGCATCCGGTGCAGCAGGCGCTCGTCGACTGCCACGGCTCGCAATGCGGCTTCTGCACGCCGGGCTTCGCGATGTCGCTGTTCGCGCTCTATCACAGCCATCCGCGCGATGCGGGCCCGCCGTCGCGCGATGAAATCGCCGCCGCGCTATCCGGCAATCTGTGCCGCTGCACGGGTTATCGGCCGATCGTCGATGCCGCGCAGCGCATGTTCGACTACCCGCGCCCGCCCTTCGATGCCGACGCGATCAAGCGCCAGCTCGCCGCCTTGAAGCGCACGCAGACCTTCGAATATCGCGCGCCCGACGCACGCGGCGCGGAATTCGGCACGCCGGCTTTCCACGCGCCCGTCACGCGGGCCGAGTTCGCCCGGCTGCGCGCCGCGCATCCGGACGCGCGCCTGCTCGCGGGCAGCACCGACGTCGGCCTTTGGGTGACGAAGCAGTTCCGCGATCTCGGCGACGTGCTTTACATCGGCAACGTCGACGAACTGAAGACGATCGAGCGCGATGCGCAGACGCTGACGATCGGCGCGGCGGCATCGCTCGAAGAGGCGTACGCCGCGCTCGCCGCCGATTATCCCGAGCTCGCCGAGCTGTGGACGCGCTTCGCATCGCGGCCGATCCGCAACGCGGGCACGCTCGGCGGCAATGTCGCGAACGGCTCGCCCATCGGCGATTCGATGCCCGCGCTCATCGCGCTGAACGCGGAGCTGGTGCTGCAAAAGGCCGAGAAACTTCGCACGATGCCGCTCGACGCGTTCTATCTCGGCTATCAGAAGACCGCGCTCGACGCGGGCGAATTCGTCGCGTCGATCCGCGTGCCGCGCCCGGTCGCGGCGATGCGCTTTCGCACGTACAAGGTGTCGAAGCGTTACGACCAGGATATCTCCGCCGTGTGCGCGGCTTTCGCGATCAGGCTCGACGACGACCATCGCGTAACGGATGCGCGCATCGCGTTCGGCGGCATGGCGGCGACGCCCAAGCGCGCGACGCAGGCCGAAGCGGCGCTCATCGGCCACGAATGGAACGACGCCAGCGTGCGTGCCGCGATGGCCGCGCTCGACACCGATTTTCAGCCGCTCACGGACATGCGTGCATCGAGCGCTTATCGCGCGAAGGTGGCGCGCAACGTGCTGCGGCGCTTCTATCTGGAAACGCGTCCCGACGCCCCGCTCGCGCTCGCCGAAGTGAACGCATTCGCGTACGGCGCCCATGTGGAGGAAGCGCCATGAACCTGGTCTCGGAACCGATGGCCCTCGACGCCGCCACCGACGCCGCCGGCGCCGCGCTGCCGCACGAATCGGCGGCGCTGCACGTGAGCGGCGAAGCGATCTACACCGACGACATTCCCGAATTGCGCGGCACGCTGCACGCGGCGCTGGGGTTGTCGCGGCACGCGCATGCGCGCATCGTGTCGCTGGATCTGGACGCGGTGCGCGCCGCGCCCGGCGTCGTCGCGGTGCTCACCGCCGCCGATATTCCCGGCGAAAACAACTGCGGCCCGGTGCTGCACGACGACCCCATCCTCGCCGACGGCGTCGTGCAATATCTCGGCCAGCCGATATTCGCCGTCATCGCGGAAAGTCACGATCTCGCGCGCCGCGCCGCCGCGCTCGCGAAGAGCGAGGACGTCGTGCGTTACCAGCCGCTCGAAGCCGTGCTCACGCCGCGCGAGGCGAAGGCGCGCAACCAGTTCGTGCTGCCGCCGCTGCATCTGCGGCGCGGCGATCCGGCCGGGCGCATCGCGGGCGCCGCGCATCGTCTGAAAGGCGAGTTCGAAGTCGGCGGACAGGAGCAGTTCTATCTCGAAGGACAGGTCGCGTATGCCGTGCCGAAAGAGCAGGACGGCATGCTCGTGCACAGCTCGACGCAGCATCCGAGCGAGATGCAGCAGGTCGTCGCGCACATGCTCGGCTGGCCGACGCACGCGGTGCTGTGCGAATGCCGCCGCATGGGCGGCGGCTTCGGCGGCAAGGAATCGCAATCGGCGGTGTTCGCGTGCGTGGCGTCGCTCGCGGCGCATCTGCTGAAGCGCCCCGTGAAGCTGCGCGCCGATCGCGACGACGATTTCATGATCACCGGCAAGCGCCACGACGCGGTCTACGAATACGAATGCGGCTTCGACGATGACGGGCGCATCGTGGGCGCGCGCGTCGAGATCGCGTTGCGCGCGGGCTACTCGGCGGACTTGTCGGGCGCGGTCGCGACGCGCGCCGTCTGCCACTTCGACAACGCCTACTATCTCGGCGATGTCGAAATCCGCGCGCTGTGCTGCAAGACCAACACGCAGTCGAACACGGCGTTTCGCGGCTTCGGCGGTCCGCAAGGCGCGCTCGTGATGGAAGTGATGCTCGATGAAATCGCGCATCGCCTGAAGCGCGATCCGCTCGACGTGCGGCGCGCGAACTATTACGGCATCGGCGATCGCGACGTGACGCCCTATGGCCAGCCGGTCGCGGACAACGTGATCGCGGCGTTGACGGACGAACTCGTCGCGTCGAGCGATTATCAGCAACGTCGTGCCGATATCGCCGCGTTCAACGCGACGAGCGCGGTGCTCAAGCGCGGCATCGCGTTCGCGCCGGTCAAGTTCGGCATCTCCTTCAACGTGCCGTTTCTGAATCAGGCGGGCGCACTCGTGCACGTCTACAAAGACGGCTCCGTGCTCGTCAATCACGGCGGCACCGAGATGGGTCAGGGGCTCAACACCAAGGTCGCGCAGGTCGTCGCGAGCGTGCTCGGCATCGGCTTGCAGCGCGTGCGCGTGACGGCGACGGATACATCGAAGGTCGCGAACACATCGGCGACGGCAGCATCGACGGGCAGCGACCTGAACGGCAAGGCCGCCGAAGCCGCGGCGCTCACGATCCGCGCGCGGCTCGCCGAACTTGCCGCGAAGCAGCTCGGCGGCGCGGCATCGGATGTGAAATTTCATGGCGGCGTCGTCGAATCGAATGGCGGGCAGATGCCGTTCGACCAACTCGTCGCGGCGGCGTATCTCGCGCGCGTGCAGTTGTGGTCCGATGGCTTCTACTCGACGCCGAAAGTCCACTGGGACGCGCAGACGCTGCAGGGCCATCCGTTCTATTACTTCGCGTATGGGGCGGCGGTGTCGGAAGTCGTCGTCGATACGCTCACCGGCGAATGGAAGCTCCTGCGCGCCGACCTGCTGCACGACGCGGGGCGCTCGATCAACCCGGCCATCGACATCGGACAGGTGGAAGGCGGCTACATCCAGGGCATGGGCTGGCTCACGACCGAGGAACTGTGGTGGAACCGCGACGGACGCCTGATGACCCACGCGCCGTCGACGTACAAGATTCCGGCCGTCAGCGATGCGCCCGCCAAATTCAACGTCGCGCTATATCGAAACGACAACGCCGAGCCGACGATATTCCGCTCGAAGGCCGTCGGCGAGCCGCCCTTGCTGCTGTCGTTTTCGGTGCTGCTCGCGATCCGCGCGGCGATCGCGGCCGTGGCGCCGGATACGCCCGACGCGCCGAGGCTGCGCGCGCCCGCGACGCCCGAAGCGATTCTCGATGCCATCGACGCGCTCCGTGTCGAGGCCGAAGAAGCCGCCCCGGTAAACTAGCGCCCTGCGACGACGCAGAACCCCGCAACACGATCGACTTTGGAGCTCACTCGATGCAAGTTTGGCTGAACGACCTGCAACACCTGCTCGCGCACGGCGACGCCGTCGTGCTCGTGACGGTCGCGCGTGTCGAAGGCTCCGCGCCGCGCGAGCCGGGCACGAAGATGATCGTCACGCGCGAAGAAGCGCGCTACACGATCGGCGGCGGCCATCTGGAATGGAAGGCCATCGAAACCGCACGGCAAGTGCTGAAGGACGGCATGCGCAGCCCGCGCATGAGAAGGCTCGAGCGTTTCGCGCTCGGGCCGAGCCTCGGCCAGTGCTGCGGCGGCGCGGTCGTGCTGGCGTTCGAGCGGCTCGACGTATCGGACCTGAACTGGGTGACGACGCTGCTCAAACGCACTGCGCAGGGTGTGTCGACCGTGCGCAGCGTCTCGTTCGCGCCGATGCCCGATGCCGTGATGCTCTCCGATCCCGAACCGGGCGCGACGGATGCCGACTGTCTGCTCTGGGACGGCGCCGGTTTCGACGAGAGCGGCGCGCTGCTCACCGAAACCATCGCGCCGCGCGACTTCCAGGTCGTGCTGTTCGGCGCGGGCCACGTGGGCGCCGCGCTCGTGCGCGTGCTCGCGACGCTGCCCTGCCACGTGATCTGGGTCGACGCGCGCGACGCGGCATTTCCCGCGCCGCAGTTCGTGCCGGACAACGTGACGATCGAGCCGAACGACGCACCCGACGAAGCCGTCGACAATGCGCCGCCCAACACGTACTTCATCGTGATGACGCACAACCACACGATGGATCTCGCGCTGGCCGAACGCATTCTCGTGCGCGGCGATTTCGCGTTCTTCGGCATGATCGGCTCGCACACGAAGCGCAAGCAGTTCGAGCACCGGCTCGCGGCGCGCGGCATCGACCCCGCGCGCATCGGGCGGATGGTGTGCCCGATCGGCATCGACGGCATCGTCGACAAGGCGCCCGAAGTGATCGCCGTTGCAGCGGCAGCCCAACTGCTGCAGGCGGTCGAAGCCAACGCTTCGAGCCACGCGTCGTCGCAACAGACTGCCTGACCCACAGGCGGAAACCGTAGCCCCAACACAACAAAGCCATGAATCCCACACTCGCCGACAAGATTGCGCACGCGCCGAAAGCCGAGCTGCATATCCATATCGAAGGGTCGCTCGAGCCGGAGCTGATCTTCGCGCTCGCGAAACGCAACAACGTGAAGCTCGCGTACGACTCCATCGAGGCGTTGCGCGCCGCTTACGCATTCTCCGATCTGCAGTCCTTCCTCGACATCTACTACGCCGGCGCGAGCGTGCTGCTGACCGAGCAGGACTTCTACGACATGACGATGGCCTACGTCGAGCGCGCGCTCGCGGACCACGTCGCGCATGCGGAAATCTTCTTCGATCCGCAGACGCATACCGAGCGCGGCGTATCGATCGAAACGGTCGTCGCGGGCCTCGACGCTGCCTTGCTCGAAGGCGAGAAGCGCGGCTTGTCGAGCAGGCTGATCCTGTGTTTCCTGCGGCATCTCTCCGAAGAAGACGCGCTCGCGACCTTCGACGCCGCGCTGCCCCTCTTCGACAAGTACAAGCATCGCCTGATCGGCGTCGGGCTGGATTCGTCGGAGCGCGGTCATCCGCCGTCGAAGTTCGAGCGCGTGTTCGCGAAGGCGCGTGAACGCGGTCTCAAGCTCGTCGCGCATGCGGGCGAGGAAGGACCGCCATCGTATGTGTACGAAGCGCTCGATCTGCTGCAAGTGGATCGCGTCGATCACGGCGTGCGCAGCATCGAGGACGCGGCGCTCGTCGCGCGTCTCGCGGATGCGCGCATCGCATTGACCGTGTGCCCGCTGTCGAACATCAAGCTCTGCGTGTTCGACGACATGACGAAGCACACGTTGAAGGACCTGCTCGATCAGGGCGTCGCGGTGATGATCAACTCCGACGATCCCGCGTACTTCGGCGGCTACGTCAACGCGAACTACTTCGCGATCGTCGATGCGCTGAAGCTCACGGATCACGAGGTCTACACGCTGTTGAAGAACAGTCTCGAAGCCTCGTTCGTCACCGAAGAAGAGCGCGCCGCGATGATCGCGCGCCTGGATAAGCACTGGAAGCAGTAAACAAGAAAGATGGAAACAACGGCCACTCCTCAAACCGACCACACCGCCCTCGAACGCTTCTTCGGCATTCGCGCCGCGGGTTCCCGCACCAAGACCGAAATCGTCGCGGGCATCACGACCTTCCTCACGGCGATGTACATCATCGTCGTCAACCCGGGCATCCTGTCGCAAGCGGGCGTGCCCTTTCCGGCGGCGCTCACGGCGACCGTCATCGTCAGCTTTCTCGGCAGCTGCGCGATGGGCCTCTACGCGCGCAATCCGGTGCTGGTCGCGCCCGGCATGGGCATGAACGCGCTGTTCGCGTTCGTCATGGTTCACGGCGGCAAGATGCCGTGGCAGACGGCGCTCGGCTGCGTGTTCTGGTCCGGCGTGATCTTCGCGGTGCTCGCGGCGTTCAACGCGCGCAAGCTCGTCGTCGATGCGATTCCCGCGAATCTGCGGCACGCGGTGTCGTGCGGCATCGGTCTGTTCATCAGCCTGATCGGGCTCGTGAATGCGAAGTTCGTCGTCGGCGATCCGGTCACGATCGTGCATTCGGCGTCGCTGAATCCGGTCGTCATCACGTTCCTCGTCGGGCTCGCCGTCACGACCGTGCTCGTGGCGCGCAAGGTCACGGGCGCGCTGATGCTCGGCATCGTGTTCACGACGATCATCGCGATTCCGATCGGCCGCTTCTATGGCGACGGCACCGCGTACTGGCCCGCCGCCATCGCGACGAAGACGCTCGTCAACTGGAACGGGCTGTTCGCCGCGCCGGACTTTTCCGCGGTCGGCCAGCTCGACCTGATGGGCTCGCTCAAGGTCATCTACTGGCCGTTCATCTTCGTGATGCTGTTCACGTCGTTCTTCGACGCGCTCTCCACCTTCATGGCGATTTCCGAAGCCGGCAAGCTCTACGACCGTGACGGCAATCCGCGCAACATCCGTCAGTCGATGATGGTCGATTCGTTCTCGGCGCTCGTGTCCGCGCCGCTCGGCACGAGCCCGGCGAACGCATACATCGAATCGGCGGCGGGCATTTCGGCGGGCGGGCGCACGGGTCTCGTCGCGGTCGTCGCGGGCTTGTGCTTCCTGCCGTTCCTGTTCCTTTCGCCGCTCCTGTCGCTCGTTCCGGCGATCGCGACCGCGCCCGCGCTCGTGCTCGTCGGCGTGTTCATGATGGAAGCGATCACGCAGATCGAATGGCATCGCTTCGACGAAGCCATTCCCGCGTTCCTCGCGATGATCCTGATCCCGCTGACCTACTCCATCACCGATGGCGTCGCGTACGGCTTTCTCGCGTTCGTCGTGCTGAAGTCGGCGACCGGGCGCGCGAAGGAAATCAAGCCGGCGATGTGGATCATCGCGGCCTTTTCGTTAGTGCTGCTTTCGCAGTTGTAAATACATATATTCGGAGACGTTGCATCATGACTCAGACCGCCTACCGCGCCCAGTTGCTGACCTTTCGCGAAGACCCCGCGCATGCCGCCGATGGCGCGGTGTACGAGGCCGATGGCCTCCTGATCGTCGAGGACGGCAAGGTGGTCGCGGCAGGCGCGTATGCGTCGATCCGCGACCGGCTCGCCGCCGACGCGACCGTGCATTCGATGCGCGACAAGCTGATCGTGCCGGGTTTCATCGACTCGCACATCCACTATCCGCAGACGGACATGATCGCGTCACCCGCGCCGGGCTTGCTGCCGTGGCTGAACACGTACACGTTTCCCACGGAGCGCGGTTTCGAGAATCCGGCGGTCGCGCGCGAGACAGCGAGCTTTTTCATCGACGAACTGCTCGCGTGCGGTACGACGACGGCGCTCGTCTACTGCACGGTGCACAAGCAATCGGCGGACGCGTTCTTCACCGAAAGCGAAGCGCGCAATACGCGCATGATCGCGGGCAAGGTGCTGATGGACCGCAATTGCCCCGAGTTTCTGCGCGACACGGCCCAATCCGGCTACGACGACAGCGCCGAGCTCATCGCGCGCTGGCACGGGCGCGGCCGGCAGCAGTACGCGCTGACGCCGCGTTTCGCGCCGACATCGACGGAAGCGCAACTCGAAGCGTGCGGCGCGCTCGCGCAGAAACATGGCGATGTGTTCATCCAGAGCCACGTCGCCGAAAACACCGACGAGATCAAATGGGTCGAAAGCCTGTTTCCGGGGCATCGCAGCTATCTCGACATCTATGACCATTACGGCCTGCTGCGCCGCCGCGCGGTGTACGGCCACTGCATCTATCTCGACGACCGCGACCGCGAGCGCATGGCGGAAACCGGCGCGGTGGCATCGCATTGCCCGACGTCGAACCTGTTCCTCGGCAGCGGTCTGTTCGACTTCGAGAAGGCCGGCGCGGCGAACATGCCGGTGGCGCTCGCGACGGACGTCGGCGGCGGCACATCGTTTTCCATGCTGCAGACGATGAACGAAGCGCACAAGGTCGCGCGCCTGACGGGCCATCATCTGACCGCGACGCGCATGTTCTGGCTCGCGACGACCGGCGCCGCGCAGGTCCTCGAACTCGACGACAAGATCGGCACGCTCGCGCCCGGCAGCGAAGCGGACTTCGTCGTGCTCGATCCAGCCTCGACGCCGCTGCTCGCGCGCCGCACGTCGCGCACGGAATCGCTGGAAGAGCTGCTGTTCGCGTTCGCGCTGCTCGGCGACGATCGCGCGGTGTTCGAGACCTACGCCGCAGGCAAGCGCGTGCATTCGCGCGACACGCGCAAGACGGCGAAGCTGGAGCTGGCGGCCTGAACTTTCCCGGAAGCTACGAGACGGACGCCCTTCGCTCGAAGGGCGTTTTCGTATGCGGCGACACCCGGCAGGCGACGATTCGCTCGACGGATTGAGCACAAATGTTGCATTCTCGTTAAAGTGCTGGCTGTCACGTTCCTTGCGCCGCCATGAACGCCTTCCGACTCATTCGCTTTGTTCTGCCGATGACGTTCGCGTCGATGGCCGTACTCGCCCACGCCGAGGCGCTGGAGCGGCAGCTCGACTGCAAATCGACGCCGCACGACTTCATCGCGCCGTTGCAGGACAAACATCTGCTCGAAGCGAAGCCGATGCGCGTCGAGAACAACTCGATCAACGCGTTCAGGCCGGTCAAAGGCGCGACGCTGACCGCGTACGGCTTCAAGGTGTACGCGCTGGTGGCGTATCAGAAGGACGATCCGCTCTTCAAACAGGGCAAGGGCGAACCGATCGGAGATGCGGCGTATGGCGCCGTAGTGTGGGGCGGCGACGACGAAGTCGCGCAAAAGGTGCGCGCGGCGGGCAGCGACGCGGCCGTGCACCACGTCGCGCCCTTCATCACGGCGATTTTTTGCAAGCTGTAATCAGCGCAGCAATTCGACGAACGACGAGATCAGCCGGTCCATATCGTTCGCGTCGAGCGCGCCCATCGTCGAGATGCGGAACAGTTCCTTCGACAACCCGCCCTGCCCCGCGTAGATCACGAAGCCCTTGGCCTTGAGCGCATCGTGCAGCTTTTCGTAGGTCATGCCGGCGGGCAGCCGATACGCCCGCAACACCACCGACGATTCCTCAGGCGACAACGCGCTCTCGATACCCAGATTGGCCAGTCCCGCGTGAACCTGCTCCGCGAGCTTGGCATAGCGCTTGTGGCGCGCGCGCCAGCCACCTTCTTCCTCGAACTCGCGCAGCGCTTCGACGAGCGCGTAATACGCGTGCACCGACGGCGTGAACGGCGTGTTGCGCTCGTCCTGCAGCTTCGCCAGCCGCGCGATGCCGAGGTAATACGTGCGATTCGCGGCTTTCGCCAATGCATCCCGCTTCGCGATGACGAACGCCGCGCCCGGCACGCCGTGCAGGCACTTGTTCGCCGTCGCGGCGATTGCGGCGATGCCGCCGCCGTCGAAGTCGATTGCTTCCGCGCCGAAGCTGCTCACCGCGTCGAGCAGGAGACCGATGCCGCGCTCGCCGCATGCGCGTGACAGCTTGTCGATCGTGTTCAGGCGGCCCGTCGTCGTTTCGTGATGGATGATCGCGACATTCGTGAATTTCTTGCTGTCGAGCAGCGCGATGATCGCGTCGATGTCCGGCGCCTGCATCCACTCGTACTTCACGATTTCGTGGCCGATGCCGTACTGCTTCGCGATCTGCACGATGCGATCGCCATACACGCCGTTTTCCACGACGAGCAGACGCCCGCCTTCAGGCACCAGCCCGGCGATCATGCTTTCGACCGCGGCGGTGCCGGAGCCCGTCATCAGCACGGCGCTCCACACGGCGGGATCGAGCTCGTAAGCAGCGACGAGACGCTTGCGCGCCTCATCCTGAAGATCGAAGAACTCCGGCTCGCGATGGCACAAGTCGGTTTGCAGCAGGCTCTTGCGCACGCGTTCGGTCAGCGTGACAGGACCCGGATTGAGCAGCAGCATCATCGGCCTCCTATGTGTTGTTGCAGGCGCGCGCGCACGTCCTCGGGCGTGATTTTCGGGCGCGGCAGATCGGACGGCGTGCCGGTCCTGATCGACAGGCGCGCGAAGCGCACGCCGTCCACGTTGCGTGTTTCGAACAGACGATCGATCACGCCGATGTCGTCGCCGTCGAGCGCGAGCGCGTAGCCGCACGCCGACGCGATCGACGCGAAATCGACTTCGCGCGATACGGTCGCCTGGCCGCCCGTCGACTCGTGCGCGCCGTTGTCGAGCAGCAGGTGAATCAGGTTCGACGGGCCGTAGGCGCCGAGCGTCGCGAAGACGCCCATGCGCATGAGCGCGGCGCCGTCGCCATCGAGCGCGACGACGGTGATATCCGGGCGCGAGAGCGCGAGGCCCAGCGCCATCGGCGTCACGCAACCCATCGAGCCGACGAGATAGAGCTGGTTCTCGCGGTCGTCGATCGCGTATAGCTCGCGGCCGCAAAAGCCCGTCGATGCGAGCACGACCGTCGAATCCTTCGGCGTGTTCGCGATGACTTTCCGAAGCGCATCGTGACGCGTCACGCGCTCGCCTTCGAAGCGCTGCACCGCCGCGGGATGCGCATTCGCGCGCACGCCTGACAAACCGGTCTTCTTCAGCTCATACGGCGCGACGCTGCCCTTCTGCATGACGAGCGCATACGGGCGGCCGGTGCGGTCCATGTATTCCGTCGCGCGATCGAGCGCCGGGCCGATCTGATCGCCTTCCGTCGGGAAAAGCTCCCACGGAATCTCCATCGTCTCGAGCATCTGCGGCGTGACCGGGCCCATCAGCGCGTGCTGCGGCTCATCGTGGACGCCGGGCTGGCCGCGCCACGTGACGATCAGCAATTGCGGCAGACGGAACGTCCATGTCAGCGATGTGAGCGGGCTCACCGCGTTGCCGAGACCGGAGTTCTGCATCATCGCGATGCCGCGTCGTTTCACGCTGCCTTTGCCCGTGCTGCCGAGCGCGACGCCCGCGATCAACGCGACCGCATCGCCTTCGTTCGCCGCCGACACGTAGTGCAGCGATTCATCCTGCAGCACGTAGTTGATGAACGGCGTCAGAAACGAGCACGGCACGCCGGCATACCAGTCGAAGCCCCGCTGGCGCGCGGCCTCGACGAACTGGGCGGCCTCAATCACGCGCGTTCTCCGTGCCTTCCGAACCGATGGGCGTCTGACCGTGCGCGAAATCGCCCGCGCGACGGAAATCGTCGAGATCGTTCACACCGCGCCAGTGGCCGTGCACGTAGTGCACTTCGATCTTCTGACCGGCGGCGATCAGCGCGTTGAGCAGCGCGGCCGTGTCGAGCTGGTCGAAGTCGGCGCGTTGCTGCAGTTGTCCGAGCGTCGCGACAAGACGTTCGCGCGCACCGGCGCGCACCTTGATGAGACCCATCCAGCGGCCTTGCGGCGCGCGGCCATCGGTGAGACTTTGACCCGCACCGACCACGCTTTCGAGCCACACTTTCTGGCCGAAGAGCGCGCGATCGTCGGCGGTCGAGCAATACGCGAAGTCGGTTGCGGCAGCGCCCGCCTGCGGCGCCTGCGAAGAATCGACGACGATGCAGAAGTCGCTGTCCGACTCCACCAGATCGCGCAGGATGTAGCTGCGGAACAGCAGGTCGCCGTAGGAGATGACGGTATCGCCGTTCATGTGCTTCACGGCGCACGCGAGCGACGCGAGCTCGCCCGTCGACTCATGCTTCTCGTTGACGACGACACGAATGCCGCCCGTCTCGATCGCATCGGCGCGATAACCGCCGACGACCGTGATGTCGTTGATGCTTTCCTTCTTGAACGCCTCGACCAGATGGCGCAGAAGCGGCTTGCCCGCGACCGGCAGCATGACTTTCGGGCGCTCTTCCGTCAGCGCTTCGAGGCCCGCGCCACGGCTCGCGGCCAGCACGATCGCGCTGCGCTTTTCATTCGCGGCCGTCAGATAGATGTTTTCGGCCGCCGAATATTCATCCGCGTCCTGCAGACGGAAGATCTCGTTCACCGACGCGATGCGGTCTTCCACATTGACGAGCGTCTCGCTGTCGTGGATTTCCTTCGCGATCGCCTGCATCGCCGAAACGGCGCCGCGGATCAGATGGTTCGCCCAGATCACGCAGCTGATGCCCGCCTGACGGAACGCGTCGGTCGGCGCGCTGTAGTACTTCGTCGGCACGATGACGAGCGGACCGCGCCCGGCCCATTCACGCGCGAACGTGAGAATCTCGTCGGGCTTGGAGAGCTTGCTGTGAATCAGGATCGCGTCCGCGCCCGCCTGGCGATACGCCTCGGCGCGCTTGAGCGCCTCCTCCATGCCCCAGCCCGCGATCAGCGCCTCGACGCGCGCGACGATCGAAAAGTTCGGATCGCTCTGCGAGTCCTTGCCCGCCTTGATCTTGCCGCAGAATTCGTCGATATCGGCGAGGGGCTGCGCCTCGCCGTTGATGAAGCTGTTGGTCTTCGGAAACTGCTTGTCCTCGATGCACACGCCCGCGATGCCGCGCTGCTCCAGCTTCCTCACGAGACGGCGCACGTTGTTGAAGTTGCCGTAGCCGGTGTCGCCGTCGAGCAAAATGGGCAGATCGCTCGCGTCGGCCATGAATTCGAGGTTGTCGACGACCTGCGTCCAGCTCGCCTCGTTGTTGTCGCGCACGCCGAATTGCGCCGAGATCGACAGGCCCGAGCCCCAGATCGCCTTGAAGCCGGCTTCCTTCGCGATGCGCGCCGAAATGCCGTTGTGCGCTTCCATCAGGAATTCGAGGCGATTGCTCTGCAGCATCTCGCGCAGGCGCAGCGTGCGCGAGTAGCCGACGGGAATGTTTCCGGGTGCGTTCATTGTTGGGATGCTCCTGCAAACTGACGCAGCGCGTTCAATTGCGGCAGGACTTCGTCGGCCGCGCGCTTCACATCGTTCTGAAAATCGATTTCGATCCACGGTGCGCCGGTCACATCGGCGATATCGAACACGTGGGACGGGTTCTGCACATTCTCCAGCAACAGGTCACGCACCGCTTCTTCGTGCGGCATCTTCGCGCGGCCGGTCGCGACGTAATCGGCGCAAATCTCGGCAAGACGCGTGGCGGTCTTTTCATCGAAGCGGAAAAAGCCCACCGATTCGCCGATGGTGTCATAGTTCAGCCCCGCCGCGACCTGCTTGCGCAATTCGACCGGCACGCCGTTCTCGACGCACAGCTTCACGGGTTCGTCGCCCGCTTCGAAATCGCGGTCGATCAACAGACGGTTCACGCTGCCGCCCGCGACGAGCGGCTCGACGATGCGCTCGTCATAGAGCACGTCGGCGTCCATCAGCAGGATATCGCCGCCGCGCGTCATCGCATCGCGCGCGGTGTGCACGGACAGCACGCTGCCGAGCGTGAACTCGTCGTTGACGACGATTTCCGTCTTCGGCTTCCAGTCGATGGCTGCGAGCTCCGCTTCGATCTGCTCGCTCTTGAAGCCGGTCACGAAGACGACTTCGTCGACGCCGGCGGCCTTCAGAAAGTGCAGATGACGTTCGAGCAGCGAGGCGTCGCCGAAACGCAGCAGACACTTCGGCTTTTGCTGGCCTTCGGGCTGAACGAGGCGCAAGCCCATCCCGGCCGCAAGAATAATTGCGCGCATGGTTGTGTTCCCTTCGTGGGTGGGTCAGTCGATATCCGGCACGCGCGCGAGACGGCGGCGCTGCCAGCCTTTTTCAACGAAATGCAGATAGACGAGGCCCGGCACGCCGAGCAGCAGTTCGCGCGCGCGCTTCGCGAGCGACAGCGCGAGCGCCGCCTCGGGCGGCAGGCCGACGAGACGCGCGAGCAGCAGATAGCCGCCTTCCTGCACGCCGAGCGAGCCGGGAATGGCGAAGGCCGCGCCACGAATCGCCTGGCCGAGACTTTCGAGCAGCAAAGCTTCGGTCCAGCCGACCGGATGGCCGAGCAGATGCAGCGCGAGCCACACTTCCCCCGTGCCGACGATCCAGCCGATGAGGCTCAGGCCGAAGCTCGACGCGACCTTGCGGCGCTCGCGATAGAGCTCGTGCACGGCGGCATCGACGGCTTCGGCGCGCGTGACGAGCGACGACCAGTCGCGCTTCGCCGAAAACTTCGCGGCGATGCCGGACGCGAAACGCATCGCGCGGCCGAAGAGACCGCGCCGCTGCGCCAGATAGAAGCCGAAGATCATGAGGCCGATCACGCCGATCACCGCGAGCACGGCGATCGTCACGCTCGACGACGAGCCGCCCGCCGCGTAGCCCGTCAGCAGCACGACGCCGATCAGCGCGAAGATGAGCTGCGCGACGGTTTGCATCGTCGTGCTGATGGTGATGACGGCGGCGGCATCGCGCGCGCGCATGCCGCGCTGCGCGAGATAGCGGACCATCAGCATCGGCCCGCCGATCTGGCCGGCGGGCATCAGGCTGTTCACCGATTCGCCGGCCCAGCGCGCGAGCAGCGCGTCGCGCAGGGAGACGTCGCGCTCCTTGCGTGAGAAGAGCACGCTGATCGCGCCGGCATCGACGACGAGCGGCAGGAAGTGAAACGCCGCGACCGCGAGCAGACCCCAGCCCGCGGCGGCCAATGTGGACGCCACCGAACCGAAGCCTTGCCAGCCGAGCAGCGCGATGAACAACACCACGCCGACGGAAAGCAGCAATGTGCCCGCGCGGCTCATGCCGGTCCGTTCTTGCCGCCCTTGCGGCGAAAGACCTGCCTGAACCCGAAATACGCGATCGAGTCCTTCATGTTCGAGATGAAGCGCTGAAACGGCCGCATGTTGGGGTTCGTCACGTACTCGAACGTGAGCGACACGCGCATTTCGTTCTCGCCGAGCGGCGTGACGCGGTGGCGCAGCTTGTCGCCGTCGAACAGCACGAACGCGCCGGGCGGATACTGCACCGAGCCCGGCTGATCCGGAATCTCCGGCGTGCGCGTGTGCAGTTCGTATTCGAGCGCGCAGGAGGAATCGTCGATCACGCCGAGCAGCAGCGTATAGCGGCGGCCTTCGTAATACGAGGTGTCGTAATGCCAGCCGATGTGATCGCCCGGACGCGTGTAGAAGTAAAGCGCGTAGGCGTGCGGATCGTCTTCGGGCGAGAGTTGCAGCTTGTCGCCGGTGATCGTCTCCAGCCACTTGATCAGCGCTTCGGAGCGGTACAGATCGGCGATGAACGGCGCGAGCTTGTCGAGCGTATGGCGGCTCACGCTGCCGCCCGCCTTGTGACCCGGCAGATAGTTGCGGTTCACGGCCGGCATCACGTCGCGCACGGCGGCAATCAGGCGTTCCGTGTAATCGCGCGGGAGGAAATCCTCGATGTACAGAAACGCGCCCTGCTCGCCGTATTCGTCGCGCAGCTTCGGCGCTTGCAGCGCGGCGAGGCGCGCGTTCAGGGTCGCGTCGATGTCGCGCTTCGACGGGCGCGCAACCGACGCATGCGCCGGCTGGGTCAGCGTGTTGTCCGGAGTTGCCGTATCGCTCATTTCACCGCCTGGAAATCGTTGCCGTCTTTTGCGCGCGACGCCTGCACGCGCTGTCTCAGGTGCCGGGTGACGCGCTGATAATCCACCGCCACATACACTGCGAAGAGCGGCGCGCCGATCGACGCGGCGATCAGAAACGGCGTCATGCCGTTCAGGATGGTGACGACCGGCAGCAGATACAGCACGTCTTCGGTTTCGAATCCGGCCATCGACGCCTGCTTCGTGCCGGACTTGCCGACCATCGACTCGATGCGCATGCGCAGGAAAAAAATCAGAGCAACCGACACGCCCGCGATGCCGCCGAGCCATTGCGCGGGCACGATCATCGACGGATGATGCACCGCCACGTAAAAGCCAATGCCGAGGAAGAGCAGCACGGTCACGAGCGCATCGGCCGCGAGGTCATAGAAGTGTCCGATCTTGCTCGACTGCCCGCTGATGCGCGCAAGCTCGCCGTCGGTGTGATCGACGAGATTCGACAGCGCGATGAGGAGCGCGCCGAGCGTGCACATCCAGAACTCACCGAGCGACAGATAGTACGCGCCGGCCACACCGATGGCGAGGCGCAGGGTCGTCAGATGATTCGGCGTTACCGGGGTGCCGACCAGCGGCGTGACGAGGCGGCGAGCGAGCCGCGCATCCCATGTGGTGGGCTTGGGAACGGCTTCAGGACGGGGCGGACACGATTTTGTCATCCCGCGAATATATCGCTAATTCACCGAAGCTGCATATATTGCGGCCCGTCGCCGCGGTGATGAAACCCTGTTTGTTAAAGGCCGCCGGGCGCTTTTGAAACGTTGCGCGAAGGCGCGAAAAGTATCGGCGATCGCGCGCCGTGGCAATAATTTCCGACGCGCCCCGCCGCCCGTTTTCTCCGACGCTCAGTCCACGGTCTTGGCCGCGGGCGCGGGCGCCACATTGCGCCCGTTCGAGTTGAGCGACGCCGCCGTTTCGTTCGAAACGCCGCCGCTGCTGTCCACCGGCAAGGTCACCGTGCGCACCGTGCCGTTGCCGAGCGGGAAGTTCGCGAGCGCGCTGCGCGTGAGGTACGGCATCGCCTGATAAAGCGACGGGTCACCCG
This sequence comes from Caballeronia calidae, assembly GCF_900044055.2. Lineage (GTDB taxonomy): Bacteria > Pseudomonadota > Gammaproteobacteria > Burkholderiales > Burkholderiaceae > Caballeronia > Caballeronia calidae. Next base: position 72,596 of record NZ_FCOX02000003.1, on the reverse strand, counting down.
TCGAATTCACCGCGATCACCTTGTAGACTTCGCGGCCCGAATTGCGATCGGTCATGCGGATCTGCAGCGCGTGGATGTACACCGGATAGCTCTGATCGACGTAGCCCGTCGGGCCCCACGGGCCATACGGACCCCAGCCGGCCCACGGCCCCCAGTACGGCCTGCCGTACGGGCCGTACATCGGCCAGGGATCGTAGTAGACCGGCTGACGCACGGTCACGAGATCGCCGCGCACCGAATAGGCGAGCGCCACCTGATAGTTCGCGCTCGCGTCGGGGACTTGCCGGAAGTTGTACTTCGACAGCTCGTTGGCGACGAGCGTCTCGTATGTCGTCTGCTCGATGCTGTTCTGCTGCTCGCCCTGACGCGCGAACGCGTAGGTGCGCGTCGCATCGCTGCCGGTCCAGTCGGAGAACGCGGTGACCTGCGTCTGCACGTAGGTCGTGCAGCCCGCGAGCCACATCGCGGCCAGTATGAGCACCCATCTGACGAGCGCCTTGATCGGGAAATTCATGGTCATCCTCACTTCGGACACTGCCTTTCTTAGTTATAGATAGCGCGAGGGCTGCGCGCACGTGCGCCGCTCGCGCGAGCGGCCAGCGAGGCCGCCGATGGCGCCGATGGCGCCGCTCACGATCGACGGGTGTTTTGTACAATGGTTCGACATGCCGCGCCCGCATGCGTGCCCCGAGCGACGAGGCCACGACGTGCGTCCGCGCCGCCCCATTCACTTTGAAGATCTTGCCATGTCTACCACGACCGCATCCGCAGTGATCCGCCGCCAGGACTACACGCCGCCCGCCTTCCTGATCGACTCCGTCGCGCTCGAGTTCGATCTCGTGCCATCGCGCACGGTCGTGAAGAATACGATGAAGCTGCGCCGCAACCCCGACGCCCAGGGCGACGCTTCGCGCCTCGAGTTGATGGGCGAACAGCTCGAATTCGTGAGCGCGGCGATCGACGGCGTCGGGCACGCGGATGTCCGGGTCCATGAAACCGGACTGTCAATCGGCAAGATTCCGGCGGATGCCTTCGAGCTGAGCATCGAAAGCATCTGCGATCCGGCCGGGAACACGACGCTCTCCGGACTTTATGTCTCCAGCGGCAACTTCTTCACGCAGTGCGAGGCCGAGGGCTTTCGCCGCATCACCTACTTCCTCGACCGCCCGGACGTGATGGCCACCTACACCGTCACGCTGCGCGCCGACAAGACCGCGTATCCGGTGCTGCTGTCCAACGGCAATCTGATCGCGGAAGGCGATCTGCCCGATGGCCGTCACTTCGCCACATGGGAAGACCCGTTCAAGAAGCCGAGCTATCTGTTCGCGCTGGTCGCGGGCAAGCTGGTGTGCATCGAGGAGCGCATCGAGTCGGGCTCGGGCAAGGAGAAGCTCCTGCAGGTGTGGGTCGAGCCGCACGATCTGGATAAAACCCGTCACGCGATGGATTCGCTCATCAACTCGATTCGCTGGGACGAAAGGCGCTTCGGGCTGGAGCTGGATCTCGACCGCTTCATGATCGTCGCGGTGAGCGACTTCAACATGGGCGCGATGGAGAACAAGGGCCTCAACATCTTCAATACGAAGTATGTGCTCGCGAACCCCGAAACCGCGACGGACACGGATTTCTCGAACATCGAGGCCGTGGTCGGCCACGAGTACTTCCATAACTGGACCGGCAACCGCGTGACCTGCCGCGACTGGTTCCAGTTGAGCCTGAAGGAAGGCCTGACCGTGTTCCGCGATCAGGAATTCTCCGCCGATATGGCCGCGGGCGACGTCGAAGGCGCCGCGAGCGCCGCCGCGCGCGCGACCAAGCGCATCGAGGACGTGCGCGTGCTGCGTCAGATGCAGTTCGCCGAGGACGCCGGCCCGATGGCGCATCCGGTGCGCCCCGAGAGCTACGTCGAGATCAACAACTTCTACACGATGACCGTCTACGAGAAAGGCTCGGAAGTCGTGCGGATGTATCAGACGCTCTTCGACCGCGACGGCTTCCGCCGCGGCATGGACCTCTACTTCCAGCGCTTCGACGGCCAGGCCGTCACCTGCGACGACTTCCGTCAGGCGCTCGCCGATGCGAATCATCGCGATCTCGCGCAGTTCGAGCGCTGGTACAGCCAGGCCGGCACGCCGCGCGTCTCCGTGCGCGCGCATTATGACGCCGCGACCAAGCGCTATACGCTGACGCTCATGCAAGGCTACGCCGAGGCGTCCGAGGCCGCGCGCGAAACGCAGAAAGGGCCGCTCCTGATTCCGTTCTCGGTCGGCCTGATCGGCAGGAACGGCGCGGATCTGCCGCTGCGCCTCGAAGGCGAGAAGGAGCCGAACGGCACGACGCGCGTGCTCGAATTCACTGGGCGCGAACAGTCGTTCACCTTCGTCGACGTGAACGAGGCGCCGCTGCCGTCGCTCCTGCGCAATTTCTCGGCGCCGGTGATCGTCGAATACGACTATACGAACGAAGAACTCGCGTTCCTGCTCGCGCACGACAGCGATCCGTTCAACCGCTGGGAAGCCGGCCAGCGACTCGCCACGCGCGAGCTGCTGTCGCTCGCCGAGCGCGCCGCGAAGGGCGACGCGCTCGCCATCGACGATCAGGTGATCGCCGCGTTCGCCCGCGTGCTCGACGACACCACGCTCACGCCCGCGTTCCGCGAGCTCGCGCTGATGCTGCCGTCGGAAAGCTATCTCGCCGAGCAGATGAGCGTGTCGGACCCGGCCGCCGTGCACGCGGCGCGCGTCTTCATGAGCCGGCGCCTCGCGTCGCAATTGCGCGACAAGTGGCTCGCGACGTATGAAGCGAACCGCACTTCGGGCGAATATCGCCCGGTGCCGGAAGACGCCGGCAAGCGCGGCCTGAAGAATCTCGCCCTCGCCTATCTGAGCCAGCTCGACGATCCGCGCGAGGCCGTCAAGCTCGCGCAGGCGCAGTACGACGCCGCCAACAACATGACCGACCGCTCGGCGGCGCTCTCCGCGCTGCTGCTCGCGAGCGCGACGAAGGGCGCGGATGCGACCGTCGCGGATGCGGCGCTGGCGGACTTCTATCGCCGCTTCGAGAACGAGGCGCTCGTCATCGACAAGTGGTTCGCGCTCCAGGCGACGCAGCGCGGCGGGCCGGACCGCAAGGTGATCGAGATCGTGCGCAAGCTGATGCAGCATCAGGCGTTCAACATCAAGAACCCGAACCGCGCGCGCTCGCTGATCTTCAGCTTCTGCAGCGGCAACCCGGCGCAGTTCCACGCCGCCGACGGCTCCGGCTACGCGTTCTGGGCCGAGCAGGTCATCGCGCTCGACGCGCTCAATCCGCAAGTCGCGGCGCGTCTCGCGCGCGGGCTCGAACTGTGGCGCCGCTTCACGCCGCAACTCCGCGAGAAGATGCACGCGGCTTTGAGCGAAGTCGCGTCGAAGGCGAAATCGCGGGACGTGCGCGAGGTGGTCGAGAAGGCGCTCGCCGCTTAAGCCCTGTTTCGTCGGGGATTTTTGCTGTCCGACGGCCGTCGCGCGGAATTTCGCGCGACAGCCGTTCTCGTTTATGGCGGATGCGCGCGGTCGCTGTCATATGGAGCGGCGGGGTCGAGCGGTTAGAATCGTGAACATTCGTCTAACGCTCACGGAGCTCAAGCATGTCCTCCATCTCCAGCCGCACCACGCTTTCGAAGTACCTGATCGAGCAGCAGCGTGAACACCAGAATCTGCCGGCCGACCTGCGTCTCCTGATCGAAGTCGTCGCGCGCGCGTGCAAACAGATCAGCTATCACGTGAGCAAGGGCGCGCTGGGCGAAGCGCTCGGCTCGGCCGGCAGCGAGAACGTTCAGGGCGAAGTGCAGAAAAAGCTCGACGTGCTCTCGAACGAAATCCTGCTCGAAGCCAACGAATGGGGCGGCAACCTGGCCGCGATGGCATCGGAAGAAATGGAAAAGATCTTCCCGATCCCGAACCGCTACCCGAAGGGCAACTATCTGCTGACGTTCGATCCGCTCGACGGCTCGTCGAACATCGACGTGAACGTGTCGATCGGCACGATCTTCTCGGTGCTGCGCTGCCCTGACGGCGTCGAGCCGAGCGAAGCGGCGTTCATGCAGCCGGGCTCGCAGCAGGTCGCGGCGGGTTATGCGGTGTACGGCCCGCAGACGGTGCTCGTGCTGACGACCGGCCACGGCGTGAACTGCTTCACGCTCGATCGCGAGCTCGGCTCGTGGGTGCTCACGCAGCGCGACATGAAGATTCCGGTCGAAACGCGCGAATACGCGATCAACGCGTCGAACACGCGTCACTGGTATGAGCCGGTGCAGCGCTACATCGGCGAACTGAACGCGGGCAAGGACGGCGCGCGCAAGGAAGACTTCAACATGCGCTGGATCGCGTCGATGGTGGCCGACGTGCACCGCATCCTGAACCGCGGCGGCATCTTCATGTATCCGGCCGACAAGCGCGACCCGTCGAAGCCCGGCAAACTGCGCCTGATGTACGAAGCGAACCCGATGTCCTTCATCGTCGAGCAGGCGGGCGGCGCCGCGACGAACGGCGAAGAGCGCATCCTCGATATCGTGCCGACGAGTCTGCATCAGCGCGTCGCGGTGTTCCTCGGCTCGAAGAGCGAAGTGGATCGCGTGACGCGCTACCATCTCGAAAAGAAAATTTGACTCAGGTATTGCCAAAACGCCGAATGCTCTGCATAATCTCACTTCTTCGTTGCTGACGAATCAAACGAAAGCAACAATGGAGCCGGAATAGCTCAGACGGTAGAGCAGCGCATTCGTAATGCGAAGGTCGGGGGTTCGATTCCTCTTTCCGGCACCAGAGAAATTTTAAAACCCGCGTACACGCAAGTGACGCGGGTTTTTGCTTTTGGTCTTCTGGACAGCGATCTTGCCTTCACGGCGTCTGACGCTGCGCCACCACTTGCGCTCATGCAACGAGCGCACACGCGATACACAGGCTTGCGATTTCGGCGGCAAATGGCCCGCACCGATTTCACATTCCGCTGCGGCCGCGCGTCTTATTGATCGTATATGTGCGGTTTCCTACCACAACGAGCCATTTTCCGCCTTGCACCATCGAGCGTCAACGCTGGTTTCCCGGTATCGTTATATCCATAGAGGAAAAGCTACAGTTTAAGTACGCGGTGGTTGCACTTCGTGCGAATCCAGGCTGGGCGCGTTGCGCCGGGCAGCCATCGAGAAGTAGGACACCGTAGTTTTTGCAGCAAGAAATTCGAGGGCCGGTAATGACTTAGCCGAGCATTACCCGCCCCAGGACGAACGATCATGCGTTTGGGTAATCAGAGGCGGCACTTGGCTCAAGCCTGAGCGGTCGCGATCCGATAACGCATTTATACAGGGAACCGTATTTCGTATTTCGGCCGCATGCGGCGGCGCAATAGCCGCATCGGCCAGTAGCGCAATTGTTGATGTCACAGAGGAGAAAAATCATGGACGCGAAACCGACGAAAATCCCGACGCCCGACAAGGTGTTTTGTCCGGATCCGGAACCGGTTGCCGTCGAATTTCTCGCGACCGAACTGCCCGAGCATGTGCGCGCGTTCTTCGATGAACAGCGCAAATCGGCGCAGTCGAAATAGGCGGACACGCTGGATCACGCCGTCGTCGTGAGAACGACGCCTGCCGCGCGCGGCACACGCGGACCGTCCGGTCCGCACATGGCTCACGCCAGGACGCCTCGCGCCCCTCGTTCATGACCGCAATCGGGCGAGTCGTGCGACTCGGCTCGCCCCGTCGAATCTGATCCCTTCAGTTGGCTGCCGTCGTTTCGGAATGACCGTGCGGTGCGCTATTCTTGGAGCTTTTTCCCGGACACCGATGCGCCGCCGATCGAAGTCTCCCCTCCTCGCCTCTGTCGCCTGCGCGCTCGCGCTCGCCGCGCCCGCGTCCGCACAAGCCGACGGCGACGACACCGCGTTCACCAATCTCATCGCCCTGGTTTCGCAACGGCTCGCGCTCGCGGAGCCGGTCGCGCGCTGGAAGTGGGCGCATCACGAACCTGTCACCGACACGCCGCGCGAAGAGGCGTTGCTCAAGCACGTCGAGGAAAAGGCCACGGCCGCGCAGGTCGACCCCGAGTTCGCGCGCCAGTTCTTCCGCGACCAGATCGATGCCAGCAAGGACGTGCAGAACGCGCTCTTCGCCAACTGGCGCGCGCTGAAGGCGGCGCCCGAAGAATCGCCGCCGGATCTCGCCAAGGACACGCGTCCGAAGCTCGACCGGCTCACGCAGTCTCTCGTATCGGCGCTCGCGCACGTCGAGCCGCTTCGCCATGCGGAGGACTGCCCCGTTCGCCTCGCCGAAAGCGTGGCGCGATGGAAGCATCTGACGCGCTATAACTCGTCGATGAACCCGCCGCTCATGCGCGCGCTGTCCCACGTCTGCGCGACGGGCGGCGTCGGCGCGATCGGCTGATGGCGTCTTAAACGGCAGTCGCCGGCGTTGCGGCAGCGAGCGGCGTGACCGCGAGTCCGCGCGCGAGACGTTCGCTCAGGACGCGGTACGTCGACAGTTCGAACACGGGCGTGTCGGCATTCGCACGCAGTGCGCCGGCTTGCGCGAGTGTGTCGGCCGTGCCGAGATAGCACCAGCGGTCGATGACGTGCCACGCGCGTCGTCCCGATGCCTCGTCGCGCTCCTCGATCGCGATCGCGCCCGCGTGCGGCCACGGCGCGCTGCCGACATCGCCCGGACGCGTCTTCGTCGCGCGGTTGTGCGCCGGACGCGAACTCGCGATCCACTGCGCCTCGGCCAACATCGCGCCGATTTCCCCGCACGTCGCCTTCCACTCGACGCGGCGCACGAGCGCGGCGAGACGCAGGTCCTTCGCGGAACGCCGCGGCCCCACGAGATGCGAACGCACGCGCTGACGCAGTCGCACGCTTCTGCCGGCGTAGAGCGGCGCGTCGTCATCGCCATAAAACATGTAGGCGCCGCAGCCGGCGGGAATCTGCTCGATCGTGTCCTCGTCGATGTGCGCGGCGAGCTGGAACCGGCGCGTCACGCGTTCGAGATGTGCGCGCATGACATCCGGCGCGTGCGCGCGATGCAGGTGTTGCCAGAATTGCCAGAGCAGGTCGGCATCGGCAAGCGCGCGGTGCCGCGCGGCAGGCACGAGCGCGAACCGCTCGACGAGCGCATCGAGGCCATGACGGCTTTCCGACGGATAGACCGCGCGCGAAAGCTGCACCGTGCAGAGCACGTCGGGCGCGAAGCGAAGACCCATGCGCCTGAATTCGCCCTTCAGGAAGCCGTGATCGAAGTGCGCGTTGTGCGCGACGAACAGGCGGCCGTTCATTCGCTCGAGCAAGCCGGCGGCGAGCTGCTCGAACGTCGGGGCATCGCGCACCATCGCATCGGTGATGCCGGTCAACTGCTGAACGAACGCGGGAATCCGCTTTTCCGGGTTGACGAGCGACGTCCATTGCGACACACCGGACGGGCCGATCTCCACGATGCCGATCTCGGTGATGCGGTCCACGCCGAACGTCGCGCCGGTCGTTTCGAGATCGACGAACGCAATGGGTTCGGAGGGATAGGCAAAGCTGATTGACGGATCGAGTTGCATCGTGGATGAACGAACGAGACGGCGCGATGGGCCGGGGGAGAGATTCGCTGGATTGCCCATTCTAACGCAGCACGGGTCGGCGGGCTTTTGCTGCAAGGGATCGCTGGCTTATACCGCATCGGGATTCATTACGCGATGCCGAAGGCGCTTCGCGTCAGCGATTTTTTTGCTTGGGATGTCGACCGACCGCTTTTCCGATTTCAGGCGCGTGACCATTAAAAGTTGATCACATCGCAATAGCGGACAACCCGTAATCGGAATCCCCGATTAACAAAGATACTTTTCATGTTTTCCGCCGACGCCCGCGTTCGCGACGGATCGGTCGCGCCTGCTCGGCCGCCGCTGGCGTCTAGCGATGCGCCGCGCAAGCGTCTCCGCAGCACCGGGCGCAGCAGGCATTGATACCTTTCGCTCAATGCGCGCGATTAACCATTTTCATTTTGGAAAGGCAGTGAATTCGAATGCGCAGTTCCATCACATTCATTTGAGATACATAACCGCAACTTGAAAGTAATCGAATCTGGTAGCAGTAAAGAGCGGGCGCGTCGATTACAAATATCGCCCTCTAACCGGATCATTGCAATCGTGAATATTTAATCGTCTTGCCCGATCCTCCGGCATTAAGCAACATGAAAACTAAATCGCAACTTAAGTGTAAAGGGGGAATCGTGACGATGGTTCAACTACACCGAATCGCGAAATGGTTTCAAATCGCTTCCCACGCAATCGATCTTGTCGGCGATGGAGTCCGCGACATCGTTTGAATTCGATCCTGCACGTCAGAATCTGCTGTCCTAGCCCATGAATGCGAGGCACCACGTGATAGAGGCCGCTCGACCGCGAGCCGGTGAAGGGCGGAGAAGTCACGGCGTCGCACTAGAACGGACGACGCAAAAAAAAAGCGCGACCGGGAAGTCGCGCTGACAAAGTTTGGAGATCTTTTTCCGTCAACGAAAAAGTCTGCTTCGGAAAGCAGAAACTGAAGTATAGCGATGCGCTCCGAATAAATTACCTGCAAAACCGGCAAACTTCTATTTCAGATACATCAACAATGCTCATTGCGAATTTTCCCGTTGTATTTCCGCGCCGATTCATGTCGCGCATGCGCAACGTCGTTTGGTTGACAGTTCGCCCCTTACGACTTTATTCGCCGATAAACCCTTGTATATAAAGAAAAATATGCCTTAGCGAGATCATTGCCGCATCAACAATGGTTTATTGCGGAAATTGGAACGCCCTGTCTGTAACACCGTCTTTACACTTCGTCTGGTCCGGAAACAAGTGTGTCGCTCCGCCGACGCACTGCTCCTCCGCCCGCGCCTCTCGCAGCGCGCCGGAGCGAGGGTTTCCTCAAAGCCTGGGTCCCCGGCCCAATCTGCTCTCGGAGTTACAAAGATGAAAAAGACTCTCATGGTCGCCGCCCTGACGGGCGTTTTTGCCACCGCCGCTCACGCGCAAAGCAGCGTCACGCTGTACGGCCTGATCGATGCAGGCCTGACGTACACGAACAACAACATCGTTCCGGGCAGCGGCGGCTCGGGCCACAGCAACTGGAAGGCGACGAGCGGCTCCGTGAACGGCAGCCGTTGGGGCCTGCGTGGTTCGGAAGACCTCGGTGGCGGCCTGAAGGCGATCTTCACGTTGGAGAACGGCTTCAACATCATGAACGGCACGAACAGCCAAGGTGGCCGTGAGTTCGGCCGTCAGGCGTTTGTCGGTCTGTCGAGCAACCAGTTCGGCGCAGTGACCCTCGGCCGTCAATATGACTCCGTCGTCGACTTCATTGCACCGCTGGCTCTGACGGGCACGCAATACGGTGGCACGCAGTTCGCCCACCCGTTCGACAACGACAACCTCGACAACACGTTCCGCGTCGACAACTCGGTCAAGTACACGAGCGCGAACTATGCTGGCTTCAAGTTCGGCGCGATGTACGGCTTCTCGAACCAGGCTGGCGGTTTCGCGAACAACCGTGCGTACAGCGCGGGTGTGTCGTATAACTACGGTCCGTTGAACGTCGCTGGTGCGTACTTCCAGTCGAACAACGCCGGCACGGTCAACGCAGTCACGGGCGTCCAGACGGCTGGCGCGGTCACGAACGATCAGACGCCGTTCGCGTCGGGCCGTCAGCGCATCTTCGGCGGTGGCCTGAACTACGCGTTCGGCCCGGCGACGGTTGGCTTCGTGTTCACGCAGACGATGTTCGACAACGGCGTAGGCCTGACGAACGTCGGCACGCAAGGTCTGGGCTCGGTCGGCTTGGGCAACAGCGCACGCTTCACGAACTACGAAGTGAACGGCCGCTACAACCTGACGCCGGCTCTGTCGATCGCGGGTAACTACACGTACACCGACAGCCGCATCGAAGGCGAAAAGCCGAAGTTCCATCAGTTCAACCTGCAAACGGCATACGCGCTGTCGAAGCGTACCGACGTGTACCTGCAGGGCGAATACCAGCACGTGACGGACACGGACGGCCTGCCGGGCGGCGCGACGATCAACGGCGTGGGCATCGCGTCGTCGAACAATCAAGTTTCGGCTACGGTCGGCATGCGTCACCGCTTCTAAGCTTCACACGCAGTACCGCTGTAGAAAAGCCGCTCTTCGGAGCGGCTTTTTTTCGTCCCTACCGCACAGCGTCCCGGATCAATGCGGATATCGCACGTCCAGGATATCGATCTGCTGCACGCCCGCGGGCGTGTGCAACGCGACCGTATCGCCGATCTTCGCCTTCAGCAGCGCCCGCGCCACCGGCGAGATCCAGCTCACGTAGCCGCGCTCAAGGTCCACCTCGTCCACGCCGACGATCGTCACGGTTTTCACATCGCCATCGTCGCCTGCGTAGTCCACTGTCGCACCGAAGAACACCTGGTCGACGTTCTCCTGCTTGCTGCTGTCCACCACTTCCGCGAGATCCAGACGTTTGCCCAGAAAGCGGATGCGCCGGTCGATCTCGCGCAGGCGCCGCTTGCCGTAGATATAGTCGCCGTTCTCCGAGCGGTCGCCGTTTGAAGCGGCCCAGGAGACGAGCCTGACCACTTCCGGGCGCTCGGTGTCGAGAAGCTGCAGAAGCTCGTCACGCAGCCGCTGATGGCCCGCAGGCGTGATGTAGTTCTTCGTGCCCGCCGGGACGTCCGGATGGCCGAGTTCGAGGTCGTCGTCGGTGTCGTCCGACTCTTTGACAAATGCCTTGTTCATGATGCGAATCGATGTCGAATTCCGGGAGGTACTTTGCTTACGAAACATCAACTTACCACGCCTCGCGCGTGCTTCGTGGAAGAAAAATCGATAATTCGGTCAATACCCCTTCCATTTCAAAACAGGCTTGGCTATAATTCCGCTTCTGCGTGCGGCTGTAGCTCAGTTGGATAGAGTACTTGGCTACGAACCAAGGGGTCGTGGGTTCGAATCCTGCCAGCCGCGCCACCTATTTTGGTGTTTTCTCCTTGACGGTCGCGTCAATAGTGAAAGCATCGAGCGCTTAACCATAAGCGCAGAAGTAACAAGCAGTACCGTTTTGCGTGCGGCTGTAGCTCAGTTGGATAGAGTACTTGGCTACGAACCAAGGGGTCGTGGGTTCGAATCCTGCCAGCCGCGCCACCTATTTTGGTGTTTTCTCCTTGACGGTCGCGTCAATAGTGAAAGCATCGAGCGCTTAACCATAAGCGCAGAAGTAACAAGCAGTACCGTTTTGCGTGCGGCTGTAGCTCAGTTGGATAGAGTACTTGGCTACGAACCAAGGGGTCGTGGGTTCGAATCCTGCCAGCCGCGCCATTTTTTCGAAGGGCCTTCCACACGGAAGGCCCTTTTTGTTTTCCGCGTCCGAACATGATCCGCCGACTACGGGCGCGGCACCGGGCTGATATCGCCGATATGCCTGTCGGGCGAAGGCACGTCCTCCACCGATGCCACCGCGCTCGATTCCCCGATCGGCTCGGCGCGCGCGCCCAGCAGCGACTGCGGGCGACGCAGATATTCGCCCTCGACCGTATCGCCGAACGCATGCCGCACGAACGCGCGCAACAATGCGAGGCGCAGCGACGCGCCCCGCCCTTCCACCGGCTTGCCGTCCTTGCCGAAGCTCACGGTGCAGACCACCTCGCCGCGCCCGTGATCATGCATCTCGAGCTTGCACGCGCGCTCCAGCACGACCGATGCTGCCTCCCATGATGTCGAAGGCAGGAAGCGGCCGTCCCAAGGCTTGCCGCGGTCGTTGCCGCGAATGGAGAGCGTCTCTCCGCTGTCGGTGAAGTGAATCTCGCGGATGAATTCATGCAGCCCGCGCGCGACCCAATAATCGAGCGTGGAGCCTTCGAGATCGGAAGTGTTCATTGCGGCGCTCTCTCCTGTTCGTCGGACGACGACAGGCATGCACGCCGCGTACCCGCGCGCCGCGTCAGTAGTCGGCGCGCTCGCGGTCGATGCGCATGCCGCCGTCCTGATTGCGGTGATGCGGTTCGTCGCTCGGACGCTCGCGCGCGATGCGCATCACGTCCGGATTGGTGCGCACGCGGCGCATGACATTGGCCAGATGGACGCGGTCGCTGACCTGGATCACGAAGCGCAGGAGCTTCGCTTCCTGCGACACGTCCTCATCCATGGCGATATGGACGATGTTCGCATCCGCCGACGTGATATCCGCCGCGACGCGCGCGAACACGCCCTTCGTGTTCTTCACGAGCACCTTCACGGCGACGTCGAAGAGACGTCCCGGCTGCGGCGCCCACGCGACGTCGATCCAGCGGCCCGGATCGCGCCGGTGGATCCGCTGCGCGACGCGGCATTCGGTCGTGTGAATCGCCATGCCGAGCCCGATGCCGATGTAGCCCATGATGTTGTCGCCGGGAATCGGGCGGCAGCACGGCGACAGTTGCACCGACATTCCTTCCGTCCCCGTGATGACCACGGGCGGCGCGGTATTGGTGTTGTGATGCTCGCGATGCGAATGCTCGTCGTCGTCGGCGATGCCGTTCATCAATACTTCGATGCGCTTCGCCATCACCGCCGCCACGCGACGGCCGAGGCCGATATCCGCGAAGATTTCCTGGCGCGTCTTGTTGCCGGTCCAGAGCACGAGCTTTTCCCACACTTCCGGCGTGACGTCGGACAACGCGAGACCGTAGCCCTTGAGACTCTGATCGACGAGCCGTTCGCCCAGCTGGACGGACTCGTTGAGGCGCATCGTCTTCAGATAGTGACGGATGGCCGAGCGCGCCTTGCCGGTGCGCACGAAGCCGAGCCAAGCGGGATTCGGCTTGGAATACGGCGCGGTGATCACTTCGACGATATCGCCGCTCTTCAGCTCCGTGCGCAGCGGCAGGAGCTCGTTGTTGATCTTCACCGCGACGCACTGATTGCCGAGGTCGCTGTGAATGGAATACGCGAAATCGAGCGCGGTCGCGCCGCGCGGCAGCGGCATGATCTTCGACTTCGGCGTGAACACGTAGACGGCGTCCGGGAACAGGTCGATCTTGACGTGTTCGAGGAATTCGCTCGAATCGCCCGCTTCGCTTTGAATGTCGAGCAGCGACTTGAGCCACTGATGCGCGCGTTTCTGGACATCGTTCAGATCCGCGCCGCCGTTCTTGTAGAGCCAGTGCGCCGCGACGCCGGCTTCGGCGATCTCGTGCATCTTGCGCGTGCGGATCTGGAACTCGATCGGCGCGCCGAACGGGCCGACGAGCGTCGTATGCAGGGACTGATAGCCGTTCACCTTCGGAATGGCGATGTAGTCCTTGAACTTGCCCGGCACGGGCTTGTAGAGCGCATGCAGCGCGCCGATGCACGTATAGCACTCGAGCGCGCTCTCGACGACCACGCGAAAACCATACACATCCAGCACCTGCGAGAACGACAACTGCTTGTCGCGCATCTTCTTGTAGATGCTGTAGATGGTCTTCTCGCGGCCGGTGACTTCCGCGTTGATCTTCGCGTCCGCGATGGTGCGCTGCACCGCTTCGAGAATCTTGCCGACCACTTCGCGGCGGTTCCCGCGCGCGGCCTTCACCGCTTTTTCGAGCGTGGCGTAACGATTCGGATTGAAGTTCGCGAACGAGAGGTCCTGCAGCTCGCGATACGTATTGTTCAGACCAAGCCGGTGGGCGATCGGTGCGTAGATATCGAGCGTTTCGCGCGCGACGCGCCGGCGCTTTTCCGGCGGCACCGCGCCCAGCGTGCGCATGTTGTGCAGCCGGTCGGCGAGCTTGACGAGAATGACGCGCACGTCGCGCGCCATCGCGAGGAGCATCTTGCGGAAGTTTTCCGCCTGCGCTTCCTCGCGATTGCGGAATTCCATCTTGTCCAGCTTGGACAAGCCGTCGACCAGTTCCGCGACCTTCGCGCCGAAGCGCTCCGCGATCTCGGTCTTGGTCACGCCCTGATCTTCGATCACGTCGTGCAGCAGCGCCGCCATGATCGATTGCGCATCCAGCTTCCAGCCCGCGCAGATTTCCGCGACCGCCACCGGATGCGTGATGTACGGCTCACCGCTCTGGCGATACTGCCCGAGGTGCGCTTCGTCGCTGAAATGGAAAGCCGCCTTGACTTCCTTGATCTCTTCCGGAGTGATGTAGCTCGCGAGCGCGTTCGTCAGTTTCGAGATGGAAACGACGTCATGCTTGCGCGGCTGCTCCGGCGTGGCGGTCGGGCCGAACAGATGGCGGAACGACTGTTCGAGGACCGCATCGATGTACTTGCGCGCCGCGTGCGGCTTATCGGCATCGAGCACGGAATCGGCGTCGATTTCGATGTCGGGGTCCACGGCGGCGGAGACGGGCAACGGTGTCTGGCTCATCTTCGCCTCCGTGGTAGTGACGCGCGTGGTCGTCGATTACGAAAAATGAAACGGCTAAATGAAACGAGTTGAAACGAGTAAGCGGGCGGCCTTTAGACCGGCACCTTTTTCAGCATTTCGATACCAACCTGGCCCGCGGCGATTTCGCGCAGCGCAACGACGGTCGGCTTGTCGCGGCTTTCGATCTTCGGCGTATGGCCTTGTGCGAGCTGACGCGCGCGATACGTCGCCGCGAGCGCGAGCTCGAAGCGATTCGGGATTTGTTTCAGGCAGTCTTCAACGGTGATACGGGCCATGTTTGTTTCCTTCTCGATGTGGGTTTTATTCTACCTTATGTGACCGAATGACCGGCCACTGCAGTGCGTCACGATTGCGGCGTGGAGTGGATACCGAGATCGACGAAAAGCTGCGTGTTGCGCGCGTATTGCGACGTGAAGCGCAGACGCGTCGCCGCGACGAGACAGCGCAATTCGTTGAGCGCGCGATCGAAGTTCTCGTTGATCACGACATACTCCGCTTCCGACGCATGCGCCATCTCGCTGCCGGCCGCGAGCAGCCGCCGCACGATCACTTTTTCGGAATCCTGGCCGCGCTTCTTGAGACGGTCTTCGAGCGCATCGAGCGACGGCGGCAGAATGAAAATCTCCACCGCGTTGCGGAACTGCTTCTTCACCTGCTGCGCGCCCTGCCAGTCGATTTCCAGCAGCACGTCATGGCCCTGCTTCATCTGGTCCGCGATCCACAGCTTCGACGTGGCGTAGTAGTTGCCGTGCACTTCCGCGCTTTCGAGAAACTCGCCCTTGTCGCGCCGCTCCATGAATTCATCGACGGACACGAAGTGATACTGCACGCCGTTGGTTTCCTTCGACCGCGCTTCACGCGTGGTGTACGAAACCGACAGCAGGATGTCCTTGTCCTCGGCAAGCAGCGCGTTCACGAGCGTGGACTTGCCCGCGCCCGAAGGCGCCACGACCATGAACAGGTTGCCGGGATAGATGCCCGTATAGTGGCTATGCGAGCGGTGCGTGGTGTTCGGCATGATGTTGCGTTACTCCAGATTCTGTACTTGTTCGCGCATCTGCTCGATGAGCAACTTGAGCGTCATCGATGCATCGGCGAGTTCCTTCGCGGCGGCCTTCGACCCGAGCGTGTTCGCTTCGCGGTTCAGCTCCTGCATCATGAAGTCGAGGCGCTTGCCGACCTTGCCGCCCTTCTGCAGCACATGACGCGTCTCGGCGAGATGCGCGGTGAGACGCTGCAGCTCTTCCGCGATGTCGATGCGAATACCGTACATCGTCACTTCCTGGCGGATGCGCTCGGCGATTTCCTCGCGCGGCACGCTCGTCGCGACCATCGTGCCGCCTTCGGTCGTCGCGATGCCGAGCGCGTCCTGCAGGCGCTCGACGATCTTCTGCTGATGCTTCGCGATCAGTTCGGGCACGAGCGGCGTGATGCGCGCGACGATCGCTTCCATCTCCGTCACGTTGTTGATGAGCACGTTGCCGAGCGCCGCGCCTTCACGCGCGCGCACTTCGATGAGATCGGCAATGGCCTGCTTGCCGCACGCGAGCACCGCTTCGCGCAGCGTTTCCTGCGACACCGCGCTTTCCGCGAGCACGCCGGGCCAGCGCAGGATTTCGCCGGTGCGCATGCGCTCGGCGTCGGGGAAGACATCGAGCACGGCGCGCTCGAGCGTCGCGAGTTGCGTGAGCGCTTCGCGATTCAGCGCGCCCGCGTTCGCCGTCTGCTCGACGCGATTCAGATTGATGCGGATATCGACCTTGCCGCGCGAGAGCTTGGTCATCAGCATTTCGCGCAATTGCGGCTCGGTTGCGCGCACGTCTTCGGGCATGCGGAAGTTCAGGTCGAGAAAGCGCGAATTCACCGTGCGCAATTCCACCGATACACCGACGCCCGAACCGCCGGCGCCATTGGGTCCCGCGCCATCCGCGACGACTTCGCGCGTCGCGCTGGCATAGCCTGTCATGCTGTAGATCATGGTACGTCTCGCGATATGAGCCTTCGTTGCGAAGGCCGGTTCGATACGAAACGCCCGGGCGCTCTCGAAAGTGCTGGGAATGGCACGCGTTTGGCCGCCGGGCGAGGAATCCGCATTATCCCATTTTTGTCGCAGGGCTCGCCCGGATGCCGCTTCGAGATGCTGCTTCGTGATGCATGACGCGCGCGCAACGTCCACGGTTGAATGACGATAAAATCGGTGGGTTCGCTGGTTCCACTCTCTCTTTCTTGCACCCATGACCGACTCTCCCCTGCTCAAGCCTTCTCCCCCGCGCCCGAGCGGCCGCCGCGCGAATCAGCTGCGCGACGTGCGTATCACGCGCAATTACACGAAGCACGCGGAAGGCTCGGTGCTCGTCGAATTCGGCGATACGAAAGTGATCTGCACGGCGAGCATCGCCGAGCGCGTGCCCGAGTTTCTGCGCGGCCGCGAGCAAGGCTGGCTCACCGCGGAATACGGCATGCTGCCGCGCGCGACGCACACGCGCAGCGACCGCGAAGCCGCACGCGGCAAGCAGACGGGCCGCACGCAGGAGATCCAGCGTCTGATCGGCCGCGCGCTGCGCTCCGTGTTCGATCTGAACGCGCTCGGCGCGCGCACGCTGCATATCGACTGCGACGTGATCCAGGCCGATGGCGGCACGCGTACGGCAAGCATCACGGGCGCGTTCGTCGCGGCGCACGATGCGGTCACTAAGCTCATCGCGGCGGGCAAGATCGCGCAGTCGCCGGTGAAGGACTTCGTCGCGGCAATTTCCGTCGGCATCTTCGAAGGCTCGCCCGTGCTCGATCTCGACTACGACGAAGACTCGCAATGCGACACCGACATGAACGTCGTGATGACGGGCGCGGGCGGCTTCGTCGAAGTGCAGGGCACGGCAGAAGGCGCGCCGTTCACGCGCGACGAGATGAACGAACTGATCGCGCTCGCCGACAGCGGCATCAAGGCGCTGATCCTGAAGCAGAAGGAAGCGCTGGAGACTCAAGGTGTCTGATGTCAATGGTCTTGGCCGCGTCGTGCTCGCATCGAACAATGCGGGCAAGCTGCGCGAGTTCGCATCGCTGCTGGATGCGGCGGGCATCGAACTGATCGCGCAGGGCGAGCTCGGCGTGCCCGAAGCGCCCGAGCCGCACGTGACCTTCGTCGAGAACGCCCTGGCGAAGGCGCGGCATGCGGCTTCATCGACGGGACTGCCCGCGCTCGCGGACGATTCCGGCTTGTGCGTGCGCGCGCTGAACGGCGCGCCGGGCGTGTATTCGGCGCGCTATGCGTCCATGGATGGCGGCGCAAAGAGCGATGCCGCGAACAACGCGCGCCTCGTCGCCGATCTCGCCGATCAAGCGGATCGCCGCGCGTATTACTTCTGCGTGCTCGTGCTCGTGCGTCACGCCGATGACCCCGAGCCGCTCATCGCGGAAGGCCGCTGGCATGGCGAAGTGATCGATGCGCCGCGTGGCGCGAACGGCTTCGGCTACGATCCGCACTTCTTCCTGCCGGCGCTCAATGCCACCGCCGCCGAGCTCGATCCCGCGCGCAAGAACGCGCTGAGCCATCGCGCGCTCGCGCTGCGCGATCTGCTGCAACGATTGAAGGAACTTGCGTGAGCGCCGGACCGAAGACCATCAACGTGGTGCAGGCATTCACGTCGCCGGGCAGCATCCGGCTGACGTCGCTGCCGCCGCTCTCGCTGTACGTGCATTTCCCGTGGTGCGTGCGCAAGTGCCCGTACTGCGATTTCAATTCGCACGAGTGGAAAGACGACACCTTCCCCGAGGAACGCTATCTCGATGCATTGCGCGCCGACCTCGAAAGCGCGCTGCCGCTCGTGTGGGGACGGCAGGTGCATACGATCTTCATCGGCGGGGGCACGCCTTCGCTGCTGTCGGCGAAGGGACTCGACCGGCTCCTGTCGGACGCGCGCGCGTTGCTACCCATCGATGCCGATGCCGAGATCACGCTCGAAGCCAATCCCGGCACGTTCGAGGCCGCGAAGTTCGCATCGTTTCGCGCGAGCGGCGTGAACCGTTTGTCGATCGGGATTCAGAGCTTCAACGAAGCGCATCTGAAGGCGCTCGGCCGCATTCACGATGCGACGCAGGCCAGAAAAGCCGTCGAAATCGCGGCGAAGCATTTCGACAACTTCAATCTCGACCTGATGTTCGCGCTGCCGCAGCAATCGCTCGATGAATGCAGGCACGATATCGAAACGGCTATTTCCTTCGCGCCGCCGCATCTGTCGCTGTATCACCTGACGATGGAGCCGAACACGGTCTTCGCGAAGTATCCGCCCGTCCTTCCCGACGACGACGCTTCCGCCGACATGCAGGACTGGATTCACGAGCGCACGCGCGAGGCCGGTTATGCGCGCTATGAAGTGTCGGCGTATGCGAAGCCGCATCGGCAGAGCCGCCACAATCTCAACTACTGGCGCTTCGGCGATTACCTCGGCATCGGCGCGGGCGCGCATACGAAGCTGTCGTTTCCGTCGAAGATCCTGCGTCAGGCGCGCTTCAAGCATCCCGCGAGCTACATGGATCATGCGCTCTCGCCCACCGAAACCGCGATTCAGGAAGAACGCGAGGCCGGCCCGCGCGATCTGCCCTTCGAGTTCATGCTGAACACGCTGCGTCTCGTCGAAGGCTTTCCGGTGCATGCGTTCGTCGAGCGCACGGGACTCGCGCTGTCCGCGATCGAACCGGCGCTCGTCGAAGCCGAGAAGCGCGGTCTCATCACCCGCGACATCGAGCGCATCGCGCCCACCGAACTCGGCCAGCGCTTTCTCAACGATCTCCAGGAACTGTTTCTGAAGGACCCGCAAAATTGAGCGCGCCCACGATGGCGCCCGGCCCGGTGATGCGGCATCGGCCGTTCGCGCTTTTCTGGACCGCGCGGGTGATGTCCTCGGTGGCGTTTCAGATGATGTCGGTCGCGATCGGATGGCAGGTCTATTCGATCACGCATAGTGCTTACGCGCTCGGTCTCGTCGGCCTCGCGCAGTTCGTGCCGATGTTCGTGCTGACGCTCGTCGTCGGGCACGTCGCGGATCGTTACGATCGGCGCACGATTGCGTACGTGTGTCAGTCGATCGAAGGCATCGCCGCGCTCGTGCTGTGTCTCGGCGCATGGCACGGCTGGCACGACGTCGCGCCGATCTATGCGATCGCCGCCATCACCGGCGCGGCGCGCGCGTTCGAATCGCCGTCGATGGCCGCGCTCCTGCCCAATCTCGTCGCGCGCAATCAGTTGCAGCATGCGAGCGCGTGGTCGACGTCCGCGAACCAGACCGCGCAGATTCTCGGCCCCGCGATGGGCGGCGTGCTCTATGGCCTCGGCGCGCTGACGGTCTACGGCGCAGTGACGGTCGCGTTTCTCGTCGCGGCGTGCGCGGTGGCCGCGATCAGAATCGACGAGGCAGTACGCATGCGCGCGCCGCTGTCGTTCGAGGCGCTCTTTTCCGGTATCGGTTTCATCCGCGGCAAGCCGGTCATTCTCGGCGCGCTGTCGCTCGATCTCTTCGCGGTGCTGCTCGGTGGCGCGACGGCGCTCCTGCCTGTGTATGCGCGCGATATCCTGCATACCGGGCCGTGGGGACTCGGCATTCTGCGCGCGGCGCCCGCCGTCGGCGCGCTCGCCGGATCGATCTGGCTCGCGCACTTTCCGTTGCGGCAGCGCGCGGGCCACGCGCTGTTCGGCGGCGTCATTGCGTTCGGGATCGCGACCGTCGTGTTCGGGCTGTCGCGCAATATCTATGTGTCGCTTGTCGCGCTTGCGATGCTCGGGGCATCGGATGTGATCAGCGTGGTCGTGCGTATGTCGCTCGTGCAGTTGCAGACGCCCGATGAAATGCGCGGGCGCGTCGGCGCGATCAACTCGCTGTTCATCGGGACGTCGAACCAGCTCGGCGAGTTCGAATCGGGGATGACGGCGGGGCTCTTCGGCGCGGTGCCGGCAGTGCTGATCGGCGGGATCGGCACGATCGTCGTCGCGCTTTTGTGGATGCGCCTTTTCCCCGCGCTCAGGGCGACGAAATCGCTCGAAGGTTGAACGCTCCTCGCGGCGTGTCAGTTGCGCTACAATACGCGCCTTGCTGGAGGTGTGGCCGAGCGGTTTAAGGCACCGGTCTTGAAAACCGGCGAAGGAGCGATCCTTCCGTGAGTTCGAATCTCACCGCCTCCGCCAGAGATTGAGGGAAAGCCTCGTAAGTTCAAAAGCTTACGGGGCTTTGTCGTTTTGGGGGCGAAAAACAGGCAAGACATCGCGGGTAGAAACGGCAATGGGCCGCCAATCCTGTACCGGCACGACCACGCGCCGATCTTCACAGACTTCGACGCGCCCCGTCCCAGCGATCTCACGGCGATGTGAACAATGGCGCCAAACATCACCTTTTCCTACTAGGTGCGGATCGCGATGGATTCGCAGAGCACCGCCATTTCTGCACCGCAGGAAGGTTCGAGAATGAACAGCGCCTTGCGCCCGTCCACCACGTCTTGATGAAGCCGCTCGACGATTGTGCTATCCACATCCGGCGCCTTCGCGTCCTCACGGCTGTGCATCCAACACATCCATGTACGCAGGTCATCCATTGAAAAGTGATGCAGCGGAGAAATCAAAAGGCGAGATGCGACGTTCTGGTCTGAAAAGTCGATCATTCGCTGCGCTATCACGCCGGAGAACACCAACGTTTCAACCGGGCCAGACACTCGCTTGAATCTGACAGCAAGAATCTTGGCATCTGGATCATGCTCAACCGATATGAGTTCGGCGTCGTGAAAGCTGGGAAGCGCGGCAAGGTCCTTGGTGCAGGTGAAATTCGAGGTGATCATCTGGAAGCCCTACGGAAGAATTGAGAACGGAACGCCGGAGCCGCGACTATTTTTTCCAGTAAGAGGATCGATGCTCCAATTGTGGGCGTGCGGTACGCCTTGTCCATGGTCGTGCTCGAAATCAAGGTCAACGACAGGTTGACCACCGTCACCGTATAACCGCATCTGTCCGCTACCTGAATTCGTGTACCAGCTACCGGGTTCGCCGGCATTTGGCGTCTTGGCAAGGTCGAAAACTTCACCGTCGGGCATGCCCGGGTGATACTTGAACGGCTGCACGTCGTCGAGCGGCGATAACGTGTCAAGATTCTGCGGCATACGCAACGGCTCGCCGATCATCTGCTCGATGGTCGCGTAGGGATTTGCGCTCCGCGGCTGCTGTGCGTCGGATGCGTGCCGTTTTTTCCGATCCTCTTGAATGGCCTTGACGCAAATTCGCAAATCCTCGTTCGTCGGCACGAAGACGAGATTGCCGTGCTTCACCTCATCAAGCACCGCTTGAGCAACCTCGCTGACTTCGTATGGAAAATATGCTGGGCCGCGATGGATATCGATACGCGCGAGCACAGACCGCAATTCAGTGTCGCAAGCGGTCAGGGAAGTATGGAGGAACCCGTTCTGAAGAAACGCCTCTCGCGCGATCTGCATGGCCACGGATATGTCCGCAATCTCGCTGCGAGTCACTTCAGTGAAGTGTTGGCTGGTTCCAAAACAGTAATGGCGAACCGGATCGACCGTGTGTGAGTCCCGCACGCTCAGATGAATCGACTGGTTCACGCTGCGCCAGAAGAGGTGGATGTGCTTAAGGTGCTCGCTGTGGGTGCCGTAGTACGGTGCAAGATAAAACATGTACCGTGCCCCCCCCTTTGTGCTGTCTTTGAAGGGGAACAGAGGTAGCACGAAAGAGCCGGCCAAAACCAGTGCGTCGTTCCGAAATGGACAGTCCATCGTTCGGCCAGAATGTCTGCCGAACGCCACAAACGTTGATTCATGTTGCCGGGGCGTCAGGGGCAAAATCAGCAACGAGCTTCCAAGTGTGTTCAGGCTCAGCCGCGCGCCGGCCTTCGCAGAGCTCGACCCAACCCCATGTGGAGCAAGCACTCGCACAACCGCCCCACCACTCGCTTCGATATCCTGAAAGATTCTCCAAAGCGCAAATCGACCGACATCGCCCATACCCCGACTTTCAGACAAACCGCATATCCGACGCGCCCGCAGCCACGTATCTTCCCCATGCCTCCTTGCCGAGTTTCCCCATTCTCGATTTAAGGAGGCCTTCAATGGGTAAGGTTGGACTTTCGGCCTCGCATCGCGCGAGGCCGTTTTTTTCGCCGCCTGAATTCAACAACCGCGCTTCAAAGACAATCGGTGTGAACACGGCGGCCGCAACGGCATCTAACCGCCTCATCGATAACACCGCGGAGAACCGCCCATGAAGCCAGGCCGCATCCTGCCCATCCTCTTCGGCTGCATCGCCGCCGCAAGCCTGCCGGTACAGGCCCAGCCTCAGCCCAACGCGCAATGGCGCGCGACCGAAACAAACCTCTTCGATCTGATCCAGAACGGCTATGGAATCGTCGCGGTGACGAGCGTCGCCGCGCGCAGTTCAGGGCTTCCCGAAGACACCTACGTGCTTCAGAAAACCAATAGCGTCTATCGCTGCGTGGAAACGCGCGCGGCCGAAACCGGCGCGGTTCGTTCGACCGCGCCGATACACTGCGCCGAGCTCGTCAAGCCCTATACCGACTGATTGACCTCAAAGCCAAGAGCGGCGCGCATGGGCGCCGCCCTTCGCTTCAGTTATCGTCGGATCTGACAGGCGGCCGAACGTGCGGAACCGGCTCTGCCTTCGCCGCATCCTGCTTCGGCGCGGCAGGTTTCGTCTCGCTCTTCGATTGCGCGCCGGAAGCCGTTTGCTGTTGCCGTGCGGGCGCGCCCGACTGTGCAGGATCGTTCTTGCGTGACATGGCATCCTCCCGAAAACCGGGGACATCCCCTCACTACCTTAGCACCGCCGCGCCGATGCCGCACGTCGCGCGCGGCTCAGCCGACCGGCGCCTCGCCCTCGCCCGACTGCTTGCCGGGCCTGTCGTTCGGACCCTGCTTGCGGTTTTCGTCATCGCGCTCGGGCAACTTGCTCTTTTCGTTGTCGCTGTGTTCGACGGGCTGTTCGCCTTCCGGACGATTCGTCTCGCTGCTCATGACTGCCTCCCTCGGTGCTTTGGAATGAAAGCATCGTCAGCAAATCCCGCGCCCGAGCGCGCGCTGGCGCACGTTTATTTCCTGCTCCCGGAGTTCGGAGCGACTACTATTAAAGTAACGCCCTCTCCGTCATGCCTGCGATGTTCGCGCCACGATCCTGCTCTCTCCTCATTGCGGTGATCGGCGCGCTCGCGACGACCGCCTGCATCATCACGCCGCCACCGAGCGTCGTGGCTGCACGCACCGCCCCGCCGGCCGGCCCCGCTTTAACGCTCGACGAGTACAAGACCCGCGTCGCACAGCGCATCTTCGAGCGCAATCCAACGCTCGTGCTGAAGGGCACGCCTCAGGCGATGCTGCGCTCGTTCGTGCTCGTGTCATTCACCGTGGATCGCGGCGGGCGCGTCGTCGACTCGTCGGTGTATCGCACCAATGGCGACGACGACGCCGAGGCCACCGCGCTCGCATCGCTGCGCCGCGCAGCCCCGCTGCCCGCGCCGCCCGCGCGGCTTCTGAACGGCAACGGCCAGCTCGAACTCTTCGAGGGCTGGATGTTCAACGACAACGGTCAGTTCCAGTTGCAAACCTCGCACTCGCCACAGGCGACGACCATCGATTGATTGGCGCTCGCCGCGCACGCTCGTTATAATTTTTTGCACCCCTGCCGGACCTGCTTCCGGCGCGGCCTTCGCCTCATGCTCACCCCGCACGTCGCGCGAAGCGCCTGAGCGCAGCCCAACTGCGCCGCGACATCGCGCGCTACTCGCGCGCGCCGTCAAACCCTGGCTTTCCTGCCATCGCATCGCAATCCCTACAAAAGGCTGACGCGCACCGAGCGATGACACCGCTCGCCACTTCGATCGCCCTCGCCCGGCGATGCGCGCGACAATGCTTCGCAACACTGCAACACGACAACGGAGACAGCATGTCCTCATCCTCGCTTTCCGCCGCAAAGCCCGGCGACGGATCCCAAAGCGCTTCTCGCGTCATTTTCGCGAGCTTCATCGGCACCGCCATCGAGTTCTACGACTTCTATGTCTATGCGACCGCGGCCGCGCTCGTCATCGGTCCCGTGTTCTTTCCGCACGACTCGCCCGCCGCGCAGGCGCTCTCCGCGTTCGTCACGTTCGGCATCGCGTTCTTCGCGCGGCCGATCGGCTCGTTCCTGTTCGGGCATTTCGGCGACCGCATCGGGCGCAAATCGACGCTCGTCGCATCGCTTCTGGTGATGGGCGTTTCGACGACGCTGATCGGCTTCGTGCCCGGCTACGATTCGATCGGCAGCCTCGCGCCGATCCTGCTGTGCATCCTGCGCTTCGGGCAAGGCATCGGCCTCGGCGGCGAATGGGGCGGCGCGGCGCTGCTCGCGACCGAATACGCGCCGCAGGGCAAGCGCGGGCTCTTCGGCATGTTCCCGCAGCTCGGGCCGTCGATTGGCTTTCTCGCATCGAACGGGCTCTTCTTCGGTCTCGCGCTCACGCTGTCGGACGAGCAGTTTCGCAGCTGGGGCTGGCGCGTGCCGTTCATCGTGAGCGCGGTGCTGGTCGCGCTCGGTCTCTACGTGCGCCTCAAAATCGCGGAGACGCCGGCGTTCCGCGCGGCCGTCGAGCGGCACGAGCGCGTGAAGGTGCCGATCGCGACGCTGCTCGGCAGCCATCTCGTGCCGACGCTGCTCGGCGCGTTCGCGATGGTCGTCTGCTACACGCTCTTCTATATCTCGACGGTGTTCTCGCTGTCGTACGGCGTCGCCAAGCTGCATTTCGCGCGCGAGACCTTCCTCGGCCTGCTGTGCTTCGCCGTGCTGTTCATGGCGATCGCCACGCCGATCTCCGCGATCGCCAGCGACCGCTTCGGCCGCAAACCGGTGCTGATCGTCGGCTGCCTTCTCGCGATCCTCTCCGGCTTCGCGATGGCCCCGCTCCTCGGCAGCGGCGACACGATCCAGGTCGCACTCTTCCTCACGATCGAGCTCTTCCTGATGGGCGTCACCTTCGCTCCGATGGGCGCACTGCTGCCCGAGCTCTTCCCGACCAACGTGCGCTACACGGGCGCGGGCGTCGCGTACAACCTCGGCGGGATTCTGGGCGCGTCGGTCGCGCCGTACATCGCGCAACTGCTTGCCAATCGCGGCGGGCTTGCGTGGGTGGGCGGGTATGTATCGGCGGCGGCGGCGGTGAGCCTCGTCGCCGTGTTGTGCATGCGCGAGACGCGCAACATCACGTTGAAGTGAACCGGAGACCGGCCGGCGCGCTCAGCGATCGCGCCGGTTGGCAGCATGGGCGGGCACCGGCCTGTCCTCGATGACCCGGATGCGCGGCGTCGGCCGCTCGATCCCCTTCGCGCGCGCCGACTTCGCCGCCTTGCGATCGGCCCAGAAGCGCGCGAGCCACAGCAGGCTGACGATCGCGATGCCATCGGCGATGAGCCCGAGAATCCAGTGCGACGGATAGCGCCCGAGTCCGAGCACGCCCATCGCGCGCAGCGCCGAATCCAGCACGAGCGACACGCACGTGCCCGCGATAAAGCACACGAGACCCTGCTGCCCGATCGTCACGATGCCCGGCAGCTTGCGCGCGAGCTTGCCGACCCAGCCCGCGTGGACGCCGCGCGCGACGATCCACGCGATGGCCGCGAAGCTCACGATGCGCAGCGTCGCGAGGTTCTGCTTCATGTATCCCGGCGGCGCCTGCGTCTCGAGGAAAAGCTTGAAGAACGCAAAGGTCAGCGCGATCGCGATCGCACCTGCGGTCAGCCAGCGCGCGAACTTGCCCGCGTGGAAATCGCCGCTGATCGGCTGGACGCGCGCCAGCACGCCGGTCATGAACATCAATTGCCAGGCGAACGGGTTGAACGACCACGCTTCCCCGTAGGTGCCGGGCAGGAAGCGCAGCAGCGGCATGGCCGCGAGCCACACGAGCAGGCTGCCGAACATCGCGACGACGGGCTTTCTCTGCGCGAGCGGCACGATCACGGGCACGGCGAGCGCGAACACGGAGTACATCGGCAGCACGGCCGAGAGATACGGCTGCTGACGCAGCAACGCGATATCGGCGATGAGGCCCGCTGGCCGCGCGAGGAAGGTCGGCCATTCGGTGTACTGGACCATCGGCGTATCGACCTTCAGCGCCATCAGCAGTCCGCCGCCGATCAGCATCAGAAACGCCGTAAACAGATACGCGCGATAGATTTCCCAGCTGCGTTTGAAAAAGCGTCGGCGGGCGGAAGAATCGCTACGGCGAGTCGCAAGCGCCGTATAAGCCGCCGCCGACGCATAACCTCCGAGAAACACGAACACTTCGGCAGAATCGCAAAACGCATATTGATGTAGCGTAAAGCGGGAAAGCACACTTCCCGTTATATGGTCCACCGCGATAATCAGCAGCACGATTCCCCGAAAGAAATCGACTTCGAGAGAACGTGTCGTCGGGGAAGTCATCTGGGCGAATGCTCCAGCGAACATGCGGTTCGGCGCGCCGCCTGACTGGTTTGGCGCACATGCGGGGTTTGTACTTAGCCGGGAAAGAAAATTCCCTGAATCAGCCGGTATTTAAATTAACACTCGATGGCAGTCGGCAAGCTGGCGGCAAAATGACTTTTTAGTCCGCTTTCCCGTAAATATGTCCGCTGCCTATACTGGAAATGAGCTCGATCACGCCCCGCGCCGAAAGTTGTGCGCGATAGAAAAAGGAAGGCCGCCATGCGCTTTCATCTGGACAGTTCGCATCTCGTCGCGATGATCGCCATCGCGCTTCTGACGGCGCTGCTTCTCGCGGTGAAGTTCCGCCCGGCGACATGGCGCGGCGTGGTTTTCGAAGCGGTCATCGCGAACGTCGGCGCGATCCTGGCGGTGCTCGCGTTCGAAGTACTGACCGCGTGAATCGATCGGCACCAATATCGGACGCCGGGTTTGCAAAGAAATTGCGGGATTGATTGAACTTTCCCCGGCGGGCCTGCTCTGAGCAGGTAATGCCGTTCGTTGACTTCGTCAGAACTAACGCGCGGCTCTCTTCTCCTCTCCGCTCCTGCTTATCGCGGGAGCGTTTCTTGGGCGCCTGGCGAAAGCCTCGCGCCTGTTCTTTTTTCTGGCCCGCGCATGAGCCGGCGTTCGTCATCGCGATGAAGATCCACGCGACGACGAAGCCTCACTCGGCGTCAGCGAATCAGATCCAGTGACCCGGAACGTAGCGATACTGCCCACGGAAAGGCGCCCACACGCCCGGTACCCAGCGCTGTCCCGCACGCGCCTCCATCCAGCGGCCGGCCTGCCACACATAGCGGCCTTCCCAGCTCCAATGACCGGTCACCCAGACGAAACCTGCGCGCGGCGGCGGAACGGGCTCGTAGCGCGGCGCGGGCGGAGCGCTCGGTGCAACGATCACCACATCGGCGAATGCGCCGGACGCGCACACGACACCGGCGGCGACGAGCGCAGCCTGAGCAGCCAGATGGCGGAAAGACAGTTTCATGATCGACCTCGTGTTCGAAGACAATGAACGCGCATGACGCGCGGATGAAGGCTTCACGGACGAGAACGCCCGCTTGCTTTTTCAATGCGCAAGCGTGCGCAGACGATGACACGCGCGGGCGCGCCAAAAGGGCAAATCCGGAATGTTTTGTGGTGAAGTGTCAGTGAACTGTCACTGACTGGCAGCGGACACGGAAACCAGCGAAGACTGAAACGCAAACGTTGTCGCAACAAGCAAAAAGGCCAGGATCGCCTGATCCTGGCCTTTGACATTTCTTGCGATATGCGACGCGCACCCGCGCATCGCACGCAGCATCACGCCTGCGGAATCTCGATCTTCACTTCAAGCACTTCGAGGTCGTCCTGACGCTCGAGGCTCACTCGAATATCGTCATCGGAGATTTTCACGTACTTCGAAATCACGGCAACGAGTTCCCGTTGCAACGCCGGCAGATAATCGGCGGCGGCTCTGCCACCCGCGCGCTCGTGCGCAATGATCAACTGCAAGCGTTCCTTCGCGACCGAAGCGGACTTTCTTTTCTCGCCCAGCAAAAACGAAAGAATCGACATTGCGTCCCCTTACTTGGTGCCGAAGATGCGTTGCAGCAGACCGGGCTTCTGATAATCGGTGAAGCGCAGTGTCTTCTCTTCTCCCAGGAAGCGCGACACCACGTCCTTGTACGATTCGGCGACATCCGTGCCGTCCAGATGCACCGCCGGCAAGCCCTGATTCGAAGCATGCAGCACCGCTTCCGATTCCGGAATCACGCCGATCAGCTCGATGCGCAGGATTTCCTGAATGTCCGAGAGCGACAGCATCTCGCCCTCGCTCACGCGCTTCGGGTTGTATCGCGTGATGAGCAGATGTTCCTTCACCGGCTCCTTGCCTTCCTTCGCGCGCTTGGTCTTCGACGACAGGATGCCGAGAATGCGGTCCGAGTCGCGCACCGACGACACTTCCGGATTCGTCACGATGAGCGCTTCATCGGCGAAGTGCATGGCCATCAGCGCGCCGGACTCGATACCCGCGGGCGAATCGCAGACGATGTACTCGAAGTCCATCTTGACCAGCTCGTCGATGACCTTCTCGACGCCCTCCAGCGTGAGCGCGTCTTTATCGCGCGTCTGCGATGCCGGCAGGATGTAGAGGTTCTCGCACTTCTTGTCCTTGATGAGCGCCTGATGCAGGTTCGCTTCGCCCTGAATGACGTTGATCAGGTCGTACACCACGCGGCGTTCGCAACCCATGATGAGGTCGAGATTGCGCAGACCGACGTCGAAGTCGATCACGGCCGTCTTGTGGCCGCGCAATGCGAGCGCCGATGCGAAGCTCGCGCTGGTGGTCGTCTTGCCGACGCCGCCCTTCCCCGAAGTCACCACAATGATTTTTGCCATACAAGTACCTTGTGTTCGTCAATAGGTCCGCTCGCGTTGCTTTCGAGCGCGCGCCAGGGGCATCGGGCGCGCAGCTTTCAGGTCAGACGCAGCGGTTCGATCATGAGTTTTTCGTCTTGCAGCCAGATCTGCACCGGCTTGCTCGCGACATCGGCGGGCAGCGGGTTCTCGGTCGTCCGATAGATACCCGCGATGGAGATGAGTTCCGGCTCGAGACAGGTGCAGAAGATGCGCGCGTCGAGATTGCCGTGCACGCCTGCGAGCGCGCGGCCGCGCAACGGCGCATAGATATGGATATTGCCTTCGGCGATCACCTCGGCCCCGTACGACACGAGCCCGAGCACGATGAGATCGCCCTTCGCGTAGACCTGCTGGCCCGAACGCAGCGGACGGTCGATGATGGTCGCCGGCTGCGGCAGCACCGCGGGCGCGGGCTCTTTCGCGACGGCCGCTTCGATGACCGCGGCGGCTTCGGTGTTCGGCTTCGCTTCGTCGGACGATGGCTTCGGCGCGCCGCGCCGGTCGCGCGCTTCGAGAATCGGCAGGCCGCCTTCGTTCGCCCATTGGATCGCCCACGTCTGCGCGGGCAGCGCGACGATACCGATCGGGCGCATGCGCACGCTCTTCAGCAAGGTCTCGAGTTCCGCGAGCGACACGCGCTCGCCTTCGCCGCCCTTCGCGGAATCGGCGAGACGGCGCACGTCGATGGCGACGACATCATTGGCGAAGAATTCGGGAGTCGCTTCGAAGCGCCGCGTGAGTTCCGTGCGCAAGGCATCGAGGTCGGGAGTCTTGACGACGAAGAGAAGCGTGTCGACGGAGCCGCTGCGCAGTTCGAAAAAGGGCGTTTTGTTGAGCGACATAAGAACGGCCAAAAATTTTGCGTATTTTACAGGCGTTGCCGCACACGGCCATAATTTTTGAGACCGATTTCAGCGATCGGAAATGGGAAATGCCGGCCGTGCGGTGCCATGGCACGCGCGCTAAGCGACGACAGAACGCGACTGACGCGCGTCAGGCGGGATACTCGGCGTCCATATGAAGCACGAAGAGCGCCTCGGCTTCTTGCTCGTGAGACGGCATCGCGCGGCGATCGCCGGTGGGACCGAAACCGAGTCGCTCATAGAAGCGCATCGCGGTGCGGTTCTCCTCGGAGATCCACGCATGCACCTCGGCGGCGCCCTGCGCGGCGAGCCATTGCGATGCGACGTTCACGAGCAGTTCACCGCCGCGCAGATGCCGCACGGCCGGCGCGACCCACAGCGCACTCACGAACGCGCGCGCGGCCGGCGTCTCTTCGATGTACGCGTGCACGAGACCGCAGGAATGGCCTTCCGTGTAGAGCAGAAATGTCGCGAGCCGGGGCGAACTCGAGTGCAGCGCCGCGGTTTCGTCGAAACACTTCGGCTCGACGAGCAACGCATCTTCCAGCGTCTCGCCGAATGCGTACGGTGCTTCGCGCAGCGATGCCGTGCGAAGCTCGCGCAACACCGAACCTTGTTGCGCGGCGATGCGGCTGACGGTCAATGAGGGACTCATGCGGGCGCTCATGCAGACTATTTCTCTCTCGCTTTCGAGCTCCATGCGCGTGCGGCTCTGTCGGCCGGTCCGGCGCGCGGGCCATTGGCATAGCTTCAACCGAACGGGCGAACCCGTCAATTCCTAAATCCCGGAAAGTGCTTTACAGCGCACACGGGTTCCGGCCGCGATGCTCATGGCGCTTCGTAGGCGCCGGTGCCGTCGGGCCACGGCGTGAGCACTTCGAAGCCGTCATCGGTCACGGCGACCATGTGCTCCCATTGCGCCGACAGCGAGCGGTCCTTCGTCGTCACGGTCCAGCCGTCGCGCGATTGCTGCGTGGCCGCGCGACCCGCATTGACCATCGGCTCGATCGTGAAGACGAGGCCCGGCTTCAGACGCAGGCCCGCGCCGCGCTGACCGTAGTGCAGCACTTGCGGATCTTCGTGATAGACGCGGCCGATGCCGTGCCCGCAGTACTCGCGCACCACGGAGAAACCTTCGCGATGCGCGACGCTCTGTATCGCCGCGCCGACATCGCCGAGCGTGGCGCCGGGGCGCACTTCGCGCATGCCGGCGAGCATCGCTTCATAGGTCGTTTCGGTGAGCCGGCGCGCTTGCGCACTCGGCGTGCCGGCGTAGTACATGCGGCTCGTGTCGCCGTAGTAGCCGTCCTTGATGATCGCGACGTCGATGTTGATGATGTCGCCGTCCTTCAGTTCCTTCGGCCCGGGAATGCCGTGGCACACGACGTGATTCACCGACGTGCAGACCGTCTTCGGAAAGCCCATGTAGCCGACGTTGGCGGGAATGGCCTTCAGTTCGTTGACGATGAAGCGGTTGCAGATGGCGTCGAGTTCGTCGGTGGTGACGCCCGGGCGAACGTGTTCGGCGATCATCGCCAGGACTTCGGCGGCCATGCGGCCGGAGGTGCGCAACTTTTCGATGTCGGCGGGTGTCTTGAGCGTGATGGCCATTGAGCAATGCGAATGGGTTCGTGCCGGATGCGTGCTGCCCACGCGCGTTTTCGTCTGTGTTTCAGACAGGCGATGCGCGAGGACAATGGGGCCGATGATAGCACTCCCGCCGACGGTCGCCGCTTGGAAAGGCGCTTGCGCGCTGCATTTCGAGGCTTCCAGTGTGTTGTTTTCGGATGAGCCGCGTTGGTTGCGCGCCCTTGTGACGAGCGCTTGTTTGTGTTTTAGTGTCGCGGTTTCGAACTTGCCGGAGCGGTATGAACTCGCATCGATTTGCCTACCTGGGCGCTGTCTTCACGGGCGTCGCCGCCCTCGCCGCGTGCAGCTCGACGAGCGGTCCCGAGTTGCGCGCGTCCAAGCCTGTGATTCATGTTTCGTCGGCGCGGGCCGCGTCGGATATTTCGAGTTGTCTGCAACGCATGATTCCGTCCGCGCAGACGAGACGCGATCAGGGATCGACGGAGCTGATGGTCGGATCGAACGCCTGGCTCGTGACGCTGACGCCTTCGGCTTATGGCTCGATCGTGAAGGTACAGCAGTCGTCGGGCGATGATGGCGGCGTGCCGGAGCCGGAACTGCGGTTCGATATTGCGCGGTGTACGACCTGAGGTAAGCGAGATATAAGCGGCGGCCGCCCGGCGCGACGCCGCTTCAAGCAACCTGCCGACCAAAAGCAAAACCCCGCAAGCCTTTCGACTTGCGGGGTTTCAGAATTTTGGCGGAGAGGGTGGGATTCGAACCCACGGTACGGGAAAACCGTACGCCTGATTTCGAGTCAGGTACATTCGACCACTCTGCCACCTCTCCGTCTACCAACCGGGCGCTTCACTTCACTCGCTTCGATCGGCCTTCGTTAAGCGGGTCGTTGCTCAACGAAGAACGAAAGTATATCGAAGTCTTCTGACGTTTCCAAGCCCCTTTTTGAAAATTAACGTCAGACCGACGTCGAAACTTCGATTCTTTCTGCACCACGCATGTACGGACGCAGCACCGCCGGAATGGTCACCGAGCCATCGGCGTTCTGGAAGTTCTCCAGCACCGCGACGAGCGTGCGTCCTACCGCGAGCCCCGAGCCGTTCAGCGTGTGCACGAACTCAGGCTTGCCCTGCGCATTGCGGAAGCGCGCCTGCATGCGACGCGCCTGGAACGCCTCGGTATTCGAGCAGCTCGAAATCTCGCGATAGGTGTTCTGCGCAGGCAGCCACACTTCGAGATCGAACGTCTTCGCCGCGGAGAAGCCCATGTCGCCCGTGCAGAGCGTAATCACGCGATACGGCAACTCCAGCTTCTGCAGAATCGTCTCCGCCTGACCGACCATCTCGTCGAGCGCGGCATAGGAATGCTCCGGCGCCACGATCTGCACCATCTCGACCTTGTCGAACTGATGCTGGCGGATCAGGCCGCGCGTATCGCGACCATACGAGCCCGCCTCCGAACGGAAGCACGGCGAATGCGCGGTGAGCTTCACCGGCAGCGCGTTCGCTTCGAGGATGCCGTCGCGCACGGTGTTGGTGAGCGAGATCTCCGACGTCGAAATGAGGTACTGCGTGACCGTGTTCTCGTCGCCGCCCTTCTCGACGCGGAACATGTCGTCGGCGAACTTGGGCAGCTGGCCCGTGCCGTAGAGGATCTCCGGATTCACGATATACGGCGTGTACGCCTCGGTATAACCGTGCTGCTCCGTGTGCGTGTCGATCATGAACTGCGCGAGCGCGCGATGCAGCCGCGCGATCTGACCGCGCAGCAGCGTGAAGCGCGCGCCCGAGAGCTTGGCGCCGGTTTCGAAGTCGAGGCCGAGCGGCGCGCCGACATCGACGTGATCCTTGATCTCGAAGTCGAACGAACGCGGCGTGCCCCAGCGCCGCACTTCGACGTTCTGCGTTTCGTCGTTGCCCACCGGCACGCTTTCGTGCGGCAGGTTCGGCACGGTCAGCATCAGGTCCGACAGGCGCTTCTGGATGTCTTCCAGCTTCGCCGCCGATTCCTTCATGGTGTCGCCGATGCCGCCCACTTCCGCCATCACCGCCGACGTGTCCTCGCCGCGGCCCTTCATCGCGCCGATCTGTTTCGACAGGCTGTTGCGACGCGCCTGCAGCTCTTCGGTGCGGGTCTGGATCTCGCGGCGCTCGGCTTCGAGCGCGGCGAAGGCGGCGACGTCGAGCGTGTAGCCTCGATCGGCGAGGCGCTTCGCGACGCCGTCCAGGTCTTTGCGGAGGTGTTGGATGTCGAGCATGGCGGGGCTGCTTGTTAAGTAATCGGAAACGCCGATTTTAGCGCACGGTCATCGCGCGACGGGCGCAATCGGCGGTGCGCATGGCGAAACGCCATTGGCCCGCGTGCGAAACGAACGGCGGCGATTTCAGCGCTTCTTCTCGTCGCGATGCTCGCGCCGCCACGCTTCGTCGAGTTCCGCGAGACGCGCGAGCTTTTCGCCGATCTTGCCTTCGAGCCCGCGCGGTGTCGGCTGATACCAGTGCGGATCGCGCATGCCGTCGGGCAGATAGGTTTCGCCGGCCGCGTAGGCATCGGGCTCGTCGTGCGCGTAGCGGTATTCGTGGCCGTAGCCGAGTTCCTTCATCAGCTTGGTCGGCGCGTTGCGCAGATGTACCGGCACGCCGCGCGACTGATCTTTGCCGACGAAGCGCCGCGCCTCGTTGTACGCGTTGTAGCCGGCGTTCGATTTCGGCGCGACGGCCAGATAGATCAATGCCTGGCCGAGCGCCAGTTCGCCTTCCGGCGTGCCGAGCCGCTCGTAGGTTTCCGCTGCATCCAGCGCGATGCGCGCGGCGCGCGGATCGGCGAGACCGATATCCTCCCACGCCATGCGCACGATGCGCCGCGCCATATAACGCGGATCGGCGCCGCCGTCGAGCATGCGGCAGAACCAGTAGAGCGCCGCGTCGGGATTGCTGCCGCGCACCGATTTGTGCAGCGCGCTGATCTGGTCGTAGAACGCGTCGCCGCCCTTGTCGAAGCGCCGCAGATTCTCCGCGAGCGCGCTGCCGAGCAACGCGCCGTCGACGTCGGTCTGCTTTTGCTGCGCCGCCGCGCGCGCGACGATTTCGAGGTTGTTCAGCAGCTTGCGGCCATCGCCGTCGGCGGAGCCGATCAGCGCGTCGCGGGCTTCGTCGGTGAATGTCAGGCCGCCGAGTTCTTTGGTGGCGCGCTCGAGCAGCTCCTTCAGCTCGTCGGCGTCGAGGCTCTTCAGCACATACACCGCCGCACGCGACAACAACGCGCTGTTCACTTCGAACGACGGATTCTCCGTCGTCGCGCCGACGAATACGAACAGCCCCGATTCGACGTGCGGCAAGAACGCATCCTGCTGGCTCTTGTTGAAGCGATGCACCTCGTCGACGAACACGAGCGTCTGATGCCCGTTCGCGCGATGGATCTGCGCGGTCTCCACGGCCTCGCGGATATCCTTCACGCCGGACAGCACCGCCGAAAGCGAGATGAACTGCGCATGGAACGCATCGGCCATGAGGCGCGCGAGCGTGGTCTTGCCGACGCCGGGCGGGCCCCAGAGAATCATCGAATGCGCCTCGCCGGATTCGAACGCGACGCGCAGCGGCTTGGCTTGACCGAGCAGATGCTTCTGGCCGATCACGTCGTCGATGGTGCGAGGGCGCAGGCGCTCCGCGAGCGGAACGGTGCCACGGTTTTCTTCGAACATGTGCTTGTCGGGCGCAATGGATGCGCGAAGGCGCTCGATCGGATCGACGAGCGCGGTTGAGCCAAACGCGGCGATAATCTTGCCCTTTTGCAGCGCGCTCGTGCATCGGCCATTCGGCCAGGTTGTCGCGCGGGGCAATCGGACCGCAGAATCGGATAATTATGACAGCCGCGCGCGCGGACACGTTCGGCTCGACCAGACAATATAGGGACGCTATTCCATGCAGCAAGACACTCTCGGCGATATCGACAGCAGCGCCACGTACGCGCCGCTCACGCCCGTGCCGCCCGAGCGGCGCGCCTTCGGCACGAGCGACGCCTTCGCGCTGTGGTTCTCGCTCGGCATCGGCCTCCTGGTCGCGCAGGCGGGCGCGCTGCTCGTGCCGGGCCTATCGCTGCCGCATGCGCTCGCGGCGATCGTCATCGGCACGGTGATCGGCGTCGTGCTGCTCGCGCTCGCGGGCGTCGTCGGCACCGATACGGGGCTCGCGGCGATGTCGTCGCTGCGGCCGACGCTCGGCGTGCGCGGCGCGTCGGTGCCCGCGGTGCTCAATGCGATACAGCTCGTCGGCTGGGGCTCGTTCGAGATCATCGTGATGCGCGATTCCGCCGAAGCCCTCGCGAAGCAGTCGTTCCACTTCTCGATGCCGCTCGTCTGGACGCTCATCTTCGGCGCGCTCGCGACACTGCTCGCGGTGAGCGGCCCGCTCTCGTTCGTGCGGCGCTTCCTGCGGACCTGGGGCATCTGGCTGCTGCTCGGCGGCGCGGGCTGGCTCACGTGGAATCTGCTCGCCAAGCACGATCTCGCCGCGCTGATGGCGCGCGCCGGAACCGGCGAAATGGCGTTCGGCGCGGGCATCGATCTGGTCGTCGCGATGCCGCTGTCATGGCTGCCGCTGATCGCCGATTACACGCGCTTCGGCAAGAGTCCCGGCGGCGCGTTTCGCGGCACGCTCTTCGGCTACGGCATCGCGAATCTGTGGTTCTATGCGCTCGGCGCGATCTACGGACTCGCGGCAGGCGGCGGCGATGCGCTTCTCACCACCGCGTTCGCGCAGGCAGGCGGCGGCCTCGCGCTCTTTCTCATCCTGATCGACGAAACCGACAACGCCTTCGCCGATATCCACTCGGCGGCCGTATCAACGGGCACGTTCTGGGCGCGCGCCGGCGTGCCGATGCTCTCGTGCGCGTTCGGCGCGCTGTGCACGCTGGTCGCGCTCGTCGTGGAGATGGGCAAGTACCAGAACTTCCTGCTCCTGATCGGCTCGGTGTTCGCGCCGCTTTTCGGCGTCGTGCTCGCGGATCACTTCATCGTGAGAAAGCGCCGCATCGATACGGCCGCGCTCGGGTCTGTCGATGGCCGCTACGGCTATTCGGGCGGCTGGCACGTGAGCGCGTTCATCGCGTGGGGCATCGGGATTGCCGCGTATCACGCGATCAATCAATGGCTGCCGAATCTCGGCGCGACGCTGCCCGCGCTCGCGCTCGGCGCCGTGTGCTATCTGCTGCTCGTGTCGGGAAGGCGTCGCGCATACGCCTGATAGGCGTCTTCAAGAAGAAAAGCCGCCGAATGGCGGCTTTTCACTATCAGCGCACGCAACTACCGCGTTACTTCGACGCCCGATACTCCACGCCCGGCAGCACGCACAGCAGTTCGAACGCGAGATTCGCGCCGAGCAGCGCGGTCGTGCCGAACGGGTCGTACGGCGGTGCGACTTCCACCAGATCCGCACCGACGATATTCAGCCCGCGCGCGCCGCGCACGATTTCCAGCGCTTGCGGCACGGTGAGTCCCGCGATCTCCGGCGTCCCCGTGCCGGGCGCGAACGCCGGATCGATGCCGTCGATATCGAACGTGATGTAGACGGGGCCATCGCCCATTTGCGCGCGCACTTCGGCCATCAGCGGCGCGAGCGACTTGTTCCAGCATTCCTCCGTCTGCACGACGCGAAAGCCCTGCTCGCGGCACCAGTCGAAATCGCCGGCCTCGTAGCCCGTTCCGCGCAGGCCGATCTGCACGACGCGCGAGCAGTCGAGCAGACCTTCTTCCACCGCGCGCCGAAACGGCGTGCCGTGCGCGATCTTCTCGCCGAACATGGTGTCGTTGACGTCGGCGTGGGCATCGATATGGATCAGTCCGACCTTGCCGTGCTTCGCGTGGATCGCGCGCAGGATCGGCAGCGCGATGGTGTGATCGCCGCCGAGCGTGAGCGGCTTGCAGCCGTGCTTCAGGATCTCGCGATACGCGCGCTCGATGCGGTCGATCGAATCGAGCAGGTTGTACGGATTGATCGCGACATCGCCGATATCCGCGACGCGCAGCGAATCGAAGGGCGCGGCGCGCGTCGCCATGTTGTAGGGGCGCAGCAGCACGGACTCGCTACGCACCTGGCGCGGACCGAAGCGAGCGCCGGTGCGGTTAGACGTGCCGAGATCGAACGGCACGCCGACGAAGCATGCATCCAGCCCTTGCGCCGACTGGACGTGCGGCAGGCGCATCATCGTCGTGATGCCGCCGCAGCGCGGCATCTGGTTGCCTGAAAGCGGCTGCGGGCGCTCGGCGCGCTGTTCGAGGAAGTGCGAATCGAAGTGCTCGGCCGGCGCGAAAAGCGAGGATGTATTCATGGCGTCAGATGAATGCGAGTGGTCACCTGACAATTAATAGCCGCTTCCGGGCGAAGTTAAAATGGCGATGAAATTAACTTCACATCGATGTCCATCGATGTATCGGCGGCGGCGCCCATGTTCACTCATCTCTCCGATCTCGATCTGCGCCTGATCCGCGTGTTTCTCGCCATCGTCGATGCGGGCGGCGTCTCGTCGGCACAGGCGACGCTCAACGTCGGCCAGTCGACCATCAGCACGCAGCTCGCCACTCTAGAAACGCGGCTCGGCTACCGGCTGTGCGAGCGCGGGCGCGGCGGCTTCGCGCTGACCTCGCGCGGCGAGCAGTTCGTCGAGGCGTGCCGGACGCTGCTCGGAGCCATCGACACGTTCGACTCGACTGCGCGCAACGTCGGCAAGAAGCTCGTCGGCACGCTCACGCTCGGGATGATCGGCAATACGCCGGTCAGCGCGAACGCGCGCGTCAGCCAGGCGATCGCTCGCTTCCGGCAGCGCGACGAATCCGTGCGCTTCGCGGTGCTCGTGCGCTCGCCGGGCGAGCTCGAGGAAATGCTGCTGTCGGAGCGGATTCAGATGGCGATCGGCTACTTCTGGCATCGCGTGCCGTCGCTCGAATACACGGAGATTTTCGCGGAGGATCAACTGGCGTACTGCGGACGCGAGCATCCGTTGTTCGCGCGCGCGGGACGCGTCGGCGTCGCGCAGGCGTTCGAGCACGACTGGGCGTGGCGCAGCTATCCGCTGCCCGAAGCGGGCGAACTCACGCCGCGCAAGATCGGCGCGGTCGCGGACAACATGGAGGCCGTCGCGATGCTCGTGCTGTCGGGACGCCATCTCGGCTATCTGCCCGAGCATTTTGCCGCGCCCTACGTGAAGGAAGGTCTGCTCGCGCCGCTGAACCCGAAGTCGATGCGCTATCGCGTCGCGTTTCAGATGGTCACGCGCGCCGAGCGCGGGAATGTCGCGCGCGGTGCGAAGCACGAGATCGTGGAGGCATTCATCGCCGACATGCAAGCCGCCCACGCCTGATATTCACAGCAAGCGCATGTCGATTTAACTGCCACTAATCAAGTTAATTGACAGCAGAAATGCCCCCAGACCAATAACACCTATTTTTACAGTTTAACTATCAAATTCGTATTGCCCCACCAATACGAATTCTCCTAATATCTGTCGGCACACATCTCAAAAATAAGACCACCGACCTCCCCCGGACGGCCCGATGTGCGTTCCTGCCGTGCCGGATATGCAGCCGCGATAAAGCAGACGACCTTCTTTTCAATGGGGGAAAAGATGAACACAGCGAACCTGAGAGTTGCAGCACTGATTGGAAAAATCGCCGTGATGAGCGCGACCGCGTGTTTTTCGATCGCGGGCGAAGCAACCGCGGCGGCGGGCGGCACCGTCACGTTCATCGGCGCAATTCTGGCGCCGTCGTTTGCGATGTCCGTGGGGTCTGCTGCGCACGCGCAAGGCTCGACCGCGGCGCCGACCCAGATAACCGGCACGAGTGGCGGCACCACCTTTGTGAGCTTCCTGCCAATGCCGTACAGTCCGACCAATGCCGACGTGTCGCTGTCGGTGGTGGGCCAGGCGCGCACCGCGGACGCCCTGACCGCCAGCTTCACGGATCACAAGGGGCGTGTCGTGAAGCCCGGTCCGAGCGGCGCATATTTCGTGGGCGCGATGGGCGGCACGCTGTCGATGCGCACGAAGGACGATGCCCCGCCGTCCGGCACCGCGGTGACGCTCGTCACGAGCTATCGTTGACTGATGCAGGATCGCGCGGCCCGCTCGGAGCCGCGCAGCAGCGTCTTATCCGTTGATCACGTCCGCGCCCTTCGGCACGGTGAACTTGAACGTATCGCTCTTGATCGGCGGGTTCTTCTGGATGTTCGAGAACGTGAGCAGCGTGACGTTGCCGAAGACGTCGTGCAGCTCCATCGCCTGCAGGTTGCCGTCCTTGAAGCCGATGCCGACCGTCTCGAACTGCGTGTCCTTCGACTTCGGCGTGAGCTCGAGCCAGTCGATGCCGCCCTTCTCGCCCGCATCGCGCAGATTGAAGTTCTTTTCCAGATCGTTGCTGCCGAAGAGGATCGCCGCCGGGCTCGCGCCGAGCGCGCCGCCGAGCGTGCGCACGGTCACCTGGTTGAGATCCTTGTCATAGACGTAGAGTTTGTCGCCATCGGCCTGGAGGATCTGCGAGTACGGCTTCTGATACGACCAGATGAACTTGCCCGGCCGCGCAAACATGAACGTGCCGCTCGACGTGGCGCCCTTGGTCGGCACCGTGGTCGACGTCGCGCCGTTGTTCGCCTTGCCCGGCGCCTTGATCTCCTGCTGCGTGAAGTCGCCGCGCGCCGCGCGGACCTGCGACACGAACGCCTTCAACTGTTCCGTGCCGCTCGCGAATGCGTGCGATGCGAAGAGCATCGACGCCGAGAACATCGCCGCACCGATTGCCTTGATCGCCGTGCGCCCCGTGTATTGCTTCATCGTCTTGTTCTCCATGTAATGCCCGCCGCGCGTGATGAGACGCGTCATTCCGCGTCGCGCGCCGGCGTGAGGATCTCGCGGTTGCCGTTCGACGACATCGCCGAGACGAGCCCCGAGTTCTCCATCTGTTCGAGCAGGCGCGCCGCCCGGTTATAGCCGATGCGCAAATGCCGCTGCACGAGCGATATCGACGCGCGCCGGTTCTTGATGACGACCTCGACCGCCTGATCGTACAAAGGATCGGCTTCGCCATCGGCGCCGCCCGCTCCGCCCGCGCCCGCGGAACCTTCATCGCCGTCGCCCGCGAGACCGCCTTCGAGAATGCCCTCGATATAGTTCGGCTCGCCGTGCTCCTTCAGCTTGTCGACCACGCGATGCACTTCCTCGTCCGACACGAACGCGCCGTGCACGCGCACCGGCAGCCCCGTGCCCGGCGGCAGATACAGCATGTCGCCCATGCCGAGCAGCGACTCGGCGCCCTGCTGATCGAGAATCGTGCGCGAATCGATCTTCGACGACACCTGGAACGCCATACGCGTCGGCACATTCGCCTTGATGAGGCCGGTGATCACATCGACCGAAGGACGCTGCGTCGCGAGAATCAAATGGATGCCCGCCGCGCGCGCCTTCTGCGCGATCCGCGCGATCAGCTCTTCCACCTTCTTGCCGACGACCATCATCAGGTCGGCGAGCTCGTCGATCACGACGACGATGTTCGGCAGGCGCGTGAGCGGCTCGGGTTCGTCCGGCGTCAGGCTGAACGGGTTCGGAATCTTTTCGTCGCGCTTCTTCGCTTCGTCGATCTTCGTGTTGAAGCTCGCGAGATTGCGCACGCCCATCTTGCTCATGAGCTTGTAGCGGCGCTCCATCTCC
The DNA here is from genome assembly GCF_900044055.2 of Caballeronia calidae. Classification (GTDB taxonomy): domain Bacteria; phylum Pseudomonadota; class Gammaproteobacteria; order Burkholderiales; family Burkholderiaceae; genus Caballeronia; species Caballeronia calidae. The sequence continues at coordinate 31,160 of NZ_FCOX02000003.1, read as the reverse complement.
GCGACCGCCCAGTTGAGCGCGTGGCCCGCCTGCCGCATGTCGGTGACGACCGGGCACAGCAGATGAGGAATGCCTTCGTAGACGCTCATTTCGAGCATCTTCGGATCGATGAGGATGAGGCGCACCTGTTCCGCGCTCGCCTTGTAGAGCAGCGAGAGGATCATCGCGTTGATGCCGACGGACTTGCCCGAGCCGGTCGTGCCCGCGACGAGCAGGTGCGGCATCTTCGCGAGATCGGCGCAGACCGGATTGCCGCCGATGTCCTTGCCGAGGCCCATCGTGAGCGGCGAGGCGCCGTTCGCGTAGACCTCGGAGCCGAGGATTTCAGAGAGCTTCACGGTCTGACGGCGCTGGTTCGGCAGTTCGAGCGCCATGAAGTTCTTGCCCGGAATCGTCTCGACGACGCGAATCGACACGAGCGACAGCGAGCGCGCGAGATCCTTCGCGAGACCGACGATCTGGCTGCCCTTCACACCCGTCGCGGGCTCGATTTCGTAGCGCGTGACGACCGGCCCCGGATAGGCCGCGACCACGCTCACCTCGACGCCGAAATCCTTCAGCTTCTTCTCGATGAGACGCGACGTGTATTCGAGCGTATCGGCGGCGATGGTTTCCTGCGTCTTCGGCGGCGCATCGAGCAGCGCGAGCGGCGGCAGCGTGGAATCGCCCGGCAGGTCCTTGAAGAGCGGCACCTGCTTTTCCTTCTCGGCGCGTTCGGAGCGCGCGGGCGTGGGCGCCGCGGGCACGATCATCACGGGCTCGTGATCCTCGCTCTTCTCGCGCGAGCGCACCACTTTGCCCTCGCGCTTGACCGCGGCCGCTTCGCCGAGCTTGCGGTCGCGCCCGGCTTCGCGGCGCAGTTGCGCGCCGGTGATCGCGTTGAGAATGCCGTCGCCGACCTTTTCGCACACGGACAGCCACGAGAAGCGGAAATAGATCGACAAGCCGATCGCGAGCGCGATCAACAGAAAGAGCGTGGCGCCCGTGAAGCCGAGCGCATGCGAGACATGCCGCGCGATCACGTCGCCGACCACGCCGCCGGGCGCGCGCGGCAACTGCACCTTGAGCGACCACATGCGCAGCGCCTCGATGCCGTCGCTCGCGAGCAGCACGAGCACGAAAGCGAACGCCTCGGCGAGCCAGGTGCGGTCCTTCGGCGCGTCTTCATCGGCGACGGGCGGCTGCGCGGTCTGCTGAACGAGCCGCCGATAGTTCGCGACGATGCGCCGCGCGAGGAGCACGATCAGCCAGTACGAGGACAGTCCGAAGATGAGCAGCAGGATGTCCGACGTGTATGCGCCGACACGCCCCGCCCAGTTCGCGATGTGATCGACGCTCACGGCGTGCGTCCAGCTCGGGTCCTTGCGGCTGTACGAGAGAAGCGCCATCACGAGGAACAGTCCGAGCGCGACCTGGAGAATCCAGCGAATCTCGGTGAAGAGCCGTGACATGCGGTGCGGCAATGCCTGCGGGCTCGCGGAATAGGTTGCTTTGGCCATTGATTCGGTGTCGCGTTGTGTCGCTTTTTGCGGCCTCGCGCCTATGCACAGGCCGCATGGAACGGTGGCCTATTGTAAACGCTGCATTGCGGTGAAAGGCGCAAAACCGGGCACGTACTTGCAACCTGTAACACTCGTCACGCGCCCGTCATGCGGCCGGCGCCGCGCCCGCCGCCTATCAATCCGATTGAAAGGTTCATTCGGAAGGCTTTTCCGGCGGCCTTTATAATCCCCCTTTTGCACCTAGATACGGTTCATCGGAAGCGCTCCGGCGCGTTCTCGCGGCTACGCGCCGCGCGGCTGGCGTCGATATTGCTGCCCGACAGTTATCGACGGAGCGCCGTAAAACGCACAACCGGCGCACTTCCGAGCCGACCATTAATAACGGACCATCATCATGTCTTCGCCCAAACACGCCAAAGTGCTGATTCTCGGTTCCGGCCCCGCCGGCTACTCCGCCGCCGTCTACGCCGCGCGCGCGAACCTGTCGCCGCTGCTCATCACCGGCCTCGCGCAAGGCGGCCAGCTGATGACCACCACGGACGTCGAGAACTGGCCGGCGGACCCGTCGGGCGTGCAAGGGCCCGAACTGATGCAGCGTTTCGAGGAACACGCGCGCCGCTTCAACACCGAGATCGTGTTCGATCACATCCACACCGCGAAGCTCAACGAGCGTCCGTTGCGCCTGATCGGCGATTCGGGCGAGTACACCTGCGATTCGCTCATCATCGCGACGGGCGCATCGGCGCAATATCTCGGCGTGCCGTCGGAAGAGGCGTTCATGGGCAAGGGCGTGTCGGCCTGCGCGACCTGCGACGGCTTCTTCTATCGCAACGGTGAAGTCGCGGTGATCGGCGGCGGCAACACGGCCGTCGAGGAAGCCATCTACCTCGCGGGCATCGCGAAGAAAGTGACGGTCGTGCATCGCCGCGACAAGTTCCGCGCCGAGCCGATCCTGATCGACCGCCTGCTCGCGAAAGAGCAGGAAGGCGTCGTCGACATCAAGTGGAACCACGTGCTCGACGAAGTCACCGGCGACCAGTCCGGCGTCACCGGCCTGCGCATCAAGGACACGCAATCGGGCAAGACCACGGACATCGCGCTGCAGGGCGTGTTCGTCGCGATCGGCCACAAGCCGAACACCGATCTCTTCGTCAACCAGCTCGAGATGAAGAACGGCTACATCATCACGAAGGGCGGCACCACCGGCGACGCGACCGCGACGAGCATCCCCGGCGTGTTCGCGGCGGGCGACGTGCAGGATCACGTCTATCGCCAGGCCATCACGAGCGCGGGCACCGGCTGCATGGCCGCGCTCGACGCGCAACGCTATCTCGAGACCATCAACGAGACGCCGACGCCGCATTCGATGAGCCACGAAGCGGATCGCTGATCGACCCGCGCGGGCGCGAGACGGCGCGTCCGCACGAACGACGGGCCACGGTTCGCACCGCCGGCCCGTTTTTGTTTCGACGCGCGCGGGCCGTAGCCGCGGGCCATCGTTTCATGCGCCGGCATCCGGCACGCGGCGCGCGCGTGGCACAATCGGCGCGCAATGCGTCGTGTCCGCTCACGTTCCTTGACGATTTTCGCTGGCCGAACGATGCCGAAGAATCTCCCTCACCCGAACGAACCGAAAGCCCGGCAGAAGGTCGCGCCGCGCCCGGCCGCGCCCGCTGAAGCGAAGCCGCTCGATGCGCGCGATGTTGCCGCCGCCGTGAAACGCGAAGGCTTCGGCGGACTTTCGTCGCTGAAGAGCGCGCTCAAGGCCGACGCCGCGAAACGCGAAGTGCAGCGCGTCGCGGCGGCGCGCGCCGAGCGCGAAGCCGTCGCCGATGCCGACGAGTTCCGCCGCGCGATCGGCGAAGTCGAGCCGCTCAAGACGCCGCCGCGCACGACCGTCACGCGCGTGCCGCCCCCGCCCGTGCCGCTGCAGAGCCAGCGCGACGAGGAAGCCGTGCTGCAGGAAGCGCTTTCCGACGAATACGACCCGGAAAGCCTGCTCGACATCGACGAAACGCTGTCCTTCTACCGTCCCGGCATCAGCCAGGAAGTCGTGAGGAAGCTGCGGCGCGGCGCGTGGATCGTTCAGGCGCAGCTCGATCTGCACGGCATGCGCCGCGAGGAAGCGCGCGAAGCGCTCGCGGCGTTCATCCGTGAGTCGGTGAAGCGCGGCTTGCGCTGCCTGCGCGTGATCCACGGCAAGGGGCTCGGGTCCATCGGCAAGGAGCCGGTGCTGAAGGGCAAGGTGCGCGCATGGCTCGTGCAGAAGTCGGAAGTGATCGCGTTCTGTCAGGCGCGCCCGCACGACGGCGGCGCGGGCGCCGTGCTCGTGCTGCTGCAGCCGGGCGGCGCGCCGCGTCATCACAATCATCCGCAGGACAAGAGCCTCGGGAAACACCCTCACCCCGGGCCGGACAGTGCATCCTAGACTCAGCCTCGCCATCGCCGTCATGGAGGCGCTCGCGATTTTCGCGTACGCCTTCTCGGGACTCATCGAGGCGCGCAAGCGCCGGCTCGACGCGGTCGGCGCCTTTCTCGTCGCGCTCGTCACGGCGTTCGGCGGCGGCACCGTGCGCGACGTGCTGCTCTCGCGCCGCCCGTTCTACTGGGTCGAGCATCAGGATTACGTGCTCTTCATCTTCGCGATGGCCATCTTCGCGCCGCTCTTTCTCCGCGTGACATCGCGCCTCTTCGACCAGCGTGCGCTGCTCGTCACCGATGCGGTCGGGCTCGGCCTCTTCAGCGTGTCGGGCACCTCGATCGCGCTCGACGCGCAAATGCCCGCCTTCACCGCGACGATGATGGGCGTCGTCACCGGCGTGTTCGGCGGCGTGCTGCGCGACGTGCTGTGCAACGAAATCCCGCTGATCCTGCGCGACTCGCGCCCTTACGCCGTGTGCGCGTTCGCGGGCTGCTGGATCTATCTCGGGCTGGACCGGCTCGACGTCGACACGATCTACAACGTGCTCATTTCGACGGCGTTCATCCTGCTCGCGCGGCTCGTCACCTTCAAGTTCGATATCCGGCTGCCGCACTAGCGCCAGCCGGCCCGATGCGCGAAACAGGCGGGAAAACCCGTCCTTTTGCTACAATCCCGTAGTTTTCTAGCCCCGCATCCGGCCGCGATGCACGCCTGCCTCCGGTCGCCATTACGCACACAGAACATGAACATCGAGCAAGCGCGTTTCAACATGATCGAGCAACAGATTCGTCCGTGGGAAGTGCTGGACCAGGACGTGCTGAATCTGCTCACGATCGTCAAGCGCGAGAACTTCGTTCCCGCCGCGTACCGCAACATCGCTTTCGCGGACCTCGAAATTCCGCTGTCCGGCGGCGAGCGCATGCTCGCGCCCAGGGTCGAAGCGCGCATCCTGCAGGAACTCGCGGTTCACAAGGGCGAAACCGTGCTGGAAATCGGCACGGGCTCCGGCTATATGGCGGCGCTGCTCGCGCATCGCGGCCGCAGCGTGACCACGGTCGAAATCTCGCCGGAACTCGCCGATTTCGCGAAGCAGAACCTGACTGCAAACGGCGTGGCGAACGTCGAGGTCATCACCGGCGACGGCGCGCTCGGCTGGAATCAGGGCGCGCCTTACGACGTGATCTGCGTGTCGGGCGGCCTGCCGGTCATGCCGCAGGAGTTTCTCGAGCAACTGAAGATCGGCGGGCGCATTGCGGCGTTCGTCGGCTCGGCGCCCGTCATGAAGGCGCAGATCATCACGCGCGTCGATGAAAAGCAGTTCCGCGTGTCGGACGTGTTCGAGACGCTCGTCGCGCCGCTCACGAACGCGGTGCATCCGTCGCTGTTCAAGTTCTAACAGCCGAAAGCGCGCTGCCTGCCCGTCCGGCAGCGCGCATCCTGCAGGAATCTCCATGCAAAACCTCACCGCACCCGAACTCGCCGCGTGGCTCGCGGATACCTCGCGCCCCGCTCCCGTTCTGCTCGACGTGCGCGAGCCGTGGGAAATCCAGACGGCGCAGATGGCCAACATCGTGACGATTCCGATGCGCGACATCCCCGCGCGCAGCGAGGAGCTCGACGACGAAGCGCAGATCGTCTGCATCTGCCATCACGGCGCGCGCAGTGCGCAGGTCGCGATGTTCCTGGAATCGCGCGGCTTCACGCAGATGTTCAATCTCTACGGCGGCATCGATGCGTGGTCGCGTCAGGTCGATCCGTCGGTTCCCACGTACTGATTTCTTCCGGACGGCGCGCCCATCCCTCTCTCATCCCGCGCTCGACCACAGCGCCGTGCCGTGCGGCGAATAGATGACGAGATGCCCGTCCTTCTGGATCAGCGCATAGGAGCCGGGAACCGAGGTATGCGTCTGCCAGACCATCGCGCCGTTGCTGTCGAACATCGCGAGGTTGCCGTCCTCCTGCATGCGGACTTCGACGCCCGGCGTGCCGCTCACACGCGATGACCAGATCGCCTGGCCGTTCAGCACCGCCACCAGATAGCCGTCGTCCCGCATACTCAGCGCCACGTTCCCGCTGCACGCCGCGAGCGATTGCCCGGCCCCGAGCCCTTCTCCCGACGTGAGCCGGCCGCACGCGCTCGGCGCGTCGATCGGCGGCAGCGCGGCGAACCAGTTCAGATCGACCGCATTGGCGATCGCCTGCATGCCCGCGTCGTTCGGATGCAGATCGTCGCCGCTGTTGTAGGAAGGCGCATAGGCGGACGCGCGATCCGCGCCTGCCGGATCGCCCAGCACCGCGGCCAGATCGAGTACGGCATCGCAGCCGCTGGTTCGGCCGCGCAGAAACGCATTCACCGTCTGCCGCGTGCTCTCGATGTCGGGCGTCCATTCGGCCACGCCTTCGAACGGCGTCAGGGTCGAGCAGATCGCGCCCACATGCGCGTCGTTCGCCTGCTTCACCAGTTGCTGATACGCGTCGATGAGTCGCTGCGCGGTCGGCGGATCGCCGCCGATGAGATTGTTCACGGCGTCGTCGGAAATGATCACCCACTTCACGTTTGCCTGCCCGAGTACATCGCGGCCGAAGCGCGTGAGCCCGGCCTGGCCCGAGCCGTCCGTGAAGAAGTCATTCCCGCTGATGCCCTGATTCAGCACGCCGACGTTCATGCCCGCGCGGATCAGCCGGTCCGCCAGCCGGTTCGGCCAGCGCCGGTTCATGTTCGGCGTGGATTCCATCCCGTCCGTGATCGATGCGCCGAACGCGACCACCGCGCCCGTCGCGGCGGCGTTCATCACGTCGACATTGGTGAGGAAATAGTACGACTGGCCGCCCGCCGCATTCGCGACGCCGCCGGAAAACGTCGAATCGGCGCTCGCGTTGCCCGGCGCGATGTAGACGTCCTGCATGGCGTCGATATGGCCGGTCGAGCGCGGCGGCGTCTGCGACGGTATGTGTATGCTCACGGCGATGTCGGCGAGCGCCGGCACCTGGAACGCGACGGCGTCGCTCTGCACCGAGCCGCCCGCGGGAATCGTCACGTAAGTCTGGCCGTTGAAGGTCACCTGGCGATCGGTGTTCGCGATCGTGCGCGCGCCGCGCGAATGGCGCGCGATATGAACGTCGCCGATGGTGATGGGCTTCTCGCCGAAGAGATTCGAGAACTTGAGACGCGCCGCCGTGCCGCCGATGCTCGTATGCACGATCTGGCGAATCGTCTGATTGTTGAAGCCGGAATCGGGGGTGATGGCGGGTGCGGTGGACCAGCTTCCGGTCCACGGCGCCGTCGTGACGATGCCCTGCGCGAAATAGTGCGACGTGTCGGGCCATGACAGGACGACGACGAGCGCGAGCCCGATGAACGTGTGCAGCCCTCGTTTCACTCCGCCTCCCTGTTCCGATGGCAACGACGCATTGAACGCACGTCGCCATCATCCAATTGGTAGAACAAAACTAGACCATGTTGCCCGTACGGTAGCCGTGCGATGCCGTACAGACAACGCGAAAAGCGCCGTACGCATCGGGTGCCATGCAAAAGGGCCGCTCGACGCGGCCCTTTCCCCAAGCAAGCGCAGTGCCGCCGGATTACACGACGTTCATCGCCAGCGCGCTTGCGCGGTAATGCTCCGCCGCCTTCTCCGTGTCGCCCAGTTGCTCGTGCAAACGGGCGAGCGCGCGATGCGTGCGGATCTTGAGCGGCTCGTTGTCCGCGAGTTTCAGCGCCGATTCGAGGAACGCCTGCGCCTTGCCCCACAACTGCTGATGCAGGCACAGCCGGCCGAGCGTGAACAGCAGGTCGGCGTCTTCGGTGCGCTCCTTCTGCCACGCTTCGGCGCGCTGGATCAGCGGGAACGCGTCGCCGCCGACGACGCAATCCGGATAGCGCCGCAAGAGCCGCGCGTCCCAGTTATGCGCGAGCGCGTCCTCGACGATCTTCTTCGCCTCCGCGCGGCGCTCGAGCGTGATCAGCAGTTCGGCGGCGAGATCGGCGAGGCGCGGCGACTGACGCTCCGTCGCCGACAGCGATTGCCACAGTTCCATCAGCGCGTCCGGATTGTGCCGGCGATCGCGCAGCAGGTTTTCCGCCGCAACCTGACGCAGACGCACCGCGACCGCCGGATGCAGCGCTTCGCGCTTTTCCAGCATCCGCACGAGCTTCAGCACCTCGCTCCAGTTCTTCAACTGCTGCTGCGCGCGCAGCGCGATCTGCTGCGCGTGGATGCGCCGTCCGCCCTGGGCCTGCATCTCGGTGAGCGCGACGAGCGCGCCGTCGGCGTCGCGGCCATCGGCGCGCATGTCGGCGGTGGCCATCAGACGCGCATCCTGCCAGTCCGCGCCGCTGACCTGCGCGAGCCATTCGTCGCGGCGCGCGTATTCATGCAGACGATGCGCCGCGTTCGCGCCGATGAGCCCGGCCGCACCCTTGTTGTCATCGACGGAAAGCGCATCGCGCGCGGCTTTCTCGGCCTTCGAGAAGCGCCCGGCGTACAGATGCCCGACCGCATCGCGCAGCGAGGCATTCGCCTTCGCGAGCCGGCTGCGCACCCGATACGCGGCCACGCGCGACGGCATCTTCCAGACGCCGCGTACCGCGCGGATGATCGCGTACAGCACGATGAACAGCACGACGAGCGCCACCGCGAACAGATTGAGCGACATGTCCACGCGATACGGCGGGATCACGAGCAGGATCTGTCCGTTGTTGAAGCCGCCGACGGTCGCGACGATCACCGCGACGGCGAACAGCAGCGCGAGCCAGATGAGTCCACGAATCGTCATCATCCGCCTCGCTTGAACTGATGGACGGCGGCGAGGCTCGCGTTCAGGTTCGGCACGGCGACGGCGAGCGACGCCTGATCGACCTGCTTCACGAGCTCACGCACGGCCTGAACCTTTTTCGACGACGCATCGAAGTAGCGCGCGAGCGCGGCGTCGGCGGCGTGCAGGTCCGCCTTGAGCGTCGTCTCGCTGCGCGACAGCAGCGACAGACGCGCGGACAACAGACGCAGCTTCACGTTCTCGCGCACGAAGTAGCCCTGATCGGGCGATGCGAGCATCGCGTCGGCATTGTCGATGCGCCGCACCGACACGAGACTCGACAACTGCTGGCCGATGCCGTTCGTGATCTGATGCCACAGCACCTTCCAGCGCGGCTCGCCGGTCGCCGCCGCGATCGACGCGCTATTCGCCGGCTCGGCCGCCTGCGCGCGGGCACGGGCGATCGGCGCCTCGCCCGACAGCGGCAACTGGTCGACCTGATCGATGGCCGTGTCGAGCTTGATCGCGAGGCCGGTGAGATCGGTCGTGGGCGTGGCCTTCAGCTTGTCGATGTCCTGCGCGATCGCCTTGCGGATCGCCACCACTTGAGGGCCGGTAGTCGCGGCAAGGCGCGTATCGGCGCTTTGCAGCGCGAAGAGCGCGAGCGGCACGTTGCCGGTCAGTTGCAACTGCTGGCTCGCGCTCGACAGAATCTGCTCGACTTCGGCGACGGTCCAGTCGTCGCGGTTGCTCGCGAGATCCTGATATTGCTGTTGCAGCGCCTGGCTGTGCGCTTCGGCGTCGGCGAGCTTGCCCTGCAACTGGATGATCTGCGTGTTGAGCGCCGTGGTGGCGCTCGCGGCCTGATCGGCCTTCGCGCGAAGATCGGCGTTCTGCTCGTCGGACTGGGCGACGCGTTGCGAGAGCTGCGCGTCGGCGCGGTCGAACTTGCGGTTCAGGACGAAGGCGCCCGCGCCCGCCGCCACCGCCAGAATGACGACGACGAACCACAACACCACGATGCCCGCGCCGCCGCGGCGCTTCTGCTGCTCGTAAGGCGTGAAGGGCGTGTTCGGCGGCAAGGGCGGTGTCACGTTCGGCTGAGGTGAAGCTTTCTTGGAATCGTTCGAGTCAGTCATGCGTGATTGAGCCGTTTGGTGGGCCGGCGCGGTGGCCGGGTTGGCGTCCGTCGGCGCGGATGAGGAATGGATCGAGCTCGATGCGCTCGCTTGTGCGTGGGCCTCCGGATCGCGTGATGTCGCCGCATGCGCGGACGCGGCGGCGGTAGCGGGCGGGAACAGCGCCTCCAGCGAGTGTGCGATGCGTTCGTCGCCCGCGCCGGACACCGTAATCCTATCAAAACCCGCCCCGCGCGCGGCTTCGGCGATGCGCGGGTGCGGGCACACGATCGGCGCGCGCTTCAGGCGCACGATTTCGTCGGCGGTGAGATGCTCGTGCGCGAGCTCGGCGAGATTGCGCACGCCTTCGGAGCTCGTCAGCAGCCACGCATGCGGCTCGCCTGCCAGCAGTTCGTGGATGCGCTCCCATTTCTGCATCGACGGCTCGGGCAGCACGCGACGATAGGCGGCGGCTTTTTCGACCTGCGCGCCCGCCTCGATGAGCCGCTCGGCGAGCCACTCGCGGCCGCCGTCGCCGCGCACGATCAGCACGCGCTTGCCTTCCAGACCGTTCGTGCCGAAATGCGCTTCGATCGCGGCGTAGAGCGCTTCGGAATCGAAGCGCGGATCGGCTTCTTCCGTCGACGGACTGATCACGCGATGCGACGGCGCGTGCACGCCCTGTCGCGCGAGCGCCGCGACCGAGCCGGGACCGACGACCGCGACCGGCAGATCCGCGGGCCACGGCGCGCCGAGCCGGCTGAACGCATGGTCGATCGCATTCGGCGACACGAATACGACGAGCGCGTAGCGCGCCGCGGCATCCGGCGGCAGATAGAGTTCGTCGAGCGCGGCGCGCAGCGGGGCATCGTCGGCGACGGGCGCGATATCGATGAGCGGGAATTCCAGCGTATCGAAGCCGGCGCCGGTAAGCAGCGCGAGCAACGCGGACGACTGTCCGTCCGGACGCGTGACGATGACGGTGGCGCGGCGTGCGCTCGCCATCAGGACTTCGGCCCCGAGGGCGCGGTGTTGGGGCCGTCCGCGCGGCTCATCGTCGTGAGTGCGTCGACGATGTCCATGGCGCCTTGCGCTGCGAGATCGGCGGAGACGCGCTGGCCGAGCGCGAGCGCGGCGGCGAGATCGGGCGAACGCACGGTTTCTTCGGCGCGCAGCACGCGTTTGCCGTCGGGCATCGACACCGCGCCGCGCAGATGCAGGGCGCCCTCGCGCCATACGGCATGCGCCGCGAGCGGCACTTCGCAACTGCCGCCGAGCGCGCGCGACACCGCGCGTTCCGCTTCGACCGCGAGCGCGGTTCGTTCATCGTGCAAGGGCGCGAGCCACGCGGCCATATCGGCGCGATCGGCGCGAATCTCGATGCCGAGCGCGCCCTGCCCCGCCGCCGGCAAACTCTCCGATGGATCGAGCAGCGCACGGATGCGCGCTTCCAGCCCGAGCCGCTTCAGGCCCGCCGCCGCGAGAATGATGGCCGCGTACTCGCCGCGGTCGAGCTTGCCGAGACGCGTGTCGAGATTGCCGCGCAACGGACGCACTTCGAGATGAGGAAAGCGCGCGCGGATCATCGCTTCGCGGCGCAGGCTCGACGTGCCGACGATGCTCCCCGCCGGCAGCGCGTCGAGCGATTCGAAATGCGGCGACACGAAGGCATCGCGCGGGTCTTCACGTTCGAGAATGGCGCCGAGCGCGAAGCCTTCGGGCAGTTCCATCGGGACGTCCTTGAGCGAATGCACGGCGAGATCGGCGCGGCCATCGGCGAGCGCGGCTTCGAGCTCCTTCACGAACAAACCCTTGCCGCCGACCTTCGACAGCGTACGATCGAGAATCTGATCGCCGCGCGTCGTCATTCCGAGGATTTTCACGTCGCAAGATGGATATAATTTGTGCAGCGCACACCGCACGTGCTCGGCTTGCCACATCGCCAGCCGGCTTTCCCGCGAAGCGATGGTTATGCTCGTGGGCGGTGTCGTGGAATGCGTCTCGGAATTCATTGATGCTCGATCGAATGACGGGATGGATGAATAGACATTAGCGAACAATGGTAGCACGCACGCCACGGTCCACCGACACCCAGGCAGCGCGCGAGAGCCTTGTCCGATGCGCCTTTCGGGGCGTCCGCGGTGCGTTTCCATCGATGTGAACAGCGGCGCTCGCCGCGTCGCGCGCGATGAACGCTTCAGGGCGCGCCGAACGCCGCGGCATGCTGTCGCCGGTTTGACGCACGGCCGTTCGCACGGTCTGCGGTTTCCTGCTCGATGCTTCGCCCTTTTCGGGTCGCGGCGTCGCGTCGATGTGCCCTGGCTTCGCAGCTTCTGAGAGGAACCCAACGTGACGTCTTCTGGATCGGCTCGCGCGGCGCGCCGCAACGCCGCATTGCCCAAGTCTTCCTCCTCCGACGCGCCCCGCCCGGCGTCGTCGCCCATCGTCACGAAGGCCGCCACGGCCGCGAAGGCATCGAAAGCGGCCATTGCGCCGAAGGCGAAGCCAGGCATCAAGGCCGCCGCGAAACCCGTCGCGAAGCGGGCGAAAACGCTGCGTGCGAACGGCGCGGCCAGTCCGAAGCCCGCGAGCCGCACGCGCGACGACAAGGACCGCCCGCTCTTCGAAGACATCCGCTTCCTCGGCCGCCTGCTCGGCGAAGTACTGCGCGAGCAGGAAGGCGACGCCGTGTTCGATGTCGTCGAAGCCATTCGTCAGACGGCCGTGAAGTTCCGCCGTGAGGACGACAGCGAAGCCGCCCAGGCGCTGGAGAAGAAGCTGCGCGCGCTGACGCCGGAGCAGACGGTGTCCGTCGTGCGCGCGTTCAGCTACTTTTCGCATCTCGCGAATATCGCCGAGGACCGGCATCACAATCGCCGCCGCCGCATTCACGCGCTCGCGGGCTCGGGCTCGCAGCCGGGCACCATCGCCTATGCGATCGAGCGCATGCGCGAGCACAAGAACATCAGCGCGACGCGCAAGATGCTGGAGAAATTTTTCGGCGATGCGCTGATCGTGCCCGTCCTCACCGCGCATCCGACCGAAGTCTCGCGCAAGAGCATTCTCGACGCGCAGCACGACATCGCGCGCCTGCTCGCCGAGCGCGATCAGGAACTGACCGACCGCGAGCGCGCGCAGAATGCAGCCGTGCTGCGCGCGCGAGTCACTTCGCTATGGCAGACGCGCATGCTGCGCGACGCGCGCCTCTCCGTCACCGATGAAATCGACAACGCGCTGTCCTACTATCGCGCGACCTTCCTCGCCGAGATTCCCGCGCTCTACGCCGATATCGAAGGCGCGCTCGCCGAGCACGGCCTGCCCGTGCGCCTGCCGCCGTTCTTCCAGATGGGAAGCTGGATCGGCGGCGACCGCGACGGCAATCCGTTCGTCACCGGCGAGACGCTCGAAACCGCGGTCACGCGTCAGGCGATCGTGATCTTCGAACACTATCTGGAAGAGGTGCACAAGCTCGGCGCGGAACTGTCCGTGTCGAACCTGCTCGCCGGTTCGAGCGATGCCCTGAAGGCGCTCGCCGATGCCTCGCCCGACCAGTCGCCGCATCGCACGGACGAACCGTATCGCCGCGCGCTCATCGGCATCTATACGCGGCTCGCGGCGAGCGCGCGCGTGCGGCTCGGCGAAGGCGTCGTCGCGGTGCGCAGCGCGGGGCCGGGCGCGCCGCAGATTCGCGCGAAGCCTTACGCCGATGCGTCCGAATTCGTGCGCGATCTGCACGTGCTGATCGATTCGCTCGCGGAGCATCACGGCGCGTCGATGTCGATCCTGCGTCTGTCGCCGCTCGCGCGCGCCGCCGAAGTGTTCGGCTTTCATCTGGCGAGCATCGATTTGCGGCAAAGCTCGGATATCCACGAAGCGGTCGTGACCGAACTGCTCGCGCGTGCGGGCGTCGTCGCGGATTACGCGTCGCTGTCCGAGGAACAGAAGCGCGAGGTGCTGCTGAAGGAACTGGCGCAGCCGCGCCCGCTGCGTCTGCCCTACGCGCACTATTCCGATCTCGCGAAGAGCGAGCTCGGCGTGCTCGAAGCGGCGCGCGAAACGCGCGAGAAGTTCGGCGCGCGCGCGGTGCGCAACTACATCATTTCGCACACGGAAACCGTCAGCGACCTGCTGGAAGTGATGCTGCTGCAGAAGGAAACGGGCGTGCTGCACGGTTGTCTCGGCGCCAAGGACGATCCGGCGCGCGACGGCCTCATGGTCATTCCGCTCTTCGAGACCATCGCCGACTTGCGCAACGCGCCCGTCATCATGGGCGAATTCTTCGCGCTGCCGGGCATCGACAAACTGATCGAGAACGCGGGCAACGAGCAGGAAGTGATGCTCGGTTACTCCGACAGCAACAAGGACGGCGGCTTCCTCACGTCGAACTGGGAGCTGTATCGCGCGGAGCTGGCGCTCGTCGCGCTGTTCAAGGAACGCGGCACGACCTTGCGGCTCTTCCATGGCCGCGGCGGCACGGTCGGCCGCGGCGGCGGCCCGACCTATCAGGCGATCCTGTCGCAGCCGCCCGGCACCGTCGACGGGCAGATCCGCCTCACCGAGCAAGGCGAGGTCATCGCGAGCAAGTTCGCCAACGCGGAAATCGGGCGACGCAATCTGGAGACGGTGGTTGCGGCGACGCTGGAAGCATCGCTGTTGCCGCACGAGAACGCGCCCGCGCAGTTGCCGCAATTCGAAGCGACGATGCAGACGCTCTCCGATTCGGCGATGGCCGCGTACCGCGCGCTCGTCTACGAGACGCCCGGCTTCACCGACTACTTCTTCCTGTCCACGCCGATCTCGGAGATCGCGGAGCTGAACATCGGCAGCCGGCCGGCGTCGCGCAAGCTGCAGGACCCGAAGCAGCGCAAGATCGAGGATCTGCGAGCGATTCCGTGGGGTTTCTCGTGGGGCCAGTGCCGTCTGCTGCTCACGGGCTGGTACGGCTTCGGCAGCGCGGTGACCGCTTATCTCGACAAGGCGGGCTCGGACGAAGAACGCGCGAAGCGGCTCGCGACGCTGCGCAAGATGCACAAGACATGGCCGTTCTTCAAGAACCTGCTGTCGAACATGGACATGGTGCTCGCGAAGACCGATCTCGCCGTCGCGTCGCGCTATGCGCAGCTCGTCACCGACAAGAAGCTGCGCAAGACGGTGTTCGACAAGATCGTCGCGGAGCACGAGCGCACGTCGAACGTGCTCGCGGAGATCACCGGCAGAAGCGAGCGTCTGTCTGACAACCCGCTGCTCGCGCGCTCGATCAAGAACCGCTTCCCGTATCTCGATCCGCTCAATCACTTGCAGGTGGAACTGTTGAAGCGCCACCGCGCCGGCGATCAGAACGTGCGGCTGCGTCGCGGGATTCACCTGACGATCAACGGGATTGCGGCGGGACTGCGCAATACGGGTTGATGTTTCGCGGCGTCGTGTCGTTGGGGCACGACGCCGTTTTTCCTTCCTAGCCCCTTCGCTTCGCTTCGATCATCATCGCGTCCAGCTCGAACGAGCAGTCGTCCTTCACGCCGAAATACTGACGCACTTCATCGGGCGCGCTTTTCCACATCGACCTGATCGCCGTCACGCGCTCCGGCGGCGTGCGCATGCGCGTCACCCACGATTCGAATTCCAGCGGAATGCGCCAGCGCTCCGTGACTTGCGCGTCGAAGCCGGCGGCATCGAGCATCGCGATCCATTCGTCGGCGCGATAGTCGCGGATATGCGATGCATCGCGCAGGATTTCGATCGCCTGAATGTGCGTGTCGTAGAGCGGATCGTCGATGCCCGCGATATCGATGAACTTCAGCCGCCCGCCCGGCTTCAGCACGCGATGCACTTCCTTCAACGCGGCCGGCACGTCGCGCCAGTGATGCGCGCTCATGCGGCTCACGGCCCAGTCGAACGCGGCGTCCGCGAACGGCAGCGTTTCGGCCGCGCCCTGCTGCGTGCGGATCGTCGTCAGGCCGCGTTCCGTCGCGGCGGCTTCGACCGTCGCGAGCATCTGCGGCGCGATGTCGTACGCCACGACCTCGCGCACGTGCGGCGCGATCGCGAAGCTCGCGTGGCCCGCTCCGCAGCCCATGTCCAGCACGCTCGCGTTGCCGCAGGTGGCCGCGAAGGTCGCGGAGAGATTCTGCAGATCGGCGCCGCTCGCGTGGACGGCGCTCGTGAGATAGGCGGCGGCGGTGCTGCCGAAGGCATCGGCGACCTGGTCGTGGTGTTTCATCGTGGGCTCCGGTTTCGTTATGGCTCTAGTGCCTGCCGCTACAATAGAGCCCGCTTTGTACCAGTACAAGTTGAGCAGATATTCTGGTATCTAAACCACCCGTCGACGCCAGAACGCGCGTTTGAAGTCTGAATGAATCATCCCGACAAGCACGACCCCTTCGCCGAAACGCCCGCGCACGCGCTGGGCGAATTCATCCGCGCGCATCGAGAGCGGCTGTCGCCGCAAGCCGTCGGGCTCGCGCCCGGTCCGCGCCGCCGCACGCCCGGCTTGCGCCGCGAGGAAGTGGCGCAACTCTGCGGCGTGAGCCCCACCTGGTACACGTGGATCGAGCAAGGCCGCCCGGTGTCCGCTTCCGCCGATGCCCTCGCGCGCATCGCGGTCGCGCTGCAGTTGTCGCGTGCCGAACGTGCGTATCTTTTCGAGCTGGCGGCGCAGCGCGATCCCGCCGAGCCCGATCCCGCGAGCCAGGACGCACCCGCCGCGCTCCTTCAGACGGTGGCGCTGATCGGCGCGCCGGCCTATGTGCTCGATCGTCAATGGAACGCGCTGCGCTGGAACGAGCATGCGGCGGATCTCTTCGTCGGCTGGCTCGACGGCACGAACGATCGCAATCTGCTGACCTACACGTTCACGTCGCCGGCGGCGCGCGATCTCATCGTCGATTGGGAGACGCGCGCGCGACGCCTCGCCGCCGAATTCCGCGCCGATTCGATCCGCCATCTGAACGATGCGCCGACGCGCGCGCTCATCGACAATCTGAGCGCCGCCAGCGATGCGTTCGCGCGCTACTGGGCGTCGCAGGACGTGTTCGAGCGCGAAGGCGGCGAGCGCGCGTTCAATCATCCGGCGCGCGGACGCGTGGTGTTCAATCAGATCACCTTCAAGCCGGCGCACCGGGAGGATTTGAAGCTCGTGATTCTCGTCGGGGACGCGTAGCTCGTTTTGTTAAAATCGTAGGCTTCCGGCTTGCCGAAAAAGCCGCCTCAACCGCCACTGCACATCACCATGACGTCCCAACTCCACAAAAAAGGCGAGGCCTGGTCGGCTCGCTTCTCCGAGCCGATGTCGGAGCTCGTCAAGCGCTATACGTCGTCGGTGTTCTTCGACAAGCGCCTCGCCCTCGTCGACATCCAGGGCTCGCTCGCGCACGCGTCGATGCTCGCCGCGCAGAAGGTCATCAGCGCCGACGACGTCGCCGCGATCGAGCGCGGCATGGCGCAGATCAAGGGCGAAATCGAGCGCGGCGAGTTCGAGTGGAAGCTGGATCTGGAAGACGTGCATCTGAATATCGAAGCGCGCCTCACCGCGCTGATCGGCGATGCGGGCAAGCGTCTGCATACCGGCCGCTCGCGCAACGATCAGGTCGCGACCGACATCCGCCTGTGGCTGCGCGGCGAGATCGACCGCATCGGCGAGCTGCTGAAGGATCTGCGCGTCGCGCTCATCGACATGGCCGAGAAGCACGCCGACACCATCATGCCCGGCTTCACGCACCTGCAGGTCGCGCAGCCGGTGACGTTCGGGCATCACCTTCTGGCCTACGTCGAAATGTTCTCGCGCGATGCCGAACGCATGCGCGATGCACGCAAGCGCGTGAATCGCCTGCCGCTGGGCGCGGCGGCGCTCGCGGGCACGAGCTATCCGATCGATCGTCACGCGGTCGCAAAGACGCTCGGCTTCGACGGCATCTGCGCGAACTCGCTCGATGCCGTGTCCGACCGCGATTTCGCCATCGAATTCACGGCGGCGGCCGCGCTCATCATGACGCACGTGTCGCGCTTTTCCGAAGAGCTCGTGTTGTGGATGAGCCCGCGCGTCGGCTTCATCGATCTGGCGGACCGCTTCTGCACGGGTTCGTCGATCATGCCGCAGAAGAAAAACCCCGACGTGCCCGAGCTTGCGCGCGGCAAGACCGGCCGCGTGAACGGCCATCTGATGGCGCTGCTCACGCTGATGAAAGGCCAGCCGCTCGCGTACAACAAGGACAATCAGGAAGACAAGGAGCCGCTGTTCGATACCGTCGATACGGTCGCGGACACGCTGCGCATCTTCGCGGAAATGGCGGCGGGCATCACGGTGAAGCCGCAAGCGATGCGCGCGGCGGCGCTGCAGGGCTTCTCGACCGCGACCGACCTCGCGGACTATCTCGTGAAGCGCGGCCTGCCCTTCCGCGACGCGCACGAAGCGGTCGCGCATGCGGTGCGCATCTGCGTAGACCGCGAGTGCGATATCGCGGACCTGTCGCTCGAACAAATGAAGAAGGAACTGCCGAACGTCGCGCATCTCATCGGCGAAGACGTGTTCGAATATCTGACGCTCGAAGGGTCCGTCGCGAGCCGCGATCACGCGGGCGGCACCGCGCCGGATCAGGTGCGGGCGGCAGCGAAGGCGGCGCGCGCGGCGCTCGACTAAACGTTCCGCATCGGTTCATCCGCACCCCAAAGGCTGGATATCCGTCCGGCCTTTGGGGTGTTTTACATGGCGGGCATGATTGCCTGCCGTTGTCCCGAAGCGCAAAAGAAGAAGCGGATAATGCGCGATCTTCGACTCTGCGCTGGCCGGCCGGTTGATTTCCGCATCAATCGAATTCGCGTCTAAAGCGGCGTTGCATTTCCGATTCGCATCGTCGTTTTATCAACGATGCGCGTGTCCGGTTCCATCGAAAGCAACGCGCCGGTTCCGGCATGGCAATCACTTGCCCGTCCGTTTCGAATGTGTCGAAGGCAATGCGTCAGGCATTGCGCGCGCACGCGCCGAAACGAAACGATCGAAATCAACGCCTCGGTTTTCCGCAAAATGGACAGGCGGCTTTCGCGTCCTGTTTATTCATAAAATCGAATCCAAAGGAAAACTAATCGTCAACTTCAATCTTGCTTCAAGCGGTCGGGTGAGTTATCTATATATCGGCATTACCGCGCTCGGCAATTGTGTTATTTCGCTCAAATGCCGGATCAGACCAAGAGTCGAAACGAACAGAAGGTGAAACAAAGGGGGCCGTCCTGTGAATCTCATTCGTAAGCACTCCAAATCCACGACGCTGACCTTGGCCATGCTCGTCGCTTATTCAGTCGGCGCATACGGCGCGGACTGGGCAGAAGGCGTGACCTATTCGGCAGGCACGACGGTCACCTACAACGGGCACACCTATCAGGCTTTGCAGACGCACACGGCCTATCCCGGCGCAGGCTGGACGCCATCCACCACGCCGACGCTGTGGAAAGATCTGGGCGGCGGGTCGGGAACACCTTCTCCGGCTCCGGCTCCGACGCCTACGCCTACGCCTACTCCGACACCAACGCCTACTCCGTCGCCGACGCCTACACCGACTCCGACCCCAACGCCCTCTGCATGCTTTGCGGCATGGTCGGCGACGCAGGTGTATGCCAATGCGGGCACGAGTGTGACGTATAACGGCCGCAACTATCGGAACAAGTGGTGGACGCAGGGTGACAATCCGGGGCAATCCGGAGCGTACGGCGTGTGGGAGGACATCGGCGCTTGCGCAGGTGGTCCGACGCCGGCACCGGCGCCTGCACCCGTGCCGGTTCCCGTACCCGCTCCGACACCAACGCCGACTCCGACTCCGACTCCGACACCTACGCCAACACCGACGCCGACGCCGACGCCCGTGCCAACCCCGACACCCGCGCCAACGCCAACGCCCGTACCCACTCCAACGCCCGCTCCGGCCCCGACGCCAACGCCAACGCCAACGCCTGCGCCCGCGCCAGCTCCAGCTCCCGCCCCCACCGGCGGACGCGAAGTCGGCGGCTACTTCGCGCAATGGGGCATCTACGATCGCAACTTCAAGCTCAAGGACGTCGACACGTCCGGCTCGGCCAAGATGCTCACGTTCATCAACTACGCGTTCGGCAACATCTATCAAAAGAACGGCGGCTACGAATGCGGGATCATCAACAAGGCCGAGCCCGGCGCGACCAACCCCAACGCCCAGGACGCCGGCACCGGCGGCGACGCGTGGGCCGACTATCAGAAGGGCTTCAGCGCGAACGAATCGGTCAACGGCAAGAGCGACGCCTGGGACTTCCCGCAAAACGATCCGCGCTACGGCGGCGGCAAGGCCGGACCGCTCAAGGGCAATTTCAACCAGTTGAAACAGTTGAAGGCCAAGTATCCGAACGTGAAGATCATCATCTCGCTCGGCGGATGGACCTGGTCCAGATGGTTCGGCAAGGCGGCGACCACCGATGCGCTGCGCAAGCAGCTCGTCGCGTCCTGCATCGACGTCTACATCAAGGGCAACCTGCCGTTTGACGCCGGCTCCAACGCGGGCGGCGACGGCATCGGGGCAGACGTGTTCGACGGCATCGACATCGACTGGGAATTTCCGGGCGGCGGCGGTCAGCCGTACAACACTGTCGATCCGAACGACAAGAAGAACTACACGCTCCTGCTCGCGGAGTTCCGCAAACAGCTCGACGCGATCGGCTCGCAGAACGGCAAGCACTATTCGCTGACGGTCGCGATCGGCACGGGCGGCGACAAGATCGACAACACGGAGCCGGGCGAATACAGCAAGTCGCTCGACTGGATCAACATCATGTCCTACGACTTCCACGGCGGCTGGGAAGCCACCGGACCGACGGACTTCCAGGCGCCGCTCTACGCCGACCCCGAGAGCCCCAACTACAAGGTGGGCGGGTACGCGCCGACCTACAACGTCGACAGTGCGGTCAAGAGCCTGCTCAAGGCGGGCGTGCCGACGTCGAAGATCGTGGTCGGCATTCCGTTCTACGGGCGGGGATGGACGGGGGTCAGCGCAGGGCCGCAAGGCAACGGTCTCTATCAGAAGGCCAGCAAGCCCGCGCCCGGCAAATACGAGGAGGGCATCCAGGACTACCGCATCCTCAGAGCGCGGGCGGCACCCTGTATGAGCATCCCGTCGCGAAGACGTCCTACAAGTTCGACGGCACTCAGTGGTGGTCCTACGACTCGCAGGCCGCCATCAAGATCAAGATGGACTACGTCAAGGCGCAGAACCTGCGCGGCGCCTTCAGCTGGGAACTCGACGGCGACGGTCCCAACGCGGAGCTCCTGAAAGTCATGAGCGACGGACTCAAGTGACGTCCGGTGTAGGGCGCGCGATCGCATGACGCCGCATCTGCGATCGCGCGCATGGCGACGTATTCGAACTTGCAGGAGCAGCCATGCCTGAACGATTGAGCAACGCCGGATCGCCGGCGGCGAGCGCATTGCGAACGAGACTGGCGCGACCGGACATCGGCCTGCGCCGGCGCGGCTTCACCTTGCTGGAACTGCTGGTGGTGCTGCTGATCATTGCGCTGCTGGCGGGCTACGTCGGACCGAAGCTGTTCGGCGAAGTCGGCAAGGCGCGAAGCAAGACGGCCGCCTCGCAGATGAAGGGCATCGAAAGCGCGCTCGACCGCTACCGGCTCGACACCGGCCACTTTCCATCGACGGACGCCGGCCTCGCCGCGCTGATGACGAACGTCGGCAACACCTCGGGCTGGGAAGGCCCCTACATGAGCAGCGCGATCCCGAACGATCCGTGGGGCAAGCCGTATATCTACCGCACGCCTGGAGAAAACGGCAAGGACTACGACCTGATGACCTACGGCGCCGACGGCAAGCCCGGCGGAAGCGGCGAAGACGCGGACATCGTCAACAAATGACGGGCGCGGTGACCGCCATGCGATATCGCGTT
The DNA here is from genome assembly GCF_900044055.2 of Caballeronia calidae. Classification (GTDB taxonomy): domain Bacteria; phylum Pseudomonadota; class Gammaproteobacteria; order Burkholderiales; family Burkholderiaceae; genus Caballeronia; species Caballeronia calidae. The sequence continues at coordinate 9,454 of NZ_FCOX02000003.1, read as the reverse complement.
CAGGTCGACACGGACAGCGGCCGGCAGGAGTTGGAGCTCGATGCCGCCGACGACGCGCAACTGCGCCAGAGCGTCGCGGAGATGGGGCTGTCGCTGGTCGATGCGGCCCCCGTCGATCGAAAGAAGCCCGGCTTCACCTTCCGCAAGCCGGTGTTCGAGCGCGCGCTCTTCACGCAGGAGCTGATCGCCCTGCTCGATGCGGGGTTGAGCCTCGTCGAAACCGTCGAGACGCTGCGCGACAAGAGCAAGGAAGGCCTCAACCGGACCGTGCTGCAACGGATCGTCGCCGCGCTGTACGAAGGCGAGCCGCTGTCGCGCGCGCTCGAGCGTCAGCCGGAGCATTTTCCGCCGCTCTATGTCGCGACCGTCGCGTCGGCGGAGCAGACCGGCCATCTCGCCGAGGCGCTCAAGCGCTATCACCACTACGACGCGCGGCTTTCCGCGGTGCGCAAGAAAGTCGTGTCGTCGATGGTGTACCCGTCGATCGTCATCGCGACCGGCGCGCTCATCGTCCTGTTCCTCGCGTTCTACGTGATTCCGAAGTTCAGTCAGGTGTTCGCATCGATGAAGGACATTCCGTTCTCCGCCCGCGTGATGCTCGCCTGGGGCAACCTCGTCGCGGCGCACGGCGGCGTGCTGCTCGCGGGCATACTCGCGGCGCTCGTCGGCGCGGGCTTGTCGCTGCGCAGCGCGAAGGTGCGCGGCAAGCTGTTCGCGGCGTTCCTCGCGCTGCCGAAGCTCGCGGACTATCAGCGCCTCTTCGCGCTCACGCGCTTTTATCGCACGCTCGGGCTGCTGCTCGCGGGCGGCATGCCGATGGTGACGTCGATGGAACTGGCCGCGCAGGTGTTGCCCGCGCAGCTGCGCACCGCGCTCACGCAGGCGCTCGACGAGATTCGCGCGGGCAAGCCGCTGTCGGGCGCGCTGCCCGCCGCGAACCTGACGACGCCGGTGGCCGAGCGGCTCATCCGCGTCGGCGAGCAGAGCGGCGAGCTGCCCGGCATGGTCACGCGCTCGGCCGAGTTCTGCGACGAAGAGCTGGACCGCGCCATCGACACCCTGATGCGCGTCGTCGAACCGGTGCTGATGCTGGTGGTCGGCGGCGTCATCGGGACGATCATCTTTCTGCTGTACATGCCGATCTTCCAGCTCGCCGGCGCGGTGGGGTGAAATCATGGAACGAGCCAGCAGTGCCGCCCCCGTCCCGCGTCCCCGGCAGCAGCAGGTCTGGGAAGACGCGCAGCGCGATCCCGTCGATTATCTGCACAGCGTGACGCAGATGCTCAGCCTGCGCGGCTTCGACGCCGCCGCGCTCGAAACGCTTGATCCGCGCTTCGAGTTGCTGTCCTTTGGCGACGCGATGTCGCGCAAGTGCCTGCTCGCCTCCGACGCCGACGCCGCGCTCTGGCTCGTGCTCGCCGATCCGTTCGATGCGCCGCTGCGCGCCTGGGCGATGAACCGCGTGAAGAAGCCGTTCCGCTTCGCCTTCTGCGTGCCCGCCGAACTGATGGCGTATCTCGCGCTGCACGAGTCGGCGCATCAGGCGCTCACGCAGATCAGCGTCGACGGCAAGAGCGGCGCATCGGCCGATACCGGCGTCGAGATCACGCTGGCGACCCTCGCCGCCGATGTGCATCCGGTGATCCGTCTCGTCAATTCGTCGCTGTACGACGCGCTCAAGGCGCGCGCGTCGGACATCCATATCGAGAGCACGAAGGCGGGCCTCGTCATCAAGTACCGCATCGACGGCGTGCTGCAGGAAACGGCGAGCGCGCCGGGCACCGATACGGCCGAGCAGGTGCTATCGCGCCTCAAGGTCATGGCGGACCTCGATATCGGCGAGCGGCGCGTCCCGCAGGACGGGCGCTTCAAGGCGCTCATCAATCAGCGCGAGATCGACTTCCGCGTGTCGATCATGCCGTCGATCCACGGCGAGGACGCGGTGCTGCGCGTGCTCGACAAGCAGCGCGGCGACGCGAGCAGCACCGCGTTGCGGCTCGATTCGATCGGACACGAGCCGGAGATCGTCGAGCTGGTCCGCTCGATCGCGCACGAGCCGTACGGCCTGCTGCTCGTGACGGGGCCGACCGGCTCGGGCAAATCGACGACGCTGTACGCCACGCTCACCGAGATCAACACCGGCGAGGAAAAGATCATCACGATCGAGGACCCGGTCGAATACGAGCTGCCGGGCGTGCTGCAGATCCCGATCAACGACAAGAAAGGACTGACGTTCGCGCGCGGCCTGCGCTCAATCCTGCGCCACGATCCGGACAAGATCCTCGTCGGCGAGATTCGCGACGGCGAGACCGCGGGCATTGCGGTGCAGGCGGCGCTGACGGGCCACCTCGTGCTGACGTCGGTGCACGCGAACGACGTGTTCTCCGTGCTCGACCGCTTCCTGCACATGGGCGTCGACATGCACAGCTTCGTCGACGCGCTCCTCGGCGCGGTCGCGCAGCGGCTGATGCGCAAGAACTGCCCGCATTGCGCCCGCGAGGACGCGCCGCCCGACGACGCGCTCCTGCGCGCCTCGGCGCTCACGCGGGAACAGGTCGCCAACTGGCGCTTCTGCAAGGGCGCGGGCTGCGAGATGTGCAGACGCACGGGCTATCTCGGACGTCAGCCGATCGCGGAAGTGCTGCGCCTGAACGACGCGATCAAGCAATGCTTCGTCGAGCGCCGGCCGGTCATCGAGTTGAAGCAGCTCGCTTATCAGGGCGGCTTCGTGCCGATCCGGCAAATCGCGCTGCGCGCGGTCGCGGACGGGCGCACGACACTCGCCGAAGTGAACCGCGTCACGAAAGTCGACGCCTGACGGAGAACACCATGTCACGTTGGGCCGACCGGATCGAGGCATGGCGCACGATGGCGCGCAAGCCCGGGCTCGCGAACGCTGCGCCGTTCAGGGCGGCGTCCGCGAAAAGCGCCGCGTTCATGAGCCGCACCACCCTCTGGGTCGACGGCCAGCACGCCCGCGCGCTCAAACCCGCGCGCGACGCCGATGCGCCGCTGCCGCTGCCCGCGCCGGGCGACGTTGCCGCCGCGCTCGCCGCGATCGAAACGCTCGCGCCGAAGCCGGCGAGCCCCGGCTTGCACGCGCTGCGCGTGGTGGTCGGTGCGCCGTTCGCGTGCTACTACGCGTTGCCGTGGCAGGCGCTCGCGAAGCCGCAGGACTGGGTGCCGGCCGCGCGCGCGCTGGCGCTTCGAAGCGGCGCGGGCGGCGAAGCCTGGCGCTACGCCGTCAGCGACGGCGCGTGGGGCCAGGGGCGTCTCGCCGCCGCGATACCCGAAGCGCTCTGCGCGGGCATCGAGCGGCTGTGCAAGAAGCGCAGGCTGCAATTGCTCGGCATCGAGCCCGGCTACACGTTCGCGCTCCAGAAGCATGCGGCGCGCATCCGTGACGGCGCGATCGCGATCGTCGAACTGGAGCAAGCGCAGGGCGATGCGGCGATCGCGCACATCGGTGTGCGCCGGGGCGGCGGCTGGACGGCGTTCATCGGGCTGCCGGTGTTCCGCGCGACGGGCGGCGGGCTCGACGACGTGCTGCGCGACGCCTTCGCGCTATGCGTCGACGCGCCGCCCGAGCGACGCTACGTGATCGGGCCACGCGACGCCCGTCACTGGGCCGCGGACGCATCGCTCATCGAGTGGCTGCCGTCGCCCTGGGACGGCGCCGCATGAAAGCCCCCGTCATCGACCTGCATCGCCCCAACCGGGCGAATCCCGTGGCCGGACTGGTCGCGCTGGTCATCGGCGTGGTCGTCGTGATCGCGGCGATGCAATACCTCGATGTGCTCAAGGATCACGGCGCGGCGCTCGACGAGCGCGAATCGGTCATCGCCCGAAAGGAAGCGAAGTTCAAGACCATCAGCAACGCGAATCGCGCCGCCGGCGATGCGCAGCAGGCGACGCTGATGGCGCAGCAGCGCTATGCGGCCGAGCCGGCGCGCGATCTGATCGAGGGCGGCTGGCATCCGAATATCGCGCTGCTCACCGTGGATATCGTCACGGCGGCGCGGCAGATCAACATGCAATTCGAGACGCGCTCCGCGCAGGAAGCCCTCTCCTATGCCGACTGGTTCCAGGCCCAGCCCGGCACCGAGAGCGTGTCGGTGAAGCGCCAGTCGGAGAAGCCGGGGCCGCCGGTCAAATCGGTGGAAACCGCGTTGCAGGTCACGTGGAAACCGTTCGTCGCGCAGCCGCTGGCCAGCCAGGCGGCGGACGCGGCGCCCGCTTCCGCGCCGGCGGCGGCATCGTCCGCGCCAACGGCGGCATCGCCCGCGCCCTCCCCGCCGCCGTCCGCGGGCCAGTCCAGCGGGGGGCGCCGATGAACCGGTGGCGATGGGAGCTGCAACGCGCGCAATGGCGCCTCGGCACCTTCGGCCTGCTCGCGCTGCTGCTCGTCGGCGGCGCGGCGGTCATCACGCTCGTGGAGGCGCTGCCCTTGCGGAGCGACATCGCCGCGCGCGAAACCGATCTGGACGCGCGCGCCGCGAAGCTCACCCAGCCCCCGCCGCCCTCGCCCGACCAGGCGCTCGCGCCCGTCAGCGCCGAGCAGCGTTATTTCGTCTTCCTGCACAGTCTGCATGCGATCGCCGCGAGAAACGGCGTGGCGATTCCGCAGATCTCCTACCAGCTCGCCGCGCAGGACAAGGACTCGACGTTGCGGCGCTACATCGTGGACACGACCTTCACCAGCAGCTATCCGCAACTGCGCGGCTTCCTCGCGGAACTGCGGCCTTTGCCGGGCGTGCGCTGCGAGCGCCTCACGATATCCCGGCCGAATATCGGCGAGACGCAGCTGGAAGTGCGTCTGCAATGCGCGTTTCTCGTGGAGGCGTCGAAATGAAGCCGCTCGATGTCCGCACGCTGAAGATCTCGAAGCCGATACGGGCCCTGCTCGCGGTCACGCTCGGCCTGATCGTGTTCTCGTATTTCCGGGGCGCGAAGGACGACGCACCCGCGCAGGACACCGAAGCGCCGACGCGCACGGCGCCTGCGCCCGCCTCGGCGGCACAGGCCAGCGCGCCGGCCGCGGTCGCCGCCGACGATCGGCCGCGCATCGATCTTTTTCCCAGCCAGAACTGGCAGCCGCCCCCTCCGCCGCCGCCACCGCCGCCTCCGCCCGGATCGGTCAAGCCGCCTCCGCCGCCGGAGCCGCCGCCGCTGCCGTTCACCGTTCGCACGCTCTGGCTGGATCAGCAAGGCGCGTTTTACATCGTGCTCGCCAGCACCGGGCGCGAGTTCGCGCTTTGCGCGGACTGCCAGAAGAAAGGCTTCCTGCGCCGCGGCGACGTCATTCTGAACGCATGGCGGATCGAGGACATCACGCGCAAGGAAGTGCGCCTGACGTATCTGCCGCTGAAGCGTCGGCAAACGCTGTCACTCGGGGAACTCAAATGAGCCGGCTCAAGGATGTGACCATCTGGCTTCTGCTTCCGCTCATCGCGTCGTGCGCGGGCGATCTGCATCGTCAGGACTTGCAGAACCGGCTCGCCGGCATGCCGCCCGACGCGCAACTGGCCCTGCTCGCGGAGCAAAGCGCGCAGTATCCCGACGATCTCGAGATCAAGAGCTGGCATCTGCGGCTGCAGCGCCAGTTGTCGACCGAGTATCTGCAGCGCGCGACCGTGGCGTACCGCGCGGGCGACGCCGCGCAGGCGCTCGCGTGGGCGCACAAGGCGCAAGCCGCCGCGCCCGGCGACGACAACGCGCGCGAGATGATCGCCTGGATCGACAAGCAGGCGGGGATCGACAGCGCCGTGCAATACGCCGACACGATCCGGCTGGATCAGCCGCAAACGGCGCTCGCGATCCTCAACGACGTGCTCGCGAAGCAGCCCGACAACGCACGCGCGGCGCGGATGCGCGACGACCTGCTCGCGCCGAAGGCGGCGGATCTCGCCCCGAAGCTGAATCAGGATCTCAACCAGCCGATCACGGTGCAGTTCCGCGACCAGCCGCTCATCAGCATCTTCGAGCTGGTGGCGAACATCACCGGGCTGAACTTCACCTTCGACCGCGAAGTGCAGGCCGCCACGCCGACCACCATTTACGCGAGCAACACGCCCGTCAAGCAGGTGCTGACGATGGTGCTGCAGGCCAACCAGCTCGCGAGCAAGGTGGTGAGCGGCAATTCCATCCTCATCTATCCGAAGCGGCCCGACAAGGAGACCGAGTACAAGGATCTCGTCGTGCGGACGTTCTATCTGCAGAACGCGCAGGCGGCGCAGGTGCTCGGCGTGCTCAAGCAGATGGTCAAGACGCGCGACGCCGTGCTCGACGAGCGCACCAACGCGATCATCATGCGCGACGCGCCGGACACCATCAAGGTCGCCGAGCGCCTCATCCGCGCGCTGGACGTGACGCCCGCCGAAGTCGTGATCGATGCGCAGATTCTCGAAGTGTCGTCGTCCGATCTGCTGCACATGGGCATTCAGTATCCGGACAGCGTGCAGTTCGGCCTGAAGTCCGGTACCGCCGACGACGGCACGACCCTTCCGCCGAACACCGTCACGCTGCAGCAATTGCGCAATCTCAACAGCAGCGACGTGCTGGTGCGGATCGGGCCGGTCGGCGTGAACTTCCTGCAGACGCAGGGCAAGACCCGCACGCTCGCCAATCCGAGCATCCGCGTGAGAAACCGCGAGAAGGCCAAGGTGCTGATCGGCGACCGGCTGCCTGTCGTCACGACCACGCTGTCGAGCAATTTCAGCTCGGAGAGCATCAACTATCAGGACGTGGGCCTGACGCTTGAGGTCGCGCCGGTGATCGTCAATTCCGACGAAGTGCAGGTGAAGCTGCGCATGGAAGTGTCGAACGTCACCGATACGATCACGACGTCCACGGGACTCGTCGCCTATCAGATCGGCACGCGCACGGCCGAAACCGTGATGGGCGTGCGCAACAACGAAACGCAGATGCTCGCGGGGCTCCTGCAGCGCAACGAGCGCGCCGCGGGCTCCGGCCTGCCGGGCTTGAGCCGCATTCCGCTGCTCGACCGCATCTTCGGCGACCGCGTCAACGACGACCGGCAGACCGAGCTCGTGCTGCTGCTGACGCCGCGCATCGTGCGCAATCAGACGATGCCCGCCGGCAACGTGATGCAGTTCGACTCCGGCACGGAGAACCGCATCACGACCGAGCGCGATCCGGTCGCGAGCAACGAAAGCGTGCGCATGTTGCCGCCGCCGGCCGCGATGCCCGCCATGCCCGCGCCGCCCGCCATGCCGCAGCCGCCCCAGCCGCCCCAGCCACCCGCTGCGCCCGCACCGCCGCCCGTCGCCGCTTTGCCGTCGCCCAGACCGGGCGCCGCGCCCGAGCCGACGACGCGCACCCAGCCCTGACCCATGCTACGAGCCCCCGCGATGCAACGAGGCTTCACGATCATCGAACTGCTGGTCACGCTCGCGATCCTCGCCGCGCTGGCGATGGTCGCCGCGCCGCTCGTGCAGGTGGCCGTCCAGCGCCAGAAGGAAGACGATCTGAGGCGCGCGCTGTGGAGCATCCGCGATGCGATCGATGCGTACAAGAAGGCCGGCGACGAAGGCAAGTTCGACCGTCCGCTCGGCGAAACGGGCTATCCGCCCAAGCTCGGCACGTTGGTCGAGGGCGTGGTCGACAAGACCAATCCGAAGCACACGCGCATCTACTTCCTGCGGCGCGTGCCGCGCGATCCGATGTGCGACTGCCCGAGCCGCTCCGACGATTCGACCTGGGGCAAGCGCAGCTACGCGAGCGACGCGGACTCGCCGAGCGAAGGCGACGACGTCTACGACGTGTATTCGCTTTCCGAGGGCACGGGGCTGAACGGCGTGCCCTATCGCAAATGGTGACCGTCATGCTGACGAAGCTGCGCCGCGCATTCACGCTGATCGAGTTGCTGGTCGTGCTGGCGATCGTCGCGACCTTGCTCACGCTCGTCGTGCCGCGCTATTTCGGCCAGGCGGACAAGGCCCGCGAAACCGTGCTGCATCAGAACCTCGCGGCGCTGCGCGATTCCATCGACCGCTTTCGCGCCGATCAGGGGCGCTATCCGCAATCGCTCGACGAACTGGTGCAGAAGCGCTATCTGCGCGAGGTGCCGATGGACCCCGTCGCGCAAAGCCGCGCCACATGGACGACGGAGCCGCCCGCCGACGGCACGCCCGGCGTCTACAACGTGCGCAGCGGCGCCAAAGGCAAGGCAAAGGATGGGACCGACTACAGCTCGTGGTAAGCGGCCGGGCGCCGCGCGGCAACGCGGCTTCGGCATGTTGTGGGCGCTGATGTGCGTCGCGCTGATCGCCATTTATCTGATGCAGGTCGGTGAAGTCTGGACGACGCAAGTGCAGCGCGCGAAGGAGGACGAACTCCTGCGCAAGGGCGACGCCATTCGCGCGGCCATCGCGGCGTATGTCAAGGCCGACAAGAGCGGCGCGTTTCCGAAGCGCTTCGAGGATCTGCTGCGCGACCCGCGCGCTTCGTTCGTGCAGCGCTATCTGCGCGCCGCCTATGCCGACCCGATGACCAACGGCGAGTGGCAGACCGTGCGCGGCCCGGACGGAGAGTTGTACGGCGTGTACAGCGCGTCGACGGAGGCGCCGTTGAAGAAGGACGGCTTTCCCGACCTCTACGCGAGCTTCGCCACGCAGACGAGCTATTCGGAATGGAAGTTCACCTACTACCCGGAAAGAAACATGAGCCGGCGGTAGCCCGACCTATCCGGCGATCGCATCGACCGCGTGCGCGCCGATCATATCTGGAGAACAGTGATGTTATCGATTCGCAGAAAGTTGGCAGTGCTGCCGGCCGCGCTCATGCTTCACGCCGGGATGACGCTCGCTCAGGAGGCATGGCGCGAAGGCGCGACCTACGCGCCGGGTGCGACGGTGACGTACAACGGCCGCGTCTATCAGGCGCTGCAGTCGCATACCGCGTATCCGGGGGCGGGATGGACGCCGTCGAGCACGCCGACCTTGTGGCGCGACATCGGCACGGGGGGCGGGACGTCGACGCCTGTTCCCGCGCCTGTTCCCGTGCCGACGCCAACGCCAGCGCCAGCGCCAACCCCAACGCCAACCCCAACGCCAACGCCAACGCCAACGCCGACGCCGACGCCGACGCCGACGCCCGCAGGATGCAATACGTCATGGTCCGCGGATCAGACCTATGCGCAGCCCGGCACGCGCGTGACATACAACGGGCGCAACTATCGGAACAAGTGGTGGACGCAGGGTGACAACCCCGCGCAGTCGGGCGCGTATGGTGTATGGGAAGATCTCGGAGCGTGTAGCGGCGGAACACCGACGCCAACGCCAACACCCGTACCGACTCCGGTTCCCGCGCCCGTACCGACGCCCACACCCACACCCACGCCCACACCGACACCGGTTCCAACGCCAACGCCAACGCCAACGCCAACGCCAACGCCAACGCCAACGCCAACGCCAACGCCAACGCCAACGCCAAC
>NZ_FCOX02000002.1 GCF_900044055.2 Caballeronia calidae | reverse complement strand
GCAACGAAAGACGCGACTTGCGCCGAGAAAGCGCTTTGTCAATTCGAGTGGCTGTGCGTTTTGACACGGTCTGGGCCAAAAGCTGACGTTCGCAACCATCGCCGATTCTGCATTCAGATGCCCGCAATCAGACGCCCGATTGGACAGAACTTTGGTCCTCCATCCCCTATTGGATCCGAGAGGTGCGACAATTTACGGTGCCTTAGCGCTGATCGCACGAACTCGCGGCGGCTCTCGCTTGGTCGACGAGCAGTCTGCAGGGATAGCTCGCATGGACGCGAATGGCGCTTTGATAGGTCCAGCCAGGGAGCTACCGGAGACCATGAAGGCAACGCTTGCAATATTCAGGGCGTACCTGGCACGTTTGGAGAAAACGTCGCCTGGAGGTCCGGCTAGCCTGACCCGCAATGAACACCATGACATGATGGCGTCGCGTGTACGTGAACCGCACGACGCGCCTACAGGGCTCACCTCATGAATTCAGCGGACGCCGAGCCGACCCCCGATGCCTCGAAACCTCTTCGCGCTCGCGACATCGTCGTGGTCGGTTCCTCTCGGGGTGGCGTCACGTCGCTGCCGGAGTTCTTCTCGCACTTTCCTGCGGGGATTCCCGCCGCGTTCTTTGTCGTCCAACACCTGGGAGCGGGGTCCCCTGGGGAGCTTGACGGCCTGATCGGGCGACGCAGTCGCTTGCCGGTGAGCTTCGCGGCAGACGGCGAGTTGGTCGGTACCGGCCGGGTCTACGTCGCGCCGGCCGACGCGAACATGACACTGGAGCGGGGCCGCGTCGTCGTGCAGCCGAGCCCGCGCGAAAGCTACCACCGTCCCTCGATTAACGCCCTGTTTCGATCGGCGGCCGTCGCCTACGGGCGGCGCGTCGTCGGCGTCGTGCTCACTGGCACGATGGAGGACGGTGTCGCGGGGTCGTGGGAGATCTGGCGTCGAGGCGGCCTCATCGTCGTCCAGGACCCGGCCGAGGCCTACTCACCGGAGCTGCCAACGCGCGTCCGCGAGACAGTCCCCGTGGACTACACGGCGCGGTTGGCCGACATTGCGGAGTTGGTGCTGGACTTCGCCACCCGCCCGCGCCGCGCGCCTCCGGTGGCCGGCGATTTCCAGGCGCGGGTGATGATCGTCGAAGATGAGCGCATCGTCGCGAAGAGCCTCGAGAACGATCTTCACGCGCTGCACTACGACGTCTGCGCGTCGGTCCTGACGGGCGAGGCGGCGGTCGAAGCGGCCGGGCGAACCCTTTCCGGCGTGATCCTGATGGACATCCGCCTTTCCGGTGCGATGGACGGAACGCAGGCCGCGTCGCTGATCTGGGAGCGGTTGCAGATTCCCGTCGTCTACCTGACCGCCTACGCGGATGCCGAAACGCTCGCGAGCATCAAGCGCACCAACGCCTACGGATACGTGATGAAGCCCTATGAGGCTGCTGAAGTGCACGTCGCGCTGCAACTGGCGCTCGAACGGCGCGACCGGGAACAGATCACGTAGCGGCGCGTGTCACGGTGACCCGCGTTCCGCGCTCCGACTCGACGCGAACTTGTGCTCCGATCTGTTCCGCGAGCAGGTGCACCAGTTGCATGCCCAGGGTGACCTTCGCCGGTCCCCCGCCAAGGCCGACGCCGTCGTCGGACACGCTCAGCAACTCCGCATGCTCGTCGAGCGTTGCAACGACGGTGCCTCTGCGGCCGATCGGAAAGGCGTGCTTCAGGGCATTGCTGATCAACTCGTTCAGTATCAGCCCGCATGGCACTGCCAGCCCGATGTCCAGGCTCGACGATGCAATCTCCAGCTGCAGGCGCACCCGCTCCCGGTCGACCCCGTACACGGCCAGGAGGTTCTTCGCGAGCTGGGTGGCGAACTCCGACATGTCGACACGCGCGAGATCAAAGGAGCTATAGAGCGTCTGGTGGATGTCGGCAATGGCGCGGATGCGCCCGTCCATCTCCGAGAGTGCGGTCTGCGCGGCCTGGTCCGTAACGTGCTGGGCCTGCAATCGGAGCAACGCGGCGATGACTTGCAGGTTGTTCTTCACGCGATGATGGATCTCGCGCAGCAGCGTCTCCTTCTGCAGGAGCGATTCGCGCAGCAGCTCGTTGCCGTGTTCGATCTCTCGTGCGCGCAAGTACAGGTCGCGCTCCAGGCGTTCCTGGACGTCCCGGCTCGAATTCTTCAGCCGGTGGAGCTCGGTGACGTCGACGACGCGATGGATGATGTAGCGCACGCGTGCGCGATCGTCGAGCACCGGGAAATTGGCGGGCTGCCAATAATGCTCCGCAAAGATGCTCCCCGAGCCGGTGTCGCTCGGCTCGCGGATGTCGTACTTCTGCACGGCCATGAAGTGGGCCACGCCGCTGCGCAGCACTTGCGCGAACGAGGCCCTGAGATTGCTCACTCCGGTCGCGTCGATCTCGTCCGGGTTGTCCGGAAAGACGTCGAACATGTGACGACCCAGGATGTCCTGCCGACGCGTCATCGTCGCCTTCAGGTACGCATCGGCGACCGCAACGATGCGAAAGTCGCGATCCACGACGAGGTACGGATCGGGGCCCGCCTGAAAAAGAGCTTGAAAGTCCGGCAGGGAGCCATCGGTGCTTTCCATTCGCTTTCCCAGTCAATGTCGATTCACTGAATCACTGCTGCGCAGTTCATTCAGGTCGCCAAGAGCCGTGTCCACCCCTGCCATAGGGTCGGTGCCAGGGAGACGCTCAGTCGAATGTTGCGCCGATGTCTGTTCTAGGGCAACCAGCCAGAGAAAGACAACGTCCGCTCAGGGTCCGTTGCCGACGAACGTTTCAACGTCGCGTGATTGTCCCGCAGCTTGGCGCAAATGACGTTGCGGGTTTGAACTTCACCTGATGAAGTGCGAGATAGAGCGCTTGCCGCGCGTTGAACGCTTTTCGCAGGGTGGCAGGAACACCCGGTATCGCGCGATCTTCCGGCATGACGTGAGCCGAGATGAGCATCGTGCAGGTCTGCGGTTCGAAAGAGATAGGGCAGCGTCGAATGGTTTGTCGAGCACTGCCATCAGTGGCAGATCATTGGCGGGATCGGGATGGAGTTGCGTTTGCATCTCCACCGAGCGCGATCACGCCAATGCATGCTCGGCGTCCAGTATGTCGTCGCGCGCACTGCATGAGCGCACCGCGTTGCGATATTCCCTCGGCGAGCGTCCGGTTGATCGCTTGAACGCGTTGCTTAACGCGCTTTCCGACGCATAACCGATTGATTCCGCGATGACCGCCACTGGTGTCACGCCATCCCGCAACGCGCGCTCCGCGAGACGCATGCGCCACTCGGCGAGATAGGTCAGAGCGGGCACGCCCGCCGTGGTCCTGAAGCGCAGCGCGAAGGTGGTGCGCGACATCGCGCAGGCGTCGGCGAGCTCTTCGAGGCGCCAGTTGCGCGCGGGTTCACCGTGCATCGAGGCCAGAGCGGGTGCGAGACGCCGGTCGCTCATCGCGCGGAACCAGCCGGCGGACAGCACCGCGTCGGTCTCCATGTGCGCGCGCAGAATCTGGATGAACAGCAGTTGCGCCAGATGCGCCGTCGCTAGCTGCGCGCCGGGCTGTGTATCGGCGCGCTCCGCGACGAGTTCGGTGAGCAGCCACCGGAACGCGGTGGCTTGTGTACGCGACGCATCGATCCTGATCCACGGCGGAAGGACGTTCGCGAGCAGCGGGCCGCTCGCGGCATCCAGCAGAACGTGTCCGCCGATATACGCGAAATCCCGTCCGTCGCCGATCAGCACGGGCGACTTTCCTGCACCCGAAAAAAGGCTCATTGCATCGACCGGAACGAGACCCGGCTCGCTCGACACGACGAACGGCCGCGGCATGGTCATCAGCCCCACATCGCCTTCGGCGAAGCGGATGGGTTCGGCTTCGCCCTCGATGCTGACCCAGCAATGGCCGCGCACAATGGCAAAGAACTTGATCCTGGTGGGCGCCGGAAAGCGGATCGCCCACGGGCCGCCTGCGGAAAAGCCGCCTGTCATGAGGGACTGGGCGCAGGTCAGCCTGAGGATGTCGGACAAGGGATCGACGTTCATTTTCGTACTATTGCGCAACTAAGCCGCACTTTCAAGCATTCTGCGTACGGGCGCGAGCCGTTAATCTGGCCGCACTCAAACACGCGGAAGGATCGATCTCATGAGCGGCGAATTAGTTTTGGTGACCGGGGGTACAGGCTTCATTGCGCAGCATTGCATTCTGACTCTGCTCGAGCGCGGCTATCGCGTGCGGACGACGGTTCGCTCGCTTGCGCGTGAACAGGACGTGCGCGCGCAACTGCGGGTCGGCGGGAACGTGGCGGACGAGCGTCTTTCGTTCGTCGAGGCCGATCTGTCGGACGACGCGCACTGGCGCGACGCGATGTCGGGCTGCGTGTACGTCATGCACGGCGCATCGCCCACGCCATCGGGCGATCAGGTCACCGAAGACGACTGGGTCCGACCCGCCGTCGAAGGCAATCTGCGCGTGCTGCGCGCCGCGCGCGATGCGGGTGTCAGGCGGGTGGTGCTGACGTCCGCGTTCGGGGCGATCGGCGTGGGACATCCGCCCGAATACCGGCGTCCCTTCGATGAAACGGACTGGAGCGACCTGACGGCCGATGTCGCGCCGTATCAGAAGTCGAAGACGCTGTCGGAGCGGGCCGCATGGGACTTCATCGAGCGCGAGGGCGGCGGGCTCGAACTGTCGGCGGTCAACCCCGTGGCAGTCCTCGGCCCGGTGCTGGGCGCGGATTTCTCGCATTCGACGCGGATCATCAAAAGCCTGCTGGATGGGCAGCCCGGATGCGTCAACATCAACTCGTGTTTCGTCGATGTCCGCGACGTCGCCGATCTGCACCTGCTGGCCATGACCGATCCCTCCGCCAACGGCGAGCGGTTTCTCGCGACGGCGGGCGCTAGCCTGCCGATGATCGAGGTCGCAAGAGTGCTGCGCGACAGGCTCGGCGCGGTGGCGGGCAAGGTGCCGACCAGCGTCTGGCCGGACGAGGAAGTTCGCAGGCATCCCGGCATGAAGTCGGTCGCGCCCTTGCTCGGCATCGACATGAACGCGACGAGCGCCAAGGCCATCCGCCTGCTGGGCTGGCGGCCGCGTTCGAGCGAAGAAGCCATCATCGCGAGCGCGGAGAGTTTCCTAAGGCTCGGCTTGATCGACGGGCAAGCGTAAAAACGCATCGCGAGCGGCATTCCGCTCGCGATGCTGACCAACGCTCCGGGCGCATGCTTGGTCGGCATCGATAGAGGCTGGGGCAGTGCGAGCAATACGTAGTGCTGCACGGGCGGATTGTGCTCAGCGCAGAGTGGACACATCGCGACCGCCGCTTGAATCGGTGCGCCGGCTCGCCTAGATTACATCGGTAGTCCCTGTGGAGATCGTGCCAGCCGCATGGCGAAGCGGCATTGGCGTGCTTACCCGTCGCCGGCCTGTCCGATCGGCAAGGAGGCCTTATGCAGCGGATTTTCCCGCGCGCTCGCTTAAGCGTCGCACTGTGCTCACTGCTCGCGATGTCCTGCACTGCCGCATTTGCGCAGGGAGGCGCGCGCTCGGCGATCGAAGCGGTCAACAAGCGCTTCGAGCAGGCGGTCTCGCGCGGGGATGCGCCCGGTGTCGCGGCCACGTACGCCGAGAACGCCAAACTTCTGCCGGCCAACGATCACGTCGTCAGCGGACGCGCGGCGATCACGCGTTTCTGGCAGGCAGCGATCGACTCGGGGCTCAAATCGGTCAAGCTGACCTCAGTCGAAGTCGAGGCGCGCGGTGACTCCGCGTACGAGGTAGGCAAATGGTCGGTTCCGGGCGAAGGCGGCAAGGTCTATGACGCGGGCGATTACATCGTCATCTGGAAGCGCGCGAACGGACAATGGAAGCTGTATCGCGATATCTGGACGACGAACTCGCCCGCGCCGAAGAAATGAGCGCGCCACAGTGTCTATCGAGGCAAGAGATAACTTCCTCACCTACTCCCACCAACATAACAGGCCACGCCGTTTAGTGTCGGGTTTGGGCCGCTGTTCACAACAAGGTTTATCGAGTTCGGCATGCAATGTAATCAGGTACCAATAGGCCTGTCGAGTGCTCTTGAAGCGCTGCTCGCCATAGCGGTATAGGGAGAGTCCGGCCAGCACCAGGCATGCGAGTGCGGGCAAGATGGCGCCGGTATGAAAAAATGAAGCGCACAAAATAATCAAGATAACGAATAAGCTCCGGAAAAACTTGGAATCCGCCTCGAAGCGATTCACATGGGCGAGCGCATTTGGATGAGTGAGTGCAAGCCGGCACTTCGCCCACTGAAAAGTATTGATGGCGTGGTCGTAGGGAAGGCAAGCCTTTCTGATTTCACCCGCAATCTTCAGCGGAGGATCCGTTCCCAGCGGGACGAACTTCTCGCGCAGTCGATCGTAATAGCGATCCAGCTGGGAGCCCGCCACGAAAACGAAGTGACCAAGGACGTAGGACGCGACCAGGAAGATCACCCAGCCTTCAGCGTCGGATTGTGGTGCAGGATAGAACGCTGGCGCGATGTATTGCTGGGCCGGCACCCGCAGATGAAACGCCAGAATGGCGCCTGGCAGTATGATCGAGAAGAAGTCGATCATGCCGACATGGAATTTTTCGGGTTCGGCAGACATTGACGTCCCCTCTAGTGTTTCACATGCAGGCGCAGCACTTACTCCGCACCGACATCGGGGTATTCGTGGTTCCCAAAATAGTAGGTGGTTATCCAGGGCAAGGCAAAGAACAAACCGGAGCCAAGCTGGAGCGCCAGGCGCATACGCTGCCCGGATCGGGGAGACGCGATGATGGTCTCCCCTGCAGGCTTCAGGCCTTTGGTCGATTCGAGATGCCATGCTGAACGAGGCCCTCGGATCGGTCGCCTCGCGGTTCCCGTCCGGTACACCGCGTTTGCCTTCGACCTGTTGCCCTGACGAGAGGAACGGAAGAGGGCGTTCGATCAACGCTCATGCGAGAAGGGCTTCGAGGACGGGCAGGACCTCGGGCTTCCAAAGGTGAAGAGTCACGTCGCGCTATCCCAAGGACCCGCCGCGGATGGCGCCGTGTTCAGGCCGGCGTGATGAATTGCCTGATCCGTATGCGCGTGGCGCCATAGTCGGGGCTCGCATCGACGGCGGAAATGAGCGCTTCAAGCGTGCCGAGCCACGCCGCAATGCGCGGTGAGAGGACATTTTTTGCGCCGGAGAGCACGCGTTCGCATACGCGCTCGAAGGCGCGCGCTTCATCGCGCGTGCTCGCGATACCCGACACGCCCGAGCGCTGCAGCGCGGCGAGCGAGGGTGCGCCGGTTTCCTCTGTGAAGGCGACGACGGGCGTGTCGGGGAACGCTTGCCGCAGCGCGCGCATGAACGCGAAATCCTTCGCGCCGGGAGCTTCCATGCCGCAACCCACCACGATCAGGTCATAGGTCGCCGCTTTCAGCCGCGCGAATAGTTGATCGGCGTTTCTGACGCAGGCCGTGACCTGGAAGCGCTCGTGTGACTCGAACCAGCTTTGCAGCCCGTAAAGGACCACGGGACGATCGTCCGCGACGACGATCCTTATTTTGTATTCGTGCATCATGCTCTTCGGCCGGACTCGACGGACAATTGAGGAAGGCCGCCCTGCCTGCCAATGCCTCGGACCGTGCACGTTAGCAAATCGGCCGCTCCCACGCTGCGCCGCACAACAAAAAATGTTGGATTTCGTGTCGAATGACAGGCGTTCCGATCGTCGAGGCAATATGCGGCGCTGAGAATCGGCCGGCTACCGGCCCGCCGCGCTCCTGAACCCGCTCGAAAACCGGAGGCTCTCAGATGACCTTGCAACTGTACGCGCACCCGTTTTCCTCGTATTGCCAGAAAGTCCTCGTCGCACTGTATGAAAACGGCACGCCTTTCGAATGGCGCGCGCTCACGCCCGAGACGCCGCAATCGATGCGCGAGCTCGCCGAAATATGGCCGATGAAGCGTTTCCCCGTGCTCGTCGACGACGGCAGGCCCGTGATCGAATCGACGGTGATCATCGAATATCTGGGACTGCATCACCCTGGACCGGTGCGCCTCATACCCGACGATCCGCGCGCCGCGCTCGAAACGCGCTGGATGGATCGTTTCTTCGACAACTACATGTCGACGCCGCAGCAGAAGATCGTGTTCGATGCCATGCGCGATCCGGCCGAGCGCGATGCACGCGGTGTCGCCGATGCCCGCGCGATGCTCGACACGTCCTACGCGTTCCTCGAACGTCTGATGGCCACGCGGGAATGGGCGGCGGGCGACACGTTCAGCCTCGCCGACTGCGGCGCCGCGCCGTTCCTCTTCTATGCGGACTGGTCGCATCGCATCGGCGGTGCGTATCCGAACGTGATCGCGTATCGCAAGCGCCTGCTCGCGCGGCCTTCGTTCGCGCGCGCGGTCGATGAAGCGCGGCCGTATCGGCCATTGTTTCCGCTCGGCGCGCCGGATCGCGATTGAGTGGCTGACCAGGAGATCGAAGATGAGCACAGTCACGAATCACGTTCCCGCCGATGAACTCGCGAAGCGCGCCACGATGCGGTTTCCCAACGAGAGCGCCGAGTATCGTCGCGCGCGGACCGAACTGCTGGCGGAGGAGATCGAATTGCGGCGGCATATCGAACGGGTTGCGCAGTTGCGTCGCGCACTGCCGCCCGGCGGAGAAGTAACGGGCGATTACCGCTTCGAAGGCGAGCGCGGTCCGGTCGATGTCGCGGGACTTTTCGGCGACAAGGACACCCTCGTCACATATAGCTATATGTTCGGGCCGCAGCGCGAACGGCCTTGTCCGATGTGCACGTCGCTGCTTTCGGCATGGGAAGGTGAGGCGCGCGATATCGAGCAGCGCGTGGCGCTCGCGGTGATCGCGCGCTCGCCGCTCGCGAAGCTCGTCGCGTTCAAGAAGGAGCGCGGCTGGCGCGACCTCAGGCTCTTTTCCGATACCAACGGCAACTTCAGCCGCGACTATCACGCGATTTCCAAGGAAGGCGGCGACGAGCCCGCGCTCAATGTGTTCACGCGTCGCGATGGCGTGATCCGTCATTTCTGGAGCGGCGAGATGGACTTCGCTACCGCCGATGCCGGCGAAGATCCGCGCGGCGCGCCGGATCCGATGCCGCTTTGGACCGTGCTCGATATGACGCCCGAGGGACGCGGGACGGACTGGTATCCGAAGCTCGATTACGGTCCACGGACCTGATCGCGGGCAGTGCCTTGCGGCGATGCGCGCGGCGTGATCTATTCCGCCTGCATCGACGCATCGGCGAGCCTGCGGCGGCGCGCGCCGAAGCGGTCCTTGATGCGCACGAACGGCGCTTCGATCAGGTAGTAGCTCGCGGTCGCGGCCGCGAGCGCGGCGAGCACGCAGATCGGAAAGCGGTACGCTACCGGCGAATGCATGTTGCTGAACAACTGTTGCCAAAGGTAGAGACTGAACGAGATCGTGCCGATATAAACGAAAGGCGCCGTGCGCAAAAGGCGCGAAAACCAGAAGTCCTTCCGCGAAACCAGCACGACGATGACGAAGCCGACCATCGCCGATTCGATCGTCGTGCCGTAGGTTGCGCGCCAGAGTCCGCCGAGCTTCGCCTGCAAGGGCGGCATGGCGAAGAGCAGAAGGAGGACCATCGCGGACGGAATCAACGGTCCCCACGGCAGCGCGTCGACCCGCGCCTTGAGCGCATCCTTGTTCAGCGCGACGAAACAGCCGATCAGAATCGGATCGATACCTGTGTGCAGCATCATACTCAATTGCCCGCGCAGGCCAGGCGCGGCGAAATAAGTCGCGATCCTCACGAGCGGCACGAGCAGGATCAACGCGACGAGCGTGCGCTGATCGCCACGTTTGAGGATATAAAAGAGCACCGGCGGCCAGAACCAATAGAACTGTTCTTCGAGCGCGAGCGTCCAGAAGTGGCCGAGATACCATGCACCGTCCGTGTGCACTGCATTCAACGAGGCCATACCCGCGATGGCCGAATAATTCCAGAGATGCAGTGCCGCCACCGCAATCTGCCGATGATCGACATCGACGAGACCGGCGAACGACAGCAGCGCGACGATCCCGAGATAGCTATAGAACGCGGGCCATATTCTCAGCGCGCGCTTTGCATAGAACGGAAGCAGCCGAATGGAGCCGCTCGCTTTCCATTCGGCGTTCAGGATGCCGGTGATCAGATAGCCGCTCAGCACGAAGAAGATGAGCACGCCGAGTCGCCCATCCGATATCAGTCGCAAGGGCATGAGGAAGCCCGCATAGCCGCCGTCGATCATGTGTTGCGCATGCCCGATGACGACCATCATCACCGCGACACAGCGCAAGCCGGTCAGTTCCCGCACATGATGCTTCATGAAGAGTCCTCTCGATGTGAGTCGAGGACGGCATGCCGTCGCCGCGCTTGAGGACCAAGCATCGGCTAAAAAAAATTGGCAATAAATAATTTGGGTTGTTAGGAAATATTTCTTGCGCCCATGACTTGGCGCACCAATAAAGGCGAGCGAAATCGCCAAAGGATTTTTTTCCTTTTCTCGCCTTATATGATGAGCCGACATCGTGCGGCCTTAGGCTGCGCTTCACCGCATCGGCGACGCGCCTCATGAACGATAGAATTCGCGGATTCGACGGCCTGCGCGCGCTTGCCGTCCTGCTGGTCTTCCTCCATCACAAGGCGATGGCGGAGGGTAGCGGCCTGGGACACCTCGGCGTATGGATCTTCTTTGCGCTCAGTGGTTTTCTCATCACTGACATACTGACGTCACAGCGGCGTTATATAGATGCCGGTACGAGTTCTTTCGCCGCCGAACTCAAGCGCTTTCTTTACCGGCGCACGCTGCGAATCTTCCCGATCTACTATCTGCTGCTCGCCACGCTCGCGCTGATGATAGCGATCGGCTTCGCGGGCCACGACGTATTGGCCGGCGTGCCGTTTCATTTCGCCTATCTGTCTAACTTCTGGATCGCGGACGTGCTGCATCACTGGCCCGGGCGCTATTCCCATTTATGGAGCCTGTCGATCGAGGAACAGTTCTACCTCGTGTTTGCGCCGCTTCTGCTTGCCGTGCGCGCGAAATGGCACGTTCCCATTTGCTGCGCACTCTGCATGATGGGCATTGCTGCGCTCATAGGGATGAAGGCCGTGCATGCGCCCGCGATCGTGATATACACGCATCCGCTCACCAATTTCTGGCTGCTTGCGCTGGGTGGAATAGGCGGCGCGCTGCTTCGGCGGGGCGCCGCATTCAGGCGTTGCGTCAAGCCGCTTCCCGTCGCGCTCGCGCTCGTGATATGCGTCGCGATGCTATGCAGCGTGGAGCCGGCGTGGGAAGCGATCGCGAGCCCGCTGCGCTTCACTGCGCTGTACGTGCTTTATGGCGCGTCCATTATGGCGCTCGTGTGTTCGATCGCCAGCGGCGAAAGCGCGGCATTGATCCGCGTGCTGGAATGGGCACCGCTCGCCGCGCTCGGCAGAATCAGCTATGGCTTTTATCTTTACCACGGCTTCATTCCGAACTTCACCAAGAGCAACAGGATAATCGCGATGTTCGGCGCGTCCGGCATTCCGTGGTGGGCGCATGCGTTGAGCGCGATTGCATCGTTCGTATTGACGCTGACGCTTGCGAAGCTGTCATGGCGCTTCATCGAAGAGCCGATCCTGCGCCTGAAGAACCGCCGCTTCACGCGCAAAACCGAATCCTCCGAGGCGAGCCCGAGCGCGCTTTCCCGCTAGCCGCGTGCGTTAGCGAAAGAACTCCTAAGTATCGGGCGAAATGTCTGTTGCTGTCATGTTCGGGCAAACCATGGTAATGGTATGCTTCGTGCACATATCTTCATACGTGAGTGAGACCAGCGCATCGCACGCTAATTTGGATCGATTGTTGCACTACATCGATGCAAAGCTAGCGGGATGCACCATTTTGTTGTTTGAGCAAACGTTTTCGAGTGCCTCGAGATCCTTGGGCCGGGTGTGCAGAAACGCCCTTGGGAGGGCTTGCCGTTTGATGTTCGTTAGCGCGCCGTCCGATATCCGCAGCGAAGTCGACTGCATGGAGCAAAGCAATGGTTTTTAGCGAACTCAGCAATGAAGAGTGGGTGATGGTCTCAGCGTTGATCGGCGAGAACGGGGTGCGGGAGCATCGTCGCGGCCGTCCGAAAGCCCATCCGCGCACCATCGTCAATGCTGTTTTGTGGATCCTCACGACCGGCGAAACCTGGTCCAGATTGCCGAGTCATTATCCGACCGTGCCTACCTGCCGCCGCCGCTTCGTCGAGTGGCAAATGAATGGCACGCTCATCGAAATGGTGAAAGTATTGGCGGCCGCCGGGCGCTCGTTCGCCTATGTGCCGCGTCAACCGGTGACGGAGCCGGCGCCGCGGCCGCAGCAGCCCGTCTATGATTGCGACCGCCTGAGAGGCGTGTTCTGGCAGAACCCGGAATCGTGGCAATCGCCGGATGCGCCGTTGTTCAGTCGCGCCGCGAGCGCGCCGCGCCGCTTGCCCGAGGCACGCGATGTCGCGCAGGCCAATGCATCGGCGCCGGCGCAGGCACGCACGCGTATGCCCCGTCCCGAGCGGCTCTTCGAAACGCCGCTGCCGTTCGAGCCGGTTTGCGCGCCCGTCAATGATGCACGCGGCTATAGCATCTATCCGATCGCGCGCCCTGTATCGGGCGGCATGTTTCGCGGCTGGGCCGAGATCGTGAAGGATGGGCGCCGTGTCGAGCGCTCGGGTTTGATCGGGCCGCGCTTCGCATCGACGGAAGAAGCGCGCATGTATGCGCTCGAATGGGCGAAGCGCTGGATCGCCGCGCAGGCGACGCGTGGCGAAGTGGCGCTGGCCGCGCGCGAGGCACGCTCGCAAGTACACGCGGCGGCTGATTTGCCCGGATGAAGCCGTACATCGCCTCCGCGGAGGCGATGTACTTTCAGCTACGCCCGTAGGTATCCTCGAAGCGCACGATATCGTCCTCGCCCAGATACGTCCCCGACTGCACCTCGATGATTTCGAGCGGCATCTTCCCCGGATTTTCCAGCCGATGCTGCACGCCGATCGGAATATAAGTCGACTCGTTCTCCGCGAGAATGAACGTCTCCGTGCCGCGTGTGACGAGCGCGGTGCCGCGCACGACGATCCAGTGCTCCGCGCGATGATGATGCATCTGCAAGGACAACCTCGCGCCCGGCTTCACGACGATGCGCTTCACCTGAAAGCGATCGCCGTGATCGACGGAATCGTAATGTCCCCAGGGCCGATGCACCTTGCGATGATCCGCCGCTTCGCTGCCGTGCTCCGACTTGATACGCCCGACGATCGCCTTCACGTCCTGCGCGCGTGATTTATCCGCGACGAGAATCGCGTCCACCGTCTCGACCACGATGAGATCCCGCGTCCCCACGCACGCAATGAGCCGCCCTTCCGAATGCGCATACGTCGACGACGCGCCTTCGAACATCACACGTCCGCGCGCCACGTTCGACGCATCGTCCTTCGGCATGATGTTCCAGATCGCATCCCACGAACCGACATCGGACCAGCCCGCATCGAGCGGCACGACCGCGCCCGCGAACCTGTCGTCGCCGCGCTCGCTCGAGAGGTGCTCCATCACCGCATAGTCGATCGAATCGGACGGCGACGACGCGAATGCTTCGTGATCGAGGCGGAACAACTCGCCATCGTCGATGCCGCGTTCGAACGCCGCGAGACAAGCAGCATGAATCGCGGGCTGATAGTGCTCGATCGCCGCGACCCACGTCGATGCACGCACGATGAAAATGCCCGCGTTCCAGCCATATTCGCCCGAGCCGAGATACTGCTGCGCCAGCTCGAGATGCGGTTTTTCGACGAAACGTTCGAGCGTGAACGCGCCGCGACCGGATATCGGCGCGCCGGTCTTGATATAGCCATAGCCCGTTTCCGCATGCGAGGGCACGACGCTCAGCGTGACGATCGCGCCTTCCTCCGCGCACTGCGCGCCGTCGCGAATGGCGCGATGAAACGCGTCCGTGTCGGTGACGACATGATCCGCGGGCATCACGACGAGCACGCTGTCTTCGCCTTCACGCAGCGCGTGCATCGCGGCGGCGGTCAGCGCGGGCGCGGTGTTGCGCGACACGGGTTCGAGCACGAGACGCGCGCGGCGGCCGTGCTGCCGCAACTGCTCGGCGGTGGTGAAGCGATGTTCCTCGTTGCACACGACGATGGCATCGGCCATACGCAACTCTTTCTGCGGCACCGGCAAACCATCGAGCCGGTTGACGGTCGCTTGCAGCAACGACTGCTCGCCGATCAGACCGATCAACTGCTTCGGAAAGTGCTCGCGCGACATCGGCCACAGGCGCGTGCCCGAGCCGCCCGCGAGAATCACCGGCTGGATGCCGAGGCGCACGCCGGCTTCGGCGGCGAACGTGGATGCGCTCGAAAGCGCGATGTCTGACGCATTCATGAAGTGCCTCCTGGCGCAAGAAACGCATAAGCGGACTCGCCATTTTTAGCACGGCGCAAATGTCACGATAAAAGAAATAATCGCTAAAAAAAGCGGACTTTCTTAGCCGAATAAAGCGCTGATCGCGTCATCGAATGAAGCTCGATTTATTTCATCGGCTGAGGAAAGAATGCTGCAAAGCTATGCCGGCCAAGCGTTCCATCGCTAAAAAAATAGAAAAAACTCCGCTCGATCGTGCAGGGATATTTTCGCGGTTGCACCGGCATATTTATTCAAGTTTCATATACGTGCAGTGAGCGATCGCGGAATCGTGCTGCTTTCTTCTAACCGGGGTGAATGCGATGTTGAGCGTGATATCGAGAGTCGTCGATCTGGCCATGGCGGTGCTGGGCGGGTCGCTTGGCGCGTCGCTGAATGCAGGCAAATTCGTCTGGCTCGATGACGTCGAACGCACGATGCTCGGCTTCTCCTGCGTGCTGACGATCATGACGTTTCCGTCGTTCGGCATCTATCAATCGTGGCGCGGCAAGCCGGTCTACGATCTGCTGTTGCGCGTGACGCTCGCGTGGATGCTCGTCGAAAGCGCGGGCGTGCTGCTCACTTTCAGCATCCACCGCGCGGCATCGCTGTCGCGCCTGTGGCTCATATATTGGGCCGTATGCACGGTCAGCCTGCTGATCGTTTCGAAGGCGCTCATCCATACGGCATTGAAGCTCTTGCGGCGCGAGGGTTTCAATCAGAAGACAGTGGCGATCGTCGGCTCCGCGCCCTATGCGCAATTTCTGATCGAACAGATGCGCGGGCGTCCCGATGCGGGCTTCAGTCCTGTTTGCGTGCTCGAGATCGATGTGAAGTCCGGCGGGATGGAAGGCGACTCGCTTGCGGACGTGCGCATCCAGCGAGACTTCGAAAAGCTCGCGGAACAGGTGCGCGAACGCAAGATCCGCGAACTGTGGCTCGCGTTGCCCATCTCGCAAGAGCAAACGATTCACCGCATCGTCACCGAGTTTCGCGACGATTTCGTCAACGTGCGTTTCATCCCCGATGTGCGCAGTCTTTCGCTCTTCGGTCACGCGTTCGTCGATCTGCTCGGCGTGCCCGCGATCAATCTCGCGGCATCGCCGATCACGGATATCAAGGTCTTGCCGAAGCGCGTGTTCGATCGCGTGTTCGCCGCGTGCGTGCTCATCGGCATGTCGCCGTTGCTTGCGGTGATCGCGGTGTGCGTGAAGCTCTCGTCGCCGGGGCCGGTGTTCTTCAGGCAGAGGCGCAAGGGCATCGACGGCCGCGAGTTCGAGATCTATAAGTTCCGCTCGATGAAAGTGCATCAGGAGGTCGCGGGACAAATCACGCAGGCGCGGCGTGGCGACAGGCGCGTGACGAAGGTCGGCGCGTTCTTGCGGCGCACGAGTCTCGACGAGCTGCCGCAATTCATCAACGTGCTGAAGGGCGAGATGTCCGTGGTCGGGCCGCGCCCGCATGCGCTCGAACATGACGACATCTACAAGGATCTCGTCAAAGGTTATATGCATCGCTATCGCATCAAGCCGGGCATCACCGGATGGGCGCAAGTGAACGGCTATCGCGGCGAGACGGACCGGATCGAAAAGATGTCGGGCCGCGTGAAGCTCGATCTCTATTACATGCAGCACTGGACCTTCGGCCTCGACATGAAGATCGTCGCGATGACGCTGTGGAAGGGATTCGCGGGCGCGAACGCTTATTGAAACCGGGCAGGAAAACATACGGGGAGTTGGATCATGAAACTGACGATCATCGGCAGCGGCTACGTGGGACTCGTGACGGGCGCATGCCTCGCGGATATCGGCAACGACGTGCTGTGCCTCGATGTCGACGAACGCAAGATCGCCATTCTCAACGGCGGCGGCATTCCGATTCACGAGCCCGGCTTGCAGGATGTGATCGATCGCAATCGCGACGCGGGGCGGCTCGGCTTCACGTCGAAGGTGCGCGATGCGGTGGAGCACGGCGAGATGCTGTTCATTGCGGTCGGCACGCCATCCGATGAGGACGGCTCGGCGGATCTGCAATACGTGCTCGCCGCCGCGCGCGATATCGGCCGCTACATGAACGGCTTCAAGACGGTCGTCGATAAATCGACGGTGCCGGTGGGCACCGCGCGGCGCGTGAAGGCGGCCATCGCGCGCGAGTTGAACGCGCGCGGCGTGAGCCACATGTTCTCGGTCGTGTCGAACCCCGAGTTCCTGAAGGAAGGCGCGGCGATCGAGGACTTCACGCGGCCCGACCGCATCGTGATCGGCTGCGACGACGACGTGCCCGGCGAACGCGCGCGCGATCGCATGAAGCGTCTCTATGCGCCGTTCAATCGCAATCACGAGCGCACGCTGTATATGGACGTGCAATCGGCCGAGTTCACGAAGTACGCCGCGAACGCGATGCTCGCCACGCGCATCTCGTTCATGAACGAGCTTGCGAACTTCGCGGATCGCGTGGGCGCGGATATCGAAGCGGTGCGGCGCGGCATCGGCTCGGACCCGCGCATCGGCTATGACTTTCTTTATGCGGGCTGCGGTTATGGCGGCTCCTGCTTTCCGAAAGACGTGCGCTCGCTGATTCAGACCGCATCCGAATTCGGCCATGAAATGAGCATCCTGAAGGCCGTGTCGAACGTGAACGAAGCGCAGAAGGACACGCTCACGCGCAAGATCGTCGAGCGTTTCGGCGATGACCTGTCGGGCCGCACGTTCGCGATGTGGGGCCTCGCGTTCAAGCCGAACACCGACGACATGCGCGACGCGCCGAGCCGCGTGCTGGCCGCCGCACTGCTTGCGCGTGGCGCGAAGGTGGTTGCATACGATCCCGTTGCCGTCGATGAAGCGCGCCGCGTCTTCGCCCTCGATCTGCAAGGCCAGCCCGACGCGCGCACACGCCTTGCGTATGCGGCGAATCACAAGGAAGCGCTCGATGGCGCCGATGCGCTCGTGATCGTCACCGAATGGAAGCTGTTCAAGAGCCCGGACTTCGACACGATCAGGCGCCGCCTGAAAACACCGGTGATCTTCGACGGTCGCAATCTCTACGAGCCGGACACGATGCACGAAATGGGCATCGAGTATCACGCGATCGGGCGCGGCGTGCGGCAGATCGACACTGACGTGGCCGCGAACATCGCATAACGCCGCCTATGTTCGGAAGCGTTCTGATCGTCTGTCACGCGAACATCTGCCGCAGTCCGGCTGCGGAGATGCTGTTTCGCGCGCATCTTTCGAAGCGCGGTGCGAGGCCGATGGAGTTCCGCTCGGCCGGTCTCTATGCGCAGGAAGGCGACGACATCGACCCGACGATGCAGCGCCTGCTCGCGGAGCAAGGGCTCGATTCGTCGTCGCATCGCTCGCGTCGGCTCGATCGGCGCATGGCGCGGGAAGCCGATCTGATCCTCGTGCCCGAGCGCAAGCAGATCGACGCAATCGCGCGCCTCGCACCGACGACGCGCGGCAAGGTGCATCTGCTCGGCAAGTGGGAAGACTCGGAAGTGATGGACCCGTATGGCGGTCATGAGGCCGCGTATCGCGAGAGCTTTGGACTCATCGAACGGCTAGTGCTTGGATGGCTCAATAAAATATGCTGATTACCCGTGCTTTTTTGCTGACGTTCTTTATGTCGGCGCTCTTGTCCGCGTGCAGCACCGCACCGGGCAACTTCCTCGATACCTCGCGACTCGAAGACAAGGACCCGACACCGACGGCCA
Source organism: Caballeronia calidae (assembly GCF_900044055.2). Lineage (GTDB taxonomy): Bacteria > Pseudomonadota > Gammaproteobacteria > Burkholderiales > Burkholderiaceae > Caballeronia > Caballeronia calidae. The sequence continues at coordinate 348,735 of NZ_FCOX02000002.1, read as the reverse complement.
CGTACCCCGTTCATCTCATCACGGCCGACACCATCGCGCAGGAAGAGGCGTCGCCCGAAGCCGCGCAGCCGCTGCCGCCCGCCCGTTTCGCCGATGCCTCGCAATACGTGTATCGCATCGCGCCGCAGGACATTCTCGGCATCACGCTATGGGATCACCCGGAGCTCACGACGCCGCAAGGCAGCACCTTATCGACCGGCGGCAACACTACGCAGACCGTCGCAGGCGCGTTGCAGCAGCCCTATGCGCAGGCATTGCCGGGGCAGGCCGATCCCTACGGACAGACCGTGTCCGCCAACGGCACGATCTTCTTTCCCTTCATCGGCAAGATGCGCGTCGCGGGCAAGACGACGGGCGAGATCCGCGAGGAAATGACCGCCGCGCTATCGCCGTACATCAAGAATCCGCAACTCGACGTGCGCGTGCTCGCGTATCGCGGCCAGCGGATCGCGGTGACCGGCGAAGTGAAGCAGCCGGGTCCGCTCGCGGTGAGCGATGTGCCGCTCACGCTCGTCGATGCGATCACGCGCTCGGGCGGCACGACAGCCGAAGCCGACTTGCAGCGCGTGCGCCTCACGCGCAACGGCAAGCTCTATGTGCTCGATGCGAACGGCATGCTCGATCGCGGCGATATCAGCCAGAACGTGATGCTGCAGGCGGGCGACATCCTCAACATTCCGGACCGCTACGACAGCCGCATCTTCGTGATGGGCGAAGTGAAGACGCCGATGCCGGTGAACATGGTGCGCGGCCGCGCCTCGGTTGCCGATGCGCTCACGCAAGCCGGCGGCGTGCTCGATACCGATGCCAACGTGCGGCAGATCTATGTGGTGCGCCGGGTGCGCGACAACCCGTCGCGGCCCGATATCTATCGCCTCGACATGTCGCAGCCGGATTCGCTGTTGCTGTCGACGCAGTTCCAGCTTCGTCCGCTCGATGTGGTTTATGTGGGCACGACGGGCGCGGTGCAGTTCAACCGCCTGATCAACCAGGTGTTGCCGACCTTGCAGACGCTCTTCTATATGAAGCAGCTGACGCGCTAAGGAAATCGATAAGGGGAATCGAATCGTGAACATGCAGGATCATCCCTATTTGGCGAAGCCGGATGAAGAGGACGTCGTTCTCGGCAATCTGATTCAGGCCGTCATCGACGATATCTGGGGGCTCATCGGCGTCTTTGCGTTGGTGGTGCTGGCCGCCGCCGTGTACTGCTATATCGCGAAGCCCGTGTATTCCGCCGATGCGCACGTGCGCGTCGAAACGAACGACAACACGTCGCAGGCGTTGACGCAGACGCAAACGGGTCAGGCGATCAACGCCGGATCGAGCGCGCTGCCTACCGATGCCGAGATCGAGATCATCAAGAGCCGCGGCGTGGTCGCGCCTGTCGTCGCGCAATGCAGGCTCAACTTCTCCATTTCGCCGATGACGCTGCCCGTGCTCGGCAGCCTCGCCGCGCGCTTCGCGACGCCGGGCGAACCGGCGAAGCCGTGGTTCGGCTTGTCGTCGTATGCGTGGGGCGGCGAGATCACGGAAGTCGATTCGATCGACGTCGAGCCGCAATGGGAGGGCAAGAATCTCATGCTCACGGCGCTCGGCGATTCGCGCTATTCACTCGCCGATTCGCAAGGACGTGTGCTTCTGCAAGGCAAAGCCGGCGAATCCGCGAGCGGCAATGGTGTGACCGTGCTCGTGACGAAGCTCGTTGCGCGAAACGGCACGCGTTTCAAAGTGATGCGCGCGAACGATCTCACGGCTATCGCGAGCTTTCAGTCGGGCATCACCGTGACGGAGCAGGGCAAGCAGACAGGCGTCATTCAGATATCGCTGGAGAATCAGAATCCCGATAAGGCCGCTCAAATTGCGAATGCGCTTGCACAGTCTTATCTGCGACAGCATATCGAGAGCAAACAGGCCGACGCCAGCAAGATGCTCGAGTTCCTCAAGACCGAAGAGCCGCGCCTGAAGGCCGACTTGCAACATGCGGAAGCGGCGCTCACGGAATATCAGCGGCAGGCGGGCGTCATCAATGCAAGCGACGAAGCGAAGGTCTATCTCGAAGGCAGCGTCAGCTACGAAGCGCAGGTTTCCGCATTGCGACTGCAGATCGCGACGCTGGAGCAGCGCTACGGCAATCTGCATCCGTCGCTGACGACGGCACGTCAGCAGCTCGCTCAACTCGAAACGCAACGCGAGCGCTATGCAACGCGTTTCCGTGATCTGCCGCAATCGGAGGTCAAGGCCGTCGCGTTGCGGCGCGATGCGAAAGTGGCGAAAGACATCTATGTGCTGCTGCTCAATCGCGTGCAGGAGCTTTCGGTGCAACGCGCGGGCACGGGCGGCAATGTGCATATCGTCGATGCGGCGTTACGTCCGGGCGATCCGGTCAAGCCGAAGAAAGTGCTGATCATGTCGGCGGCGGTGATACTCGGTCTCATCCTCGGCACGGGCTTCGTGTTCGCGCGCCGCGCGATCTTCAAGGGTATCGACGATCCCGAGCGCCTGGAGCGCGTTTCCGCATTGCCGATCTTCGGCCTCGTGCCGCTAAGCATCGAACAAACGAAGTTCGATACCGATGCGAAGCGCCGCCGCGAGCGCGACCACGAAGCGCCGATTCTCGCGACGATGCGCCCCAACGATGTCTGCGTCGAAATCATGCGCAGCCTGCGCACGTCGATTCAGTTCTCGTTGATGGAAGCGCGTAATCGCGTGGTGATGATGACGGGCCCGGCATCGGGCGTCGGCAAGAGCTTTCTCACGATGAACCTCGCGGTATTGCTCGCGGCGACAGGCAAGAAGGTATTGCTCATCGACGGCGATATGCGGCGCGGCAAGCTCGAGCGTTCGTTCGACGGCGAACGCGTGCCGGGTCTCGCGGAATTGCTCGCGGGATCGACAAGCCTCGAAGAAGCGATCCGCACGACGCGCATTCCCTCGCTCGATTTCATCGCGGCGGGCAAGCGGCCCGAGAATCCGTCGGAGCTATTGATGTCGCCGCGCCTTCAGCAATATCTCGACGCGCTCGGACGGACGTACGACGCGGTTCTCATCGATACGCCGCCCGTGCTCGCCGTGACCGATGCGTTGATCGTCGGCAAGTTCGCGGGAACGAATTTCCTCGTGCTGCGCTCGGGCGCGCACAACGAAGCGGAGATCACTGAGGCATCGCGCCGCTTGCGCACGGTGGATATCGCGGTGCGGGGCGCGATTCTCAACGGCACGCCGCAGCGCGCTCGCGGCTATGGCCGCGCCTATTTTGCGGCGGTCGAAGAGTACGTCGGCCCATGACGCGTGTCAGAGGAGAGCGATAAATGACGATGAAAGTCTCCGTGGTGGTGCCGACCTATCGGCGGCCGGCGGACCTGAAGCGCTGTCTTGCCGCGCTGCGTGCGCAGACGCGCACGCCTGACGAAGTGCTGGTGATCGCGCGTCCCGAAGACGAAGCGACCGCACGGCGTCTTGCCATCGAATTGAAGAGCGCGAACCGTTTCGTGCTGCGCGTGATCGATAGCGGCGCGGGCGGCCAGGTTGCGGCGCTCAATCGCGGACTGGATGCTGCCGACGGCGACATCATCGCGATCACCGACGACGATGCCGCGCCGCATCCCGACTGGATCGAGCGCATTGCAAACGCATTCGAAGCCGATCAACGTCTGGGCGCGATCGGCGGACGCGACTGGGTGCATGAGAAAGGCCGCGTGCTCGATGGATCGCGTCATGAGGTCGGCGTGATACGCCGCACGGGACGCGTGGAGGGGAATCATCATCTCGGCGTCGGTGCGGCGCGGCCTGTGCGCATGTTGAAGGGCGTGAACATGAGCTATCGTCGCGCGGCGGTATCGGCGCTGCGCTTCGATACGCGTTTGCGCGGCGCGGGCGCGCAAGTCCACAACGACATGGCGTTCAGCATGAGCGTGCGGCGCGAGGGCTGGAACGTGATGTACGACCCGCGCGTTGCCGTGGATCACTACCCGGCCGAACGTTTCGACGACGATCGGCGCGATGCGCGAACGCTCGGCGCACTGACCGATGCCGCCTATAACTTCCACCTGATTCTGAACGAAGAGCTGGAGTCGTTCGATCGCGAGATCGCGTGGCTGTGGTACGCGCTGATCGGCACGCGCGTCTATCCGGGCGTTTTTCAAGCGCTCGTCGCGATGCGCGGCGGCGCGCGGCTCGCGTGGGATCGCTGGCGCGCAGTACGCAAGGGCGCGTGGCAAGCTCGCCGTGCGAGCAATCCATCCACGCCGACGATTCCCGCCGCGAGGACGCTATGACGCATGTGCACGTGCATCTCGAACGCGGTCACGGCGCGAGCGATGCGGCGTCCGCCAACCGTGCCGTATTCGCGTCGCGCGGGCTGACGCGATGAACGCATCGTCGCTGCCGCGCGCACCGCGCGATCTGGCCGGCCGCATCGGCACGATGCGCGCGGCGCGCAAGGGTCCGCCCGAATGGACCGCGCAGGCTGTCGTCTGGAGCCTGACCGCGTTGCTCGTGCTCGCGCGCCAGGGCACCGTGCTCACGCTCGCATTCCCGTTGATGTCGACGCTCGCCGCGCTGTGGCTCTATTTCAAAAGCCCGGCGCGCTATATGGGCTTCATGTGGTGGGTCTGGTTCCTGAGCCCTGAAGTGCGGCGTCTCGCGGACTGGGGCAAAGGCGCGTTCACGCCGACGAGCCTGATCCAGATCGCGCCGCTCGTCGTCACGATGATCTGCGGCATCACGCTGTTGCGGCAATACCGCGTGCTCGCGCAACGGCGCGGCCTGCCGATGCTGCTGATGCTGCTCGGCATCGCGTATGCGTACCTGATCGGCGTCGCGTCGAGCGGACCGATGGCCGCGACCTATGATCTCGCGAACTGGCTGTATCCGGTGCTGATCGGCTTTCATATCATGGTGAACGCGCACGAGTATCCGAAGTATCGCAAAGTGCTGCTCGACACCTTCATTTACGGCCTGCTGGTGATGGGCGCGTATGGCATCGTGCAGTTCTTCATCATGCCGCCGTGGGATTCGCTCTGGATGATCGGCTCGCAGATGGCCTCGCAAGGCGAGCCGGTGCCGCTCGGCGTGCGCGTGTTCAGCACGATGAATTCATCGGGGCCGTTCGCACTCGTCGCAATGGCCGCACTCACCTTCGTCATGGCCGGCACGCAGCGCGCCCGTTGGGTCGCGGGCGGCCTCGGCTTCGTGTCGTTCGGGCTGTCGCTCGTGCGCTCCGCGTGGGGCGGATGGATCATCTCCATGGCGCTGCAGCTCGTCAAGGCGAGCAATCGCGTGCGCTTGCGCATTCTGCTCGGCGCGATCGTGCTCGTCGCGCTGTCGGTGCCGTTGATGACGATCGGTCCCATCGCGGATCGGCTCGGCACGCGCCTGCAAACCATGACCAACCTGAGCGACGACAGCAGCTATGCCGCGCGCAACGAGTTCTATACGACGTTCATGGTCACGGCCTTCACCGATGTAACGGGCGAAGGTTTCGGCGCGACGGGCACATCGACGAAACTCGCGAGCGCGAACGGCGATCTCAGCAAATACGGCAGCTTCGACAGCGGCGTGATGAACGTGCCGTTCGTGCTCGGATGGCCGGGCGGTCTGCTTTACACGGCGGGCGTCGCGCTGTTGCTCGTGCGTGCATTGCGCGCCTCGTTCTCGCTACGCGACGACAAATTCGCGCAGGCCGCCCTGAGCCTTGCCTTTTCGATGATCGGCATTCTGCTCTTCGCCAACACGTTCGTGAGCACGGGCGGCTCGCTGCTCTTCACGTCCCTGTTCTCGATCATCGCCGCGCGCCATCACGCGAAGCTCACGCGTCGCCGCAATGCTTTCTTCCTTCACCTTCAAGGGCCAGCCAATGAGAATCGCGATCGTCACGCACGTCGTGCGACATAACGACGGACAAGGGCGCGTCAATTACGAAATCGCGCGCGCGGCGCTCGCCGAAGGGCACGAGGTCACGCTCGTTGCATCGCACGTCGCGCCCGAGTTGCTGGAGCATGCGCGCTTGCGCTGGGTGCGCGTGCTTCCGGGCCGCGCATGGCCGACGCGCCTCGTCAAGCAGCAGGTATTTGCGATCAAGAGCGCGATTTGGCTGCGCACGCATCGCGGCGAATACGACGTGCTGCATGTCAACGGCTTCATCACCTGGTCGCGCGCCGATGTGAACACCGCGCATTTCGTGCATGGCGGCTGGATGAAGAGCCCTTACTATCCGTTCCGCTTGAGCGGCGGCGCGTGGTCCGCCTATCAGGTGGTCTATAGCCGTCTGAACGCATGGCTCGAAGCGTGGGCGTATCGACGCTCGCGCGTGGTCGCGGCGGTGTCGGAGAAAGTGGCGCAGGAGATTCGCGCGGGCGGCATCGATAAGGAGCGTGTCGAAGTCGTTTATAACGGCGTCGATACGAAAGCCTTCAGTCTGGCCAAACCTGATCGTGATGCGTTCAAGCTGAAGAGCGATGCGTTCCTTCTGCTCTTCGTCGGCGATCTACGCACGCCGCGCAAGAATCTGCAGACCGTGCTTCATGCGCTCGTTTCGCTTCCGGCGCATGTGCAACTCGTCGTGGCGGGTTCTCTACCGGGCAGTCCTTATCCGGATAAGGCGCGCGCGTTGGGCATTGCCGATCGCGTGCATTTTCTCGGGCTCGTGAAAGATATGCCGACGCTCATGCGCTCCGTCGATGCGTTCGTCTTTCCGTCGCGCTATGAAGCGATGAGTCTCGCACTGCTCGAAGCGCTCGCGGCCGGCCTGCCCGTGATCACGGCGATTACGGCGGGCGGCGCGGAGATCATCGGTGAAGACTGCGGCATCGTGCTCGACGATCCCGACGACGCGACCGCGCTCGCGCAAGCGATCGGCGAGCTGGTTTCGTCGCCGGAGCGGCGCGCGCGCATGGGAAAGGCGGCGCGCGAACTTGCAGCAGGCTTCAACTGGGCGCGCATGGCGCGGCGCTATCTCGATCTTTATCGCAACTTCTCGCAGCGCGAGCGCAACAACGCGGCTGCGCCTTCGAACGCAGCGTCGGCGCAATCGCGCGCTTGATCACTTTCGAACAGGACGAACGTCTATGAGCACGCAATGCATCAAGTCGCTGCAAATCGGAATGCACTGGTTTCCCGAGCGCGCGGGCGGACTCGACCGCATGTATTACACGCTGGTCGGCGCATTGCCGGCGGTGGGTGTCGAAGTGCGTGGCGTGGTCGCGGGGTCGCCGCGTGTCGCTGCCGATACGGGCGGCGCGATTCGCGGCTTCGGGCCGGCGGCGCAGTCGTTGCCGCGTCGCCTGATGAATGCGCGCAGTGCGTTGCGCGAGACCTTGCGCGACGAGCGGCCCGACGTCGTGTCCTCGCATTTCGCGCTTTATACGTTTCCGGGTCTCGACGTGACGCGCGGCATCGCGCAGGTTTCGCATTTTCAGGGGCCTTGGGCGGATGAGAGTCATGTCGAAGGGTCCGACTCGCTGGGTCAGCGCGCGAAGTTCATGCTGGAGCGGCGCGTGTATGCGCGTTCGTCGCGTTTGATCGTGTTGTCGGAAGCCTTCGGGCAGATATTGAACGCGCGCTACGGCGTGCCGGAGGAGCGCATCCGCGTCGTGCCAGGTTGCGTGGATGTCGCGCAGTTCGATCTGAAGATGACGCGATCCGAAGCGCGCCGACGCCTGCAATTGCCGCTCGGGCGGCCGATCGTGCTCGCGGTGCGCAGGCTCGTCAGGCGCATGGGGCTGGAATCGCTCATCGATGCAATCGAGCGCGTCAAGCAGAAGGTGCCGGACGTGTTGCTGCTCATCGCGGGAAAGGGGCGCCTCGCCGATGAGTTGCAGGCACGCATCGATGCGGCCGGACTCGATGACAATGTGCGTCTGCTCGGCTTCGTGCCCGATGAACAGCTTGCGTCGCTTTATCGCGCGGCGGATGTGAGTATCGTGCCGACTGTGGCCTTGGAGGGGTTCGGCTTGATTACGGTGGAATCGCTTGCTTCGGGAACGCCCGTGCTCGTGACGCCCGTGGGCGGATTGCCCGAGGCGGTGAGAGGATTGTCGCAAAATCTCGTGCTGGAATCGACGGGCGCTGATGCGATCGCGGATGGTCTCATCGCCGCGTTCGACGGCCGGCTCGATTTGCCGGATGAAGCGGCATGCAAGCGCTATGCGTGGGAGAACTTCGATCGTTCCGTGATTGCCAGAAGAGTGGCTGCGGTTTATGAGGAAGCGATTGCGGTGGGGCCGGCGCATTGAACTGAATCCATGGTGCGTTCGGCTGTTGACCGCACCATGAAGTCTTCATTCCGTCACACGAGCACGCATAGCCTCATACATCCACGCGAGCGTTTCCTCGATCGGCGTGCACGGCGCCAGTCCGATCACGTTCCGCAACTTGTGATTCGATCCGACCAGCCGCGCGATCTCATTGCGCCGCATGAATTTCGCATCGGCGATAACATCGATCTGATATCCCGCTATGCGCGCGAGCATCTGCAGCATTTGCCCGAGCGAATGGCCATGTCCCGAGCAGATATTGAATGTCTCGCCTACTGGCGCGGCCTCCAGCAGCCTCGCGTAGACCGCGACGACATCGCGCACATCCGAAAAGTCGCGGCTCATATGGAGATTGCCGAGCGATATGCGCGCTTCACGCCGCGCATGATGCCCGACGATCTTCGGCAAAACATAGTCCTCGCTCTGCCCGACGCCCGTGTAGTTGAAGGGCCGCGCGAAGACGAGCGGCAAGCGATCGAGCCAGAGCCGCGCCGCGTGCTCCATCGCAAGCTTGCTCACAGCATAGTCGTTGGCGGGATGAACGGGCACGTTTTCGTCGATGATCTCGACCGACGCATTCCCATACACGTTCGCCGTGCTGGCAAGCAGAACCGCACGCGGCGTATTGTCGAGTGCCGCGAGTGCTGAAAGCAGATTGCGCGTCCCGACGATATTCACCATATATGTCCTGCCCGGCGCATTGCCGGTGACGTGCGCGGCGCCCGCGAGATGCACGACGACATCCGGGCGCGCATCCGCGACGAAGGACTCGAGCGCGTCGGCGTCGAGCAGATCGACCCGAATGCCGACGGCCTCCGCCACCTCGTCATCGGGCGATGACGTCATAGTGCCCCACACGTCATAGCCCGCTTTCGTCAATTCCGCCGCCATGTGGCGGCCCGTGAAGCCCGAAAGGCCCGTGATGAGTGCGCGTCGTGCCATCGCGCGCTCAGAAGGTCGGCTGAAGTTCGTTGCGCATCAGGTCGGCGTCGACCATCATCCTGCACAGCGTTTCGAGAGTCGTCGTCGGCGCCCAGCCGAGTTTCTCGCGCGCTTTTTCCGCGCTGCCGATAAGAAGTTCGACTTCCGCCGGCCGATAGAACTTCGGGTTCACGCGCACCAGCGTACGGCCCGTCGCGACATCGATGCCGCGCTCGCGCTCGCCTTTGCCCGTCCATTCGAGTTGATAGCCCGCCGCGCTGAACGCCATGTGCACGAAATCGCGCACCGTCTCGGTGCGGTTCGTCGCGAGCACATAGGTATCCGGCTCGCTTGCCTGAAGCATGCGCCACATGCCTTCGACATACTCGGCGGCGAACCCCCAGTCGCGCTTCGCATCGAGATTGCCGAGTTCGAGCAGTTCTTCCTTGCCGAGACGAATCTTCGCGACGGTGTCCGTGATCTTGCGCGTGACGAACTCGCGTCCCCGCAACGGCGATTCGTGATTGAACAGAATGCCGCTGCATCCGAAGATGTTGTACGACTCGCGATAGTTGATCGTCGTCCAGTGCGCGAAGAGCTTCGCGACGCCATAAGGACTGCGCGGATAGAAAGGTGTTTCCTCGCATTGCGGAATCGCTTGCACCTTGCCGAACATTTCGGATGTCGATGCCTGGTAGTAGCGGATCGCCGGATCGATTACGCGGATCGCTTCCAGCAGATTGAGCGCGCCCAGGCCAGTGACGCCGGCGGTGGTCGTCGGCTGATCGAACGATACCCCGACGAAGCTTTGCGCCGCGAGGTTATACAGCTCGCTGGCTTCGGCGGTTTCGAGCAGCCGAAGATTCGAGCCGAGGTCCGTCAGATCGTGCTCGACGAGCCTGAGCTTCGGATGACGGTCGATGCCCAGTTCCGCGATGCGCCAGAAGTTCACCGAGCTCGTGCGCCGATAGGTGCCGACCACTTCATAACCTTTGTCGAGCAATAGCTTGGCGAGATACGCGCCGTCCTGTCCCGATACGCCCGTGATGATCGCTTTGCGTTGAGTGGCCATGAGTTATGCCTCGTCGATGATGTCGTGAACCGATTCTAGGGAAAAGAAAACGGAAAAATATCCGCGCCGATGATGGTCACGCGTCACGCATCAACGATGCGAGCGCTTTAAAAAATCGGGAAATTAATTTTGGTTTTTTTGGTTTTATTTGGCCTCTAACCTCGATGGCTTCGGAACGTGGCTGCTTGATCGGCACTCTGGAGGGAAACTTGCGGCGCATCGTCTCGTTGGGATTGGCTTGCACATGTTGGTGCATCGGCTTCGCGCTGGCTGCGACCAATGTCGAAGCGGCGCCGGTGCGCGTGCTCGACGCGAAATCGTCGTGGATCGGCAATACATCCGGTTTCGGCGATGGCACGTGGACGCAGATCAACATCACAGCCATCGCGGTCGCGCCGGACGGACGCGTCTTCACCAATTCGCCGTGGGACGAGAGCGGCGCGGAAGCCAGCGTGTATCGCGACGGAAAGATGCTCGGCTTCGCGGGCGGCACGCATGGCTGGGGCGGATCGGGCGGCAATGCGGTGGCGGTGAATTCGCATCATGTGTTCATCGCGACCGGCGTCGGCAACGAGAAAGGGCACCTCGTGAAGGAGGGCGTCTGGCCACCTTCGGGCCGGCATTGGATAGGCGTTTCGCGACGCGATATCGACGATGTGAAGCGTCCCGCTCCGTTCGATGGCGGCGTCGCGAAACAAGCGCTGGCAGGCGATAAAGATCCGCGCGCGATGCTCGCCCGCAGCTTCCTGACGATCGACGATGCGCCCGGCGACGCGCCTCAGGAAATCGGCGGGCTGGCCGCAAGCGATTCGCTGTTGTACGTGGCGAACACGGCACAGGACCGCATCGAGCGCTACGGCGCGCAATCGATGGAAAAGCAGGCGCAATGGAGCGCGCCGCAGCCGGGACGCATCGCGCTCGCATCGGACGGGTCGTTGTGGGCGATCGTCGAGAGTCACGGCGACAATCCGCGCATCGCGCATTACAGCGCTTCGGGCAGGCTTCTTGACGATGCGCCGCGTCTCCAGGAGAACAGCGTCGCGGCGGATATCGCGCTGGACCAACAAGGACGCTTGTTGATCGCCGATAACGGACCGCGCCAGCAAGTGCTCTTCTTCACCAAGGAAGGCAGCGCATATCGCGAATCGGGCGCGTTGGGCGAGCGCGGCGGCATCTTCTCGGGCATTGCCGGCAAGCCCGGGCCTAAGCGCTTCAACGGACTGACGGGCGTCGGCGTGGATGCGGTCGGCAACGTATATGTGTCGACGAATGGCATTGGCGTTCATGATGGTCCGATCGGCGCGGGACTCGGCGCAACACTCGAAAGCTATTCGCCGGGCGGCGCGTTGCGCTGGCAGATGCAGGGTTTGCTGTTCGTCGATGGCGCGTGGATGGATCCGGGCAGGCCCGACAGCGTTTATACGGGCAACAAGCGCTTCGAACTGGACTTGTCGAAACCCGCGGGGCAGGAGTGGACATACGCCGGGTTTCTGTCGGGGCGCTTCAAGTATCCGGACGATCCTGTCTTCCACGCCGATCAGTGGCCCGGCCTCCCGATAGCACGCAGGCTCGAAGGCCGAACGTTCCTGTACTTGACAGACATGTACGCGGATCACCTGAAGATCTATCGCTTCGACGAAAAGCGCGACGGCGAACTCGCGATTCCATCGGGCGTTATCGCGGGGCGGCCGGTTCCCGTTCAGAACATACCGAATCGGCCCGAAGGCGGCGAATGGATGTGGCGCGATCTGAATGGTGACGGTCGCTTCGATGCCCGCGAGTTCACGCGCAATCCGGGCACGGCGCTCGTTACCGGCGGCTGGGGATGGTGGGTCGATACAAAAGGCGATATCTGGCGCACGAGCGATGTGAAGGGTATTCATCGCTTGCGCTACGGCGGCATCGACAAGCAAGGCAATCCCACTTACGACTACGCGAACCTGCAGACGTATGCGATTCCGGCGCCCTTCACGGAATTGCGGCGTGCCGTGTACGACGCGGAATCGGACACGATGTATGTGACGGGCTACACATCCGATGCGCCTTATGACCGCCGCTACTGGAAGGAAGTCGGGCGTCGATTGGTGCGCTACGACCATTGGTCGAGCGATCCGCGCATACGCTATTCGATCGATCTTCCCTGGGACACGCAGGCAAAGCCTCTTTCGACGGTCATCGGCGTAACGATGGAAGGGCAATACGTATTCGCGGTCGAGCCGGTCGGCGACGTGCACGTCTATGACAAGGATTCGGGCAAGGAAGTCGGCGTGATCGAGCCGGGTCCGGAAGTGGGGCGCGCATCGGGCTGGGTGGATGTGCCCAATGGTGTGAGCGCGCATCGGCGCAGCAATGGCGAATACCTCGTGTTCGTCGAAGAAGACGCGCGCGGCAAGGTGATGATGTACCGCTGGACACCGAAGTCCTGAGTGTGCGAGGAGAGTCGTGGAAAAAGACATGGTCAGAAACGTGGCGATCAACTTCATCGGGTTGATTCTGCCGACATTCGTATCGCTTGCGACCGTGCCGGCGTATATCCGGCTCGTGGGCGTGGAGCGTTATGGCGTGATCAGTCTCGTGTGGACGCTCATCGGCTATTTCAGCATTCTCGATCTCGGCATGAGCATGGCCGCGCAACATCAGATCGCGAAGGCACACGCGGCGGGCGATGCCGATCGACGCGCGCGCGTGTTCTGGAGCGCCGTGTGGCTCAACTTCGCGACCGGCGTGATCGGAGGCCTCTCGATCTACTTCGGCGCGTTTCTCTATACGGCGTATGTCGCGCATTCGGCGCCTGCATTGCAGCATGAGGTTTATCGCGCGTTGCCCTGGCTCGCGCTCGCGATTCCGATTGCAAACGTGTCCTGGGTCTTCGCGGGCGCGATCAACGCGATGGAGCGCTTCGGCGTTTATAACGCGAATCAGACCGTCGGCACGTTTCTCTTTCAGTTGTTGCCGTTGGGCGCGGCATGCTTTATCGCGCCGAATCTGCAGACGGTGATCGCGGCGGCCGTTGTCGCGCGTCTGCTCGCTGCGCTCTTGCTCGCAAGAGCGAGCTTCAGACTGCTCGGCATTCGCCGCGTGGATTGGCCGCAACGCCGCGTAGCGGGCGGACTGTTCCGCTTCGGCGGATGGATGCTCGTATCGTCGATCACGACGATGCTCACCGATTCCCTCGATCGCGTTCTGCTCGGCGCGCATCTCGGCGCACGCTTCGTCACGTATTACACGGTGCCCCAGAATCTCGTCACGCGCCTGAACATGTTCCCCAACGCCATGGTGCGCACACTTTTCCCGCGTCTTTCTGCTATTGAACGCGGCGATGCTCACAGCATGGTCGCGACATCACTCCAGTTCCTGAACGGCGTATTCACGCCGCTTGCGCTCTTTGCCATGCTCGCGCTCGAACCGTTCCTGCATGTATGGATCGGGTCCGATCTCGCGGTTGCGAGCGCACCCGTGGGACGCATTCTCGTCATCGCGGTGTGGCTCGTCGGCCAGGCGAGCGTCACGCGCATCCTGATTCAATCGCAGATCGATCCGGCGACGGCCGCGCGTGCGGGGCTTTGTCAGTTGCCGTTCTTCGTCGCGCTGCTCTGGTACGGCATCGAGAGATTCGGTCCTGTGGGCGCCGCGAGCGTCGTCGCATTGCGCTCGCTGGTCGACTATACGGTGTTGCTATGGATGTCACGCGTTCGCGCAAAGCCGATCGCCCTGGACATGCTCGCGCATCTCGCGTTTCTGATTGCGGGCCTCGTGCTCGCTTATCTGATCGACGCGGTGAATCACCCGGTTCAGACGATCGCGGCAGCGCTGTTGCTTGCGCTCGCCAACGTGGAATGGTCGCTGCTGACGCGTCCCGCAGTGCGCGCGCTGGCGTCGGCTCTCACGCAAAAGTTCATCGAACGCATTCAATCACATCTGAAGGCGAGGAGTGACGCATGACATTGGAATTCGAAGACGCGTTCATCGGACGCGCAAAAAACCGTCACTTTCTGCGCGATGACGCGCCCGCAACGACGCCCGCGACAGACCGCGAGCGCGGCACGTCGGTCGATGACGACATGCCGCGCGTCGCGATCGTGCACGACTGGCTCGTCACCTACGCGGGCGCCGAGCGTGTGCTGGAGCAGATCATCACGTGCTTTCCGGATGCGGATATCTTCAGCGTCGTCGATTTTCTGGAAGATCGCTCGTTCCTGCACGGCAAGCGCGCGGCAACCTCGTTCATCCAGAACCTGCCCTTCGCGAAGAAGCGCTATCGCGCATATCTTCCGCTGATGCCGCTCGCCATCGAGCAACTCGACCTCTCTGGCTATGACCTCGTGATCTCCAGCAGTCATGCGGTGGCCAAGGGCGTGCTCACCGGACCCGATCAGGTTCACGTGAGCTATGTACATTCGCCGATACGCTATGCGTGGGACTTGCAGCATCAATATCTTCAGCAATCGAATCTGACGGCGGGCGCAAAGTCGCTTTTTGCGCGGCTCATTCTGCATTACATGCGCAACTGGGATATCCGAACGTCCAATTCGGTGAATCATTTCATCGCCAATTCGGAGTTCATTGCGCGGCGCATTCACAAGGTGTATCGGCGGTCTTCGAAGGTGATCTTTCCGCCGGTCGATGTGGCTTCGTTCGAGCCATGCGCGGACAAGGAGGATTTCTATCTCACCGCATCGCGCATGGTGCCGTACAAGAAGATCGATCTGATCGTCAAAGCATTCGCGCGCATGCCGGAGCGCAAGCTGGTCGTGATCGGCGATGGTCCCGAGATGGCGAAGATTCGCGCCAGGGCGACGCCTAATGTCGAGATCATGGGTTATCAACCGTTCTCCGTGTTGCATGACCGGATGCGCCGCGCAAAAGCGTTCGTGTTTGCCGCGGAGGAAGACTTCGGCATATCGGTCGTGGAAGCGCAGGCGTGCGGCACACCCGTGATCGCGTTCGGCAAGGGGGGCGCGCTCGAAACGGTGCGCGATGTATCGAGCCTGCAACCCACCGGCATGTTCTTTCCGACGCAGACGCCCGAAGCGATCGTTGATGTCGTCGATGCATTCGAGACCGGCGTGTTCACGTTCACGCCCGCCGATTGCCGCGCGAACGCCGAGCGATTTTCGAATGCGCGCTTTCGCGAGGAATTGCGCGCGCATGTGGCGCGCATCGCGCCGCAGTTCGTCTTGCCGCCCTTGCCTGACGAAGAAAAGCCGCTTGCACCGGTCAAGGACGAACCGCAAAGCGACCTGCGCGTGCTCGCGGTCGATCAGAGCGGCGCACTGGGCGGCGCGGAGTTGTCGATGCTCGAAGTCGTGAAGAACATGCGCGGCGACGTGCAGACCGTGCTCTTCGACGATGGTCCGTTTCGTATCGCGCTCGAAGCGGTCGGCGTGAAAGTCGACGTGCTGGATGGCAAATCGCTCGGCGATCTGCGCAAGGACGGCAAGGCGCGTCCCGGCGCGGGCATGCTTCGCGGCGTGCTCAGGCTCTTGCGCGGCACGCTCGAAAAGTCGCGCAACGCCGACGTCATTTACGTCAATACGCAGCGCGCCATGGTGATCGGCGCGATCGCGGGGCTGATCTCACGCAGGCCTGTCGTATGGCATTTGCGCGATATCGTCAGCGAGGAGCATTTCGGCCGCACGCAGCTTGCCATCATCAAGTGGTGCACGAAACTGATGCTGGAGCATGTGATCGCCAATTCGACGGCATCGGCGGCGGCGGTGACCGCGCTTACGCGTTTGCGCGAAGAGCGGCTCGACGTGGTGTTCAACGGCATATCGGCGGAGCCTTTCGCGAATCTGGAATCGGTCGGGCAACATGAACTGCGCGCGCGCTTCGGCTTGCCGCAAGATGCGTTTCTCGTCGGATGCTTCAGCCGGCTCGCGCGATGGAAGGGCCAGCACGTGCTGCTCGAAGCGCTGCGTGAGTGTCCTGACATGCATGCGGTCCTCGTAGGCGCCGCGTTATTCGGCGAGAACGATTACGAAGCCGAGCTGCGGGCCTTCGTCCTCGAACACGATCTCGCGGATCGCGTGCATTTCCTCGGCTTTCAGGACGATATCGCCGCGTGCATGAAGGCGGTCGATATCGTCACGCATACGTCGATCATGCCGGAGCCGTTCGGCCGCGTGATCATCGAAGGCATGCTGTCGAAGCGGCCAGTGGTCGCGTCGCGCGCGGGCGGCGTGATGGATATTGTCGAGGATGGCGAGAACGGCATTCTTTGCTCGCCGGGCGATGCCGCCGAGCTCGCGCGCGTACTCGAAAGGCTGAAGGGCAATGCGCCGTTGCGGGAGCGGCTCGTCGAGCAGGGTTATGTCAATGCGACGAGCCGCTTCGGGACGCAACGATATGTCGAAAGCGTCGAAAAGATCCTGACCGATGTGGCGCAAAGAGCGCGCAAGCGCGGATGAGGGCCGGCGCGCTCAGCGCCGCGTGCGCTTGAGCGCGGCGGACCACATCATCGCGGGCCGCTCCACGAGGAAGTAGAAAACGAAGGCGACGCCGACCGCAACGGCGGTAAAGGCAATCGAAGCCCATATCTGAGTCTGCAACGCCGAGCGAAAGAACACGGACGCAAGCAGCACGAATACCGGCAGATGCACGACATAGAGCGAGAAGCTGAATTCGCCCAGCCACGACAGGCCACGCACCGCCAATGTATCGCGCCAGGGTTTGTCGAGCGCCGAGAAGAGATACACGGCGAATGCGATGGCCCAAAGCTGAAACGCCGCATATTGCGCGAGACTGAACGCGGCACATCCCGCCAGCGCGATCATTGACGCGGCGATACCCATGCGAGGCCACGCACGCGTGCCGAGCGCTTTTGCTTCGGCGATCCATGCGCCGATCGTCCAGGCAAACCAGTAAGACGTGAACACGATTATCTGATGCCGCTCCAACAGCAGCGCGGACGCGATGTTCACGAGGCCCACGAAGATCAGCACATCACGCATGCCGATCCGCCGCCGCAACGCAATCAGTAACGGATAGACGAGATAGAACTGCATTTCGATGGAGAGCGTCCAGAGCGCGCCGTTGGAACCGAACGTCTTGCCCGCGATGCCTTGCAAGGAAAGCAGGTTGACGGCGAACGCGTGGACATCGAACGGATTGATCTTCCGGCTGACGGGCAGGAAGGTCGTGCTGAGGGAATCGAGCGCCAGCGTCAATAACAACGCGGCCAGCAGCACCGGATAGATGCGTGCAAACCTGCGTAGCAGGAAATTGCCGCTATCGAGCGGCGCCGATGGATTCGCGATCAACTTCCGCGCCATCGCGCGATGAATGCAATAGCCGCTGATGACGAAGAATATCGGCACGCCCGCCGAGCCCCATGCTATCGGGAAGGTCAGATAGCTGATGACGGTATTCGCATCCATCGCGGGCGACATGCGATGAAACTGGTGCATGCCGATCCACGTCACCTGGCGGCAATGAAAATAGGCGACGAGCAGCGCGGCGATACCGCGCCATGCGTTGATTGCCACATCTTTGTCATCGAGCATTGCACTCGATTCACGCGCGGTGGATGCCGCGAATACGGAAGAATCGCTCATCGGAAAGCAAGGCCCGCGAGATAGGATCAGCGCATCTTAGAGCAGGCATTTTTCCGGTGCACAACTAAAAAATTCGCGTTCGCTCCGCAGATTATTTATCGATTTTTTTCTGATACGTTTGATTCTCGTCTAAACGCCGAATGGATGTCGATCATGGATATGCATGCAATCGCCGGCATGGCGGTGTTGCTGGTTCTCGTGGCTGCGTCGGCTTATCGCGACGCATTGCGAAACGACCCGTTGAGTCCGTTTCGCGAGCTCGGTTCGAATCGCATTTCCGCGCCCCAGATGGAAGAAGCGGAATAACACTAAAGCGATCGATCAAACCGGCCGGCAGTGCCGGATTTCATCAAGGCGGGGGCCACTTCAATTACCGGTTTCGATCTGGAGGGAGCAGTCATGCTTAAGGTGACCAAGGCGGTGTTTCCAGTCGCGGGTCTCGGCACACGCTTTTTACCGGCGACCAAAGCCAGCCCGAAGGAAATGCTGCCCGTGGTCGACAAGCCGCTCATTCAATACGCGGTGGAAGAGGCCATTGCGGCCGGCATGACGGAGATGATCTTCGTCACGGGCCGCGGCAAGCGCGCGATCGAGGATCATTTCGACAAGTCGTACGAGCTGGAAGCGGAGCTCGAAGCGCGCAACAAGGCCGTGTTGCTCGATGCGGTGCGCAGCATCAAGCCCGCGAATGTCGATTGCTTTTACGTGCGCCAGCCCGAAGCGCTCGGCCTGGGTCATGCTGTACTGTGCGCGGAGCGTCTCGTCGGCGGCGAGCCATTCGCGGTCATTCTCGCGGATGACTTGCTGCACGGCGCGCAGCCCGTGATGAAGCAGCTCATCGAAGTCTTCGATCATTACCATAGCTCGGTGATCGGCGTGGAGCGCATCGCGCGTGAAGACAGTGCATCGTATGGCGTGATCGAAGGGCGCGAGTGGGAAGAGGACGTCATCAAGATGTCGGGCATCGTCGAGAAGCCGCAGCCCGCGCTCGCGCCCTTGAATCTCGGCGTGGTCGGGCGTTATGTGCTGATGCCGAGCATCTTCGAGCACTTGCGCAACACGAAGCCCAACGTAGGCGGTGAGATTCAACTGACCGATGCAATCGGCTCGCTTCTCGCGGTCGAGCAGATTCTCGGTTATCGCTATTACGGCACGCGTTTCGACTGCGGCAGCAAGCTTGGCTATCTGAAGGCGACGGTGCAGTTCGCGCTGCGTCATCCCGAAGTGCGCGAGGACTTCGAAGAGTATTTGCGCGCGGAAGTATGGGCGCTCATGCCGGAACTGATCGGGGCGAACAATTCCGAGCACGAGGCAATGTCGAATGCGATGTAAGCGAGGACGACCGTAAGGACATGAAGGGCGCGCCGTAAGCTGAGACCTTCTTCTGTAAAGATGGGTCATATCTTCGGCGCATGCGTCAACTTTGAGACGAAGTGAACGTTTTGAGCGAGCCGATCGCGATGCATCGGCACTTCATGGAGAAGCTCGCTCATGCAGGACAACCGAATCATCATGCAGTGGCGCGCGGTCGGGCTGGCGGCCGTCGCCGCTTCCGGTGCGTGCGCGGCATTGAGCGCGTGCGCGGGACACGCGGGCGCGCAGCCGGTACACAAAACCGAAGCGGAGCCGTCAGAGGCAACGGACGCGTCGGCGGTAGTGGCCGAAGGCGCGCGTGTCGCGGATGCGATGAACGGTCGCGAGAACAACTCGCTGGAGAGCGAGCCGCTCGACTATCGCAGCGCCACCACGAACGTCGCGGCGGAAATCGGCCGGGCGTCGTATTACAGCAGCAAGTTCCAGGGGCACCGCACTGCCAGCGGCGAGCGCTACGACATGCGGACGATGACGGCGGCGCATCGCACGTTGCCGTTCGGATCGTACGTGCGCGTCAGCAATCTCGCGAGGACGAGGTCCGTCATCGTGCGCGTCAACGATCGCGGTCCGTTCGTGAAGGGCCGTGTGATCGACCTGTCGTTCGCCGCGGCGACGGAGCTCGGTCTGCAACACGCGGGCAGCGCGGACGTGATTCTCGAACCGCTCGGCCGCGCCTTCGCGCAAGCCGAGAAGCCGAAAACACCCGAGCGCATGATGCTGCGCATCGCGCCTCATCCACGGCACCACAAGAAGCACGCGCATCATCGGTAAGCGCGCGGCGAAAGCCGCGATTTCACGCGGACGGATACAATGCGGCGGCGCGCGATCATCGCGCTTCTCGCCGAAGCTATCCGATCCAACATGAACAATTCGCCCCGGGCCTTTCTTCTTGGTCCGCTTCTCAAGAGCGTGTCGCGGTCGTTCTATCTCACGCTGCGCATTCTGCCGACGGCGATGCGCGATCCCATCGGGCTCGCTTATCTGCTCGCGCGCGCGGCGGATACCATCGCGGATACCTCGCTGATCTCGCCGCAACGCCGTCTCGAACTGCTGCTTTCGCTGCGCGCGCAAGTCAATGGCGCACCCGATGAAGGCGCGCTCGCGCGCATCGCGGATGAAGTCGCGGGTCAGCAGGCGCAGCCCGACGAACGCGTGTTGCTCGAACGCCTGGGCGCGGCGCTCGCGATCCTGCCGCAACTCGGCGCGCAGGATCAGGCCGCGGTTCGCGACATCGTCACGACGCTCAGCACCGGCATGGAGTTCGACTTACGCACGTTCCCCGATGAAACGTCGGGCCACGTCGTCGCGTTGCGGGAATTCAGCGAGCTGGACCGTTATACGTATCTCGTCGCGGGCTGCGTCGGCGAGTTCTGGACGAAGATGACTTACGCGCATATGCCCGGCACATTGAAGGCCGCGCCCGCAACGATGCTCGCGCTCGGCGTGCGCTTCGGCAAGGCGCTGCAGATGACGAACGTGCTGCGCGATTGCGCGCGCGATCTGCGCATCGGCCGATGCTATCTGCCTGAAACGATGCTCGCGCGTCATGGCCTCACACCGCAGGATCTCTTGCAGCCGGCGGAGTCGGCGCGCGCGCGTCCCGTGCTCTTCGAACTGCTGCGCACCTCGCTTGCGCTGTTTCAGGACGCGGTCGATTACACGCTCGCGATTCCATCGACGGCAATCCGTCTGCGCCTCGCATGCCTGTGGCCGATCATGATCGGCCTCGATACGCTCGTGCTGCTCGCGCGTAACGACGCATGGCTCGATCCGGGCAAGATATCGAAGATCCGGCGCAACGACGTGTATCGCATCATGGCGGCATCGTTGCCGATGGTCGCCTCGAACACCATGCTGCGAGCGTGGACGTCGCGTCGCATGCGCGCGATCGAGGCGCAACTCAGCGCCGCAACTCCGCGATGATGCGCTCGGCGAGAAAGTCGCAAGGCGGGCGTTTCGACGCCGCGCTGCGCGCCAGCACGACTTCGAGCGTGCCGATGTCGGGCAAGCCTTGCGCCGGCCCGAGCAGCGTGAAATGCGCGGGCACCGCGCACTTCGCGAGCGGCGTGACCGCGAGACCCGCTTCGGCCATGGTCAAGAGACCGAGCAGGCTCGGGCTTTCATACGAGGTCCGATAGCCGATGCGCGCGCGCTCGAGGCTGCGGATCGCGTTCTCGCGCGCGACGCTGCCGGGCAGAAACACGGCGATCGGCAAGGGCCGCTCCTTCCATATTTCCGTGCCGGGCGCGGCGGCCCAGACCATCGGCTCGTGGCGCAGGAACTCGCCGGAGAGGCCTTTCACGCGCGTCGCGCAGACGAGATCGACGGTGCCGTCCTTCACCATCGGCGCGAGCGCGAGGCTCGGCAGGCCGACCACCTGAATCTCGACCTTCGGATACGTCGCCGAGAATTTCTTGAGGATCGGCGGAAAGAGCGACGACGCGTAATCGTCCGGCACGCCGATCACCACGCGCCCGGTCACGTCCGGCCGCACGACGGCGGCCCACGCCTCGTCGCGCAGCGCGATCATGCGGCGCGCGTAGGTCAGCAGCACCTCGCCGTCCTGCGTGGGCACCACGTTGCGCGGCTTGCGCACGAACAGTTCCTTGCCCAGCGCGGTTTCCAGCGTCTTGATCTGCATGCTCACGGCCGATTGCGAACGATGCACGAGCTCTGCCGCGCGGCTGATATTGCCGGTATCCGCGACGGCGATGATCATCGACAGGACATCAAGATCGAGTGCTTTCATGGTCGAACGACCGTTTGCTATCAGAAATTCTGAACGATTCTATCAAAATTATGCGTTTTTCTTTTGCTTCGACGCGGCGCATAGTCGCATCAAAGGAGCGAATCCATGAACGCGCGAACCGATCTTTCCGTCCTCACCGCTGTGCAAGGCTTGCCTGAACCGTCGTTCGCAACGACGGCGTCGGGAATTTCCGTGCCGTATATCGAGTGCGGCGAGGGCGAGCCGCTCGTCTTCGTGCATGGGTCGCTGTGCGATTACCGCTACTGGAACGCGCAGATTCTGCCGCTCGCGAAGCAGTTCCGCTGCATCGCGCCGAGCCTCTCGCACTACTGGCCCGCCGTCGATGCCTTCGTGCGCGGCGAGTTCGGCTGGGAAGCGCATGTCGCGGAAATGGCCGAGTTCATCGAATCGCTGGATCTCGCGCCGGTGCATCTCGTCGGGCATTCGCGCGGCGGCTGCATCGCGTTTCATCTGGCGCGCGAGTATCCGCGGCTCGTGAAGACGCTCACGCTCGCCGATCCGGGCGGCCCGCTGCAAACCACGCCGCAGGCCGTGCCCGCGACGCTGCCGCCCGCGACCAACGCGCTGCGCACGCGCGTCGCGGAACTGATCGAGCAGGGCGAGTTCGACAAGGGTCTGGAAATGTTCGTCGATTCGGTGAGCATGCCGGGTTTCTGGAAGAAGAGCACGGACAGCTTCCGCCGCATGGCGCTCGACAACGCGCTCACGCTGCCGAAGCAGTTCCGCGATCCGTTACCCGCGTACACGCGCGAAGCGGCGCGCGACATCAAGTGCCGCACGCTGCTCATCGACGGGCAAAAGAGCCCGCGCATGTTCCGCAACAACGTCGAGAAGCTCGAAGAGTGGATCGAGTTCGCGGAGCGGCAGACGATCGCCGGCGCATCGCACGGGATGAATGCGGCGAGCCCCGGCGCGTTCAATCGCGCCGTGCAGGCGTTTGCCGGGGCGTGGTGAGCGCGGGCCGACGAAAGCGGCTTACTGCAGCTTCCAGATGATCGCGGAGATCGTGCCCTGGTCGTTGAACACGTCGACGATCTGCGGCACATTGGTGATCGGCACATTGTTCACGACGAGCGCGAACGCGAGCCGCCGGCCGCTCTTCGCATCGACATAGCCCGCTAGCGCCTGTCCCTTCAGCGTGAGCTGCGGCTGACCGTTCGGGCCATTCGTGCCCGCCGCATAGGTGCCCGTCTTCGCGTAGACCTTGCCTTTCGCGCCCGCGAGCGTCGGATCGCTTTCGAAGGCGGTCGTGCTCGCGAGCGAGCCGTCGATACCCAGGAATGGCAGCGAATCCCGATACGCCGGGAAGGTCGGGCGGCTGTTCATCGCGCGCAGCATCGCGATGACCGCCACCGGCGTCGCCGTGGTCTCGCCGCCGCCGCTGCCGTCGATGAAATGTGTCTGGCTCATCGGCACGTTGAAGGGCGAGTTCGACAGCGTGGCATTTTCCGCCGCCAGCGCCCCGTTCATCGTGGTCGAGCCGTTGCTCGCGAGGCCGAACAGCACCAGGCTCGTGTCCGCCCCGATGTTGTAGCTGACCTTCAGGATCCACTTCGAATACTCGCTGAACACCTGCGACGTGAGCTGCGCGACGCGCGTATCGGCGGAATAGGTGTTCTTCGCGGGCAGCAGTTGCACCGGATTGTTTGCGACGGCGGGCGCGGTGACCGTCACGCCCGCGCGCGCCAACGCCTCGATGAACACCGTGCGCGCATAGTTCGACGGCTGCGTGATGCGGAACGTCTGGACCAGCGGGAAGCTGGGCACGATCGGCGGCACGAAATCCGCGGGAATGTTTCCGCTCAGCAGCCCAGTGCAATTGAGCGCGCCGAAGCACGTGGGGAATTCCGGGGTGAGCTTGATGGTGTCGGCGGTGCCGGCGGCGCCGGTCGTCAGCGTGGACCGCACGGTGAACGCGGAGGACATCGGCCGGTAGCTCACCGGCGTCGACGAACCCGCGCCGCCTTGTCCGATGAGCACATCGACCACATCGTCGTTCACGAAGACCGGCCGCACGAAGAACTCGTCGCGGAAGTTGAAGGGCTCGAAAAGGCGGTCGTCGATCACGACGTCGCCGCTTATCTTCTTTATGCCCTTCGACGCCACCTCGGCCGCGAGCCCGTTGTAGCCCGCGAGCGGATCGGGCGCGGTGATCTGCGCGTTGCCGAGATTGTTCGCTTCGTTGTGGTCGAAGTTCGTCCAGGCGAGCGTGCCGTCGGAGTTGGTGCGTCCGCCCATCGAGAGATCGCCGTTCGCGACGAGCACGAGATTGCCGTTGAGCGTGCCGCTCGCATCGACCGCGCCCGTGCGATACACCGGCGTCTGGAACTGATGCGTGGCACCGTACTGATCGAGCAGCGCGCCGAGCGAAAAGAGCTTGCGCACCGAGCCGACATAGAGCTGCGCATTCGAATTCATGTCGTAGACGACATCGCCCGAATTCACGTCGACGACGCGCAATGCCCACGTCGAGCCCTGATACATGGGCTTTTGCATCACCTGCGTGATTTCGTCGGGCACGGAAGTATTGTTTGAATCCGACGAACCGCCGCATGCGGCGATGGATGTCATCAGCGCGACGAGCGCGCACGGAATGACGAGAGCGGCAAGGCGTGCCGGACTTCCTGAAAGCGGGTTCATGACGCGGCTCCGATAAAGGCACATCGCGCTCCGCATGGAGCGAACATCCATACGTCGGGACAGCTTCACAGCGCAGACAGGAAATGTCGGCGGCCGCGTGCTTTTCAAAAGCCGCAGGTGAGTGAATTAAATACCGTGGACGAGCCGTGTCAAGCAAGGACTATCGCGAATCGAGTGCTTTAGGCAAGCGCTTTTTGTACGATTTCTCGCGCGTCTTTCTTGCGCTTGTTGTGGCGGGACAACGCCGATTCGCTGCGGCACGGGCTAACATCATTGGCACCTCAGCGCGAAGAAGAGGGCCTCTGTGAACACAAGCCACGACGATCTCGACGCATGGAAACGCCAGCGCACCCTTGAGCTGGCGTTCGAGCTGGCCGATAGCGGCCGCTATGAGGATTTCACCGATATCGCCTATGCGCTGCTATTCGAGCGCGGCATGGCGACCGCGCAAGCGCTCATCGACGACCCCGAGATGCGCCGCGTGCTCAACCAGCGCTGCGGCGATGCGCATGAGAAGCTCGCGCCTCCTCCACGAGAGACGGAGATCGTCGAAGCCGTGATCGAAACATCGAACGATCATGCGGAAATGCCGCAGGCCGCCGCATTCGAACGCGCGCCATCGTTTATGCGCCGCGCGTTGAACATGGTCTGGCGCTCCGGAAATGCGGGGGATCTCAACTCCGCCGCTTCGTGAGTTTTTCCATGCCGGGCCGTGCGCCAGCGCACGATAACGCCCCATTTGCGCGCAAATGGCGGATTTGCACGACTTGAGCGCCCATCAAAACCATTACACTTGCAGAAGCTGAACCATAAGCCCGGGCCGTGCAGGCACACAGTCCGGTGTTTGAACTTCGAGGAGGAAATGTTCGTGGCTAACGAAAAGATGCTCGCGCAAATGGCTGAGAAGAATGGTTTCATCGCTGCTCTGGATCAGAGCGGCGGATCGACGCCCGGCGCGCTGCGGCAATATGGAATTCCGGACGACGCCTATAACGGCGACGCCGAAATGTTCAAGCTGATGCATGAAATGCGCGTGCGTATCATGACCGCGCCTTCGTTCACGGGCGATAAGGTGATCGGCGCGATTCTGTTCGAGCGCACGATGGACGGCGAAGCAGAAGGCAAGCCGGTTCCCACCTTCCTTTGGGAAGATCGCGGCGTCGTGCCGTTCCTGAAGGTCGACAAGGGTCTCGAAGCCGAAGCGGACGGCGTGCAGATCATGAAGCCGATTCCCGGCCTCGACGATCTTCTCGCGCGCGCCGTGAAGCTCGGCGTGTTCGGCACGAAGATGCGCTCGGTGATCCAGAAGGCCGACGAGAAGGGCATCGCCGCGGTGGCGAAGCAGCAGTTCGAAGTGGGCGCGCAGATCATCAAGCATGGACTCGTGCCGATTCTCGAACCCGAAGTCTCGATCAAGAGCCCGGACAAGAAGGGCGCGGAAAAGATTCTCCGCGACGAACTGCTGAAGGGCCTCGACGCGCTGCCGGAATCGAGCAACGTGATGATCAAGCTGACCATCCCCGACGAGCCGGATTTCTATCGTCCGCTGATCGAGCATCCGCGTGTCGTGCGTGTCGTCGCGCTGTCGGGCGGCTATACGCGCGCCGACGCGTGCAAGAAGCTCGCGCAGAACCACGGCATGATCGCGAGCTTCTCGCGTGCGCTCATCAACGAGCTGAAGAAGCCGATGAGCGAAAGCGAGTTCGACAAGACGCTCGAAGAGTCGATCAACGAAATCTACGACGCGTCCGTCGAAAAGGTCTGATCCTTTATCGCTTGTCCGTGCGTTCTGTAGGCGGCGGTGTCTGCACGACGGGCGCCGCCGCCCGGAAGATGTCCTCGCGCACGCCGGTCTTCGGCGGATAGATTCGGTCCGCGTTGATCGTGCGCTTCGTCGCCTTCGCCGTCTCGCCCTGAGAGACGAGCTTCCTGTCCCATCCCTCCGTGTACACCGCGCCCCACGGCCCGAGATCGCAGATGGTCGTGTACCAGTCGATCGAAAGCGGCAGCATCTCGATGCCGTATAGATCGCAGACGGCGTTGTTGCCCGCGTAACGTCCCATCGGCCGGCCATGCTGGCACGACATCACCGATGGCCGCGTGCCGTCGATCAGAATACGCGCGCAATCGCCCGCCGCGAACACGCCCGGCACGCCTTCCGCACGCAGGAAGGCATCGACCGGCACGCGCCCGAGCGGATCGAGCGTGACCGGCAATTGCCCCGCGAGCGCGTTCGCGTGCATGCCGCCGCACCAGACGACCGTCGCCGCCTCGATGCGCTCGCTCGTGGCGCCATCGGTGAGCGTCACGCTCTGGCCGTCGAGCGATTCGAGCGACACGCCCGGCCGCATCTCGACATCGAGCGTCTTCAATGCGCCTTCGATGACGGGCTGCGCGCCGCCCATCGATTGCGCGATCGTCGCCGAGCGGTCGGCGAGCACGACGCGCACCTTGCCGCGATCGCTGTTCGCGACGATTTCGGCGAGCCGCGCGGGCAGTTCCGCCGCGAGCTCGACGCCCGTCAGCCCTGCGCCGACGACGACCGCCGTGTAGCGGCCCGGCGAGTCGGGCAGCGCGGGCAAGGTGAGCAGATGCGCCTGCAGCTTGCACGCGCCCGCGTAGGTATCGACATCGAACGAAAAGCGGTCTAGGCCGGGAATGGGCGGCCGCACGAGCACGCTGCCCGCAGCGAGGATCAGCCGATCGTAATCGAGCGCTTCGGGCACACCTTCGCGTTCGATCGTCACGCGCCGGTTCGTGCTGTCGATGTCCGTCGCCTTCGCCTGGATCAGCCGCACGCCTGCGGGGCCGAGCACGGTGTCGAGCTGCACGAGTGTCGGATCGAGCGGCTGCTCATAGTTGCGCACCCGCACGCTATGAAAAAGCGCGGGATTGACGACCGCGACCTCGGTCTCATCGCTGCGATGAAGTTCATCCAGCTTGCGCGCCGCCGAAAGCGCGCTCCACAGACCGGCGAAGCCCGCGCCGATCACCAGGATTCGTTTCAAGGTCATTCCCATGAATGAACGATCGTTCGTTTCACCCATGCTGAAAACAAAGGTGCTTGCGCTTTGGTTATAGCCGATACGTTCAATTTCGGGTCTGTCCGTTCGTCATTGGATTAGTCGGGTTTTCGCCAAAAGTGATTTCGTGTTTTAGGTATTTACCCTAAGAAGAGCGCTACTTAAACTCTCTTCAACGGTCGCGAACGAGCAAGAACAGGCAGCGTAAGCGACAACTCGATAACTTCAGTACGGAGGAAATAATCATGAACAAGCTCATTGGTATTGCAGCGGTCGCCCTTGCTTTTGCCGCTCCGGTCGCATCGTTCGCGCAATCGAATCAACCCCTGACGCGCGAGCAAGTACGCGCCGAAATCGTTCAACTGGAAAAGGCCGGTTATAACCCCGGCATGGTGAGCGACTCGAAGTATCCCGCTGACATTCAGGCGGCTGAAGCGCGCATCGCCGCGCAGAACGGCACCGCGCAAAGCGCATACGGCGGCGCGGCGGCAGGTTCATCGCAATCGGGCGCGCGCTCGGTTCAAGCCGATGTGGTCCCGACGTATGCGCATCACTAAGCAGCAAGGGGGTACGAGACGCGCCCGCGTGAAAGCGGGCGCGTTTTGTTTTTATGCCTTCTGCCGTGCAAGCTAGAGCGGAAACCCGCCTGCAAAAGCCTCGCGCAAATATCCGATGAATAGCGCGACCGCACGCGGCACATGCGGCGCATAAGGCCGCACCACGAAAAGCTGATCCGCGAATGCGCCGACGGGACGCCACTCAGGCAAGAGCACGACGAGCTTGCCCGCCTGCACGGCGGCCTGCGCGGTGAAATCCGGCAGCAGCGCGATGCCGATATCGTCGAGCGCGGCATCGCGCAGAACCTCGCTGTTATTCGCTGAAAAAGGCCCGCTCACGGCCAGCGTATGAGGGCCGGTCGAACTCTTGCGGCCGCCTTTTCGCTCGAACGACCAGATGCTCGACGCCTGCGGCCGCGGATAGACGAGGCAATCGTGCGTGGCGAGATCGTTCGGCGTCGCGGGCGTGCCGCGCCGCTTCAGATACGCGCGCGTCGCGACGATCACCGAATGCGTATCGCACAGCTTCCAGGCGACATGCGTGTCCGGCACCTGCGCGCTGTGCCGCACCGCGAGATCGAAACCTTCGGTCGCGATGGAGCTCAATCTGTCCGATGCTTCCAGCTGCACGCGCACGTCCGGATGCGCGTGCAGAAACCCCGACATTCTCGGCACGAGCTGCTGCCGCGAAAAGGCCATCGGCGCGGTCACGCGGATCAGGCCGCGCGCGACGCCCGCCGTCTCCTTCACGCTCAGGAAACTCGATGCGATGCGCTCGTACTGCTCGCGCGTATCGTCGACGAGTCGGCGGCCCGCTTCGGTAAAACGCACGCTGCGCGTCGTGCGCGTGACGAGCGGCACGCCCGCCGCGCGCTCCAGTTCGGCGATGCGCTGGCTCATCGCGGCTTTCGAGACGTTCAGACGCGCCGCCGCCGCCGTGTAGCTGCCCTGTTCCGCGAGCACGGTGAGCCAGTGCAAATGGGTCCAGAGACCTTCGATCTTTTGCTCGTCCATCAGCTGATTGTTTGCCGATATAAACAATGAGTTCAATCATAGCGTCTTTGCACGGGACGCGATGCTTCCTACACTGTGTCCATCGACAAATCATTCAGTGAAGGAGACGAGATGCAAGCGTTCAACGATACGGCCGACGTGGTTCACTACATTCACGGCGAGCGCACGCATGGCTCGGCCACGCGCACGCAGCCGGTGTTCAATCCCGCAACGGGCGAACGTCCGCGCAAGCTCGTGCTGGGTGAAGCCGCCGATGTCGATGCAGCTGTCGCGAGCGCGAAAGCCGCGTTCCCGGCCTGGCGCGACATGCCGCCGATCCGCCGCGCGCGCGTCATGCTGAAGTTCCTCGAACTGATGAACAAGCACCGCGACGAACTCGCCGCGATCATCACCGCCGAGCACGGCAAGGTGTTTTCGGATGCGCAGGGCGAAGTGTCGCGCGGCATCGACGTGATCGAATTCGCGTGCGGCATTCCGCAACTGCTGAAGGGCGATTACACGGAGCAGGTTTCGACGGGCATGGACAACTGGACGACGCGCCAGCCGCTCGGCATCGTCGCGGGCATCACGCCGTTCAACTTCCCGTGCATGGTGCCGTGCTGGATGTTCCCGGTCGCGATCGCGGCGGGCAACGCGTTCATCCTGAAGCCGAGCGAGCGCGATCCGTCGGCGTCGCTGTTCATGGCCGATCTGCTGAAGCAGGCCGGTTTGCCCGATGGCATCTTCAACGTCGTGCAGGGCGACAAAGTCGTCGTCGATGCGCTGCTCACGCATCCGCAAGTGCGGGCGATCAGCTTCGTCGGTTCGACGCCGATCGCGAACTACATCTATGAAACGGGCGCAAAGCACGGCAAGCGCGTGCAGGCCCTCGGCGGCGCAAAGAATCACATGGTCGTGATGCCCGATGCCGATCTCGATCAGGCCGTCGATGCGCTGATCGGCGCGGGCTACGGTTCGGCGGGCGAGCGCTGCATGGCGATCTCGGTCGCGGTGCTGGTGGGCGATGTCGCCGACAAGATCGTGCCGCGTCTCGCCGAGCGCGCGCAGCAGCTCAAGATCAAGAACGGCATGGAAGACGACGCGGAAATGGGCCCGATCGTCACGCGTCAGGCTTTGGAGCGCATCGAAGGCTATATCGCGTTGGGTGTCGAAGAAGGCGCGAAGCTCGTCGTCGATGGACGCGGCTACAAGGTGCCGGGCCACGAAGACGGCTTCTTCACGGGCGGCACGCTGTTCGATCACGTCACGCCGGAAATGCGCATCTACAAGGAAGAAATCTTCGGGCCGGTGCTCGCGTGCGTGCGCGTGAAGGACTTCAGCGAAGCGGTCGATCTGATCAACGAGCACGAGTTCGGCAACGGCGTTGCATGCTATACGCGCGATGGCCACGTCGCGCGCGAATTCGGCCGACGCATCGAAGTGGGCATGGTGGGCATCAACGTGCCGATTCCGGTGCCGATGGCATGGCACGGCTTCGGCGGCTGGAAGCGCAGCCTCTTCGGCGACATGCACGCATACGGCGAGGAAGGCGTGCGTTTCTATACGAAGCAGAAGTCGATCATGCAGCGCTGGCCCGAAAGCACCGAGAAGGGCGCGGAGTTCGCGATGCCGACGGCGAAGTAAGGCTGCGATCGCTGCTTGTGCACTGAGCGTATGAATATCGCCCGCTTTTTCCTGAATGGAAGAAGCGGGCGATTCGTTTTGGGCGGTTCATCGCGATCCGTTCCCGCGCGTCACAACTCAAATGAAATGGTGTCGGTTGACCGCGCCACTGCAAGCGGCGAAGATTCACCGACAATGACGCCAGGTCATCCGACATGCAGCGGCAATTCGACGATCTTCTTCTCGGCAGCATCGAACTATTCTGCCTCGCGGCGGAGCTCGGCAGCTTCACGCTCGCGGCCACCGCGGCGAGCGTGACGCCCGCCGCGGTGAGCCGTTCCGTCGCGCGGCTCGAAAAGCGCCTCGACGTGCGGCTCTTCGTGCGCACGACGCGCCAGATTCGCCTGACCGATGCGGGCCGCCGCTACTTCGAGCAATGCCGCGACGCGCTCAATCGTCTTGCCGAAGCGGAGCGCGAAGCCACCGGCCAGCAGACCAGCCCGAAGGGCGTGCTGCGCATCAGCATGCCGACGCCTTACGGCCACTATCGCGTGCTGCCGCTGCTTGCGGAGTTTCGCACGCGCTATCCCGATGTGACGGTCGAAGCGCATCTGAGCAACCGCAATATCGATTTCGCCGATGAAGGCTTCGACCTCGCGATACGCGGACGCGCGCCGCGCGATTCCGGTCTCATCGCGCGCAAGCTCGAAGATGCGGAACTCGTCGTGGTGGCATCGCCAGCTTATCTGAAGCGCAAGGGTACGCCGAAGACCATCGAAGACATGCTCGCGCACGAATGCATTCAGTTCGATATGCCGAGCACCGGGCGTCCCGTGCCGTGGCTATTCATGCAGAACGGCGAGCCCGTCGACATGACGACGCAAGGCGGCTACGGAACCTCCGGCGATGCGCTCGCGGGCATTCCGCTCGCGCTCAATGGCGCGGGCCTCTTTCAAATCTATCGCTTCACCGTCGAAGACCATTTGCGCGCGGGCACGCTCACCGAAGTGCTGCGCGATTTCGGTGGATGCAGCAGGCCGTTCATCCTGCTGTATCCGCATGCAAGGCATTTGTCGTCGCGCGTGCGGGCTTTCGTCGACTTCATCGTCGAGAAGCTCGTCACGCGTTGAACCATGCAACGTTTAAAGGACTCAACGCCATGAGCAAGAACGCATTGACATCGCTACTGGGCATCGACACGCCCATCATTCAGGCGCCGATGGCAGGCGTGAGCACGCCCGCGCTCGCGGCAGCCGTATCGAATGCGGGCGGGCTCGGCTCGCTCGGCGTCGGCGCGATGAACGCGGAAGGCGCGCGCAAGGTGATCCGCGAAACGCGCGAGCTCACCGACAAGCCGTTCAACATCAACGTGTTCTGTCATGCGCCCGCGACCGCGAATGGCGCCGTGGAGAAGGCATGGACGGACTGGCTCTCGCCCGTGTTCGCGCAGTACGGCGCGACGCCGCCCGAAAAGCTGAGCGAGATCTATACGAGCTTCGTCGTCGATGAAGCGATGCTCGAGGTGTTCGTCGAAGAGAAGCCGGCTATCGTGAGTTTTCATTTCGGCTTGCCGTCGAAGGAATATATCGATGCGTTGCGCGGCGCGGGCATCAAACTGATTGCATCTGCAACGAATGTGCGTGAAGCGGAGCAAGTGGCTACGGCGGGCATGGATGCGATCGTCGCGCAAGGAATCGAAGCGGGCGGGCATCGCGGTATCTTCGACACCGAAGCCGATGACGACAACCTCGGCACCTTCGCGCTCACGCGTCTTCTCGCGAGCAGGTTCGACGTGCCCGTGATCGCGGCGGGCGGCATCATGGATGGCGCGGGCATCGCGGCGGCGCTTGCATTGGGCGCGCAGGCCGCGCAGCTCGGCACCGCGTTCGTGCCGTGCACGGAGACATCGATCGATGCGGGATACCGTCGCGCTATTCTGAGCGATGCCTCCAGCCGCACGACGTTCACATCGGCGATCTCGGGCCGCAAGGCGCGCAGCCTCGTCAACAGGTTCACGGAACTGGGACGCAATGCGCAAGCGCCTGAGATTCCCGCGTATCCCATCACCTACGATGCCGGCAAGTCGCTGCATGCGGCCGCGAAGGCAAAGGGCGAGTTCGGCTACGGCGCGCAATGGGCCGGACAGGCAGCCGCGCTCGTGCGTGAGTTGCCCGCAGCCGAATTGATGGCGCGTCTGCAAGCGGAACTGCGGGAAAGCATCGCCAGCCTGCAGCAATATGCATCGCGCTGATCGCTGTAAAGCATAGTCGAAACGCTTCGTTGGTCGAACGTCCTGTCGATGCTTCAATGTTTCCGTCGCATTGCATGCGGCCTGCATCCGACAAACGCATACCAACGGAGTTTTCGATGTCCGATATCCCCACGCTCGCCGCCGAATCCACGCTTCAGCCTGTCGCATCGAATGAGCCGTTCCAGGTGCGCCCGATAGGCGGGCGCATCGGCGCGGAAGTGCGCGGCGTGACGCTTTCCGCCGATCTCGACGATGCCGCGATCGACGCGATCAACAAGGCGCTGCTCGAACGCAAGGTGCTGTTTTTCCGCGGCCAGTCGCATCTCGACGACGCCGCGCAGGAAGCATTCGCCGCGCGTTTCGGCGAGACCGTCGCGCATCCCACTGTGCCGGCGCTTTCGAGCGGCAGCCGTCTGCTAGAACTCGATTCGAAGCATGGCACGCGCGCGAACTCCTGGCACACGGATGTCACTTTCGTCGATGCGTACCCGAAGATTTCGATCCTGCGCGGCGTCGTGATCCCGCCCGCCGGCGGCGATACCGTGTGGGCCAATACCGCCGCCGCCTATGCGAACCTGCCGCAAGCACTGCGCGATCTCGCCGACACGCTCTGGGCGCTGCATTCGAACGCTTACGACTATGCGGCGACACGCAACGTGCCCGACACCGCAACCGAGCGCGAGTATCGCAAGCAGTTCACCTCCACGCTCTATGAAACGGAGCATCCGGTCGTGCGCGTGCATCCTGAAACCGGCGAGCGCACGCTCGTGCTCGGCCACTTCGTGCAGCGCTTCATCGGCCTTTCGCAGCGCGATTCGGATCGTTTGATCGAGCTCTTCCACGACCATGTGACGCGCCTCGAAAACACCGTGCGCTGGCGCTGGACGCAAGGCGACGTCGCGATCTGGGACAACCGCGCGACGCAGCACTACGCCGTGGCCGATTACGGCGACGCGCATCGCGTGGTGCGCCGCGCGACCGTTCACGGCGATGTGCCCGTGGGCATCGACGGGCGCACGAGCCGCATCGTCAGCCAGGAAACGCGCGCGTCCTGAAGCGCTTTTTATCGCACGCACTGGCGATGAAGCGTCATCGCCAGCGATCCACTCTTCTTCATTGCACGATGACACTACGATTCAAGCTCCTCGTCGGCGCGGCGGCGCTCGTTGCCGCGCTCATCGGTCCGGCGCATGCCGCCGATCCTTCGGTCGTGCGCATCGGCGTCGCGCAACAGGGCAGCGGCGATCCGCCTGTTTTCGGCGGCTCGCCTGCGGCGACCGCGCTATTGCAGCATCGTGTCGAAGATGCGTTGCAGTCTGAGCACGTCAAGGTCGAATGGATTTTCTTCAAGGGCGCGGGGCCTGCGGTGAACGAGGCGCTCGCGAACAAGCAGGTCGACTTCGCGTATCAGGGCGACCTCCCTTCGGTGCTCGGCCGCGCGAATGGCCTGAAGACGCATTTGCTGCTGGCGTCGAATGTGCGCACGGGCGTGTATCTCGCCGTGCCGCCCGATTCCGATATCAAGAGCGTGAAGGATCTGAAGGGCAAGCGCGTCGGCATTTTTCGCGGCACGAATCTGCAGCTCGTCGCCGATAACGTGCTCAAGCAAAACGGCCTCACCGAACGCGATCTGCGCGTGATCAATCTCGATACCGCCGCCGCGCAAGCCGCGCTCGCATCCAAAGGCGTCGATGCGGTGTTTCTCGACTACTCGCTCTTCAAGCTGCAACGCCAGGGACTTGCGAAGATCGTCTATGCATCGCGCGACGATGGCTTGCAGCTCACGCGACAGGCGCATCTGCTCGTGCTCGAAGATTTCGAACGCGCGCATCCGGACACGGTGCAGACGGTCGTAACAGCGGTCGTTCAGGCGGCGCAATGGTCTTCCGACGAAGCCAATCGCAATGCGCTGTTCGCGTTGTGGGCGAAGAGCGGCGTGCCGACTGAATCGTGGGCGTCCGAATATGCGAACCAGCCGTTGAAGGACCGCATGTCGCCGCTCATCGATCCGTTTCTCGTCGCGCGTTATCAATCCGTCGCCGATGATGCGTTGCGCCTGAACCTGATTCGTCAGCCCGTCAGCGTGAACGGCTGGTTCGAGCCGAAGTATTTGAATCAGGCGTTGAAGTCGCTGAAGCTCGAAGCGTACTGGCCGCGCTTCGATGCATCGGGCAAGCCCGTCGCTCAAAGTCTTGCGGAGAATCGGTAAATGGCCAATGCCCTGACTCGTGTTTTCCTGCCTGCGGATCGCACACGCAAGCCCTTATCGAACGATACGCTGCGCATCATCGGCTGGACTGCGTTGCCGTGGATCGTGCCTTGCGTGTGCGCGCTGCTGTGGCTTCCGGGTTCGCGTTATGGCTGGATCTCGGCGCAAGTGCTGCCGCCGCCCGCGCTCGTGTTCGAAACGCTCGGCGCGCTCGTAAAGAACGGCGAGTTGTGGATGAATCTGTCCGCGAGCATGACGCGCGCGGCGGTCGGGTTCGGTGGCGGCGTGGCGCTCGGCATCGTGCTGGGCGGTTTGCTCGGCCTGTCGCGCACGCTGGAGGCTTATGTTCTGCCGAGCTTCAACGCGATCGTGCAGGTGCCCGTGCTCGGCTGGTTGCCGTTCCTGATGATCGTCGTCGGGATCGGCGAGCCGTTGAAGTATCTGCTCATCGGGCATGCCGCGCTCGTTCCCGTCACGCTCTCGACGTTGCAAGGCTTTCGCGGCACGCCGCGCGCATTGCAGGAAGTGGCGTCGGTGTATCGCTATACGCGCTGGCAAGTCATTACGCGCGTGACCTTGCCTTCGGCGATTCCGGTCATCGGTACGGGTGTGCGGCTCGCGTTCACGAAGGCGTGGCTGACGCTCGTCGTCGTCGAACTGGTCGCGTCGTCGGAAGGGCTCGGTTATCTGATCGTGTATGGACGTCAGCTCTTTCAGCTCGATCTCGTGCTGGCTGCGGTGCTGATCGTCGGCGCGATCGGTTATGCCGCGGATCGTCTGCTCAATGCATTCGAGCGCAAGCTGCAGCGCGGCCGGACCCACTGAGGAGCACATCATGTCGACACTGGATTGGGAAGCGGGCACCGTCAAGGGATCGTGGCGCGGCCTCGTGCTGCCGATCGCCGCGCTCGCCGTGTGGTGGTTCGTATCGCGCGGCGCGCAAGTGGGGCACGGCGTGATGGTTTCGCCTGCGCAAGTCTGGGATACAGCCGTGGCGCAGGTTCGAAGCGGGGCGCTCGTGCGCGCGTTGTCGGCTTCGCTTGGGCGTGAGTTGACGGGCTTTGCGATAGGCACGACGCTCGGCCTCGTGCTCGGCGCATTGCTCGGCGTATCGCGGCTTGCGAATCGCGCGATTGCACCGAGCTTCAATACGTTCAAGCAAGTGTCGCTCTTCGCATGGATACCGCTGATATCCGTGTGGTTCGGATTGGGCGATGTCGCGAAGGTCGTGTTCCTGTCGCTCGCCGCGCTGGTGCCTGTCGTGATGCATACGAGCGACGGCATTCGCGCGGTGCCGCCGAACTGGCTCGACGTGGCGCGGGCGTATCGCTATGGCAAGTTGCAGACTTTGGCGCATATCGTGTTGCCCGCCGCGTTGCCTTCGATCTTCACGGGCGTTTATCTCGCGCTCATCTATTCGTGGCTCGCGACGCTGGGTGCGGAATATCTGCTCGTCGCGGGCAGCGGGATAGGCAATACGCTCGTCGATGGCAGCGAGCAATTTCGAATGGATCTCGTCGTGTTCGGCGTGATCGTGGTCGGTTTGACCGGGTGGGCGTTGAATGCGTTTGCGCGAGGCGTGCAGCGGCGCTGGTTCGATGCATCGCGCATAGCTTGAGGAGAATCCAGATGACGACGGTAATCGAGCAAGACAGTGGTTTGACGCTGCGGCATGTTGGCAAGCGGTTCAATGGCGACGATGCGTCGCCGGTTCTCGATCGCATCGATCTTTCGATTGCGACGGGGGAGTTCGTGAGCATCGTCGGGGCGAGCGGTTGCGGGAAGTCGACGTTGCTGCGGCTCATCGCGGGACTCGACGGCGATCATGATGGCGAGATCGAGTTCGGCGGCGAGCGCGTCGTGACGACGGACTTGTCGCGCGGGATCGTGTTTCAGGATCATCGGCTGTTTCCGTGGCTGAATGTGGAGCAGAACGTGGCCGTTGCATTGCGCAATGCACCGCTATCGAAAGCGGAGAAGGCGCGTGCGGTGGCGGAGCATGTCGCGCTCGTCGGGCTGAACGGTTATGAGCGGCATTATCCGCATCAGTTGTCGGGTGGCATGGCGCAGCGTGTCGCGATTGCGCGAGGGCTCGTGAACCGGCCGCGTCTCTTGTTGCTCGACGAACCGCTCGGCGCGCTCGATGCGCTCACGCGCGCGCGTTTGCAGGTCGAATTGCAGCGGATATGGGAGCACGAACGGATCACGATGGTGCTCGTCACGCATGATGTGGAAGAGGCGGTGCTGCTTTCGGACCGGATCGTGGTGATGCAGGCGCGGCCGGGCAGGATCGGGGAGGTGATCGAAGTGGGGCTGCCGAGGCCGCGGAAGCTGGGTGATCGCGGCGTCGGCAAGTTGCGCGACGATATCGTGGGGACGTTCTTTACGGAAGTGAGCTAGATCTGCCCTTCGATCGCCGCCTTATCGATCACCGACCACACATTCTCGATCCGCCCGTCGCGAAACGCATAGAACACGTTCTCGCAAAACACGACACGTTTCCCGTCGACGTGCAAACCCATGAAGTCCGCCTTCGGCGTGCAGTCGAACCGAAGGCGGCACGCCACGTGCGGCGGCTCGGCAATCAGCAGTTGAATATCGAAGACGAGATCGGGGATTTCCCGGAAGTCTTTCCTCAGCATCTCGCGATAATCATCGACGGTCAGCGCCCGGCCGTTATAGCGCAGCGCATCATGAACGAACATGCCGAGACGCGGCCAGTCTTGCGCGTTCAGGCAGGCGATGTAGCCGCGATAGATATCCGTAAGCTCGGCTCCGTTCATATCGATAGCTCCGGTTCTGGACCCTGTATCGCGCATGGTCTCACGGCTCGGACCGGCCATCTTGCGTCCTGCTTCACGCGCCATCAGTTTTATTTATCGGCGTGACCATCACGCGAGCGCGGCGCACCGCTCGCTCCGCCGCGCCCCAGCGGCCTTTCCCCATGCCGGAACCCCATCCAGACAGGCAAACCTCTGGTTAACACGTAGCACCCGCCACGCGCCATTCCTCGCTACCCTTCGGCTTCAGTTTC
The DNA here is from genome assembly GCF_900044055.2 of Caballeronia calidae. Taxonomy (GTDB): domain Bacteria; phylum Pseudomonadota; class Gammaproteobacteria; order Burkholderiales; family Burkholderiaceae; genus Caballeronia; species Caballeronia calidae. The sequence goes on along the minus strand of NZ_FCOX02000002.1, from coordinate 310,457 downwards.
CCTAAAGCAAGCCCGCTCGGCCACGCATTCTGAAGGAGTAGCGCACATGGCACGGATCATCGGAGGCATTGCCGCCTCGCACACACCGACCATCGGTTTCGCGTTCGACAAGAACAAGCGCGACGATCCCGTCTGGGCGCCGATCTTCGAGAACTTCGCGCCGGTCGCGAACTGGCTCGCGGAGAAGCGGCCCGATGTCATCGTCACGATCTATAACGACCACGTCACGTCGTTCTTTTTCGATCACTATTCGGCGTTCGCGCTCGGCGTGGGCCCGGAATGGCGCGTCGCGGACGAAGGCGGCGGCGCGCGCGATCTGCCGCCGATCAAAGGTCATCCTGCGCTCGCCGCGCATATCGGCACGTCGCTCATGACCGACGAGTTCGATATGTCGTTCTTCCAGAACAAGCCGCTCGATCACGGCTGCTTCTCGCCGCTTTCGATGCTGTGCCCGCACAAGCCCGAATGGCCGGTCAAGCTCGTGCCGCTGCAAATGGGCGTGCTGCAATTGCCCGTGCCGAGCGCTCGGCGCTTCTACAAGCTCGGCCAGGCGCTGCGCCGTGCAATCGAAAGTTATCCGGAAGATATCAAGGTCGCGATTCTCGCAACGGGCGGTCTCTCGCATCAGGTGCATGGCGAGCGCTCGGGCTTCAACAACACGGAATGGGATGCGCGTTTCCTCGATCTCTTCGAGCGCGATCCCGAGCAACTCGCGGATATGACCATCGCGGAATACGCGGCGCTCGGCGGCTATGAAGGCGCCGAAGTGATCATGTGGCTCACGATGCGCGGCGCGTTGTCGTCGAATGTCGTGTGCAAGCATCGCAGCTATTACCTGCCGTCGATGGCCGGCATCGCGACGGCGATCTATGAAGGCGAGGACAGTGTGACGAAGCCCGCGATCGTCGAGCGTCATCGTCAGAAGATGGCCGTGCAACTGACCGATGTCGAGAAGCTCGAAGGCACCTATCCGTTCTCGATCGAAACGGCGGTCCGCGCATATCGCATCAACGATTATCTGCATCGCATGGTCGAGCCGGAGCATCGCGAGGCGTTCAGGCGCGACGAGGAAGCGAGCTTCGAAGCGGCAGGCCTCAGCGAGCAGGAACGCGACCTCATTCGCCGACGCGACTGGCGCGGCCTGCTTCATTACGGCGTGATCTTCTTCATGCTCGAAAAGCTCGGCGCGGTGACGGGCATATCGAACCTGCATATCTATGCCGCGATGCGTGGCGAAACGCTCGAAGAATTCCAGAAGACGCGCAATGCGCCCGGCGCGCTGTACTCGGTCGCGGGCAAGGGCGCGGGCAAGCTCGACTGGGACAAGGCGGAAAAGGGCAAGCAATAAAGGCCAACAAAGGAGACGGAGACAAACATGAACAGCGGTAAAACGATCGACATCAAGGGCTTCATCGACGAACGGCCCATTTCCGCATACCAGTGGCTGCTGGTGGCGCTGTGCTTTCTGATCGTGATGGCGGACGGCATGGACGTCGCGATCATGGGCTTCGTCGCGCCTTCGATCATCGCGGACTGGCATATCTCGCGGCCCGCGTTCGGGCTCGTGATGAGCGCGGCGCCCATCGGTCTCGTGATCGGTGCATTGGCGGCGGGTCCGGCATCGGATCGCATCGGACGCAAGTGGGTGTTGATCACCTCCGTGTTCCTCTTCGGCGTGTTCACGATCGCGACCGCGTTCACGAACTCGCCGTCGAGCATGGCGATTCTGCGCGTATTGACGGGCATCGGCCTCGGCGCCGCGATGCCCAACACGACGACGCTGCTCTCCGAATACGCGCCGCAACGCAAGCGCGCATTGCTCATCACGATCATGTTCACGGGCTTCAATCTCGGCTCGGCGTTGATCGGCTTCCTCGCGGGATGGCTGATTCCCGTGCATGGCTGGCGCTCGGTGCTGATCTTCGGCGGCGCGCTGCCGCTCGCATTGATTCCGCTGCAGATCTGGCTGCTGCCCGAATCGGCGCGTCTGCTCGCCGTGCGGGGCGCGACATCGCAGCGCATCGGCAAGGTGCTCGGCCGCGTGTGCGGCGCGCGCTTCGACGGCAGCGAAACCTTCGTGTCGAACGAACCGCCGCTGCCGACGAAGAAGCCCATCGGCGTGCTGTTTTCGCAGGGCTATGGCCTGATGACCGCCGCGCTGTGGGCCACGTATTTCATGGGCCTGCTCGTGATCTATCTGCTGACCGGCTGGCTGCCGACGTTGATGAAGGACGCGGGCCTCACCGTCTCGGCGGCCGCCAACGTCACGGCGATGTTCCAGATCGGCGGCACGATCGGCGCGATCATCGTCGGATGGATCATGGACAAGGCACGGCCCGCGCCGGTCATCAGCGCGGCGTATCTCGGCGGCGCGGTGTGCGTGCTCGGGCTTGCGTGGATCGGCGCGCTGTCGTCGTCGCTCGCGGTGCTCGTGTTCGCGGCGGGCTTCTGCATGAGCGGCGCGCAAACGGGCCTCAACGCCTTCGCGCCGGGACGTTATCCGACGGTTGCGCGTGCAACCGGTGTGAGCTGGATGCTCGGCATGGGCCGCTTCGGCAGCATCTTCGGCTCCGCATTCGGCGGCGCGCTGCTCGGCCTCGGCTGGGAGTTCGGCGCGATTCTCGCGATGCTCGCCGTGCCCGCGACGCTCGCGGCCATCGCGATTCTCGTCGCGCAACGCACGCATGCCGACGAAGCGCACGCACAAACGACTGCAGCACACTAGTACCTGGAGTAAAGGATGATCATCGACATTCACGGCCACTACACCACCGCGCCGAAAGCGCTGGAAGCGTGGCGCAACCGGCAGATCGCCGGCATCACGAATCCTTCGGAGATGCCGGCGGCATCGGAGCTGCATATCAGCGACGACGAACTGCGCGAATCGATCGAAAGCAATCAGCTTCGTTTGATGCGCGAACGCGGTCTCGATCTCACCGTGTTCAGCCCGCGCGCGAGCTTCATGGCGCATCACATCGGCGACTTCGAAGTGTCGAGCACGTGGGCCGCGATCTGCAACGAGCTGTGCTATCGCGTGAGCCAGTTGTTCCCGGATAGCTTCGTGCCCGTGGCGATGCTGCCGCAAAGTGCGGGCGTCGATGTATCGACGTGCATTCCCGAGCTCGTGAAGTGCGTCGAGCAATACGGCAATGTCGCGATCAACCTGAACCCGGATCCATCCGGCGGGCACTGGACGAGCCCGCCGCTCTCGGACCGCTACTGGTATCCGGTCTACGAGAAGATGGTCGAGTACGACATCCCCGCGATGATTCATGTGAGCACGAGCTGCAACGCGTGTTTTCATACGACGGGCGCGCATTACCTGAATGCGGACACGACCGCGTTCATGCAGTGCCTCACGTCCGATCTGTTCCGCGATTTCCCGACGCTCAAGTTCGTGATTCCGCATGGCGGCGGCGCGGTGCCGTATCACTGGGGACGGTTCCGCGGTCTCGCGCAGGAGCTGAAAAAGCCCTTGCTGAAGGATCATTTGCTCAACAACGTGTTCTTCGATACCTGCGTGTATCACCAGCCGGGCATCGACCTGCTGACGCGCGTGATTCCCGTCGACAACATTTTGTTTGCAAGCGAAATGATCGGCGCGGTGCGTGGCATCGATCCTGAAACGGGACACTATTTCGACGATACGAAGCGCTATGTCGAGGCCGCGCACATCGAGCCCGAAGCGCGCTACAAGATTTACGAAGGCAACGCGCGCCGCGTGTATCCGCGACTGGATGCGGCGCTCAAAGCGAAGGGGCGTTGAACATGTACGAACTTGGCGTGGTGTATCGCAACATCGATCGCGCGAACGCGGATGCCGCCGACAAGCTCGGCGCGCTCGGCTCGGCGACCGTGCACGAAGCAATGGGCCGTGTCGGCCTGATGAAGACCTACATGCGGCCGATCTACGTCGGCGCGCAGGCGAGCGGCACGGCCGTGACGGTGCTTCTGCAACCGGGCGACAACTGGATGCTGCATGTGGCTGCCGAACAGATCAGGCCGGGCGATGTCGTCGTGGCGGCATGCACGACGGAGAACACCGATGGCTTCTTCGGCGATCTGCTCGCGACGAGCTTCAAGGCGCGCGGCGCGCGTGCGCTGATCATCGATGGCGGCGTGCGCGATGTGCGCGTGCTGACGGAGATGAACTTTCCCGTGTGGAGCAAGGCGATCTCCGCGAAAGGCACGGTGAAAGCGACGCTCGGCTCGGTGAACATTCCGGTCGTGTGCGCAGGCGCGATGGTCACGCCCGGCGATGTGATCGTCGCGGATGACGACGGCGTCGTCGTGGTTCCCGGCGCATCGGCGCAGCAAGTGCTCGACAAGGCTATCGCGCGCGAGGCGTTCGAAGAAGAGAAGCGCGCGAAGCTCGCGAGCGGCGTGCTCGGCCTCGACATGTACAAGATGCGGGAGCCGCTGGAAAAAGCGGGTCTGCGCTATATCGACTGATGGCTGACATGACGATGACACTCACCGGCATCTCGTCGATGGCGACGCGCCAGGTGCTCGACGATCTCGCCGCTGCGTTCGAAGCGAAATCGGGGCAGCGTGTCGCGATCGAATCGGTGGGCGGCGTCGCGGCGGCAAAGCGTATCGAGGCAGGCGAGGCGTTCGATATCGTCGTGCTGGCATCCGATGCGGTCGAACGTCTCGCAGCTTCGGGACGTATCGATGCGACGAGCCGCGTGCGCATCGCGCGCTCGGGTATCGCGGTCGCGGTTGCTTCCGGCGCGCCGCATCCTTCCATCGGCGATGAAACTGCCGTGCGCGACGCGGTGCTGGCGGCGCGCAGCATCGGCTATTCGACGGGGCCGAGCGGCGTCTATCTGACGCATCTGTTCGAGCGTTGGGGCATTGCGGAACGCATCGCGTCGCGCATCGTGCAGGCGCAGCCGGGCGTCGCGGTGGGCACGCTCATCGCGCGGGGCGAACTCGAACTGGGCTTTCAGCAGATGAGTGAAATGACCGGCGTGGCGGGCATCGACGTGCTCGGCATGTTGCCGCCGGAGATTCAGACGTTGACGGTGTTCGAGGGCGCGGTATGCGCAAACGCCAACGCGCCGCAACTCGCTCGCGCGTTCCTTGCGTTTCTGGCTTCACGCGATGCCGAGAGCACAAAAGTACAGCATGGCATGGAGCCCTGCTGACCGAGATAGTTGCAAGTGCAATAAACAAGGCGCGCAGCGGCTGAACTAGCCACTGCGCGCCTTTTCACATCACGAGCACCCCACGCTCATTCCGCCACGGCGTAGCGTTCGAGCCAATGCGCATACGGCGCGGGCAAGGCCCACGAAGGCCGCTCGACCTTCAACTGCTTCGCTGCCTGATACGGCCAATGCGGATTCGAAAGATGCGCGCGGCCGATCATCACGAGGTCGAGCTGACCTGATTCGACAGCGTGTTCCGCGTTGGGCGGCGAATCGAAACCCCATGCCGATGCAACGGGAATCTCCGCTTCACGCCGCACGCGTTCCGCTATCGGGCCGAGAAACGCCGGACCCCACGGAATGCGCGCAGCAGGCGTGGAAAAGCCGACGCTCACGCTCATCAGATCGAGGCCTTTGCGGCGCAAGGTCTTCGTCAGTTCGATCGACTCCTTCAGCGTGGCTTCATCGCGGCCATCGTATTCGATGACGCCGAAACGCGCCGTCAACGGCAGGTTCTGCGGCCACACTTCGCGCACCGCATCGAAGGTCTCGACGAGGAAGCGGCTGCGCCCCGCGAGATCGCCGCCGTATTCGTCATCGCGCTGGTTCGCATCGACGGAGAAGAAGCTCTGCGCGAGATAGCCGTGCGCGAAGTGCAGTTCGAGCCATTCGAAGCCCGCTTCACGTGCACGGCGCGCGGCCGCCGCGAAGTCCGCCTTCACGCGCTCGATGTCGTCCAGGCTCATCGCCTTCGGCACTTTCGGCAGGCCCGCGCCGAACGCGACGGCCGAAGGCGCGAGCGTGTCCCAGCCGCGCGCATCGTCGGGGGAGATGTGATCGTCGCCTTCCCACGGACGGTTCGCGCTCGCCTTGCGGCCCGCATGCGCGATCTGGATGCCGGGCACCGCGCCCGCCGCCTTGATCGCCTCGGCAACGCGCTTCATGCCTTCGATGTGCGCGTCGTCCCAGAGGCCCGTGCAGCCCGGCGTGATGCGGCCTTCCGGCGACACGCCCGTCGCCTCGACGATCACGAGGCCCGCGCCGCCGCGCGCCAGGCTCGCATAATGACTGAGGTGCCAGTCGTTGACGAAGCCGTCGATGGCGCTGTACTGGCACATCGGCGGAATGGCGATGCGATTGCGCAGCGTGACGTCCTTCAGTTTGAACGGAGCGAAGAGTGCTGACATCTGAGATTCTCTGGTTCGGATGACCGAAGTCGAATTGAATTGAGGTCTCGAGGATAAACGGTCAGTGTCATAATGAAAACTATCCGCAGATTATCGAATCAATAAATTTTCGTGATACTCAATCCGCAATGGCTGCGCACCTTTCTTGCGCTCGTCGATCTCGGCAACTTCACGCGCGCCGCTGAAAGGCTCGATCTGACGCAGGCCGCCGTGAGCCAGCATCTCCGCCATCTCGAAGACGAGCTGGGGCTGCTCGTGGTTCGCCGCCCGCGTGGCATCGAACTCACGCCGGCGGGCAGGGCGCTCATCGACTACTGCGATGAAATGGAGCTGGCGGGCAAACGTCTCGCATCGCGCCTGTCCGACAGCGAGGACGAAGCGGGCGAGATCGGCCTCATCACGCGGGGCAGCATCGGGCTCGTGCTGTTTCCGCTATTGCTCGATCTGCAGCAGCAGCGCCCCGAATGGACGATGCGCCATCGTTTCGCGCCGGATGCCGAAGTGCTCGAAGCCGTGCTGGAGAGCCGTTACGATCTGGGCATCGTGGCATTGAAGCCCGACGATCCGCGTCTTGCAGCGACCAAGTTCATCGAGGAGCCGCTCGAACTCGTCGTGCCCGCGAACGTGGAGGTGCATGAGTGGAGCGATCTCGAACGGCTCGGCTTCATCGACTATCCGGAAGGGCATGCCACGGCGATTCGCCTGTTGAGCCGGCGCTTTCCGGGCAATCCGGGCGTCGGCAGCCTGCGGCGGCAAGGCTACAGCAACCAGATCAGCCTCATTCTGGAGTTCGTCGCGCGCGGGCTCGGCTTTACCGTGATACCGCGATATGCGCGCATCGCGTTCGGCAAGCCGGAAGCGATCGCCGTCGTGGAGTGCGGCGCGCCGGTGCACGATACGATGTGGCTCATTCGCCGCGCCGAATGGCCGCTGCCCGCGCGATGCGCGCGGGCCGTGCAGTATTTGCGGGAACGCGTGGGCGTTCCCGCGATGAAGGCGGAGCCGAAGAAGAAGCGTTCGACCGCAACGCGCCGTTGATCAGTGTCCCCAGCGCAGCACGAGCGGATCGAGCCTGCGCGCGACTTTCATCAGCCCTTCGCGCACGGCGGGATGCATCGGCGCGAGCGGATGACGCACCGCATCCGAGCGAATCACGCCGCCTTCCTTCATCAGGGTCTTGCACGCGGCGAGACCGCATTGCCGGTTCTCGTAGTTGATGAGCGGAAGCCATTGCTGATACAGCTCCGCGGCCTTTTCCGTATCGCCCGCGAAGTAGGCATCGACGATCTTGCGAATGCCGTCCGGATAGCCGCCGCCCGTCATCGCGCCGGTCGCGCCCGCGTCGAAGTCGGGCATCAATGTGATGGCTTCCTCGCCGTCCCACGGACCGACGATCGCATCGCCGCCGAGCTCGATCAGTTCGCGCAGCTTCGACGCGGCCTGCGCCGTTTCGATCTTGAAGTACGACACGTGCTCGATATCGCGCGAGAGCTTCGCGAGAAACGATGCGGAGAGCGGCGTGCCCGCGACGGGCGCGTCCTGGATCATGATCGGGATGTCGATCGCATTGGACACTTCGCGATAGAACTCGTGAATGCCGCGCTCGCCGACGCGAATGGTCGCGCCGTGATACGGCGGCATGATCATGACCATCGCCGCGCCCGCGTCCTGCGCGGCACGGCTGCGCTCGGCGCAGACACGCGAGCTGAAATGCGTCGTCGTGACGATGACGGGCACGCGGCCCGCCACGTGTTCGAGCACGGTGCGTTGAACGGTATCGCGCTCCGCGTCCGATAGCGCGAACTGCTCGGAGAAGTTCGCGAGTATGCATACGCCGTGCGAGCCGGCATCGATCATGAAGTCGATCGCGCGCTTCTGGCCTTCGAGATCGAGCCGGCCCTGGTCGTCGAAGATGGTCGGCGCGACGGGAAATACGCCGCGATAAGTCGGTGCAGCCATCGAAGTGTGTCTCCTGTGATTGTTCTGGACGCGGAACGAGCCTGCGTGAGTCGTCCCGGCTTGCGCTGCATTGCCACGCAAAGCAGTCTCGCAAACTGTGCGATAGCCGTCTATTGAATTCCGCTGATGGGGTGATTACCAGCGGTTATTACGCTGCAATGAAAACGACGCCCTTTAGAAGACGCCGAAAACCATCCTACACTTCATGCGGACTCACACCGGGAATCCGCGCATGCCCGCCGACGCGCCGCAGCAATTTCGTCTCGCCAGCGAGATCAGGATCTGGCCGCTCGTGCACGCAGCCGCCGCGCTGTTGCCGTTCGTCGCGCTCGCCCTGGCGACGGGCAACGCGCTGTGGATGAAGGCGTCGCTGCTCGCGATCGCGACCGTCATCGCGGAAGACAAGCTCGCGCTCAGACCGTTGGGCGTCGCCGCGCACGGGCTTGCGATCATCGCGGGCACGTATCTGATGCTGCTCGCCGAGCTGGTGCCGGCGTTCTTCGTCATCTCATGCATGATGCTCGCGGCGGGCGTGATCCTGCTTGCAGCGCGCGGCAACAAGTTGCGCGCGCTCGGCAACTGGACCTTCATTCCGGTGCTCATTCTCGCGAACGAGCTTCACGGCGGGCGCACCGTCGATGCGTTGATGCGCGCGGCGCCGGCGTGGCTGCCTTATCTGATCGTCGCGCTCGTGCCCGCCGTGCTGTCGGCCTATATACGATCGCGCGGCAAGCCCGCGACGCGCTGGTCCAATCTCGATGACTTCGGCTCGCGCGAGCCCTTCGGCGAAGATCTCACCGCGATGCTCGCGGGCGTCGGCATTGCGGCGGTGATGGTCGTCTACTGGCGCATGGAGAACGCGCAATGGGTGATCTGGGGCGCGGCCAGCATCGTGACGGGCGCGGTGGATACGGCGCGCGCGAAGCTTACGAACCGTGCGATCGGCGTGATGGCCGGTGTGCCGATCGGCGTCGCGCTCGGGCGCTTCGTGGTGCCGCATTCGAGCATGGCCGTCACGCTCGCGACGCTCGCCGTGTTTCTCACGCTCGTCGCGTTTCAGCGTTATATCGTCGCGTATTTCTTTCGCTGCCTGTTCGTGGCGCTCGCCATCATGCTCGCGAATCAGTCCGCCGCCGATGCCTTCGAACGGCTCACGCATGTGCTCGCGGGCGGCGTCATCGGCATGGTTTGCGTGCTGGGTGTGCATGCCGTGGCGAGCCGTCTGTCGCGATGAAGACGCGGCGGGAGCAGTGCGCGCGCGTTATCGAACCATTGCCGCTGCGACGATCGCCATGCAGCCGAGCAGCACGAGCACGATGCCGATCACCCGCCCCACGTGCATGCCGGAAGGAAGCAGACGTTCGGCGGTGATCGCGAGCGTGACGAGCGCCATCGTGTGCGGCTCCATCACGCCGAAGACGAGCAGCGCGGCGGTCAGGCCCGCGCAGCACGCGATGCAATGCAGTCCGTGACACATGCCGTCGCGCCATGCGGCGATGTGCGGCTCCGCGACGCTGCGACAGCATGCCAGCAGATGCCCATGCCAGTTCGAACGCTGATAAGCGCCCGCCAACAACAGGACACCGCCACTCGCTAACGGAACGCAACGCGCGATCGAAGCCGCGCGCATCGTGACTTCGGTGAATAGCGTACCGAGCGCGAAGACCGCGATGCCGAGCGCCGTCCACACACCGAAGTAGGCCGTCGCCATGATCAGCGAACGACGCGTGACGCGCGTCGATCCCGCGCGTTCGAGCATCGCGCGATATCGCCATAGAAACGGCGCGAACGAAGGCAGCATCATCGCGGTCATCATCGCGATCCACATGCCGATGAACGATGCGGCCGCGCGCAGCCACGTGCGGCCGCACATCGGCGTGAAGGTGGGCGAAAGCATCCAGCCGCCGGGCATCGGGATTTCATTCATCGATGACATCGACCTGTGCAGCGCATAAGTAATGGCCACGCTCGCCATGAAAACGAGAGCGGCGGCGAAGAAGAAGCGGCGGCGCGTAACATGCGCGGCCTCTTTTTCGATGATGGCGGTCAGCGCGTTCATGCTCTCGCTCCTTTGCATTGGTCCGGCGCGCGTCGGGTACGGTGTTAGATTAGTCGCGGACATCCATCGCAAAGGAGTGACAAGTGTGTCGGGATTCGCATGGATTCGCTGATCACGGCGGCGGCGCGCGCGCTCGCGGCGGGTGATCCGCTCGGCGCGCTGAACCGCATCGCGCTGCGCGACGACGCGAGTGCGCTCGCGTTGCGCGGCATCGCGATGGCGCAGCTCGGCGACTTCGCGCGGGCGCGTGCGCTCCTCAAAAGCGCGGCGCGCGCGTTCGGCGCGAAGGAGGCGCTGGCGCGCTCGCGCTGCATCGTCGCGGAAGCGGAGATCGCGCTGGCATCGCGCGATCTCACGTGGCCCGCGAAGGCGCTCGATCACGCGCGCGCGATTCTCGAAGCGCACGGCGACCGCGTGAACGCCGCGCATGCGCGCTATCTGGAAGTGCGTCGCGCGCTTCTCATCGGACGGATCGACGATGCCGCGCGCATGCTCGCCGCGCTGGAACCGGAAGCGCTTCCGGCCGCGTCGCGGACGGCGCATGAGCTGATCGCCGCGGGCATCGCGATGCGGCGTCTTCAGACGAAAGCGGCACGCACCGCGCTCGATCGCGCAACCGATGCCGCGCGGCACGCGGGCATTCCGGCGCTGGCCGCCGAAGTGGACAGCGCGTGGCGCATCCTGCGCGCGCCCGCCGCGCGTGTCATCGCGCAGGGAGAAGAGCGGCTGTTGCTGCTCGACGAAGTGGAGACGCTGTTCGCTTCGAATGCGTTCGTCGTCGATGCGTGCCGTCTGTGCGTGCGCGAAAACGGCACGTCGATGTCGCTCTCGACGCGCCCCGTGCTCTTCACGCTCGCGCGTCTGCTGGCCGAGGCATGGCCCGGCGATGTGCCGCGCGATGCGCTGATCCTGCGCGCGTTTCGCATCCGGGAAGCCGACGAGACGCATCGCGCGCGGCTGCGCGTCGAGATGGGCAGGCTGCGCACGATGCTGCGCGGCCACGCGGACATCGACGCGACGCCGCGCGGCTTCGCGCTGAAGCCGCGTCATGCACGCGACGTGGCCGTGCTCGCGCCGCCCGTCGAGGACGCATACGCGCCGCTGCTCGCGTTTCTCGCCGATGGCGAATCGTGGTCGAGCTCGGCGCTCGCGATCGCGCTCGGCGCGAGCCAGCGCACGGTGCAGCGCTCGCTCGACGCGCTCGCCGCGAGCGGCAAGGTCCAGTCGTTCGGACGCGGCCGTGCGCGCCGCTGGACCACACCGCCGATGCCGGGATTCACGACGGCCTTGTTACTCCCCGTCGAGCTCGCGAGTGACTAGCATGAAAGCACGATCACATCAGGAGGACGGCGACATGAAACGCGCAAAGGCGGAAATCATCCGCGAATACGGACCTTTTGCGGACATCGAAGGCGTGCACGGCGTCACGTGGGACGGCGAGCGCGTATGGTTCGCCGCCGGCGACACGCTCAACGCCTTCGATCCGGAGAGCGGCGAGAAAGAGCGCTCGCTGAATGTCGCCGCGCACGCGGGCACGGCTTTCGACGGCGAGCATCTGTTTCAGATCGCCGAGGACCGCATTCAGAAGATCGATCCGAAGACGGGCCGCGTGCTATCGACGATTCCGGCGCCCGGCGGCGGCGCGGACTCGGGTCTCGCGTGGGCCGAGGGCACGCTGTGGGTCGGGCAATACAACGAGCGCAAGATTCATCAGGTCGATCCGCGCGATGGCGCGATCTTGCGCACCATCGAGTCGAACCGCTTCGTCACGGGCGTGACGTGGACCGACGGCGAGCTGTGGCATGCCACGTGGGAAGGCGACGAGAGCGAGCTGCGGCACATCGATCCGCAATCGGGCGAGGTCATCGAGCGGCTGGAGATGCCGGAAGGCGTGGGCGTGTCGGGGCTCGAATCGGACGGTCGCGAGCGCTTCTTCTGCGGCGGCGGACGCACGGGCAAGGTGCGGGCCGTGCGCAAGCCCAAGCACGTTTGATTCCGGCAGCGTCCAGCTTTCGTCCGCCCGCGCGGCGCACGATGCATCCACGCGACGCCGCATTAGCCTTTATGCTGTCGAATCCGCCAGGCGCGGCACGATTATTTCGACACGTAAAGGCAGGCTTTGACCTCGAATATCTCCGACCATCGTCAACTCGATTCATGGATTGGCGAGACGGCACGCGCCATCCGCGATTTCGACTGGCGCGCCACGCCGCTCGGCGCCATCGACGAATGGCCGCAAGTGCTGCGCTCGGTCGTGCAGGTGATGCTGCGCAACGCGTTGCCGATGGCGGTGCTGTGGGGCGAGGAAGGCACGCTGCTCTATAACGACGCCTACGCGAGCTTTTCCGGCGGGCGTCATCCGCACATTCTCGGCCTGCCGATCGAAGATGCATGGCCGGAAGCGGCCGCGTTCAACCGCAACGTGGTGGATACGGGCTTACGCGGCGAATCCCTGTCGTATCACGACATCAGCTTCGTGCTGCCGCGCGACGGACGCGATGCAGACGTGTGGCTCGATCTGCATTACAGCCCGGTCGCGTCGAATGAAGGCGTGCCGGTCGGCGTGCTCGCGATCGTCGTCGAAACGACCGGGCGCGTGCTGCTCGAACGCACGCGCGCCGAAGCCGAAGCGGCGTTTCGCGAAGCCAACGAACGGCTGCAGCTCGCGCTCAATTCGGGCGCGGTGCTCGGCACGTTCGTGTGGGAGATCGCGGACGATCGCGTGAAGGGCGACGAACGCTTCGCGCGGACGTTTTCGTTTTCGCTCGATCAGGTCGCGGCCGGCGTGCCGATCGCGGCCGCGTTCGCGGTCATTCATCCGGAGGACCGCGAGCGCATCGTGTCGCTCATCGCGCGGACCGTGCGCGACAACGAGCCGTATCGCGCGGAATATCGCATCCGTTCGGCCGATTCCGGCTGGAGATGGATTCTCGCCACCGGACGATGCGAATACGACGAAGCCGCCCGGCCGATGCGCTTCACGGGCGTGATCATCGACATCCATGATCGCAAGATCGCGGAGGAGAGCCTCAAGGAACTGACGCGCGGCCTCGAGGACAAGATCTCGGAAGCGGTGGCCGCGCGCATCGCCGTGGAAGCGCAGTTGCGTCAAAGCCTGAAGATGGAAGCGCTCGGCGCGATGACGGGCGGCGTCGCGCATGATTTCAACAACACGCTGCAGGCGATCAGCGGCAATCTGCAATTGCTGCAGTATCTTCCGCCGAACGACAGCCGCGTGCCCGAGCGCGTGCAGGCCGCGATGGAAGCCGTGCAGCGCGGCGCGAAGCTCGCTTCGCAATTGCTGTCGTTCGCGCGGCGGCAGCCGCAATCGCCGGTCGTGATCAATCCGCGGCGTCTGTTCGATGAAATGCACGAGCTTTTGCAGCACGCGGTCGGGCCATCGGTGCTCATCGGCGCGTTGCTGGCCGAACGCGCGTGGAACTTCTGCGCGGACCGCAATCAGCTGGAGAACGCGCTGCTCAATCTCGCGATCAATGCGCGCGACGCGATGTGCGGCGACGGCAAGCTCACGCTCGCCTGCTCGAACGAAGTGCTGGACGCGGCGGCGTGCGAGGGCAAGGACCTGCCTCCGGGCGAATACGTGAGGCTGTCCGCATCGGATACGGGCGCGGGCATGGGGCCCGAAGTGCTCGAGCGCGCGTTCGAGCCGTTCTACACGACGAAGCCCGAAGGCCACGGCACCGGCCTCGGTTTGTCGATGGTGTTCGGCTTCGTCAAGCAGACGGGCGGGCATATCGCGGTGTCGAGCACGGTCGGCGTGGGCACGACGGTGGAGATGTTCTTCCCGCGCAGCTTCGAAGACGAAACCGCGCAGCCCGCCTGCGATGCGCCGACGGAACATGCGGGCGGCGCGACCGTGCTCGTCGTCGAGGATGACGCGGCGGTGCTGACATCGACCGTTGCGATGCTCGAAGCGATGCATTACACGGTGCTGCGCGCAGCGAACGGCGATGCCGCGATGAGCGTGCTCGAAAGCGGCGTGAACGTGGACGTGATTCTGACGGACGTCGTGATGCCCGGAAGGGTGAAGTGCGCCGATCTCGCGGAATGGGCGTTTTCGCAGCCACGTCCGGTGCCGGTGATTTACGCGTCGGGTTATACGCGCGACATCATTTCGCACGACGGCGTGTTGCGGCCGAACGTGACGTTGCTGGCCAAGCCTTATCGGGCGGAGGCGCTGGCGAAGGAGATCGCGGGGGCGTTGAAAGGCGCGGGGTAGGCGCGCGTTGCAAAATCTACCGCCTTGCTAAAGACTTCCGCCCTCCCGCCGATAAACACCCAACGAACATTTAGCGCAACAGGGTAGCAGCGGTGCAGAGCAGAGCGACCGATTTTCTCGGGACCATCGGCGAGAGTGTCGCCAGAAACTTGCCGTACATCGATTACGCCCGCCGTTTCGATGGACTCGGCCTCGCTCCGCTCGGCGTGCTCATCGCGGCCTGCGGCACCTTCTTCATGCCGCTTCCATGGAACGTGCTGCTTGCGGCGCTCGTGTTCGCCGCGACGCTCGTCATGCATCGGATGCGGGAAGCGAAACGCAAGATCTTCGTGGCGCGTCAGGTCGCGCATGGGCTGCTGTCCATCGCCGAGGATTGCCTCACGCTTCTCTCGCTCGAAGGCCGGATCATGTGCATCTCCGATGTCGGCCTGCGCCTCATCGGATCGGAACGCGCGGACGATGTCGTCGGCATCGACTGGCTCGCCCTGTGGGACGGCCCCGATGGACGCGAGGCTTTCGAGCGCGCGCAACGCGGCGAATCGACGTCGTTCTCCGGCGCGTGCCGCACGATGACCGGCGCGCTGAAATGGTGGACGTCCACGCTCGCGCCCGTCTACGGCGAGCACGGCAAGATCACTGCCGTGCTGTGCAAGTCCCGCGATATCACCGCGGAAGTGAAGCTCATCGACGAATTGCGCGGCAACGCGCGCGTGCAGAAGGATATGGAAGATCATGTCGATGCCGTCTTCTGGACCGCGACGCACGATTTCCGCGAGCTCCTGCACGTAAGCTCGGCCTTCGAGCGCATGTGGGAAATGCCGGTGTCCACGCTCGAAGCCGATCAGACCGCATGGTCGCAACGCGTGCATCCCGACGATCTGCCCGCATTGCGCGACGAGATGCGCACCGCCGTGAACACGGGCGCGGCGACGCAGAGCTATTTCCGCCTGTGCCTGCCGCATGACCGCACGCGCTGGGTGCGCGCGGATATCTATCCGGTGACCGAGGATGGTGCGGTGTCGCGCGTCGTGAGCGTATGCGTCGATGCCACCGACGAACGCCAGCGTCTCCAGGAGCTGCATCGGCTCGCGAACACCGACAGCCTCACGGGCCTGAGCAACCGCAACGCGATGATGGATGCGCTCGTGAAGCGCTGCGAATCGGATGCGCCCTTCGCCTATCTCTTCGTGGATATCGATCGCTTCAAGTCCATCAACGATACGGCGGGCCATATCGCCGGCGACGCGGTGCTGCGCACGATCGCCAAGCGCATTCACGAGACGCTGCCCGATGGCGCCGTGGCCGCGCGGCCGGGCGGCGATGAGTTCACGGTGATCCTGCCCGGCACGTTCGAACAGGAAAGCATCGCGCGTGCATGCCGCAAGCTCTCGCTCGCGTGTCATCGTCCGATCGAGACCGATTGCAAGAGCGTGACGATGACATGCTCGATCGGCGTCGCGCTCTATCCGGAGCATGGGCGCACGCCCGAAGCGCTTTTCATCAGCGCCGACATGGCGATGTACGCCGCCAAGCGCGCGGGGCGCAACACGTTCCGCGTGTTCGGCGATCGCGAGAAGGACGATCTCGCGCGCGCGCATCTCGAAGCGGAACTGCATGGCGCGATCCGCGAAAATCAGTTCGTGCTGCACTATCAGCCGCAATATCGCGTCGATTCGGGCGCGCTCGTCGGCGTCGAGGCGTTGCTGCGCTGGAATCATCCGCAACTCGGCCTGCTCGGTCCCGGCGCGTTCGTGTCGGTGCTGGAAGAGAGCGCGCTGATCGTCGAGGCGGGGCATTGGGTCATCCGCGAGGCCGTGCTGGCGGCGTCGCAACTGGCGCTCGCGCTGCCCGCCGCGTGCTCGGTGGCGCTCAACGTGTCGCCGAAGCAGTTCCGCGATCCGCGCCTCGTGTCCGTGCTGAGACACGCGATCAGGCGTGGCGGCATCGATTCGAACCGCATCACGCTGGAGATCACGGAGTCCGCGCTGATCGATAACGTCGACGATGCGCAGGACGTGCTGTCGAACGTCCGCGCGATGGGCGTGCGCATCGCCATCGACGATTTCGGCACGGGCTATTCGAGTCTCAGCTATCTCGCGCGCTTTCGGCCTGACGTGCTGAAGCTCGACAAATCGTTCGTCGATAACATCGCGACCGATGTGATGGTGCGCACGGTGGTCGAAGGCGTGATCGATCTCGCGCACAAGCTCGGCGTGATGGTGGTCGCGGAAGGCGTCGAGACGCAGGAGCAGCTCGACACGCTGCGCGACGTGCGATGCGACAAGGTGCAGGGCTTTCTGCTGGGCCGTCCGGTGCCGCTCGAAAGTCTGATGGAACAGGCCGAAGCGAACGAAGCCGCGACGGCGCAGTGAGCCACGCGGCGTTATCATCGCGCTCATCACGGAGAGAAGCGATGAAGACATCTTCGGTACGCGTTTCGTTCGCCGCGATCGGCTTCGCGATCTGCACGCTCGCATTCGGCCAGGACGCGCCGCCGTGCGCGGGTGCGGTCACGGGCGCGGGCAAGCCGGTTTATGTGACCGACTTCACGCCCGTGAGCCAGCAGGGCGGTTCCTCGCATTTCCCCGGCTCGCGCCTGCGGGCCGCGCGCAATTCCATGAAGATTCACGAGAACGCATCGGCGCTGGCGGATGGCATCGTCAAGGCGTTGAATGCGAAGGGCATCGCCGCGTGTCATGTGACAGCGCAAGCGGCACAGGCGGCGCGGCCCGCGTCGGGCTGGCTCGTGACCGGCGAGTTCGATGAAACGCTGTCGACAGGATTCGGCTCCGCATTGCCGTCGACGGGTTCATCGGACAAGACACCCAACACGCACGTCACCGTGCAGCTCGCGGATCTCGCGGCGAGCCCCGGCGCGCCGACCACGCAGATCGACACGAGCGGCGAGCTAAAAGGGCAGAAGTCCGCGGCCGCGCCCAAGCCGTACGGCGCGGCGGCGCGCTTCGTCATCAATCAGACCGAATCGATCACGTCGCTCGACGATCTGGCCGCGAAGATCGCCGATCAGATCGCCGCCGAAAAGGCGAAGCTCGACGGCGGCGCGCAGTAGCGCGAGGAAACCGGCGTCATCCCACGCGAATCACAGCGCAAGATCTGGAGTGCGGCCGCACGCCATCCCCGCGACGATGGACCATCCCCATCCGTCACGGAGAAACTCCGATGCGTTTCCCGGCTTCCTTCCAACGTCTCGCCTGGTCGAACCTGCTCGCGCAATCGGCGGAGCAGATCGGCCTCGCCGCCGCGCCGCTCGCCGCCGTGTTCGCGCTCGGCGCGTCCGCCGTCGATATCGGTCTGCTGCAAAGCGCGCAGACGCTGCCGTTCCTGTTGCTGTCGATGCCGCTCGGTGTGATCGCGGACCGCCGCTCGCGCCGCACGCTGATGGCCGTGGCCGAATGCGCCCGCGCGCTCGCGATGCTCGGCGTGCTGCTGCTCGTGCTCTCGCATGCACTGACCTTGCCGCTGCTCGCGCTGCTGGGTTTTCTCGGCGCGACGGGCACGGTCGCCTATAACGTGGCCGCGCCCGCGCTGGTTCCGGCGCTGGTCGGCCGCGCCGCGCTGCCAGCCGCGAACGGGCGCATCGAGCTGGCGCGCAGCGTCGCGTATTCGGCGGGGCCGGCGCTCGGCGGGCTGATCGTCGGATGGATCGGCGCGGGATGGGCGTATGGCTGCGCGGCGGGATTGTCGGCATCGGCGGCGATGCTGCTTGCCGGATTGCGCGAGCCGTCGCGCCCGCCCGCCGCCGCGCGCCACTTTCTGACGGAGCTTCGCGAAGGCGCGCGCTTCGTCGCCCGCGATGCACTCCTGCGCCCGATGCTCGCCACCGCCGTGTTCTTCAACCTCGGCTTCTTCACGCTGCAGTCGGTCTACGTGCCTTATGCCGTTGAGCGGCTGGGCCTGAGCGCGTCGGCGGTCGGCGTGACGCTCGGCGCGTACGGCGTCGGCATGGTGTGCGGCGCGCTGGCGGCGCCCGCCGTCGCGCGGCGCATCGCGTTCGGCCGCATGCTGCTCGTCGGGCCGTTTTGCGGGCTCGCTGCATCGCTCGCAATGGTCGCGACGCTCGCGGCGCCGTCGTTCTGGCTCGCGGCATCGAGCTTCTTCCTGCTGGGCGCGGGACCGATCCTGTGGACCGTCGGCTCGACGACGCTGCGCCAGGCCATCACACCCGCGAACATGATGGGCCGCGTGTCGGCGCTCAACAGCACGGCGACCTACGGCGCGCGTCCGCTGGGCGCGCTGCTCGGCGCGGCGATCAGCGCGCGCTTCGGCATGGGGCCGTGTCTCGTCGCGGCGGCGGCGGGGTTCGTCGTGCAGGCGTGGATCATCGCGGCATCGCCCGCTGCGCGTCTCGCGGATGTGCCGGACAGCGCCTTATCGGCGTGATCGGCGGCGTTTGGTGGCGACGGGCGCGGGCTGCGCGAACATCGGCATCCGATTGAGAATCCAGTCGAGCAATTCCTGCGGTCCCGCCGCGAGCGGCCGTCCGGTTTTCACGAGCAGCTTCGCCTGCGCGCTTTCGAAGAGCGGATGCGCGATCGGGATCGTCGTGAGCTCGCCGCTCGCCAGCTCCCGATACGCCGCGAACTCGCCGATCAGCGTCATGAAATTTTCCGCCGCGACGAAGCGCTTCAACGCGCCGAGCGAATTCGTCGTGAGCGTCGGACGGATGGCGAAGTTGTCGGTCGTCTCCAGCATCTTCACGACATGGCCGATGCCGAACGTCGGCGGCATCAGCGCCAGCGGAAAGGCGAGCAGATCGCGGATATGCGCGACGCCGCCGCGCCGCGCCAGCGGATGATCGCGCCGCGCGAGCAGCACGACCGGCTGCGGCGAGCTCGCGCGAATCTCGATGCGCTCGTGCGGCGGCGGGTTATACGCGAGCCCGATATGCGCGCGGCTTTGCGCGACTTCTTCCAGCAGATCGTCGACGGCGAGCATCTGCACGTCGATTTCGAGGCGCGGAAAGCGCGCGCAGAACGGCGCGAGCACGTCGTCGACGAGCGTATCGACATAGCCCTCGCTCACCGCGAGGCGAATCTGCCCTTGCTGCAGGCCCTTGAGCGCGTGCAACTGGTCTTCGAGCTTCTCCTGCTGCGAGCGATAGCCGCGCCAGAATTCGAGCAGATGAAACGCCGCTTCGGTGGGCCGCACGCCGCGCGGCTCGCGCTCGAAGAGCGTCGTGTCGAGCTCGTCTTCCAGCAGCTTGATCTGCCGCGCGATGACGGACGGCGATGTATTCAGATGATCCGCCGCGCCGCGAATCGTGCCGTGCGACAGCACTTCATGAAAGTAACGCAGGCGTTGCTGGTTGATCTCGCGCATGGTGGTCGTCCGTATCGAAAGGAGGGTGTTGCTCACAGAGCAACGATACGTGAACTTAGTTGCTCTTGCTCGCACGGTCGCACGCGCTCAACATGGCCTCACCCGGAAAGACGGGCGAGACAAACAAGGAGACGCGCATGTCGACGATTCAGACCCTGCGAGGCGGCGATGCCGTTTCGGCGCTCTACAGCAGAATCAACTGGCGGCTGATGCCGCTGCTCATCGTGTGCTACATGTTCGCGTATCTGGACCGCGTGAACGTGGGCTTCGCGAAACTTCAGATGCAAAGCGATCTCGGCTTTTCCGACGCGGCGTACGGCGTCGGCGCCGGGATTTTCTTCATCGGCTATGTGCTGTTCGAATTGCCGAGCAACCTGATGCTGCCGAAGATCGGCGCGCGCATCACGTTCAGCCGCATTCTCGTGCTGTGGGGCATCACGTCGGCGTGCATGCTCTTCGTGCGCAACGTGCCCGCGTTCTACGCGATGCGTTTCCTGCTCGGCGTGTTCGAAGCAGGCTTCGCGCCGGGCATGATCTATTACCTCTCGTGCTGGTACGGGCCGAAGCGCATGGCGCGCGCGATCGCGCTCGTGTTCGTCGCGGGGCCGCTCGGCGGTGTCGTCGGCGGGCCGCTTTCGGCGTGGCTGATTTCGTCGCTCGCGGGTGTCGGCGGTCTGGCGGGATGGCAATGGATGTTCCTCGTCGAAGGCCTGCCGTGCATCGCGCTGGGTGTGCTCGTGTGGCGCGTGCTCGCGAACCGTCCCGCCGATGCGAAGTGGCTCACGCAGGACGAACAACGTCTCGTCGAAGCGGAAGTGGGCGCGCATGGCGGCGCATCGCATCGCATCGAATCGTTCAGGGAGATCGCGAAGAATCCGCGCATCTATCTGCTGGCGCTCGCGTACTTCTGCATCATCTTCCCGATCTATGCGATCAGCTTCTGGCTGCCGACGCTGCTGAAAGAGCAGGGCGTGAACGACACGATCCGCCTCGGCTGGTATGTCGCGATTCCGTATGTCGCCGCCGCGATCGCGATGTACGCCGCGGGCCGCCGCTCCGACAAGGTCGGCGAGCGCCGCTATCACAGCGCGCTGCCGGCGCTCGCAAGCGCGGCGCTGCTGGCGATGACGCCGTATGCATCCGGCAATCTCGTCGCGACGCTCGCGCTGCTCACGCTCGCCACCGCCTGCATGTGGATGGCCTACACGGTTTTCTGGGCGATTCCGTCCGAAACGATATCCGGCCCGGCCGCGGCGGGCGGCATCGCGCTCATCAACACGATCGGCCTGTCGGGCGGCTTCTGGGGCCCGGCGGTGATCGGCTGGGTGAAGTCCGCGACCGGCAGCGCGAACGGCGGGCTGCTCGTGATGGCGTGCATGGCGGCGCTTTCATGCGTGCTGATCCTCACGAACAAACGCACGGTTGCGGCGGCCAAGGCACGCACGGCCTGAACATCAATCGACCATCGAAAGGACAAGGATCATGAAGATCTTGATCGCAGGATTCCAGCACGAAACGAACACGTTCGCGCCGACGAAGGCGAGCTACCAGAGCTTCATTCAGGGCGAAGGCTTCCCGCCGATGGCGCACGGCGATGAGGTCCTCGAGCTGCGCGACGTGAACGTGCCGATCGGCGGCTTCATTCAATGGGCCGAGGCGCAAGGGCATGAATTGATTCCGGTGATCTGGGCGGGAGCGAGCGCATCGGCGCATGTGACGGAAGATGCGTACGAGCGCATCGCGGGCGCGATCGTCGATCATGTGCGCAAAGGCGGCTTCGATGCGATCTATCTCGATCTGCACGGCGCGATGGTCACCGAGCATCTCGACGATGGCGAAGGCGAGCTGCTGGCACGCGTGCGCAACATCGTCGGCAATGACATGCCGCTCGTCGTCTCGCTCGATCTGCACGCGAACGTGACGGCGCGCATGGTCGAACTCGCCGATGCGCTCGTTGCGTATCGTACATATCCGCACGTCGATATGGCCGAGACCGGATTGCGCGCCGCGCATCTGCTTGCGCGGCGTATCGAACATGGCAGGCCGTTCAAACGCGCGATGCGCCGCGTGCCCTTCCTGATTCCGGTGAACGGCATGTGTACGCTCGTCGAGCCCGCGCGCGGCATGTACGGCATGCTCGAATCGCTCGAAAAGGATGGGCTGTCGCTGTCGTTCGCGCCGGGCTTTCCGGCATCGGACTTCGATGAATGCGGGCCGGTCTTCTGGGGCTATGCGCTCGATCAGGAAGCGGCGGACCAAGCCGTCGATGCGCTCTGGTCGGCACTCGTCGATGAAGAAGCGCGCTGGGACGTGCCGTTCCTGTCTCCCGA
Source organism: Caballeronia calidae (assembly GCF_900044055.2). GTDB lineage: Bacteria > Pseudomonadota > Gammaproteobacteria > Burkholderiales > Burkholderiaceae > Caballeronia > Caballeronia calidae. The sequence continues at coordinate 288,192 of NZ_FCOX02000002.1, read as the reverse complement.
CGAAGCTGCGCGCGAAGCCATCGACGCGAGCCGCGACGCGACGAAGCCCGTGATCATCGCGGACACGCAGGACAATCCGGGCGTCGGCGGCGATTCGAACACGATGGGCATGGTCCGCGCGCTCTTGCGCAACGGCGCACGCGATGCGGCCGTCGGCGTGATCTGGGACGAGCACGCGGCGCGGGCGGCGCATCGCGCGGGCGTCGGCGCGCGCATCAGGCTCGCGCTCGGCGGCGGCTCGAACGTGCCGGGCGATTCGCCGCTTGAAGGCGAGTTCGAAGTCGAGTATCTGTCGGACGGACGTTTTCGCTTCGACGGCCCGATGCTCAACGGCATGACCGGCGAGCTGGGACCGACCGCGTGTTTGCGCATCGACGGCGTGCGTATCGCGGTGAGCAGCATCAAGATGCAGGTGTTCGACCGCAATCTCTTTCGCGTCGCGGGCATCGAACCGGAGCGCATGAAGATTCTGGTGAACAAGAGCTCGGTGCATTTTCGCGCGGACTTCGAGCCGATCGCGGAACGCATACTCGTCGCGAAAGCGCCCGGCCCGATGGCCGCCGATCCGGCCGATCTGCCGTGGCGCAATCTCGATGCGCGCATGCGCGTGCGCCCGATGGGGCCGACGCTTTCGGCGTTGCGCGCATCGGCTGCGTGAGGGTTTCGAGTTCTTTTCCGCTCATTGACAACATCGAAAAAGGAGAATGCCAACATGCCGGATGATCAGATCAGCGCGTGGCGCCGCCGCTTTCTCGGCACGGCGATCGCGAGTGTCGGCGTCATGCAACTCGGCCTGAGCGATATGGTCCGCGCTCAAACCGCCTCGCGGTCGTCTTCGTCCGCGGGCTTCGCCGATATCCGCCAGATCGACGCGGGCGCACTCAATATCGGCTATGCGGAAGCGGGACCGGCGGATGGTCCCGTCGTGATTCTGCTGCACGGCTGGCCCTACGACATCTACAGCTTCGCCGACGTCACGCCTATGCTCACGGCGCAGGGTTATCGCGTGATCGTGCCGTATCTGCGCGGCTACGGCACGACGCGCTTCCTCTCCGCCGACACGCCGCGCAACGGTCAGCAGGCGGTGGTCGCGGTGGATATCGTCGCGCTGATGGACGCGCTCAAGATCCGGCAGGCCACGTTCGGCGCGTTCGACTGGGGTGCGCGCACCGCGAACATCATCGCGGCGCTGTGGCCGGAGCGCGTGAAGTCGATGGTGTCGGTAAGCGGTTATCTGATCGGCAGCCAGCAGGCGAATCGCGCGCCGCTGCCGCCGAAGGCGGAGTTCGCGTGGTGGTATCAGTTCTATTTCGCGACGGAGCGCGGGCAGGCCGGCTACGAAGCGAACCGCCACGATTTCAACAAGCTCATCTGGCAACTGGCATCGCCGAAATGGAACTTCGATGACGCCACATATGAACGTTCCGCGAAATCCTTCGAGAATCCGGATCACGTCGCGGTCGTGATTCACAACTATCGCTGGCGGCTGGGGCTCGTGAAGGGCGAAGCGCAATACGACGCGCTCGAACAACGTCTCGCGACCGCGCCGACCATCGGCGTGCCGACCATCACGATGGAAGGCGATGCCAACGGCGCGCCGCATCCCGATCCCGCCGCGTATGCGAAGAAGTTCACCGGCAAGTACAAGCATCGGAATGTGGCGGGCGGCATCGGGCATAACTTGCCGCAGGAGGCGCCGAAGGCCTTCGCCGATGCGGTGATCGAAGCGGACCGCATGTAGGCGCGAAGCGGGTTAGAGCGAATACTTGCTGTAGGTTCGTATCGGCAGAATGGCCTGCGCCTGAGCGCGGCGCGCTTCGCATGCCGCGCTCAGATGCTCGACCGTCGTATCGATGAGCAGCGTCATGTCCTGCGTCAACAGATAGTCGATGACTTCCGAGCGCAGCAGCGGCTCGGTGATGCGGTTGACTTCGTGCGTGACGTAAAGCGTGCGCCCCACGAGGCCGTGTTCGCGCAGCGCGGCGGCGAGCCCTTCGTTGCCGCCCGCGACGTTGTAGATGCCCGCGAGCTCGCCATGCGTGTCGAGAAAGCGCTTCGTCGCCTCGAAGGTCGCCGCGCCCGAGTCCGCGCCCTTGATCACTTCGACGAGGTTCACGTTCGGAAAGCGTTGCCGCAACAGCGAGCGAAAGCCGATCTCGCGATCCTCGTGGCACGTGTACGAGAAGGTCGCGACCACCACCGCGACGGCGGGCGCGGCCTGCGCCTGAAGGTGCCGCCCGATCAGAAATGCCGCCGACTGTCCCGCCGCGCGATTGTTCACGCCGACGTAGGCATGGCGCGCGTCGGCGTCGACGTCGGTGATCATCGTCACGACGGCTTTTCCCGCGGCCATGCATTCGCGCAGCGCGGATGCCGTCGCATCCGTGTTCACGCATGTAATGCCGATGCCGTGCGCATGCTTCGCTTCCTCGCGGATCGTCGCGGCGACGTCCGCTTCCGACATGCCCACGCAGCGCACGACCTTCACGCGCACGCCTTCACGTTCATAGGCGGATGCGCAGCGCGTGAATTCGTCGGTGTATGCGTCGCCTGCCTGCACGATCAGACTGAACTCGCGCGTTTCGCTCCCGCTTCCCGGTGACGTCGACATAGCGGGCGCGCGGCCGCTCAACTGCTCCAGCGCCGCCGCGACCGCGCTTCTGGTGCGCGGATGCACGCCGGGCCGGTCGTTGAGCGCACGATCGATCGTTGCGCGGCTCAGTTGCGTCGCTTCCATGAGCTGCTTGAGTGTCGGCTTGCCTTTCATCGTGTGTCTCGTCGGCGTGCTTGTTTATGGGGATGATGACTCATTTTGAGGCGATCCAGTTCGTCGATGGCGCCGGATTCACCGGTATAAACCCTCTATTGCTCAAAATGAGGCAAAACAGGCTTTGACGCGTGCTCAATTAGAGACTGAAATACACGTCAGGATGATCCATGCGGCGCATCCGATCATCACGCCAATCCAAACTTCAGCCGAGGGCAACGATGTCCGAACGTCAAACCACCAAAACGTCGATGGTCATCATCGGCGCGGGGCAGTGCGGCGCGCGCACCGCGCATGCGCTGCGCGAGAACGGATGGAGCGGCGGCATCGTGCTGCTCGGCGATGAAGGCATCGCGCCGTACGAACGGCCGCCGCTGTCGAAGGCGGTGTTGCTCGGGCAAAAGAGTGTCGAGGAATGCGGCGTCTTCAAGGACGCTTTCTTCGATGAGCAAGGAATCGACTTGCGTGTCGATGCACCCGTCGCGCGCATCGATCGCGTTGCGAAGGACGTGGTGCTGCGCAACGGCCGCGCGATCGCTTACGAGCGCCTGCTGATCGCGACGGGCGCCGCGCCGCGCAAGCTCGATCTGCCCGGCGCGACATTGCAGGGCATACACATGTTGCGCAACGTGCCGGACGCGCTCTCCATCGCGGGCGAGTTGGGCGCGGGCAAGCGCATCGTCGTGATCGGCGCGGGATTCATCGGGCTCGAAGTCGCGGCGACGGCCATCGCGCGGGGTTGTGCCGTGTGCGTGCTCGAAGCCGCGCCGCGCGCATTGATGCGCGCGGTGCCCGAAGCGGTGGCGCACGCCGTGATCGAACGGCATGCGCGCATGGGCGTCGATGTGCGGTTCGATGTGAGGATCGAGCGCATCGAGGGAACATCGCGCGTGGAAGGCGTGACGCTCGCGGACGGCGCGTTCATCGCATGCGATGCGGTGATCGCGGGCATTGGCGTCGTGCCGCGCACGGGGCTGGCGCAGGCGGCGGGGCTCGCTATCGACAACGGCATCGCCGTCGATGAAACGCTGCGCACGAGCGATCCGCATATCTACGCGGCAGGCGATGTGTGCTCGTTCCCGCATCCGTTGTTCAATCGGCGCATCCGGCTCGAATGCTGGCGCAACGCGGAAGATCAGGCGCGCACGGCGGCGCGCAACATGCTCGGCCATGCGGAAACGTTCGACGCGGTGCCGTGGTTCTGGTCCGATCAGTACGACACGACGATACAGATCGCAGGCATGCCCGCGCAAGGCGCGACGACCGTCGTGCGCGATGTGGGCGATGATGCGTGTGTTTATTTCGCGCTGGATGGCGAGGGCGTGCTCGTCGGCGCAAGCGGCATCGGGCAGGCCGGGCAGATTGCGCGCGACGTGCGGATCGCGCAGGAACTGATCGCCCGGCGCGCGCGTGTTGAAGCTGACGTGCTCGCGGATCGATCCGTCAAGCTGCGCTCGCTCTTGACGGTGGCGATGCAATGAGCCAACGACTGTTGATCTTTCAATCGCTCTGGGCGATGGAGCGCCGTCATACCGATGGCCGCGAGCGCACGCTCGAAGAAAACGTCCGCATGATCGCTGAAGCGGGCTTCGACGGCGTGAGCACGCACTACACGAAACGTGAGGACGTGAAGCGGCTCGCGCAACTGCGCGCGGAATATGGCCTGTCGGCGGAAGGGCAGTGCTTTCCACGCACGGTCGATGATCTCGAGCCCGTGCTCGAGAACGCGGTGGAGTTCGGCGTGCATCACATCGACGTGCAGCCCGATGTGAGACCCCGCACGGTGCGCGAATGCATCGGCTTGCTCGAAGGATGGCAGCGGCTCGCGGAAGAAGCGCGCGTGCCGATGTATATCGAAACGCATCGCGACCGCATGACGACGGATCTGCTGTTCACGCTCGATCTGCTCGATGCGTTTCCGAATCTCAGGCTGCTCGCGGATCTTTCGCATTACCTCGTCGGGCGCGAGTTCGCGTGGCCGGTGTCGGAGGAGAATCACGCGCTGATTCATCGCATTCTCGATCATTCGTGGGCGTTTCATGGGCGCGTCGCGAGCCGCGAGCAGGTGCAGATCGAAATCTCGTTCGAGCCGCATCGCATGTGGGTGGATCTGTTTCTCGACTGGTGGCAATACGGCTTTGCGTCGTGGCGCAAGCGCGCCGGGCCGGACGAGACGCTCGCGTTCACCTGCGAGCTGGGGCCGAAGCCTTACGCGATCATCGGACGCGATGGAAACGACACGACGGACCGATGGGCCGAGTCATTGATGATGCGGGAGTGGATCAGAGACCTGTGGGAGGCAGGTCAGCCGTAACAGTCACGTCTTCCTGTCCAGCGCAGCGCCACCGCGCGCTGCGCGCGCTTCTCCTCTTTCAGGCCATAAACAATCGAATTACACGCGCCTGTCAAACGTATTTCACATTCATTTCCTACAGTAGCGCGTCAACCGGCACGTCAGGCCGCAACGGCCCGAGGCGGGGACTTCGTTCGCCGGTACACAACCCACAATCAAGGACGCGAAACTACACATGGCGCAGCCACTCGACCTCTCCCGCCGCAAGGCCCTCAAGATTCTCGCCGGCGCACCGATGCTGCCGCTCGGCGGCGCGGCCACTGCTTCCTTGCTCACCGCATGCGGCGGCAGCGACAGCAACGCGGCGACGCCCACCGCCACGACGAAGGCTGCCTTCACCACGGCCGCGTTCGGCAGCATGGCCGCGCCCACGCTCGCCGATCCGAACGCGATGGCCAAGACCACCGTCGCCTCGACGATGACCGCGAGCTTCAGCGACGGCAGCAGCCGCACGTACAAGCTCGCGTATCAGCCGTTCTTCATGACGGGCGATACCGTGACGAACACGACGGGCGGCACGATCGTCGCGGGCGGCTACTTCGACATCGATAATCAGCCGATCGTCGACCGCTCGGCATCGGGCAAGGAGCGTCAGTTCTTCTCGGACTGCCCGGACGGCACGTCGCTCATCAAGATCGACAACGCGACCGTGAAGGGCGTGAAAGGCAACGCGGTGTTCGCCGTGGTGCAGTTCGAATACACGTCGCGCGACCAGACCGATGCCGACATGTACGGCCGTCTGCCTTCGCCGATCGCCGTGCTCACGCTCGACCAGGACCCGGCGACGGGCAAGCTCACGCTCGTGAGCTACGCGAACGTCGATACGTCGAAGGCGAACGGCCTCTGGATCACGTGCGGCGCGAGCCTGTCGCCGTGGAATACGCACCTGTCGAGCGAAGAGTACGAACCGGATGCGGCGACGCTCGCGACGAACTCGCAATTCAAGGCCTACAGCAAGAACCTCTATGGCGACGAAACGAAGGCGCGTGCCTATCACTATGGCCATCTGCCGGAAGTGACGGTGCATCCGGACGGCACCGGCACGATCAAGAAGCACTACTGCCTCGGCCGCATCTCGCACGAGCTGATTCAGGTGATGCCCGACAAGCGCACCGTGCTGATGGGCGACGACGCAACCAACGGCGGCCTCTTCATGTTCATCGCGGACAAGGAAGCCGATCTCTCGGCGGGCACGCTCTATGTGGCGAAGTGGACGCAGACGTCATCGGCGGGCGCGGGCTCCGCGACGCTCACGTGGCTCAACCTGGGCCACGCGACGAGCGATGAAATCGAGAATCTCGCCAACACGCTGACGATCGCCGACATCATGGATATCGTCACGGACGAGAAGAATCCGCCGACCGATCCTTCGTACACGCGCATTCACTACAGCGGCAAGTTCAACTGGATTCGCATCAAGCCGGGCATGGAAAAGGCGGCCGCATTCCTCGAGACGCATCGCTATGCCGCACTGAAGGGCGCGAGCATGGGCTTCACGAAGCTCGAAGGCACGACCGTCAACGCGAAGGACAAGGTGCTCTATTCGGCGATGTCGCAGATCGTTTCGTCGATGGTCAAGGGCAACGCGCATTCGACGGACATCGCGCTCGACAAGGCCATCACCTCCGGCGCCGTGTATGCGCTGAACATGAAGGCAGGCCAGCGCGATATCGCGGGCGCCGCGATCGACAGCGAATGGGTGCCCGTGGATATGGCCGCGCCCGCCGCGCTCGTCGGCGAAGATCTCGCCGCGGCGGATGCGCTCGGCAATACCGCGAATCCCGAACGCGTCGCGAATCCGGACAACATCAAGTTCTCGGAGAAGCTGCGCACGCTCTTCATCGGCGAGGACAGCGGCATGCACGTCAACAACTTCCTGTGGGCGTACAACGTCGATACGAAGTCGCTGTCGCGCATTCTGTCGGCACCGTCGGGCGCGGAATCGACGGGCCTGCATGCCGTCGACGAGATCAACGGCTGGACGTACATCATGAGCAACTTCCAGCACGCGGGCGACTGGAGCAGCAGCCTGCACGCGAAAGTGCAGTCGACACTCGATCCGCTCGTGCGCGCGAACTACAAGGATCGCTTCGGCGCGTCGGTCGGTTATCTGACCGCCGATCCGACGTCGATCAAACTGGGCTGATGCACCTCACACGGAGTGCGGGCGAGCGCACTCCGTGTCTTTCAGGACGTGCCTCAATGCGTCGGCTCGAAGTGCGTCGCGGACGTCTTGTCGTGCGTCGCGTACTTCTCGATCATCGTGGCGCTCGCGCGATTCAGGCCGCTCACATCGACCGCGATGCCGTTGCGCCGGAACTTGTGCACGATGCGATCGAGCGCGTCGATCGCCGTGATGTCCCAGAAGTGCGCGTGCGATAGATCGAGCCGCACCGAGCGCACGTCGTCCTTGAAATCGAACTCGGAAACGAGCGCTTCCGATGACGCGAAGAACACCTGCCCGCGTACCACATAGCGGCGCTCGCCCGCGGCTTCATCGAGCGTGGATTCCACCGCGAGCACGCGGCGCACCTTCGACGTAAAGAAGAGCGCCGAGAGCAGCACGCCGACGCCCACGCCGATCGCGAGATTGCCCGTCGCCACGACGACGATCACCGTCGCGAGCATCACGACCGACGAGCTCTTCGGATGCGTGCGCAGATTCGCGATGGATTTCCAGCTGAACGTGCTGATCGACACGAAGATCATCACGGCGACGAGCGCGGCCATCGGAATCTGCTTGACCCACGGCCCGAGGAACACGACGAGCACGAGCAGGAACGCACCGGCCACGAAGGTCGAAAGACGCTGGCGTCCGCCCGACTTCATGTTGATGACCGTCTGGCCGATCATCGCGCAGCCCGGCATGCCGCCGAGAAAGCCCGCGACGATATTCGCGCAGCCCTGGCCGCGGCATTCGCGATTCTTGTCGCTCGGGGTATCGGTGTAATCGTCGACGATGGCGGCGGTCATCAGCGATTCCAGCAAGCCGACGATCGCGATCGCCACCGAATACGGAAAGATGATGCGCAGCGTGTCGAGCGAGAAGGGCACGTGCGGGAATGCGAATTCGGGCAGACGATCGGGGAACGAGCCCATGTCGCCGACGGTGCGCAGCTCGAGATGCAGCGCCATCGAGATGATCGTCAGCACGACGATGCAGACGAGCGGCGACGGCACCGCCTTCGTCACGCGCGGCAGCAGATAGATGATCGCGAGGCCGCCCGCGACCATCGCGAGCACGTACCACGGCTGGGCGTGCAATTGCGGCAACTGCGCGAGAAAGATGAGGATCGCGAGCGCATTCACGAAGCCCGTGATGACCGAGCGCGACACGAAACGCATGAGCGCGCCGAGCCTCGCGTATCCCGCGCCGATCTGCAGCAGGCCCGCGAGCATGCCCGCCGCGAGCACGTACTCGGCGCCGTGCGCTTTCACGAGCGACGACAGCAGCAGCGCGACCGCGCCCGTCGCCGCCGAGATCATGCCGGGACGCCCGCCCGCGATCGCGGATACCACCGCGATGCTGAACGCGGCATAGAGCCCGACTTTCGGATCGACGCCCGCGATGATGGAAAACGCCAGCGCCTCGGGAATGAGCGCGAGCGCGACGACGATGCCGGCGAGCACATCGGCGCGCACGTTCGAGAACCACTCTTCGCGCAGTGTGTGTGTCTTCATGGATAAGGTGCCGTTGATTCGATTGCTGGAAAGACCGGACGCGTGGAATCTCGCGGTTCGCCGAACGAGGCGGCGATTCATGCGCGGGAAAATCGGATGCGGCGTCGCGGCGCATCGCAAGGGCGAAACGCGGGCGACGCGCCATAGGTCCGCGAACCCCTGTCGGTCAGATGTGTGTGACGAAGGAGTGTCGCGGCGCGCTACATAGGTGTCTTTGCGTGGGCTGGAAAAAGAAACGCCGCGAGCACAGGTCGCGGCGTCGGTATTTTACCCGATTGAAAGCGCGCAGGCGCGCTGCGGGCGAATCAGCAGCGCTGCTCGCAATCGATATATTCGAAGCCCGCTGCGATCGCGAAGCGGATCGCCTCTTCCACATCGGCGAACTCGCCCGGCAATCTCACGGAGCGCTCCATCCCGTTCAAATGGTGGATTCGCGCCGTCGCCGCAAACCTGTTGCCCTGCCGGACCGCTGCCGGCGTGACCATCATGTCCCTGTAGCTGAAGACCATTTCTCTCTCTGTCGGATGTTGTCGGCCCGAACGGTCGTCCGGCTACCCATGGTTCAGGTTATCGGCATCGGTCAACGTTTCTTTACCGCGCTCGCTTGAATGCGCCCCATGATCCGGGGAAATCAGCGATCCGGTTTGATGCGACGGAAGAGGAAGAGCAGCGAAAGATCGTAGGCAATTTTGAGCGCGCCGCACGCGACGAGCGGAGCGCCGAGCCAGCCGAGGCCCAGCAGCGCACCCGATAGCGTGGGCGCGAGGGCGGCGGCCAGGCTTCGCGGAACCGCGGTAAAACTCGCGGCGGCGGGACGCTCGCCCGGCGTGACGACCGACATGACGTAGGCGCTGCGCGTGGGTACGTCCATCTGCGAGAGCGCGCTGCGCACGAGAAGCAACGCCAGGGTCAGCACGAGCGACGACGAAAATGCTGCCGCAATGAGGCAAATGCTCGAGGGAATATGCGTGTACACCATGGTGTTGAGCAGGCCGATGCGACGTGACAAGGGTGCCGCGACAAGCTGCGAACCCGCGCTGAGCAGGCCGGCCCAGAAGAAGAACCGACCCGCTGCGCCGAGCGACAGTCCAAACCGCTGAATCAGCCACAAGGTCAGCAGCGAGTTGACGAGCAGTCCGCCGGCAAAGGCGTCGACGCTGAACAGCAACGCAAGGCGCGTGACGATTCCGCGCGATGGCCCGAGCGGTATGCGTGGCGCGTCGCCGCTGGACTGCCGTGCCGGCATGTGCCGGTAGAGCAGCCAGATGATCGATCCCGACATCGCGTAGACGATGAACATGAGGCGCATCGCCGTGAGGGGTGAGGCAGCGTGGTGTGCGGCAAGCCAGTCCGGCACGCCGGCGGCCAGCGCCCCGAGTGCGGCGGACAACGCGCCGACGAGGCTATAGCGCGCGAATAGCGTGGTCCGGGCGTCGCCGGTTGCGGACTCGGCCAGGCTCGCATGTTCGAGCGGGAGAAAGAGGCTGACATCGCCCGAACTCGGATTCAGCGTGCCGACGAACGCAACGATGAGCAGCGGCCACAGCGATGACAGGCCGGCAAACGCGAAGCCCGTGGCCATCATCAGCGCGGCCGCGAAGCGCAACTGGACGCGCGAAGCAAAGCGATTGCCTGCGACGCCCACCAGGATCGTCGCGAAGGCGGAGCCGAACAACGTCGTCGTGCTGATCAGACCGACAGCCAGTTGCCCAAAGCCGAGCGCCAGTAAATACCCTGGCAGCAACACGGCGATAAAGCCGTCGCACATGCCACGCAGCCCACGGGCTGTCAGCAGGATCAGCGCGCCGGGATGGACGCCTTCGGGAAGAAGCAAGGCGGTAAGGCGCGAGCCGCCCGCTCCGTGAGTCATGCGTCTAGGCATGCGCAGCATCCTTGCACCGTGCCTATGCCGTAATGGAATCGTTCCTGATCTTCCGCGAAGCGCTGCGATAGCCACATCGAATTCGCGGACAGGGGCGCCGCTTGCGCCGCGTGCAGAACCTCCCGACGCGCTGCGTGGCTATTTCATTTCCAGCACGGCTCGATCGTTTTAAGTGTGCACCAATCTTTTTTCGTGCGCTTGCCTGTCGAGTTGGCTGCATTCCCTGGGCGTATGTGGCGCCCGGAACGTCCCTGCGCATCGTTCATTGCATCGCGCGGCATCGACATCCCTCTGCGAAGAAGCCGTTTGACTGACGCCGGTCTTTCCAACACGGTCCCCCCGCCTGATTTGCGACGCTCGATTCGCGCGAGCAGCGAGACATCCGACTGCGATAAAGGCATGGATCGAGCGCCATGCAGCAGCACGGTCACGCTTTGCTTCGACTAGCCAAGGAGGTTTTCCATGTTCAATAAACTGCTTTTTGTGGCGGCATTCGTGGCCACGCTCTCGGTAAGTGCGGCGCAAGCTCAGGATGCGACGAGCAACCCGTCCGCATCTCAGACTTACGGCAGTGCCGCTCCTTCCGGCGACACGTCCGGCTACGGGGGCGCGGCCGGTAAGTCCGCTTCCGGCGCGATGACGAAAGCAAGCGCGGCACCGCAGCAAGTCTGCGTCGGCCCTGCGTCGTATTGCGACATCTATAAGGGTGGCCAGTAAGTCGTTCGCGCTTTGAAACCAGCGGTCTCCTTCGCGGGGACCGCGATGATCCCGACTAGCCTTCTTATCGGCGCTGTGTGCAATTGGAAAGCGCTGGAATGCGCGTCGGTGACTAGCGCATTCCTTTTTCAATTCCACTGACAGACGCGATCGCTGATATCGCCAGTGCTGTGCGATGCCGACGTGAATAAGCGGAAGTTATCGAATTCGACGGTCGGCATCGCAGGGAAATCGCCGGTTCGACGAGACCTCATCCGGGTCTCGACCAACCTCGATTAACGGAAGCCGAAGACCGAGACCTTCTTCCCCTCGAAGCTCTCTTGCACACCTTGCTGGCAATTCGGTGGACACTTTACGCTGCCGTCCGCGCTGGCGCCTGCCACGGTGACCGCCCTATAGACAACGGATTCGACGAGCGTCCCGTCCGACGCGACGACGATGTTCAGATCGGTCTCGACACCAGCCGGCACGGATCCCCCGGCGGTATAGATGATCTTCATCGTACCCGTGCAATCGTGGTGCACCGTATAGGCACCCATCTGGTTCGGATTGAAGGTAGTCTGCCCACCCTTCGGCAGCCCGCCGATAACCCCGAAGTCGGTGCGCGTGAAATGGCCGACACCGTCGAATGTCACCAGGGCGACGTCATCGAGAATCGATGGGGAAGCGTACGGATGTACCTGACCATCATCGCCTATCAATCCGAGAATCACGCCGTGGCCGATAAACCCAAACGCTCCTCTCAGCGTCTCGTTTGAACAATGGCCGCCGTCATGGCCGCCGTCGGCATGGGCCGCACCACTGAGCGAGAGTAGGACAACGGCTGCTGCCGAAGCAATGCTTGAATGCTTGATCTTCACGGTCGTCTCCTTGCCAGCGAATCGGGTGCTCGGGATGACGGCGCAGAGGAATACTGCCGGCCTGGCTTCAGCACACGATTCAAAGTGAACGAGAAAAATGCCGCAGTGAATCCCGGCTGCCGCCGTATGCGGAGAAAGCAATGAGAGAACGAGGGGCCGTCATAGTGGCCGGGCGTTCTGGCGTATCGAGGCGGGGAGCCGAGGTGCGGGGCAAGTAATAAATGGCGAAACGCTTCACCAAGCAGTTAGTTTCGCTCGGTGTTGGCGGACACGCGCAGAAGGTGTGCACGAAAGTCCGCGCAAGTGTGACTTCGTGAGTCAGCCATGCTTTAAGGGCGCATGGCAAAAAATAGTGTAATGCACGATCTTCGGAAGTGCCAAAGATTTCGGGAAAGTCACGTCGATGTCGGGCATCGCATGGTGTGAATGGCGATCTCACCGCGTGGCGAGTACCGGATTGATGCGTCGAAGGTCTCGACAAAATATTGGCAATGACGAAGCTTGCACTCTGTAACCATCGGTTGATTGGCTGTCCGGAGCATCATGTTAAATAGCTATCCGTCAAGAGCCGGAAGCATCGCGCGACGGCTTGCCGTAGTGTTGGTCCAGATAGTTCACGATCTCCTCGGCATCGTCCTTTGAAATCGGCGCACCGAACGCATTGATCATCTTATTGACGGACGTGCGCCAGCCTTTCCTGTCGAGGAACGGCGAGTTCATCTGGATATAGTCGAGGCTGTGACAGCCCGCGCACAGCATCGTCTTTTCCTTGCCCGGTCCGTCCTTGAGCGCCACGGTCGATTCCTGCGCCGCCGCGCCTTCGAAGACCAGGAGCAAGGCCGAAGTCGCGATAACCGCCTGTGAGAGCGTGCTCATACCACCTCCACATAGACGCGCTGGATGACGTTGTGGTGATAGCCGGCGGGATTATGAATCAACCGTTCGGGCTGTGTCTCTCCGAGGCGATTGGCGGCGCGCGCCATGACGACGATCGAGCCGCGCTCGCGAGGCGGCACGACGAAGCTGAACTCGCGCCACGAGAAGCGGCCCATATCTCGGCCGAGACGCGCTGCCTGCCAGCTTGCCCCCATGTCGGTCGATACATCGACGCCCGCAATGCCCGAGCCTCCATCCCAGGCCATGCCGCGCACCTGAATCGGTGTGTTGCGTGGAAGCTGCTGGCCGCTTCGGAGCGATGTGATCAGCGAGTTCACGACGATCGTGGTGATCGGCTCGGTCGCGCCCGACGCCTGCGATGCGAAGGTCGGCGTCTTGAACATGCCGCGTGGCAGACGGTATGCCGTGCTCATCCAGAAGTTCGTCTCCGGCTTCGATATCACGCTGATGCTCGACAATTGCTTGACCCAGTATGTCGCTGTCCATCCCGGCACGACGAGACGCGCAGGGAACCCGTTCCAGTGTGGTAACGGCGCGCCGTTCATCTCGAACGCGACGAGCGTGTTGTCGTCGAGAGCGATCGACATCGGCAACGATTTGACGAAAACGGGCGTCTTGTCGAGCACGGGACGATCGGCGGCGCCGAAGGCCACTTCGAGCGCGTCGCTCGTCATGCCCGCACGGGCGAGGATGTCGCGCAACCGGACGCCGCGCCAGACCGCATTGCCCATAGCGCCGACGCCCCACTGAACGCCGGCGACATGCGGATCGAACAGGCCGCGACGATTGCCTGCGCACTGGCATACCGCTGTGATCTCCGCGTGATCGAAGTCGCGTTTCAGTTGCTCCAGCGAGAGTTCGAAAGGACGCTGAGCACTCTCGCCTCCCACGCTCAGTCGCCAGTCAGAGGCTTTGACGGTGCCGATCCCCGCGAGATGCCAGCGAACGAAGAACGCGGCATTCGACGTGAACGGCGTGCGGAGGTAGTCGATAGGTGTTTCGAAGTTCGGAGGGCGGTAGGTCTTCTTGATGAGCGGGACCTTTCCCGACAGTGCGTATAGACGCTGCTCATCGAGCGTGCCTTCGGAAAGCTCCGTGAATCCGAGTGCAGCCGAACTGCCCACCTGGCCCGCAACGACCCGAAGCGGTCGAAGCAGGGAAAGCGCGCCCGCGCCGGCGGCACAGGCCAGGATCCTCCGGCGTAGTTCTTTGCTCACCGACGCGTCCATGGCTGTCTCCGAAGAAACGCGTGATCGGAAGGTCGGCGCGTCTGGACCTCGATGCGCGTCGGCAGGCGCAAGCGCGCAGAACAGGTCGGGACTGCAGCGCTTCCCGGCCGCCGAAAAACGAACGCACCATGCGATACACGGCGTCCAGCGCCGGGCGTGGCGCGGTGAAATAGATCGAGTGTTTCACCGATTCCCGATCCGCGCGCGTGAGTGAATCCTAGAGCAGACCCGGCCGCTAACGCTATCGAAAGAACACCTGATCCAGCGGCGTTCCGCGTCATTCCTGCGACATCGTGATCCGACAAGGGCGCTGAGGCCGCAGCTTCTCAGGTAAGCAGGTAGTGCATGCACGGACTTTGTGCAAGGGGTGTATCGATCATTCTTCGGCGACAGCAGCGCAAAGCAACCTGCTCTTCCTCGCAAGCCAACATGCGTAGAATGGCTACGCTGCTCTTGTTCTTCATCTTCGTTCAACGGGACATCTCATGCTGCAGCCATTCGCGTCTTCAGATTCGTTCACGATTGGCGTCGAACTCGAGGTTCAGGTCGTTAATACGCATGACTACAATCTGACGAAGGCAACAACGGAACTACTGAACCGGGTAAAAGAAGCAAGCTTCGCGGGGGCGATCAATCCGGAGACGACCGAGGGGATGATCGAGTTGTCCACTGGCGTCTGCAAAAGCTTCGATCAGGCGAGAAGCGAGTTGCAGGTTCTGCGCGACACGCTGGTACGGGCTGCTGACTTTCTGAATGTCGGCGTCTGCGGGGGAGGGACGAACTTCTTCCAGAACTGGTTCGACCAGCGTTCCGACGGACGCGAACGCTCTGAATACCTGATGGGGCTGTACGGGGCCCTTTATCAGCAATTCACGATCTTTGGCCAGCACGTACATGTAGGCTGTCCCGACGCTGACTCGGCGCTCGTTCTACTGCATTCGCTTTCGCGTTATGTGCCGCACTTCATAGCCTTGGCCGCCTCTTCTCCTTTTGTGCAAGGAAGCGATACGCAGTTTCAGTGCGCCCGGCTCAATTCGGTCGCACCGTTCCCCTTGGCCGGACAGGCTCCTTTTGTAACGAGATGGTCCGACTTCGAGGAATACTTCAATCGCATGACGAACACGGGCCTCGTCAAAAGTCTAAAAGACTTCTACTGGGACATTCGTCCAAGTCCCGGTTACGGCACCATCGAAGTTCGCGTCATGGATACGCCGCTGCGCGTTGAATGGGCAGCCGCGATCGCGGCTTATATCCAGGCGCTTGCGCGCTATCTGCTGGTGGACAGGCCCGCGCGACTTAGCGAGCGGGATTACGAAGTCTATCGAACGAACCGGTTCATGGCATGTCGCTTCGGTCTGGACGGAACGTGCGTGAACCCGGAGACCGGGCAGCGCGGTTCGATTCGAAGTGAGATTGTCGCCACGCTCGACGCGATCGAAGGTCATGCGCAAGTTCTGGGCGCAGAGGAAGGCCTCGATATCATCAGGCGCAGTTTGACCTCCGGTCTGAGCGATGCTGACTGGTTACGCCGCGTCTACGGTACGCATGACTCGTTGCATGAAGTGGTCCGGCAGCAATGTCAGATCTGGCGGGGAGCGCAGATGCCTGGTTGAGCGCTCGGAAGAGGCGATGACCGATCAGCAGTCTGCACAGCGGGTAAGGTACTGGTCAATCCGGCTGCACGCGTGCGCGGACAGGTCGAGGCACTGCCGGCGCATGTGTCGCTGTTCGAGACCAGCGCGCGGTCCAGGCAAGCGAGTACGCACAGGAAGTAAATGCTACGCTTCCTGTCGCGTCTGCATTCGTACACATGCAGTCACCATTCCACCTCGCTCCAGGAGCTTCCATTATGGCAATACAAAAAGTGGCTGTTATCGTGGCCGCCGGCAGCGGCATGGGCGCTGCGGCCGCCCGTCGGCTGGCGTCGGACGGCTATCAGGTTGCAATCCTGTCCTCTTCCGGAAAGGGCGAAGCACTGGCCAACGAACTGGGCGGTGTCGGCGTAACCGGATCGAACCAGTCGAGCGCGGACCTGGAGCGCCTGGTGGCGCTGACGATGGAGCGCTGGGGGCGCATCGATGTGCTCGTCAACGGCGGCGGTCATGGTCCCCGTGCGCCGGTGCTTGAGATCTCCGACGACGACTGGCACAAAGGCATGGACACGTACCTGATGAACGTGATCCGCCCGACGCGAATCGTGGCGCCTGTCATGCAAAAGCAGGGCGGCGGGGTCATCGTGAACATCTCCACCGCCTGGGCGTTCGAGCCGAGCGCAATGTTCCCGACGTCGACAGTGTTCCGCGCGGGTCTTGCCGCTTATACCAAGCTGTTCGCCACCGAACAGGCCGCATTCAATATCCGGATGAACAACATTCTGCCGGGCTGGATCGACAGCCTGCCGGCCACCGATGAGCGCCGCGACAGCGTCCCGCTGAAGCGGTATGGCAAGGTCGAGGAAATCGCCGCGACCGTCGCGTTCCTCGCATCGGACGGGGCTGCTTACATCACCGGTCAGAACATCCGCGTGGACGGGGGCGTTACCCGGTCGATCTGATGACGGCCGGAGCGCCGCCATCGGCAATCGAGCAGGTATTGCGAACGGCGCTGCGGCGCGTTCGCTGCTCACGATGCTCGGTCTTGCCACCATTGTTATCGACGGCGGGCGCCGGATGCCGGTTGACCGCATGACACAGCGCACGCCTTCGAGGATCGGCGAGATTCTCGAAGGCGTTCACATTCATCCCCGCTATCTACCCACCAAGCGCATCTGATGATCACCGTGCAGGCGTTGCTCGATACCAGGTCTCTGAAACTGACGGTCCTTGGTGGCTCGTCCGGACTGGCGCGGACAATCAACTGGGCCCATGCCGTCGACCTTCCCGATCCCTGGAGATGGATTTCCGCCGGCAATCTTGTCATGACTACGGGTGCAGGCCTGCCGCGCAGCGCGTCGGATCAGGTTATCTGGCTCGAGAAACTGGCTCATAGCAACGCAAGCGCATTAGTCGTCGCACGCCAGGCCGATGCGCCGGAACTGTCACGCGCGATGCTGGAGGCGGCGGACCGTCTCATGTTCCCCATACTCGCAGCGAGCTTCGAGCTCGAATTCGTGCAGTTGTCGAGGCATGTGATCGAAAGTGTGCTGCAAGCCCAGCGCGACCGTTTCAGAGCCAGCGAACAACTGTTCGAGACTTATGCAACCGCACTGCGCGACATGCCGGACATGGCCGGACGACTGACCATTCTTTCCGATCGGCTGCGACTCGGCCTGACAATCGAAGATGCCGGCAGCGGCTCGATCATCGTTTCCTCGCGCGCCTTGCCCTATTCCGACGAGACTCACCCGGTTTTCGTGGAACGCGTCGCTATCGGCGGACGTGCGAGGGCGAATCTCGTCATTCGCCGCCGCGACGCGGAAGCCTTGCAAGATCCGCTGCTCGTGCGCTCGCTTCTCGGTCTGCTCGAGATCGAGTTGGAACGCATGATGATCGACCGCGACAATCTTCGAAAAGAAGGCGCGGCGCTGATGCGCAGCCTGTTGCGCGGTGAGGCCGAGTTTTCCTTTCGTCCGATCCTGGAGCGGCGCGGGCTCACGGGCACACTCGTCGTGCTCGCGGTCTCTCCAGGAAAGCAAGGGTCGTGGAGCGTAGCGGAGATCCACCATGCGCCGGCTTTGCACGCGCGCGCACCGTTGCTGCTGGAGGATGACGTGCTGCTCGCGCTGGCTCAGGATCACGCCGACGCGATCGAATGCCTGCGGTTCGATCTGGGCAAGGGCACCGTGGTCGGCATAAGCGGGCCCGTCACGGAGGCAGCCGGCTTTCGCGAAAGCGTGCGACAGGCTCGCCTCGCGCTGGCACAGGCACGAGAAGTCGGCACGGATGTCGTGCGCTACGGAGAACTCGAAACCGGCTACATCACGATGCCGAGGTCACTCGCCGAGGCGAGCGCGCTGGTTGGACGCTATCTCGGTCCCATGATCGAGTACGACCGCGTGCATGGCACCGCGCTGCTCACGACGCTCATGACGTTTCTCGGGAACGACGGCAACTGGAAATCCACCGCCTTCGATCTGGCTATCCATCGTCAAACCCTTGTTTATCGGCTGAAACATATCGAACAGCTGTGTGGCGTCAAACCGACGACAACCGACGGCATCACCCGGCTGTGGCTGGCCGTTCAGGCGGGAAAGGCCGCCAATCTATTGGCTGACGATCTATCGAAATCGTCAGATGAATAGTCATACATTTGTATAAAGGCGTTTCTTCGGGACGACATTTTGCGCATAGCCTGGCCCGCGCGCATTGCTTTTAATGGAGGTCACAAAAGACACATTCGTTTCCAGGAGACAAACCCATGCCTATCCAGACGGAGCTCGATCCGCGGCTGAAACATGCGCTCAAAACCCGGCATATCAGCATGCTGGCTCTCGGAGGCGTGATCGGCGCTGGCTTATTCGTAGGCTCTAGCGCGGTCATCGCATCGACCGGCCCGGGCGCGTTCATCACCTATGCCATCACAGGGCTGATCGTCGCGCTGATCATGCGCATGTTGGGCGAAATGGTTGCGGCTCAACCCATGAAGGGTTCATTCGTCGATTATGCGCGCCTCGCGTACGGCGATGTCGCCGGCTACGCGATGGGCTGGCTTTACTGGTATTTCTGGGTGATCGTGGTCGGGTTCGAGGCCGTCGTAGGCGGGCAGACTATCCACGCATGGTTTCCCGCCATTCCCGTCTGGATCATCTCGCTAGGGCTGATGGTCATGATGACGGGGCTCAATCTCTTGTCCGTCAAATCATTCGGAGAAGCGGAATACTGGTTCGCGGGCGTCAAGATCGTAGCCATTGCCGCTTTTCTGATCATAGCGGGCGCGTACGTCTTCCATCTCTGGCCGGGATCGACAGCAACGTTCTCCAACCTGACCGCGCACGGCGGCTTCTTTCCCAAAGGCGTGGGGACGCTATTCACGAGCGTCGTGGTCGTGATCTTCTCAATGACCGGGGTGGAAGTAGCCACGATTGCCGCTGCAGAATCGGAGCATCCCGAACGCAACGTTCGCCGTGCAGTCAACACGGTGATGGCCCGCATTCTGGTCTTCTTCGTTCTTTCAGCGTTGTTCATTGTCGTGGCTCAGCCGTGGACGGACATCGTGCCGGGCAAATCCCCCTTCGTGGCGACGCTCGAGAAAATCGGCATCCCCGGCGCCGCAACCGTATTGACCGCCGTCATCCTCGTGGCCGTGCTGTCCGTGCTCAACGCCGGGCTTTATACATCGTCGCGTCTGCTTCTGGTCCTCAGTTCGAACAACGAGGCGCCGAAGTGGCTGGGACGTGTCAATAGCCGTGGCGTGCCCGCCCGAGGCGTCATCGCTTCGACGCTGGTCGGATACGGTTGTGTGGTGATCGCAGCGCTCTGGCCCGACACGGTCTTCCTGTTCCTGATCAACTCATCCGGCGCGGTGTTTCTGTTCGTCTATCTGATGATCTGCCTGTCGCAACTCAAGCTGAGAGGCGAATGGGAACGTCGGGGCTTGCTGAAGCTCCGGATGTGGGGTCATCCGTGGCTGCCGCTCCTCGTGACCGTGACGATCGTGGCCGTGCTGGTGAGCATGGCGCTCGATCCGAAGAGCCAGATCAGCCTTCTGCAAAGTGTCATCGCGCTGATCGTCATTCTGGCCTCCTACCCGGTGTTCTGCGTCAAGAGCAAGCGCAAGCAACTGCGGACCGCGACACCATCGTCGGAATCGGCGAGTTGAACGTTCGCCTCGGACCCGCGCGGTAATCGTCGCAACGGTAAGCGACCCTGAATCGAATGAACAAGAACCTGGATTGGTAGGAGAGACGGATGCCATCCGCACATGAATTGACGCAGCTTCCCAACCGCCCGCTGTGGCATGAGCACGCGCGCGCGCGGGACACGCTGGACCGGGAAGAGCAGGCCGATGTCGTCATCGTCGGCGCAGGTTATACAGGGCTCTGGACTGCGTACTATCTGCTGAAGGCGCAGCCATCGTTGAACGTCGTCCTGCTGGAGCGGGAAGCGGTCGGCTTCGGCGCTTCGGGCCGCAACGGCGGATGGGCGTCGGCGATATTTCCAATCGCGCTCGAACGCGTGGCGCACATGTATTCGCACGCGGCGGCATTGCATTTGCAGGCGGCGATGAACGATACCGTGAACGAAATCGGGCGCGTGCTCGATCTCGAAGGCATCGATGCCGATTATGCAAAGCAAGGCTTTCTTTCCCTTGCACGCAGCCAGCCCCAGTTCGATCGAATTCAGGCCTCGGTCGATGCGTCGATCCGCTTTGGATTGCCGGATCAATGGCGCGCGCTCGATGCGAAGGAAGCGTCGACGCGCATCGGCGCCGAGCATGTGCTGGGAGGCCTCTACACCGAGCACTGCGCGCTGATCCATCCCGGCAAGCTCGTGCGTGGACTGGCAGCGGTCGTAGAGTCAATGGGCGCGCGAATCTTCGAGAAGACGGCCGCGCTACGCATCGCGCCCGGACAAGTGTGCACGGCGCAGGGCGGCGTCAAGGCAAGAACGGTGGTGCGCGCAACCGAGGCTTTTTCCTGCCAACTGCCGGAGAACAGCCGCTCGGTCATTCCGCTTTATTCGCTGGTACTGGCGACCGAGCCACTGCCGCAGGACCTTCGCCAGCGGCTGAGGCTCGATCATCGCCTGGCCTTCAATGACATGCGCCATCTGAGGGTGTACGGACAGGTCACAGCCGAAGGCCGGCTGGTGTTTGGCGGTCGCGGCGCTCCATACCGCTTCGGCTCCAGAATGTCGGCCGAGGATGATCTGGTCGACAAGGTGCACGCCAACATTCACGCCGCAATGCTCGAGTTCTTCCCCGATCTGGCCGATGCCCGCATCACGCATCGCTGGGGCGGCGCGCTGGGGGTATCGCGGGACTGGTGCCCGACCGTGAGTATGGACAAGGACGCGCGCATTGCCTGGGCGGGCAACTACGTCGGCGATGGAGTCGCAACGAGCAATCTGGCAGGCCGAATCCTGCGCAACCTGATTCTGGATCGCGAAGACGAGATCAATCGGTTGCCTGTGGTGAATCATCGCTCGCCGGCCTGGGAGCCGGAGCCGTTCCGCTGGATTGGCGTGAATGGCGGTCTCACAGCGGCGGGATTCAGTGATTTTGAAGAGCGTTTGACTAACCGACCATCGCGTACAGCACGAGTTCTCGAGAAGCTGACGGGTGCTCATTGAAAAAGGAGTGGTACATGGCGAAGTTCACCATCGTCAAAGGCGCCGATATTGCTTCGGCTCGACTCGCCGCAGCCGGCCAGCGAGCCGGGGCCGATAGCGGCGATCCCCAGATTGCTATCAAGTCTCTTGCGCCCGAGGCGGTTGGCAATCTGGGTATATGGGAATGTCAGCCCGGAGGCTGGCCAGTGATAAACCGCCCCGATACCGAATTCACATACATCATTTCGGGCCGTGCCAGGCTCACCGACGACTCGACGGGCGACGTGACCGAGATCGTCGGTGGGGACCTCGTCATCTTGCCGCCGGGGTGGACGGGGCGCTGGGATATCCTCGAGCCCGTTCGCAAGATCTACGCTATTT
The DNA here is from genome assembly GCF_900044055.2 of Caballeronia calidae. Classification (GTDB taxonomy): domain Bacteria; phylum Pseudomonadota; class Gammaproteobacteria; order Burkholderiales; family Burkholderiaceae; genus Caballeronia; species Caballeronia calidae. Next base: position 266,217 of record NZ_FCOX02000002.1, on the reverse strand, counting down.
ACTGAACCGAAGCACGCCGTCGTTGATACGGCAAGTTATCCATAACATCGACCTATTATTCGGAGACAGAGCATGCGCACATTCATTACTCGTGGGGCGATAGCCTGCACTGCGGTCACGCTGACGCTGCCGGCAATGGCGCAGGAAGTTGTCGCGATCGGACACTCGGCGCCGCTGACGGGGCCTCAGGCGGCAAACGGCAAGGACAATGAAAATGGCGCTCGAATGGCTGTCGACGAACTGAATAGGCAAGGGGTGCTCGTAGCAGGCAAGAAGGTAACATTCAAGCTGGAGTCGCAAGATGATCAGGCCGACCCGAAGACCGGCGTTCAGATTGCGCAGATTCTCGTTGACCGCAACGTCGTCGCTGTCTTGGGGCCGTACAACTCGGGCGTAGCTATTCCTGCGTCTCGGGTCTACAACAATGCAGGGATTCCGCTCCTGCCAGTCGCCTCAAACCCGGCGATTACAAAGCAGGGCTTCAAGAACATTTTTCGGATCGGCGCCAGTGACGCCCAGCTTGGCGGGACGATGGGGGACTTCGCGGCGAAGGAGTTGAAGGCCAAAACGGTAGCAATCATCGACGACCGATCTGCCTATGGCCAGGGGATCGCGGAACAGTTTGAAGAATCGGCCAAGGCAAACGGGCTGGAAGTTATCGACAAGCAATTCACCAACGGCCAGGCAACCGATTTCCTCGGCATCCTCACGACGCTCAAAGCCAAAAACCCGGATGCCATTTTCTTCGGCGGCTACGCGTCTCAGGCTGCGCCGATGGTTAAGCAGATGCGGCAGCGCGGTCTGAAAGCAAAGTTACTTGGAGGCGACGCCATCTGTACCGCCGACATGGGAAAGGTGGCAGGCGAGGCGGCGTCGATTGTCTACTGTTCTCAAGGCGGGACCGCGCTGGACCAGACTGAAGAAGGCAGAGCATTCATCAAGAAGTACAAGGATACTTATCACACTGATATGCAAGTCTATGCAGTCAACTATTACGACGGAGTCAAAATGCTGGCCGACGTCATGACGAAAGCGGCGACGACGACTGACAAAAGCAAGCTGATCGCACAACTCGCGAAAGAACAATACAAGGGGATAGCCGGCACGTACTCCTTCGATGCCGAAGGGAACCTGAAGGGTGCGCCGACAACCGTGTATGTCATTCGAAACGGCCTGCCCGTTCCTTATGTCAGGTAAGCGGCGACTTCACGAAGAACTGGAGTCGACGGCTTTGTCGAGTATCTGCGCGGCGGAGACTTCTCCCGGTCTCCCACGCCGCGATATGACCGCGTGCATCACGTAACCAGGGTCGAGTGTCGAATATCCGCTGGCCGTTGAAACACGGCCGGCGCCGTGTTGGGAGCGTATGGATGTTGCATGAGGGAGCACGAATCACGTAGGCAGTTAAATCTGTGGGATTCTTTACGGACGTTCATCATATTTCGGACTGTTATTTAGTTACACATCAAATGCTCGAACACCGTCACGAAAGCTTCGCATTGCGGTCTGATCGATAGCCTTGAAGTTCACCGTAAACGATCTATTGTTTGAGACACCGGCGATAAAACCATCAGTGGACCTGAGGGATGGCGTCCGACCATCGCCTTTCATCCATCCGACGATGACCTGATTCCAACGAGACGACGCGGTATCGAACGCCTATTCGCGGCAAAAAAATAGCGCACGTTCGATAGAAATCTTCCCGGCGAATCGACCACTTCCCCTGGTTGGAAGGTACGACTGCGCGCGCTCGCGACAGAACGCCGCCGGTACTTCTTCGACATCCGCAGTAACGAGAAAAGACTACGCGGGGATCTGATTTCCAAATGGCCTCTGGCCAGAGGAGGGCTCATGCATACGACGAGGAATGTGACACGGCGCGACGTTCTGGAAACGATGGGCAAGGCGACGCTGCTTGGTGTGGGCGGGCTGGCAGCATTGGGCGCCATGACGCCCGTCGTCGCTCAGGTGGGGCGCCAGAAGTCGGCCGTCTCGAGCGTTTCGTGGGGCCCGAACCGCCTCGACATTTTTGCTCTCGGGAACGATAACCAGATGTATCACAAGGCCTGGAATGGGAACTTCTGGGCTCCTTCGCCGACCGGCTGGGAAGGATTGGGAGGCGTGTTCAGCAGTCAGCCCTGCGCGGTTTCATGGTCTCCGAACAGGCTCGATATCTTCGGCCTCGGCACGGACAACCAGATGTATCACAAGGCCTGGGCAGGGGGCTGGTTTCCGTCTCCGGGCGGCTGGGAAGGGCTGGGCGGACGATTCAACAGCCCGCCGGCGGCCGTTTCATGGGGCAGCAACCGTCTCGACATTTTCGGTCTCGGCACGGATAACGGGATGTATCACAAGGCGTGGGCCGGTGGCTGGTTTCCATCACCCACGGGCTGGGAATACCTCGGTGGCGTTTTCGCCAGCCCGCCCGCAGTGGTCTCGTGGGGTTTCAATCGCCTCGATATCTTCGGGCTCGGCACGGACAACCAGATGTACCACAAGGCCTGGGACGGCTCGTGGCATCCGGCGGGGCTAGGATGGGAGGCGCTGGGAGGCGTGTTCTCGAGTCCCCCGGCCGTTGTTTCGTGGGCGCCGAATCGTCTCGACATATTCGGACTGGGCACCGACAACCAGATGTATCACAAGGCCTGGGCAGGGGCATGGTTTCCGTCTCCGGGGGGATGGGAACCACTGGGAGGCGTATTCAACAGCATGCCCGCGGTCGAGTCCTGGGCGCCCAACCGGCTGGACATCTTCGGGATCGGCACCAACAACCAGATGTATCACAAGGCTTGGGCCGGTGCATGGTTCCCGTCCCAAACCGGTTGGGAAGGACTGGGTGGTGGGTTCACAAGTCCGCCGTCGGTGACTTCGTGGGGCAACAATCGTCTCGACATCTTCGGCCTTGGCACGGACAACCAGATGTACCACAAGGCTTGGGCTGGCGGATGGTTCCCGGGACCGACGAGCTGGGAAGGTCTTGGAGGGAATTTCAATAGCCGCTTCTAGAAGGCCCGTTTGAACGCGCCGAAGGACAGGCGGTCTTCGGCGCGTTCAAGTTTCGACTTTGTCCTTGGTCGACGCCGCTCGATCGATTAGTTCGCGATTGCGGTCGAGTAGTGCTCAGGGGAGCTAATGATATTTAGGGGTGCAATGTTGCAGGCGATAAAGCCTATGCTCTTCACGCCACTTCTGAACGGGGGACTGGATGCCCGACCGGATCGCAAGCGGTTGTCAGGGCATAGGAGGGAAACATGCAACGCTTGACGCGGTGGTCATGGATTCGCACCCTACAGCAATTCAGCTTTCCGATGCGTCCGTTCGTACTTGGCCTGGCGTCCGCATATGCCATCGCGGGATGGGGCGCTCCGCCGCTGCCGAGCGGGGGGCGGTTCGTCGCGGGCAACGGCGCCATAACGACCGGCAGCCAGTCGGTCACGATCAATCAGACGTCGACGCGCGGCGTCATCGACTGGCGCAGCTTTTCGATCGGGTCGTCACGCACGGTCATCTTTGAGAATGGCAGCGGCGCGACGCTCAATCGGGTGACGGGCGGCGATCCGTCCGCGATTTTGGGGCAGATGCGCGCGAGCGGCAGTGTATATCTCATCAATCCGCAAGGCGTGCTCGTGGCCCCCAATGGCGTGGTCGCGACGGGCGGGCGCTTCGTGGCATCGGCACTGAACATCGATCCGAATGCCTTCATGCAAGGCGGGCCGCTTACGTTTTCAGGCGGTGGCAATGGCGTGGTGATCAATCTCGGCAAGATCGGTTCGAGCGGCGGCGACGTGTTGCTCGTGTCGCGCAAGGCGGTGATCAACGCCGGCAGCATCGACGCGCCGAAGGGGACGGTTGAACTGGCGACGGGCAATCAGGTGCTGTTGCAGGACGCGTCCGGTGGCCAGCAGATTTTCGTGCAGGCGGGAAGCGGCGGCACGGTGATAAACGCGGGCACGATCGGGGCGGCGCAAGTCAGCCTGCAAGCGGCCGATGGCAACGTGTATGCCCTCGCGGGCAACAGCGCTGCGATCCGCGCGACCGGCACTGCGACGCGCGATGGCCATGTCTGGCTCGTCGCGGACAAGGGCGAAGTCCATGCGAACGGCACGATCATCGCGAAGAATGCGGACGGTAGCGGTGGCGCCGTCGACACGCGCGCAACGACGCTCGACGCCGGGGGTGCGACGGTGCTTGCGGGCCATTGGACCTTGAGCGCACCGACCTTCACCATCGACGCGAACGGCGCCAATGCAATCTCGCGCAGCCTGGGCAAGGGCACATCCGTGGACGTCGCGACCACGGGCGCGAACAGCGATATCACGGTGAGCGGCAACATCCAGTGGCAAGGCGGCGCATCGCTTGCGCTGAATTCCGCGCATAGCGTGTTCGTCGTCTCTGGCGCGGCCATCCGCAACACCGGCAGCGGCAACCTCACCGTTCGCGCCGATGCAACCGGCATCGATAACGGTGGCGGCATCGGCAATCGAGGCACGATCGACTGGTCGAGGAGCAGCGGCATCGTCAGTCTGCTCTACGACATGAACGCCAGTTATTCGGCTGGAACGCTGCTCGCCAATCGATGCTGGACCGCCGCGCCCTTCAGCGGCCACATCACGCAGATCACGGCGTACAAGCTCGTGAACAACGTGGCGGACCTCGGGAAGGTGTCGCAGGATCTGAAGGGCAACTACGCCCTCGGCAAGGACATCGACGTGAAGACGGCGGCGGGCACGTCGTTCAGCCTCATCGCCCCGACCGACGCGGCGCCGTTCGGCGGACAGTTCGATGGCTTCGGCCATGTCGTCAGCAACCTGAACATCCAGGTGCCGGATCAATCGTATGCGCCGTATGCCGGGCTGTTCGGTGTCATTGGAACGACCGGCGTCGTACGGAACCTCGGGGTTGCAAACGCCGCGGTGGAGGGCGGTATTGGCGGCAGTTACGGCGCGCTCGCCGGTCGAAACGATGGCGTCGTCGCCTATGCATGGTCGACCGGTGGAGTAGGATCGGGCGTGCCATTCGGCGGCGCCGTGGGCGGCGGTCTCGTCGGGTGGAACAAAGGCACCGTCGAACGGTCGTGGAGCGGCGCATCGGTCGGCGGCAATGGCTCCTATGGCGGCCTCGTCGAAAACAACGAAGGCCGGATCGTGCAGTCCTACGCGACCGGCCCGATCAACGTCGGCGGCTCGCATACGAGCGGCGGCGGACTGGTCGCCAGGAACACCGGGTTGATTCAACAATCCTATGGCACGGGTCGTGTCGGCTCCCTGATCGGAGACGGCGCACTCGTCGAATTGAACGACAACACAGGCATCATCGAAGAGTCGTTTGCCGTGGGGTGGTCGAGTGATCGACCGACGCCCGATACCAACGGGGCCATCGCCACGCTGAACTCGGGGACGATCCGCAACGATGTGTACTGGAACAAGGAAACGACGAATCACCTGAACGCGGTGCATATCAACGACGGCGGTACGGCGCCGCCCGCGACGAACGGACTGACCACGGCGCAGATGAGCAATCCGGCGAGCTTCGTGTCGTGGAGCTTCGGGCCTTCAGGCGTCTGGGCGATGCCGGCGGGCGCGACGCATCCCGTGTTGCAGTGGCAACTGACGGCGCACTGAGATATCTTTGCTGCGGATCGGGCCGGCCCTCGACCGGCCCGCAACGTTCAGGCGTTGGCGCCGCCATCGACCGTCAGCGTCGCGCCGGTGATGTAGCCGGCGTTGGCGCTCGCAAGAAAGACCACGGCTTGAGCGATGTCCTCGCCCTTTCCGTAATCGCCGGTGGCCGTCAGCGATTTCAACGTCGCCGCGAACGGACCTTCGACAGGGTTCATGTCCGTGTCGATGGAGCCGGGCTGCACCAGGTTCGCCGTAATCCCGTGCGGGCCGAGTTCCCGCGCCAGGCCTTGAGTGAGTGCAACGAGCGCGGACTTGGAGGCGGAGTAGACACCGAGCATCGACGCGGGAACGCGGTCGGCAAAATAGCTGCCGATGGAAATGATGCGTCCATTCGCTTTGAGATGAGGGATCGCCGCCTTTGCCGCGAGAATGGGCGCTCGCACATTCACGTTGAGCGTCGCGTCGATGTCTTCGATGGATATTTCCTTCACATTGCCCATCCGCAGAATGCCGGCGTTGTTGACGAGAATATCGAGGCCGCCCAGCGCTTCGACCGTCTCTTGCACGGATGCGTGAATGGCCGATGCATCGGCGCTATCGGCCTGAATCGCGATGCCGCGACGGCCCTCGGCCTCGATCGCCTTCACAACGTCCGCAGCCTGCTCTGAAGACTTTTCATACGTGATGGCGACATCCGCGCCGGCAGCCGCCAAAGCCTTGGCGATCGAAGCTCCGATACCGCGACTCGCTCCGGTGACCAGAGCGCGTTTTCCACTAAGCGTCATGATGCTCTCCATTGTGTGTTGATCGTTACAATAATGAGCGGCTCGCAACTTGCCCGCTGCTTGCCGCTCGGTACGTCAGGCGAAAAGATGCTGAATCTCGGCGTACGGCAACGGCCGGTCATCGAGTGCCTCGGAACGGCCATGCGCGAGAAACGCCTCTGCCATTGCCTTCGCCTTGCCGAGCACGACCTGCGAGATGCCGCTGCCCGCACTGAGCCGGCGCACCCCTAGTTTTCCGAGGGTCGCTGCATCGGCCAGGCCCGGGAGCGCCATGACGTTCAGAGGCCGCCGGATTGCACCGGCAATCGTCTGGATGTCGGACGGCTGCACGAGCGCCGGAAGGAAAAGACCATCCGCGCCCGCCGACGCATACAGATCGCCGCGAGTGATCGCCTCTTGCGGCTGCTTTGCTTTCTCGACGAGGTTGGCAAGAAAGACATCGCTGCGCGCGTTGACGAAGAGATCAAGGCTGGCTCTCGCGACGGCATTCCTGATCGCCTCGATCTTTGCGGCGAGAAGCGACGCCGCGTCGGGTCCGTCTTCGATATTGATGCCGGCAATGCCCAGATCCACGAGTCGCATCACATGGTCCGCGACGGTTTGGGGATCGTCGGCGTAGCCGTTTTCGACGTCGACGGACAAGGGCACTTCGAGCACGCGGACGATGCGTCGAACCGAGGCGATGACTTCATCGAACGGAAGCATGCGCCCGTCGGGATAACCCAGCGCCCACGCAAAGCCTGCGCTCGTCGTGGCGATCGCGGATGCGCCTTGTGCCTCGATGAGACGCGCGCTGCCGGCGTCCCAGGCATTCGGCAAACGAAGCGGTGTCGAATGGTCGTGTAACTGCCGGAACGTGCTCGCTTTGGAGATGACTGTTTCCTCGAATGTCGAATGAATGGGCGCTGCGAAGTGCGATGGCCGGACTCAGGCCGCCATCGCGCCTTTTGATACCGCGAACGATGCGATGCGCCGCGTGGCAAGCCCGGACACCAGGATCGCGATCACGACGGGAATCGCGGAGAGATAGCCCAGGTTGTGGCTGCCGGTAAGCGGGATCACGGCGGCGCCGAACGTGCCGGCGATGGACACGCCCACATAAGTCGCTGACGTGTTGAGGCCGACCAGCACCGCGGTCATCGGCGGATTCAGGCTTGCGAGGCGGAACTGTTGCGGCACGAGGACGCCCCACGCACATGCACCCCATATCGTCACAGCGATTGCGGCACTCCAAAGATGGGCGCTTGTGATCGGCATGGTGAAGATGACGACCGCGACGATAGCCAGTTTGATGATGACGACCCTGTGGGAACCGATCCGGTCGAGAATGCGCCCCGTCAGCAGGTTCGAGAACGTCCCGGCCAGGCCCCACAGCACCAGTAGCCCGCCCAGCACCGTTGGGCTGCGACCGGTCGCACGATCGAACACGACGGAGAAGTAGCTGAAGATGATGAAGGTGCCGATCTGAGCCAGCACCGTCGTCGCGAGCGTCAGTCCGACGCGCGCATCGGTCAGCGGCGACAGACGTGCGCGCAGCGAGATGGCCGGCGGCAGCGGCACCTCGGGCATGAACGCGAGGATGCCGAAGAATGCCGCTGCGCCGAGCGCGGCGACGAGCACCAGCGTCCAGTGCCAGCCCGCGAGGCCGCCGATGACGGCACCGATGGGCGAGCCGAGCGCGGTAGCGGTGGTCAGGCCTGCCACGATGATCGACAACGCGTATCCACGTCGCTCCGGGGGCACGAGTGCCGCGGCCGTGCCGCTGGCCGTCGGCGAAAACATCGCGGCGCCGAGGCCCGCCAGAGCACGCGTAGCCAGAGCGACGCCAAGGTTCGGCGCCACGATGGTGCCGAGGTTGGCAATCACAAAGAGGCCGATGCCGCTCAAAAGCAGGCGCTTACGTCCGACGTTCGCAGCAAGCGCGGCGATGGTCGGACCCAGCAGCGCATAGCTCAGTGCATAGACGCTGATCAACTGACCCGCTGCACCAATGCTCACGCCAAACGAATGGGCAATTTCAGGCAGGATGCCTGCGAAGACAAAACTATCGGTCCCCAGCGCGAACATACCGAGTGCAAGAGTGAGTAGTCGTCGATCCATTTCAACTTCTCCCGAAGGATAGAGATTGCGAATTGCGTTGCGTGACGAAACTATAGGGGAGCCGACTGGATCGCACTATCGACCGAAACCGGGAAGCTGTTCCCCGTAAAATGGTTAAGTTGCGTCATGAAACTCGAGTTAGGATGTGCCTATCATGTACAGAAAACGTTTCGACGAAATGGATTGCTCGATCGCTCGCGCCCTCGACGAGGTGGGCGAGTGGTGGACGCTGCTGATCGTGCGCGAGTGCACGCAGGGCAGCAGGCGTTTCGACGAGTTCCAGAGCGGGCTGGGTATCGCCCGAAATGTTCTGACGGCACGGCTCGAGCGGTTGATCGAGCTGGACATTCTCGAACGCTTCCCGGTTGCGGAACGCGCGAATACGTTCGGTTACCGGCTGACCTCGAAAGGAGCGGACTTGTACCCGGTGCTGGTCGCGCTCATGCAGTGGGGAGACAGATGGCTGAGGCCGAATGGCAAGCCGCCTATCGCACTGGTCGAACATGCGAGCGGAACGCCCGTCGAGACCTTGGAGGTTCGCGGGGCGGGTGGGCATGCGCTGGGCTATCGGGACGTTCGCTTCGCTGCCGGTCCCGGCGCGACGAAGAAAACGCGAAAGGTCATCGAAAACCGCAATGACCGGGTGCTCGGCGATCCGGGCGAGGAATCGTGAGCTTGACGACCGAAGATTAACGTTTCTTTTGCTTGCCGAAGCGGGACAGAGATTCCCTGAGTCTCGGCGCCGCGAAGTCGATGAAATGCCGCAGTTTGATGGCCATCAGGTTTCGGGACACATGAACCAGATGCACGGGCACAGGGTCGATCTCGAACTGCGGCAGGAGTATTTCGAGCTGTCCGCTGCGGAGTGCTTCGTCGGCGTCGTGCTCGAACACGTAGGTGATGCCCGCGCCGTCCGCCGCGGCGCTTACGGCGGCGTCGGGCGACGTGACTTCGAGCCGGGGCTTCACTTCCAGCACATAGACCTTTCGAGTCGACGGAAGCCGGAAGCGCCAGGGCGACAGGTACGGGCTATTGAAGACAACGCACGCATACTTCACGAGTTCGTCGGGTTCGCGCGGAGGCGTGCTCCTGGCGAGGAAGGCCGGACTCGCGCACACGATCGGCCGCAACGAGCCGATGCGCGTGGCGATCATATTGCTGTCCGGCAGCTCGCCGATGCGCACGGCGAGATCGGCGTGCGAGTCGATGAGGTCGATGTTGCGGTCGGAGAGAAGGAGCCGAACCGTAATGTCCGGATACTGCGCGAGGAAGCGGTTGATGACCGGTAGCACATGCAGGCGGCCAAGTTGCACGGGCGCGGTGACGACCAGTTCGCCTCGTGCGGTCGCGAATTCGCCCGTGGCTTCGTGCTCCTGTTCACGCACGAGTTCGAGGATGCGCCGCGCTGCCGCGACGTACGACATGCCTGCGTCGGTCAACGTGAGCTTGCGGGTGGTTCGTATGAGCAGCCGGGTTCCGAGCAGCGCTTCAAGATCGGCGACCTTGCGGGTAAGCGTGCTGACCGGTGTTTTCAGTTTGCGAGCCGCCGCCGACAGGCTGCCCCCGTCCACCGCGGTCACCAGCATTTCCATGGCTTCTAGTCGGTCCACCGCGCGTGCTCACGTGGAATTGGTCGCCGTATTGTAGGGGAAGTGGTCCGCGAAGGCTTGATGTCATCTCTCGTCCTGTCATGCGGCAGCGCGGCTGTGCGTAAGCATCTGACTCTGGAGATCCGCAATGTATGCACGGGCTATCGCGCAATGCGTGGAAGCAGTCAGAACGATGGAGAAGTATCTCGACAAGGCTGAGCGCTTCGCGAGCGCGAAGAAGTTCGATGTCGCGGTCCTGCTATCTACGCGCCTCGCCCCGGACACGGGCGGATTGCTTTATCAGATACAAGGCGCTTTCGACTATCTCAAGGGAGGCGCCGTGTGGCTCTCGGGGCAGCAGCCTCCGCAGCACGAAGATAACTAGCGAACGATCGAAGAAAGCGCGTGTGCGCATCCGCAAGGCGATCGACTTCGTCGAGAGCGTGGCGGCGGAGCGATACACCACGCGGCCACTCAGGTCGTGAAAGTGTCGTGGGTGCGGGGCAAATTGACTGGAAAAAACTATCTGCCGCAAATCGTGATTCCGAACGTGTACTTCCATGTCGCCATGGACTATGCGATTTTGCGTATCAGCGGAGTCGACGTCGGGGAGAGGGACTTCATCGGTCCGGTCAATGCCTTCAACGCTTGAGTGGCCGAACGGCACGAGTCGTTGCTGAAGAGGGCGAACCGGGAAAGCCAGTGCTTCATTTTTCGTTACATCACGTTACAATCTGAAACATCTCGTGTATAGTACGTAGCGTTGCGTTTGGAGACCTATATGCTCACAAAAAGAATATCGGTTAGCTATCGTGTATCGACGCGCTTCAAGGAATTGCTCGAAGCTGCCGCTAAACATGAAAACCGGAGCCAGACAAACTTGCTCGAGACGTTGCTTTTCGATTTCTGTCGAGCGCACAAGATAGAAACAAACACTGAGAGACTAAAAGCGTGAATCACTTCAACTAGCCGTCGTCTTCCTGACGTCGGGTCCGCGCGTTCCCTTGCGCTTGCGCGCCGCGCTTACTCATCGGTCGAACTGTTGTGCCAACCGGGATGGTGTCATCACGTATGGTGTCATCACGTCCAGGCGTTCGTGCATACAGACTCGCTTTGACTTCGTTATTTTCAGATTCATGCGCTCATGAGCATTGCTTCTGTTTCGTTATCCTTTGTACTTCACGTGTTTGTTCTATCGGCACTTGGCTTCGCGCTTGCGTGCTTCATCGGGCAATTCATCCTCCCCTTCCTTCGTGTGCGGCGCGAATTCGGCCGCGCCGCGCGCGTACTGAAAGCCCTGAAGGGCGCCGGCGAGCGCATTGATGCGGACCGCATCGGTGAGGAGGTCATGAAGGGGACCGGGTTCGGGCACTGCTGGGACGAATACCGCGACACGCTTCACGCTCAGAAGCGCGTCGATGCGGCGGGCATGACGGAAACAGGCCGTTGGCGCGCGACAGCGACCGCGAGCACATTCTTTACCGAGCAGGCTCTGATCGACGCACCGCTGCGCACGGAATTCTACAAGCATCTGCCCGGTATCTTGACGGGCATCGGGATCATCGGCACGTTCTCAGGGCTGATTCTCGGCCTGAACGGCTTCAAGATCACCGACGATCCGCAGGTGGTGCGCAGCAGCCTCGAATCACTGGTGTCGAGCGTGGGCGGTGCGTTTTCGCTTTCGGGGCTGGCCATTGCCCTCGCCATGGTGGTGACCACCATCGAGAAGGCCATGGTCAACAAGCTCTACACATTGCTCGATAGACTCTGCTGCGATATCGACGGCCTCTTTGAATCCGGCGCGGGCGAGGAGTATCTGCAGCGACTCGTCGAGGCATCCGAAACATCGGCCACGCAGGCGATGCAGATGAAAGAATCGCTCGTTACCGACCTGAAGCAGGTTCTGAGCGAACTGACGCAGCAGCAGATCGCGGCCATCACCCATACCAGTACCGCACTCGGACAGTCGATTACCACGAGCCTTACCGAGGGCCTCGCCGAACCGCTTGCGCGCATTTCGAACGCAGTGCAGTCCGTTGGCGACAGTCAGGGCGAAGCGGTGAACCGGCTGCTTACCGACGTGTTGTCGAGTTTTACCGCGCAAATGGAGAACATGTTTGGTTCGCAACTGCGCGGCATGAACGACATGCTGCTCAAAACAGCCAATACCATCGAAACGGCATCGCACGGTTTCCAGGCGCTCGCCAGTCAGATCCAGCAGGCCGGCGCAGGTGCCGCCGATGCAATGGCCAAGCGTGTCGAAGAAGCGCTGGAGCATATGCAGGCACGGCAATCCGAGAGCAACGAACAGATGCGTGCGTTCGTCGATCAGCTGAAGGAAAATGTCGCGCGCGGTCAGGCGGAATCGACCGATCTGACCAAGGAGATGATGCGTCAGTTGAGCGAAAGCGCGTCGTCGCTCGTGAAGGGTCTTCAGGAGCAGAGTCACGCGAGCCACGCAGAAGCGGCCGCGCGTCAGACCGAGGCCAGCGAGCAGATGCGCGCCTGGATCGAAGAGGCGCGCGCCAGCATGGTGAAGGGCCAGAGCGAAGCGGCAGAAGCCTCGACGCGCGTGATCGGCCAGTTCGGGGACCAGGCAGGCGAATTGATCGAGTCGCTGAGGCAGCAGAGCGCTTCGGCGCAGGAAGAACATGGACAGCGTCAGGCGCAGCTCGCGGCGCAGATCGCCGGCCTGCTCGACGAACAGACCGGCCAGATCGCGAAGGTGACCGAGGCGGTCAATCGCGGCAGCGTGGCGATGCTCGATGCGGTGAACAAGCTCAACACCGCGACCCACGGCAACATCGAACGCATGGGGCAGGGCGCCGAACGTTTGCACGACGCGTCCGCACGCCTCGCCGACAACCTTCGTTCCATGGAGGCTGCGAGCGACAGCGTGAACGGCACGACCGAGCGTCTCAATCAGGCGGCAGCCTCCCTGACGAGCTCGCTCGGCAGCGTGCAACAGGTGCTCGCCGATCAGCGCACCGTGCGCGATTCGCTCGCGGGTATGCTCACCGAACTGCGGGCCGTAGTGGAGACCGCCTCCCGGGAGGCGTCGGTGAAGCGCGATCTGGTTGCGTCGATGGATCATGCGAGCAAGTCGATGCGCGAGGCACAGGGCGTGACCCGCCAGCATCTTGACGACCTCGTCGAAGACATGAGCAAGGTTCACGGCGAGTTCGCCGAGCAGATCAGGCGGACCTTGCGCGAGGGTAACAGTGCGTTCCACACCGAGCTTGCGCAAGCGACCGGGATTCTGAAGGGAGCCATCTCCGATCTGGGCGACGTCTTCGACCGATTGCCGGCCGCCGTCTGACGAGAGGCGGACTAAGAAATGCTGGGCATTCAAACACCCGCGCGGCGGCGCAACCGTGATGAAGGCGAGAAACCGTTCTGGATATCGTTCTCCGATCTGATGACGGCGCTGATGGTGCTGTTCCTCGTTGCGCTGAGCGTCGCCTTGCTGGCGGTGACGAAGCACGTGTCGGAGGCGGAGCGTGAAGAGAAAGAGCGCTCCGAGCAGATCAGTGCGCTGATGAAGGAAGTGGAGCGCGTTGCGAACCAGTTCGAGGGGGTGCGCGTGATCGGCACGACGATCGACTTTGGACCGCGCGGCCGGTTCGAGCGCGAAGGGCAGAACATGCTTTCCGCGCCGCAGCGCGAACTGCTGCGCGACTTCACACCGCGTCTTCTTGATCAGTTGCGTACGACCGACGCCGGCAGGAACTGGTTCAAGCGCGCGACCGTTGAAGGCTACGCAAGCCGAAGCGGAAAATATCTGTTCAACCTGAATCTGAGTCTCGAGCGCAGCGAGCGCGTGCTGTGCGAACTGCTGCGCGATCCGGGACATGACGAGCCGATGCTGTCGTTTGCGGATCGCAAGTTGGTGGCGACACGTTTCTTCGTCGGCGGCGCGTCTTTCAACTCGTTGCGCGCGACGGCAGACGACAGCCGACGCATCGAATTCAAACTCGAATTCAAGTCACGCCAGGAGCGCAAGGACGAAGCCGCTCATGTGTCGCCCGAAAACGATGACGTCGCGCTCGAACAAGCGCTCGACCCGAAAGAACGATGCCCGCTGATCGACCGCTGACACCCATCGGAAGGAAGGTGCTGGAGGCCATGCTGCACGAGCGTGCCGGCGCGTGGGGCCAAACGCGCGACATGGCTATGGCGCTGCGCGACATTCGCAAAGCCTTCGGCGACCGCAGCGATGCGCCATCGCTCGATCAATTGAAGATCGCGCTGCGGGCATTCTTTGCCAGGCGCACCGATCTGAGTCCGACCCAGGTCAAGTACGTCTGCTACGGTGTGACGGTGCCGCACGACGATACGGAGGATGGCGTACGGATCATCGACGACCGTGCGCTCTTTCAGGCATTAATGAAGGTGCTGGGCGATTACGAAACGCAGGAAGGGCGCTTTCGCCAGTGCTACCAGGGGCTGCTGCAAGGCTACTTCGGCTTTCGGCGCGATCCCGGCGAGAAGTCTCAGGCGCATCAGAACTGGATCAATCTGCGGCGCTACCTGAGCGAACGCTTGCCGGCGATGCATGCGAAAGCCACATCGCGCGAGTTCGTGCCGGACTGGCTCGGCACGCTCAACGAGCACAAGAATCTGCTCACGGACAATCCCTGCGGACGCTATGCCGACATGTTCGAGGCGGGCAAAACGGATGAACTGCGGGCGCTGTTCGGTGGACTGGGCATCGAGTCGAACTCGTGGATATGGGACGAAGTAGTGATGGCCTATGTCCGCTCGGTTTGCGAGCGAGGGGACGCCGAGTTCTACGACGCCTTGCGCTGTGTGCTGCCGTTCCTGAACGGCAGGGCGGATATCAAGCTGCCGCAGTTGCTCGCCGTGCGCGCGACCGCGATGATCGTGAAGCGTTATGCGCAGTGCCGGAGCCGACCGGAACACGACGGCCTGCGCGATACCTGTGTGGCGCTGATCGGGAATCCGTGGCTCGATCCTACTGCCTGGCACGCCCGCGTCGGCTACGAACCGGCGCGCGAGATGGTCGAGGGATGGCTGAAGCGCCGTCTGATCAAGGACTTCTTCGAGGTGCTGGCGAAGGATGGGGCTGCGGACTTGCGGCGGCTTCACTACTGGCTCAAGTGGGAGCCTCAGATTTCGGATATGTGGTTCGTGCTCGGCGCGGACGCGCGAAACAACCGGACGGCGGCATTTAGCAATGTGCGGAAGCGCATGGGCAATAGGGAGCGCGTGCTCGAAAAATCCACCGCCGACAACAACGCGTTCATCATGCGGATAGGCCCGCTCATCGTAATCGAATTTGGTCTGACCGGAAACGCATGCTTCTTCTTCTCAAATACGACTGTTCCGGTCACGTTGAGCGCACGTGCTTTTGATTTGAGCGACTTGAAGAATACCGATCGTATGCTGGAGAAGCATTCGCATCATTCAGGTTGGGAAGATCGATTCGATTCCGTGCTCAGCCGGCTTCTTGATGAGAGGTCCGCGAATGGGCACCCGCCCGAAGCATCCATTGCAAGCGGTCAGTCTCGCCCCTCGTCGTCGCAGAGAATCGCTACCCCTCGCGTCGCTCGACCCGACGGTTGGGAGATTCAGGAGTTGCTGCGAAAGTGCGCGAAGCACGGCATCTCCTACGAAGACAACCGCCCCAAGCGAGGAGCCTTGTGGGTTCTTCTGAGTGACCCGAAACGCAGCCCGCGCATTGCCGAGGAACTCGTCGAGATGGGTTTCAAATACAAGGAAGGCAGCGGCTTCTGGATCAAGTGAGGGAACCTCCATGCTGGCAAAGCTATTCGGCCGCAACAAGACGGCAACGGTAACGCACGAGGCGCCTGCTGCGCCGTTGATCATCGACGAAGACGGCTTTCGCTATGCCTCGCCCGCACCGCTCGCGAGGCAATGGCTCGCTGCACCGTACGACTATCCCGATCACGCGGAACTTGGCGCGCATCTCGCGCAGGTCGCACAAGAAGGACTGGGCCTCGCGGTCGGATCGGGATTTCTGCTGTCATGGGAGGATGTCTACAGCATCCTCGCGCACCCCGAGCTGGACGCGTTTCGCGCGCCGTTGCGTTTTCCGCCGGACACGCCGTTGCGACCACGGCTCGTCAGCACGGGCGCGCTCGGTGACGCAAATTTCTCCCTGCGCATCGATGAATGGGTGGACGCACAGGGACGTGGCGCGCGTCCTGCCCCGAAGCTCATCGGGAAGACGCTGCGCACGGTCTCGTCGGAAGCATTGCTGCCCGCGCCGTTAAGCGAGATGCTCGATTTGCTCGCGCGTTTTCATACCACGCTGGCGAGCGAGCGCACACTTTCCTTCAAGGAGCACATCTATGGCCGCGTGCGTGCGTTGGCCGCGCAGAGCGGCTGCCCAGTGTCGGATTATGTCGCGAGCACGGTCGTGCTGGCACCGGAGCATCTGAAACTCGACGTCGAGCGCCGTGGCGAAGGCAACGCGGTTGTCCTCGAAATCGTGCCGAAATTCGATGGCTCGCCTGATAAATGGCTGACCCAATTTGACCGTCTGCCGCTGCAGGATCGTTACGAGGTGCCGGAAGGGTCCGCGCTCGTGCGCGTCGTGCCCACACCTGAAGTGAAGGCGGTGCTCGGCGAGATCAAACGAGAGATGCCTGGCCGGCGTGTAGCGGGGCCGCGCGCGCAGGCTTTCGTGCGCAATCCGTTCGCCACGCTGGGAGAAAGCGCCAGGGTAGTCCTCGATGCCAGCGTGTTCGAGGCGACTTGCGAAGCGGCGGGCATCGTCTTCGAGTCGTTCACGCCGCAGGTGGAACGCAGCGAGCGCGGGCGGATCGAGCGCGTCGCGTTGCTCGTGCAGCCGATTTCCGCGGGGGGGCAGAGCGCCACCGTGGCCTGGATCACCTCGCCCGACGACCTTTCCGCTTTCACCGATCGCCTGTCGCGCGCCCTCGACGACGGCTCGCAATGCGTGACATGGCGCGAGCATGAACTGGAGATCGTCGGTGACACCAAAGAACACTTGCAGATGCTCTCCGGCTGGTTGCGCGAATGGAAGAGCCCCGCGCTCTGGACCGCATCCGAAGTCCTCGACCTCAGCCACTATTCGGAGCGCATCCATGAGATTGGCGAGGAACCTCCGTTTGCCGTGCCGGTCATTGCGCTGAACCGCGAGCAGGGCGGCTGGTTCGAAGGAAACGTCACGATCGGTTTGCGTGTGGACGATCCGGCGAACGGCGGGACACGCTACATCCCGTTTCAATTCGGCGAGATTCCTTCGCTTCAGGAATCGGTGAACGCGGCGCGGGCTGCCGGCGCGGATCGCGTGGTGCTGCCTGGACTCGTTCAACCCGTTCCGATAGCCGACGCACAAAGCGCCCTCGATGCACTGGCGAAAGCGTGCGCTGAAGTGCAACGTGACGAGTTCCAGGGCGGCGGCGCGAAGTCGGTCGCAAAGAAGCGCCTCATCATCAAGCGCAATTTCGAGGACATCGATTACAGCGAGGCGCGTGCCGACGCGCTGCAGATGCCGCCCGAACGCATGCCGTCCATTCCCGGCGCGCTCAGGCAGGAGGTCGTGCTCAAGCCGCATCAGAAAGTGGGTGTCGCGTGGTTGCAGCATTTGTGGGAACTGTCGCCGGCGGCGTGCCGGGGCACGGTGCTTGCCGACGACATGGGCCTGGGAAAAACCTTGCAATTGCTCACGTTCATTGCGTCATGCTTTGAGCGCGAGCCGCAACTGGAGCCGGCTCTGATCGTCGCGCCGGTTGCGTTGCTCGAGAACTGGCGCAGCGAGTTGAATCGCTTCTTCGCGCCCGATGCGTTGCCGTTGTTGCTGCTCTACGGCGAAACGCTGAAGACGTTGCGCGCCAGCCGAGAGGAAATCGATGAGAGCCTCGCGTCGCAAGGCGTAACGCGCCTGTTGAAGCGAGACTGGATTGGCGGCGCGCGGCTCGTGCTGACCACTTACGAAACGATGCGTGACCTGGAATTCGCGCTGGCGCGTCAGTCGTGGTCGATCATGGTGTGCGACGAGGCGCAGAAGATCAAGAATCCTGCGGCGCTCGTGACCCGTTCTGCGAAGAAACAGAAGGTGCGCTTTCGCATTGCATGTACGGGCACGCCAGTAGAGAACACGCTCGCGGACTTGTGGTGTCTCTTCGACTTCGTGCAGCCCGGCTTGCTCGGCGCGCTGAATCAGTTTTCACGTGCGTACCGCCGGCCGATCGAGGCGAAAACGGAGGAGCAGCAGGCGAAGGTCGAGGAGTTGCGCGGCGTCATCCAGCCGCAGATCCTGCATCGGAAGAAGAGCGATGTCGCGAAGGACTTGCCGGTGCCGGTCGAGGATGTTTTGTGCAAGCAGTTGCCGATGTCGCCGTATCAGCAGCGGCACTACGAAGCCGCGCTCGCGACACTGCGTGAACAACGCCAGACCAACCCGTCGGCCCAATTGCTGGCGCTCCTGGCGATCCGCAAGATTTGCACGGACCCGCACGGTTTCGCGGAACCCGCCGTGCGCGACATACCAATCAGGCGGCTCGTGGACGAGTCGCCCAAAATGGGCTGGCTCGCGAACACGCTGAAAGCGCTCGCCGCTGACAAGGCGGGCGGTCACAAAGTCATCGTGTTCTGCGAGTTCAGGGAGTTGCAACTGGTCCTCCAGCGCGTCGTCGCTGCGTTGTTCGGCTTCGCGCCGAGCATCGTGAACGGGAATACATCCGCAGACCCGAGCGCCGTCGGCAATCGCCAGCAACTGATCGACGCGTTCCAGGCCACCGCCGGCTTCAACGTCGTCATCCTCTCTCCGCTGGCAGTCGGCTTCGGCGTGAATATTCAGGCGGCCAATCACGTGATTCACTTCACCCGGACCTGGAATCCCGCGAAGGAAGATCAGGCGACGGCGCGGGCGTATCGAATCGGGCAGACGCGAACCGTCACACTCTACTATCCCGGCGTCGTAAGCGATGCCTTTCCGAGCTTCGATGTTCGCCTCGATGCGCTGCTGCAACGTAAGCGCGCTCTGGCATCCGACATGTTGAACGGTTGCAGCGATCTGACGGTCGCCGATTTCGCGGACTTCGGGTGAGGCCGGGAGAAACCTCGAATGCTTCGACGCAGCCGGACCTGAGATATCCGAGGCAACGCGAATCAACGGTCCTTACAATGCGTTGCCAACTATGGCATTCGAAAGACAGAAGGCACAGGGAGAGCATATGAAACAACTTCGCACGCTTGTAGGGCAAGCACGTTTCGAATACGAGGGCACACTGGCGACGGGCTATAGGATTGTCATGGGCGGGAGCCTGACTCCGGATACGGTGAAACCGGAAACGCTCGAGCGCATGATGGAGCATTTCGGCCGCGAGCAGGAACCGGTTCTCGTTGGGGCCTCGCGCGACAAGCCGCCCGCGGGTTCGCTCGGCGCATGGCTGATCGAGAACCGCGATCGTCGACGGCAGGTTGCATCGTATCTGGCCGCCATTCTCGTCGAGGACGGGCACGTGCAGATGTCAGGCGGCCGGCTGCTTTTTCCGCATCGTCGCTGAAGCCTGGCCGTATCAAGTACAAAAGAAATTGCGTATGCCGCCGATAAAGAGAGCAAGCGGGCTTATCGGCAATGAACGAATGCATGCCGGGTACATCGATCAATACTTGCAAACGAGCTGCAGCATGACCGAAGTCGATCGCGGCGGCGCCGTGGACAGCAACTCCGACCTGCCTTATTTCACGGACACCGATCCGGCGTTGAGCCGGTCGTCGGGAGGACGTGATCCGCTCGGACTGCTGCCGGTATGGAGCGCGTTCGGCAGACGGCTGGTGCCGCATATCGCGTCGCCAGTCTGGCAGATCAATGGCATCAAGGCCGTCGTACTCATTCAATGGCTCGCGAACGAGGAAGCGCTCCAGCCTTTGCTCGCAGGCCGAGATGCGCCGCGCAATTTCTTCCGGCTGATGGAAGGTTTGATCGAATACTGGCTCTATAGCAACGAGCTGCGTTTGTGCTTTGGCCGTCACGCGCTTGGTACCAACAAACACGATTTTCGCGTGACGATCAAGACGGGCAAGACGGTGGCCAACGGCCTGTACCAGTACTATCGTGGCACGTGCCGTCGAGCGGGTCTCGTGGATGACGACTGGAAAGTCGCACCCGACCTCGTGGCGCAGTTGAAGCGCTGCTGGACGGCGAAGGCTACCGACGAGCTGATCAAAACGCTGACCGGGCCGCTCGCATCAGCGAATGTTCCGCTCGTGCCCGAAGCGCATCTGAAGGGAACACAGGTGTCGAAGGCGCTTGAGAAGCTTTTCGCCGGTGACACGCTGCGCACGCTGTTGCAGTCGAGCTTGTTCGGCACGGAGAGCCAACGCGCGCTGCTCAATGATTTTCGAACGATCAGGAACGCGGCGGCAGAGAACGCTTCGGACTTCCACGCGCTATTCAGCGCACTCGGCTCTGACGAACTCAATCAGGACCTCGACTATGTGCGCCGCTGCGAGCCGTTCCTTCTGGTGATGCAGGACGTGTTCGACTTGTTGCGCGGATCGCCAGGCAAGAAGATCGGAGCGATTGCGCAAGATCTGGACGGCGACTTCGATGTCATGCGCGAGCGCGCGACTGCTTTCCTGCCGCTCGGCGCCGTGCTGTTGGCGCCGCGCATGAAACAAATGCAGACGCTTGCTGCTCGTCTCGCGTCCGATGAGGGCGCCGGACGAAGCGCCCCCTTGATCGCATTCGTGCGCGAGCTGGTGGACTATCACAAGCGCTGCATGACCGAGCGCGCGCGCGAGCCGCTCGTGCTGATCGAAGGTGATGTGATCGTCTTGCCCGTCGCTGGCGATCGTGACCCCAGAAGCGCGAAAAAGCGCTTGTCGGCAGGTACGCCCTGGATGAACGACTACTATCTCAATGCGGCGTCGAGTCTGTACAGCCAGGCCTTCGGAGCAGCCGCATGAGTAACGCTTCCGCCCGCATCGACCGCGTGATGCGGGCCACGCTGGAGAACATCCGCGATCGCTTTGACGCTGATCAGACGCGCTACGTGTTGTTCACGACGTTCAACTTTGCGTCGCAGTTTTTCGAAGCCAATGTATTGCCGCTGCTTCTCGGCGATAGTGTCGATGAGCTCAACGGAGCATCCGAGACGCGCTACGCGATCAACGAGGATCTGAAGCAGCTTCGTTGCCTCGTCGTTTGCGATCGCTCGACGGGTCCTGAGCCCAAAGGCGACCTTCGCTACGGACTGTTGCCGGTGGGATTGCCCGCGGGCCGCTTTCATCCCAAGCTCATGCTGATGGCCGGCACGCTGAAAGGCACAGGCCAGCGAGGCATGTGGCTCTCGGTAGGCAGCGGCAACCTGACGCTGTCGGGCTGGGCGATCAATCGCGAAGTGATCGGCCGGACCATTGTCGCGCGACAGCACGCGTCGGCGTTGCGCCCGCTGATCGCCTGGCTCGCCGTGCAGGCGCAAAGGCAGGTTGCCGTGTCGGGACCCGATGCGGTGGAAGGCAAGGAGGAAGGCGAGATCCGCGAGATTCTCGACTACTTGCATCACGCGCTGGGCGACGCCGGTCAGTTCGCGTCCGACACGCCGGACATGCCCGCTCTGCATCTGTCCTTGCCGGTCGAGGGACGGGCATCACGCGCGATGATCGATGATCTGAGAGGCGATCGTCGATGGCGCATGGCGAGAGTCGTGTCGCCGTACTGGAGCGGCGTGGATCGTATCGTCGCGAGACTCGGCGTGGAGCA
Organism: Caballeronia calidae; assembly: GCF_900044055.2. Lineage (GTDB taxonomy): Bacteria > Pseudomonadota > Gammaproteobacteria > Burkholderiales > Burkholderiaceae > Caballeronia > Caballeronia calidae. The sequence continues at coordinate 244,400 of NZ_FCOX02000002.1, read as the reverse complement.
GTGTGTCTTTACGCCTTCCGTCGATGTCGAAGGAAAGTACCGCTTTCCCGTCGAAACGCTCGCGCCTCCGGGGAGTTTCGCGCGATCGTTCGAGCGCTTCGCCACGGAGCGCGAGCGATATACGCACGCCAAGGCGCTGATGCTTGAGGACGACGACGCGCGCGTACTGTGCATCGGATCGGCCAACTTCACGCTGGCCGCCATGCTCGCAGATCGCGGCCAGACGTTGATCAACGTCGAAGCCATGCTTCGCTATTCTCTGGCGCAGCATGCAGATCCTTGGCATGGCGCCTTCGAAAGCCTCGGCGAGACCGATCTCACATCCTCCGGCGAACGGGACGAAGAAGACAGCGCGCCGCCACTTCCGCCGTTCGAGGCCATCGTGACATGCGACTGGAGGACAAGGCAGTTCCACGCCCAACTGACGGTGACGAGCGACGAGCCGGTCCGCGATATCGTGCTTCGCGTCGATGGCTTCACGCACCTGTTCGCCACGGCGACGCGCGGGCAGACGCAGGTGGCGTCGCTCGGTCCGTTTTCCGGACTTCATCCCGTGCGTTCGTTCCATGTGTCCTATGTCCACGCGAATGAGGTCAATGCCACGTTTCGCGGGCTCGTCACGCAACTGCGTGCATTCGACGACGAATTGGGTTATCAGGCGCGTCCACGTCTGAAGAAAGTGCTGGAACTGCTTCGCAAGCTGAATCCCGCTCTGCCAGAGAGCAGGATACGTGAGCGCGCCGCGCTCGGCGCGGAGGGCGGCGATGGCGAAGAGGAATCTGCGGAGCCGACCTTCGATTTCTTTGGCCTGTTCCAGGCCACATGGAAGATGCTCGAGTACTACGGCACACCTGACAGCGCAGGAAACTGGCGCAACCCGTTCGAGTCGCTCGCGCCTTACGGAGCGACGACGCTTTATCGCGCGATCACGCTGCAGGCGGCTGAGACGCACGAAGAGAAGATCGGCCGCTACATTCAACTCGTGGAACTGCGCGACGTGGTCGAACGACTGGAAGCGATCGGTCGGCACAGACTCGACGACGATACGCGCCTTGGCATCAACACTGAAATCGACAATCTGACGGCCATCATGACTGAACTGCTTGGCAACTCGTCTTCCTTCAGGTCGATGTTCGGCGACGTCACAGCCGAGCGCAGCCAGGCGTTTCTCGAGTGGTTCCATGATGAGATGAGAAGCACAGCCGAACTTGCGACAGGTACCACGCATGAGTAATGACCGGAATCTCGTTCCGAAGCAGTTGACCGCGGACATCGTTCGCTCCTATATCGATTTCGACGGGCACGACATGACGCAGCCGGGCGTCGTCAGCCCGCAGGCGAGAATCCAGAGCGAAGGCGTGGCCGGTCTCTGGCATCTGCTGGTGACAAAGGGTTTCGCTTATCTGGGAGATGAGGTCGGCATGGGAAAGACGCGTCAGGCGATGGGCGTCATCGCAACGCAATTTCTTGCGCGGCCGGATTCGCGCATCGTCATCGTCTGCTCGAGCGCGACCATGCAACGGCAGTGGGAGAGCGAGTGGTCCGAGTTCCTGCGCACCTGTTACCGCCTTCTCGACAACCGGCTGATCGACACCGATGCGCGGCAAATCGAAAGACTGCATGTGCACGACAATTTGCGCGATTTCGTCGGGGCGTTGCGGGTCGGCGATGCACGAATCCATCTCCTGCGCTATTCGTCGTTCAGCAGGCCGCTCACGTTGCATGGCGACCATCCGCAGTCTCTTCTCGATGAGTATGCCGAAGTGATCGGCGGGGACAATGCCGACGCGCTGACCGATGCCGAGCTGGACATCGGGCGAGATTTTCCGTCGAAACCGAATGCCTCGCGGGACGAGATCAAGGACTGGAAACAGAAGGCGACGCACAGGCTCGCTCATGCGTACAGTCTTCGTATCGGAAAGCTGCTAACGGAGGGTGCGGCCAATTGCGAAGCTCTCCAGCCAAAGCCGAACCGGCCGGTCGATCTCGTCATCTTTGACGAATCGCAGTATCTGCGTCACGTTGACAATCAGCAGAACACGCACATCGCCGCAATCTTCCGGCACAACACGAACCACTGGCTGTTCATGAGCGCCACGCCATTACATTCCCGGCTCGGCGACATCAAGAGCCTCGACACGTATCTTTGCCGCAGGACGACGGTTCTCGAAGCCGATGGCAGCAAGCGGCCGGTCAATATTCCCGTGGATTGCAGTGCGTGCGACCAGCATGGATGCACTCGCGCGACGATGCAACTCGACCCGAAGAGCGGTACGGCGGTCGAGGTCGTGGATCTGCTCGACAAGATCATGATTCGCCGGACGCGTACTTATGCGGACCTGTCGGGTAATCACTACGGCAAGGTTCAGTATCGCAAATACGAGCGGATTGCTTATTCTGGCAATGATGACGCGTTCCTCTCGATGACGATGGCGCTCGTCCAGAAGCGGCTCGCCGCCGTGTTGTCGGGCAGGAACAACAGGTTTCGGCAGGGCGAGTGCGCGTCGTTCGAGTCGCTTTCGGCGTCCGTGCGGCGCCTGACCGCGAAGAGAAAGCCGAAGAAGGAGGGCGCGGCACCGGAACCCGAATTCGAGCCGGTGAAGGACGCGCCGAAAGTAAAGAACGCCGGACCCGGCGACGAAGCGAATGCCGCGCCGGATCGTACGGAAATCGACAAACTGGCCGCCAGTTTTGCGAGTGCGATGACCGGTTCCTGCATGGCGGGAGGCGCGCGCCAAGGCGTGACGTTGCCGCATGCAAAACTCAACCGCGCGGCCGAAGCGCTCTTCGCCCGCAGCCTTGTCGATGCCAGCAACGACAAGACGCTCGTCTTCGTACGCCGTATCGACTCGGTGGAGGAACTGCGCGATCTGATGCACGCGCGGTTTCAAGACGCCGTCGATCGGCGTATCGGCGAATGGCGCTCGCTGCTCGACAATGGACACATGTCCCTGCGCGGTGAGTTATGGGAGGCCGATTCATTCTGGGGCAGCCGCGGAGACGATCACACCAGCCCGCTCGCGACAGGCGAAGACGACGCCCCGGTCGCAACACCGGACGACGAAGACGCGGGCGAGGAGCGGCGCCAACCGGAGGCGCGGGCGCCGCATGAAACGCCGAATCTGCCTTATTTCGAAGCGCTTAAACGCGCGTCAGGGGCTGACGAGGGGCATGGCAAGCTCGTGTCGTTCTGGTCGCGTTTGCTCAGCGCGAAAGATCCGTCGCAGAATCCGCTGCGGGCCTTTCTGCTCAAGCGTCCCGATGATCTCGACGACGGCGCGCGCGCCATCACTGCCAGATACTGGACCGACAACGCTCGGCGCTGGGACCGGTTTCTCGCCGCGGTGCTCGGCGAGGCGCGCGTGAATGAGTTGCTAGCAAGCCCTGCGTACGGATGGCTCTTCGCCGATACGAAAGAGTTGTCCACCGACGCGTGGAAGCTCGCCGCGCTGCAACTGTGTCTGCTTCAATCCATGCGTCAGACCGATTTCATCGTCGATCTATACATCCTGCATACGCATGTTCTGAAGACCCGCGACGATGCGACCGAGCTTGCCGACAAGCTGATATGGCTGCTCGAGCATGGCGACGATCCGTCAGTGCATGGATTGGCGGCATACATCGGCAACTGGAAAGAGAAGTTTCGCCGCTGGATCGAGCACTTCGACCTGATAGTGGACAAAGCGATTCGCGCGGGCGTGGCGTCGGACTGGAAAGTCATTTGCCGCGAACGTGTGCATGCCGTGTTCAGGCTCATGTCGCCGGTTGTCGGACGCTCGGGTCGCTTGAAGCATGGCAATGCGGTGGCGCAATTCAACCTTCCGGTTCATCCGAACGTCCTCATCTGTACCGACGTGCTCAAGGAAGGCGTCAACCTGCATCTGTTTTGCGACGAGGTGATGCATTATGGCGTCGCCTGGACGTCGGGCGATCTCGAACAGCGCACCGGGCGCATCGACCGTCTCGGCAGCCTGATTGGAAGGCGCATCGCCCGATACGCGCAAGGACAACGGACGGCCGACGATTTTCCTCGTCTGAACGTATCGTTTCCGTATCTGGAGGGCACGCTCGACCGGTATCAGGTCGAGCGGGTCATCAGGGACAAGATCGCCAGCGACTTGCGTATGGACCTTGGCAAGCGCAAGGAGGAGATCGGCGAGCTGGATGTGGGTAAGCTGGGCGTGGACGACTCCGTGCTTATCGCCGTGGCGACGCAGGCCACACGAACCCAGGGCGATGCGGTGTTCTTTCCAGAAAGTGCCAGATTTGTCCGGATTGCGGAGGCGGCTTCGTCTCATGTGCGGGGCATCGAAATCCGACACAAGCGGCCGAATTGGTCGGACGCATCCACGTAAAGTGTGGATGGGAGCGCCGTCGTCCCGTTGTCTGAACTCGACTGCGTGCGCGTACGCCGCATAGGCCACGGCCGGCCAAACCTTTGCGCTATGTCACAGCGTCGCTGCAAGCGGATCAGGTGTGGCTCACGGAAGCGTTTCTGGTGCCGATGTCGGACGATGTGGGTGAATCGCCTGCCGCGCTGATCGCCGATGCGCCACCGTCTGCCGTGCCTGGCGTGCATGGCATGCACGAGCCGGGCTTCGTCTTTTTGATGCTTCCTTCAACACACTCGTTTGCGAGGTCGATGTGCCGTTTGCGCTTGCGGCGGCGTCGGGCGCGGACGGTAACGTTCTGCTCGAGTCGACGGGCGACGAGTTCTGGTTGTCGCGCTCGGCGGTGTGCGAGAAGGAAGCGCTCGTTTCCCAGCCCGATGGCCGGGATTTGCCGCAATGGCTTTAGGGACACAACCGAAAGCGGCGCTGGGGTATCTGCCGGAGATCACCGCGTTATCTGGTTCGCGTTGATGGTCCGCAAGGCCAATGGCGCTGAATGGAGCCTGCTCACAAGGCTGTCCCGCGCTGGTGTCGTTGAGCGCGCAACGGGCTGCCCGGCGGATCGAAGATGCTCTGGGAGTTGGCCGCGAGTCCTAATTCAAAGGGGTAGAAGCCCAGCTCGACGATGCCCGCACTCAATCGGTTTCCGCACAGTTTCGGCGCTTGGGAAGGCAGGTTCTCTGACGAGTGCAGCGTCTTTACATGGCAGGACCGATATCGCTTTATAGCGGCGTATCACAAGCCGGGCATGGGACGGGTCGCGCGGCGCATTGCTGGAGGCCTGGCGGTGCGTTCTGGACAAGATTCAGGCGCTTTCCAACTTTCAGAGGAAGGGCTGTCGCGATGCCTTCGTCGAAGCGATTGGCCTGGTTGATACGACGAGCGAGTGAGTTGCTTCCGCGAAGCTCTCGTAACAGCCATCGCCCACTTCTCGAATGCGCCCGTCGAATGCCGGTTCCAATGCTGGATACGACGATGGCCCCCTATCCCGCAGCGCGTCGAAACGTGCGTTGACGACCAACGTGCAGAACCATTACGCTCGCGATGATCAGTACCAGTGCCGCGAACTCCAATAACCCGAATTCTTCCCCGACGGCCCAGCCGATCAACAGCGCGACGGCCGGAGCCATGTAGGTCGCGGCCGATGACGCAACTGCACCGAATTCGTCCAGCAGGTAGTAATACAGAAAGAAGGAAACACCAGTACCGAGAATGCCGCCGCCGACAATGAGACCGGTCGCCGCGAGGGGATCATCGAGGATGTGCGTGACGCCGCCGAAATCCGTCACCGCTGCGAGCACCAGCACCGCGAGCCCCATTTGCCAGGTTGCCAGCGCCAGCGGAGGCAGCTTCAACGGAGTCAGAAACACACGCACGTAGACATAGGAGAGCCCGAGCACGAGCGAGCTCGTGATGAGCCAGAACACACCGGACAACTCAATCGCGCCGTTGGCGCCTTCCCATGGCCGGGCGATCAGCGTGATGCCGAAGAACCCCAGCAGAACGCCGAACGTCATCATGCTGTTCAGCTTCTCGTTCCGAAGGAAGAACGCAGAGAAGATCGCGGTGAACAGCGTGGCCGCATTACCCAGCACGGCAGCGATACCGGACGGAAGGAGCGCCGTGCCTTTGGTGATGGCGAAATAATAGAACGCCGTCGCAATGAACCCCATCACGATGAAGTGGTGAAGATGGCGTATCTGCCGAACGTGGATGACCTTTCTTCGCCAGGCGACCAGTGCCAGCGGAAGGAAGCCGAATAACACGCGCAGAAAGGCGATCTGCATCGGGCTGATCCACGATGACGCCCACTTCATATAGATGAAATTGGATCCCCAGAAGAGACCGAGCAGTACGAACGCGAGGCGCGCAAGCTTCATGACAATGACTTCTCGATGAACATCGTGATAAGCGCATCTCGTGTCCCGTCCGATGTCGCGAACAGGCTAGCCACGGTTCACGCGAGCAGCCGGGCGATGAGATCGGGTGTCGTCCGCACTTCATATTTTCGCAGCAGGCTCGCGCGATGGATGTCGACCGTGCGCGGGCTGATGTTCAGTTCCTTGCCGATCTCCTTGCTCGTCAGGCCGTGCACGAGAAACGCGGCGACGTCGCGCTCGCGCTCGGTCAATGTGCTCGCGACGTCAGTCTGCTTCCCGTCCTCGGAGAGATCGGTAAAAGTCCAGATAGCCAGTTCGAAAGGCCGCTTCGGGTTATAGCCGAAGCCGCACACCGTGACCCAGAAATGACTGCCGTCGATGCGGCGCATGATGCGGTCATCGCTGAAGACCGCGCGCTTCGCGATCAGCGGTGCGAGTCGCCGGCCGGTCGTCGCGAAGTCTTTCTGCTGCGGATAGAGCTTGGAAAACGACTGATCGACGATATCGCTGCGTTCCGCCCTGAACAGATCCAGCGCTCGCGCATTGCAGTCCACCATGATGCGCTCGCGGGCCACGATAACCGCGACGGGCAGATGCCTGAAGAGATCCTCATAGTCCAGACTGGGCATCGTGTCGGTCATGTTCGGCATGTTCCATCGCGTTTGACAGCGTTTGTGGTACTCGGCTCCTATGTAAGTGTAGCGCGCGTGCGAACGGTCACCCGACGTGAAAGACGCAGCAATCGTGACCTTCGCCCGCGCATTGCGCTTCGGCCGAATGCGCGCGCGGACCTCTGCTCGCGCTGGCGGGCGCCGTGTCGTTGACCCAGTCCATCGCACCGGCGAACCAGCCTGCGAACATGTAGCATAGCTTTCCGTGCTTGCCGGGTTGCGCGAGCACGAAGGACGAGTGACGCAATTGAATGCGCGCAGTCGACGTCGCCGGATCGGCCTCGACGATGCTGAACACGCCCCAGCCGCGCTGCGACAGACGCTTCAGGTAATGCTCGAACACCGCCGTGCCGCTAATGCCGTGCTTCTCCGCTTCCTTGTCGCACCAGTGATACGCGGACTTGTAGCCGGCCTTATAAAGAATCTCGGCATACGCTTCCCGACCGAGCGCTTCCTCGACGGCAACATGATTGTTGGTGAAGAAATGACGCGGCACGTACAGCATCGGCAGCGCATCGGTGGTCCAGACGCCGGTTTGCGGATCGACGTCGATAGGCAATTGAGGCTGCATGGCGGTCTCGATCTCTCCGTTCGATTCAGCCGTTCCAGACTTCGCCGAACACGCGCAGCCAGTTTTCGCCCATCACCTTTTTGATGCGCGACTCGCTCCAGCCCGCGCGCTCCATCGCGGCCGTCAGATTCGGGAATTCGCCGATCGTCCGAATACCTTCTGGATTGACGACCTTGCCGAAATCCGTCAGGCGACGATAGCGGCCCTTGTCGTGCGTGATCCAGTCGAAGAACTCGGTGCTATAACCTTGCGTGAAGTCCGTGCCAATGCCTACCTTGTCTTCGCCGATCACATCGATCACATATTCGATTGCTTCGAGATAATCGTCGACGGTCGCATCCGCGCCGCGCCGCAGAAACGGCATGAACATCGTCACGCCGACGAAGCCGTTTGCTTCGGCGATCTCGCGCAGTTGATCGTCCGTCTTGTTGCGCGGATGCTCCTTCAAACCGGAAGGGCAGCAATGCGAGTACGTGACGGGCTTCTTCGAGCAGGCGATCGCATCGGAAGAAGTCTTCGCGCCCACATGCGATAGATCCACCATGATGCCCACGCGATTCATCTCCTGAATCACTTCGCGGCCGTATCCGGACAATCCGCCGTCCGGTTCATAAGAGCCGGTGCCGACGAGATTCTGCGTGTTATAGCAAAGCTGCACCACGTTCACGCCGAGTTCCTTGAATACTTCGATATAGCCGAGGTTGTCCTCGAACGCATACGAATTCTGGAAGCCGAAGATGATGCCGGTCTTGTTCTCTTTCTTCGCGCGCAGGATGTCGTCGGTCGTGCGCACCAGTGTGAGAATTTCGCTGTATTCGCGGATCTGCTGCTTCATTTCCGCGATGTTGTCGATGGTCTTCTGAAAGTCGTCCCACACGGAGACCGTGCAGTTGACGGCGGTGACGCCGCCCTTGCGCATGTCTTCGAACACGGAGCGCTCGAACTTCGAGATGTTCAGGCCGTCGATGATGATGCTCGAATCGTGGAGGCTACTCATTGCTTGTCCGTTCGGTTTCGCAGGAATAAGGGAGGGCGTGACGCGTTCAAATGGTTCGTTCGAAGCTGCGCTTGGCCGGCGCGGCATCGCTCTCGGTCGCGGGGCCGGCTTCTTCGAGCGCCGTCTTCGACGTTTCAGGCAGCGCGAGACCGCCGATCATCGCGAAGATCGACACGGCGATCAGATAATACGCAGGGGACAGATTCGTGCCGGTGGCCGAGATCAACCATGTCGCGACGAGCGGCGCGGTGCCGCCGAAGATCGTGTAGGCGAGGTTGTAGGTGATCGCGGACGCGGTGTAGCGCGTCTTCGTTGCGAATACTTCCGACATGAGCGGTGCGGTCACCACGCCCGAGAGCACGGCGCCGATGGCGAGGAGCGCGACGCCGAACAGCGACGGCGACAAGGCACCCGATCCACCCAGCGAGAACGCTGGATAAACCGACGCGATGATGAAGATGCAGGTGCTTGCGATCGTCGCGCGGCGGCCCACCAGATCGGAGAAAAGGCCTGCGAGCGGGCACAAGGCCGCTGCGAAGCAAAGTGCGAGCACGGTCACGAGGAGCGAGGTGCTGCGCGACAGATGCCCGGCGATTTGAAGATAGGTCGCGAAATACGTCGTGAACGTGTAGAAGGAGAGCGCCGTCACCGATACGAACGCGCCAAGCTTCAGGATGTTCCACGACTGCGAATGCAGCGTTTCCAGCAAGGGCGCGTGCGCGACTTCGTGCTTGCCTTCGAGCGCCTGAAACGCGGGCGTTTCATTCAGATTGACGCGCAGATACACGCCGATGAGACCGACCGGCGCCGCGACGAGGAACGGAACGCGCCAGCCCCAGTCCACCATCGCTTGCGCCGACAGCGACGATTCGAGCAGATACGCAACGACGGCCGCGCAAGCGAACGACGAGAAGGTCGACACCGGAACGAAGCTGCCGAAGAACGCACGGCGGCGGCGCGGCGCATGTTCCATCACATAAGCGCAGGCCCCCGCGTATTCGCCCCCTGCGGAAAACCCTTGCACACAGCGAATGATCGTGAGCAGCAGCGGTGCCCAATAGCCGATGCTCGCGTAGGTCGGGAGAAGGCCGATCAACGTCGTCGAACCGGCCATCAGGAGGATGGTGAAAGCGAGCGTTCGCTTGCGCCCGATCCGGTCGCCGACGATGCCGAAGAAGAGTCCGCCGAGCGGACGGAATGCGAACGCGACCGCGAATACCGCGAAGGTTTTCAGAAGCCCGACAGTGGGATCGCCACTCGGAAAGAACTCCCGCGTCAGAATGGTTGCGAGAAATCCGTACGCGGCGAAATCGAACCATTCGACAAAATTGCCGATGGAAGCCGCCGCGATGACGCGCCGTAACGTCCTGGTGTCGACTTCCTGAGTGCCCTGACGTGACATTGTTCCTCTCCTCTGAAGTTCCGGTTCCTTCCGGTATCGAAACGAGAGTAGAGGCTCAAATTACGTAGGTCCATACGTGTCAATTACCTAGGTAATCGGTGCGTGACGCAGCCCGGCCTCGTTTTCATGGATACGCCCGGTTATGACCCGGTCTCCGCGACGGGCCAGATCGCGGGCGGCGCGAACCTGGTTTGCTTCACAACGGGGCGCGGATCGTGCTTCGGATCGGTTCCCGCGCCGACGATGAAGCTCGCGAGCAATACGCCGATGTACGCGCGCATGGCCGCGGACATGGACATCAACTGTGGACCGGTCATCGACGGCGAAGCGACGCTGGAGGAAATGGGGCAGGCGATCTTCGAGCAGATCGTCCGGCATGCATCGGGCGAGCCGACGAAGAGCGAAGCGCTCGGCGTCGGCGCGAACGAGTTCGTTCGGTCGGCACGGCGACCGGCAGGCTGACGATGCGATCCACCGTGCCGTCCTCCGCGAAGCGCACGGCGCTCCAGCCTTCGCCGAGCTGGCTCGCCGATGGACATCCCGAGATCAAACCCGTGTTCGGAAAAGGAGCGCAATGATGGCCGCAGTCGATCAGGCGAAATACGCCGCACTGATTCGCCGCTACTTCGATGCCTGCAACGAAGCCGACTACGACAAGCTGGTTTCCTGCTTCACGCCCGATGCGGTGCATTACTTTCCCTCGGGTCTGCCGGACATTCCGTGGCGCAGCGCGGACACGATCGCACGCAAGTGGCAATGGTGCGTCGAGAACCTGGGCTCGCAATGGACCATCGAAAAGATTCTCGTGAGCCACGACAGCCACGAGGCCGTGATCGAGTGGACGCACTGGAAGTCGAAAGCGGGCACCGCGCTGCGTGGAGACCAATGGTATGTCTTCGATGAAGCATCGGGCCTGATCCGCGAGATTCGCGCGTACTACGCTTCTCCCGCGCAAAAGGATGTCGAGATCAACGAACTCGTCGATTTCGATTACGAAGGACGCGGTTATCACCTGGCGCCGAAAGCATGATGCGTCATATCGTGTTGTTCAAACGGCGCGCGGACGTCATCGAACCGCTAGGCAAGCAACAGCAAGGCATCCGCGAGCGACAGCACGGTCGTACGCGAATCGAATGCGGTGGAGAACAAATGTTCATGCACCACCTGATCCGGGTCGTAACAACAATCCTTGACCGTGTACAGGCGGAAGTCCGCATCGCTCGCATACGCGACCGACGACAGCACGACACCGGTCGACGCAATGCCGACCATGATCAGCGAATCGACGCCTCGTGCCGAGAGTCGCGCCTCGAGATCGGTGCCGAAGAACACGCTGGCTCGGTGCGCGACGATGAGCGGTTCATCGGCCGTTTGGCCCAGTTCCGGCGCGATCCGGTCCTCGACGAAGAGACCAAGCCGTTTGATTCCCTGCCCATTCTTGTTCAATGGGCTGACTTCCGGATAGCCCGGACTGAACCGCAGATTGGCGAAATAGACGCAGACGCCTTTGCTCCGCGCTGCGTCGCATAGTGTGCGCGTGTTGGCGATCAAGTCCGGCGCGACCGATGGAAAGAGACCGAGAATGTCGGTCTGATAATGCATGACGATGAGCGCGGTTTTCGCCGGCGTGATTGGCGGAATCTGCAACGCGCCGTGCGACACCAGTTCCGCCGGTGTGAGCCACGGATAATTCAGCGTGTCCTGCAAGGACCGAAGCCTGACCGAGCCCGGATCGTCGATCGTATCCATGCGCTCGATAGCGATATGCAACCCGACGATTCTGTCGGACCCGTCGCCCATGCGCGCGATGCGCCACCGATATTCGCCTCTTCCGAACCGCAGCGAGCCGTTGTCCTTCTGTCGCATCGCGACGAGCCACGGCATCGTGCAGATGCCATCCGCATCCACTTCCGGCGCGGCACACACGTAATAAGTGCGGCAGCGATCGAACCGCTCGCCGAAGTCCGCGACCAGCGTTTTGGCGATCGCCGCGGCGCCGGTCACGCTGCGCGGAAAATCGATTGCATCGGTCGCGATGTCGAACGTCAGTTCGGCATCGGCGGCGAAGCAGTCGAAGATCAGATCGGGCTGGTTCTGATCCTTCGCGCGGATATAACATTCCAGCAGCGACCGGACAGAAGAGGTCGATATTGCAGGATTCATGGCTAAAATCTCCTATTCCAAGCTTTGCCGTATAATTATTTTTAAAAGGTAACTACATTAGCATCCAGGAGTTTGAGTGTCATGCCGAAGCAGATCGACGAATCCGCTCTGACGATAACCAATCCAGCGTGTCTCGTCGACGGGACGGACACGGAATTCCGCCATCTGATCAACGGTCTCCTGCCATTCGCGGCCCGGCTTCTGTCCGTGCGCGACGGCTTCGGGACGCTCATCGGCCTGACCGGTATCCAGTATTCGCTGCTCGTCTCCGTCGCGCATCTTTCGCACGGCGAGTCGGTGACGGTGAACCGGCTCGCGGACCATCTGCATCTGAGCGGCGCGTTCGTCACGATCGAAACCGGCAAGCTCAAGAAGCTCGGCTTCATCGACAAGCGCTCGGACCCCGACGACAAGCGCAAGATGCGCCTCACCGTGACATCGAACGGGACGAAGCTGCTCCGCGAACTCGCCGCGACGCAGCAGCGCATCAACAACGTGCTGTTCGAAGGCGTGACGAAGACCGAGTTCAAGGCGCTGTGCTCGGTCGTCGACCGGCTCGTCGCCAATGGCGATCGCGCAACACTCGATCTCTCGCATCTGATCGCACGGCAGGATAAGTCGTGAGCGCCACGCGGGCTGCATGCTCAATGCTCGGCCCACTGGATCGTGTTCAGGTCGATGCCTTCCAGATGCATATCCCACAGCGGGCTCAGCGCGCGTAACCTTGTCACGGTCTCCTGCACCTGGCGGATCACGTCATCGACTTCCTCTTCGGTCGTGAAGCGGCCGAGCGTGAAGCGGATCGAGCTATGCGCCAGTTCATCGCTGCGGCCGAGCGCGCGCAACACGTATGACGGTTCCAGCGACGCCGACGTGCACGCCGACCCCGACGACACCGCGACACCCTTGATGCCCATGATGAGCGATTCGCCTTCGACGAAATTGAAGCTGACGTTCAGGTTGTGCGCGATGCGCTGCGTCAGGTCGCCGTTGACATAGACCTCGTCCAACTGCAGAAGCCCTGCGAGCAGCCGGTCGCGCAACGCACCGACCCGCCGGCTTTCACCGTCCATCTCTTCCTGCGCGAGCCGAAACGCTTCGCCCATTCCGACGATCTGATGCGTCGGCAGCGTGCCCGATCGCATGCCGCGTTCGTGACCGCCGCCGTGCATCTGCGCTTCGATGCGCACGCGCGGCCTGCGCCGCACATACAGCGCACCGATGCCTTTCGGGCCATAGACCTTGTGCGCGGTGACCGTCAGCAGATCGACGTTGAGCGCGCCGACATCGATGGCGATCTTGCCCGCCGCCTGCACCGCGTCGCAATGAAACAGGATGCCCTTTTCGCGGCACATCGCGCCGATGTCGGCGATCGGCTGTATCACGCCGGTCTCGTTGTTGACCATCATGACGGACACGAGAACCGTATCCGCGCGTAGCGCCGCGCGCACCGCGGCGACATCGAGCAATCCGTCGTGCCCAACGTCGAGATACGTGACGTCGAACCCTTGCCGTTCCAGTTCGCGGCACGTATCCAGCACCGCCTTGTGCTCGGTCTTCACCGTCACGATGTGACGGCCCCGCGCCTTATAGAAGTTCGCCGCGCCCTTGATCGCGAGATTGTTGCCTTCGGTCGCGCCCGACGTCCAGACGATTTCGCGCGGGTCCGCATGCAGCAGAGCGGCGACATGGCGGCGCGCGGTTTCCACCGCTTCTTCCGCTTCCCAGCCATAAGCGTGGCTGCGCGATGCCGGATTGCCGAAGCGCTCGTAAAGGTACGGAAGCATTTTGTCGACCACGCGCGGATCGACGGGCGTCGTCGCGCTGTAGTCCATGTAGATGGGGCGTGAGGTCATCGGTCGTGCTCCAGTGCAGGGCCATCTTCAGGAAGTTGGCCGAAGTGTAGCCCGGCCCCTTGCTTCCTCTGGTCAACACCCATTCGTCGAGTAGGGTTGTCTTTCATACAAAGCTTTTTTGCCGAGGGTAAACGATAGCTTGAACGACGCGATCCGTTGGCATTTAATGAAAGCTAAGAAACAAAGCTAAATAACAAGGCTTTGTGTGGTTTTACGAAAGCGTCGCCGGCGGCGCGGCGCGAAGGAGAGCGAGATGAAAGACAGCATCGTACGGGCGAGCATCGATCCGGAAGTGCAGCGTCAGTTCCGGTCAGCGTTGGCCATGTTCGCGACGGGTGTCGCGGTCATCACGGCGCCGAGGCGCGAAGGAGCGCCGATCGGCATGACGGTCGCGTCGTTCAATTCGGTGTCGCTCGATCCGCCGCTGATTCTGTTTTCGGTGGACCGCCGAAGCCTGAGCCTCGCCGATCTGTGCGTGGCCGGCAGCTATGCGGTCAACGTGCTCGAAGAGTCGCAGCAGGACATGTCGAACCGCTTCGCGAAGGCCAACGGCGACAAATGGGGCTGGCGCGACGCGGCAAACGACTCGTGCGACGAACCGGTCCTGCTTCCCGACACCCTCGCGACTTTCGAATGCGAGCCCTATGCGCAATACGACGGCGGCGACCACGTGATCTTCGTCGGCCGCGTGACGCGTCATCAGACGCGCTCGCAAGGACGTCCGCTCATTTTCTTCGGCGGCCGCTATCACACGCTCAACGGCGTACACGCAGCGTCGGCCTGAAACGGCGGACGAACTCATCCAGGAGAACACCATGATCAAGAACGGCACTCAACACATTGCGTCATTGCGCGACGGACGTCAGGTTTATCTCGACGGCAAGGCGGTCGGCGACGTCACCGCGCACCCTGCATTCCGCAATTCCATTCGCAGCTACGCGAGCCTTTACGACTATCAGGCGCGCCCGGAAAACGTCGAGAAGATGACGTTCGTTTCACCGGATTCGGGCAATCGCGTGAGCCGCATCTGGGAACTGCCGACATCCTACGAGCAACTGGTCGAGCGGCGTTCCGCGCTCGAAGCGTGGACGGAACTGCACTTCGGTTTCATGGGCCGCTCGCCGGATCACGTCGCGTCGTGCATCTCGGGCATGGTCATGGGCATCGACCTCTTCGAGCAGTACGACCCGGCCCGCGCCGGCGCGCTGCGCGACTACTACAAGTACGCCCGCGACAACGATCTCTTCCTGACCTACGTGATCGTCAATCCGCAGGCGAATCAGTCGAAGTCGGCGCACGAGCAGGAAGACAAGTATCTCGCCGTGGGCATCGTCGATCAGGATGCGGAAGGCATCACGGTGCGCGGCGCGAAGATGCTCGCGACGAGCGGCATCATGGCGAACGAAGTCTTCTGCAGTTGCATTCAGCCGCTGCGCGAAGGCGACGAGATGTACGCGCTGTCGTTCGCGATTCCGATGAACGCGAAGGGCATGAAGGTGATGTCGCGCAAGTCGTACGAAGAGCACGCGCAGTCGGTGTTCGACAACCCGCTGTCGAGCCGCTACGACGAGAACGATGCAGTGCTCTATTTCGACGACGTGAAGGTGCCGTGGGAGCGGATCTTCGTCGCGGGCGATGTCTCCATGTGCGCGAAGCAGTTCCATGCGACGCCCGCGCACGTCTACCAGAACTATCAGTGCCAGGTGCGCCTGATGACGAAGCTGCGCTTTCTCGTCGGCCTCGGTCTCAAGATTTCGGAGGTCAACGGCACGAATGCGTTTCCGCAAGTGCGCGAGACGCTGGGCCAGCTCGCGTCGGAAGCATCGATGGTCGAGGCCTATGTGTACGGCATGGAAGCGAAGGGCAGCATCGTCAACGGTTACTACGTGCCCGATCGCAACATGCTCTACAGCTCGCAGGTGCTCACGCAGCAGCTCTATTCGAAGATCCTCACCACGCTGCGCGAACTCGCGGGCGGCGGAATGATCATGCTGCCGTCGAGCGTGCACGACTTCGAGAATCCCGATCTCGCACGCATCATCGAGAAGACGCAGAAGTCGCCGGTCTGCAGCGCCGAAGAACGCGTGAAGTTCTTCAAGCTCGCGTGGGACGCCGTCGGCTCGGAGTTCGCATCGCGTCATAACCAATACGAGTTGTTCTATGCGGGCGCGTCGTTCGTGACCAAGGGTCATGCGTATCGCAGCTATGACTGGCGCCGCGCCACGGGTCTCGTCGACAACATGCTGTCCAGCTATTCGCTCGATGCCGAACTGGCGAAGACGCGCCAGGCCGCCTGAATCCAGACTTTCCCAAAGGAGAAACACACATGGCTATCAACAAACTTCACGACGAGTTCCACGGACTCGACATGGCCGACGGCTGGCAACTGCCGGAAGGTTATGCGCCCGGTTCCGGCGCACAGGAGCTGATCCTCTCCGGCGCGCTCGATACCGACAACAAGCGCGGCAGCCGCACGCGTCTTCTGCGCCTGCCCGCGGGGATGTACACGACGAAGCCGTTCGTCCACGACTATTGGGAGGAAGTGTTTCTCGTCGAAGGCGATCTCACGGTCGGCAACGACGATAAAGGCGAGGGCGGCAAGCCATTCGAAGGCTACACGTATGCGGTGCGTCCGCCGGGCGCGTGGCATGGGCCGTTCAAGTCGCACGGCGGCTGCGTGCTCCTCGAAGTGCATTACTACGATCCGGCCTGATCATGCTGCCCGCTCTCGAAACATTGCGCGCCCAGCTCGCCGATGGACGTCTCGATGCCACCTCGCTTCTCGCGTCGTGCATCGAACGAATCGGCGATGACGCGGGCGAAGGCCGGCGCGTCTTTCCCTACGGCGTGAGTGCCGCGGCGAAGGCCCAGGCAGCGGCAAGCGATGCATTGCGTCTTCATGGCGTCGCCGGTCCGCTCGCGGGCATTCCGATCTCGGTGAAGGATCTCTTCGACGTGCAGGGCGAAATCACGCGCGCCGGCAGCCGGATTCTGCCGGAGCAGGTCGCCACGCGCGACGCGCTCGCGATAGGCCGATTGCGTGCGGCGGGCGCCGTGTTCGTCGGCCGCACCAACATGACGGAGTTCGCGTACTCGGGCCTCGGCATCAATCCGCATTACGGCACGCCCGCGAATCCGTTCGACAGACACGCGGCGCGCATTCCGGGCGGCTCGTCGTCGGGCGCGGCGGTGTCGGTGACGGATGGCATGGCCGCCGCGGCGATCGGATCGGATACCGGCGGCTCGTGCCGCATTCCCGCTGCGCTGTGCGGACTCGCCGGTTTCAAGCCGACTGCCGCGCGCGTTCCGCTGGAAGGTGCGTTGCCGTTGTCGTCGAGCTATGACTCGATCGGTTCGATCGCATCCAGCGTGGCGTGCTGCGCCGCGCTCGATTCGATCATGGCCGGCGACACCGAACCGGCTGCGGTCATGCCGCTGCCGTTGAGCGGGCTGCGCTTCGCCATGCCGAAGCACATCGTGCTCGACGACATGGATGCCCACGTCGCCGCGACGTTCGAGCGTGCAATCGCACGTTTGACGGCGGCGGGCGCGATCGTGCATGAAGTCTCGTTCGAGAGCTGGAAGCATCTCGCGACGCTCGGCCAGCATGGCGGCCTCGTTGCGGCTGAAGCGTGGGCGTGGCACGTCGGGATGATCAAACGTCATGCCGACGATTACGACCCGCGCGTGATTTCCCGCATCAGGCTCGGCAGCGAGCACAGCACCGCGGAGTATCTGCGCAATCGCGCGCTGCGCGGGCAGCTATGCCGGCAAGCCGACGACGAACTGCGGCCCTTCGATGCCATCGTCTGCCCGACGGTGCCGATCGTCGCGCCGCGCATCGCCGATCTCGACGATGAACCTGCGTACACGGCGACGAATCGCCTGCTGCTGCGCAATCCGTCGATCGCCAACATGCTCGATCTGTGCTCGGTCTCGATCCCGTGTCACGCGAACGGCGACGCACCCGTGGGACTGATGTTGATGGGCCGGCACATGAGCGATCGCCCGTTGCTCGCGATGGGCGCCGGCGTCGAAGCAGTCGTGCGTTCGCATTGACGCGGCGCACTTCCGAATACATATCAAGGAGACTTCCATGTTCAGGCAACTCGCGTGCACTGCGTTGTCCGCCGCCGTCTCGATGACGGCCAGCGCGGCCGATATCAGCGACGGCGTGGTGAAGATCGGCGTGCTCACCGACATGTCGTCGATCTTTTCGGATATCGGCGGGAAAGGCTCGGTCGTCGCGGCGCAGATGGCCGTCGACGATTTCGGCGGCAAGGTGCTCGGCGCACCCGTCAAGGTGATCAGCGCGGATCATCAGAACAAGACCGATGTCGCCGCGACCGTCGCGCGCGAATGGTTCGACAACCAGCAGGTCGATATGGTGCAGGACCTGTTGCCGTCTTCGGTGGCGCTCGCGGTGTCGAACGTGGCGAAGGAGAAGCATCGCATTGCCATTGCGAGCGGCGCGGGCACGACCAAGCTGAGCAACGAAGCGTGCTCGCCGTACACGATCCAGTACTCGTACGACACCTTTGCGCTGACGACGAGCCTCGTGAAGGCGATGGCGCGCGCCGGCGACAACTCGTGGTACTTCCTGACCGTCGACTATGCGCTCGGCGCGTCGCTGAAGAACGATTCGGCGACGGCATTGAACGCGGCGGGCGGCAAGGTGCTCGGCGAATCGAAGCATCCGATGCACGCGGCGGATCTGTCGTCGAATCTGCTGCAGGCGCAGGCGTCGCACGCGAAGGTCATCGGCCTCGCCAACGCGGGCGCGGACACCGTCAACGCGATCAAGACGGCGCGCGAGTTCGGCATCAACGCGCCGGGCAAGCAGAAGATCGCAGGCCTGCAAATGTTCATCAGCGATGTCCACAGTCTCGGCCTCAAGTCCGCTCAGGCAATGATGCTGACGACGCCGTTCTACTGGGACCGCGACGACGCGAGCCGCGCCTGGTCGCAGCGCTTCCATGCGAAGACCGGCCGCATGCCGACGTTCATCCAGGCGGGCGTGTATTCGTCGACGCTGCATTACCTGAAGGCCGTGCAGGCGAGCGGCACCGATGCATCCGACGCCGTGCTCGCGCAGATGCGCAAGACGCCCGTGAACGATTTCTTCGCGACCAACGGCGTGATTCGCGCCGATGGCCTCATGGTGCACGACATGTACATCGCCGAGGTCAAGAGCCCGGAGCAATCGAAGAAGCCCTGGGATTACTACACGATCAAGCAGACGATTTCCGCGCAGGACGCGTATGCGCCGCTCAGCGCGAGCCATTGCCCGCTCGTCGCGGGGAAAGTCGTCGCCGGGAAATAAAGGAGCCACACATGAAAGCCATCACATTCAACATCGAAGACCGCGACGGCAGCATCGAGCGCGACATTTCAATCGACACGCTCGTCATCGCGGGCTGGACCGGACGCGACACCGAAGCGATGGAGAAGCACATCCGCGAGCTCGAAGAGCTGGGCATCAAACGGCCCGCTTATACGCCGGTGTTTTATCGCGTCGCAGCGGATCGCCTCGGTCCCGCGCCGATGATGCAGGTCACGGGCGAGGAGAGCAGCGGCGAAGCGGAGTTCGTGCTGGTGAAGGACGGCGGCGAGGTGTATGTCGGCGTGGCATCGGATCACACGGACCGGCAGGTCGAAGCCTATGGCATCACCGTGTCGAAGCAGATGTGCGACAAGCCCTGCTCGAACACGCTCTGGCGCCTGAGCGACGTGGCCGGTCACTGGGATCAGTTGCTGTTGCGTTCGTACGCGACGATCGACGGCGAGCGCGTGCTCTATCAGGAAGGCAAGGTGACCGCGATGCGCTCGCCGCAGGACCTGCTCGATCAGTTCGCGCAACGCGGCGGCGAGTTCGTCGATGGCACCGCGATGCTGTGCGGCACGCTCGCGGCCATCGGCGGGATTCGTCCGGCGCAGCGCTTCGAGACCGTGCTCGAAGACCCCGTTCTCGGGCGCACGCTGCGGCACGCATATGAGATCGAGACGCTGCCGGTGGCCGGCTGACGCCTTGCATCACCCTATCAGGAGAGCTGCGATGACGCATGCAGACATGATTCTGGAGACAAAGGGTTTGACCAGGCAGTTCAACGGCTTCACGGCCGTCAACGGTATCGACTTGCGCGTGCGGCGAGGCACGATCCACGCGCTGATCGGCCCGAACGGCGCGGGCAAGACCACCTGCTTCAACCTGCTGACGAAGTTCCTGACGCCCAGTTCGGGACACATTTTCTTCGACGGCCGCGAGATCACGAAGGCGGCACCCGCGACGATCGCGCGAAGCGGCGTGATCCGCTCGTTCCAGATCTCGGCGGTGTTCCCACATCTGACGCCCGTCGAGAATGTGACGATCGCTTTGCAACGGCCGCTCGGCGTATCGTTCCGCTTCTGGAAAAGCAGCGCGATGCTCACGCGCCTGCGCGAGCGCGCGCTCGAACTGCTCGTTGAAGTCGGCCTCGCCGCATACGCCGATGTGAAGACCGTCGAGCTGTCATACGGTCACAAGCGCGCGCTCGAAATCGCGACGACGCTCGCGATGGACCCCGTGCTCATGCTGCTCGACGAGCCGACGCAGGGCATGGGACACGAGGACGTCGATCGCGTGACGGCGCTCATCCGTAAGGTATCGAGCGGACGAACGATCCTGATGGTCGAGCACAACATGAAGATGGTGTCGAGCATCGCGGACACCATCACCGTGCTTCAGCGCGGCGAGATTCTGGCGGAAGGCGATTACGCGTCCGTCTCCGCGAACCCGCAAGTGAAGGATGCGTACATGGGGACCGAGAATGAATCGCTCGCACATTGAAGACCTGCATGACGATGGCAACGTCGCCGCGGCATGCGAAGACGCGCTTCGCGTGAGCGGCCTCGAAGCGTGGTACGGCGAATCGCACATCCTGCACGGCGTGGACCTTCGCGCGGCGCGCGGCGAAGTGGTCACGCTGCTCGGGCGCAACGGCTCGGGCCGCAGCACGACGCTGAAGGCGATCATGGGACTCACCGATACGCGCAGCGGCTCGGTTCGCATCGATGGCCGGGAGACGATCGGCAGGCAGCCGCAGGACGTGGCGCGCCTCGGTGTCGGCTATTGCCCGGAGGAGCGCGGCATCTTTGCAGGGCTGTCGTGCGAGGAGAACCTGCTGCTGCCGCCGCGTCTGCCCGGCGCGAAGGGCACGCCGATGTCGCTCGAAGAAATCTACGCGATGTTCCCGAATCTGGCCGAGCGTCGCGCGAGCCAGGGCACGCGCCTGTCGGGCGGCGAGCAGCAGATGCTGGCCATCGCGCGCATTCTTCGCACCGGCGCAAACGTGCTTCTGCTCGATGAAATCTCCGAAGGGCTCGCGCCCGTGATCGTGCAGACACTCGCGCGCGTCATCAGGCTGCTCAAGGCGCGCGGCTTCACGATTCTGCTCGTCGAGCAGAACTTCCGCTTCGCCGCGCCGCTCGCCGATCGCTTCTATGTGATGGAGCACGGACGCATCGTCGATGCCTTCGAGTCGGCGCGTCTTGCGGAAAAAACGGCCACGCTGCAAGCGCTGCTCAATATCTGATCGGAGCGAACGTCATGGAAATCTTCGGTATGCCGCTGCAGGCGGTATCGGGTCAGCTCGTCCTCGGGCTGATGAACGGCTGCTTCTATGCCGTGCTGAGTCTGGGCCTGTCGCTCATCTTCGGCCTGTTGAACGTGATCAATTTCACGCACGGCGCGTTCTTCATGCTCGGCGCGCTGTTCGCGTGGATGGGCACGAACTACTTCGGCCTCGACTACTGGCTGATGCTCGTCATCGCGCCGCTGGCCGTGGGCGCGGTGGGCGTGATGGTCGAGCGTTCGATGCTGCGCCGGCTCTACAAGCTCGATCACCTATATGGACTGTTGCTCACGCTCGGCGTCACGCTGATCTTCGAAGGCACGTCGCGTTCCGTCTACGGCGTCTCGGGCATGTCGTATGCCGCGCCCGACAGCCTCGCGCGCGCCGTCGATCTCGGCTTCATGATGCTGCCGGCGTATCGCGCATGGGTCGTCGTCGCATCGCTCGGGGTTTGCGCAGTGGCGTGGTGGGCGATCGAGCGCACGCAACTCGGCGCGTTGCTGCGCGCGGCGACCGAGAATCCGCGGCTCGTCGCGGCGTTCGGCGTCGATGTGCCGCGCATGGTGTCGCTGAGCTACGGCTTCGGCGTCGCGATCGCGGCGTTCGCGGGCGTGCTCGCCGCGCCGGTCATGCAGGTGTCGCCGCTGATGGGGCAGAGCGTGATCATCACCGTGTTCGCGATCGTCGTGATCGGCGGAATGGGATCCATCGCCGGATCGGTGCTGACGAGCCTCGCGCTCGGCGTCCTCGAAAGCCTGACGAAGCTGTTCTATCCGGAAGCGTCCGCGACGGTCGTGTTCGCCGTCATGGCGCTGGTGCTGCTCGTGCGTCCCGCCGGGCTGTTCGGTCAATCGAAGTGAGGTGTCTCATGCATAACCGTTTCGCATTCTTCGCCGTATTGGCCGTGCTCGCCGCCGCGCCGTGGCTCGGCGCGTATCCGGTCTTTCTGATGAAGCTGATGTGCTTCGCGCTCTTCGCCACATCGCTGAACCTGTTGCTCGGCTATGTCGGCCTGCTGTCGTTCGGTCATGCGGCGTTCTTCGGCGTCGCGGCCTATGTCGCGGGCAGCGCGTTGCGCGATCACGGCCTGCCGCCCGAAGCCGCGTTGCTGCTCGGCGCGGGCGTCGGCGCGGCGCTCGGCTTCGTGATGGGATTGCTCGCGATCCGCCGCAAGGGCATCTACTTCGCGATGGTCACGCTCGCGCTCGCGCAGATGGTCTATTTCCTTTGCGTGCAGACGCCGTTCACCGGTGGCGAGGACGGCATGCAGGGCGTGCCGCGCGGGCGGCTGTTCGGCGCGCTCGCGCTCGACGACGACCTCACGCTCTATTACGTCGTGCTCGCAATCAGTGCGATGGCGTTCGCGTTCATCGGCCGCGTGCTCGATTCGCCGTTCGGCCGCATTCTCGGCGCGTTGAAAGAGAACGAGGCGCGCACGGTTTCGCTCGGCTACGACGTCGATCGCTTCAAGCTGCTGGCGTTCGTCATATCGGCTGCGTGCGCGGGTCTCGCGGGCGCGATGAAGACGCTCGTGCTCGGCTTCGCCACCCTCTCCGACGTGCACTGGACGATGTCGGGCACCGTCATCCTCATGACCTTGCTCGGCGGTCTCGGCACGCGGCTCGGGCCGGCGGTCGGCGCGGTGATCGTCGTCGGGCTGGAGACGAAGCTCGCCGCGTTCGGCACGTGGCTCGCGGAGCTCACGCATATCGCGTGGTTTCAGGGGCTGGGCGAATCCGTCAGCATCGTGACCGGCGTGATGTTCGTCGCTTGCGTGCTGCTGTTCCGGCGCGGCATCGTCGGGGAAATGGCGCAATGGCTCGGGCGTCGGGAGCGCACGCGGGTGCGCGTCGCCGGGCGCATGATGCGAAGCGATGCCGCGTGATTCCCGAGGGATGAGGGATAAACGCTATTCGTCCGGCGCACCTGCGAGGCGATAATCGGGAACTTCGACCGTTCCATGATCCAAGATGCGCGACCGAATCGACGATGAGATCACCTTCCGCAAGCTCGAAGTGCTGCTTGCGTTCATGGAGACCGGCAACCTCGCGAAGGCGGCCGAGGCGCTGAACGTGAGCACCGTCAGCGTGCATCGCGCGTTGCATTCCCTGGAGCAGGGCGTGCGATGCGCGCTGTTCCGCCATGAGGGCCGCAATCTCAAGTCGACGGAAGCGGCGCAGATCCTCGCCGATGTCGCGCAGGAAGTGATGACGCTGCTGTCCGACGGCATTCGTGCGACGCGCGAGGCCGCGGGCTATTCGTCAGACCGCCTGAGAATCGGCTCGCTCTACTCGCTGACGATCAAGACCGTGCCCGGCATCGTCGTCGATATCAAGGTGCGCAGGCCCGCGCTTCATGTCGAGCTGGTGCTCGGTCCGAATGTCGAACTGCTCGACAAGCTGAAGCGAAGCGAAATCGATGCCGCGCTGATGGCGATGCCCGACGCCGAGCCCGAGATCGAATCCATTCCCCTTTTCGAAGACGATATTTTTTTCGCCGCGCCCGCCGGTTCGCCCTATGCAAAGCAGGAAGCCGTCGATCTTCGGGATTGCCGCGACGAGACTTTCGTTTCGCTCGGTGAAGGCTTCGCGACATATCACGGCTTCGTCGAGGCGTTTCGCGTCGCGGACTTCACGCCGAACGTGACGATGCGAACCGGCGACATCTTCTCGCTGATGAATCTGGTGAGCGGTGGAGTCGGCTATACGCTTTTGCCCGGGCGTGTGCGCGGCGTTTTCGGCGACAAGGTGCAGTTCATTCCGCTCAAGCCGCAATACCTGATGCGCCAGACCATCGGCGTCAGTTTCCTGCGCGCGCGCGAGCGCGATCCGAACCTGCTCGCGCTGATGGCCGTCTGTCGTCTGCGCACGAGAAGCGCTGACTGACGCTTCATCGCTCGTCGCTTGCGCATGCCCTGTCGATGAGCGCGCCGAGATCGGGCAACGAGGTCTCGCTGCAGGACACCGCGATGCCTTCGGAAAAAATCGAACCGGCCAGCCGCGTGAGGACATTGGCGGGCGGCATCTCGATCGCGAGGCGCGCGCCCCGTTCCCATGCGAGTCTCATCGTGTCGTGCCAGCGCACCTGCCGCGCCATGTTGCCGGCGAGGTCGGCGGCAATGCGCGCGCCGTCGAAAAGCGGCCGCGCGGCGCTGCTGCTCAGATAAACGATGCGCGGCGCACGCACATCGACCCGAGCGAAAGCGTCGGCGAGCTCGGCTGCGGGCGCGTCGAGCAGGGCGCAATGCGAAGGCACCGCGACATCGAGACGCTCGCAGCGTTGCGCGCCGTGGTCCGTTGCAAGTGCCGCGAGACGATCCATCGACGCGTCGCTGCCCGCGACGACCATCTGTGTTTCCGCGTTGATGTTTGCGAGGAAGACGGGCTCGGCGCCGCTGTTCACTTGCGCGATCAGCCGTTCGAGCGCGCGCTGCGTCAGGCCGATTATCGCCGTCATGCCATAGCCTCGCGGATAGGCGCGTTCCATCAACTGGCCGCGCAAGGCCACGAGCCTGAGCGCATCGGGGAAGGCGAGCGCGCCCGCGATCACCGCGGCGGGATACGCGCCGATCGAAAGCCCCGACACCATGTCGGGCACATGGCCGTGCGCCTGCATCACGCGCGCCTGACCGACGCCCGCGATCAGCAGACAAAGCTGCACGGCGACGGTGGAGCGCAGCGATGCGGCATCGTCGATGGACCGGACGTCATGGCCCAGCGTGTCGCTGGCTTCTTCGAGCGTGCGGGCCATGTCGATGTGATCCGGCAGCGCGTGCAGCATGCCGGCGCGCTGCGAGCCCTGGCCGGGAAACGTGAATAGCACGCTCATGATGCGTGCTCCGCCCAGGGATCGGCTACGAGCAAGGGTCCGCGTCCCGTCTTCAGCAACACGCGGTCCGATCGGCCCGCCCATTCCGCGAGCGCGAAGCCGCCGTGACCGGTGTCCACCTGCATATCGATGCGTGCTGGCATGCGCTTGAGCATCGACAGGAGCGAGTGCGCTTCATCGCGCGGCAATGGCTGCGTGGTACGTAGCAGCAGATCGAGGTCGCTGTCCTCTCTCAACGTGTGCAAGCCGCTCGCGAGCGCAAACCCGACGCTGCCGATAACGCCCCACGCCAGCCGAAGCCGGTCGAGTTCGGGCGCGATGCGGGCGAGTGCGCGCACGCAGGGCAGGCTCGCGATCGCGGTATCGAAACGCCACGCGCGCGCCCGAGCGAGCGCTTCGGGCGTCACGCGACGCGCGATCCGCTCGCGCGCCACGAAGCCCGCGAACCGCTCGCTGCGCGTGCGCCCTCGAAGCCCCACGGGCACGATGTCATGCGCGCCGACCGCTTCGCGCCGCACCACGGCCGGCGCGACCGACAGCCACTCGGGCGAAGCCCACGCAGGCAACTCCGATTCCGTGCGGATATCATGCGGCGCGGCGATCCACAGAAGATCGTGCGGGCGAATCACTTCATCGTCGATCGACACAGCGGTTCTCCCTTGGCATCACGCGCCCATCAGCGCCTTCGTCGCGAAGAACAGCAGCGACGGCCCGAGCAGGCAGCCGACGCCCGTATGGAACGTCGCGATCAGCGCGCCGTAGGGAACGAGCCGCCGGTCGGTCGCGGCGAGCCCCGCGCTGACGCCGCTCACCGTGCCGGCCAAGCCGCCGAAGATCATCGCGGAGCGCGGCGTCTTCAGCCCCATGAAGCCCGCTGCGAGCGGCGTGCCGATCATCACGATGATCGCCTTGATGAGACCCGTCGCGATACTGAGCGCGATCACATCCGAGCTTGCACCGATCGCCGCGCCCGTCACCGGTCCCACGATATACGTCACGGCACCCGCACCGATGGTGGTCATGCTCACGGCGTCGGTGTAGCCGAACGCATGCGCGATGCTCGCGCCGACGATGAACGGCAGCACGGTCCCGAGCAGCAGCGACACCACGCCGATGAGCCCGGCCTTGCGCGCCTCGTTGGCCTGCACTTCGAAGGCGGTCGCGACGATGGCGAAGTCCCGCAGCATCGCGCCGCCCATCAGGCCGACGCCCGTGAAAAGCGGCAAGTCCGCGAGACCCTTTTGTCCTCCGGTGAACGCGCCGCCGAAATAGGCGAGCACGAGGCCGATCACGATGGCGATCGCCGAGCCGTGCACGCGCCCGAAGGTCAGCTTGCGCGAGATCAGCGACGACACCCACATGATGAGCCCCACCAGCGCGAACGCGGTGACGAGGCCGTTGTGCATCAGAACCTTGTCGATCATTTGGAACATGGCGGACTCCTGCTTCAGATTTCTTCGAGATGCGGCGCGTTCACGAACGATGTGCTGTCGTGACCGGTGCGGGACAGCACGGCGATGCAGCCCGCGCAGACAGCCGCGGCGCCCAATGCCGACAGCAGCGCGACAGGGCCGCCCTTGAGCGCGGCGACGACGTTCTGGTTTGCCGCCATCGCGACGACGACCGGGATGTACATCGCGCCCCAGAAGCCGACGCCCGCTTCGGTTTCCTTCGGCAGGAGGCCCTTTCCGTGCAGATAGAGCCGCAGGAAGATCAGAAGCAGCATCGCGATGCCGACACCGCCGACATTCGTCTTGACGCCGATCGCGACCCCGAGCAGGTCGCCGAGAAACAGTCCCGCCAGATGGCAGAACGCGAGCAGCGCGGTTCCATAGATGATCATTTCGTGTCTCCTGTATTTGTCTGATTGGCTTTCGATGACTCAGCGCCACTGTTCCCGCAGCTTGCGGCGAACCGTCGACGAGGCCGCGCGGTGCTCGCTGCGAAGGCGGCTTTCGAGGCCGCGTGACGGGTCGGCGCGAATGTCGTCGAAGGCGGCTTGCAGCGCCTTTTCGACCGTCGACTGGTCCGCGCCGGTGGGGGCGTCGGCGTTGATCACGGAGAGCAGCTTCCAGAGCAATCCGAGCGACGCGTAGTTGTCGATGTCGTAGGCCATCGGCGGCACGCGCGCCGTGAACGCCTCCAGCTCGGTCACCGAGCGCAGCGTGACGCGCGCGGCCGATTCCTTGCCCATCGCGTGGACCATCACCTTCGGATCGGCGAGCGCGATCAGCCGGTTCGCCTGATAGCCGTGCGCGAGAAACGCGCCGGACATCGCGCGTGCCACGATCAGCCCGATCACCGGATGGCCGGCGAGCCGCGCGCTCGCGTAGGCATCGGCGGCGGCGGCGAGCGCCTGATGAATGCCATATGCTTCCTCGCGGCGTCCGTAGGCCTGGCTCGCCACGTCGATGACCGCGACGATCGGGCGTTTCTCATCGCGCTGTGCATCGGCATCGACGGCTTCGCGCACCGCCCGCGCGATCTCCCACGCTTCCACGAGGCCCACTTCGCCGCTGCGTGCGCGCGGAAACGGGTTGTCCGGGTCCGGCACCACCGCGATGAACCGCGCGGGTTGATTGCCGATACGCGCATCGGCGACCCGCACCGAAGGCGGATAGCCTGCCTGCAACGGCGCGCTGCCGGTGAGTGCATCCAGCCAGACCGCGCCGCGCTTCGAAAGCTCTTGTGTGCTCATGACCCGAACCCCTTGCCGTAGATGGCGGCCACGTGTTCCGGCGTGGCCTGCACGCGCGGATCGATTTCGGAAAGCCGCGCGAGAAAGCCCGTGACGCGTTCGCTGCGGCATGCTTCGGGACGTCCGGCGCGGAACCGGTCGATGACGGCGGCGCGGATCGCATCGGCGTCGTCGGCGGTGTAGACATCGACCAGTCCCGTGCGATGTCTTTGCTCGCAGCCCGTGAAACTCCAGATCATCGGGCGGTCGCGCGAATCGAATTCCGCGATGCCCGCTTCCTGCTCGATCACAGTCGGTCCGTTGAGCCCGAGCCGCGCCTCGCGCGTGCCGATCAGATAGCTGCACAGACCGGCCGCGATCGACATCCCGCCATAGCAGCCGATCGGCCCGGCCGTGACGCCGATCACGGGCTGATAGCGCCGCAGATCGACGATGCCCGCGTGGATTTCCGCGATCGCCGCCAGCCCGAGATTCGCTTCCTGCAAGCGCACGCCGCCCGTCTCGAAGAGGATGACGGCGCGCGTCGGAATGCCGCTGCGGTTGTCCTCGGCGGCGAGTTCGAGGCTGCCCGCGATCTTCGCCGCCGACACCTCGCCCATGCTGCCGCCCTGAAACCCGCCATCGATGGCGAGCACGACGGCAGGCTGACCGTCGATGGTTCCCTTCGCGACGACCGTGCCGTCGTCGGCCTGCGTCACGATGCCTTGGCGCTTGAGCCACGGCGAGCTCACACGCTCGAACGGATCGAGCAGTTCACTGAAGGTGCCTTCGTCCAGCAGCTTTTTCGCGCGGCTGCGCGCATCGAGTTCGATGAAGCTCTGGCGTTCGAGCAGTTGTTGCGCATCCATATGTTTCACGCTCCGCCGGTCGATTTCAGTTGTTCGAAGACTTGCCCGATGCGCATCTGCACGACACCGGGCGTCGCGCCCGAATCGTTGATTTCGAGCCTGGCGGCGGGCAGCGAGCCGTCGCCGAGAATGCGTTCCAGCACCGACTGCCAGATATGTTCCTTGCCGTCGACGGATGTCGTGATGTTCACCACGGTGCGGTGCGCCGCGTTCGCTTCGAGCAGGACTTCGAGGTCTCCCGATGCGACCACGCCCGCCAGCGCGCGGCGTTGCGCGGGCTGGCCCGCCGGGAATTCGAGGACGATGGTTTCCATATGCGTTCCTATGCCTTCGTCGGATGACCGGCTTCGCTTCCGAGCCGGTCGAGAAAGAGGGCGGCGGCGAGCAGATCGGCCGCGCCGCCGGGCGATACGTGCCGTTCGACGAGCCGCCGGTCCAGCGCCTTGAGCCGGCGGCGGCCGTCGATGTGCGCCGCGCCGCCATGTGCCAGCACGAGCCGCGCGCCGTCCTGCATCTCGGCGAGTGCGCTGCGTCCGCCGCGCGCGAGCACGCAGGTGTCGTCGAGGCTCGCCATCACCGCGAGCAGCGCGTTCAGGCGCGCGGCGGTTTCGCTGTCGCCGCGTTCGCGTGAACGCGCGAGCTCCGGCAGGGCGATGTCCACGACATGCGGAAAGCCTGCCTGCGCCTGACCGCGCGCACCGCCGACGTCGTAGTCGCGGCATGCCTGCTCGCCCTTGTTGCCGGTGACGGCGGGCGCGTGACGATCCTGCAGACGGGCGATCGATCCGGCGCGCCGGGCGACTGCCGCCGGAGCGAGGTCCGACGGCTCGCGCGCCGCGGCGGTGACGAGCAGTCCGAGCGCCCAGATCGCGCCGCGATGCGTATTCGCGCCGCCGGTCGCATCGAGCATGCGCGCTTCGCCTTCGCGGCCGATTGCGCCGATGCGCTCGCGCAGCGCAAGCATCGGCCTCGTTTCGATGCCCGCGCGCGCCAGCTCGGCGAAGGTCGGCTGCAGCGCCAGCGCCGATACGCACATCAGTTTCCAGTCGAGATCGTGATGCGCGCCGCGGCTGCGGATATCGACGAGTCCGGGCTTCGGCGCGAGCGTCACTTCGTCGATCAGCGCTTCGACCACCTGCGCGCCGAGGCGGTCGGCGAGGTCCGGCGCCTGGCGTAAAGGCCGCGCCGCGTTCATGGCGAGGTTCTCGTGCATCACCAGCTCCTGAATCGCGCGGGCGGGTCGTACAGCCCGTCCGACCAGTCGACGAGATCCGCCACGCTCTTCGCCGCGAGCAGCGACCGGCTCGCTTCGCTGCGATGGATGCCGAGGTCTTCGGGCAACGCGACGAAGCCGTCGCGGCGCAGTTCGGCGAGCTTGTCCGCGCTGTTCGAAAGACCGACCGGCGTCACGCCCGCGACCGCCGCGATCATCTGCTTGCGATGCTCGAGCGAGCGCGCCTTGTAGAGATACGCGATGCCTTCCTCGGTCAGCACGTGTGTGACATCGTCGCCGTAGATCATCACGGGCGCGAGCGGCATGCCCGAATCGCGCCCGACTTCGACCGCATCGATCGATTCGACGATGCTCGGCTGGCCACCCGCCTGGAATGTCTCGACCATCTGCACGACGAGCTTGCGGCCGCGTTCGAGCGGGTTGTCCGTCTGCAGCAGATCGAGCCATGCGGGTGTCGCGTGGCGCCGGCCGTGCGGATCGTGGCCCATGTTCGGCGCACCGCCGAAACCCGTCAGCCGGCCGTGCGTGACCGTCGACGAGTTGCCGAGGCCGTCCATCTGCAGCGTCGAGCCGATGAACATATCGACCGCGTATTGCCCCGCGAGCTGGCACATCGCGCGGTTGGAGCGCATCGACCCGTCGCGCCCGGTGAAGAAGATATCGGGCCGCTGCGCGACATAGGCTTCCATGCCCAGTTCGCCGCCGAAGCAATGCACGCTGTCGACCCAGCCGGTTTCGATCGCGGGGATCAGCGTCGGATGCGGGTTGAGCGTCCAGTGGCGGCAGATCTTGCCCTTCAGGCCGAGCTTTTCGCCGTAGGTCGGCAGGATCAGTTCGATCGCCGCCGTGTTGAAGCCGATGCCGTGATTGAGCGACTGCACCTGATGCCGCTCGTAGATGCCGCGGATCGCCATCATCGCCATGAGAATCTGGATCGGCGTGATGAGGCGCGGGTCGCGCGTGAAGAGCGGCTCGATGAAGAACGGCTTGTCCGCCTGCACGACGAAGTCGATCCACGAACCCGGAATGTCGACGCGCGGCAGGTCCTTCGGATCGCCCACGATCTCGTTGACCTGCGCGATCACGATGCCGTCGCGAAACGCGGCGGCTTCGACGAGCGCGGGCGTGTCTTCGGTGCTTGCGCCCGTATAGAGATTGCCGTCGCGATCCGCCTTGAAGCCGGCGATCAGCACGACGTTGGGCGTCAGGTCGACATAGAGCCGCGCATACAGCTCGATGTAGGTATGAATCGCGCCGATCTCGAGGATGCCGTCCTGCAGGAACTGCGAGATGCGCAGGCTTTGCGCGCCCGCATAGGCGAAGTCGAGCTTTCTTGCGATGCCGCGCTCGAAGAGATCGAGATGCTCGGCCCGGCTCACGCTCGGAATGATGAGGTGCAGGTCGTGGATGACTTCCGGATCGACTTTCGCGAGCGAACGCGACAGAAAATCCGCCTGCTTCTGATTGTTGCCCTCGACGACGACACGATCGCCCGCCGCGATCAGGTTTTGCAGGACATCGACGATGCGCCCGGCGGGCAGCACGTTGCCGTCCGCGATCGATGCGACCCGCGCAAGCCGGCGATGTTTTTCCGCGCGGCGCGTGGCCCAACGGGAGTGGGTGGGACTTTGACTGGACATGTGTGCTCTCGCTCAGGACTTGAGGCGAGTCTAGAGAGCGGGAGAGGGGCGTTCAATGACACTCGGGATGCGTTCGTTATCCTCAGGCTAACGATCCTTTCCGCCTTGCCCTGCCTGCCGCGCGGGGCGGCGTGCTTCGGTTATCGAGGGTTTTCCCTTGCTTCGCAGGCAGATGTGGTT
Source organism: Caballeronia calidae (assembly GCF_900044055.2). Classification (GTDB taxonomy): domain Bacteria; phylum Pseudomonadota; class Gammaproteobacteria; order Burkholderiales; family Burkholderiaceae; genus Caballeronia; species Caballeronia calidae. Next base: position 212,431 of record NZ_FCOX02000002.1, on the reverse strand, counting down.
CGGGCCTTTCCGCCGCATATGGAATGCTCAATCGTGGAGTCGAACGACAGGGATTTCGCCGGCGCGGCGCCACTTTTTGGCGGCTTGCAAATTCGGGGAATTAAATCTAGCCTGCATCAGCAATCGGCTGATCTCTTCAACGCACTACCTTCCTCACCGGGAGCAGCGATGACGATGAAGCGTATCTGGGCGGGCCGTGTCATTTCGATCTCCGCAGCGGCCGCACTGGCGGGGGGCGGCATCGGTCCGGCGTCGGCTGCGCCGCCCGACGCGCTCGTCGCCGCCGCGAAGCAGGAAGGTCAGCTGACGACGATCGCCTTGCCGCACGACTGGTGCGGGTACGGTGCACTGATCGCCGCGTTCCAGAAGAAGTACGGCATCCGCGTCAACGAGCTCAACCCCGATGCGGGCTCGGGCGACGAGATCGAAGCGATCAAGGCGAACAAAGGCAACAAGGGACCGCAGGCGCCCGATGTCATCGATGTCGGCCTGTCGTTCGGGCCGTCCGCCAAGAAGGAAGGCTTGTTGCAGCCTTACAAGGTATCGACGTGGGATTCGATTCCGGCTGCTTCCAAGGATGCGGACGGCTACTGGTACGGCGACTACTACGGCGTGCTTGCGTTCGAAGTCAACGCGGACATGATCGACAAGCCGCCGGCCGATTGGGGCGATCTGCTCAAGCCGGAGTACCGCAACGCAGTCTCCCTCGCCGGCGATCCGCGCTCGGCCAATCAGGCCATTCAGGCCGTTTATGCGGCCGGCCTCTCGCAGACCAAGGGCGATGCAGGCAAAGCCGACCAGGCGGGCCTCAAGTTTTTCGCCGATCTGAACAAGAGCGGCAACTTCGTGCCGGTTATCGGCAAGGCCGCGTCGCTGGCGCAGGGCACGACGCCGATCATCGTGCGCTGGGATTACAACGCGCTCGCCGATCGGGACACGCTCAAGGGCAATCCGAAAGTGCAGGTGATCGTGCCGAAGACGGGCGTGGTGGCGGGCGTCTATGTTCAGGCGATCAGCGCCTACGCGCCTCATCCGAACGCCGCGAAGCTATGGATGGAATTCCTCTACTCCGATGAAGGGCAACTCGGCTGGCTGGCCGGTTACTGTCACCCGATGCGCTACAACGAACTCGTCGCGCAGAAAAAGGTGCCGCAGGCGCTGCTCGCGAAGCTGCCGCCCGCATCGGCATATGGCAACGCGGTCTTTCCGACGCTCGAGCAGCAGAACGCCACGAAAGACGCCGTGACCAAAGGTTGGGATCAGGTCGTCGGGGCGAACGTGAAGTAGCCGCGTCCGAACTGCCGAGATGAGCGCATCGCCGCAGCCGGGCGCATCCGGGCCGGACTTGCTGACGCCGGCCGCGCCCGCGCCGAAGTCCGGACCCGTGCGCGCGGGCAGCGGGGCCGGCTGGCTGACCTATGCGGGCGTCGCGCCGTTCTTCGGGTTCGCACTACTGTTTCTGTTGCTGCCCACCGCATTCCTGATGATCGGCGCGTTTCAGGACGCGCAGGGCCACTTCACGCTGGCCAATCTCCGCGAGCTGTTTCAGCCAGGCGTGCTCGATGCCTACTGGATCAGCGTGAAGGTGAGCGTCGCATCCGCCGCGGGCGGGACGCTCTTCGGCGCGCTGCTCGCCTGGGCCGCGGTGCATGGCCGGCTCCCCGCATGGATCAGGCCGACGCTCATGACCTTCTCGGGCGTCGCATCCAACTTCGCGGGCGTGCCGCTTGCCTTCGCGTTCATCTGCACATTGGGGCGCGTGGGTCTCGTGACGGTGCTGGCGCGCAAGTATCTCGGCTTCAATCTCTACTCCACCGGCTTCAGCATTCTAAGCTTCCTCGGGCTGACCATCACGTACCTGTATTTCCAGATTCCGTTGATGGTGCTCATCATCACGCCGGCGCTCGACGGTCTGAAACGCGAGTGGCGCGAAGCATGCGACTGTCTCGGCGGGACGGCGGCACAGTATTGGCGATATGTCGGCTTGCCGGTCTTGTGGCCGAGCCTGCTCGGCGCGGCCTTGCTGCTGTTCGCGAACGCGTTCGGCGCGGTCGCCACGGCTTACGCGCTGACCGGCAGTTCGCTCAATATCGTGCCGATTTTGCTGTACGCGCAGATTCGCGGCGACGTGCTGCATAACCAGAATCTCGGCTACGCGCTCGCGCTCGGCATGATCGTGGTCACGGGCCTGTCGAACGGCGGCTACATCTGGCTGCGCGCGCGAGCCGAAAGGGGCCGCCGATGAACACGCAATCGCGCGCGGGCGCCTGGATCGCGGTGATCGTCGGCGCGCTGTATTTCCTGATCCCGCTCGCCGCGACCTTCGAATTCAGTCTGCGGATGCGCCGCGATACATACAGCTTCGATGCCTACCGCGTCGTGCTCGGCGATCCCCATTTTCAGGCCTCGTTCGGCTATTCGGTGCTGATGGGCTTGCTCACCATCGTGATCGGCGTGCTGCTCGTCGTGCCGACCGCGTATTGGGTGCAATTGCGTCTGCCGAAGCTGCGGCCTGTCGTCGAGTTCATCACCTTGCTGCCGCTCGTGATCCCGGCCATCGTGATCGTCTTCGGCTATCTGCGCATCTACAACAGCAGTTCGATACTGCCGCTCACCAGCAACGAGCGCGCGACCGATCTGCTGCTCGTGTTCGGTTACGTCACGCTATCGCTGCCCTATATGTACCGTGCCGTCGATGCCGGAATGCGCGCCGTGGATGTCCGCTCGCTGACCGAGGCCGCCGAGTGTCTCGGCGCGGGCTGGACGACGATCCTGTTCCGCGTGATCTTTCCGAACGTGCGCTCGGGCATTCTGTCCGGCGCATTCCTGACGTTCGCCGTCGTGATCGGCGAATTCACGATCGCGAGCCTGCTGGATCGTCCGGCGTTCGGGCCGTACCTGCAACTGGTCGGCGCGAACCGCGCCTACGAGCCTTCGGCGCTGGCGATCATCGCGTTCATCATCACGTGGGCATCGATGGGATTGATCCAGGTGTTCGGCTCGGCGCGCGCCCTGGCCGGACATAAAACTTGAGCCGATGAGGCCGCGACCCATGGCATTCCTCGAGATCGACAATCTTCACAAGGCGTTCGGGACCAACGTCGCGCTGCATCGGTTCGACATGCAGATCGAGAAGGGCGAATTCATTACCTTTCTCGGGCCGTCGGGCTGCGGAAAGACCACGGTGCTGCGCATGATCGCCGGATTCGAAACGCCCACGCACGGCACGATCCGCCTCGACGGACGCGACGTCACGCATGTGCGCACGCGCGATCGCGCGGTCGGCATGGTGTTTCAGTCGTATGCGCTGTTTCCGAACATGACGGTGGCGCAGAACATCGGCTTCGCGCTGAAGGTCGCGAAGCGCTCGCAAAAGGAGATGGATGCGCGCGTCGCCGACATGCTCGAACTCATCAAGCTGCCGCATCTCGCCGCGCGCTATCCGTGGCAACTGTCCGGCGGGCAGCAACAGCGCGTGGCGCTGGCGCGGGCGCTCGCGAGCAAGCCTCAGGTGTTGCTCCTGGATGAACCGCTGTCCGCGCTCGACGCGAAAATCCGCGTCTCGTTGCGCGACGACATCCGGGCGCTGCAGCGTGAGCTCGGCATCACGTCGATCTTCGTCACGCACGATCAGGAAGAGGCGCTGTCGATCTCGGACCGCATCGTCGTGATGAACGACGGGCGCGTCGAGCAGATCGGCGCGCCGCTCGATATCTACAACTTTCCGCGCACACGCTTCGTCGCGTCGTTCGTGGGAACGCTCAACATTCTCGCGGGCCGTGTGATCGATCCTGCGACGGGGCGCATCGCGGTGGCAGGACAGGAGCTCGTGACGTCGAGGCCGCTTCCTCCCGACGATGCGGGCAAGGAGCGGCTGCTGGCGCTGCGGCCCGAGGCGATCCTGCTGGAGCCGCCAGCGCACGGCCGGAACTCGCTGGCGGCCACCGTGGAAGAGATCAGCTTTCTGGGCGCCGTGGTCCGCATTCGCGCGCGGGTCAGCGGCGCCGTGGTTTCCCTCGATCTCTTCAACGATCCCCACCGGATTCTGCCGGAGCGCGGCCAGCCGGTCGCGCTCGGCTTTTCGCACGACAACCTGCTCGTGCTCGATGAGAACGTGCGCTAGCGAGCCGAGCCAGGGAAAGGCACGAATGCCATGCTGCAATCGACGGGCGCGATCGACTGGTTAAGCGCCGCGCGGGTGACGCTCACATTGCCGCCGTTCGTGAACGGCAGCGAGGTGCCGCCTTCGCCGATCGAAACGAGCGCATCCGCGACCGTGAAGGAGAGCGGCGCGACATCCGCGACGACATTGTCGAGCGAGATCGTCAACGGATTGACGACCGCCGGATTCGGCCAGCCGGTCGTGCCCGCCGACCATCCCGAGCCTTGCAGCACCGGGCTCGCTGTGTTGAATCCCTGGAACGTGTAGCTCGATGCATTGACGATGCGCACGCCATCCAGCGCGATGTTCCTGAAGTTCGGATACAGGCCGTTGTTCTTCGTCGGGCTGTAGTACGGCGAAAAGATCAGCGCTTGCGGCTTGCCGTCCGGCGACGAGTCCGGCGTGCGAATGCACACGTTGGAATAGCGGATATTGGAAACGAGACCGCTGCGGCTCCAGTCCGACTTGATGCGCAGGCCGTTGTCCGCGCCGTCGATCACGAGATCGTAGACGTTGACATTGCTCACGCTCGGCAGGATGCCGTCCACCGGCGTGACGTCGGGGTTTGGCGCGCCGTTGTCGGTGCCCGCCGTCTCGCTGCCGATCGACATGCCGTGCCCCGAATAGAAATGGCTATGCGCGACGGTGATGTTGTACGTGCGGCCGTTGACCGTGCCGGTGCCGCCCTTGATCGCCATGTTATCGTCGCCGGTGCGGATATGCGTGTACGCGATCAGCATGTTGCTGGCGTCGCCCGTCAGCTTGCCCGGATTGCCCGCGTTGCTCGTGATCGGGCCGGAGCTTCCGGGATCGATGCCGTCGGTGTTCTTCGCCGTATCCGGGCTGTAAGCCATGCCGAGATAGTTCTTCATCGCCTCGTAGGCGGCGGTCGGCGTGTAGATCTTGACGCCCCACGCCGTGAAGCCTTCCACGCCGCTCGGCACGACGTGAAACTTCGGCGCATTCTGCAGCGTCACGCGATACAGCGTGAAGTTGCGGCCATTGCTGATCTGGATGAGGCGCGGATTGTTCTGCGCCTGATTCAGCACCTTGTTCGCCATCCAGCCGATATCCCACCAGCTCATCGTGCCGCTGCCGTCGGGACGCTTCATCAGATTCGGGTCGTTCGGCACGCTGCTGATGAGCGGGCTGCCGCCGCGCCCGTCGATGACGCCATCGCCCACGACCGCGCCATACGCGATCTTGCTCGCGTTGATGAGCGCGAGACAGCCGTTGTCGCTCGCGGTGATGATGCCGCAACTGGCGGTGCCCTTGACCTTGTCGTACTGACGCGGATCGCGCGACGCGAAGAGCGTGACGCCGCTGTCGATCCACAGCGTGACGCCGCTCGGCAGGTTCAGCGCCCCGGCGATGAACGCGTTCGCGCCGTTCGGGCCCGGCACGAGACGCACCGCCTTGTTCGTCGCGAGACCGGTGCTCGACGGGTTCTTGCATGAATCGAGCGCGGCCTGAATGCGCGCGGTGTCGGGCGCGGTATCGGCGGCGTCGGCGCTGTCGGGCAGCAGACCGTTCGATTGCGCCGTCAGCGAGGCGGGCAGCGTCGCGCAGAGTTGCGCGGCGAGCGGCAACGCCGGTTCGGGCGGCAGGGCGGGGTCGTAGGTCGTCGTGCCGACCTGGAAGCCCGTGGGCGTGACGGCGGACGCGGGCTGGTCGGGCGGCGTCGCGGGCGTGTCCGTAGAGGGCGACGATGCCCCGGACGCGGAATCGGCCGGCGCGGCGGACGTGCCCGATGCCGCCGACGGGCTCGATGCGGCGGAACTGCCGTCATCGCTATTCGCGACGTTGTTCACCGCGTCGGAAGTCTGAGCCGACGGCGTCGTTGCATCCGAGCCGCCGCAAGCGGAGAGCGCCAGCGTGAACGAAACGGCGGAGAGCCACGCCGCGCCCGAGCGGGCCAGCGTGGAAAGAGCGGAATGCTTGTTCAATTATTGGGCCTCTTGGGAGAGCGACCGAGTCGCGGGTGTCATATGACATCGGATGAATATTAGGCATCCGTATGAACCGCGCGATACTTGGTGCTCGCCCTTAAGCCAAATGGACGGCCGGCCCTGCGTCGAGTCGTGGCGGCTTTGCGTGTGCAACGGGCGGCAGACGCGCGCGCCCGGTTGTCTTCATCACGCGCGCGCGCGTTGCAGCCATTGTTCGAGACTGATGCTGCCGCGGCGCGCGTCACCTGTGGGCACGAGCGAATCTTCGTCGATCGTGCCGCCGAAGTACGTGGCCTTCGGATCGACGACGACCTCGCGCGCATCGCCCTGCGACTTCAGATATCGCGCGACGATCTCATGCAGCGGCGCGCGCTCCGGCCCCGCGATATCGACGATGCCGTTCAGCGGCGCGCCGAGCGCGACATCGGCGACGTTGGCCGCGACATCGTCGGCTGCGATCGGCTGGAACTGTCCCGTCGACAGATGCACCTTGCCGTCCTGCATGCCCGCATCCGCGATGCCGCCGAGAAACTCGAGGAACTGCGTCGCGCGCACGATGGAATACGGCACGCCCGATTCCGCGATCAGCTTTTCCTGCGCGACTTTCGCGAGGAAATAGCCGTTGTCCGGCATGCGGTCCGTGCCGACGACCGACAGCGCGACATGATGCTTCACGCCCGCCGCTGCTTCGGCCTTCACGAGATTGGTGGTCGACGCGCGGAAGAACGCCATGACATCGTCGGGCGCCCACGAAGGCGCGTTGCTCACGTCGATGACGACCTGCGCGCCGCGAAGCGCTTCATTCAGTCCCGCGCCCGTCACCGAATCGACGCCGTTGCGCGGCGACGCGGCGACGGCCTCGTGACCCTTCGCGCGCAGAATCGCGACCGTTTTCGCGCCGATCAGACCCGAACCACCGATGACGACGATCTTCATGATGCACCTCGCTAATCAAGTGAAAGTGAAGTCATTGTGTGACAATCATGGCTTAGAAGAAAGGGACAAGAATCGTCGATCCAACTAGTCCATGAGCTGCCTGATGCCCACAGCCGACCCTGCGTTGAACATTGAAATCGACCGGCTCGAGGCCGCGCCGATTTATCTGCAGATATGCGAGCGTTTCAAGTCGGCGATCGCGGCGGGCCATCTGAAGCCGGGTGATCGCGTGCCCGCATTGCGCGGACTCGCGACGCAACTGAATACTGCGCGCGGTACGGTCGAGATGGCCTATAACATTCTCGTCGATGAGGGTTATTTGCAGATGCGCGGCGCGGCGGGCACGTTCGTGTCGTCGTCGCTGCCGGGCGCGGCCACCCGGTTGGCGGCACGCAAGAGCCGCGAGCGCGCATCGGCGCCGCGCGTCACGCGAACGGAGCCCGCCACCGATGTCGGCAACGACGCCAAGCCGCTGCGCCCCGGCCTGCCCGCGCTCGATGCGTTCCCGCGCAAGCTTTGGAGCCGGCTCGTCGCCTATCGTGCGCGCAGCGGCGATCTCGCGACGCTCACGTACCCCGAGCCATCGGGATATCGCCCATTGCGCGAGCGCATCGCGACCTATCTCGGCCTGTCGCGCGGCGTCGAGTGCGACCCGGAACAGGTCTTCGTGACGAACGGCTATCGCGCGACGCTCGAACTCATCCTGCGCGGTCTCGCCAAGCCGGATGACTTCGCGTGGTTCGAAGAGCCGGGCTATCTGCTCGCGCGTAACTTTCTCGTCGATGCAGGCATGCGGCTCGTGCCCGTGCCCGTCGATCATGAGGGGCTCGACGTCGATGCCGGCATCGCGCTCGCGGGCGACGCGCGCTTCGCCATCGTGACGCCTGCGCATCAGAGTCCGCTCGGCGTGACGCTCTCGCTCGCGCGGCGCATGAAGCTGCTCGACTGGGCGAGCCGCGCGGGAAGCTGGATCGTCGAGGACGATTACGACAGCGAGTTCCGCTATGCGGGCCGTCCCTTGCCCGCGCTGAAGAGCCTCGATCGCGACGATCGCGTGATCTATTGCGGCACCTTCAGCAAGGTGCTGTTTCCGGGGTTACGGCTTTCATATGTGGTGTTGCCCGAGCGGGCCGTCGCGCGCTTTGCGCAACTCACGAAGAGCATGAACGCGGGATCGCCTTATCTCTATCAGGCGGCGGTGGCGGACTTCATCGCGCAAGGGCATTTCGCGCGGCATCTGAAGCGTATGCGCGCGTTGTACGCCGAGCGCCGCATGCTGCTCGCGAATGCGATTCTGAAGGCGTTCGGCGACAAAGTCAGCATCGAGTTGCCGACGGGCGGCATGCACCTCGTCGCGATCTTTCATGCGGGACGCGAAGGCCCCGTCGATGACATGGCGATGGCCGCCCGCGCGCGCGAAGCGGGTCTCGCGGTGATCGCGCTATCGGCGTGGTATCTGAGCGGGCGCACGAAGCATACGTTGCGCGGGATCGTCGTCGGCTTCGCGAATGTCGCCGATGCCGCCGAAGCCGCGCGTCTCGCACGCATGCTGCGGCGGGCGTACGACGGTTAGAGCGTGACGGTGTCGTCGTCGGATGCGAAGAGCGCGTGACGCGCGATCTCGTTGCGCGCAGCCTGCAACGCTTCGTTCACGGCTTCATCGCCGCGAACGAGTCCTTGAAGCAGCAGGAAGTGCATGCTTTTCAAGCCGATCGAGCCGAGCGCGTAACGCAGATACGGCGTGAGGAAATCAGGCTGACGCGCGTGCTCGCCGCAATGAAAGCCGCCCGATCCGACGATCACGAACGTCGGCCGGTCGCGCATCAGACCGACCTTGCCTTCGGGCGTCGACGCGAACGTGCGATGTATGCGCAGCACATAATCGATCCATAGCTTCAACCCGGCGGGCACGGTGAAGTTGTGCATCGGCGTGTTGATGATGAGCGCGTCTGTCGTTTCGATTTCCCGGATCAATTGCTCGGAGATGTCGAACTGGCTCGCATCCGGATGACGCGATGTGATCGCGCGTGCGTAATCCCGGGTGATGGGCGGCAGCGGCATCGCGGCGAGATCGCGCTCGACGATATCCACGCGCGCATTCTTGCGCAACGTATCGATCATTTCCAGTGCGAGCCGGTAGCCATGACTCGCTTCGCCGTGCGGGCTGGCGTTGATGAAGAGGACTTTCATCGCGCGGTTTCCTTGTTGTTTTCAATCAGCGGCTGAACGAAGTGCATGCCTTTCGCGAGCAGGCCGTTGCGATAGTAGAAGCGTTGCGCGAGCGCCATGTGCAGGCCGGTATCGAGCACGAAATGGGCGCAGCGCGAATGACGCGCGATCTCGCGGGCCTTGTCGAGCAGGCATGCGCCGATGCCGCCGCTTTGCAGCCGCGCCGTGACGACGAGATCGTCGACATAGACGAAACGTCCGTACAGCGTATTCGTTTGCGTGCGATAACCGGCGAGGCCGAGAATCGCGCCTTCGCTATCACATGCAGCGAGCAGGCGATAGCTTTCCTCGCGTTGGCGGCGCATTTGCTCGCGGAAGGCGGCCGCGTCCGTCAGATGCGGTCGCAGTTCCTTCATGATGTCGAAGGCGCGCGTCCAGTCGTCGGGCGTGTCGAGATGCCGAAAGGTAATCGATGTGTCCATGCGTGTTCTCCGTTGCATGACACGTACGATATCGGCGCGATGACACAGGCTGAAGGGCCAAGAAATGTCTTTTTGACTGGGCCAAGAGACCGGCGCCGTTCGCGGCTGCGGCGCTTGTGCGTGGACCGCGCGCGGCGGTTTCGTTTCAACTCGCCTCGGCCCGTTCGCAAATATGTTTTGGCGTCCAGTCGTCGGCAGGAGATCCACGAGGCATGGTTGCGTCCATCAGGATGAGCACGAGCCGGTGGCCTTGCTCCTCGCCCATGCCTGTCAGAAGCATGGCTCGCCGGGGGGAACGATTACCGGCGGCGCACCCGGACGGCCAATCTGTTTGCCGTGGGGATCATAGACGAATTGCTTATCTCAATGATTAGAAGATAGATGGCGATTTGCATGCCTAATGGAGTTTATGCGGACATCGAAGCCATCGCCCGGCAGGCAAAGAAATCGTTGTTGTGCCATGAAACTCACGCCTTTAACGCGCCTTCAGCGAAATACATCACAACGTGATACATTGAAAATGGCAGGCGACGGCGTCGTCGTCGGTTCGACGCAGGTGATCCGACAGGAGACTCTCCTTGCCAATCTGAAGGACAGTTTGCAGGAGTCGAGATGGCCACATATCGCAGAATCTTATTGTGCTATAACGCCACGCGGGAAGGGCGCTGCGCCTTGAGGCTCGGCGCCGAACTCGCGCTACAGCTTCGCGCCGAAACGCATTTGCTTGCGGTATTGGACGACGCTGCGTGGGCGCGCGGTCTCGACGCCATGCCTGCGGTGCCTTTCGATCTGGAGGAGGCGTCGGCGAAAGAGGTGCTACGTGAAGGCGTCGACAAGCTTGCGCGACTCGGTGTGTCGGCAGCCGGTCACTTTGCGATCGGTAACCCGATGAATCAAATCCCGCGGTTCGCCGAAGAGCTGAAGATCGATCTCATCGTGGTCGGGCATCATCGCAGCGGTCTTCTTGCACGATGGTGGACCGGCCAGGACGACGGCCGCTTGCTCGATCGTGTTTCGTGCAGCGTGCTCGTTGCGATGGATATGGAATCGGTGCAAGCCGCGCAATCGGGGACGTAGGAACGTCCAGATTCGACGCTCCGTACTGGCGGGAATGTGCGAGTTAGTAGTGCCTATAACCATGCGCCAACACGTTCATCGAGTCCGAATCGAGAATGGCTCGCGTTCCGTCGTGAAGCGCTAGAAGCTCACCGAAAGCGTTTGTAAAGGGAAGCGTCAACCACTCTTGATGTCGCATTGGCGTGCGTTTTGGACTGACCTGTTAAACGTACCGGTATTGATTGTAAGAACGACAGCGGCGTTCTCTTCATCAGAAAGTTATGGAACGCAGGCTTCGAAGCGGTCTGATTCCGGAGGCGAGCTGGCGAAGAAGCCGAAGAACACCGGCTCGGCGCCCTAATTCCGCGAACGCCGATGAAGCTTCGTGCTTCGAATGTCGTCATGCAAGCGTTGGCATCGCATTTGCGCCGCGCTCGAAAGATGAAACCCACCTCAGGGATGGCATGAGCTTCCATGGCGCAAGCGTTCAGTCAGTCGACGGTTTTTGCCATCAAGCTGTTCTCCATGACGGCGCTTGTCCTTGTGATCGCCGCCATCACTGCTGCGCGCTGGTACGCCGAGCCCGACGCCAAAGTCCATGAGCCTGTCGAGCAGCCGATCCCTTTCAGCCACAAGCATCATGTCGGCGATGACGGCATCGACTGCCGTTATTGCCATACGTCGGTCGAGAAGTCCGCGTTCGCCGGCATGCCGTCGACGCAGATCTGCCTGACCTGCCATTCGCAGCTGTTCACCGATTCGCCGGTGCTCGCGCCGCTGCACGCAAGCATGGACAGCAACACGCCCATTCGCTGGAACCGCGTGCACGATCTGCCGGACTTCGTCTATTTCGATCACAGCATCCATGTCAACAAGGGCGTCGCGTGTATCGAGTGTCACGGCCGGATCGATGAAATGCCGCTGACCGCGCGCGTGGCATCGCTCGATATGCAGTGGTGCCTCCAGTGTCATCGCACTGCGCCGCAACACATCCGGCCCCTCGCCGATGTGTTCTCGATGACGAATACCCCGCCGTTGTCGCAGCAGGAGATCGGGCAGTTGAACCGGCTCTTTCATCTGCAGGGCACGAGACGGCTGACGGATTGCTCAACTTGTCATCGATAGAACCATGCGCCATCGTCCTTTCATCCCGGTCGTACCGGCCAACGACGAGCTAACGAGCGCCGAACGCCGCACGTTCCTCAAGATCATGGCTGCATCGCTCGCGTTGGCCGGCGCCGGCTGTAGCGGGCCGCCGCAGGAGGTCATCGTCCCCTACGTGCGGATGCCGGAAGAGATGGTGCCCGGCAAGCCGCTGTATTACGCGACGGCTTTCATCCACCACGGTTATGCGCAAGGCGTGCTGGTCGAAAGCGAAATGGGGCGGCCCACGAAAGTGGAAGGCAACCCCGAACATCCCGCGAGCCTCGGTGCGACGGGCATATTCGCGCAGGCCTCGGTGCTGCAACTCTGGGATCCGGACCGTTCGCAGACGGCGCAGCGCGGCGATGTGTTATCGACGTGGGAGGCCTTCAAGGCGGCCCTGGCGCCGCAACGCGCACAGTGGAATGCTAACGACGGCGCCGGCCTTCGCATCCTGACCGGGACCACGACATCGCCGACGCTCGCCGACCAGATTGCCGGCTTGCTGGCGCGCTATCCGAAAGCGCGCTGGCACTGCCATGATCCGCTGCACGACGATGCCGGCTTCGAAGCGGCCCGGCTGGCATTCGGACAGCCTGCCGATATGCTGTATCGCTTCGATCGCGCTGCCATCATAGTGAGCGTCGATGCGGACCCCTTCGTGGACTCGCCCGGAGGCATACGCCACGCGCGCGACTTCCTGCACAACCGCCGCAGTGAAGCGCCGCAGTTCGACAAGCGTCTCTATGCGCTCGAAGCGAGCCCGCAATTGTCTGGCGCACTGGCGGACAACCGCATCGCGATGCCGCCGCACGAGATCGAAAGAACGATATGGCGCATCGCGTCCCGGCTGGGTATGAATAGCGGCGGGCTATCCGAGATTCCGTCCGCTTCCGACGCGCGCGCCGCGAAATGGGAAGAGGTGCTGACACGTCGGCTGGCTGCGCATCGCGGACAGTCGATCATCGTGGCCGGCGGCAGCATGTCGCCGCGCACGCGTGCGCTCGTGCATCGGATGAACGTTCATCTCGGCAACGTCGGCGAAACGATCGTGCCCATCGCACCCGTCGAAGCGCAGCCTGAGAACCACGCCGAATCGCTTGCGATGCTCGTCGACGACATTCACTCCGGCGCGGTGACTTCGCTGATCATGCTGGACGCCAATCCGGTCTACGATGCGCCGCCGGATATCGGCTTTGAGCGCGCCTTGAGCAAGCTGCCGTTTTCGGTGCATCTCGGCCTTTACCGCGACGAAACGGCGCGCGTTACCCAGTGGCACGTGCCGGCGACGCATGCGTTCGAGCAATGGAGCGATGGCCGCGCGTTCGACGGCACGGCGTCCATCGTGCAGCCCATCATTGCGCCGCTTTATCACGGCCATTCGGCGCATGAGTTGCTGGCCCTTCTGATCGACGGCAACGAGAAAGCAGGGTACGCGCTGGTTCGTGACTACTGGCAGCGCAAACAGCAAGGCGGGAATTTCGAGGAATTCTGGCAGCAGACGCTCCGGCAAGGACTCATCGCGGGCAGCGCCAGTTCGCCGCTCGCGTTGAGCGGTCTTCCCGATCTGCCGCCACCGCCGGATTTCAATGGTCCGGCGCTGCGTGCACTGTTCGTCGCCGATTCGTCGGTTGGAGGCGGCGAGTTCGCCAACAACGGCTGGTTGCAGGAGCTGCCGCGTCCGTTCAGCACGATGACCTGGGACAACGCGGCCTTGCTCGGCGAACGCACCGCGCAGGCTTTGGGCGTGCAAACCGGCGACGTGCTTCGTTTGTCGCTGGAACATGCGCCGGAACGCGTGGTCGAGGCGCCGGCATGGGTGTGGCGCGCTCACGCGGAAGGCGCAATCACGCTGCCGCTCGGCTACGGCAGATGGGCAGCCGGTCATGTCGGCAACGGCGTGGGCTTCGATGCATACCGTCTCAGAGTCTTGCGAGGCTCGCACGCGTTGAAGGCGGAAAAGACCGGCCGCCAGATTGCATTTGCCACCACGCAAAACCATCAGCAGATGGAAGGGCGCGAGATCGTGCAGATGGCGAAGCTCGATGAATTCCACCGTAACCCGCACTTCGCCAATGACGAGCCGCGCAAGCGCACGCCCGAGATGTCGATCTATCCGGAGTGGCAATACAAGGACTACAAGTGGGGCATGGCGATCGACCTGAATGCCTGCATCGGCTGTCGCGCGTGCACCATCGCCTGTCAGGCCGAGAACAACATCCCCGTGGTCGGGAAGGAAGAAGTCGCGCGCGGGCGGGAGATGCACTGGATTCGCGTCGATCGTTACGACGTCGGACCGGCTTCCAGTCCGCGCAGCGCCTTTCAGCCCGTACCCTGCATGCATTGTGAAACCGCGCCTTGCGAAGAAGTGTGTCCGGTGGGCGCGGCCGTGCACGACAGCGAGGGCCTCAACGTGCAGGTCTATAACCGCTGCGTGGGTACGCGCTTTTGCTCGAACAACTGCCCCTACAAGGTCCGGCGCTTCAACTTCCTGCAATACGCGAATACGGCTATCGACCGCCCCAGACCCGCCTACAACCCCGAGGTGACGGTGAGGCGCAGAGGTGTGATGGAGAAGTGCACCTACTGCCTGCAACGCATCACGCGCGGGCGCATCGAGGCCGAAAAGCTCGGGCGGCGCTTGCAGGACGGCGAGGTGGTGACCGCGTGCCAGGCCGTATGCCCGACCGAAGCCATCTCGTTCGGCGATCTCAACGATCCGGCGAGCAAGGTCAATCGGGCCAAGGCGTCGCCGCTGGACTACGCGCTGCTGGCCGAACTGAATACGCGGCCACGGACCACGTATGCGGCGCTCATTCTCAATCCCGATGACGAACTGGAGCAGGCATGAACCCGGCCCAGGAACAGCCGCCCGTTTCTAAGGATAGCGACGTCCTGCGCGCCGGTTGGGGCTATGCGAGCGTCAGCGACAAGATCGCGAACCTCGTCCTCGAGCGCCCCGTCCGCTGGCCGTGGATGACCGCATTCCTCGTGACATTCGCCGGCACGTTGATGCTGCTTGGCGCGATTACGTGGCTCTTCGTCAAGGGCGTCGGCATCTGGGGCGTCAACATTCCCGTTGCGTGGGGCTTCGCAATCGGCAACTTCGTCTGGTGGATCGGCATCGGTCATGCCGGCACCTTTATTTCGGCGTTCCTCTTGCTGTTGCGTCAAAAGTGGCGCACGTCGATCAATCGCTTCGCGGAGGCCATGACGCTGTTCGCGGCCAGTATCGCGGGGCTTTTTCCCATCCTGCATCTGGGGCGGCCCTGGTTCTTTTACTGGCTCATTCCTTATCCCAGCGTCATGAACGTATGGCCGCAATGGCGCAGCCCTTTGGTGTGGGATATCTTCGCGATCAGCACGTATCTGATCGTGTCGCTGCTCTTCTGGTATGTCGGCCTGATTCCCGACCTGGGTACGCTGCGCGACCGGTCGTGCGCTGCCGGCAGGCGCTTCGCGACCTTTGCCTACGGCCTGCTCGCGCTCGGCTGGCGCGGCGAGGCGCGGCATTGGGCGCGCTACGAAAGTGCCTATCTGTTGCTGGCGGGACTCGCCACGCCGCTCGTGATTTCGGTGCATTCGGTGGTCTCGCTGGACTTCGCGATAGGCAACACACCGGGCTATCACTCCACTATTTTTCCGCCTTACTTCGTGGCCGGCGCGTTGTTCTCCGGCTTTGCGATGGTCCTCACACTCGCCATTCCGCTGCGCTACTTTTTCGGCCTGGAGGATTTCATCACGCAACGGCATCTGGCGAACGCGGCGAAGGTGATGCTGGCGACCAGCCTGATCGTCGTCTATGGATACGCGGCGGAGATCCTCACGGCCTTTTACGGCGCGGATGTGTTCGAGCAATACATGACCGTCAATCGCTGGCTGGGTCCTTATGCGCCGGTTTACTGGTCGATGATGTTCTGCAATGTCGCCGTGCCGCAGCTTTTGTGGTTTCGCCGTGTGCGCCATAGCGTGCTGACGTTGTTTGCGATCAGCCTCGTCGTCAATGTCGGCATGTGGATGGAAAGATTTCTTATCGTGGTCTCCAGTCTGCATCGCGACTTCATGCCGTCCGCCTGGGGACTCTTCATCCCCACGGTCTGGGACTGGGTGACACTGCTCGGGTCGATCGCTTTCTTCGCTTGGCTGTTTCTGCTGTTCATCCGCTTTCTGCCGGTCATTTCGATCGCAGAGATGCGCGAACTCGTCCATGAAAGCGCGGAGGGCGAAGCATGAGCGACGATATCTACGGTCTGCTCGCGGAATTCCGCACCAGTGAAGCGTTGCTCGAAGCGGCAAAGCGCGCGCGAGATAGCGGCTTTCGCTATGTGGAAGCCTATTCGCCCTACGCGGTGGAAGGGATCGCCGAAGCGGTGGGTTTCAGACGCGACAGGGTGCCGCTCATCACGCTCGTCGGCGGCGTCGTGGGCGCAGTGGGCGGCTATTTCCTGCAATGGTATTCGGCGGTGATCGACTATCCGATCAACGTCGGCGGACGGCCTTTGCATAGCTGGCCATCGTTCATCGTGCCGACATTTGAGCTGACCATCCTGGGCGCCGCGATCGCTGCGGTGATCGGCATGCTGGCCGCGAACGGATTGCCGCGCCTGACTCATCCGATTTTCAATGCACCTCATTTCGAACAGGCCACGCGCAACCGGTTTTTCCTGTGCGTGACGGCGCGCGACCCGCATTTCGATATCGAGCGCAGCAGGCGCTTTCTCGAAGGATTGCAACCGATGTCCGTCGTCGAGGTGCCGCGATGAAGCAGGTGGCGGAGATCCTGTTGTCCTGCTGCGTGGCGGCGTTGCTGAGCGGATGCGAGAAGGCGAAGCAGGACATGTACGATCAGCCCAAATACAAGCCGCTTTCGCGTAGCGAGCTGTTCGCGGACGGCAATTCATCGCGCCCGCTTCCGCAAGGCAGCGTGCCCTATTCGAAGGGACCGTTCGCCGGGACATCGAGCGGGCGCGAGGGCACCGATGAAGTGACCAGAGACATCGCCGCCGGGACTGCGCAAACCAATCCCTATCCGGTGACGATGCAACTTCTGCTACGCGGAAGACAACGGTACGAGATTTATTGCATGCCGTGCCACAGCGCGGTTGGCGACGGTGACGGCTTCATCGCTCGACGGGGTTTTCCCCATCCGCCTTCGTATCACGACGATCGCCTGCGCCAGGCGCCCGACCGGCACTTCTTCGACGTGGTCACCAACGGCTATGGCGTCATGTATCCGTACGCCGACAGAGTCGATGCGCCCGACCGATGGGCCATCGTCGCTTATATCCGCGCGCTGCAGTTGAGCCAGCACGCCGACGTCTCGAAGTTGCCCGCCGATGTGCTCGAGCATCTGAAAGCCGCGAATACGGGAGGCGCGCAATGAACCGCTATCTCCCGCTGGCTGCGCTTGCCGTCCTGGTTGCTGCCTGCATCGCGGCCTGGTCGTTCGCTCCCCAGGCGCTGCTGGGCGCTTATCTTGCAACCTGGTGGTTCTGCTGCGGGTTGGTGATGGGTGGCCTCGCGAACGTCTGGGTCCATAACCTGACCGGCGGGCGATGGGGCGAAGCGATTCGCCAACCCTTGCTCGAACTGTCGCGCGTCATGTGGATTCTGGCCTTGCTTTTCCTGCCGGTGCTGATCGGCATGCACGAACTGTATCCATGGGCGCCGCGAGCATCCACAGGCGTCGAGCGCTGGGCGGGCGAGCTGCCGGCCAGGAGTGCGTGGTTCAAGAGCATGTGGCTCATGCCATGGTTCTTCGTCGCGCGCAGTGTCTTCTATCTCGCGGTGTGGACGGTGCTCGCATCGCTATCGAGGCAACCGGCGTGGCGGCGATCCGCACGGTTCTCGGCGGCAGCGCTGATCGTCTACGGCTTGACGATAAGCCTTGCCGCACTGGACTGGGTGATGTCGCTGATGCCGGTCTGGTATTCGAGCGTGTTCGGCATGCTGGTCGGCGTGAGCCAGGCGCTCGCCGGCATGGCGCTCGCGGCGCTGCTCGCGACACGCACGCGTCCTTTGCCGCAGCCCATCATCTTTCGCGACCTCGGCAACCTGCTGCTGATGTACGTGATGACATGGGCCTATCTCGCGTTCACGCAGTTCCTCATCATCTGGGCCGAAAATCTGCCGCATGAAATCGCGTGGTACATCCCGCGCATGCAGCACGGCTGGCTCTACGTCGCATGGCTTCTGGCGCTGTTTCATTTTTTTGCGCCGCTGCTGATCCCGCTTTTTCGCAATGCCAAGGAAGCGCCCGCGCTGCTCGGGTGGCTGGCGGCCGGGTTGCTTGCCGCTCATCAGCTCGATGTCTGGTGGACGATCTTTCCCTCGCTTCCGGTTGGATGGTTGCAGTGGCTATGGACCGTGCCGCTCACGATCAGCGCTTTCCTCGTGGCTGCTTATGTGGCGATGAAGAAGCGCGGCGGCATCGCCTCGACCACCGCAGCAGGAGTCGGCCATGTCTGAGCGCCAGCCGGAAACCTCGCCTGCGCCGAATCACGTGAACGTTCGCGGCGTGGTGTGGGGCGGCGCTTCCATTGCGATCGGCATCGTGCTCGTGGTGTTGGCGGCATGGCTCCTCTGGCAGTGGTGGGGCGCTCCGTCCGGCGCGCAGCCCTATGGCGGGCCGGATGCCGGGAAGGTGCCACGAGTGGCGCCGCCCACATTGCAAAGCGCACCGCGGCAGGATCGCGCGCAGTATGAGGCGGAAAAGCGCAAGTTGCTCGAATCGTGGGAATGGATCGATCGGAAAGGCGGCATCGCGCGTATTCCCATCGAAGAGGCGATGCGCATCACGAGCCAAGGGCAAAGCCAAAGCGGTAAATCGGCCGATGTGCGCAAGGAGTCTCCATGACACGTCTGCACGGATCGCGGCGTAGTGCGAGCGGGACCAGCGGCATCGCGCGGGGGAGCGTGCGCCGATGGACGCTGCTCCTGGTCTTCGCCTGCGTCATCGGCCTCATGCATCATCCGGTGCGCGCGCAGGCGCTCGCGGTTCGTCCGCCGGAGCAGACGCGATACGTGCAACGGCTCGATGCGAAACTGCCTTTATCCAGCACATTTATCGACGACAACGGAAAGCCCGCGCATCTCGGCGCATATTTCGGCGACCGGCCGGTGGTGTTGGTGCTGGGCTATTTCCATTGCCCCAACCTGTGCAGCACGCTGATGGACGGCGTGCTCCAGAGTCTTGCCGCCGTGGGCCTGCCGCCACATGCCTACCGGGTGCTGGGCGTAAGCATCGATCCGTCGGAGACGCCCAGGCTCGCCGCCAGCAAGAAGGCCTCTTATGCGCCCCTGCTTGGCAACACGGGCGCCGAGCTGACCCTGCTGACCGGAACGAAGCCGGACATCGACGCACTCGCGCGCAGCGTCGGGTTCGAATACGTCTACGACCGGCAATTGCAGCAGTACATGCATCCGGCAGGCTTCATCGTGGCCACGCAAGACGGCCGCATCTCTCATTACTTCATGGGTGTGCGTTTCGATCCGCGCGATCTGCGGCTCGCGCTGATCGATGCTTCGTCGGGACACATCGGCTCGCCGGTCGACCAGTTGCTGTTGCTGTGCTCGCATTACGACCCGGTGACGGGCCGTTACAGCGCGCAGATTATCGCGGGCGTGCGCGCGGCATGTCTGATGGTGCTGGCGGCGCTTCTCGTCTTGCTGTGGCGCGCGACGAAAAGGAGCGCGACATGAATGCTTCCTTTCACTTCTTTCCGCACAGCGCGACGACGGCAAGCGGCCGCTACGATGCGCTCTTCATCGCGCAGCTCATTGTGTTGGCCGCGGTTGCGCTCGCCGT
This sequence comes from Caballeronia calidae, assembly GCF_900044055.2. GTDB lineage: Bacteria > Pseudomonadota > Gammaproteobacteria > Burkholderiales > Burkholderiaceae > Caballeronia > Caballeronia calidae. Next base: position 192,727 of record NZ_FCOX02000002.1, on the reverse strand, counting down.
GGCGCTGTTGATCGTGATCTTTTCGATTCGCTACCGCGCGGGATCGACGGCCGATCGCAGTCATGCGCCGACGTCCGCCCGCGCGGTCGAAATCGCCTGGACCGTGACGCCGCTCGTGCTCTTTATCGGCACGTTCGCATGGGCCGCCTACGACTTCACGCAACTCTATCGCGTGCCGCCCGATGCGATGCCGGTGTTCGTGGTCGCAAAGCAGTGGATGTGGAAGCTGGAGCACGCGAACGGCAAGCGGGAAATCGACGAATTGCATGTGCCGGTGAACAGGCCGGTGCGCATCGTGATGACTTCACAGGACGTCATTCATAGCTTTTACGTGCCCGATTTCCGGATCAAGCAGGACGTCGTGCCGGGCCGATACACGACGATCTGGTTCACCGCGACCGAAACAGGCGAATTCCATCTCCATTGCGCCGAATATTGCGGCACTGACCACGCGGCCATGGGCGGGCGCATCGTCGTGATGCAGCCGGGCGATTTTGCCGCGTGGCTCGCGAGCGGCAATCATCAGCCGGGCATGGCCGCGCGCGGCTTCGAGCTATACCGGCGCTATGGTTGCAGCGGATGCCATGAGGCGCAATCCTCGGTTCACGCGCCCGATCTGCACGGATTGCTGGGGCGTGAAGTTCATCTCGCCGATGGCCGGTCGCTCATTGCCGACGAAGTCTATATCCGCGACTCCATGCTGCTGCCGCGCAAGGACGTCGTGGCCGGATACGAGCCCATCATGCCGTCGTTCGCCGGTCAGATCAGCGAGGACGACATATTGGCCATCATCGAATACATCCGTTCCACCGGAGGCGATCATGCACGCGCGAGTCAGTGAAGCCGAAGCGCCGGACTATCTCGACGAGTGGACGCTGAAGTCGTGGCTCACCACGCACGATCACAAGCGCATTGGCTGGCTTTACATGGTGTCGATCACGGCGTTCTTTTTCGTGGGCGGCGCGGCCGCGGCCCTCATGCGGCTGAATCTCATGACGCCGCAAGGCCAACTGGTTTCGGCCGACACGTATAACCGGCTGTTCACCGCACATGGCGTGATCATGGTGTGGATGTTCCTGATCCCGTCGATTCCTTCGGCGCTCGGCAACTTTCTGATGCCGATGATGATAGGCGCGCGCGATCTCGCCTTTCCGCGCCTGAACCTCCTGAGCTGGTACATCTTCGTGGTGGGCGGCCTCTTCACGATGGGCGCGCTCTACGCGGGCGGCGTGGATACCGGATGGACCTTTTACACGCCGTTCTCGACGATGTTCTCGAACAGCAACGTGATCATCGCGGTGGTCGGCGTATTCATCGTCGGCTTTTCCTCCATCCTGACGGGCCTCAATTTCATCGTCACCGTGCATACGATGCGCGCGCCGGGCATGACGTGGTTCCGCTTGCCGCTCTTCGTCTGGGCCAACTACGCCACCTCGATCATCCTCGTGCTGGCCACGCCGGTGCTGGCGATGACGCTCGCGTTGCTGGCGGCGGAACGCCTGCTGCACATCGGCATCTTCGATCCGGCGCTCGGCGGCGATCCGCTGCTCTTCCAGCACCTCTTCTGGTTCTACTCGCATCCGGCGGTTTACATCATGGTGCTGCCCGCGATGGGCGTGGCGAGTGAAATCATTCCGTGCTTCGCGCGCAAGCGCGTCTTCGGCTATCGCTTCATGGCGTACGCGATTCTCGGCATCGCATCGATCGGCTTTCTGGTCTGGGGCCATCACATGTTCGTCTCGGGTCAGTCGATGTACGCGAGCATGGTGTTCTCGCTGCTGTCCTTTCTGGTTGCGATTCCATCGGCCATCAAGGTCTTCAACTGGACCGCGACGCTCTACAAGGGCCGCATTACCTTTTCCGCACCCATGCTCTACGCGCTCGGCTTCGTCGGGCTTTTCACCATCGGCGGGCTCGCGGGGTTGACGCTGGCCTCGCTGGCGTTGGACGTTCATCTGACGGACACGTATTACGTCATCGCCCATTTTCACTACATCATGGTGGGCGGCACCGTGATGGCTTATCTGGGCGGCATCCACTTCTGGTGGCCGAAGATGACGGGGCGCATGTACCCGGAAATGCTGGGCCGCGTGGCCGCGCTGATCATTTTCTTCGGCTTCAATCTGACATTCTTTCCGCAGTACCTGCTCGGCTTCGAAGGCATGCCGCGTCGCTATCATGCGTATCCGCCGGAGTTTCAGGTGCTCAATGTCTTGTCGTCGGCGGGTGCATCGATTCTCGCGGTCGGCTATCTGATGCCCTTCGGCTATCTGATATGGTCGCTCTTCTATGGCAAGCCTGCGGGACCGAACCCCTGGCGTGCCACCGGCCTCGAATGGCAAACGGCTTCGCCGCCGCCCAAGCATAACTTCGAGCATCCGCCCGTCGTGCAGCGCGATCCATATCTCTACGATCCGGAAACCGGAGACGAGGCGCCGCAATGAGCCGTCATGCCGAACAGTTCGATAACGCCGCGCAGCAGGAAGAAGCGTCCACGCTGGGCATGTGGACCTTCATTGCGACGGAGCTGATGTTCTTCGGCCCGCTTTTTTTCGGCTACCTCTACGGACGCACGCATTTTCCCGAAGGCTTTGCCGCCGCGAGCCGTCACACCGATGTCATGCTCGGCACGATCAACACGGCCGTGCTATTGACGAGCAGCATGACGATGGCGATCGCCGTGCAGGCACGAAAGATCGATGCAATGCGGCTCGCGGCGCGCATGCTGTTTTTCACGGCCGCGCTCGGCGGCGTATTCCTTGCCATCAAGGGCATCGAGTATTGGAAGGAGTGGCAAGAGCACCTCGTGCCCGGCGCGGGCTTCGCATTTCCCGAGCCGAGCCATGCCGATGCCGCGCAGTTGTTCTATTTCCTCTATTTCGGCATGACCGGCCTTCATGCACTGCATCTGATCATCGGCATTGTCATGGTCGTTCTCTTCGCGCTCGAACTTTCCCGTCGTGAGCGCTTGTTTGCGAAAGCCGAGCGTATCGAAGTGGCCGGTCTTTACTGGCATTTCGTCGACATCGTATGGATCTTTCTTTATCCCTTGTTGTATCTCGTAGGAAGGAGTGGCGGATGAACTTACATGAGGTACGCCGCTACGCGGACGAACTCAAGGTATGGGCCGCACTGTTGGCGCTGCTGCTGCTGACGTTCGGCAGTTCGTATCTGAAGCTGGGCGCGTGGAATAGCGCGATCAACCTTCTCATTGGGGTCGCGAAAGCGTTGCTCGTGGCGATCTTTTTCATGAATTTGCGCAGGGCCTCGCCGATGGTCCGCATCGCCGCGATCACGGCTTTGCTGACACTGAGTCTGCTGTTCGGCCTGAGCGGTACGGATTACATGACGCGGACGATTCACGTGGCGCCGTGGCAGCCACCCGCGGTGCCGCAAGACGCGGGGTCGGCCGGGTCATGACAATGCCGGCTGATGGGCTAAGATACTGCGCCCCGCATCATCAACTCATAACATGGAGTGCTTTTCGTGATCCAGCCGAGCAATGTATTCAAGGATAACCTGGCGCAACTGCCCGCCATCGACGGCATCGAGCGCATCGATCTTATCGACGGCAAAGGCGAAGTGGTCGCCAGCATCGAGAACAAGCCGGGCAAGCAAGGTTCGCTCGCGGTCTATAACTATCTGAAGCAGGCGTTCGGCACGCTGGACGCCAACGCAGCGGAACACGCGCTCGCCGTGTTCGCCGAACATACCGCCGATGCGCGCAATCGTCCGGGCGCGCATCCGAATGTGGATCGCCTGCTCTCGATCGTCGATGGCGGCGAGGCGCTGCGCATCGACGTGATTCAGGCAAGCTGAGCAGCCGCCCAAATGAAACGAGCCCGCTGCGTCATCGACGCAACGGGCTCGTCTCAGTTCAGGCTCATCAAATGCGCAGTTCGACGCGCTTGATGTCCTTCACGATCACGAGATAGCTGAAGACCGTGATCAACGCATTGATCCCGACGAACGCCAGCGCGCCGTTGAACGAGCCCGACTGCGCGACGAGATAGCCGATCACGATCGGCGTCACGATGCCCGCCACGTTGCCGAACATGTTGAAGATCGAGCCGGAAAGGCCGATGGCTTCCTTCGGCGACGTATCCGCGACCACGGCCCAGCCCAATGCGCCGATGCCCTTGCCGAAGAACGCGAGCGACATCAGCGCGACGACGACCCAGTCCGTATCGACATAATTGCAGCCGATGATGCACGACGACAGCAGCATGCCGCCGACGATCGGCACCTTGCGCGCGACGGTCAGCGACTTGCCGCGGCGGATGAGGCCATCGGAGATCACGCCGCCGAGCACGCCGCCCGTGAAGCCGCAGATCGCCGGCAGGGACGCGACGAATCCCGCCTGCAGAATCGTCATGTGACGCGCCTGCACGAGATAGATCGGGAACCACGTGAGGAAGAAGTACGTGAGCACGTTGATGCAGTACTGCGCGAGATACACGCCGAGCAGCATGCGATTGGTGAGCAGTTGCTTCACCACCGGCCAGCCCACGCGATTGCCAGAAGCACGCGATGCGCCGCCCGCGCGCTGATGACCATGCACGAGACCGCCGCCTTCCTCGATGTACTCGAGTTCCTGTTTGTTCACGCGCGGATGGTCCACCGGATTCTTCATCACGGAGAGCCACGTGAGCGCGAGCAGCAGACCGGCGACGCCCATGACGATATACACGTGATGCCAGCCGAATGCGTGCGTGAGCCAGGCCATCAACGGCGTGAAGACGACAGCCGCGAAATACTGCGCGGAGTTGAAGATCGCCGATGCGGTGCCGCGCTCCTTCGTCGGGAACCAGCTCGCGACGACTTTCGCATTGGCCGGGAACGCGGGCGCTTCCGCCGCGCCCATCGCGAAACGCAGCACGAAGAGGGCGGTCACGGCGGTGGCCGCGCTGCCGAGCAGGCCGATCGAGCTCTGCAGCAGCGTGAAGAGCGACCACAGGAAGATGCTCGCCGCATACACGCGCCGCGCGCCGAAGCGGTCGAGCAGCCAGCCCGCGGGCACTTGCGAGAGCACATACGCCCAGCTGAAGGCCGAGAAGATGTAACCCATGCGGATCGCATCGAAGCCGAATTCGGCGCGCATCGCGGAGCCGGTCACGGACAAGGTCGCGCGGTCCGCGTAGTTGAACGTCGTGATCACGAAGATCAGCAACAGAATGAGATAACGCACCTTGGTGCGCTTCATGACGTCCGCGGGATTCGCGGTGCGGCTCATGGACATGGACTTCCCCTTTCACTCGAACGTGCTGATGCACGCAGGGCCACTCGGTTCGTCCTCGAGCGGCCCTCGTGTGCGAAGCGACGCACCACGCCTTGCGGCGTCACGCGTTCCCCCGCTTCGCTTGTCTCCTGCGACCGGAGCTGGCGCTTCAGCGCCTCGCTCCGGTGCTACGCAACTTCATTGCGTGTCGTATTGCTTACTGCGCGCCGAGCTTCTTGATCAGCACGTCGAGCTGCTCGAGCTCTTCTTCGGTCAGATCGGTCAGCGGCGCGCGCACCGGACCCGCGTCGTGGCCGACGAGCTTCGCGCCTGCCTTGACGATCGACACCGCATAGCCCGCCTTGCGATTGCGGATCTTCAGGTACGGCAGGAAGAATTCGTCGATCAGCTTGCCGACGGTCGCGTGGTCGTCCGCGGCGATCGCGCGGTAGAACTCCATCGCGGTCTTCGGGATGAAGTTGAACACCGCCGACGAGTACACCGGCACGCCCAGCGCCTTGTATGCGGCGGCGTAGACTTCGGCCGTCGGCAGGCCGCCGAGGTACGAGAAGCGGTCGCCGAGACGGCGGCGGATCGTCACCATGTTCTCGATTTCACCGACGCCGTCCTTGAAGCCGATCAGGTTCGGGCACGTGTCCGCGAGTTGCTCCAGCATGTCTGCGTTGAGCTTCGAGTTGGCGCGGTTGTAGATGATGACGCCCATGTTCGGCACGGCGCGGCAGACTTCTTCGGCGTGCGCGCGGATGCCTTCCTGCGACGCTTCCGTCAGATAGTGCGGCATCAGCAGAATGCCTTGCGCGCCTTGCTTCTCGGCTTCCTGCGCGAACGCGATGGCCGTGCGGGTCGGGCCGCCCGCGCCCGCGAGAATCGGCACCTTGCCGCGGCACACTTCGGTGGCCGTCTTCACGATCTGCGAATATTCGGGTTGCGTCAGCGAGAAGAACTCGCCCGTGCCGCCCGCGACGAACAGCGCCGAAGCACCATACGGAGCCAGCCATTCGAGGCGCTGCGCGTAGGTGTCCGCGCGGAAGTTGCCTTGTTTGTCGAAGTCCGTGATGGGGAAGGAGAGCAGGCCTTCAGAAACGATTTGCTTCAGTTCTTGCGGTGTCGTCATGGTGTGGATCTCGTTGGTCAGCGACCGGCGGTTGCCGAGCTTATAAGTCATCGTACAACATAGACAGTCGTCGTACAATCGATTTAAGCCAGTAAGATCAATCGACTCGGGTAAATACTTACCAATTGTGACTGTCTATGTTGTAGGATGACATAACTCCAAGCCGCAGCCGCGCGGTGTTCGCTCAAGGATTCGTCAGAATGAATCAGTCCCCTCTCTATATTCGCGTCCATCCGGACGACAACGTCGCGATCGTGGTGAACGACGGCGGTCTCGGCGAAGGCGCCACGTTCGCCGATGGCCTCGTGCTGCGCGAGCGCGTGCCGCAAGGTCACAAGGTCGCGCTGAAGGATCTCGCGGAAGGCGACGCGGTGATCCGCTACAACGTGGTGATCGGCTATGCGACCAGAGCGCTGCCGAAGGGAAGCTGGATCAACGAGCACGTCACGCGCATGCCGACGCCGCCCGAACTGCACGACCTGCCCATCGCGACGATCAAGGCGCCGGACGAATCGCCGCTCGAAGGCTTCACGTTCGAGGGCTATCGCAATGCGGACGGCTCGGTCGGCACGCGCAACATCCTCGCGATCACGACCACCGTGCAATGCGTCGCGGATGTCGTGCAGCACGCGGTCACGCGCATCAAGGCGGAATTGCTGCCGCAATACCCGAATGTCGACGATGTCGTGAGCCTCGGCCACACCTACGGCTGCGGCGTCGCCATCGACGCGCCCGACGCGATGGTGCCCATCCGCACCGTGCGCAACATCGCGCTGAATCCGAACTTCGGCGGCGAAGTGATGATGGTGTCCCTCGGCTGCGAGAAGCTGCAGCCGGAACGCCTGATGCCGCCGGGCACCATTCCGATCGCGTCGGCGTCGGCGGAAACGGAAGACGTCGCGGATATCGGCGACAACACGCACGACGACAACGGCGGCACGGTCGTGCTGCAGGACGAATCGCACGTCGGCTTCGCGTCGATGATCGAGTCGATCATGCGCATGGCGGAAACTCATTTGAAGCGCCTGAACAATCGCCGGCGCGAGACGTGCTCCGCGGCCGATCTCGTCGTCGGCGTGCAGTGCGGCGGCAGCGATGCGTTTTCGGGCCTGACGGCGAATCCGGCTGTCGGCTTCGCGACGGATCTGCTGGTGCGCGCGGGCGCGACGGTGATGTTCTCGGAAGTCACGGAAGTGCGCGATGGCGTCGCGCAACTGACGGCGCGCGCGGCGAACGGCGAAGTGGCGCAGGCCATCATCCGCGAGATGCAGTGGTACGACGATTACCTGAAGCGCGGCGGCGCGGACCGCAGCGCGAACACGACGCCGGGCAACAAGAAGGGCGGGCTGTCGAACATCGTCGAGAAGGCGATGGGCTCCATCGTCAAGTCGGGAAGCTCGGCCATTTCCGGCGTGCTGTCGCCGGGCGAGAAGGTGAAGCAGAAGGGTCTGATCTACGCGGCGACGCCCGCGAGCGATTTCATCTGCGGCACGCTGCAGCTCGCGGCGGGCATCAACCTGCATGTGTTCACGACGGGGCGCGGCACGCCGTACAGCCTCGCGGAAGTGCCGGTGCTCAAGGTCGCGACGCGCTCGGATCTCGCGCGCCGCTGGCACGATCTGATGGACGTGAACGCGGGCACCATCGCGACGGGCGAAGCGACCATCGCGGATGTGGGCTGGGAGCTGTTCCGCCTGATGCTCGATGTCGCGAGCGGGAAGCAGCAGACGAAGGCCGAGGCGCTGAAACTGCACAACGCGCTCGTGCTGTTCAATCCGGCGCCGGTGACCTGATGCGAACCGTGCGGGTCGCAGGAACGAATGCCCCGCTTCGAGCGGGGCATTTTTTTGGTGCGATGGAGTCGAATCAACTCGCCCTCCCGAGTGCCAGCCGATGCCCTCCCGCGCCACATCGCCCCGACGTCCGCCCATGCCCCGCACCATCTGGGCGCTCGGCCTCGTCAGTCTGTTCATGGACCTGTCGTCCGAACTGATTCATGCGCTGCTGCCGATCTACCTCGTGACCACGATGGGCATGAGCGTCACCGCGCTCGGCGCGCTCGAAGGCGCGGCCGAAGCGACATCGATGATCGTGAAGGTCTTTTCCGGCTCGCTGAGCGACTGGCTCGGCCGGCGCAAGGGCCTGCTGCTCTTCGGCTACGGCCTCGCCGCGTTGACGAAGCCGCTGTTCCCTCTCGCCGAAACGCCCGCGGTCGTCGCGGCGGCGCGCCTGCTGGACCGCTTCGGCAAGGGCATCCGTGGCGCGCCGCGCGATGCGCTGGTCGCGGATGTCGCGCCGCCCGAGATCCGTGGCGCCTGCTTCGGCCTGCGCCAGTCGATGGACACCATCGGCGCGTTTGCCGGCCCGCTGCTCGCCATCGTGCTGATGCTCGCGTTCTCCGATCACATCCGCACCGTGCTGTGGTTCGCCGCCATTCCGGCGTTCATCGCGGTGGGCATCATTCTCGTCGGCGTTCGCGAACCCGACTCCGCGCCCGCGCAACGCGCGTTCCGTGCGCCGCTGCACTGGAAGTCGATGCGCGAGTTTTCCGGGCGCTACTGGTATGTCGTCGGCATCGGCGCGACCTTTACGCTCGCGCGCTTCAGCGAGGCGTTCCTCGTGCTGCGCGCGCAGCAGACCGGCCTCGATATCGCCTGGATTCCCGGCGTGATGGTCGTGATGAGCCTAGCCTATGCGCTCAGCGCGTATCCGGCCGGCGTGTTGTCGGATCGCTGGGACCGCCGCGCGCTGCTCGCCTGCGGCCTCGTTCTGCTGATCGCCGCCGATGTGCTGCTCGGTTCCCGCGACTCGATGATCGCGCTGTTCGCGGGCGTCGCCGTGTGGGGGCTGCACATGGGCTTCACGCAGGGCATTCTCGCGGCGATGGTCGCGGAATCGGCGCCGCCCGCGCTGCGCGGCACCGCGTTCGGCGTGTTCAATCTCGCGAGCGGCGTCTGCATGGTGCTGTCGAGCGTGATCGCGGGCTGGATCTGGGACCGCCACGGCGCGTCGATGACATTCTTCGCGGGCGCCGCGATCGCCGTCATACCGCTCATCATGTGCACGATGACGCCGCGCACGCAGCCTTGAGCGCGCGCCGCTGATACGCTACGGCTTTCTCCACGCACGAAGAGGGACAACTGTGTTGAAGATCGATCCGGACCGCTTGCTGAACGACCTCGGACATCTGCGCACGTTCGGCGCGACAGGGCCGGGCGTCGTGCGTCTTTCGCTGTCGCCGGTCGATATGGACGCGCGCCGCTGGCTCGCGGGGCGCCTGAACGACGCCGGCCTGAGCACCACGATCGACGGCGTCGGCACGGTGTTCGGCCGCTCGCGCAACGCCGGCCCCGCGCTTCTGATCGGCTCGCACACGGACACGCAGCCGACCGGCGGCTGGCTCGACGGCGCGCTCGGCGTCATCTACGGCCTGGAGATCGCACGCGCGCTCGCCGAATGCGAGGAGACGCGTCATTTCGCGGTGGACGTCGCATCGTGGATCGACGAAGAGGGCACGTTCTCGGGCTTTCTCGGCAGCCGCAGCTTCGTCGGCGAACGGGTCGATGAGGCTATCGGGAGCGCGCGCAATCGCGAAGGCGTGCTGCTCAGCGATGCACTAAAGCAGGCGGGACTCGCCGAAGCGCCGCGCGTGCGCCTCGAAAAGGCGCGGCACAAGGCGTACATGGAGCCGCACATCGAGCAGGGCGGGCGTCTGGAGGCGCATGGCAAGTCGATCGGCGTGGTGACGACGATCGTCGGCATACGCGAACTCAAGCTGCGCTTCATCGGGCAGCGCAACCACGCGGGCACGACGCCGATGTCGATTCGCCGCGACGCGGGTGCGGCGCTCGTCGCGTTCATCGCGCGCATGGACGAAGCCTTCCGCCAGCTCGCGGATGCGGATACGGTGTGGACCGTCGGACGCATCGACCTCGATCCGGGCTCGTTCAGCGTGGTGCCGGGCGCGGCGGACATGTACCTGCAATTCCGCGACGCCAGCGCCGGGCGTTTGCGCGCGATGGAGACCGCGCTCGCGGCGCTCATCCGCGACTTCAACGCCGAAGGAAAAGTGAGCGTCGCGATGACCGACAGCGAGCCGCCCGAAGAACCGGTGATGATGGACGCCGCATTGCAGGCGCATATCGCCGGCGCCGCCGAAGCGCTCGCGCCGGGACAATGGGAGCGCATGCCGAGCGGCGCGTCACATGATGCGCAGGTCATCGCGCATCATGTGCCGGCGTGCATGCTGTTCGTGCCGAGCATCGGCGGAGTCAGTCACGACTTCATCGAAGACACGGCCGACGCGCATATCGTACTGGGCTGCGAAGTGGCGGCGCAGGCGGCCGCCGACATCCTCCGGCACCTGGCCGGCCAGTCTCCGCGATAAGCCATCCTCGACTACGCGGTCCGGCGCATGGCCGGACCGTTCCCGGGACGCGTTTTACGCGGCGTCGTAGCAGTCGACGGCGTTCTGCACGTGCTCGTGCATCGTCATGGGGATGTCCGCGGGCATCCACTTCGGCCCATACAGCGCGACGGTGATGACGACCTCAATGGTCATCGATGCCGGACCCGAGGTCCGGCATCGAATATCAGAAGGGCGCGTCGCCGATGATGCCCGCGCGCTCCATCTTGCGATGGCACGGCGGATAGTCCATCACCGCATAGTGCTGCGTGCTGCGGTTGTCCCAGATCGCCATGCTGTTCTTCGACCAGCGCCAGCGCACCTGATACTCGGGGATATACGCCTGGCTGATCAGATAGGCGAGCAACTGGCCCGCGCCCGGATTCGCATCCTGGCCGAAGCGCACGCGCTCGGGCGTGTGATAGTTGGTGAAGTGCGTCGTGAACGCGCTGACGAACAGCACCTTCTCGCCGGTCTCGGGATGCGTGCGCACGACCGGATGCTCGGCATCGGGAAACTGCGCCTTGAGCGCGAGACGCTTCTCGATGGGCATGGCCGCGCCGAAGCTCGCCTCGATGCTGTGCCGCGCGCGCAGATCCGCGATCTGCTCCTTCACGTTCGCGGGCAGTCTTTCATACGCGAGCGCCATGTTGGCCCACATCGTGTCGCCGCCGACCGGCGGGCATTCCAGGCAGCGCAGCACGGCGCCGAACTGGGGCGCTTCGCGCCACGTGGCATCCGCGTGCCATGCGTTTTCGTAGCGATCGTTCGGCTGATCCGGATTCTTGTAGATGCGCACGAGGCCGGGATGGTCCGGATCGCTGCCCGCGACCGGATGATCCTCCAGCTCGCCGAAGCGGCGCGCGAACGCGACATGCTCGGCGCGCGTGATTTCCTGGTCGCGCAAGAAGAGCACGCGGTGCGCGAGCAGCGCGGCGCGGATCTCGGCGAAGAGCGAATCGTCGTGAATGGCGTCCGCGAGATGGACGTCCTTGAGTTCAGCGCCGATGGCGCACGTGAGTTGTTCAATACGCATGATGTCTCCTCAGACGACGAACACGGACGAACCCGTGGTCTTGCGCGCTTCGAGATCGCGGTGCGCGTCCTGTGCGTCGGCGAGCGCGTAGCGCTGATTGATTTCGATGCGAATGCGCCCGTTCGCGACGTGATCGAACAATTCGGCGGCGAGCGCGTTCTTTTCGGCCGGATCGGCGATGTAATCCGCGAGCGCCGGGCGCGTCAGATACAGCGAGCCTTTGATCGCGAGCAGTTGCGGATCGAAGGGCGGAATCGGACCCGATGCCGTGCCGACGCAGACCATCAGGCCGCGGCGCGCGAGCGAATCGAGCGATGCGTTGAAGGTGGTCTTGCCGACGCTGTCGAACACCGCATTCACGCCTTTGCCATCGGTCAGCTCACGCACGCGCGCGGCGACGTCTTCCCGGCTGTAGTCGATCACATGCGCCACACCGTGCTCACGCGCGACGCGCGCTTTCTCTTCGCTCGACACCGTGCCGATCACCGTCACGCCGAGCAGCTTCGCCCATTGCGACACGATCAGTCCGACGCCGCCCGCCGCTGCGTGCAAGAGCAGCGTGTCGCCCCGCTCGAAGCGGCGGATGCGCGTCATCAGATAGGCGGCGGTGAGGCCGCGCATCGTCATCGCGGCGGCGCGCGTGCAGTCGATCGCATCGGGCAGCTTGATGAGCGGCGCGGCCGAGATGATGCGCTCCGTGCTGTACGCGCCGAGCGTGTTGACGAATCCAGTGTAGGTCACGCGATCGCCTTCCTTCAGGTGCGTGACGTTCGCGCCGACCTTCTCGACGACGCCCGCGGCCTCGACGCCCATGCCCGCGGGCAGCGGCACCGGATACAGGCCGGAGCGGAAGTAGGTGTCCGCGAAATTGAGTCCGACCGCCTCGTGGCGCAGACGGACCTCCGTCGGGCCGGGCTCGCCGACGCTGACTTCTTCCCAGCGCAGGACTTCGGGGCCGCCGGTTTCGTGAAAGCGGATTGCATGTGCCATTGTCTTCATCTCCTGATATTCGTTACCGGTAGTGTCAGCGCGCCTTGTCGGCGAGTGCGGTCCAGTCGGCGTCGCGCAAATAGCGGCGCGCTGCCGGCAGCACGGCGCCTTCGATTCGTCCCATGCGTTCCCACGCGAAGCGCGCGCACGCATGCAGGGCATCTTCGATGACCACGTCGCTCATGGGCGATTCCGCGATGCCCGCGAGCAGTGCCGCTTCGCGTTCGGCGAGGCGGGCGAGTTCATCGAGCTCGGCATCGAGCGCGGAGGTTCGCTCGCGCAATGCCGTCGTCAGTGCCGTCTCTTCGCGATGTTCTTCGCAAAGTCCTTCAATCGTTCGCGGATCGAACCGCTTCATGTGCAGCGCGGCGAGCGCGTCGTCGTAGGTATCCGATTGCCTGCGATGCGCGGCGAGCAGCGCGCCGACCACCTTGGCCACCGCCGGGCGCGCGTCGCTCGGGCAGACCAGAACGGCGACGCCCGGAACCGGCGGCACGGCGCTGCCCTGCGCGATGCAGACGAGGTCGTAGTCACGCGATGCCTCGCGGCCCATATCGCCGAGCGTCGACCCGCCGGGCACGGCCAGCACCGACGCCGCCACGCCCTGGGCGCGCGCCGCGGCCTGAGCGCGGGCGAGCAGCGCTTCGGCATGCCGATGCTGCGCTGCGTCGCCGCCTTTTCCGCCGTTCCGGCAGGCGAACGTGATGCGCGCGCCGAGCGAACGCGCGAGCTCGGCCGTATGGCCAATCGCCTCGACGCACGCGTCGCTGCGCTCGACGGGCACGAGCAGGTGTCGGTACATGATGATCCTTCCGCTTGCAGTTGCACGATTGAATGCATCGTAGTGCGGGGGGCGGGCTCGCGCCCCTCTCGCGTCGGGAGGGGCTTGACGCCAGTGCGCCAAACGAACCATCCTTGTGCGAATTACAAGAAAATTCCGATGCCCAACGACGCCCCCTCCACCGAACTCGTATTGAAGACGATGGCCCCGCGCGCGCCATCCGGCCTGCTCGCGCGCGCGCGCCTCACCGCCGAAAGCGCCGCCGGCGCGGGGCGCCAGATCGTGCTGGTTCAGGCCGGCGCGGGCTACGGCAAGACCTCGCTGCTCGCGCAATGGCGGCGCGAATTTCTGGCGCGCGGCGCGGCCGTGGCGTGGCTGCTCGCCGACGACCGCGACGACGCCGAACGCTTTCTGCGCGCGCTCGTCCACGCGATCCGCACCGGCTGCGCGCGGCCCGCGTTCGGCCGGGTGATCGCCGAAAGCCCGGGCGCGGCCACCGGCGCGTTCGATCTCGCGACCGCGTGGCTCGCCGAACTGGCGCAGCTTTCGCTCGATGTCGTGCTGATCGTCGACGAAGCGGACAGGCTGCCGCCTTCCGGCGCGCAACTGCTCGACTACGTGATGCACAACGCGCCGCAGAATCTGCGCATCGTCGCCGCGGGGCGGCAGGGTCTCGACAAGCCCGCGGCGGAATTGCTCGCCTACGGGCAGGCCGAGCTGGTCGGTCCGGAGGCGCTGCGCTTTCGCGTCGATGAGACCATCGCGCTCGTCACGCAGCGCTTCGGCGCGCGCGTGGACGCCGACGCCAGCGCGCGCCTCTTCGAAATCACCGATGGCTGGCCGCTCGGCCTGCAGCTCGCGCTGACCGCGATGGCGCGCGCACACGATCCGCGCGCGGCGCTCGACAATCTCGCGGCGGGGCCGCGCGGCCTGCGCGAACCGCTCGTCGCGGCGCTGCTCAAGGAACTCTCGCGCGAGGACGAGCGTTTTCTCACGCGCATCAGCGTGGCGGACGTGCTGCATCCCGACCTGTGCGCCGCCCTCACGGACGACGACGACGCCCCGCAGCACCTCGCGCACCTCACGCGCGATACGCCGGTGTTCGTCACCGCCGAAGAAAGCGAATGGTGCCGTCTGCATCCGCTCGTGCGCGACGTGCTGCAGACGCGCTTCGCCGCGCTCCCGGAGCCCGAGCGCGCGGAACTGCATCGGCGCGCGGCGCGCTGGCTCGCGGGTCGCGGCATGCTCGAACAGGCGGCGCGCCACGCGCACGACGCGGGCGATCGCGAGCATGCGTACGAACTCGCGGAACAATCGCTGCACGATGCCGTGAAGCAGGGCCAGCTCGGCACCGTGCTCGACTGGCTGGAGCGCCTGCCGGAGCCGGAGCTGGAGAAGCGTCCGCGGCTGCGTCTGGCCGTCGCGTGGGCGCTCGCGCTCGGCGAACGTCATCAGGAGGCTGAGGTGCAGGTGGAGCGCGTGCTCGCATCGCCGGGCGCCGACGATGCCCTGCGCTACGAATGCGCGCTGATCACGAGCGCGGCCGCCTGGTACGCCGACGATCCCGACCGCTTCCTCGCGCTTTTCGAGCCGTGGGCGCAGAAGCCGCCTCCGAAGGACTCGTGGCTCGCGCAGGCGCACGCGAACCGCCTCGTCGCCCGCGCGATGCTCCTCGGCGAGCCCGCGCAGGCGAGGCGTCTGCAGCAGTCGGTGACGCGCGCGCAGATCGGCAAGGGCCTCGGCTATCTCGCGCGCTGGGGCGATCACATGGTCGGTCTCACGTGGATGCGCGAAGGGCAGGTGAAACTTGCCGAAAGCGTGCTTCTGCCCGCGCTCGCGAGCGCCGAAGAGGACCTCGGGCGGCGTCATCCGCTGACGTGCATGTTCGCGGCGACGTGCGCGTCGATCGCGTATGAGGACGATCGCATCGACGAAGCCGGCGCGCTGCTCGCCAACCGCCTCGACGTGCTCGAGCGCGCGGCGCTGCCCGAGACCGTCGTGCTCGCGTATCGCACGGCGGCGCGCATCGCGGCCTTGCGCGGCGACGAGCATCGCGCGCTCGATCTGCTCGAAATGCTTCACGCGATGGGCGTCGCGCGCAATCTGCCGCGTCTGTGCCTGATAAGCCTCGTCGAGCAGGTGCGCGCGCACGCGGGCCGCTACCGCGCGCAGACCTGCGACGCGCTCGTCGAGCGCATCGATGCGATCGTCGATGAGCACATCGGCGCGCGCGGCCCGATCTGGCGTCAGTCGGCGCAGACGATCCAGGCGATGGCGCGCGGCAGCGCCGCGCTCGCGCGACAGGACTGGCAGGCCGCGATCGAGCCGTTCGAGCGCGCGGAACAGATCGCCACGACGACGAAGTTCGGCCGCCAGCGCATCGAGCTGATGGCCTTGCGCGCGCTCGCGCTCGAACGCACGAGCGGCGAGGGGCGCACGCTGTTCGTCGAAGCGCTGAACCTCGCCCGCGCGTATCGGCTCGGGCGCGTGCTGATCGACGCGCATCCCGCGCTCGCCGACTGGGCCCGGCGCGTGAGCGAGGAAGGAGAGACGGAGCCCGGCGAGCGCCCGATCGTGCCGCCGCATGTCGTGCGCGTGCCGCCGCGCTCGGGCGAGGGCGGGCCGCGCGCGTTGCCGAGCGTGATTCTCACGCCGAAGGAGCGCGAGATTCTCGAACTGCTCGCGCGCAATCTGACCAACAAGGAAATTGCGCTCGCGGCGGCGGTCGGCGAGGGCACGGTCAAGTGGCATCTGAAGAATCTGTTCGGCAAGCTCGACGCGAGCTCGCGCAAGCACGCGGTGCGGCGCGCCATCGCGCTCGGTCTGCTCGAAGGCGTGCAGTAGGTTCCGCTCAGACGAACGGCGTCTGATCGTCGCGCGCGGCGTCGACGTACGCGTCGACCGCGCTGCCTATGGTCGGATGGAAGCACGCGTCGGGGAAAATCGACATCAGTTCGAAGCGCCTGAGCTTGTCGCGCACGGGGTCTTTCATCTCGGCGAAATGCAGCTCGACGCCGCGCTCCTTCAACACGCGATGCAGCTCGCGCAGCATGTCGGCGGAGGTGACATCCACGCTCGTCACCGGCTCCGCCGTCACCACGACGCGCTTCGCCGGCGTGGGCGCTTCCGCCACCGCTTCCATCACGCGTTGCTGGAACAGCTCCGCGTTCGCGAAGAAGAGCGGCGCGTCCCAGCGAAACAGCAGCAGCCCCGGAATCTGCGCGGCATGCGGGTAGCGCTTCATGTCGTGATAACCGCGCAGCCCTTCCACGCGTCCGAGCACGGCGAAGTGCGGGCGCCATCCGTCCCACAGGAATTCGATGACCGCGATCACCACGGCGATGCAGATGCCGGGAATCGCGCCGAACACGGCCACGCCGACGAAACAGGAGATCGACAGCCAGAACTCCCACTGCTGGATGCGGTAGATGCGCTTCAGGTCCGCGAACTCGAACAGGCCGATCGCAGCGGCGATCACGACGGCGGCGAGCGCGCTGTTCGGCAGATGTCGCAGCAGGTTCGGCCCCGCGAGCAGGACGGCCGCGACGGCCAGCGCGCCGACGATGCCCGTCACCTGCGTTCGCGCGCCCGCCGCTTCGGCCACCGGCGTGCGCGACGAGCTGCTGCTGATCGGAAAGCCTTGAAACAGGCCGGTCGCGAGATTGGCCACGCCGAGCCCGATCATCTCCTGATTCGGATCGACGCGCGTGTTGGCGCGCGCGGCGAAGGTGCGCGACAGCACGCTGGTATCGGCGAAGGAGATGAGCGCGACCGCGCAGCCGCCGAGCACGATGCGGACGAAATCGGCATCGCTCAGCCACGGCAACGAGAACGCGGGCAGCCCTTGCGGAATCGGCCCGAGCACTTTCACGCCCATGCGATCGAGCTGAAACAGGTACACGCACAGCGTCGCGAACACGACGGCGATCAGGATGCCCGGCACCTTGTCGAAGCGCTTGAGCAAAAGAATGAGCACGAGACTGCCGGCGCCGACGGCAAAGCTATACCAGTTCGCCTGGCCCGCGGCGAGCGCCTTGCCGAGACTGAGCAGATCGCGAATCGGGCCGTGATCGTCGATGGATATGGCAAAGAGCTTCGGCAACTGGCTGATCAGCACCGTCAGCGCGATGCCGTTCATATAGCCGTACCGGATGGGCTTCGACAGCAGTTCCGTGACGAAGCCGAGCTTCAGCACGCCGAAGAAGACGCACACCAGCCCCGAGACGACCGCCATCATGCCCGCCACGGCCATCGCGCGCGATGGATCGCCCGATGCGCTCAGCACGACGACGGCGAGCACGGGCGCGGCGAGCGCCGAATCGGGGCCGAGCACGAGAATCCGGCTCGGGCCGAAGATCGCATAGGCGATGAGCGGGACGATCGTCGCGTACAGGCCGCATACGCCGGGCACGCCGGACGCCTCCGCATAGGCGACGCCGACCGGCACGAGCATCGTCGTCAGCACGAGACCGGCGACGATGTCGTTCCGAAGCCAGCCCACGCGGTATTCCCTGAGCATCGCGACGCCGGGCAGATAACGCAGCCAGCCGTGCGCGATGCCGTCGGCGCGCTGTGCTGATCGAACGGATTGATCGGATGACATGAGCGATCCATGCGGCGTGTGCACTGATTCTGTTGTACATGGAATCGGGTCGCGGTCCAAGTGCCCGGGCGCACACATCGCGATCGTGTTGAGCGATGAGAATAATGAAGCGCTTAAGACGCATCGATGCAATATTCGATCGCGCGTGCTGCTTGTAATCCCCCGCGCCTAACATATTCTTGCTCAGTGTGATGAGCCGAACGGGGGACGACCATGAGCGATGTTCCTGCAGCCGAAGCAGTCGCGAACGCCAAAGCAGCCGCGAGCGATGTGCCCGGTTATGCGTTTCAGCACGATGTCGTGAGGAATCTGATCTGCCGTCAGGCGCGTTATCCCGACATCGCCACGCCGCAGGACTGGTACATGGCGCTCGCCTTCAGCGTGAGGGATCGCATGCTCGCGCGCTGGGCCGCGTCGACGAAAACCTATGCGGCGAAGGACGTGAAGGTCGCCTGCTATCTTTCCGCGGAGTTTCTGATCGGGCCGCAGCTCGGCAATAACCTCCTGAATCTCGGCATGGAGGCGGAAGCGCACGACGCGATGCGCGCGCTCGGCCAGCATCTCGACGATCTGCTCGCGCTCGAAGAAGAACCGGGCCTCGGCAATGGCGGCCTGGGACGTCTCGCCGCGTGCT
Organism: Caballeronia calidae; assembly: GCF_900044055.2. GTDB lineage: Bacteria > Pseudomonadota > Gammaproteobacteria > Burkholderiales > Burkholderiaceae > Caballeronia > Caballeronia calidae. Next base: position 173,925 of record NZ_FCOX02000002.1, on the reverse strand, counting down.
ATCTGGATTCGCTGGCGACGCTGGAAATACCCGCGATCGGCTATGGCATCCGCTATGAGTTCGGCATCTTCGATCAGGAGATCCGCGACGGCTGGCAGGCGGAAAGCACGGACAAGTGGCTGCAGAAGGGCAATCCGTGGGAGATCGTGCGCCCGGACGTCAGCTATTACGTCTCGTTCGGCGGACGCACGGAAAGCACGACGGATGCGGAAGGCCGGCTGCGCGTGCGCTGGATTCCGGCGCGACAGGTGAAAGGCGTGGCGTGCGACATGCCGATGCAGGGTTATCGCGTCGATACGTGCAACATCCTGCGTTTGTGGAAGAGCGAGGCCGTCGAGTCCTTCGACTTCCAGGACTTCAACGCAGGCGAATATTACGAGGCGGTGGAGGAGAAGGTCGTTTCGGAGACGCTTTCGAAAGTGCTCTATCCGAACGACGAACCCGAGGCCGGCAAGCGTCTGCGTCTCGCGCAGCAATACTTCTTCGTCTCGTGCTCGTTGCAGGACATGCTGCGTCTGATGGATGCGAAGGGCACGCCGATCGAGCGCTTCGCGGACCTTTTCGCCGCACAGCTCAACGATACGCATCCGTCCGTCGCGGTGGCCGAGCTGATGCGCCTCCTGATCGACGAGCGCCTGCTTTCATGGGATGCCGCATGGGACATCACGCAGCGCACGCTGGCTTACACGAATCACACGTTGTTGCCCGAGGCGCTCGAAACATGGGGCTTGCCGCTCTTTCAAAGCCTGCTGCCGCGTCCGCTCGAAATCATTTACGAAATCAATCGACGTTTTCTCGATGAAGTGCGCCGCCAATATCCGGGCGATGAAGCGCGCGTGAAGCGCATGTCGCTCATCGACGAAACCGGCGACAGGAAAGTGCGCATGGCGAATCTCGCGACCGTCGGCAGTCATGCGGTCAACGGCGTGGCCGCGCTGCATTCCGACCTGCTGAAGCAGACGGTGCTGCGCGATTTCGCCGAGATGTATCCCGGGCATTTCACGAATGTGACGAACGGCGTCACGCCGCGCCGCTTTCTGATGCTGAGCAATCCCGGCCTCGCGCGCCTGCTCGACCAGACGATCGGCGACGACTGGACCCGCGATCTCGCACGGCTCGACGCACTCGTCGCTCACGCCGACGATCCCGCCTTTCACGACGCATGGCGCGCGATACGGCGCGGCAACAAGACGGCGCTCGCGGCGCGCATCAGGAACACGACGGGCATCGACGTCGATCCCGACGCGCTCTTCGATATCCAGGTGAAGCGCATCCACGAATACAAGCGCCAGCATTTGAACGCGCTCTACATCATCAGTCTTTATCGGCGTCTGTGCCGCAATCCGGATCTCGGCACCGCGCCGCGCTGCTTCATCTTCGGCGGAAAGGCCGCGCCAGGTTATGCGATGGCGAAGCTCATCATCCGGCTCATCAACGGCATCGCGGAAGTCGTGAACAACGATGCGGCGATCAAAGGCCGGATGAAAGTCGTGTTCTATCCGGACTTCAATGTGAAGAACGGCCACTGGGTCTATCCCGCCGCCGATCTCTCCGAGCAGATTTCGACCGCGGGCAAGGAAGCGTCCGGCACGGGCAACATGAAGTTCATGATCAACGGCGCGCTGACCATCGGCACGCTGGATGGCGCGAACGTCGAGATTCGGGAAGAAGCGGGCGCGGAGAACTTCTTTCTCTTCGGCCTCACCGCGCAGCAGGTGGATGAATTGAAACGCGCGGGATATCGCCCGGCGGAGTACGCGCAAGGAAGCGACGATCTGCGCGATGCGCTCGATCAGATCGCGCAAGGCCGCTTCTCGCGCGGCGATAAGGACATGTTCCGCCCGCTGCTCGATAACCTGCTGCAACACGATCCTTTCCTCGTGCTCGCCGATTTCGCGGATTACGTCGCGTGTCAGGACCGTGTGAGCGAAGCATGGCGCGACACGCGGCAATGGACGCGCATGTCGATCATGAATACGGCGCGCTCGGGCAAGTTCTCGTCGGACCGCGCGATCAGCGAGTATTGCGAGCGCATCTGGAAGACGCGTCCCGTGAGGATCGACCTTGCTCAGCCCTGAAGCGCACGTCCAGCGCAGCTACGGCACGAAGCCCGGCTCGCGCTTTCCGCTCGGCGCGACGGTCGTGCCGGGCGGCGTCAATTTCTGCGCGTTCTGCCGGCACGCGACGCGCGTGGAGCTGCTGCTCTACGACGGTCCCGACAGCACGGAGCCCTTTCAGGTCATTACGCTCGCCGCCGACGAGCACCGCACGTTTTTCTTCTGGCACGTGCTCGTCGAGGATATTCCGCTGCGCTGCTGCTATACGTGGCGCGTGTACGGCCCGCTCGGTGTGCCGCAGATGAGCGACGAAGCCGCGAGCCGCAAGGAACTGCTCGATCCGCACGCGCGCGCCGTGAGCGACCGCTTCTACGACCGCCGGCAGGCCACCGCGCCCGATGCGGCGGAACATGCGTCGCTCAGGGGCATCGTCACCGAGCCGCTCGATCCGCGCGACGACGATATCGACATCCGCACGCTCGACGACGCGATCATCTACGAGCTGCACGTCGGTGGCTTCACGCGGCATCCGTCGAGCGGCGTGCGTCATCCGGGCACGTTCGCGGGTCTCATCGAGAAAATACCTTATTTGAAGGCGCTCGGTGTCACCCATGTCGAACTGCTGCCGGTGATGGCCTTCGACGAGCAGGACATTCCCGCCGTCGCCGCCGAGCGCGGCCTCCGCAATTACTGGGGCTACAGCACGCATAGCTTCTACAGTCCGCATCCGCGCTATTGCGTGGAACCGACGCGCGCGCCGCAGGAGTTCCGCGATTTCGTCGATGCCTTGCACGCGGCGGGGATTCGCGTGCTGCTCGATGTCGTGTTCAATCACACATCGGAAGCGGGCAACAACGGGCCGGTGATCCACTTCAAGGTCTTCGCCAACGAGGCCTTTTATCAGATCGACAAGAACGACGCGCGGCATTATCGCGACTTCACGGGCTGCGGCAATACCGTCAACTGCAATCATCCGCTCGTATCGGCGTTCATCATGCGCTGCCTCGAATACTGGGTGCGCGAACTGGGCGTGGACGGTTTCCGCTTCGATCTCGCGAGCGTGTTCGTGCGCGGGGAGCAGGGCGAGCTGTTGCGCACGCCGCCCTTGCCCTGGGCGATGGAAGCATCGCCGGTGCTCGCGCGCGTGCCGCTGATCGCCGAAGCGTGGGACGCGGGCGGCCTCTATCACGTCGGCGCGTTTCCGGGCATGGCGTGGGCCGAGTGGAACGGACGTTACCGCGATGCGATCCGGCGCTTCGTGCGCGGCGATCCGGGCATCGTCGGCGAAATGTGCACGTGCATCGCGGGCAGCGCGGATATCTATCAGGACGACGGCCGGCTGCCCACCAACAGCATCAACTTCGTCACCTGTCACGACGGCTTCACGCTGAACGATCTCGTCAGCTACGACGCGAAGCACAACGAGGCGAACGGCGAGGACAATCGCGACGGCAGCAACGACAATCTGTCGTGGAATTGCGGCGCGGAAGGCGACACGGCCGATCCGGCGATCCTCGGGCTGCGTCTGCGGCAGGCGCGCAATTTCATGGCGATCCTGCTATTGAGTCAGGGCGTGCCGATGCTTCTCGCGGGCGATGAAATCCTGCGCAGTCAGCGCGGCAACAACAACGCGTTCTGTCAGGACAACGCGCTCTCGTGGATGGACTGGCATCTCTCCGACGACGCGCAAGACATGCTGCGCTTCGTGCGCGAGATGATCGCGCTGCGCAAGCGTCATGCGAGCCTGCGCCGCCGCCGCTTTCTCACGGGGCGTCCGGCGAACGGGCAGGGTCATCCCGATGTCGCGTGGCACGGCGAGCGGCTCGACGCGCCCGCATGGCACGATCCCGGCGCGCGCTTCGTCGCGTTCACGCTCGCGGAGCAGGCGCCGGGCGAGCCGATGTTGCACATCGTCTTCAACATGAACGACGATGCGCGCGACGTCGCGCTGCCCGTCCTCGACAACCGGAGCTGGCGGCGCATCGTCGATACGGCGCGCGAATCGCCGCAGGACATTGTGCCGGATGTCGAAACGGCGGATATCGAGCGCGGCGCATGCCGCGTGGAGGCGCGCAGTGTCGTCGTGCTGGAATCGCACTGAATGCGCACGGTGGTGCTGGACTGCGCGCCACAAAGCGCCTTTAATGTTCGTGTACTGCTGAGTTGCTTTGTCCATCCACAGGAGGCGGCATGGATGCAGTCAGAACCTTCCTCGAAAATCAGTCGTTGTTCGCGCTCTTTCTGACGATCGCGCTGGGCTATCTCATCGGCGAGATCAACGTCAAGGGCGTGGCGCTCGGCTCCGGCGCGGTGCTGTTCGTCGGGCTCGCGATTGGTGCATTCGCGCCGAAATCGGCGCCGCCCGCGTTGCTGGGCACGCTGGGGCTGCTGCTGTTCCTGTACGGAATCGGCATCCAGTACGGCGCGCAGTTCTTCCACGGCCTCACGAGCCGCGACGGCATGAAGGCGAACGTGGCCGCGTGCATCGGCGTGATCGCGTCGGGTCTCGTGTCGTGCGCCTTCATTCACTTCGGCATCAAGCTCGCCGATTCACTCGGCATGTTCGCCGGCAGCGGCACCAGCACGGCGAGTCTGCAGGTCGCGATCGCATCGATGAAGAGCAACGATGCGGCCGTCGCCTATAGCGTCTCGTATCCGTTCGGCGTCGCCGGGCCGATCCTGTTTCTTTACATGCTCAACGTCGCGCTGAAAGTAAAGATTCAGAAGCCGCCCGCGAAGATTCTCGAAACGGCGGAGATCGCGCTGAAAAACGCGAACCTCGTCGGTCTCAAGATGGCCGAGCTCGCGAGCCGTCTGCCTTCGGGCGTCGTGATCGCGGCGGTGCGGCGCGCGCATCACAATCAGCTTCCCACGGCCGATTTCACGCTGCGCGCCGACGACGTGCTGCTCGCCACCGCCACCGACCGGCGTCTGCTCGACGAAGCCACCGCGCTGTGCGGCGAGCTTCAGCCGGGACGCATGGCGAGCCATCGCGAAGACCTCGACTACATGCGCGTGTTCGCGTCGAATCCGGCGGTCGTCGGCATGGCGCTCGGCGATATCCGTTTCCCCGACGGCGTGAACTGCGCGATCGCGCACGTGCGCCGCGGCGACGCCGACATGCTCTCGACGCCCGATCTCATTCTCGAAGCGGGCGACCGCGTGGGCCTGCTCGTCAACCGCGCGCATCAGGCGACGATGCGCACGTTCTTCGGCGATTCGATCAAGGGCACGGCCGACCTGAGTTTCATCTGCCTCGGCATCGGCGCGGCGGTGGGCCTGCTCGCGGGCGCGATTCCGCTGCCCGTGCCCGGGCTTTCCGCCTTCAGCCTGGGGCTCGCCGCGCTGCTGCTGGTCGCGCTGTGTCTCGGCAAGGCGCGGCGCAACGGCCCGTTCGTCTGGGTGATGCCGCTCTCCGCGAATCTCGTGCTGCGCAATCTCGGCCTCACGATCTTTCTCGCGCAGGTGGGCATATCGTGCGGGCCGAAGTTCGTCGCCACGGTGGGCACCGCCGGACCGCTGCTGCTGCTTTACGGCGTGATCACGCTGCTGGTTCTCGTCGGCGTCACCGCCGTGTGCTGTCTGTGGATCTTCAAGCTGCCCTTCGATACGTCCGTGGGCGTGATCTGCGGCGCGACCGGCAATCCGGCGATCCTCGCGTTCGCCAATCGCATCGCGCCGACGGATCAGCCCGACATCATGTACGCGATGATTTTCCCGTCGATGACCATCGTCAAGGTACTTTTCGTGCAGATCGCCATATCGCTCGCAGCAGGCTAGACTTTCGCCGTGCGGCGCCCGAACGACTGTTGAGGAGGAGCACATCATGGAAGTGGCGATATTCAGTTCGACGCCTTACGAGCGGCAGTATCTCGACGAAGCGAACAAGGCCGAGCATCACAAGCTCAAGTACATCGACGTGTCGCTGGACATGGATACCGTCGAGCTCGCGGCGGGCTATGGCGCCGTGTGCGTGTTCGTGAATGACAAGGCGAATGCCGAGGTGCTCGAAGCGCTGCACAAGGGCGGCACGCGGCTCGTCGCCCTGCGCTGCACGGGCTTCAACAACGTGGATCTCGAAGCGGCGGCGAGGCTCGGCATGAAGGTGGTCCGCGTCGTCAACTACTCGCCGAACTCGGTGGCGGAACATGCCGTCGCGCTGTTGCTCGCGATCAATCGCAAGGTGCATCGCGCCTACAACCGCACGCGCGATTCGAACTTTTCGCTCGACGGCCTGATCGGCTTCGACCTGTACGGCAAGACGGTCGCGGTGGTCGGCACCGGCAAGATCGGCTGCGTGTTCGCGAAGATCATGCAGGGCTTCGGCTGCCACGTGTTCGGCTACGATCCTTATCCATCGAAGCAGTTCGAGGCGCTGGGGCTGAAGTACGCGACGGCCGGCGAGATCGGCGAGCGCGCGGATATCGTCGCGCTCTTTTGTCCGCTGACGCCGCAGACGCATCACATCATCAATGCGGAATCGCTCAAGCGCGCGAAGCCCGGCGCGCTGCTGGTCAACACGAGCCGCGGCGGGCTGATCGATACGGAAGCGGTCATCGAAGCGCTGAAGAGCGGCCAGCTGGGCGGCCTCGCGATCGATGTGTACGAACAGGAAGCGGATCTCTTCTTTCGCGATCTGTCGAGCGAGATCATCACCGACGATGTCTTTCAGCGGCTCGTCTCGTTCCCCAATGTCATCGTGACCGGGCATCAGGCTTATCTGACGCGCGAAGCGTTGACGACCATCTGCGAGACCACGTTGCAGAGCGTCACGGCGTTCGAGAAGAATCAGCCGTTGGAAAACGAGGTCAAGGTCGGATAGCGGAGCATGCCCATGCTTGCGGAGACTTCGCAGGAAGAACGCGCGCGGGAGCCCGTGCTCGATACCGTCGATCGCGTGTCGGAACTGTGCTTCGGCCTCTTCATGGCCTTGACCTTCGTCGGCACGGTGTCGGCGGCGACGGGCGGAGAGGACGCCGGGCGCAAGATGCTCTACACGGCGCTCGGCTGCAATCTCGCGTGGGGCCTCGCCGATGCCGTCATGTATCTGGTGCGCACGATCGTGAACCGCGGGCGCAGGCATGCGCTCGCACTCGCGATACAGCGCGACTACGATGCGGCGGCAGGGCTGCGTGCGTTGCGCGACAGGGTGCCCGCGGCGCTCGACAGCTTCTTTTCCGACGCCGATCTCGAATCGATACGCAAGCGCATCGCCGCGAACGACCGCCTGCCCGAGCGCGCGCGCTTCGTGCGTGACGATTTTCTCGCGGCGCTGGGCATTTTCATCATCATCGTGCTGTCGACCTTTCCTGTCGCGCTGCCCTTCGTCATCCTTGAACATGTTCCGACAGCATTGCTGATTTCGCGCATCCTGACACTCGCGATGCTGTTCATCTGCGGGTATGCATTGGGCGGCTATGCGGGCTGGCGAGGCTGGAAAGCCGGTCTTTCGATGATGGCGCTGGGCGTGCTTCTGACCATGGCGATCATCGCTTTAGGCGGGTAATTAAAAGCGCGGGCGCGCGGCATGAGATCGAATAAACACCTACGCCCGGATTCTTGAAATCGCTAAAGGGTTCGCATATCTTCCAATCATCATCCTTTGGCACGATCGGTCTTTCAACGCGCATCAGGCTGCAAACGGCAATACGAAACGACAAAAACGCTGTTCCGGTCACGGCATTGCGCACGCATTCGATTCCCGGTTGCGGCGTGACCCGGATAGCCGAAAAACGCGGTGTTGCATCAGCCGCATCGAGGTTCGGGGCGAGTACAAGACGATGCGCAACTTCATCGGCGTGCTGATCGTGGCGTCCGCGCTCGCATTCGGCGCAAGCGTGCAGGCGCAGGCGCCGGCGGCGAGCGGAGAAGTGCCCGTTGCGATGAATCCGGCCGACCTCGACACGCTCGTCGGCCCGATCGCGCTCTATCCCGACGATCTCATCGCGATCATTCTTCCCGCATCCACTTATCCGGTGGAAGTCGTGCAGGCGGACCGTTTTCTCGATCGCAGAAAAACGCAAAAGGATCTGCCTGTGAACGAAGCATGGCAAGACCCGGTGAAAGCGCTTCTCAATTACCCGGAAATCGTGAAGAAGATGAGCGCGGATCTCGACTGGACCGTCGCGCTCGGCGAAGCGGTCGTCGCGGATCAGAGCGCCGTCTTGCAGGCGGTGCAGCGCTTTCGCCGGCAGACGCAATCGGTGGGCAATCTGAAGACCGATGACAAGCAGACGGTGGTGGTCGAGAAGGAAGTGATCAGGATCGTGCCGTCGAATCCGGAAGTCATCTACGTGCCGCAGTACAACCCGTCGACGGTGATCGTGAGCAGCCCGACGCCCGTCTATACCTATGCGCCCGCGCCGTATCCCGTCTATTACTATCCGTATGCGCCCGGCGCGGCCTTCGCGACCGGCCTCATCTGGGGCGCGGCGATCACGGCGGCGTGGCATGGCGGGCATTACGAGACCCACTACAGCGGCGGCAACAACACGATCAACATCAATCGCGAGAGCAATGTCAATCGCACCGAAGTCAGGAACGAGCTGAGCAATCGCGCGGCGAACCGCAGCGGAACGGGGACGCAGCAGTCGAGCACGTGGCGCTCCGAGAAACAGCCCGGACAGGTGTCGGGCACCGGCGCGCGCGCATCGACGCCACGTGTGGGCGATGCGCCGTCGCGCGCGGGCAGCGGCAGTCCCGGCGCATCCGGCGGCACCGAGCGCGCCGCCGCGCGCACGCCGACGGGCACGCAGAACGCAGCGCGCGCGCAGAACACGGGCAACTATCAGGGACAGGGACGCGGCGGCGACGCGTTCAGCGGATACGGCTCCGCGCAGGCCGCGCGTGCGGACAGCGCGCGCGGCGCGGCGAGCCGGCAGTCGATGTCGGGCGGTCAGGGAGGCCGCGGTTTCCAGGGCGGCGGAGGCGGCGGCTTCCAGGGCGGCGGAGGCTTCTCCGGCGGCGGCCGCGGCGGATTCGGAGGCGGCGGCGGCCGCGCGGGTCGACGATAGGAGCGGATCATGAACGGATCGACGCGTCTGTTGCTTGCACTTGCAACCATCGCGATGCTGCTCGCGCCACCGCGCATTCTCGCCGCCGACAGGCAGCAGACCTTCGCGACGCCCGAGGCAGCGGTCAGCGCGCTGGAACAGGCGCTGAAATCGAACGACGATGCTGCGCTCATCGCGATCTTCGGCAACGCGCACAAGTCACTCGTCGTGACGCCCGACGAAGCCGAGAATCGCGAGTTGCGCGCCAATGCGCTCGCGGAATTCAACGCGTATCACATGCTGGAGGAAACATCGCCGGACCGGCGCATTTTGCGTATCGGCGACGAAGCATGGCCGATGCCGATTCCGCTCGTGCGCGAAAAAGGTGCGTGGCGCTTCGCGACGGAAGAGGGCGAGCAGGAGGTGCTGGACCGGCGCATCGGCGCGAGCGAGCGTGAGGCGATCAAGGTGCTGCGCGCCTATCTCGATGCGCAACGCGAATACGCGACGCGCGATCGCATGGGCGACGGCGTGCTGCAGTACGCCCGCAAGCTCGGCAGCTCGCCCGGCAAGCGCGACGGACTCTACTGGCCCGCCAATGAAGCGAAGGGCGAGGAGCCGAGCCCCTTCGGACCCTTGATCGCGGCGAGCGCGAATTATTTCAAGGATCGGAACCCGGGCGACGCTTATCACGGATACTACTTTCGCATCCTCACGAGGCAGGGAAAGCACGCGCCGGGCGGCGCGTTCAGCTATATCATCAACGGGCGCATGCTGGCGGGCTTCGCGTTGGCCGCGTATCCCGCGCAATATGGCGCAAGCGGCGTGATGACTTTTATTGTCAATAACAACGGGGTCGTGTATCAAAAGAATCGTGGCGCATCGGCGCCGCCGCTGAGCGAATTCGATCCCGACGCATCCTGGACCCGTGTGCAGGAGCCTTGACGAATGACGAACCGGCGCCGATCTCGTGCGATCCCGGGAGTGATAAAGTCATTAGCCGATCAAATCAAGCAAGGAGTCCCCATGAATGCCACGAAATTGCGTGCGGGCTGCGCCATCGTGATCGCCGTACTGGCGCTCGATGCCATGGCGCAGAGCAAGCCCATCGCGTATCCCGCCAAAGGACAGAGCCCACAGAAGCAGCAAAGCGACGACGGCGCGTGCTATAGCTGGGCGAAGAGCAACACGGGCATCGACCCTGCCACGGCATCGGCGGCGCCGCCTCCGCAAGGCGGGCCGGCCGTGGGCGGCGGCGAACGTGTGGGCGGCGCGGCGCGCGGTGCGGCGGGCGGCGCGGTGATCGGCGCGATCGCGGGCGATGCCGGCAAGGGCGCGGCCATCGGCGCGACAGCCGGAACCATGGCGGGCGGCGCGCGCGCCCGGCAGAACAAGCGCGCGCAGGAATCCAACGCGCAGGCGCAGAGCCAGAACGCGATGTCCACCTACTACCGCGCGTGGGCCGCCTGCATGCAGGGACGCGGTTACACGATCCAGTAAAACCCTTCCAGCGTCAATAAAAAAGGAGCGCCATCATGAAGCGCATGAGCCTCGCTGTCCTGTCGTGCCTTGCGATCTCCGCAAGCGCTTATTCCGCCGACCCCGTGACCGACATGAGCGTCACGCGCAATGCCAGCGGCGCCACGGTGCAGGGCGTCGCGAAGGTGACGGCCACGATCGTCGGCATCGATCCGGCGACCCGCACCGTCACGCTGAAAGCCGCATCGGGCAAGGTGATCGAGCTCGAAGTCACGAAGGAGGCGCGCAACTTCGATCAACTCAAGATCGGCGATGTCGTCAACGCGCAGTATCGGGAATCGCTCACCTTGAGCCTCCTCGACAAGAAGACGCAGGCGTCGGCCGCCGAGAGCGAAACGGAGCAGCGCTCGCCGCAGGGCGCGAAGCCGGGCGGCGAGGTCGGGCGCGAAGTGACGATCATCGCGGACGTGGTGGCCGTCGACAAGCACACGAAAACGGTCACCTTGCGCGGGCCGAAGGGCGGGATGGTGGATCTGCATGTGGAGGACCCGGAGCGCCTCAAGCGCGTGAAGAAAGGCGATCAGGTGAAAGCGGTCTATACGGAAGCGTTCGCGATTTCCGTCGAACCGGCCGCGACAAAATAGCCGGGAACCGGCAGAGGGCAACGCGGGAGAGACCAATGAAAAAGCGCTTTGCATTCGCGTTGACGCACGGCGCGTGCGCCGTCGCGCTCGCGCTGGCGGGTTGCGCGCAGCCCGAGCAGCGCGTTCAGGCCGGCATGGATCAGCAGGCGATCATCGCGAAGCTCGGGCCGCCGAAGGAAACCTATGATCTGCCCAACGGCGGCAAGCGTCTGATGTGGCCCACGCAGCCGATGGGATCGACGACCACCGCCGTCGATCTCGATGCGTCGGGCAACGCCGTCAGCGTGCGGCAGGTGCTCCAGGAGAACGAGTTTTATCGCGCCGAGGTCAACAAGTGGACGCGCAACGACGTGATGACCACGTTCGGCCGTCCATTCGAAACGGCGTATTTCAAGCGGATGGATCGTGAGGTGTGGTCGTACCGATACATGGAAAACAACATCAGCCACATGATCTTCAATTTCTATTTCGATCCGCAGGGCGTGCTCAGGCAGACGCAGAAGCAGCCGGACCCGAAATTCGATCCCAGCCAGCGTAACAAGTTCTGAACGGAGAGGGACATGAGCGCCAAACCAGGTGGTCTCACCGGTGGCGTGCTCGCCACGCTTTTCCTGTCATGCACGTGCGCGCAGGCCGCGAACCTGAATTTCCTCAAGGACACGCCGATCAGCTATATGAAGCCCGCTGACCGGAAAGCGCTCAATCGCGCGGCCCAGCAGGCGCTCGACACGAAGAAGGACGGCGAAACGGCCAAATGGAGCAATGAAGGCACGGGCAACACCGTGCCTATCGAGGGCACGGTCACGCCGCGCGATACGGTCCAGCGCGAAGGCGAGACGTGCCGCAAGGTCACGATCACGGCGGTCGCGAAGGGGCAGACGCAGACCTGGACGCCGACCGCCTGCAAGAAAGGCGGCGCGGAGTGGCAAATCAAGAAGCAGTGAGCAAGAAGCAGTGAGCAGGAAGCAGCGAAGCGCGCCGCTCAGAAGCTCACCGCGAAGCCGAACGACACGCCGTGAACGTTATGGCCGAACACATAACGCACCATCGCGCGCGTGCGCGTGACGATGACCGGATACCGGCTGCTGTCCAGTTCCAGGCCGACCCCGAGTGACGTCAGGTCGTTGAAACCGAGTACGCCGGCGCTGTCGCCGAAGTAATGCGAGTAGGCGGTTTCGAGCACGTAGCGCACCGGCCGGTCGAGCGCGGCCAAGCCTGTGGGCGCACGCCAGCGCGCCCACAGGCTGAACTGCTGCGCGGTCGCGGAGCCCTGCACGGCCTGCGACGATCCCCCGAAGCTGCGCAGGTAGATATCGGTTGCGCGGAGTTCGAGATCGATCTCGTAGTGCTCGCGGTAATGCTCCAGATCGAGCATGAGCGAGCCGCCGACGCCGTAGGCGTTGAGCGCGCCGTCTTCGAGGAACTGGAGATTGGCGTCGGCGACATGATTGAAAACCGTTTGCGCGACGCGCACGTCGCTCGCGACGCGTCCGATCATGCCGTTGATGATCGGACGCAGGCGCAGCTCGCTCGTGATCGGGAAGTCCCAGCCGACGCCGATCGTCGTGCTGACCGTGTTCCACTTGGTCGGCACGGCGCGCTCCACGTCGCCGTCGTTGGCGACGAACGTCGGATCGTAGCGGCTGTAGGCGACCGTGCCTTCGAGGTAGAGCGGAAACGACTTGCTGAGGGTGAAGCCGCCGCCGAGCTGCGTCTGGCCGAAGCCCGGATTGCCGCTCGTGCCGCTGTTGATGGAAAGCGAGCTCGTCGTGACGTCGGGTACGGCGGTGTACGACATGACCGCGAGCACGGCGTTGGCGTACCGCTGCACGTTCGTACCGACGACGGTGCGATCGGGCGTGCCCTGGGCCCGCGCGCTGCCCGCCGTCATGGTGAACAGAATGACGAGCGTCGAGAAGATACGCAACCGGCTCGGAGAGAGTATCGGCTTTCGCATTGTCCGGCGTTTGCTTGAACGTTGAACGGCTGGTTGGTCGTGAGTTTCATTCGGCCACCTGGCCGCCTTCGGTCGAATGAACGGAGACGTTGCCCGGTTCCACGGTGACACGCAGCAAATGTATCGTACCGATCGCCGCGCGCCAAGCACGTTCCGTACGAGAGTGTTCACAAGGCGGCCAAGGATTTCCTAAACTGAAGCTATCTCGCCAAATGCATCCGGGAGAATTCGATGAGACTGAACGAGCCTCGCATGGTGGTTGCCTCGATCGGCGTCTTCATCTGGCTCGCCGGGCTTTACTTCACGATTCACGGCCTCCTGTACGAGGTGAAGCCCGAATTCCGCTACGGCATGTGGGCGCTCGGCATCGGCATCGTGACATTCGTCGTCGCGCTGAATCCGCTTGCGCAGCGCAAGTCGGGAAAGCGCGACAAGTCGGCCTGACCGCTCGTTCATGCGCCAGGCTTTGGAAGCATCGCAGGACTCACTGGAGAACTTCGCAATGGGTGAACTCTGGCTAGGCAATGTAGAAGAGTCGACGACCGACGACGAAATCCGGGATTTTCTCTGCAACTACGGCTTTCCTCCGTACGATTCGATCCAGCGCGTGCCCGGCACCGGCGAGCATCCGGCCGCGGTCGTGACCTTCGATGGGATCGAGCCGCACGTGCTGCGCACGTTTCAGCCGCGCATCCACAACATGTTCTGGAAGAATCGCACGCTCGTGGTGCAGGTCATGCCCGGGCGCAACGAAACCTGACGTCGTCGTGACATGCCTGAAAGCGCATGCCGCGCGCGATCGTAGCGACGGCCGCCCTGCCGTGGCCGCGCGGACGCGCATCGTGAATCATGGGGAGACCGCGATGAAGGAAGACAAGGCTGTCAAGGAGCCGAACGCCGCGCATGAGCGCCTGAGCCGCAAGGAGTACGAGAAGGAACTGGCGCGCCTGCATGTCGAACTCGTGAAATTGCAGGAATGGGTCGTGTATTCCGGCGCGAAGATTTGCATCGTCTTCGAGGGACGCGACGGCGCGGGCAAGGGCGGCACGATCAAGGCGATCACCGAGCGCGTGAGCCCGCGCATCTTCCGCGTGGTCGCGCTGCCCGCGCCCACCGAGCGCGAGAAAACGCAGATGTATGTGCAGCGCTATCTGCCGCATCTTCCGGCGGCGGGCGAGATCATGCTGTTCGACCGGAGCTGGTACAACCGCGCGGGCGTCGAGCGCGTGATGGGTTTTTGCACCGAGGAGCAGGCGACGACCTTCCTGAAAGGCGTGCCGCTCGTGGAGCGCGCGATCATCGATTCGGGCGTCATTCTGATCAAATACTGGCTCGAGGTGGGTCAGGAAGAGCAGACGCGGCGTCTCGAGGCGCGCATCCACGACGAGCGCAAGATCTGGAAGCTTTCGCCGATGGACCTGCGCTCGTATAGCCGCTGGTACGACTATTCGCGCGCCCGCGACGAGATGTTCGAAGCCACCGATACCGATATCGCGCCCTGGCACGTCGTGCATTCCGACGACAAGCGCCGTGCGCGCCTCAATCTCATCAGCCATCTGCTGTCGAGCATTCCTTACAAGGCCGTGCCGCGAGAGAAAGTGAAGCTGCCGAAGCGGCAAAAGGCGGGGGATTATCGCGAGAGCGACCGGCCGCTCCGGTACGTGCCCGAGCGCTTCTGACCGGGTGCGGCGCGCGTGCATGGTTTTCGGATGATCGTTTCGCTGCCGGAAACAGTGCGCGCGCAGCACGCTCGCGCTCGCCGCCCGGCGCAGCGCGCACGCTGCGCAATCCAACAGCGGGTGTTGCGAAATATCAGCGAATCGTCACGTTGCTGACGATTACGTCACGCGTCGATAAGTCGCGAATTTTTGCCTCTTCCCTGTCGCACGTTGCACATATATTTTAATGGTGGTATTCAAATTCATCGGTCCGTGCGTTCGTCGGACCGGTCGATGCATTCGCTTCCAGCGTTATCCCCTGCACGTTCCAGTCACGGAGGTCAACGTCATGACGTATGCAAGTCAGCTGGCGCGAAGCCAGGAAATCGCGGAGAAGGTCACACGCGTGTTTCAGAAGCGCGCGGAACTGGCGCAGCAGCAAATCAGCGAGCGCGCACGCGATGCGGGCATGCGTCTCTACGGCAACGGCGGCGCGCATCAATTCGGCGATGCCGGTGCAAGCGAACTCGGCCAGTACAACGGGTTCGGCTATGCGGTCGATCGCATGCAGCGCTCGATCCTCTTCTGGGACACGCTGCGTCAGCGCGGCAACAATTTCATCGAGCAGACGAAGCGCGGCCTCGAACCCGTGCTGCATTTCGATCATGAAATGCTGGTCGATGGCCGCACCTTCGCGCGGCCCGTGAATTACGCGCTGTTGCGCATCGTGCCGCCCGAAGGCGTGAGCATCGATCCGCTGAAGCGTCCCTATCTCATCATCGATCCGCGCGCGGGGCACGGTCCCGGCATCGGCGGCTTCAAGGACGATTCGCAAGTGGGCGTCGCGTTGCGCGCGGGGCATCCGGTGTACTTCGTCACGTTCTTCCGCGATCCGCAGCCGGGCCAGACCTTGCTCGATGTCTGCGCGGCCGAGCAGCAGTTCGTGAAGCACGTGCGCGAGCTGCATCCCGACAGCCCGAAGCCCGCGATCGTCGGCAATTGCCAGGGCGGCTGGGCCGCGATGATGCTCGCGAGCTCGCAGCCCGACGACACCGGACCGCTCGTCATCAACGGCGCGCCGATGTCGTACTGGAGCGGCGCGTGGAGCGAAGGCGAGGGCGACAACCCGATGCGCTATTCGGGCGGCATGCTGGGCGGCACGTGGCTCGCGTCGCTCACGGCCGATCTCGGCAACGGCAAGTTCGACGGCGCGTATCTGGTCGAGAACTTCGAGAACCTCAATCCCGCGAACAGCTTCTGGGACAAGTACTACACGCTGTTCGACAAGATCGATACCGAGCCGCCGCGCTTTCTCGACTTCGAGCGCTGGTGGGGCGGCTACTACCTGATGAACCGCGAAGAGATCGAATGGATCACGCGCAATCTCTTCGTCGGCAACAAGCTGTGGTCCGGCGAAGTGCGCGGCGTGTCGGGCACGTCGTTCGACCTGCGCGCGATCAAGACGCCGATCATTCTCTTCGCGTCGATGGGCGACAACATCACGCCGCCGCAGCAGGCCTTCAACTGGGTCGCCGATGTCTACGGCAGCACGGAGGAAATCAAGGCGCGCGGACAGGTGATCGTCGGGCTGATGCACAAGAGCATCGGGCACCTGGGCATCTTCGTGAGCGGCAAGGTCGCGAAGAAGGAATACACGCAGATCGCATCGGTGCTGGAGGCGATCGAATCGTTTCCGCCGGGGCTGTACGGCATGGAGATCGCCGAACGAAAGGGTGACGACGGCAAGATCGAATACGACGTGACCTTCCACGAGCGTCGTCTCGAGGATGTGACCGAACGCTTCAATCGCTTCGAGCGCGCCGACGAGTTGCCGTTCGAAGCGGTGAAACAGGTATCGGATTTCAATCAGCGCGCCTATGAACTCTTCGCGCAACCCTTCGTGCAGGCGATGGCGAACGACAACACCGCGAAGATGCTGCGCGCCTTCCATCCCTTGCGCGCGCAACGCTGGATGTTCTCCGATTACAACCCGTGGCTCGCATGGCTCGGCCCGGCGGCGGATGCGGTGAGGGCCGCGCGCAAGCCCGATACCGAACGCGACGTGTTGCGCCGCGCGGAACATTGCGGCTCCGACATGATCAGCGCGGGCCTCGACTTCTATCGCGCGATGCGTGATGCCGCCACCGAGGCGATGTTCTTCTCCGTGTACGGCAACATGTTCTCGGTGCATCGTGCGCAAGAGCACGAAGCGCAGGCACAGAAGGCCGATGCGCTGCCGGCCGATCCGCGCGAACTGCCTTTCGTTCAGGAAGCGCTCGAATCCATCGCGCACGGCGGCTATGCGGAAGCCGTGGCGCGGGTCGCGTGCCTGCTGGGGCGTCACGACGAACCGTTGCCGCTCGCGCGCATGGTGCTTCGGCAGGAGCTCGCGGCGGACTATGCGGAATATCTGCCGCAGATGCCGCGCGACGAATGGCGGCGCATGCGCGGCGAGCAGGAAATCATCGTGCGCTACGAGCCGGAGCAGGCGTTCTCGACCCTGCCCGATCTTCTCGACGACAACGACGATCGCAAGAAGCTCCTCACGCTCTTCGACAAGCTGCACGCCGATAGCCGTCTGCAAGGCTTCGAGCCGACGCCCGCGCAGGAGGACATGCTCGCGCGCATCCGCGCGGCGCTGCCGCTGAAGGCCGCGCGCACGGCAAGACGTTCCGCGCCTGCGCACTGAGGCGTCGGCGGCGCATCTCACGTTCTCACCGGAGACGTTATGGATCACACGCATGAGAAGTACGAGCGGCTCATCGAGGTTTGCCGGACATTGCCGCCGCTCGCGACGGCCATCGCGCATCCCTGCGACCGGACATCGCTCGAGAGCGCGGTGAAGGCGCACGAGATGGGCCTGATCGCGCCGTTTCTGGTCGGGCCGCAGGAGCGCATCCGCGAGGTCGCGGCGGAATGCGGGCTGAACATCGCGGGCTTTCCCATCGTCGATGCGCCGCACAGTCACGCGTCGGCGGAAAAGGCGGTGGAACTCGTGCGCGAGGCGAAGGCCGAGGCGCTCATGAAGGGCAGCCTGCACACCGACGAAGTGATGGCCGCAGTCGTGAAGCGCGACGGGGGCCTGCGCACGCAGCGGCGCGTGTCGCACTGCTTCATCATGGACGTGCCGGGACACGAGAACGTGCTCATCATCAGCGACGCGGCGATCAACATCGCGCCGACGCTCGCCGACAAGGTCGATATCCTGCAAAACGCGATCGATCTCGGCCATGCGTTGCGCCTGGACGAGGTGCGCGTCGCGATTCTCTCCGCGATGGAGACGGTGAACCCGAAAGTGCCGTCGACGATCGAGGCGGCGGCGCTCTGCAAGATGGTCGACCGGCATCAGATCACGGGCGCGCTCGTCGACGGTCCGCTCGCGCTCGACAACGCGATCGATCTCGAAGCCGCGCAGACGAAGAAGATCGATTCGCCCGTCGCGGGCCGCGCGAACGTGCTGATCGTGCCGGATCTCGAAGCGGGCAACATGCTCGCGAAGAGCCTGTCGTTTCTCGCGGGCGCGGATGCGGCGGGCATCGTGCTCGGCGCGCGCGTGCCGATCATCCTGACGAGCCGCGCCGATTCGCTGCAATCGCGGCTCGCGTCGTGCGCTATCGCGTCGCTCGTGGCGTCGAAACGCCGCGAAGAAGCGCAAGTGGCGGGGTGAGCTCATGGCCGATGTCATTCTGGTTCTCAACGCGGGCTCGTCGAGCATCAAGTTCAGCGCCTTCGACGTGGCGGGCGGCGCGCTCGATCTCGCCGCGCATGGGCAAGTGGAAGGACTCTTCAGCTCGCCACGTTTCGTCGCGTTCAACGCGAAGGGCGAGAAGACCGGCGAGCATGCATGGGCCGAGGGCACGAAGCTCGAACATGCCGATGCCATCCTGCATCTCGTCGCTTTCCTGCGCGGACGCGCCGCCGGGCATAGTCTGGTTGGCATGGGACATCGCGTCGTGCATGGCGGCGCGCGTTTCACGAAGCCGGTGCTGACGAACGACGAGGTGCTCGACGAACTCGAGACGCTCACACCGCTCGCGCCGCTGCATCAGCCGCATAACCTGAAGCCGATCCGCATCATCGCGGAGCGCAATCCGGGGCTGCCGCAAGTCGCCTGCTTCGATACGGCGTTTCATGCGACGCAGGCGCCGCTCGCGCAGGCGTTCGCGCTGCCCGAATCGATCACGAAGCAGGGCGTGAAGCGTTACGGCTTTCATGGCCTCTCGTATGAATACATCGCGAGCGCGCTGCCGGGTATCGCACCCGATGCGGCGAAAGGGCGCACGGTCGTCGCGCATCTGGGCAACGGCGCGAGCCTCTGTGCGATGCACGCGGGCAAGAGCGTCGCGAGCACGATGGGCTTCACCGCCGTCGACGGTCTCATGATGGGCACGCGCAGCGGCAATATCGATCCGGGCGTGATTCTTTACATGCTCGATGAGCTCGGCATGAACGCGCGCGACATCGAAGACGTGCTGTATCGCAAGTCGGGCCTGCTCGGCGTATCCGGCATCTCGGGCGATATGCGCGCGCTCCTTGCGAGCAGCGACGAACGCGCGCGCTTCGCCATCGATCTGTACGTGTATCGCATCGGCCGCGAGCTCGGCTCGATGGGCGCGGCGCTGCAAGGGCTCGATGCGATCGTGTTCACGGCGGGCATCGGCGAGCATTCGAAAGAGATACGGCAGCGCGTATGCGAACAGGCAGCGTGGTGGGGCATCGAGCTCGACGCGCAGGCCAACGATCGCGGCGACCCGCGCATCAGCACGGCGTCGAGCAAGGTGAGCGCGTGGGTGATTCCGACGAACGAAGAACTGATGATCGCGCGTCATACGCTGGCGCTGATCGAAGGAGCATCCGCATGACGATGAACGTTCCGCAGCCTGTTTTGAAGGGCATGAAGGCGCTCGTCACCGGCATCGCCAACGAGCATTCGATCGCGTATGGATGCGCGAAGGCGTTTCGCGAGCTGGGCGCCGATCTCGCCATCACCTATGCCGACGAGAAAGCGCGGCCCTATGTCGAGCCGGTCGCGCAGGCGCTCGAAGCGCCGATCTTCATGCCGCTCAACGCATCGAGCCAGGACGAGCTCGATGCGGTGTTCGAGCGGATCGGCAGCGAATGGGGCAAGCTCGATATCCTCGTGCATTCGATTGCATGGGCGCCGAAGGAGGACTTGCAAGGCGGGCTTCTGAACTGCTCGGCGGAAGGCTTCGGGAAAGCGATGGACATCTCCTGCCATTCGTTCGTGCGCATGGCGCGGCTCGCGGCGCCGCTGATGAAAGACGGCGGCACGATGTTCACGATGAGCTATCACGGCGCGAACAAGGTCGTCGCCAATTACAACGTGATGGGCCCCGTGAAGGCCGCGCTCGAAGCGTGCGCGCGCTATCTCGCCTACGAGCTCGGCCCGCAGGGTGTCCGCGTGCACGCGATCTCGCCGGGGCCGCTCAAGACGCGCGCCGCATCGGGGCTCAAGGACTTCGATCTGCTGCTGACCGAGGCCGCGGAGCGCGCGCCGCTCGGCGAGCTGGTCGACATCATGGACGTCGGCTTCACGTGCGCTTTTCTCGCGACGCCTTTCGCGCGGCGCCTGTCGGGGGAAACGCTCTACGTGGACGGCGGCGTGCACATCATGGGATGAATCTCTTCGGCTGGCTCTTTCATCGCGATACGGACGACCACGGCGCGTCGCGTGAAGACGTGCGGGAAGCGCTCGAACGCATCGTCGCGATCGCGCCGCAGGTGAGGCTCGCGAATCGCTATGAAGCGCGGCTTGCGCCTGTCATCGGCAAGACGCTCGGCTATGCGCGCGAGCTCGTCCTCGCGCTACCCGCATCGCGCGATGCGACGCCCGACGCCTGGGCCGGCGACCCTTTGCTGCGCGCGATGTTCGCGACGCCCGACGATATCGTGAGCGTCATCGGGCTGTCGAATGAAGTGCGCGGCTGGCTCGACGAGCACTTCGCGGCGGACCACGTGCACGCGGTGCTGAGCAGCAGGATGGTCGAGCGGCGCGTGCTCGGCGCCGCGCTCGAAGGCGGCGTGATGCGCTCGGATGTCGCGCGCACGACGATCGGCTTCGAGGACAAGCGCATCCGCATCTGCGATGAAACCGACGACGCGCTTCGCCGCAACATCGTGCTGCGCATCGTCGAGCAGCTCACGCTCGAAGCCCTGTCGCGCTTCACGGCGCAGGAAGCGCAGCGCGACGCGCTCAACGAACATCGCGCGCTGCTCAACGCGAGAATGCAGATGCTCGGCCGGCGCGGCGCGGGCATGAGCGGTCTCGTGTCGCCGGCGGAGGCGTCCGGCGACATGGCGCGCCTGCAACGCGATGTCGCGGAAAACGAAGCGGCGCTCGCCGCGCTCGGCTCGCGCGCCGAGGCCGTCGATGTGCAGTTGCGCACGCTCGTCGATCTGCTCGGCGAGCCTTCGGCGCTCATCAGCGTCGACACGCGCACGCTCTGCATCAACCAGATGAACCTGCTGGTGGAAGAGGGCAGCGACGAATGCGGCGCGAACGTGACCCTCAGCCTCGCGCACATGCCGATGCAGCCGCCGCAAACGCGCGCGGTCCAGTTCGTGCGCATCGCGCGGCGCGACATGCCGCCCGCGGGCACCGCGCTCGACGGCGCGGAGCATTGGGTGCTGTGACCGCGCGATTCAAGGCGTCGCGTCGCGGGCGATCGCCGTCGCGATATCGCGGCTCACGCTCGCGAGCGCGCGGCTGTGCGCGGCCGCGAGCGCATTCCAGTCCGGCCCGCTGACCGGCTCGCGCACGAGCGAGCGGCCGCTCACCGCGGGGCTTTCGTCGCCGAAGCGGCGCACGGCCCAGTGCGCGTCGATCACGACGGCATCGCCGGGAACGGATTCGAACTGCTGGATATCGACGCGCACGCGCAACGCCTGCGGGTCGAAGATCGTGCGCGACGCGACCGCCACCCTGTCGGAGCCGAGCAGGAGCGTGAGATCGCCGGCGATGGCGTCCGCGATGCTGCTCTTGATCGGCTCGCCCCAGCGCGCGTATTCGTTGAGCGTGACCTCGTTGTTCGTGTTGCGCGTGACGATCTGCGGACGATCGACGAGATCGGGCACCGTCACCGGTCCGACGATCACGGGCCGCGAGACCGCGCGCGGGGTCGTGGCGGTGAGCGAGGGATCGGCGCTCAGGCGATAGAAGCTCGTGCCCGGCGAACGGCAGCCGGCGACGAGCGCAGCGAGCAGGAGAGACAGGAGTAAAGGCCGCATCACTTCTTCTCCTCCGGCTTGCCGCGCAGCAGCGCTTCTGGATGCTGCTGCAGATAATCCGCGAGACTGCGGAACGAAACGGCGGTGCGCGTCAGCTCGCGAATCGCTTCGGCCGTGTCCTGCTGCAGGCCCGAATCCGGCATGAGCGTCGAATGCGCGGCATCGAGCGCGGCGCGCGCGGCGGCGAGCGTCGTCGCGGCTTGCGGCACGACCTGCGAGTTGATGCCCTGCATCAGCGCGGTCGTGCTGTTGAGGGTCTGTTGTGCGCTCGCGGTGAGTTCCTCGATCGGCAGCTTGTCGATGCGCGTCATGATGCGGTTGATCGAGTCCTGCAGCGATTCGAGACCGCTCGGAGTCGTCGGCAATTCGGGCGGCGTATGGCTCCAGTCGATGGTCGCCTTCGGCGCAGTCGGGAAGAAGTCGAGCGACACATACAACTGGCCAGTGAGCAGGCTTCCCGTGCGCAACTGCCCGCGCAGCCCGCGTGAAACGAGAAGATCCGCGAGCGCCTTCGGATCGCTCGCCATGCGCCCGCCCTTCGGCTCTTTCGCGAAGCGCGACGTGAAGCGTTCCGGATAGAGCTTCACTTCCACAGGGATGCTGATCCGTTTGGTCGCCGGGTCGAAGCGCGTATAGATCGCCGACACTTCGCCGATCTGAATGCCCCGGAACTCGACCGGCGCGCCCACCGCGAGTCCGCGCACCGAGCCCTGGAAGTTGAACGCGTAAGTCTCGACGATGCGCTCCTGCACGCGCAGCGCTTCGCTGCGCGTCGGGTAGAGCCTGAAAACCGTGTCGGGCTGCGCCTCGGCCCAGTTCAGCGACACGGCCGGCGTCTCGAACGCGAGCCCGCCGATCAGAATCGACACCAGCGATTGCGTGTTGACCTTGAGCCCGTCGGTGCCGAGCGTCACGTCGATGCCGCCTGCCTGCCAGAAGCGCGAATCGGCGTTCACATAGCGGTCGTAGGGCGCGTTGATGAACACATTCAGTGTGACGCCGCTGCCGTCCTTGTCGAGCTCGAAGGACGTCACCTGGCCCACCTGCAGCCGGCGGAAATAGACGGGCGTGCCGACATCGACCGAACCGAGGTCGGGCGCCTTCAGCACGAACTTGCGGCCGGGCACGTCGCTCGCGAAGACCGGCGGCGTTTCCAGCCCGACATAATCGCGCCGGTTCTCTTTCGCGCGGCCGATATCCATGCCGATATACGCTCCCGACAGCAAGGTGCTGATGCCCGAGACCGAGCCGCCCGCCACGCGCGGCCGCACGACCCAGAAGCGCGTGTCGTCGACGAGCATCTTGGACGCGTCGCGCGTGAGCTCCGCCGTGGCGACGACTTCCTTGTAGTCCTTCGACAGCGCCACCGACTTCACGAGGCCGATGTCCACGTCCTTGAACTTGATCTTCGTCTTGCCCGCTTCGAGCCCTTCGCCGGTCTTGAAGCTGATCGTGACGGTCGGGCCCTGCGCGAGCACGGCCTGCACCGCGAGCCAGATGCCGACCGCCACCGCGATGGCCGGCACGACCCAGACCCATGGAATGCGCCAGCGCTTCTTCGGCGCGACTTCCGCATCGGGGATATCGCCGGGTGTGTTCATCGTCATTCTTCCCGTGGTGGCGCTGAATCCCAGATCAGGCGCGGATCGAACGACATCGCGGCGAACATCGTCAGCACGACGACGGCGCCGAATGCGATCGCGGCGGGCCCGGCCTCGATCGTCGCCATCGCGCTGAACTGCACGAGCGCGACGAGCACGGCGATCACGTAGATATCGAGCATCGACCAGCGTCCCACCAGCTCGACGATGCGGTAGATGCGCGCGCGCTGCTCATTGCGCATCGACATGCGCAGATTCGCGGTCGTGGCGAGATAGCCGATGGCGAGAATCTTGAGCATCGGCACGGCGATGCTCGCGATGAACACGATGATCGCGAGCGGCCACGATCCCGAATGCCACAGATACGCGACGCCGCTCATGATCGTGTCCTTCTGCGCGCCGAAGAGCGAGCTCGTGTTCATCACGGGCAGCAGGTTCGCGGGGATGTAGAGGATCGCCGCCGCGATCAGGTACGCCCAGGTGCGCGACAGGCTCGCGGGCTTGCGCAGATGCAGGCGCGCGCCGCAGCGCGGGCAGCACACATGTTCATGACGTTGCGTGCCGCGCGTGGACAGGCCGCAATCGTGACAGACGAAGATGCCGCTCGCCGCCGCCGTGCGCCCGGAGAGCGGCGTGTCGGCGGGCATCCCGGGCAGCGTGCCTTCGAGGCGCATCCACAACGCGCGCTCGTCGAATGCCGATGCCGCCGCGACGAGCAGCAGCATCAGCGCGGCGAGCGACCACAGCGCCGGCGCCGTGACCACCGACGCGATATGCGCGAGCTTCACGACCGCGACGAGCAGGCCGAGCATCAGCACTTCGGTCATGCCCCAGTCGCGTGCGATGCGCAGGAGGCGGAACACGGCGTCGGCGTGCCACGGCCTGCGGTTCAGGTGCAGCGGCAGCAGCAGCCACACCATGCCGAGCGCCTGGAGCAGCGGCATCAGGACCGTCGTGACGAAGATGAGGATGGCGAGCGGCCACATGCCGTCGCGATACAGCACGCGCACCGCGCCGATCAGCGTCGTTTCGACGAGATCGCCGTTGACCGCGAGGCCGACGATCGGAAACGCGTTCGAAATGAGCCACAGCACGCAGGCGGCGAGCGCATAGGCGAGCGCGCGGTCGAAGCCGCGTCCGCGCCGGCGATACAGCACGGCGCGGCAGCGGCAGCAGCGCAGCGTGCCGCCGGGCGGCACGTCGGTTTCGCGCTGCATGAGATCGCACTCGTGGCATGCGATCAGCGCGCGCGCGTTGCCATCGTCGGATGTCACCGTGTTCATTGCACTGTCTGCGATCCGGGTTGGCCGGGTTTGGCCGTGTCGGCGGGAGGCGTCGCGCTCTGCTGCGTCGTCATCTTGTCCGCCATGACGACCCAGCCGCCGCCCATCACCTTGTACAGCGTGACGAACGAAGCGAGCGCGGCGGCCTGCGTCTGCGTCTGCGAGAGTTGCGCGTTGAAGAGGCTGCGCTCGGCATCGAGCACTTCGATATAACTCGTGTAGCCGCCTTCATAGCGCGCCCGCGCGAGACGCGAATACGTGGAGAGCGCCGTCACCTGACGGCCTTGCACTTCGAATTGCTCGTGCAGTTTCTGCGACGAGATCAGCGCATCGTCGACTTCCTGGAACGCGACCTGTATCGCCTTCTGGTACGTGAGCAGCGCCGCCTGCTGCTGCGCTTCGGCCGATTGCACCTGGCCGGAGATGTTGCCCGCGGTGAAGATCGGCTGCGTGACCTGGCCCGCGAACGACCACACGCGCGCCGGTCCCGTGAAGAGCGACGAGAACTGGCCGCTCGCGGTGCCGAGCAGACCCGTCAGCGAAATCTGCGGGAAGTAGAGCGCGCGCGCCGCGCCGATCAGCGCATTGGCCGCGACCAGATCCTGTTCCGCCTGAAGCAGATCCGGCCGCCGCTCCAGCAGATCCGACGGCAGTCCCGCCGGAATCACGGGCGTCGCCAGCTCGCCGAGCGTCCGGCCGCGCATGATCGGTCCGGGATTCGCGCCGAGCAGGACCGACAGCGCATCTTCCTGCTGCGCGATCTGCGTTTCGAGCTGCGGGATCGTCGAAAGAGACGCTTCGTATTCGGACTGGCTTTGCGCGAGCTCCATCTGCGAGACTTCGCCGCCTTCGAAGCGCAGCGTGAACACGTGCACCGATTCGGCGCGGCTCTCGGTCGTCGCCTTCGCGATTTCCAGTTGCTTGTCGAGGCTGCGCAGATTCAGATACGACGACGCCACCGACGCCACCAGCGACAGGATCGTCGCACGCCGTCCTTCCTCGCTCGACAGCAGGTTCGCGCGCGCGGCCTCGGTGAGCCGCCGGTTGCGCCCGAAGAGATCGATTTCCCACGCCGCCGAGATGGACAGTTCGAAGCTGTTGTAGACCGGCCCGAAGCCGTTCAGCGGCTGCGGCCCCGCCGCCGACGCGCGCTGCCGCGCCGCCGTGGCACCCGCCCCGACCTGCGGGAACAGCGCGGCCCGCGTCGTGACGAACTGGCCCATGAACTGATCGACGCGCGCCGCCGCGATCTTCACGTCCTTGTTGTTCGCGAGCGCCGTCGTGATCAGCTCGTCGAGCACCGGGTCCTGGAACTGCTTCCACCATTCGGTGTTCGCGGCATCGGAGACTTCGGCCGCCGCGAAGCGATAGGTCGCGGGCGTCTCGACCGGCTGACGCGAGTAGTTCGGGCCGAGCAGGCAGCCGCTCAGCATGAGCGCGGCGGCAACGCTCGCGCAAGAGGGAATGAGCCGGGCGCGCCGCATGTCAGTCTCCCTTGTCCGGAGCGGACGGCGAGGCGTTCGGACCGCTTCCCGATGCGTTCGGGGCCGGCTTCGTGTCGGCGGCGGGGGCGGGCGCTTCGGCGCTCTTTTCGCCGCCCTTCTTCTTCGAGCGCCCAGACAGCGTTTCGAGTCCCCAGAAGAACATCGGGATGAAGAACACGGCGATGGCGGTCGCGCCGAGCATCCCGCCGATCACGCCCGTGCCGATGGAGTGACGGCTGTTGGCCGATGCGCCCGTGGCGATCGCGAGCGGCACGCAGCCGAGAATGAACGCGAGCGAGGTCATCACGATCGGGCGCAGACGCTCTTCGGCGGCGACCATCGCCGCGTCGTAGACGGACTTGCCCGACTCGCGGTTCAGCACGGCGAACTCGAAGATGAGAATCGCGTTCTTCGCCGCGAGCGCGACGAGCATCGTGAGGCCGATCTGGAAGTAGACGTCGTTGTTGAGGCCGCGCAACAGGATCGCGAGCAGCGCGCCGAAGATCGCGAACGGCACCGCCATCAACACGCCGAACGGCAGGCTCCACTTCTCGTACTGCGCGGCGAGGATCAGGAAGACCATGATCAGGCCGAACACGAAGACGAGCCCCGACGTGCCGCCCGCCTGCTTCGCCTCGTACGCCTCGCCGCTCCACCCGATGCCGTAATCGGACGGCAGGCCCGCCGCGACTTCCTCGAGCGCCTGGATCACTTGCCCCGACGCATAGCCGGGCGCCGCGTTCGCCGTGATCTTCACCGCCGGGAAGTTGTTGAAGCGCGTGATGAGATCCGGCCCGGTGACGTAGCGCGTGGTGACCACGGACTTGAGCGGCACCATCTCGCCGGACTTGCTCTTCACGAAAATCTGCGTGAGATCGTCGGGTTTCAGCCGATATTGCGGTTCCGCCTGAAGAATCACCTGCCACAGCCGGCTCGACCGGTTGAACTGCGACACATAGAGCGAGCCGAACATCGTCTGCATCGCGCTATAGACGTCCTCGACGGGCACGCCGAGCGTTTCGGCCTTGTCGCGGTCGACACTGGCGAGCAGCTGCTGCGACGACGCGTTGAAGGTGTTCGTCACGCCCGTCAGCTCGGGCCGCGCCTTCGCCTTCGCGACGAAATCGTCGACGACCGCCGCGAACTGCGAAATGGTCGAGTCCCCCTTGCTCTGAATCCATATCTCGGTGCCGCCCGTGGTGCCGAGGCCCGGAATCGACGGCGGATTCAGCGGCACGACGATGCCCTCTTTGATTTGCGACAGATGCTTGTAGGCGTCGACGAGCACGGCACGCGCGTTTTGCGTGCGGATATTCGCCGATTTATAGCGCTCGTCGAAACTCTTGAAGCCGACGAAGAAGGTCGACGAGTTGTTCTTGTTCTGGCTGTCGAGCAGGCTGTAGCCGTCGACGGTCGTGATGCTGCCGACCGCGGGCTGCTTCATGAAATACTCGGTGACGCGATCGGACACCTGCCCGGTGCGGTCGAGCGACGCGGCATCGGGCATGATGACCGCGCCGAGCAGATAGCCCTGATCCTCGGGCGGCAGGAACGCGGTGGGGATGTCCTTCATCATCACGACGGCGAGCGCGATCATGCCGACGAATAGCAGCAGCGCGATCACGAAGCGCTTGATGATGAGCCGCACCATGCGCGTGTAGCCGTGCGTCATGCGCGCGAACTGGTTATCGAACCAACGGAAGAAACCTTTCTTCTCGTGATGCCCGGGCTTCAGCAGCAAGGCCGCGAGCGCAGGCGACAAAGTCAGCGCGACGATGCCCGAGAGCACCACCGATATCGCGATCGTAATGGCGAACTGCTTGTACATCTGCCCGGTGATGCCGCCGAGGAACGCCACCGGCACGAACACCGCGCACAGCACCAGCACGATGGCCACCACCGGCCCGGCCACTTCGTCCATGGCCTTTTTCGCGGCGGTCTTCGGATCGAGCTTGAACACGGTCATGTTGCGCTCGACGTTCTCGATCACGACGATCGCATCGTCCACGACGATCCCGATCGCGAGCACCATGCCGAACAGTGTCAGCATGTTGATGGAGAAGCCGAGCGCTTCCATGCCCATGAACGTGCCGACGATCGACACCGGCACCGCGATCACCGGAATCAGCGTGGCGCGCAGGCTTTGCAGGAACACGAACACGACGATCACGACCAGCACGACCGCTTCGAAGAACGTGTGGATCACATCGGAGATGGACGCGCGCGTGAACTCGGTCGTGTCCATCGCGATTTCGTAGTCGATGCCCTCCGGGAACGTCTTCTTCATCTCGGCGAGCGTCGCCCGCACCGCCTTCGACACGTCGAGCGCGTTCGCGCCCGGCTGCTGATACACGGCGATCACCGTCGCGGATTTGCCCTGGAAGCGGCTGCGGATCGAATAGTCCTTCTGCCCGAGCTCGGCGCGGCCCACGTCCTTCAGACGCACGATCGCGGCGCCGCCCGATTGCGCGCGGATGATGATGTTCTCGAACTCCGCCGGCTCCGTGAGCCGTCCCGTGGTCGTCACCGCGAACGACTGCTCGACGGGCGAGCCTGTCGGCGACTGACCGAGACGGCCGACCGCGAACTGCTGGTTCTGGTTCGCGACCGCGCGCTGCACGTCGCCGGCGGTGATGCCGAGCTGCGCCATGCGGTCGGGCTTGAGCCAGATGCGCATCGCGTAATCGGGCGTGCCGAAGATGCTCGACTGGTTCGCGCCGGGAATGCGCTTCAGCGCATCGAGGACATACACGTTCGCGTAGTTCGCGATGTAGGTCGCGTCGTAGCGCTCGTCGGGCGAATAGATGGCGAGCACCATCATGAACGCCTGCGACTTCTTCTGCACCTGCACGCCCTGCGCCGTCACCGACTGCGGCAGTTGCGGCAGCGCGAGGTTCACGCGGTTCTGCACGTCGACCTGCGCGAGCTCCGGATTCGTGCCGATCTGGAAGTACGCGTTGATCGTCAGATTGCCCGTCGACGAGCTCGACGAACTCATGTAGATCATGTTGTCCGCGCCGTTGACCTGCTGCTCGATCGGCGCGGCCACGTTGTTCGCGACGACGTCGGCGCTCGCGCCCGGATAGGTCGCGGAGATCGTGATTTGCGGCGGCGTGATGTCGGGATATTGCGCGGTGGGCAGCGCGAGCATGGTCAGCGCGCCGCCCAGCGTGATGACGATCGATATGACCGACGCGAAAATCGGACGGTCAATGCAGAAATGTGAAATATTCATTGGCCTCTTCCGCGCGACGTGCTTCGGATAGTCGTCGTCTGATCAGATCACTTGCCGGTCCCGCCGCTGTCGGTCTTGGTCTTGTCGAGCGACGCCTCCTGCGCGCCCGACGCCGGCGCTTCGCCCGCGGCGGGCGCGGCGGGCGCGGCGACGACGCGGATATGCGAATCCGCGCTGACCCGGATCGCGCCATCGACGACGACGCGTTCGCCCGCCTTCAGGCCATCCGTGACGAACCAGTTGTCGCCGTGCCATTCGCCGACTTCGACGACACGCTGGCGCGGCTTCGATTCGTTGTCCAGCACCCAGACGAAATGGCTCTTCGCGCCCTGCAAGACGGCGCGCTGCGGCACGAGTATCGCGTTGGGCCGCACCGCGCCCGCTACGCGCGCCTTCACGAACTGGCCGGGTCGCAGCGTGCCCTTCGGATTGGAGAACACCGCGCGCACGAGGAACGTGCCCGTTTCCGTGTTGAACGCCGGATTCGTGAAGTCGATGCGGCCGGTCTGCGGATAGACCGAGCCATCGGCCAGAATCACGGTCACATCGAACTTGTCGTCGGGCGGAAAGCGCAGCTGGCCTTTCTGGATCTGCTCGCGGTAGGTCAGCAGCTCGTTTTCGGAGATGCTGAAGTTCACCCACATCGGGTCGAGCTGATAGACGAGGGTGAGCAGGCCCGATTGCGTCGGCGTCACGTAGCTGCCTTCCTGCACGCGCGCGAAGCTCGACAGCCCTTTGAGCGGCGAGCGGATCGTCGTGTAACTGAGGTTCAGCTCGGCGGTCTGCACTTCGCCTTTCGCGGCGATCACGGCGGCCTCGGCGCTCTTCTCGTTGCCGACGGCATCGTCGAGATCCTTCTTGCTCAACGCGTTCATCGCGGCGAGCGGTTTCACGCGCGCGAGATTCTGCTGCGTGACGAGGAGCCGCGCCTGCTGCTGCGCGAGCGAGCCCTTGGCGGTCTGCAGCGCGGCCTCGAACGGACGTTTGTCCATGAGGAACATCACCTGGTTTTCGCTGACGAGCGATCCTTCGGTGTACATGCGCTTTTCCAGAAAGCCGTCGACGCGCGCGCGGATTTCCACTTCGCGCGAACTTTGTGTCTGCGCCGTGAATTCGAAGTCGACGGGCGTCGATTGCGCGGCGACCGTCACGACCGTGACATCGACGGGGGGCTTCTGCGCTTCGGGGGCCTGCTTCTTGCACGCGGCGAGCGCGAGCGACGCGGTCGCGGCGACTGCGAAGAGACGCAGTGCGCGCATCGGGCGCGACGGTTGAACGAACGAGCTGCAGTCCAGTAACTGTTCCGACACGAACGCCATAGGCGCCTCCCTCTTGGGATGGCCGATCGTTGATGAGCGAGCGCGCATGAAGGCGCGTCGCCGCGGCATGCTCGCGGTGTGCTGTTCAGCGAATGCGCGCCTGGAAAACGCGGGTGTTCCAGAAGCGTGTTCGCCATGCGATGAAATCGCGCGGGACAGGACTCTTTGGCGACGTCAACGAGCGCGAGCCTGATGCTTGTGGTGTGTCGTAGCTGCCTCCGGTTTTGACGGTCGATTTTTAGCGAGAGAGCTGCTCATGCTGCGCCGTCGCTTAACGTGACGTGCGTGACGAGTCTAGTAATAGCTGAACTCGGCTGAAAACGCCATAGCCTTTGATGCCATTTTGACTTGACGTGCGGAACGGAAAGCGCAGCAATTACTTGTCGGCCTTGTCACGGGGGTGAATTGGTGTCGGCGGCGGTCCGGTCCGCTTCGACATGCCAGTTCATGAAACGCTGAAGGAAAACGCCGATGCTTTTTTGTCGATGCTGTCATGCTGGCGCCATGTGCTATCGAGCGAATGACGACGCCCAATGCTTCGCGTAAACCCCGCCAAAAGAAAACGCCTCACGTAAGAAACGGGTAAGCGGACGCTCTTACCTTAGTCTCCAGCGCATCGAAAGCACAACTTGCCTGAAACAGCATGCGCGAGAGCATCGCATGATGTCCCCGCTCGGGGACGTCCTTAATTCCAAGGTTCGCTGATCGTTCGTGCATTGCGCCGAACGCGGACGCATTCGCAGGCAGAGAGAAGACCTTCATGCAGGAGACGGAGATGGACCTCAAGATCGTGGAAAAAATCAAGTCGAGCGCCGCGTATCACGAACTGGTGCGAAAACGCTCGAAGCTCGGCTGGACGCTGACGGCGCTCGTGTTGATCGTGTATTACGGCTACGTGCTGCTGATCGCGTTCAACAAGGATCTGCTCGCCGCGAAGATGGGCGCGGGCGTGATGACCTGGGGCATGCCGATCGGCCTTTTCGTGATCGTCTTCACCGTGGTCATCACGGGCCTCTATGTGCGTCACGCGAACAGCACGTACGACGAACTCACCGACAAGATCAAGCGGGAGGCTGCATGAAGCCGCAACGTTTCCTCGCGGCCGGCGCGCTTTTCGCCGCATCCGCCAGTGCCTTCGCCGCCGGCGGCGATCTCGGCCAGGCCGTCAAGCAGGCGACGAACTGGACCGCCATCTGCATGTTCATCGCGTTCGTGATCGCGACGCTCTTCATCACCAAATGGGCCGCGAAGAAGACGCGCTCGGCCGCCGAGTTCTATACGGCGGGCGGCGGCATCACGGGCTTCCAGAACGGTCTCGCGATCGCGGGCGACTTCATGTCGGCGGCTTCGTTTCTCGGCATTTCGGCCGCCGTCTATAGCAATGGCTATGACGGCCTCATCTATTCGATCGGCTTTCTCGTCGGCTGGCCGATCATCACGTTCCTGATGGCGGAGCGCCTGCGCAATCTCGGCCGCTTCACGTTCGCCGACGTGGCCGCGTACCGCTTCAAGCAGACACCCATTCGCGCGTTCGCCGCGTCGGGCACGCTCGTCGTGGTGGCGTTCTATCTGATCGCGCAGATGGTCGGCGCGGGTCAGCTCATCAAGCTGCTGTTCGGGCTCGAATACTGGATCGCGGTGGTGATCGTCGGCGCGCTGATGATGGTGTACGTGCTCTTCGGCGGCATGACCGCGACCACCTGGGTGCAGATCATCAAGGCGTGTCTGCTGCTCGCGGGCGCTTCGTTCATGGCGTTCATGGTGCTGTGGCAGTTCCACTTCAGCCCCGAGGCGCTCTTTGCGAAGGCCGTCGAGGTGCACGAGAAGAAAGAGTCGATCATGGGTCCGGGCAACTTCATCAAGGACCCGATCTCGGCGATCTCCTTCGGCATCGCGCTGATGTTCGGCACGGCCGGCCTGCCGCACATCCTGATGCGCTTCTTCACCGTTCCGAACGCGAAGGAAGCGCGCAAGTCGGTGTTCTGGGCGACGACGTGGATCGGCTACTTCTACATTCTCACGTTCATCATCGGCTTCGGCGCGATCGTGCTGGTCAGCACCAACCCGATGTTCAAGGACGCGGGCGGCAAGCTCCTCGGCGGCACGAACATGGCAGCGGTACATCTGGCCAGCGCGGTCGGCGGCAATGTATTCCTCGGCTTCATCTCGGCAGTTGCATTCGCCACTATTCTCGCGGTGGTCGCGGGTCTGACGCTCGCGGGCGCATCGGCGGTGTCGCATGATCTCTATGCGACCGTGTTCAAGAAGGGCAACGCGTCGAGCAAGAGCGAGCTGAAGGTTTCGCGCATCACGACGATCGTGCTCGGCATCGTCGCGGTCGTGCTCGGCATCGTGTTCGAGAAGCAGAACATCGCGTTCATGGTGTCGCTCGCGTTCGCTGTCGCCGCGTCGGCCAACTTCCCGGTGCTCTTCATGTCCGTGCTGTGGCGCGGCTGCACGACGCGCGGCGCGGCAGTGGGCGGTTTCCTCGGCCTGCTTTCGGCGGTCGTGTTGACGGTGCTCTCGAAGGCCGTATGGGTCGATGTGTTCCACTACGCGAATGCGCCGTTCCCGTATGCGTCGCCCGCATTGTTCTCGATGGCGATCGGTTTCATCGGCATCTGGCTCTTCTCGGTGACGGACAAGTCGGCGCGTGCGCGCATCGATCAGGCCGGCTTCGAAGCGCAGACGGTGCGCTCCGAGACGGGCATCGGCGCGGTGGAGGGCGCGAGCCATTGAGGCCCGCAGCGGCGGCGCGCGCATCGATGATGCGCCGCCGCCATCGGCGATCCATCGACCGGCCGGTCGCTTTTCACTCGATTCATCGTCGGCGCGACATGCCGCAGCACTGATACGACAGCGAAGCCCAGCGTTATCGAATGGCCCGAAAAATGCGTTAAGCTCGGTGCATCCGGAATGCACAAAGCGCAGAACGCATGGAGCGAGCCATGGAATTGCAGTGCCCAAGTCTTTTCGAGCAATCGGCGTATATCGGCGGCGCGTGGGTCGACAACACTTCGCTGCCGCGCGTGCCCGTCACCAATCCTTCGACGGGCGCGATCATCGGCAGCGTGCCGCAGGTCACGGCGGAGCAGGTGGCCGAAGCCATCGAATGCGCAAACGCGGCTTTGCAGGACTGGCGCAGCTGGAGCAGCCGCGAGCGCGCGTCGGTGCTGAGAGAGTGGGCTCGCCTCGTCGAACATCATCGCGACGATCTCGCCATCATTCTTTGCAGCGAGCAAGGCAAGCCGCTGCACGAAGCGCGCTCCGAAATCACGCAGGCCGCGAACTACCTCGACTGGTTCGCGGAGGAAGCGCGCCGCATCTATGGCGACAACATTCCCGCGCCGCGCCGCAATCAGCGTATCCGCGTGCTGCATCAGCCGGTCGGCGTGTGCGGCGCGATCACGTCGTGGACCTTTCCCTCGTCGATGGTCGCGCGGCGCGTTGGCGCCGCGCTCGCCGCGGGCTGCACGGTCATTCATCATCCCGATCCCCAGACGCCGTTCTCCGCGCTCGCACTGTGCGTGCTCGGCGAGAACGCCGGCTTGCCGCGCGGCGTGCTGTCGGTGCTGACGGGCGAGGGCGATCCGGTCAGAAGCACCTTGCTCGCGAATCCCGATGTGAGGAAGGTATCGTTCACCGGTTCCATCGACGAAGGCAAGCGGCTGATGGCCTTGTGCGCGCCGACCGTCAAGAAGATGTCGCTCGAACTGGGCGCGAACTGTCCGTTCATCGTGTTCGACGATGCGGACCTCGACCTCGCCGTGAAAGGCGCGCTCGATGCGCGCTTCCGTCACACGGGGCAAGCGGCGATGTGCGCGAACCGCTTCTTCGTGCATGAAGACGTGTACGAGACCTTCGTGGCGAAGCTCGTGTCGAAGGTGGCGTTGCTCAAGGTGAGCGACGGCATGGACGAGGGCGCGCAGATCGGCCCGCTCATCAGCGAGGCGGCGGCGACGCGGATGGAAGGTCTCGTCGACGAAGCGGTCAGGCTCGGCGCGACGATCGCGGCGGGCGGCGCGCGCATGGAGCCCGGATCGAACTTCTTCAGGCCGACGGTACTGACGGATGTGGATCCGTCGATGAGCGTGTGCGGTGACGAGATCCTCGGACCCATCGCGAGCGTGCTGCAGTTCAGGGACGAGGACGATGTCATCACGCTCGCCAACGATACGCGCACCGGGCTCGCGGCTTATTTCTACACAGCAGATATCAGCCGCGCGTTCAGGGTGATGGAGGCGCTGGAATGCGGCGTCGTCGGCGTGAACGATAGCCTCGTGTTCAACGAGGTCGCGCCGTTCGGCGGGATCAAGGAATCGGGGATGGGGCGCGAAGGGGCGTCGTCGGGGGTGGAAGAGTATCTCGAGGCGAAGTATGTTTGCTTTGGGAATCTGGAGGGGTAGGTTTCAAACGGGAACAAAGCTCTACCCAACCCCTCACTCCGGCGGCCTCACCACCAGAATCGGCAAATGACTATGCGTCAGCACCTTCTGCGTCTCGCTGCCGAGCAACATGCCGCGAATCCCCCCATGCCCATGCGACGCCATCACGATGAGATCGCAGCGTCGCACTTTGGCCGTATCGAGGATGGCCTCATAAGGATGCGTTCCCGAAGGCGCTTCCGTATCGCACTCCACGCCGGCCTCAGCGGCGATCTTCTTCACGTTCTCGAGATAGAGCTCCGCGCGCGCCCGATCCGCGGCCTGGAATTCATCCTGATCCGCGCCCACCATCTCGGCGCTATAAACGGTCATATGAAACGGCCGCACCATGTAAAGGCCGGTGATACGCGCGCCATTCTCCTTGGCGAGCGCCGCCGCCATATGTATTGCCGCCTCGGATAGCGGCGAGCCGTCTGTGGGAACCAGCAGATGCTTGAACATGATGACGTCCTCCGGCTCTCTGGGGACATGAAGGAAAGAGTCGAACCGACAATCCCAGTATAGGCGAGCGTTTGAAAGATTCGCGACACGTCCAACGCATGAAGCGGTCCGTTCAATCGCCGACGAGGGCAAACGCGCTAGCGCCCCATCGCCGCCGCAGCTTCCTCGTGCAATCGCACGCTCATCACCGGCGCTTCCGGGCCCACATGCGACAGCTTCATCAGACGTGGCTGCAATATCAGCGCAACGAGCCCGCTCCATCCCGTCTGATGCGAAGCGCCGACACCGCGTCCGTTGTCGCCATGAAAGTACTCGTGAAACAGGATCAGATCCTGCGAACGCGGGTCCGCCTGCAACATGGGATACGCGGCCATCACCGGACGCTTGCCGTCCGCATCCTTCATAAAGATGCGCGAGATGCGCCGCGAAAGATCGTCGGCGATCTCGCTCAGAGAATGCGTCTCGCCGGAACCCGTCGGATGTTCGACGCGAAACTCGTCGCCATAGTAGCGATGAAACTCGTACAACGATTCGATCAAAAGGTAATTGACCGGCATCCATATCGGTCCGCGCCAGTTCGAATTGCCGCCGAATACACGCGAGTCCGATTCCGCGGGCAAGTACTTGACGCAGACGTTCACGCCGTCGCGATCGAAGATATACGGCGCATGACAATGCACGCGGGACAGCGCTCGCACGCCGTAATCGGAAAGGAATTCGCTCGGATCGAGCGTGCGCCGCAAGAGTGATTTCATGCGATGTCCGCGCAACAGCGAAAGCAGCGTGGTATTGCCCTTGCCGGGTTCGGTCCAGCGCGACACGAGCTTCGCGAGATTCGGCCGATGATCGAGGAACCACACGAGCCGCTCGCGCAGTCCCGGCAGATCGCCGTACACGCGCTCTTCGAGCACATGCACCGCGAAGAGCGGTATCAGCCCGACGATCGACCGAATACGCATGGGCACGCGCGAGCCGTCCGGAAGATGCAGCACGTCATAGAAGAATTCGTCCTTGCCGTCCCATAAGCCGGTGTGGCAGCCTTCGCCGCAACTGACCGCTTCGGCGATATACAGAAAGTGCTCGAAGAACTTCACGCCGATCTCGACATACGACTCGTTCGTCATCGCGAGTTCGAGGCCGATCTGCATGAGGTCGAGCGCATACGAGGCCATCCACGCGGTGCCGTCGGCCTGATCGATGCGGCCGCCTGTGGGCAGCGGCTGCGATCGATCGAAGATGCCGATATTGTCGAGCCCGAGAAAACCGCCCTGAAAGATGTTGCGGTCGTCGGCGTCCTTGCGGTTGACCCACCACGCGAAGTTGAGCAGCAGCTTGTGAAACATGACTTCGAGAAAGGCGTGATCGCCGATGCCCGTCATCTCGCGATCGAGCTCGTACACGCGCCATGTCGCCCATGCATGAACGGGCGGGTTCGCATCGCCGAACGCCCATTCATAGGCAGGCAGTTGCCCGTTCGGATGCATGTAGCGCTCTTTAACGAGCAGCAGCAACTGCTTCTTCGCGAAGTCCGGATCGATCGTTGCAAACGCGACCGCATGAAACGCGAGGTCCCACGACGCATACCACGGATATTCCCACTTGTCCGGCATCGACACGATGTCGCCGTTGCACATATGGCGCCAGTCCGCATTGCGTCCGTGCCTGCGCCCTTTCGGCGGTGTGGGCTGGCCCGGATCGCCGTCATGCCAGCGCGTGACATCGAACTGGTAATACTGCTTCGTCCATAACATGCCGGCGAGCGCCTGGCGTTGGACGAGGCGCGCGTCGGCATCGTCGATATCGTGTTGCAGCGTCGCATAGAACTCGTCGGCTTCCGCTTCACGGCGCGCGAAAAGCTGTTCCATATCGAGCGGCGGATCATTCGAAACGGACGCGGGACGCCAGCGCAGATACATCACCGAGCGCTCATGCGGCGCGAGGTGCAGATTCACATGCGCGGCGACGCGCGTGCCGCGGTCTCGCCGGATAGCCTGTTCATCGCCTTCGACGAGATAGTCGTTGAAGCCGTCCTTGAATGGTCCCGCGCCTTCGATTCCGAAGATGCGACGAACGTTCGTTTCGTTCTCGCAGAAGATCCATTCAATAGGCGCGTGCGCTGAAGCCGTGACGAACATCGTGCCTTGCGACGGATTGTGCCCGACGACCCGTTGGCCTTCCTTCTCGTCCTGTTCCAGCACGAGCGACGGCTTGCCCCATTTGCTAGACCATGCCCACCGGTTGCGCGCCCACAACTGCGGCAGCACGTGCAGCGTCGCGGCTTCATCCGCGCGATTCTCGACCGTGACGCGCATCACGATATCGTCCGGCGCGTGCTTCGCATATTCGACGCAGACATCGAAGTAACGATCGTTATCGAACACGCCGGTGTCGAGCACTTCGTATTCAGGCAGCGCGGGGCCGCGCCGCCTGTTTTCGTCGAGGAGCTGCTGATACGGATACGCGTCGTGCGGATACTTGTACAGCATCTTCATGTACGAATGCGTCGGCGTGCCGTCGAGATAGAAGTACAGCTCCTTCACATCCTCGCCGTGATTGCCTTGCTCGTTCGTCAGCCCGAAGAGCCGTTCCTTGATGATCGGATCGCGCCCGTTCCACAGCGCCAGCGACACACACCAGTCGAGCGGATCGTTGCCGAAGCCGGCGATGCCGTCCTCGCCCCAGCGATACATGCGGCTACGCGCATGGTCGTGCGGAAAGTAGTCCCATGCGGTGCCGTACTCGCTGTAATCCTCGCGGACGGTGCCCCATTGACGTTCGCTCAGATACGGCCCCCAGCGGCGCCAGCGGTCGAGTTCGGGGCCGTGCAGGCGGGAGCCTTCCTTCGTTTGCAGCAGATGGATTGCGCGTAGCGGTGGCATGCGACCTCCGACCGGATGACCATCCAATAGCGTTCGATGCGCGGTGTTCCGATGATAAGCGAAGTTAAAAAAAAAGCGCGGCGATTGCCGCGCTGCAAAACTCATCGCCCCGGTTTCAGCGCGAGCCCGCGCTTCTGAGCGGAATGCCGTCCGGATGAGGATTCGCGTCGTTCATGTCTTCGGGCAGAAGATTGCCGTCGGCGAGCCGCTCGTCCGCTTCCGCGATCTCCGGATAACGCTCCGGATAGAGATGCCGTTCGCTCACCGCGGCATCGAAGGTGCGCGACCACTTCGCGATCACCACCGTCGCGAGGCTGTTGCCGATGGTGTTGCACGTCGCGATCGCCATCGACATGAAGCGATACACGCCGAAGATGAGCGCGAGGCCTTCGACCGGAAGGATGCCCGTCGACGTGACCGTCGCCGCGAACACCACGAACGATCCGCCCGACACGGTGGCCGCGCCTTTCGACGTCAGCAGCATCAGCAACAGAATGCCGATCTGATGATCGATCGTGATCGGCACGCCGTAGGCATGCGCGATGAACATCACGCCCATCGACATGAAGATCGACGTGCCGTCGAGGTTGAACGCATAGCCGGTCGGCAACACGAGCCCCACGGTCTGCTTCGCGCAGCCCAGTCTCTCGAGCTTGATCAGAAGACGCGGCAAGGCGCTTTCCGATGAAGCCGTGCCGAGCACGATGAAAATCTCGTCCTTGATGTAGCGCAGGAAGCGCCACAGGCTGAAGCCCGCGAGCTTCGCGATGATGCCCATCACCACGACGATGAACAGCACGACCACCGCATAGAAGCTCAGAACGAGCTGCGCGAGCGCGATCAGCACCGCCGTGCCGTTGCTTCCCACCGAATAGGCGACCGCCCCGAACGTGCCGAGCGGCGCGAGCTTCATCACGAGATTGATGAACGAGAACAGCACTTCGGAAATGAGATCGAGCCCTTCGTTGATGCGCACGCGGCGGCGCTCGGGAATCGCGAGAATGCCGATGCCGACCATGACCGCGAGCACGACCACCTGCAGCAACTCGCCCCTGGCGAACGCGCCGATGAAGTTGTCCGGCACGATATGCATGACGAACTCGGTGAAGCCTTGCGGCGCGGCCTTGGCGGCTGTCGCGGGCACGGCGCCGACCGTGACGGACGTCATCGCCTTGCCGGTCTGCAGCAGATTGCCCGCGAGCAGGCCGACAGCGAGCGCGATCGTCGATACGACTTCGAAATAGACGATCGATCTCCAGCCGACGCGCCCCGCGCTTTTCACATCGCCCGCCGAAGCGATGCCATGCACGATCGTGAGAAACACGAGCGGCGCGACGCCGGCCTTGATGAGCGCGAGAAAGATATCGCCGAGCACCTTCAGTTGCGCGCCGAATTTCGGAAAGACGAGACCGACGGCAATGCCGATCACGAGCGACAGCAGCACCTGCATGCCGAGCTTGCGATACCACGGCAGCTTCTTCGGCGGTGCGACGGTCGTGTCGTCGTGTGATGCGCTTTCGTTATGCATCGCATGCTCCTCCATGACTTTCGGTAATCAGATCTCGTTCGACAACGCGATGGCCCGATCGACCATCTGCGGCGCGAGGCCGAGGTAGTTCGCGGGATCGGTCATGCGGTCGATCGCGGCGCGGTCGAAGTGCTTCGTCACTTCGGGCAATGCCGCGAGTGCTTCGGCGAGCGTGCCGCCTGCTTCGTTCACGGTGCGGCATGCGTCGTACACGATGTCGTGCGCCTGCTGGCGCCCGGTGTACGGCGCCATGCCCATCATCACGGCTTCCGCGACGATCAGACCCTTGCTGATGCCGAGGTTGTGCTTCATGCGCGCTTCATCGACGATGAGACCGCCCAGTGCAAACTTCGCCTGATGCAACGCGCCCGACGTGAGAATGAAGCTCTCCGGAATCGCGATCCATTCCGCGTGCCACGGGCCGGTGGCGCGCTCGAAGTCCTGGATCATCGCGTCGACCATGAGGCCCGCGTGCTGACGTACCGCTTTCGCCGCGGCCAGCATCAGTTCGCTCGAAATCGGATTGCGCTTCTGCGGCATGGTGCTGCTCGCGCCGCGTCCCTTCACGAAGGGCTCGTACACTTCCGCGAATTCGGTCGACGCCATGATCATGATGTCGATGGCGATCTTGCCCAGCGAACCCGTGACGAGCGCGAGCAGGTTGACCGCTTCCGCGAATCCGTCGCGCGCGACATGCCAGGTCGTCGCGGGCACGCCGAGCTTCAGCTCTTCGGCGAGCGCCTTCTGCACCGCGAAGCCCTTGTCGCCGAGCGATGCCAGCGTTCCCGCCGCGCCCGCGAACTCGACGACGGCCACGCGCTCACGCATCTGCGCGACGCGTTCCTGATGACGATCGAACATCGCGAGCCAGATCGCGACCTTGTAGCCGAACGTCACGGGCAGCGCCTGCTGCAAGTGCGTGCGGCCGGCCATCGGCGTATCGCGATGCTTCTTCGCCAGATCCGCGAGAATCGCCCGCAGTTCGCGAATATCGCCGTCGATCGAATCGAGCGCATCGCGCACTTGCAGCGCGACGGCGGTGTCCATGATGTCCTGAGTCGTCGCGCCCCAATGAACATAACGTCCGGCATCGCCGCACATCGCGACCATCTGATGCACGAGCGGCAGAATCGGATAGCCGACGATGTCCGTTTCCTCGCGCATATGGTCGAAGTCGATGCGCTCGATGCTCGATTCGCGCGCGATCACGTCAGCCGCCTCTGCCGGAATGACGCCCGTGCGCGCCTCGGCCTTCGCGAGCGCCACTTCGACATCGATATAACGCTGCACCAGCGCGCGATCCGAGAACACGGCGCGCATTTTCGCGGTGCCGAACGCATCGCGGAACAGCACGGAATCGAACACGGTGCTGGCCAGGGGAGAAACGGAACTCGTCATGACGACCTCTTTCGGAAGCAAATTTGATTGGAGCGGGACAGTAAATATGTCCGGACATATGCAGATTAATATGTTCGAACATATCGGGCAAGCTATGATTTACCCTGACCACCGAAAACGACCATCCACGCAGCAATGAACAGACCGCATTTCGCCGACATCGCCCGCGAACTGACCGAGGGAATCGCGTCGGGCCGCTTTCCCGTCGGCTCCTATCTGCCCACCGAACTCGAATTGCGCGACCACTATCAGACGAGCCGTCACACCGTGCGCGCCGCGCTGCACGAGTTGCAGCAACTCGGGCTCGTGTCGCGGCGCAAGAATGCGGGCACGCGCGTCGAGTCCATGCAGCCGCGCAATGATTTCCGTCCCTCGCTCGCGTCCGTCGACGATCTCGTGCAGTTCGGTTCCGAGCATTTGCGTCTCGTGCAGTCGACGCAGCAGATCGTTGCATCGGCAAAGCTCGCGAAGACCTTGCGATGCGCGCAGGGCGCGCCGTGGCTGCGCGTATCGAGCTTGCGTATCGATGGCGACAAGGACAGCCCGCCGGTCGGCTGGACGGACGTGTATATCGATCCGGAATACGAGGACGTCGCCGAGGCCGCGAAGGAGAACCCCGATACGCTCATCAGTTCGCTGATCGAGGCGCGTTATGGCCGCTGCATCGATGAGATTCAGCAGGACGTGCGGGCCATTACCGTGACGGCGGAGATGGCGAAGCGCCTGCGCGTGGAAGCGGGCACGGCGGCGCTGGAGATCGTGCGCCGCTATATCGATGCAACCGGCGCGACCTTCGAGGTGTCGGTCACGGTGCATCCGGCCGAGCGCTTTTCGGTGTCGATGCGCCTCAAGCGCTCGCAAGGCTGAGCGCCGCGCAAGCACGCCGGGAACGCAGGCTTTCGACGTGACATCCAAGCCGGTATCCATGACCCGATACCGGGAGACGTCACATGAAACTCATCCACACCGCATTGGCGGCGATGCTTGCATGTGCAAGCATCGCGCCTTACGCGCAAAATGCCGGGCCCACCGATCCGCAGATTGCGGCCATCGTCGTGACGGCCAATCAGGTCGATATCGATGCGGGAAAGCTCGCGGAATCGAAGACAAAATCGAAGGACGTGAAGGCGTTCGCGCAGCAGATGGTCACGGATCATAGCGGCGTCAACAAGGCCGCGACGGCTCTCGTGAAGAAGCTCAACGTGACGCCCGAAGACAACCCGACGAGCCAGAGCCTGAAGCAGGGCGGCGACGCGAATCTCGCGAAGCTGAAGACGCTTTCGGATGGGAGCTTCGACAAGTCGTATATCGATCACGAGGTCGCCTATCATGAAAGCGTGCTCGATGCGCTCGACAAGACCTTGATTCCGAGCGCGAAGAACGAAGAATTGAAGGCGTTGCTCGTGAAGGTGCGGCCTGCATTCGTCGCGCATCTGGAACATGCGCGGCACGTTCAGGCTGAACTGGGAAAGAGCGGTGCGTGACCGGGGCTTGCTTTTCCTGCTGGCGGGCGCGCTGTCGATGCCTGCAGAGGCAATGGCCGCGACCTATGTCGTCGTGATCGAACAGATGCGCTTCGAGCCGCCCGCGCTGACGGTGACGCGTGGCGATCGCGTCGTATGGGTCAACAAGGACTTGTTTCCCCATACCGCGACCGCCGA
Source organism: Caballeronia calidae (assembly GCF_900044055.2). Classification (GTDB taxonomy): domain Bacteria; phylum Pseudomonadota; class Gammaproteobacteria; order Burkholderiales; family Burkholderiaceae; genus Caballeronia; species Caballeronia calidae. The sequence continues at coordinate 130,616 of NZ_FCOX02000002.1, read as the reverse complement.
CAAGAAGTCGTTCGATTCGCATGACATTTCGCCGGATGCGTCGTGGAGTTATGTCGCGCGCGATGCGGGAAGTTATGCGTATTCGTGCACGCTGCATCCGACGATGCACGCGATCCTGAACGTTCGATGAGGTGACGATGAGCGAGCCCGCGCAAACCACCCCAGCCAACGCATTCGATGACGATCTGAGCATTGCACGCCGCGTCGTCGCGGGAGATCGCAGCGCGTTCGAATTGCTGATGCGTCGGCATAACCGGCGTCTTTATCGCCTGGCGCGCGCGACCTTGCGCAACGACGCCGAAGCCGAGGATGCGCTGCAGGATGCCTATTTGCACGCGTATAAATCGATGAGCCAGTTCCGCGGGGATTCGCAGCTTTTCACGTGGCTTTCGCGGCTCGTGCTGAACGAGTGTTTCGCGCGCCTGCGGCGATCGGCGCGACGTCAGAACGTGATTCCGATCGTGGACGCGCCCGACTACATCGAACATGCCGATGCAATGACCACGCACGACGATGATGCCCCTGACGAGGCACTCGCGCGCTCGCAAGTTCGCGCGCTGCTCGAACGCAAGCTGGATGAGTTGCCCGAGCTCTTTCGCATGGTGTTCGTGCTGCGCTCGATCGAAGAGATGAGCGTCGAGGAGACCGCGCAGTGTTTGAACATCCCCGAGGCGACGGTGCGCAGCCGGCATTTTCGCGCGCGCAGCTTGTTGCGTGAATCGCTGGCACAGGAGTTCGATCTCGCCGAACGCGACGTGTTCGAATTCGGCGGCGCACAGTGCGATCGGGTCGTGGCGAGCGTACTATCGAAGGTATCCGAAAGCGGCGGGGCATAACGCTGTCATGCGTGTTCCGCCGTGTATCGGGAGGAGGGAAGCCATGAATAACGATAGCGCGGTAGCTCGACTCACGTCTTGCGCGATGGCTGGAATAGTCCTGTTGGCCGGCGTGTCGAGCGTTGAGGCAAGGACGATCAAGATCGTATCCGGCACATATGGCGCGAACTGCGGCGCCGTGAGCGGCAATGCGACGCGCGATCTGACGCGCCAATGCGACGGCCGCGACACATGCGAGTACGTGCCGGACCGAAAGCGCATCAGCGACGCCACGCGCGTCTGCAAAAAGAACCTGCAAGCCGACTGGCGCTGCACGGACAGCGAATTCCATACCGCGATGCTGAGCCCCGAGGCCGGCACGAACAGCACACTCGTGCTGAGTTGCATCGAGCAGAAAGGGCCGGGGCATTGACCCTTTCGCTATGCCGCTTCCAGCCCGATGAATATCCGACCGCCTTCGGTCTTCACCGGATGTGTGACGAGATGCACGCATACCGGCGCGCCTTGTGCCTTGCCGCTCGGGATATCGAAGCGGCCCATGTGCATCGGGCATTCTATGATCTCGCCGAACACGAAGCCATCGGCGAGGCGCGCAGTTTCATGCGTGCAGAAGCCCGCGGTTGCGTAAAAGCCAGTCGGCGTGTGATACACCGCGTAGACCTTGCCTTCATGCTCGAACTCGCGCACGTCTTCTTCGTCGATGTCATCGCACGCGCAAACCGGATGCCATTGCAGAACGTTCATCTCGTGCTCCTTCATGCGACCGCGTTGCCGCGCTTGCCTGCCGGCAGATCGCGTACGACGACGAACTCGGGATCGCGCCGCTGCTTCGCGAAGATCGTCAGTATTTCGCGCCACGCGGGCCATAGTCCCGCATAAGGCGTCGGCATCTGTTCTGCGACGGTCGCGTGGAACTTCGGCAATGCATGAAACGGCACGCTCGGAAACATGTGATGCTCGATGTGATAGTTCATGTTCCAGTACAGAAAGCGCACGACCGGATTGAGCTTCACCGTGCGGCTCGACACGCGATGATCGAGCACGTTCTCCTTCAGGCCCGTGTGCTGCGTAAGGGCACACAACTCATGCAGCCAGGTGCCGTAAGCGCGCGGCAGGAACAGGAACATCACCGGCAGCCAGCTTTGCGCAAGGATCGCCCACACGAAGATCGCGACATAGCACGCCAGCAGCACGCGCGAATGGACGCACATCTTCCTGTATTCGGCTTCAGGCACGACTTCCTTCGCGCCCTTCGTGATAACACCGAAGCTATGCAGAAAGATTGCGCCGAGGAACTGGATGCCATGCGAAACACGCACGAAGTCCGTGATCAGTTTGATATAGCTGTGCGGACGCTTGAATGCGAGTTCCGGATCCTTATAAGGCGCGGCCGTGATATGCGTGAAGGTGTGATGCTTCGCATGCAGCCAGCGGCTATAGACCTGTTCGCGCCACGACATGAAGCAGATGATCCAGTACGCGGCCTCGTTCATCCAGCGCGTCTTGAACGCGGTGCCGTGGCCCAGTTCGTGCGCGGCGGCTTCGCTGAACGCGAACACCGTGCCGTAGAGCAGAAACGCGGGAATCATCCAGACGGTGCCGAGCGAGAACCACGCAAGCACGCCCGTAGCGACGACGAGCGCGAGAAAGCCGCCCACCTGCACGAGGCCGCGCGCATCGGTACGCGTGGAAAGCTCCTTGAGCGCCTTGCGATCGATGTCGACGCGATGCCACGAATTCATGTCGATGTTCATTGGTTACTCCGCCGCGATGCTGATTATCGGTAGGAGCCGGCATACTTCTGCACCGGCGCGAGATTGTCCTTCGTGACGAAGCTCGGCCCCGAGCTGACCGTCGATCCTGTATAGACCGGCTTCAGGTCGTACTTGGCGAGCCGCGCGGCGACCTTCTTGTCGTCCTTCAATGCCGCGACGATGCGCGCCGGGTCCGTCGTCTTGTCGCGAATCGAAATGGCCATCGCGGCGACCGAAAGATAACCTTGCAGATACGGCTGCTGATCTATTGCGAACGCAATCTTTCCGGCCTGAATCGCCTTGAGGATGTCGGGCGAAAGATCGAAGGTCACCACATAGATCTTGCCCGTCATGCCCGCGTCGTTGATGCCGCGCAGCACGCCGCTCGCCTGATCCGGCCCGAGCGCGAGCACTGCCTGCGTGTCGGGATGCGAACGCAGGTACGCCGCGACCTTGCTTTGAATCACGGTGGGATCTTCGCCGCTATCCATCGTCGATTTCTTGTAATCCGCGCCGATCGCATCGGCGAAACCCTTGCAACGGTCCCATAAGGCCTGAATGTCCGCGCCGTGATTCACGCACAGGAAGTTATGGATGCCCGCCGCTTTCGCGCGCTCGCCGGCGGCTTTGCCCGCATCGTATTCGGGCTGGCCGATATGCATGATCGCGCCGAGCTTCATGCCGAGTTCGGGGCCGCCGTTGATCGTCACGAGCGGAATGTGCTTGGCCTTCACGCCGGTCAGACCCTTCTGGATCATCTCGTAGTTCGGCACCGTGGTGATCACGCCGGCATAGTTGCGCGCGGAAGCCTGTTCGAGGATGCGGACCATGTCGCCCGTATCGCCCGAGGGCGGGTTGCGGTAATCGACGGGCACGTTGAAGTCTTCGCTCGCGTCGCGCATGCCGTTTTTCACGGTGTTCCACCAGACGTTCGAGTCCGATCCATGACTGACCATCACGAAGCGTTCGTCCGCCGATGCCGTCGATGAAGCCGCGAAGCCTGAAACGAGCGCGATGGCCGCGAAGAGCGCGGACACGCGATGAGCGATACGAAAGCGATTCATGTTCATGGGGTTTGTCTCCTGAATCCTTGTTGATCGAAGCACGGCCGTTTCTTTTGCGCCTTTATTCGCATTCGATGGCTAGAATTTAGTTGATCGACTTTCCGCTCTCAAACGGTTTCTTGAGGACTTTTCCTCAAAAGGACGGCCCGGTGAACAATCGACGAAAGCCGACGATGGAAGACGTGGCCAAAGCCTCGGGCGTCAGCTATTCGACCGTCGAGCGCGTGCTGAACGGGCGCGGCGGCGTGGCGCGCGAAAAGGAATCGCGCGTTCTGGAAGCGGCGCGCAAGCTCAAGATCGACCGCGCGCTCGATGAAGTATCGGTGCGCTGGCTGCGTATCGCGATCCTTACGCAGAAGCCGGTCTCGCCTTATTACATCGCGCTGCGGCAGGGCTTCGAGCTCGCGCAAAAGTCGTTCGAGATGCATCGCGTGGTGTGTCATCTGACCTTCTTCGATGACCTCGAGCCGAAGTCGCTCGCCACAGTGATCAATCGCGCGTCGCAGAAGGCCGATGGGATGATCGTGGTCGCTTATGAGCATCCCGTCGTCGTCGATGCGGTGTCGCGCATCGCGCGCCGCATTCCCGTCGTCACGCTCGCGAGCGATTTGCCTGATACGGGACGCACGGCGTATGTCGGCATCGACAATCGCTGCGCGGGCCGCATCGCCGGTGAATTGATGGGCCGCTTTCTCGGCGATCAGGGCGGCGAAGTGATGGTGATCGCGGGACTGCGCACGTTTCTCGGTCACGAGGAACGTGACGGCGCGTTTCGCTCGGTGCTGCGCCGCCGCTTTCCCGCGTGCGAAGTCGTGGCGACCGTGGAGAGCCGCGAGGACGCGGATTCAACCGAACGTCTCACGCGCGACGCGTTCAGGAAGCATTCCGCGTTGCGCGGCATCTACAACATTTCGGTCGGCGATGAAGGCATCGCGCGCGCGTTGAGGGCGATGAAAAGAGAACATTCGACGGTGCTGATCGGCCATGAACTCACGGACATCAGCCGCTCGCTTCTCGTCGAAGGCGTGATGGATGCGGTGCTCGATCAAAGCCCGTTCGTCGAAGCGGTGCGCGCGGTCGAGGTCATACTCGGGCACTACAACCGTGGGGCGTCGTCGGGGCTGCCGCTGCAAACACCGATATCCATCTATCTTCAGGAGAATCTGCCGCCCGCCGCATGAAGCATCAATTCACCTCGGTTGATGACATCGCGTCATCGATCTCATGACGCGCAGGCCATTTTTTCGGTGCGGTCCGCTCACTAACATGCAATCCATCGCAGCTCAACGCATTGCACAAAGGAGTCGGACCATGTACGTCATCACTGGAGTCACAGGACAAGTCGGCGGCGCGCTCGCGAACGTGCTGCTGCAAGCGGGCAAGCCCGTTCGCGCCGTCGTGCGCGACGGGAACAAGGGCGCGGCATGGGCGGCGCGCGGCTGCGAGATCGCACTCGCCAATATGACCGATGCTGACGCGCTTGCACGCGCATTCGAAGGCGCGCAAGGCGTGTTCATTCTGCCGCCGCCCGAGTTCGATCCGGCGCCGGGCTTTCCCGAAGCCCGTGAAGTGAACGATGCGATCGTCGCGGCCGTGACGAGAGCGAAGCCGCGCAAGATCGTGTGCCTCTCGACCATCGGCGCTCAGACCACGCAGACCAATCTTCTGACGCAGCGCACACTGCTGGAAGAGGCATTGAAGACGCAACCGGTTCCGGTGACGTTCCTGCGGCCCGGCTGGTTCATGGAGAACTGCGCATGGGATGTCGATTCGGCGCGCAACGAAGGCATCGTTCGATCGTTCCTGCAACCGCTCGATCGCGCGATTCCGATGATCGCCACCGGCGATATCGGCGAGCTTGCGGCGAAGCTCCTGCAGGAAGAGTGGAGCGGCGCGCGCGTCGTCGAACTGGAAGGCCCGCAGCGCACGAGCCCGCACGATATTGCCGCAGCATTCGCCGAAGTGCTCGGCCAACCCGTGCGTGCGCAAGCGGTGCCGCGTGAGTCCTGGGAGTCGCTGTTCGTGAGTCAGGGCATGAAGCATCCGACGCCGCGCATCCGCATGCTCGATGGTTTCAACGAAGGCTGGATCGATTTCGAAGGGCGCCGTGAAGATATCGTGAAAGGCACGACGCCGCTCGTCGATGTGATCCGCACGCTCGTCGCGCGCTAGGCGTCAGGCGATAGCGGTTCCGATGCGCGCGAGGCGCAAAAGCGCCACGGCGAAGGCGCTTTCTGCACATCGGCCATCTCGCGCCACCAGCGCTCTCCGCGATGCGGCGCTGCCACATCGAGCCTTTCGCCCATGCGCGGTGTCGCTACCGCCACGCCGCGCGCGAGCGCGAGGCCCGTCACGCGCTCGAAAGGCTCCTACCACGGATGCATCGCGAGATCGAACGTGCCGTTGTGAATCGGCACGAGCCAGCGTCCGCGCAAGTCGATATGCGCCTGCACGGTTTCCTCGGGCTGCATGTGGACGTACGGCCATTGCGAGTCGTATGCGCCGGTTTCGATCAGCGTGATGTCGAACGGACCGAGGCGCTCGCCGATGGTCCGAAAGCCGTCGAAATAACCGGTGTCGCCGCTGAAGAACACGCGCACATCATCGTCGACGATGACCCACGACGCCCATAGCGTGCTGTTGCCGTCGAACAGGCTGCGCCCGGAAAAATGCTGCGCGGGCGTCGCGGTGAACGAGAGACCGTCGATCTGCGCGCTCTGCCACCAGTCGAGCTGACGCACCTGCGATGCATCGATGCCCCATTCGATCAGCCGGTCGCCGACGCCGAGCGGCGTGAGAAAGACCTGCGTCGTCGCGGCGAGCGCGAGCACGGTGTCGCGATCGAGATGATCGTAATGATCGTGCGACAGGATCACGCCACGCAACGGCGGCAGAGCGTCGAGCGCGATGGGCGGCGCGTGAAAGCGCTTCGGCCCGACGCGTTTGAATGGCGACGCGCGCTCGCCGAAGACGGGGTCCGTCAGCCAGTATTCGCCGCGCAGTTTCAAGAGCATCGTCGAATGGCCGAGCCGGTAGAGGCTGCGATCCGGCGCGGCATCGAGTTGCGCGCGCGTGAGCGTATCGACGATCGGCGTCTGCACGGGCACCGTGTTGCGCGGCTTGTTCAGCAGCACGTTCCACATGATGCGCAGGGTTTTGCCGAAGCCCTCGGCCGGACGCGGCTTCACGTTGCGAAAGCGCTCACCGTCATGCTGCGGCGATGCGCTCGACAGCGCGCGTCCACGCTTTGCAGCGGCGAGACCCAGGGCACGGCTGATGCGATCGGCAAACGAAGTCATAGGGCGTGACGGGACGTGATCCCGGAGCAGAAAGTAGACTGTACAGTGTAGTTTAATTTCGAGAAAAAAGTAAACCGGGCGGTGTAAAATATGGGGATGGATTCGAACGACATGAGCGACATTCCCCAGCGCCTTACCGACCGCAAGCGCGCCGCGATCGTGAACGCGGCCGTGGAGGAGTTCATCGCGGCGGGCTACGACGCCACCAGCATGGACCGCATCGCCGCGCGCGCGGGCGTGTCGAAGCGCACCGTGTACAACCACTTCGAAAGCAAGGAAGCGCTGTTCGCCGCGATCCTGCATCGTCTGTGGGATGCGAGCGAAACGGGCGACGCGGCTGTCTATGACGCCGATGAACCGCTGCGCGCGCAATTGCTCGCGTTGCTCACCCGCAAGCTGCGCCTCATGAACGACGAGGCGTTCTTATCGCTTGCGCGCGTGGCGATCGCGGCCGGCATTCACTCGCCCGAGCGCGCGCGGGACATGGTTGCGCGCATCGGCGAGCGCGAGGAAGACGTGACGGTGTGGATCAGGAAAGCCGCCGCCGATGGCCGTCTCGCGGTCAAAGACCCGGTTTTCGCCGGACAGCAATTGCATGGCATCGTGAAAGGCTTCGCGTTCTGGCCGCAAGTGACGATGGGCCAGCCGCCGCTCACGAAGAATGAACAGAAGAAAGTGGCGGAAGCGGCCGCCGATATGTTCCTCGCGCGCTATGAACGCGCAGCATCGAAACGTTCATAAGACGGCTTCCGCCACGAGTTGCAACGCGGGCGCGAGTTTCACGCAGACCTCGGGGCGCTCCAGCGCATAGGCCAGATTCTTTTGCGCTATCTGCACGTGCTCGGTTGCGAGCGATTGCGCGCGCGTGCCTTCGCCGCGCTCAAGTGCTTCTACCAGACTATGGTGCTGCTGATGCGCCATGAAGAGCCAGTTCCGTCCCTCCTCGATAGCCGACTGCATCGGCAGCATCGCGCTCGCGGCGGCGAACGGCAGGCGATTGTTCATATCGATGGCACGCATCAGCGCCGCATTCCCCGATCCCTCGACGATCAGCTTGTGGAAGCGATTGTTCATGTCGGTGTAGGCCGCGTAGTCGTCGAGATCGAGCTCGGGCTTCGCGAGCAGACGATCGCCCGCGCGCAGGCATTCCGCGAGCGCATTCGATAACTGGCGCGGCACGCCATGCTCCGCGACGAGACGCGCGGCCATGCCTTCGAGATGACCGCGCACCGCGATGGCATCGGCGATTTCGGCGGCGGTGATGCGCCGCATCACATAGCCGCCCCCCGGCGACGGCTCGACGAGCCCTTCCTGCTCCAGCGTGGTGAGCGCGAGCCGGACCGGCGTGCGCGATGCCTTCAGCCGCTCGGCGAGTGCGACTTCGCCCAGGCGCTCGCCGGGCGCGAATTCGCCTTTCAGGATCAGGTCGCGCAGATGCACCAGTACGCGTTCTTGCAGGGATTCCATCGCTTTCTCTCCGTTCGCCGTTGGGATGATTCTAGGCGATCGGGCGCCTGACGTGCGTTGGATCTGTACATTCGAAAGAGCTTATGTTTTCTGATGTATGCAGAGCGGCCGATTATCTCCTTTTCGGCGCCTATAGGGTAATTCCGGATAAATGGACAAAATATCATGTAAAACAGCATATTATGCAGTTATGGACCGCCAGTGAAATTCATTTCGAGCGAGCATGCTGCATACATTGCTTGTGCAAATGTGCTCACTAGGCCTATTCTCTCATCCATCGACACGCCGTTCTGCATGCAAGAAGCCGACGCGTGAATTCAATCGAACCGGAGACAAAGCCATGATGAGTTCGCAGCAAAACGACACGATCACCCGCGTCGGCAAGGGCACGCCCGCCGGCCAACTGCTGCGCCGGTACTGGCAGCCCGTGGCGCTCGTCGAGGAATTGCCGGCCGAACGCCCGGTGAAAGCCGTGCGCCTGATGGGTCAGGATTTCGTCGTGTTCAAGGACGAACAGGGCCGTTACGGCATGCTGGACCGCGACTGCCCGCATCGCGGCGCCGATCTCGCGGCGGGTCGTCTCGAAGGCGGCGGCCTGCGCTGCGCCTTTCACGGCTGGCTCTTCGATGTGGACGGCCGCTGTCTCTCGACGCCGGGCGAGCCTGTCGGCAGCACGCTCTGCAACAAGGTGCGCCAGTCGGCGTATCCGGTCATCGAGAAGGCCGGCGTTCTGTTCGGCTACATCGGCAAGGGCGAGCCGCCGGCGTTTCCGAACTTCGACTGCTTCGCCGCGCCCGATGCCTACACCTTCGCGTTCAAGGGACTCTTCGAATGCAACTGGCTGCAGGCGCTCGAAGTGGGCATCGATCCGGCGCACGCGTCGTTTCTGCATCGCTTCTTCGAGGACGAAGACGTGAGCGAGAGCTACGGCAAGCAGTTTCGCGGCGCGTCGGCGGATTCGAACATGCCGATCACGAAGGTGCTGCGCGAGTTCGAATCGCCCGAGATTCTCGTGAGCCCGGCGGATTACGGGCTGCGTCTGATCGCCAAACGCGCGCTCGACGAGGCGCATACGCATGTGCGCGTGACCAATGTCGTGTTTCCGCAAGCCTTCGTGATTCCGATGAGCTCGGAGATGACCATCACGCAATGGCACGTGCCCGTCGACGATGAAAACTGCTACTGGTACGCGATCTTCACGAGCTTCGGCGCGCCGACCGACAAGGCGCAGATGCGCGAGCAGCGGCTCGAACTGTACGAGCTGCCCGATTACACGTCGCGCAAGAACAAGCGCAACCACTACGGCTTCGATCCGCAGGAGCAGTTGAGCGAGACCTACACGGGCATGGGCTTCGATATCAACGTGCACGATCAATGGGCCGTCGAATCGCAGGGCGCGATCCAGGACCGCACGCGCGAGCATCTCGGCACGACCGACAAGGGAATCATTGCGTATCGTCGCTTGCTCGTCGATGCGATCGAAAAGACGCAAGCGGGCGAGAAGACGCTGATGCTGATCGACGAAGAAGAGGCCGCGCATCTCACCGGTCCTGCATCGATCGACGGCATCGGGCCCGCGGATCGCTGGGACGAGTACTGGAAAGAGTCCGACGTGAAGCGCCGCGTGAACGCGCCGTGGCCCGCGCCGAAAGCCTGAACGAACCGACCCGCAACCTAATGGAGCGCGCGGCGCATCACGCGGCCGCGCGGAACGGATATGTCTTTCGTAGAAACTCATGGATTGTGGACGGACGCGCAGCATGCCGCGTATGCCGGACTCGTCGAGCAACTGAAGAAAAGCGCCGTGAAAGTCGTGCGCTTCTCGTTTCCTGATCAACACGGCTTGCTGCGCGGCAAGACGCTCGTCGTCGACGAGGCGATCAGGGCGATGAAAAGCGGCGTCACGCTGACGACGACGCTCTTCGCCAAGGACACGTCGCATCGCACGGTGTTTCCTGTGTTCACGACGGGCGGCGGCTTCGACATGCCCGAGATGCAGGGCGCATGCGACACGCTGATGGTTGCCGATCCCGAAACGTTTCGCGTCCTGCCGTGGGCGCCGCATACGGGATGGGTGCTATGCGATGTGCACTTCGCCAACGGCATGCCCGTGCCGTTCGGAACACGACATCTCTTTCGCCGCGCGCTCGATCAGCTTTCGAATCACGGCTATGAATTCGTCTCGGGCCTCGAAGTGGAGTTTCATGTTTTCAAGGTCACGGACCCGCACATGAAGCCCGAGCATTCGGGGCAGCCTGGCTTGCCGCCCGATGTCGAATTGCTGTCGCATGGTTATCAATATCTGACGGAGTTGCGCTATGACGCCGTCGACGATGTGATGGAATTGCTTCGCCGCAATGTCGAAGGACTCGGCCTCGATGTGCGCTCGCTCGAAGTGGAATACGGGCCGAGCCAGTTCGAGTTCACGTTCGCGCCGAAGAAAGGCATCAGAAGCGCCGACGACATGGTGCTGTTTCGCAGCGCGGTGAAGCAGATTTGCCAGCGCAACGGTTATCACGCGACCTTCATGTGCCGTCCGCGCATTCCGAATGTCGTGTCGAGCGGATGGCATCTGCATCAATCGCTCGTGCATTCGGGCGACGGCAGGAACGCGTTCATGCCGGACGATGAATCGCAGGCTTTGTCGATCACCGGTCAACGCTATCTCGCGGGTTTGCTTGCGCATGCCCAAGGCGCGACTTCGTTGTCGACGCCGACCATCAACGGCTATCGGCGTTATCGACCTTATTCGAACGCGCCCGATCGCGCGATCTGGGGACGCGATAACCGCGGCGTGATGCTGCGCGTGCTCGGCGGCGCGAATGATCCCGCGAGCCGCATCGAGAACCGCGTGGGCGAGCCGACCGCGAATCCTTATCTGTATTTCGGTTCGCAAGTCATCTCGGGCCTCGATGGCATACGTCGCAAGCTCGAATTGCCGCCTTCAGCCGACACGCCCTATGAAACACGAGCCGACGCGCTGCCGCGCACGTTGAGCGATGCACTCGATGCCTTGCGCGCCGATGAGTGCCTGCGCGAAGGCTTCGGCAGCGCGTTCATCGATTACTTCTGCAAGCTGAAGCAAGCGGAGATCGACCGCTTCAATCTGGAAGTCACCGAGTGGGAACACCGCGAGTATTTCGAAGCGTTCTGACGGCGCGCTCGCAAAGGAGAAATGTCATGCCCATCGTTACTTATATTCTGCGCGACGGCGAACGACGCGAGATCGACGTGCCCGATGGCACGAGCGTCATGGAAGCCGCGATCCATAACAACGTGCGCGGCATCGACGCCGAATGCGGCGGATGCTTGTCTTGCGCGACGTGTCATGTTTATATCGATGCATCGTCGACGGCGGAACTTCCATCGCCCGACGAATCGGAACTCGAATTGCTCGATGGCGTCTTGGCTGCGCGTCGTCCCGAAAGCCGGCTCAGTTGTCAGCTCGTGATGAGCGCCGCGATGAGCGGACTCGTCGTGCAGATTCCGCAAAGGCAAGGGTGAAGATATGAATGGCACGCTCGTGATCGTCGGCGCATCGTATGCGGGTGTTCAGCTCGCGGCGTCCGCGCGCGAATCCGGCTGTGAAGGTCGCATCGTGCTCGTCGGCGACGAAGCCGATGCGCCTTATCAGCGCCCGCCCTTGTCGAAGGGCTTTCTCACAGGCGGTTTCAGCGAGGAGCGCTTGCCTTTGCGCTCGCAAGCCTTCTTCGACGAAGAGAAGATCGAATGGATGCCGTCGATGCGCGCGACCCATATCGATCGCACGCATCGCGAGATTCAGATGCATGACGGCATGCGCATCGCTTACGATCATCTCGCGCTGACGACGGGCGCGCGCGTGCGCAAGCTCGATTGCCCGGGCGCGACGCTCGATGCCGTCCACTATCTGCGCGACCTTCGCGATGCACGGCGCCTTGCGCAAACGGCATGCACCGCGCGGCGCGCGGTCGTGATCGGCGGCGGTTATATCGGTCTCGAAGCGGCGGCTTCGCTGCGCCAGAAAGGTATCGAGGTGACGGTCGTGGAAACCGAGCCGCGTCTGCTTGCGCGCGTCGCGTCGCCGTGGATATCGGCGTATATGCAGCGCGCACATGCCGACAAAGGCGTCGCGTTCGAGTTCGGGCGCAAGGTCGTCGCGCTGCGGCCGCTGCATGATGCGGTGTCGGTCGTGCTCGATGACGACACGCACCTGCAGTGCGATCTCGTCGTGGTCGGTATCGGCGTGATACCGAATACGGAGCTTGCCGCGGAGTGCGGCCTGACGGTGGCGGGCGGCATCGTCGTCGATGAATGCGCGCGCACGAGCGATCCGGCGATCGTCGCCGCGGGCGATTGCGCCGCATTCGTGCCGCATTGGGCGCAGGACGCGCGTGCCTGCCGCATCGAGTCGGTGCAGAACGCGAACGATATGGCGAAAGTGGCGGCGCTCGCCGTCGCAGGGCGGCCGCAGCCGTATCGCGCGGTGCCGTGGTTCTGGTCCGATCAATACGATCTCAAGCTGCAGATGGCGGGCATCAACGCGGGCTTCACGCATCAGGCGTTGCGCGGTTCCGTCGAAGAACGGAAGTTTTCGATCTTTTACTTCCGCGACGCTGCGTTGATGGCGGTGGATAGCATCAATCGTCCGCAAGACCATATGCTCGCGCGCAAGCTGCTCGCGAAAGGCGCACGCCTTTCGCCGCAAGACGCGCAAGATCCGGCGTTCGATTTAAAAGGAGTGGTGCAATGAAGCCGCTCGTGGGTGTCGTGTGCGACCGGTTCTTCGTCGGCGATTACGACCTGCATAGCGCGAAGCACAGCTATGTGCGCGCCTTGATGACGTGCGCGAACGTCATTCCGGTCTTGATACCCGCATCGCGTGATATCGAGTCGGTCACGGACTATCTCGATGGCGTGAGCGGCCTGCTGCTGTTTCCCGGCGGCGCGTCGAATGTCGACTCGACGCGATACGGCGCAGTCGCAGACGCCGATATGCTCGTCGATCCCGACCGCGATCATGTCGCGCTGGAACTGATGCGCGGCGCGGCGGCGCGCGGCATGCCCCTGCTCGGCATATGCCGCGGCTTTCAGGAGATGAACGTCGCGTTCGGCGGCACCTTGCATCCCGACATTCATGCGTCGGGGCATTCCGACGATCATCTCGAAGACCTGAGCGAGGATCTGCTCACACGCTATCGTTATCGTCATGAAATCGAACTCGTCGATGACGGCGCGTTATCGAAGCTCGCGGGCGGGGCGCAGCGTGTGCGCGTGAACTCGCTGCATCGTCAGGGCGTCGCGAAGCTCGGGGCCCGTCTTGCTGTCGAAGCGCGCGCGCCGGATGGCCTCATCGAAGCGATCCGTCTCGATGGCCCTGCGTTCGCGATCGGCGTGCAATGGCATCCCGAAGCGATGGTCGCAAGCGACGCACTTTCGCGTGCGCTGTTCGAATCGTTCGGCGCGAGCTGCAGGCGCTACGCGATGCGGGACGAGGATTGATGCCATGGCGGCGGATCGCATCGATCTCAATCTGTTGCGCGTATTCGACGCGATCTTCGAAGACCGCAATCTCGTGCTCGCGGGAAAGCGTCTGAATCTCAGTCAATCCGCGATCAGTCACGCGCTCGGACGCATGCGCGACGCGCTCGGCGACGATCTCTTCGTGCGCACCGGACGCGGCATGGAACCCACCGTGCGCGCACTGGCCATGGCGACGCCGGTGCGCGGCGCGCTCGCGCAGATCAAGGCGGCGCTGGGCGTCGATGAATTCGATCCGGCCATCGCGCGACGCACTTTCGTGCTGGCCGCGAACGACTACATCACGGCGCTGCTGCTCGGGCGGCTCAGTCAGCGTCTGCGTGTGGAAGCGCCGCTCGTCGATCTCGTCGTCCGGCCGTCGACGCGGCTCGATCTCGCGGGCCAGATCGATGTCGGCCGCATCGATCTCGCGATCGGCATCTTCGCGGACGTGCCGCGGCGCTTTCGCTCGATCGGCGTATGGGATCAGACGGATGTGCTGCTGCTGCATCGCGAGCATGCGATCGCGAAGCGGCCGCTCACGCGCGAGGACTTGCTGACGTATCCGCTCGTCGCTATCTCGCAGGGCGGAGAGGAAGAGGGCGCGGTGGGCGGCTTCATCGTCGAACGCGGACTCGCGCGGCAATCGGAGATGTTCGATCGTGAGGCGTTAGAGCGCGGCTTCGCCGATCACGCCGATGCGCCGCGTGTACGCATGGCCGTTGCGCATTCGCTCGCGATTCCCGCGCTGCTGCGTCATAGCGACATGCTCGCGCTGGTGCCGTCATCGCTTGGCCGCGAACTGGAACGCAGCGGCGAGCTCGAGGTGCGCGCAACACCTTATGCCTGTCCTGATGTCACCGTGCGTGCCGTGTGGCACGAACGCAACGACGCCGACCCCGGGCTGCAATGGCTCCGGAAGCAACTCATCGACGTATCGCGGCAAGTGCGAAGCCGCTGATGCGCGCGGCGTTCAAGAGCATTAGCCGCAAAAAACCGGTGCCGTTCGAACGTTCATGCTCAAAAGGGCGAAGGGATTAACTTCGCCCTGGCTTAGGTATAAGGTCTATGAGTGCGCTATCTTTCGCGCACTCGATTCATCGGTTTCACCTGACGGCTCTCGCGTCAGGCAGTAGCAAGCCTTCGTTGAAGGAGGTTGTCATGAAGACCATTCTTGTTTCGGCCGCGTTCGTGGCCGCGTTTTCGCTCGGAAGCCTCGCCCAGGCAGAGGAGCAAACCGACACCTTGCAGTCCATCCCCGCGCCCGCGCAACAGAACGCACAAGGCGCCACGGTTTCCGGCGATACCGCTTATGGCGGCGCGGCCACGGGCCAGAGTGCCAGCGGGAAAGCTTCGAAGTGGTCCGGCGGCGCCGCGGTCAACTGCGCCCCGCAACCGTTCTGCAATGTCTATTCGGGCGGACAGTGAGCGCCCCGCGTGCGCCCGGTGGCCTCTTTCGCAAGCCGCCGGGCGCAGCCCGCAATGAGGTCGTCATCGGAGGCTGTTAAAATCCCCGAAACGTATTTCACGGGCACGATGTGATGGGCTTCGAACAACTCGCCGGACTGAAAGAGCAACTCGCAAAACAGGCTGCAAACAACGCAGCGAAGAAAAAGCCGCCGCGCGCGCGGCGTCCGGCACCAGCGCCGGCTGCACCGGCCAAGCCGGTGGACCCTGTCGTGCATACGATAGGCAAGCTGCAAAAGCGCTTTCCGCTCGCATTCCCGAAGAATCCCGCGCCCAAGGTGCCGCTGAAGGTCGGTATATTCGACGATCTCATGAAGCACGCGGAAGAGCTCGGCCTGAGCGAGCGCGAACTGCGTAGCGCGATCAAGATCTGGTGCCGCGGCAACCGGTATTGGACGTCCCTTGTCGAGGGCGCGCCGCGAATCGATCTCGCAGGCGGCAATGCGGGCGTCGTGTCGTCGGCGGA
The DNA here is from genome assembly GCF_900044055.2 of Caballeronia calidae. Classification (GTDB taxonomy): domain Bacteria; phylum Pseudomonadota; class Gammaproteobacteria; order Burkholderiales; family Burkholderiaceae; genus Caballeronia; species Caballeronia calidae. Next base: position 114,764 of record NZ_FCOX02000002.1, on the reverse strand, counting down.
TGCGGCGCGTGCGGTTCATCTGGAAGCGAATCGCGCGGCGCGCTCGGTTTCTTCTCCGAAGGCCGAGGAACCCGCCAAGTAAGGTCCGCGACGTTGTTCATCGAGCGGACAGCGTCTCAGGGCGCGGGCGGTTGGAGATCGTAGGCAATTCGTCCCGCGGGCAGAAAGAATAGCGCGATCACGGCGCCGCCCTTCGCTTCCGGATAGTGATGGCTGCCCGGCGCGGGCGCCGTCCAGCCGCCATGACACCATCCGTTGGGGCCGGCGAGCGCCGCGCCTTCGTCGAGCGGCACGACCATGTTGAATTCGCCATACGGATGCCCGTGATAATCGCCGCGGAAAGTGCCTTCGGGATTGTTCTGCTGATTGCCGGTGCTGTCCATCAGTACCGCCGTGATGCTGAAGAAGAAGGTCTCCGCGCACGGCGCGACGAGACGCGCACGCCGGTATCGCGGCCCTGAAATCTCCACATCCGCCGCCCATCCTTCCTCGACGCCGCGCCTGATCAGCCGGGCCAGGTCCTTGTACAACGCGCTGTCGACGCCGTATTTCGTGTTGAGCCATTGCTCGACGTTCGAATCCGTCGTCATATCCTTGACTTCTTCGAGAAAGGGCAGGCATCGCGCGATGAGCTCTTCTTTGTTGATGGGTGCGGCTCGAGTCGGGGACATCGATTGTTCTCCTTGGATCGGGTTGTGACTGGCGTGTGAAATACGATGCCACGTCTCTTGGCGCGCCAGAAGCGAAGTTATTGCAAGCTCAAGTTGAATGTCGTGCAAGTCGCGCGGTGCCGCGATGAACGGAATGCGTCGTTATACGATTCGGTATCCGAAGTAATACATTCAGGCTCAGGAGTGTTCACTTCCGAATTCGTGCGAAGCAGCGTCACATGGAAGTTCAGTGCTTTCGATCGGCTCGCAACTAACCGTCTACGATTTCACTCGCCTTCGAACGGAACAGGCGCGATCATTGCTCAGCCAGCACGAATAAAACACACAGGAGATGACATGCCCGAAAGCCGCCACCCGGACGCCTGCAGGATCGGCGTCGCCTTCATCGAAGCGCAACTGACGGCGCTCGTCGCCTACGCGAGCCTGCTGTCCGACTGGATCGATCGCGGTGCGCCGCCGCCCGATTTTGCAAAGGCGCAGCCGCTATTGGCGCGCAAGCGTTCGCATCCGGAAGCGCACATGCATAGCGAAGCCGGCACGCCGATGAAAGCACCGCCACCCGAAGGCGACTTATCCTGGCCTTCGTTCGATACGGCCGAACAACGCATCGCGTTCGCGTTGATCGTCCCGAGCACGAATGCGATTCTCGCGGTCGCGGAATACTTCGACATTCATCGTTTCTCGGCCTCGCGTGCGCCGGAAGTCCAGTTCCTCATGCGCGTGCGCGATGCGGCCGTGAATGGCAACGTGTTTCACATCGCCGCCGACGAATACATGCCGCACGCCGCTTACGCAGGCCTGATCGTCGATCACACGCTTGACGGCACGCTGCTCTTCAGCGATGGCGTCAAGCCCGGCTTCATGGAATTCGGCGATACGGTCGGCCTGCTGCGCTATCTCGTGAAGCTCCTCACGAGCATGCAATCGGTGATCAGCGCGGGCGACGCGGGATAGACGACTCAGCGCGCGTCGCTCGCGGCGCGCTCCTGTCCGGGCGTCTTCGCGAAGAACTGCTTGTAGCAGCGGCCGAGATGCGATGCGCTCGCGAAACCGCATTGCATCGCGACATCGAGCAGCGAAAGCGACGACTCGCGAATCAGCTTTTGCGCGGCCTTTAGCCGCAGTTCGAGATAGAACTGCGATGGCCGCACGTTGAAATGCCTGATCCACATACGCTCGAAGGTGCGCGGCGAGATGCCTGCGAGCGAGGCGACGGTTTTCATCGGAATGGGGCGCTCGATGTTCTGTTCCATCAGCGTGACCGCATGCACGATGCGTCTGTCCTCCACGCCGTAGCGCCATTGAATCGCCATCTTCTGGCTTTCCTGCGCGGTTCGCATGCGCGTATGGATGAACTGATCGGCGACTTCGGCTGCGAGCTGATGCCCATGCTGACGCGCGATCAGATCCAGCATCATGTCGATGGCGGCAGTGCCGCCGCTGCATGTCATGCGATCGCCTTCGATGCAATAGAGATCGCGGCTTACGTCGAGCGATGGAAACTCGTCGGCGAGTTCCTTCAGCGCTTCCCAGTGAATCGTGCAGCGGCGTTTGTCGAGCAGGCCGGCGCGCGCGAGGATCATCGTGCCGAGGCTGATGCCGCCGAGCGTCGATCCCTGTGCCGCATAGCGCCGCAGGAATTCGAAGACCTGCGCGTTGCGATAGTTCGACACGCCGATGCTCGCGACGACGAACACATGACTCAGTTCCGGCGACGACGTGATTGCGAAGTCGGGCAGCAGCGCGAAACCCGAGCTGGACGAGACCGGCTCGCCATCGGCGCTGATCAGATGCCAGCTATAGAGTTCCTTGCCGCTCACGCGGTTGGCCGCCCGCAAGGGCTCGGTGACGGAGCTGAGCGCCATCATCGAGAAATGCGGGACGAGGAAGAAGCCCATGCGCTGGGGCTTGGTTTGTTCGTCGCCGACGGAAGCGGAGGTGCGCCCGGTTTTGATCGGGCGCGTGGCTGGCGGAATGTCGTTCGCGTTCATGGATCAGGCGTGAGCCTCGAGCACGAGGTCGAGCAGCGGGGTCACGTTCGCGTCTTCGGCGTCGAGTGCATCGATGGTGCGCGCCAGTTCACGCGCCATGTTCGCGCCACAGGCGGCGTCGGCGAAGGCGTGGAATTTGGCGCGTATCGCGTTTGCATCGAGTGGCAAGGCGGGATCGCCCAGCGCCTGCGTGGGGCCGGAATCGAAATGCCTTCCGTCGAACAAATCGATGCTCACTTCGGCGAAGCGCTGATCCGGAAAGCGCGTGGTGTAGTCCGCGCATTCCTCGGTACGGATGAGATGACTCAGGCGCAGGACTTCCGCATCGCGAAGGGCGTCGCCGTAGAGCGCATCGAAACGCACCGCGCCGTGCTTCAACGCAACCGCCACCGGAAACAGCAGACTGTATTGCGCCTCTTCGGTCGATACGGGCGTGGCGTGCGCCAGGCGCGTCGCATGATGAAACGTGCGCACGTTCACCGCGCGAATCTGCTCGCTCGTGAAGCCGTGCTTCGATCTGAGCGCGAGCGCCGCGTCGATGGCGGGATGCGCCCATCGGCAGACGGGTTGCGGTTTGAAGTATTGCTCCATGATGCGCCAGCGTTCGCCGAGATCGCTCCAGATGCCGCGGGTTGCTTCCTGTTCGATGGTCACGGCCGGCGCGCCCGTGAAGCCGCGCTGCGCGAGAAAAGCCGCGGAGAGGCCCGCCATGCAGCCCCAGCCGGAACCGTCCTTCACCATCGTCGGGTGATCGATGCAGCGCATCATCTGACTGCGCGGCCCGTGATACTCCGCGATGCCGAGCGCCTCGCGCGTCTGCCGCATATCGAGCGGCAGAATGCGCGCGGCGAGCGCTGCGGCGGCCAGGGCATTCCATGCGCCCGACGTATGATAATCGCAGGCGCTCGCGTGCAACGCAATGCCCGCCCGCGTGCCGAGTTCATAACCGAGCACCATGCAAGCGAGAAATTCGCGGCCGGTCATCTTGGGCCGTATGTCGGCGAGCGCGAGCAGCGCGGGCAGCACGGTCACGCCGACATGACCCTTGGTTTGCGCATGACCGTCGTGGCCATCGCAACTGTCGATCATCATCGCGCCCGCGAGACCGGCACCGATCGGGCTGGCGGCGCGGCCATCGAAAAGAATGCGCGAGCGCAGCGCGCCCGGTGCGAAGAACTCCGCAGCATGATCGCTCGCGATGCGCGACAACGCCGTCTCTCTTCCCGCAAGCGCAACGCCGAGCAGATCCAGCACGCAGAGCTTCGCCTGTTCGATGATCTTCGAAGGCAGCACATCGAACGTCAATTCATGAATGAACGCGATGGCGGATGTGCCCATCCATCAGTCTCCCGTATAGACCGGCGCGCGGCGCTCGAACGTGGCGGCGATGGCCTCGCGATGATCCGCCGTGCGATGCGCGATGCCCTGAAATGCCGCCGACATCTCCAGCAGGCTCGGCAAGTCCATGCGCTGACCTTCGCGCACGAGGCGCTTCGACATGCGCAGGATATCGGGCGCATTGCTCGCGATTTCACGTGCGAGCGTGAGCGCGGTGTCCATCAGCTCGGCATCGGGAACGACGCGCGACACGAGTCCCCATTCCTCGGCGCGTTTCGCATCGATTGCGCGGCCGGTGAAGATCATCTCGTTCGCGCGCGATAGCCCGACAGCACGCGGCAAGAGCCATGCGCCGCCATCGCCGGGAATGATGCCGACCTTCGCGAAGCTCTCGGCAAACAGCGCGCTTTCCCCCGCGATGCGGATATCGCACATCAATGCGAGATCGCATCCGGCACCGTGCGCAGGACCGTTGACGGCGGCGATGACCGGCACATCGAGTTCGTGAAACGCGCGCGGAATGCGCTGAATGCCACGCCGATAGTTCTCGCGAATATGCGCGGACGTGCCGGAAAACGTGCCGACTTCATCGCGCATATGCTTGATGTTGCCGCCCGACGAGAACGCTGGACCCGCGCCCGTCAGCACGATCGCGCGCACGGACATGTCGCCTTGCGCACGCTCCAGGCACGCGATGATTGCATCGACAACTTCTTTCTCGGTGATGGCGTTGCGCGTCTCGGGACGATTCAGCGTCATCGTGACGATATGGCCGTCCTGCTCGTACAGTACGGGTTCGCTCATTGCGAGGCTCCTGAAAGCATGCTTTGATAAACGGGTCCGGCGAGTACGTGACGCAGCACCTTGCCGCTCGGATTCAGCGGCAGCTTCTCGACGAAGAAGATTTTCTTGGGCCGCTTGTAGGGCGCGAGATCGTCGCCGGATTTGCAGAACGCGACTACGTCATCTTCCGTCAACGTCGACACGCTGCGCACGATGAAGGCCGTCACCGCTTGTCCCCACTTGTCATCGGGCACGCCGATCACGGCGGCTTCCTGCACGCCGGGGCAGTGATACAGCACTTCTTCGATTTCGCGCGGATAGATGTTCTCGCCGCCCGACACGATCATGTCGTCGGCGCGGCCCTGAAAGTGGAAATAACCTGCTTCGTCGATGCTGAATAGATCGCCGGTATAGAGCCAGCCCGACTTGAACTTCTTGTCGGTCTCGACCGGATTGTTCCAGTAGCCCGATGCGAGTTGCGGTCCCTTCACGATCAACTGGCCGACTTCACCTGCCGCGACGGTTTCGTTCGGCGTCACGACACGCTCGGAATCGTTGCGGATCACGCGGCATGTGCTGATGAGCGTGGGCTTGCCGCACGAGCCGAGATAGGTGAGCGCATCGCGTGGATGAAGAAGGAGCGTGAGGCTGGCTTCGGTCATGCCATAACCGTTGAAGATGTTCGGGCAGAACTCGTCGATCACGCGCTGCATCGTCTTCGCGGGAATCGCGGCGCCGCCGGTCGTGATCATGCGCAGGCTGTGCGTGTCGATCGACGCGAAGTCCGGATGGAACAGCATGTCCTGAATCTGCGTGGGCACGGCGAAGAGCGTCGTGATGCCGTAATGCGCGATAGCCTGCAGCGTCGCAAGTGGCTCGTAGCGCGGCAGTATCACGTTATGCGCGCCGACCATGAGATGCGGCACGAAGTACGCCTGCATGCCGCCGACGTGATACAGCGGCGCGATATGCAAGGCGGCATCGGTGCTCGTGAGGCTGTATTCCATCACGCAGTTCGTCGCGATGGACACATCGTTGCCGTGCGTGTGGATCGCGCCTTTCGGGCGGCCGGTGGTGCCGGACGTGTAGACGAGGGCGGAAATGTCGTCTGGCTGAAGACGCGGCAGCGGGGCATCCAGCGGCCCGGCGCCTTCGATCAACGCTTCGAACGCATAGTGATTCGACGGCATCTCCACGCCGTTGTTCATGCAAACATACGTGCGCAGGTCCGGCAACGTCTGCTCGATCTTCGCGACGACGGGCAGCATCGAGTCGTCGTAGATCAATGCGCGCGCGCCCGCGTCGCGCAGAATGAACGCAGCTTCGTTGGCGGAGAGGCGGAAGTTCATCGGCACCGCAATCGCGCCGAGCAACTGGCACGCCATATAGGCGGTCGGCGTCGCATCGGAGGTCTTCTGCAGGATCGCGACCCGATCCATCTGGCGCACGCCGAGATCGAAGAGCGCCTGTGCGAGACGGCGCACGCGCGCGCTCCATTGCGCATACGTGAGTGAAACGGCGCCGCAGGTCAGCGCGGGACGGTCCGGATACCTGGCAACCGTGTTTTCGAAAAGCGACGTGATCGTGAGCATGATGCGTGATGTTGCTCTCTAGAGAGTGATCCGGATGTCGGGAAGATCGCGGCCCGCGATCAGATACTTGGCGACCTCTGACGTACCGCCGACGATGGTGAGCGCCCGTGCATCGCGATAGAGCTGCTCGGCGCGGCCGTATTCCTTGGTGATGCCGTCGCCGCCGAGAATCTGCACGGTTTCATTCGCGCAATAGTTCGCGGTTTCGGTCGCGACGAGCTTCGCCATCGCGGCTTCCTTCATCAGCGCTTTGCCGTCGGCGCCGGCGTCATACATCTTCGTCGCGCGATAGGTGATGAGTTCCGATGCATCGATGCGCCAGCTCATCTGCGCGATCTTGTCCCAGATGAGTTGCTTGCAGCCGAGCGGCTGACCGAAGGATTGGCGTGTTTGCGCGTGCGCCGTCGCGATATCGAAGGCGCTGCGCGCGACGCCGAGACCCGAGCCGCCGAGAATCGCGCGCTCGAAGTTGAACATGCCGCGCATGATGCGAAAGCCGCCGCCTTTTTCGCCGAGAAGGTGATCCGCGCTCACGCGGCAATCGTCGAATCTGACTTCGCCGACGATGCAGCCGCGCCGCCCCATGAACGTATAGTTGCGAGGGAAACTAATCCCACGCGCATGCTTCGGCACCGCGACCGCGGTCATGCCGTCGCCGGTAAGACCATAGACGATATAGACATCCGCGACGGACGCATTGGAGATATAGCGCTTGAACCCGTTGATGACCCACTCGTTGCGCGTCTCGTCGAAGTCGATGCGCGTCTCCATGCCCGCCGAATCGCTGCCGACATTCGGTTCGGTCACGCAGATCGCGCCGATCGCCGTGCCTTCGAGAATCGGCGCGAGATAGGTATCGCGCAGACGCTCGCCCGCATGACGGTGCAGCGGATACGCGCATGACAAGGCCGTCGCGATCGTCGTCTCGAAGGCGTAGTTGATGTACGACGCTTCCTCGGAAAGAATGGTTGCGTGCGTGAGACCGGGATGCTCCAGCTTGCCCTGATACAGATCGGGGAACATCAGCTTCAGATAGCCTGCCGCGCCGAGCGCGCGCACGACATGCTTGACCGCATCCCAATCCTGCCGGTCTTCGATATCGGCGGCGCGCGGCAAAAGCTCGCGTTGCAGGAAGTCGCGGACTTCGGCGCGGAAGGCCCGGTCCGCATCGTTCAAAAGAAAATCACGCATGGTCGATTTTTGTGTTTGCCTGGATTCGCTGCGCATAGATGCGCGCATCGCGCACCGTCGGCAGAAGGAAGCGCGCGCGGCGGATCGCTTCGTAATCGAGCTCGCCGACGACGAGGCATTCCTCTTCGCCTTCCGCTTGCGCGATGGTCTTGCCGAAGGGATCGAGAATGCGCGATCCGCCCCAGAAGGTCATCATGCCCTCGGTGCCGACACGATTCGCCATCACGACAGGCACGCCGTAAGTGAGCGCATGGAAGCGCAGATTGATGTCCCAGCCCGATGGATTATCGAAGCCTTCGCCCACTGCCTCGCGCGCCGAGCTGATCGGTGCGGCGAGCAACGTGACGCCGTCGCACATGAGCCCGTGCAGGATCGCCGGATTCCACAGGTCGTTGCAGATGGGCGTCGCGATGCGCCATTCATCATCGATTGCATAGCTTTCCGGCTTCGGGCCCGCTGCGAAGTAGAGGCCATCGCGCAGCTTGCCGTAGGTGGCCAGCATCGTCTTGCGATGCACGTGAACCAGCTTGCCGTTCGCGACGGTAGCCTGGCTGTTGTGGAACTGACCGCCCGGCGCTTCCTCGATGAAGCCGAACACGACATGCATGCCCGCGCTCGCTTCGGCGAGTTGCCTGATCACGGGATCGTCGCGGGTCATGGCGAGGCGTAAGGCGTCCTTGCCGCCGCTATGACCATGCAGCGATAGTTCCGGAAAGACGAGCAGACGCACGCCGCGCTTCCTTGCATCTGCGATGTGCTGGATATGCCGCGCGAGATTGGCCTGCACGTCGCCGTACGCCGTGTCGGTTTGCGCGGCCGCCACCTTGATCGTGGTCATGAGATCGGTCCTTGGTTGTGCGCGGGCGTGAATCAGATCAGCCCGGACTCTTTGAGGAACTGATTCACGACATCGGAGAACGACTTCTTCTGCACGTCGACGCTCGCGTTGAGGCGTGCCATCGTGGGCGCGTCGAGCTTCGCGGACAGCGCGTTGAGCAGCGGCCCGAGCGTCGGGTTCGCGTCGAGCGTCGCTTTGCGGATCACGGGCGTCAAGGCGTAGGAAGGGAAATAGCCCTTGTCGTCCTTGAGCAAGACGAAGTTGAACGCAGGCACGCGGCCATCGGTGGCGAAGACGAGCGCCACATCGACCTGATGATCCTTCAAGGCCTGATACGTGAGGCCCGTGTCCATGCGCTTGACATCGCCCTGGCTGAACTCGAAGCCGTATTGCTTCTGCAGCGGACGCAGACCGTCGGGCCGCGCATAGAACTCCGAGTTGCACGCGAACGTGAGCGTCTTGCCGCCTTTCATCGCCTTCGCGAGATCGCTCATCGTGACGATGCCGAGCTTCTTCGCTTCGTCCTGATTCATCGCGAACGCATAGGTGTTGTTCGCCTTGGACGGATTCAGCCATACGAGGCCCTTCGCCGCATCGAGTTCCTTGACTTTCTTGTAGGTGTCTTCGGGCGAGAGACGGTCATTGATCTTGTTGTAGGTGATGAGCGACGTGCCGGTATATTCCCAGTACACGTCGACCTGACCGTTCTCCTGGGCCTGACGCAACACGGCGCTGCCCATGCCGTCTTTCTTCGTCACGGTGAAACCTTTGGCTTCGAGGTAACGCGTCGTCATCTCGGCCATCAACTGCTGTTCGGTGAAGTTCTTGCCGCCGACCACAACCGATGCCGCGCTTGCGGACACACTTGCGAGCATCGAAATAAGGATGCCGAACGATACCGCGAATAACTTTTTCATGGTCTCTCTCATGATTGAAAAATCAGGCTTGCGGATTCACGCCGCGTGAAACGAGCATGCGCTGCATCTGACCGATGAACGCATCGGTGAAAATGGCCAGCAGCGCGGTGGGAACGGCGCCCGCGAGCAGCATGCCGAAGTCGTTCAGATCGATGCCCGTGAAGATCAGCTCGCCGAGCCCGCCGCCGCCGATCAGGAACGCGAGCGGCGCCGTGCCGACCGTGATCGCGAGTGCCGTGCGGATGCCCGCGAAGATCACATAGAGCGCATTGGGAAGCTCGACGCGCCAGAGGATCTGCCACGGCGTCATGCCCATGCCGGTGGCGGCTTCGATCAGCGCGGGCGGCACCGCGCGCAAGCCTTCGTACGTGTTCAATGCGATCGGCAGAAGCGTCGCGACCCACAGGCCGAATATCGCCGGCACCGCGCCGATGCCCATCACGCTCATCGCAAGGGCGAGCAGCGCGAGTTTCGGCACGGCCTGCCCGGCATTGAGCGACTGCATGACGATGGCCGCGCCGCGCTTCTGCGAAGGACGGCTCAGATAGATGCCTGCCGGAATCGCCACGATGATGGCGAGTACGCCCGCCACCGCGACCATCATCATCATGTGCAAGCCCTGATAAACGATGTCGCTGCGATACTGGCTGATGCTGTCCCACCAGCTATCCGCATGCGCCTGCGTGCTCGATGCGGCAAGCAGCGCGAGTGACAAGACGCGTTTCATGCGTGCTCTCCTGCGGGAAGCTTCAACATGTCGACGATGCGCTCCTGACTCACATAGCCGACGAAGCGGCCGTCGTCGTCCACGGTCGGCATCCACGATGCGCCGCTCGCGAACATCGTTGAAACGACGGTGCGCAAATCGTCCGTCTGACTCGCGGTGGCCTGCACGGGAATCGCATGCGCCGCGGTGATCGGACCTTCGACCTTGAGCAGACGGTCGATCGTGAGATAGCCGTGCGGCTTGTTCGCTGCATCGACGAGCACGATCTGTCCGACGCCGTGTTTCTCCATCATCGCCTTGGCGCGCGTGCTGTCCTCGCCGACGCGCACGAGGCAGTCGCAGGCGGAGAGCGCATCGTGTGCGCGCAGCAGGCGCAGACGCTTCAGCGCGCGGTCCGTGCCGACGAAGCCCGCGATGAACGGCGTCGCGGGCCGCGCGAGAATGTTGTCGGGCGAATCGAACTGTTCGAGATGACCGTTGCGGAAGATCGCGATCTTGTCGGCCATCTTCACGGCTTCGTCGATATCGTGGCTCACGAACATGATCGTCTTCTTCACCTGCTTCTGGATGCGCAGGAATTCATCCTGGATCAGTTCGCGGTTGATCGGATCGATTGCGCCGAAGGGTTCGTCCATCAGCATGACCGGCGGATCGGTGGCGAGCGCGCGCGCCACGCCCACGCGCTGAGCCTGCCCGCCCGACAGATCCTTCGGGTAGCGCGTGAGATACGTGGCCGGATCGAGCGCGACGATCTCGAGCAACTCCGCCGCGCGGCGGCGCGCCTTCGTCTTGTCCCATCCGAGCAGCGTGGGCACCACGCAGATGTTCTCTTCGACCGTCATGTTCGGAAAGAGGCCGATCTGCTGAATCACGTAACCGATGCGGCGGCGCAACTCGACCACTTCGAATTCATCGGTATCGCGTCCTTCGAGATAGATCTTGCCGGACGTCGGACGCACGAGACGATTGATCATCTTGAGCGTGGTGGTCTTGCCGCATCCCGATGGCCCGAGCAGCACGCAGATCTCGCCCGCGCCGACTTCCATGTTGATGCCGTCGACGACCGCGCTCGCCGCGCCGTCATATCGCTTGGTAAGGTTGGAGAGCTTGATCATGATTTATTGCGCGTGTCCGGTTTGTTTGCGAAAGCCCGTCATGGCGGAGAGGCGCAGCGCGAGGCTGGCGGTGCGCGAAGGCGCGCGAAGTCCTTTCGGCGTGAGCCAGCGCTGCACCCACGAGAGACCGATATCGGCGGCGATGGCGAGCACGCTCACGAGGATCGCGCCCGCGATCAGCTGACGCGGATCCGATTGCGAAATGCCGCGGCTGATGAGCTTGCCGAGACCGCCCGCGCCGATATATGCCGCGATCGCCGCGATGCCCACGTTGATCACCACGGCCATGCGCACGCCGGCCATGATGATCGGCAGCGCGATGGGAATCTCGACCTTGCGCAGGCGCTCGCCGGTCGTCATGCCCATGCCGCGCGCGGCTTCACGCAACGCCGGATCGATGTTGGTGATCGCGGTGTAGGTGTTGCGCACGATCGGCAACTGCGAATAGAGGAAGAGCGCGATGACCGTCGGCAGAAAGCCAATGCCTTGGCCGATCACGGAGAGGACGGGGATCATGAGGCCGAAGAGCGCGACCGAGGGAATCGTCATGATGATCGCGGCGACATACAACACGATCTTCGCGAGGCGTTCGTTGATCGTGATGACGATGCCGAGCGGCACGCCGGTGACGATCGCGAGTCCGACGCCCACGCCGACGATCTCGATGTGCTCGCCGGTCATTCTGGCGATGCTCGCCAGGTTGTCCCAGATGAAGGCAAGGGTTTCCACTATGTCTCCTGAGCTCTTCGTTGAGAGCCATGTTTATGTTTGTGCTGCCATGGCCTAAACGATAGAGCGGAGCGGAGACATAGGGCTAACATCGACCCGACATTGTTTGTCACAAAAGCGGCATGGCGTGCGTGTGATCCTGTTTTGTTCTTTTAAATCAGCGGGCTATGAAAGTAGTCCGACTGTACGCGCTGGTCATTGCAATGCTGCGCCGCGGCGTGCGCGAAGGCTGCGCCACGCGAAGGCGACGAGCGCGGCGGTAACGATCATCGAGAAGAGATAGATGCCGGCGGGGCCCGCGCAACTCATCACGAAGGAAGCGGCAATGGGGCCGATGCTGCCGCCGAGCGCGAACGTCAGCAACAGCCCGGCGCTTGCGGCTACGCGTTGACGTGAAGCGATCCCGTCGTTCGCATGCGCGACCGATACGCCGTAGATCGTGAAGATGAGGCTCACATGGAGATACGCGATCGGCTGAACGAGCGCCGCGCCGTGAAAGACGAAGAGCGCCGTGCTCGCGAGCATCAGCGTCGATGCGATCGCGCAGATCACGCGCTTGCGGTCGAGCCTGTCCGACAGATACGCGACCGGCCATTGCGGCAGCAGGGCCGCGATCAACGCCACGCCCATGAAGTGCGATACCTCTTCGACGCTATAACCCGCGCCGCGCATGTACACGGGATAGAGCGCATAGAACGTGCTGTTGAGCAGGCCCGATGCGAAGCATCCCCATAACGCGAGTGGGGCATCGCGCCAGAGCGTCGGCAATGCGTTGAGCTTCGTTTTCGGCGGCGATTCGAGCGGACCGGCGGGCGCGCTGCGCGTATCGTCATCCGCGACGGACACGCGCGCGAGACTCGCGGGCACGAGCGACAACGCGAAGAGTCCGGCCACGAGACTGAACAACTCGAAGCCATTCGGACTCGCAATGCCGATGAGGAACTGTCCCGCGCCCACGCAGAGATACGTGGTGATGAGATACATCGAGAAGATGCGCCCGCGAAAGGCATTCGGCGCGACGCCGTTGAGCCAGCTCTCCATCACGGCGAAGATGCCGACGAGCGACACGCCCGTCATGAAGCGCAGCGTCATCCAGATGAACGGCTGTGCGCTCACGGCATAGCCGAGTGCGCTGCAAGCGGCGAGGGCCGCGAAGGCCGCGAACGCGCGATGATGCCCGACGCGCGCGATCAACGCCGAGCCGTGCCATGCGCCCAGCATGAAGCCGGTGTAGTAGGCGGCCTGCACGAAGCCGATCGTCGACGAGGGGAAGTTCGCATGCACCATGCGCAACGCGACGAGCGTGCCGAGCAGGCCGTTGCCCATGACGAGCAGTGCGAAGCCGAGCAGCAGACTGGCGATGGATGAAACGATGCGGCCGAAGGGAAGCCCGGCGTCGTCGCGCTGCTCGCGTTCGTTGGCCGGACTCATGTTGCCCAGTTCTTCAGTGCTCACGCTGTCCGCCTCGATGTTTGCGCGCCGGATCGACGGCTCACTATACGGACGGAGAAGCAGAGGCCTGTAGCACGGGAGCGACATCGGCTTGCACGCATGCGGCGTTGTATGGCGCAAATGCCCGGGCGCGGGTTTTGCGCAGCGTTCAGCGACATCATCCGGTCATATAAAAAATGGACGAATCGCTCAACCTTCTGATGAATCGAGTCGCGCGCCAGATCGCGGAGCGTGAGGCGGCGCTCGCATCCGTGCGTGAAAGCGCGACGCGAGCGACCACAAAGCACGACCGCGAACGCATGCTTCTGACGCTTGCGGTGCTCGAAGACGAACTCGCCGGATGGAAACGGATTGCTGCGCGCATCGAACAGGCGGTTCTGGTCGAGCCGCGGAATCATCGGGCCATTCGGATGCCTGCGTTGCGATAGCTGGCGTCATCGACGGGACAGACACGCGAGCGCATTTCGATCAGAATGATCGAACGGCATCAACGACTCGCCGGCCCGATGTGATGCAACTCCGCGCGCAAGAACACATCCTCTCTCTCGTGGCCCACGACGCCGCGATGCTGCACGTCGCGCCGCCACGCGTGCGCTTCGTCAACACATCGGGCGGACCTTGCTACGACGCCTTGTTCAACCGCATCGAGATCGATCGCGCGACGCTTGCATTGCCCGAAGCGTTGCTGCACATCGTCGTCGCGCACGAAGTCGGCCATGCGACGCAACGCAAAGCCATGCTGCTCGATTTCGCGCGGACGGGTCTGTGCATCGCGGCGCTGCTCGCCATTCCATGCTTCATGTTCGCGACCTCGCCCGACGAGGACTTGTGGCGTGTAAGCGTGCCCGGTTTCGGCTTCGTGCTCGCGTTCATCGCGTGCTCGAAGATATGGCGTGCGTACGGCGTGAAACGCGCGGCCGCTTTCGAACTCGATGCGGACGCGAAAGCCGCATCGATCTGCGGTCCTGAATCGGCGCTCGCGGCGCTCGAAGCGACGGCAATGCGCGGACACATCGACGCCGCGCGTCTCGAAGCGATGCGCTCGCGTCTCATGTCCAGCGCGCAATAATTGCCTCGTTCCGGCTTCCTTCGCCCGGCAAATACTGCCGTCTCGCTCCGCGTGTGCAGGGTTTTCACTTAACAGATAAGTGATCGCGCGGTTTATTTTGCCGATCGCTAGAAAGGAAGCGCGCTATTGCCGCGTGACGCCGTTTTCGGCAACGATATTCGCTATAGAATGCCAGCCTTCTAATAGCTTTCGTCGTCGAATCAGTCATGAAGCCGCTCGCCAACGATTCACCTGCGCCGCTCGCGCTCTCGCGAAGCGCACTGCAGACGGAATCGCAGCAGGACGTCATCGATCTCCTGCAAGCGGACCTGAGCGAGAGCCGCGTTCTGCACGAGCTATGTCTTCATCTGCTCGTGAATCAGGACGCCGCCGGCTTTTATCAGCGCACCGTGGACGCCGCGAAGGACCTGCTTCGCGCCGACTTCGGCAGTCTTCAATTGCTCAGCCAGCGCGAGGACGGCAGCGAAGTGCTGCAACTGATCGCGCAACACGGTTTCACGCCGCTCGCGCGCGAACGCTGGCGCGAAGTGAACGCCGATTCGGCGACCAGTTGCGGCGCGGCATGGGCGAGGAGCGAACGTGTCGTGATTCCGGACATCGAGGACAGTGAACTGGTGCGCGGCACGATCGACTACATGATCTTTCGCGAGACCGGCATCCGCGCGATGCAGACCACGCCCTTGCGTTCGCGCAGCGGCGTGCTGCTCGGCATGCTCTCTACACATTGGCGTACCGTGCACGAACCCGATGTGAAGCAACTGCGTCTGCTCGACGTGATCGCGCGTCAGGCCGCCGATCTCGTCGAGCGTGCCGTGCAGGAAGAAGCCTTGCGCGTGAGCGAGTCGCGCTTCAGGGCGCTCGTGACATCGGCGTCGTATTCGGTGTATCGCATGAGCGCCGACTGGACCAGCATGCGCGCGCTCGACGGCCGCGGCTTTCTCGCCGATACCTTGTCCGACAGCGAGGAATGGCTCGACACGTACATTCATTCCGACGATCAGCCGGCCGTGCTGCGCGCGATCGACGCCGCCATATCATCGCAGGGTCTCTTCGAGCTGGAGCATCGCGTGTTGCGCGCCGACGGCTCGTTCGGCTGGACGCTGTCGCGCGCGGTGCCGATCTTCGATAGCGCCGGGCAACTCACGGAATGGTTCGGCGCCGCGAGCGACGTCACCGCGCGCAAGGATGCGGAACGCGCGCTGCGCGAAAGCGAGGCGCGGCTCATCGAAGCGGATCGCATGAAGGACCGCTTTCTCGCGACGCTCGCGCACGAGCTGCGCAATCCGCTCGCGCCGATCCGCAACGGCCTGCAGATTCTGCGCGTGAGCAGGAACGCGGAGCAGGCGGGCAACGTGCTCTCGATGCTCGATCGTCAGGTCGATCACATGGTGCGTCTCGTCGACGATCTGATGGAAGTCGCGCGCGTGACGAGCGGCGCGCTCGAGCTTCAGCGCGATCGCCTCGATCTCGCCGATGCGTTGAAGGCCGCGCTCGAGCTGAGCCGTCCCGCCGTCGAAGCGGGCGGTCATGCGCTGCAAGTGTGCTTCGCGCCGGAGCGCCTCATCGTCGATGGCGATGGCGTGCGCCTCGCGCAAGTGTTCTCGAATCTCATCAACAACGCGGCGAAGTACTCGCCGACACCGGGCCTCATCCAGGTCTCGCTCGGCAGCGAGGGCGGCACGGCGGTCGTGCGTGTCACCGATCACGGCATCGGCATCTCGGCGGGCGATCAGGCGCGGCTCTTCACGCTCTTCGGGCGGCTGCGGCAGTCGGCCGGCATCGGCGATGGCCTGGGCGTCGGGCTCGCGCTCGCGAAGCATCTCGTCGAAATGCATGGCGGTGCGATTTCCGTCGAAAGTGAAGGCGTGGGCTCGGGAAGCGCCTTCGTCGTTTCGCTGCCGCTCGTGACGAACGACGAAGCCGTGATGCCGGACCGCACGCGCGCCGCCGTCAGCGCATGCGACGGCCTGAGGGTCATGGTCATCGACGACAACCGCGACGCCGCCGACAGCCTCGGCTCCGTGCTGAATCTGCTCGGCTGCGAGGCTTCGGTTTTCTACGGCGGCGCGGAGGCTCTGCACGCGATGGATCGGGTCGCGCCCTCGCTCGTGCTGCTCGACATCGGCATGCCGGAGATGGATGGCTATGCGGTTGCGCGCCGGATCCGCGCATCGGCCCTGCATGACACTGTGATGCTCGTCGCGGTGACGGGGTGGGGGCAGGCGGAGGATCGCATGCGCACGGCGCAGGCGGGCTTCGACGATCACCTCGTCAAGCCCGTCGATATCGAGGTGCTCGAGCGCGTGCTGAGTCTCGCGGCGCAGCGTATCGAAGCGGTCTGATCGCGCGTCGGGCGGCGCACATCAAAAGGCACACTTCCGTGCAACCAGAGGAACGCCGGCTCGATCAAGTTCATGTGCTTGCAAGCCGTACGGCCTCGCGGCCCTTCTCCGCATGCGGGCCGCTGAAGCAACAGTATATTGCACAAAAAAATGCAATTCGTCAGTGGCCGTGCATAAGGCCTTGATGCATCGGCGTTTTTGTCGGTTCGCAGTGATGCGCGAGGCGTGCCGGTGCTGCCTGACGTCGACGACAAGTGTCATCGATTCCGTCTACTATCGGGCCTGCTCTCAACTCACCGACGACCCGATGAAAGAAGACGACATCCGCAGGAATGCCTTCGCCATGCCTGTGCACAATCCCGCCTACCCGCGTCCGCCGTTCCGCTTTCTCAATCGCGAATACTTCATCATCTCCTACGAAACCGACCTCGACGCGTTGCGTGCCGTGGTTCCGGAGCCGCTGAAGGTGGATAGCAATCTCGTGCATTACGAATTCATTCGCATGCCGGACTCGTCCGGCTTCGGCGATTACACCGAAAGCGGCCAGGTGATCTCCGTCATCGATCCGGACGGCAACAAGGGCGGCTACACCCACGCGATGTATCTCGACGACGAAGGCCCGATCGCCGGCGGCCGCGAGATCTGGGGCTTTCCGAAGAAGCTCGCGTCGCCGCGTCTTTCCGTCGACGGCAAGGACACGCTGCTCGGCACGCTCGATTACGGCACGCAACGCATCGCGACGGGCACGATGGGCTACAAGTATCGGCCGCTCGATCTCGAAGCCGAGCGCAGGAAGCTCGCCGATACGCCGAACTATCTGCTCAAGGTCTTGCCGCACGTCGACGGAACCGCACGCGTGTGCGAACTGGTTCGCTTCTTCCTGCGCGATGTGTCCGTGACCGGCGCATGGGAAGGCCCCGCCGCGCTGGAGTTGCACGCGCATGCGCTCGCGCCCGTCGCGGATCTGCCGGTGCGCAGGGTCGTGGGTGCGCGGCATGTCATCGCGAATCTCACGCTGGATATCGGTGAAGTCGCCTACGATTATCTCGCCCCCGCCGACGGCCTCAAGCTCGCCGTCAATCAATAAGCTCAACCACTTCGATAACTTCGATAACTTCGACAAAGGAACAGGCACATGGCATTGCAAGGAAAAGTCGCGCTCGTGACGGGCGCCGCGAGCGGCATCGGTGAACAGACGGCGCGCAAGCTCGCGGCCGACGGCGCGGCGGTCGTCATCGCCGATCTGAATCTCGCGAATGCGCAGCAGGTTGCGGACAGCATCGTCGCCGCGGGCGGAAAGGCGATCGCCGTCTCGATGGACGTGACGAGCGAAGACGCCGTGAACGCGGGCATCGAAGACGCGGTCGCGAAGCTCGGCGGCATCGACGTGCTCGTGTCGAACGCGGGTATCCAGATCGTCGCGCCGATCGAGGAATACGCATTCGCCGACTGGAAGAAGATGCTCGCCATCCATCTCGACGGCGCGTTCCTCACGACGAAGGCCGCGATCAAGCACATGTACGCATCGGGCAAGGGCGGCTCGATCATCTACATGGGATCGGTGCATTCGCATGAAGCGTCGAAGCTGAAGTCGGCGTATGTCACGGCGAAGCATGGTCTGCTGGGTCTTGCGCGCGTCGTTGCCAAGGAAGGCGGTCCGCGCGGCGTGCGCGCCAACGTGGTGTGCCCCGGTTTCGTCCGCACGCCGCTCGTCGAGAAGCAGATTCCCGAGCAGGCGAAAGCGCTCGGCATTTCCGAAGCGGATGTCGTGAAGAACGTGATGCTGAAGGAAACGGTCGATGGCGAATTCACCACCGTCGCCGATGTCGCGAATACGGTCGCGTTCCTCGCGGGCTTCGAATCGAATGCGCTGACGGGCCAGTCGATCGTCGTGAGCCACGGCTGGTTCATGCAATAAGCATAAGGAGAACCCATGCGCAGCAGTCGACGCAACACACTCATGCAGGCGAATCAGGTCGCGCTGCCGGACTACGATGACGTTTGCCTCGTGCTGCAAGGCGGCGGCGCGCTGGGTTCGTATCAGGCCGGCGTGTTCGAAGGGCTTGCCGAGGTCGGCATCGATCCGACCTGGACGTCGGGCATATCGATCGGCGCGTTGAATACCGCGATCATCGCGGGCAATGCGCCCGAGAATCGCGTGGCCGCGCTGCGCGGGTTCTGGGACACGATCTGCCAGCCTGCGGATCTCATCGGGCACGTGGGCGCGTTCCTGCCCGCGACCTTCGGCTTCGCCAATCTCGGCCGCAAGTTCTCGAGCATGTGGGCGGCCGCGCGCGCGCTGACCGAAGGGCAAAAGGGCTTCTTCTCGCCGCGCGTGCAGGTGCCGAATTTCGCGCCGGGCACGAAGAGCAAGCGCCCGAGCGAGGTCAGCTACTACGACACGTCTGCCTTGCGCGCGACGCTGCTGCGGTTCGCGGACTTCGACCGCATCAACGATGGCGGCATGCGCGTATCGGTGGGCGCGGTGAATGTTCGCACGGGCAATCTCGTCTACTTCGACAACACGAAGATGCGGCTCACGCCCGAGCATTTCATGGCGTCGGGCGCGTTGCCGCCGGGCTTTCCGGCTGTCGAGATCGATGGCGAGTTCTATTGGGACGGCGGTCTCGTATCGAATACGCCGTTGACGGAGATCATCGGCGATTGCCAGCACAAGGACACGCTCGTGTTTCAGGTGGATTTGTGGAGCGCACGCGGCACGCTGCCCGGCGATTTTCTCGATGTGAACGAGCGCACGAAGGACATCCAGTATTCGAGCAGAACGCGCGCGATCACGGATTTCGCGTCGAGCTATCAGAAGCATGCGCGGCTCATCAAGGAGTTGCTCGAGCATATTCCCGAGAAGACGCGCCGCTCGCATCCGCTGTTGCGCGAGGCGCAGATGATCGCGGATGGCGGCGCGGTGAATGTCGTGCACCTCATCTACAAGAACAAGTTCTTCGAAGGGCACTACAAGGACTACGAGTTCAGCAACGACACGATGGACGAGCACTGGGCGAGCGGGCTGGAAGATATCCGCCGCTCGTTCGGGCATCCGGAGTGGTTCGAGATTCCGAGTCATGATCTCGGGTTCGTCACGCACGATGTGCATCGGTATGAGCCTGCGCCGAAGGCGACGGCGGACATGCCGAAGGCGGTGTCGCAGAAGCTGGATGATGTGGATCTGGTGGAAGGGGTTTGAAGCTGTCGCGGGATTCATTTACTCTGGCTGATCCCGTAAGGACGAATCGAGGCACGTCATGAGCGACTGGAAACCCGCGACCTATCCCTCCATCAGCCCGTATCTCGTCTGCGAGAACGCGGAATCCATCATCGCGTTTCTGCAAAGCGTCTTCGACGCCACATTGGTCCGCCGCTTCGACCGTCCCGATGGCTCGTTGATGCATGCCGAAATACGCATCGACGACAGCATCGTGATGATCGGCGGCGGCGCGACCGATCAGCAATCGGCGGGGCCGCATATCCACGTCTATGTGCGCGACGTTCAAGCCGTCTACGATCGCGCGCTGCAACACGGCGCGCAAAGCGTGCAGGCGCCCACCCGCAAACGCGCCGACGACGACTTTCGCGGCGGCTTCCGCGATGCCGCCGGCACCACTTGGTGGGTCGCGACACAGTAAGCGGCTACCGCTTTTTCCTCTTCGCGCGCATCGCCGGCGCGCCCAGACTCTCGCGCAATGCGTTGGTCAGCGTCTTGAGAAACTGATCGACAGCGGGCGGCAAGCGCCGCTCGCGCATCACCGTCACTTGCAGCAGGCGTTCGTTCAATAAAGGCTCGTCGATGGGCGTGGCGACGAGCGTCGGCGGCCCGGGATCGCCTCCGAGCGCGATCGCGCTGCCGAGCGTGATCGCGCCGGTCAGCGCGGCGAAGTGATGCATCGCGCTCGAGTTGTTGCTCGTCAGAACCGGCTCCAGATGCACGCCGCGCGCCGAGCAGCACCAGTCGATCAACTGGCGCACGGTGGTGCCTCGATCGAGCACGGCAGTGGGGTACTGAAGCACGTCGTCGAGCGTGATGCTCGTCTTGCCTGCCAGCGGATGCGTCGGCGGCAGCAGTGCGCAGACCGGCGCCTTCACGCTGTATTCGACACTCAACGCCGTCGATGTCGACGTCGAGAACGCGAGCCCGACATCGACCTCGCCGCTCGCCACCCAATGCTCGACCTGCCCCGGCGTGCCGGAACGCATCACGAAACGCGTGCCCGGATGCTCGCGATAGTGCGACGCCATCACGCTGGGCAGAAAGCAGCGCGTGAAGCCTTCCGTGCAGCCGATGCGCACGATGCCGCGCCCGAGCGCATGCATCTCCGATATCTCGTCGAGCACCGCGTCGCCATCCATCAGCGCCCGGCGCGCGTGCTGCACGAGCAGTTCGCCCGCTTCGGTCAGGACCATGCCGCGCGGCATGCGTTCGAATAGCGGCGTGCCCGCCTGTTCCTCCAGCTTGGCGATCTGCCGGCTGATCGCCGATACCGCGACATGAAGCGCTTCCGATGCCGCCGCGAGCGACCCGGCGCGCGCGACCTCCACGAAGTATTTGAGTGCGATGCCATGCAACACGATGCTTTCCTCGAGCCTTGCCTTTTTGGCAATGCTAGTCGCAAAATTTGAAATTGTCGCGAATTTTTGGCGTTTTTAGACTGACCGGAATTGCAGTGACCCATTTTCCGGAGACGTCGTGAAAGAACCTCAGAACAGTCGCGAGACCGCCATCGCCATCGCGTGCAAAGCCTTCGATTCGGGCGTGTTTTTCGCGGACCTGCAGCGCCGCGTCGCGTTCCGCACCGAGAGCCAGAACGGCGCGAATCCGGCGCTGAACGCCTATCTCACCGATGAAGTCAGCGACACGCTCGCGCGTCTCGGCTTCACGGCGCGCGTCGTGGAGAATGCCGTCGCGGGCGGGCCGCCGTTTCTGATCGCGGAGCGTCACGAAGCCGACGACCTGCCGACCGTGCTGACCTACGGCCACGGCGACGTCGTGCGCGGCTACGACGAGCAATGGCGTGCGGGCCTGAAGCCGTGGGAGATCGTCGTCGATGAAGACCGCTGGTACGGCCGCGGCACCGCCGACAACAAAGGCCAGCATTCGGTCAACTTCGCCGCGCTCGCGGCCGTGTTGCAGGCGCGCGAGGGCAAGCTCGGCTACAACGTGAAGGTGATCTTCGAGACGGGCGAGGAGATCGGCTCGCCGGGTCTGAACGAAGTCTGCACCGCGCACAAGGACGCGCTCGCGGCGGACGTGTTCATCGCTTCGGATGGTCCGCGCGTATCGGCGGAGCGCCCGACGCTCTTTCTCGGCTCGCGCGGCGGCGTGCCGTTCGAGCTCACGGTGAATCTGCGCGAAGGCGGGCATCACTCGGGCAACTGGGGCGGCGTGCTGCGCAATCCGGCGGTCGTGCTGTCGCATGCGATCGCGAGCCTCGTCGATCGTCACGGGCGCATCGCCGTCGACGGATTGCGGCCGCCGCCCATATCCGATGCCGTGCGGGAAGCGCTCGCCGATATCGAGCTGGGCCGCGACGACAGCTCGCCCGATATCGATCCTACCTGGGGCGAGCCGGGCCTCACGCCGACCGAACGTGTGATCGGCTGGAACGCGCTCGAAGTCCTCGCGATGAAATCCGGCAATGCCGATGCGCCCGTCAACGCGATTCCGCCTTCCGCGAAGGCCGTGTGCCAGTTGCGCTTCGTGGTCGGCACGGATTGGGAGAACGTGCAGGCGCATCTGGAGCGCCACTTCGCGGAACACGGCTTTACGGAAGTCAGCGTGAACGTGACGCGCGCCTCGCCCGCGACGCGCCTCGATCTCGACGATCCCTGGGTTCACTGGGCGCTCGATTCGATGCGCGCGACCACGGGCAAGAAGCCCGCGCTGCTGCCGAACCTCGGCGGCACCGTGCCCAACGATGTCTTCGCGAAGACGCTCGGCCTGCCTACGTTGTGGGTGCCGCATTCGTATCCCGCCTGCAACCAGCACGCGCCGAACGAGCACGTGCTCGCGCCGGTGATGCGCGAATCGCTCGGCCTGATGGCGGGCCTCTGGTGGGATCTCGGCGAGATGGGCGCGGCGATCGTCGCCACGCGCAACGCGCATTAATCCAATGCCATCCATGACACGCTGACATCATGAACAAAAAGCCCCTGAGCCTGACGCAGATCGTGCTTGCGACTTCGGTCGGCAACGCGCTCGAATGGTTCGATATCGCGATTTATGCGTTCTTCGCGGTCTATATCGCGAAGAACTTCTTTCCGGCCGCGAACGAGACGGCTTCCATGCTGCTCACGTTCGGCTCGTTCGGCGCGTCGTATCTGGTGCGCCCGATCGGCGGCATGGTGCTCGGCGCATATGCCGACAAACGCGGACGCAAGGCCGCGCTGATGATGTCGGTCGGCCTGATGATGATCGGCACGGCGATCATCGCGGTGATTCCGTCGTATGCGTCGATCGGTCTGATGGCGCCTGCGGGCGTGTTCATCGCGCGCCTGATTCAGGGCTTCTCGGCAGGCGGCGAGTTCGGTCCGTCGACGGCGATGCTGATCGAGCACGCGCCGAACCGGCGCGGTCTGCTCGCGAGCTGGCAGTTCGCGACGCAAGGCCTCGCCACCTTGCTCGCATCGATCTTCGGCTTCGCGCTGGCCAAGCTGATGCCCGCCGCGGAACTTGCCGCATGGGGCTGGCGGATTCCGTTCTTCTTCGGCTTGCTGATCGGGCCGGCGGGCTTGTTCCTGCGCCGCTATCTCCAGGACGCGGCCGATTACACCGAAGCGCAGCACACCGCGACGCCCGTGCGCGATGTCTTCGCGCGGCAGAAGACCTTGCTGCTGATTTCGATCGGCGCGTTGACGGTATCGACGGCGGTGAACTATCTGCTGCAGTACGTGCCGACGTTCGCGATGCGCGAGCTGCATCTCGATGCGTCGACGGGTTTTGCCGCGAGCACCGTCGCGGGCTTGATGCTGACCTTCGTCACGCCGTTCGCGGGTCATCTCTCGGACAAGATCGGCCGCGTGAAGCAGATGTCGACGGCCGCGTTGCTGCTGTTCGTGACGGGGTATCCGGCGTTCTCGTATGTCGTGTCGCATGTGTCGGTGGCGGCGTTGTTCGTGCTCGTCGCGTGGCTCGCGCTGCTCAAGGCGATCTACTTCGGCGCGCTGCCTGCGTTGATGTCGGAGATCTTTCCCGTGTCGACGCGCGCGACGGGTATGTCGATCGGCTACAACATCGGCGTGACGGTGTTCGGCGGCTTCACGCCGGCGATCATCATCTGGTTGTTGAGCGCGACGGGCAGCAAGGCGGCGCCGAGCTTCTACATGATGTTCACGGCGGTGATCAGCCTCGCGGCGCTGGCGGCGGTGAGCCGGGGAAAGGGCGGGACGAGGGAGATGCGCGTCGCGGCGTGATGCGCTTTTCGGCCGGATTTCCTTGCGGTTCGGGGCTGCGCGACGAGCTTCAGAAAACACAAAGGGCGCCTCGGCGCCCTTTGATGTTTTTGACAGGATCTCAGACGTGCGCGCGCTCGACTTTGGGCGCGCCCTTGGATCGTGCTTGCCACAGGTCGTAAGCGGCCTGCTGCGCCAACCAGAGGTCGGCGCGACCACCGTTCTCCACGCCGAGCCAGCCTTCGATACGAAGGGCCATTTCCGGCGAGATTCCGGCGCGCCCGTTCAATACGCGCGATAGTGCCACGCGCGTAATGCCGAGTTGCGCGGCTGCTTGGGTCACCGTCAAGCCGAGCTCCGGAAGGACATCCTCCCGAAGGGTTTCGCCCGGGTGCGGCGGGTTGAACATTTGAGTCATTGACTTAGCCTCAGTGATAGTCCTGGTAGTCCACGAGGACGACGTCGACGCCTTCGAACCTGAACGTCATTCGCCAGTTTCCGTTCACGCTCACGGAGTAGTGGCCCGCCAGGGAGCCGTCGAGTCCGTGAAGCTTCCAGCCCGGAAGGTTCATGTCCTGTGCCGACTGCGCGATGTTGAGTTGAGCCAGTTGACGTCTTAGTCTCGAAGCGTGATCGGGCCTGATGCCGGCCTTACTTCCGCTGAAAAAGAATTCCTCGAGTCCCTTGTGTCGCCATGACTTGATCATGGTCCTCCCGATACCTGAAAAGTTTTGCCATTTGAGCCACTCCACGGGATGTTGGCGACGTCGGGCCGAAGGCCCTTCGACATGTCTGCCGGCCGTTCGTACGGCGTATAGTGTATAGCGACACTATACGGATTGCGGAGCCGGAAATCAACACGACAGGACCAGGCCGTGCCGTCGGGTTTTGCGCCGTGACGTGAGATTTGCGCGTACAGATACGACAACTTCACTTATCGAGCGGTGATTTTCTTGCACACCCCTGTGAGAAAAAATCGACCGATTTCGGCGTTTCCCCCTATGTCTCGCCTCCCACGCTCGGTAGTCTACTCATCACACCAGTTGACCACACCCGTGCGCTACGCCTGGAGGAGACATGAACGTTGCAGAAACGCAGTCCGTCGAGCAATCGGCGATCAGAAAAGTGTCGTGGCGGCTCGTGCCGTTCGTCGCGCTGATGTTCTTCATCAACTTTCTCGACCGGACCGCGATTTCCTTCGCCGGCCCGAACGGGATGACCAAGGATCTCGGTCTTACCGCCGCGCAGTTCGGTTTCGCGGCGGGCGTGTTCTTCATCGGCTATATCGTGCTGGAAATTCCCAGCAATCTCGCGCTCCACAAGTTTGGCGCGCGCCGCTGGCTCGCGCGCATCATGGTCACGTGGGGCATCGTCGCGCTGCTGTTCACGTGGGTCAGCAGCATGAGCGGGCTCTATACGCTGCGCTTCCTGCTCGGGGTCGCTGAAGCGGGCTTCTTTCCCGGCGCGATTCTCTTCCTCAGCATGTGGGTGCCCGCCAAGCATCGCAGCCATATCCTCGCGTTGTTCTATCTCGCGCAACCGCTCACGATCGTCATCGGCGCGCCGCTCGCCGCGCTGCTGATCGAAGCGCACGGTCTCTTCGGTCTCGCCGGCTGGCGCATCATGTTCTTCGGCGTCGCGATTCCGGCGATTCTCGTCGGCGTGATCGCGTGGTTCTATCTGACCGACAAACCCGCCGACGCCAAATGGCTCACGCCCGCCGAACGCGACTGGCTCACGACGCGTCTCGACGAAGAAGACCGCGCAAAGGGCGCATCGGCGGCGAAGGGCCACGGCAATCCCGTCGCCGCGCTGATGAGCGGCCGCGTGTGGCTCTTCGCGCTGATGTACTTCGGCCTGATCTACGGTCTGTATGCGCTCGCGTTCTTCCTGCCGACGATCATCGGCGGTTTCGAGACGCGCTTCGGCACGCACTTCAACGTGTTCCAGAAGGGCCTCATCACCGCGGTTCCGTATCTGCCCGCGGCCATCGCGCTGTTCCTGTGGAGCCGTGACGCGACGAAACGCGGCGTGCGCTCG
Organism: Caballeronia calidae; assembly: GCF_900044055.2. GTDB lineage: Bacteria > Pseudomonadota > Gammaproteobacteria > Burkholderiales > Burkholderiaceae > Caballeronia > Caballeronia calidae. Next base: position 88,568 of record NZ_FCOX02000002.1, on the reverse strand, counting down.
TGGCATATCGGCGTGCCGGCGCTGATCGGCGCGGTGAGCGTGCCGCTCGCGCTGCAGATGGGTTCGCCCGCCGCGACCATCGGCGTGATCACCGTGACGGCCTGCGCGATCTTCTCCGCGCTGCCGAACTTCTGGGCGCTGCCGGCGCGCTTCCTGTCCGGCGCGGCTGCCGCTGCGGGCATCGCGCTCATCAACACCGTCGGCAATCTCGCGGGCTTCGTCGCGCCGTACATCACGGGCATGGCGAAGGACATGACGGGCTCGTATCAACTGCCGATGCTGATCGTCGGCGCAATGATGCTGATGTCCGCCGCGCTCGCTTTCGCCATCGGACGCACGAGCCAGGAGCGGACGCCCGAAGCCGTCGCGGCGAACGCACATTGAATATTCAACTCACATCGGAGATATCGACATGAAGGAAAAGATCGCGCTGTTCGGCGCAGGCGGAAAGATGGGCGTGCGCCTCTCGAGCAATCTGTTGAAGTCGGACTATCGTGTCGCGCACGTCGAACCGGGCGCGGCCGGCCAGAAGCGGCTGAAGGATGAACTGGGCATTGAATGCGTTTCCGCCGATGCCGCGCTCGACGGCGCGCAGGTCGTCATCCTCGCCGTGCCCGATACGCTGATCGGCAAGCTGTCGCACGACATCGCGCCGAAGCTCAAACCCGGCACGATGGTCATGACGCTCGACGCCGCCGCGCCTTTCGCGGGCCATCTTCCGGACCGCAAGGACCTGACGTACTTCGTCGCGCATCCGTGCCATCCGGTCATCTTCAACTACGACCTCGACGAAAAATCGCTGCACGATCACTTCGGCGGCGCCCATGCGAAGCAGTCGATCGTCAGCGCGCTGATGCAAGGCCCGGAGGAAGCGTTCGATCTCGGCGAGGCCGTCGCGAAGGTGATCTACGCGCCGATCCTGCGCTCGTATCGCTTGACCGTCGATCAGATGGCGATTCTGGAGCCGGGCCTGTCGGAGACGATCTGCGCGACGCTGCTCTACGTGATGCGCGAAGCGATGGACGAGACCATCAAGCGCGGCGTGCCCGAACAGGCGGCGCGCGACTTCCTGCTCGGCCACATGAACATTCTCGGCGCGGTGATCTTCAACGAGATTCCCGGCGCGTTCTCCGACGCGTGCAACAAGGCCATCGAGTTCGGCAAGCCGCGTCTCATGCGCGACGACTGGAAGAACGTGTTCGATCGCGAGGAAATCGCGGAGAGCATTCGCCGCATCACGTGAGCATCGCGCGGCTCCATCGTTGAAACCGACTTTTGAGGGAATGACTGTGACCGAACGCATCCACGCCACATACTGGCTCGAAACCGGCGTCGACCCGCGCACTGCCGCCGAAACGATCGCGGGCGAGCAGTCGAGCGGCACCTTCATCGCGCTGCCCGGCGAGACGCCCGAACTCAAGGCGCGCTCGGGCGCGCGCGTCGAGCGGCTCGACGTGCTGGGCCATAGCGAGACGCCGAGCCTGACGGGCGGCGCCGCATCGAAGTGTTATACGCAATGCCTGCTGGAACTCTCGTGGCCGATCGAGAACTTCGGGCCATCGCTGCCGAATCTGATGTCGACGATCGCCGGCAATCTGTTCGAACTGCGGCAGGTGTCCGGGCTGCGGCTGACGGGCTTGCGTCTGCCGGCTTCGTTCGCGGCGGCGTATCCCGGCCCGGCGTTCGGCATCGAAGGCACGCGCAAGCTGTCGGGCGTGACGCATGGACCGCTCATCGGCACGATCATCAAGCCGAGCGTCGGGCTTTCGCCGCAGGAGACGGCCGAGCAGGTGAAGGCGCTGGTCGCGGGCGGCATCGACTTCATCAAGGATGACGAACTGCAGGCGGACGGCTCGCATTGTCCGTTCGACGAACGCGTGCGCGCGGTGATGCGCGTCGTGAACGATCACGCCGAACGCACCGGCAAGAAGGTGATGGTCGCGTTCAACGTGACGGGCGATCTCGACCAGATGAAGCGCCGCCACGATCTCGTGCTCGAACAGGGCGGAACGTGCGTGATGGCGGTGCTCAATTCGATCGGTCTCGTCGGCATGACCGAGCTGCGCAAGCATAGCCAGTTGCCGATTCACGCGCATCGCGCGGGCTGGGGTTATCTCACGCGCAGCGAAGCGCTCGGCTGGGATTACGCGCCGTGGCAAATGCTGTGGCGTCTCGCGGGCGCGGACCATCTGCATGTGAACGGCTTGCGCAACAAGTTCAGCGAATCCGACGAAAGCGTGATCGCGGCGGCGCGCGCGGTGCTGACACCCGTGATGGACGCCGCGCCGATGACCGCGATGCCCGTCTTCAGCTCCGGCCAGACCGGCTTGCAGGCGGCGGACACGTATGCGGCCATCGGTTGCGCGGACCTGATCCACACGGCGGGCGGTGGCATCTTCGGTCATCCGGGCGGCGTGGCGGCGGGCGTCGAGGCCTTGCGCGAGGCGTGGGTCGCGGCGATGGAAGGCGTGCCGCTCGCGCGTCATGCCGAACGCAATCCGGCATTGAAGGCTGCGCTGGGGTTCTGGAAATGAGCGGCGGGAACCAGGCTGCATGGCCCGACGGCCTTCTTCTGGCCTATTACGGCGACGACTTCACCGGCTCCACCGACGCGATGGAAGCAATGACCGCCGCCGGCGTGCCGACGCTGCTCTGTCTGCGGCCGCCCACGCCCGAACTGCTCGCGCGCTTTCCGGACGTGCGTTGCGTGGGCCTCGCGGGATCGTCGCGCGGGCGCAGTCCGCAATGGATGGACGACGAGTTGCCGCGCGCCTTCGCGAGCCTTGCCGCGCTGGGCGCGCCGATCCTGCAATACAAGGTCTGCTCGACCTTCGATTCGTCGCCGCAGACGGGGTCGATCGGCCGCGCGATCGATATCGGCGTCACGCACATGCGCGGCGCGTGGTCGCCGATGATCGTCGGCGCGCCGCGTCTCAAGCGCTATCAGGCGTTCGGCAATCTGTTCGCGGCGGTGGAGGGCGAGGGCTATCGGCTGGACCGTCATCCGACGATGTCGCGCCATCCCGTCACGCCGATGAACGAAGCGGACCTGCGCGTGCATCTCGCGCGGCAGACGGAGCGGCGCATCGGCCTGATCGATTTCGTGCAGTTGCGTTCGCCCGATGTTCACGAACGCCTGAACGCGCTGGCGAATGACGATACGCCCGTCGTCATGATCGATGTGCTCGACGAGGACACGCTCGCCGCGGCGGGAAAGCTCGTCTGGGAAGCGCGCGGTGAAGGCGTGTTCACGGCGTCGTCGTCGGGATTGCAATACGCGCTCGCGGCGCACTGGCGCGCGAACGGGCTCGTGCCGCGAACGCCGGGCTTGCCGCAGGCCTCTTCCGTCGATGTGATCGCCGCCGTCAGCGGAAGCTGCTCGCCGGTGACGGCGGGACAGATCCGCTGGGCGCGCGACAACGGCTTCTGCGTCGAGCGCCTGGACTTGCGCCGCGCGCTCGATGCCAGGTCGCGCGAAGCCGAAATCGAACGCGTGGTCGGCATCGCGGCGCGCGCCGTGAGCGAGGGCAGAAGCCCAATCGTGTTCAGCGCCGAAGGCCCCGACGATCCCGCCGTCCTCGGCTTCGACGACATCGCCGCGCAAGCCGCTCTGAATCGCGCCGAAGCCGCGCGGCGCGTCGGCGAAACGCTCGCCGACGTGATGCGCCTGCTGCTCGATCGCACGCCGTTGCGCCGTGTCGTGGTCGCGGGCGGCGACAGCTCGGGCGAAGTGGCGAGCCGGCTCGGCATCACGGCATTGAGCGTCGCGGCGGGCATGGCGCCGGGCGCGCCGCTGTGCCGCGCGTGGTCCGCCGATCCCGCGCGCGACGGCCTTGAAATCGTGCTGAAGGGCGGGCAGATCGGCGGCGCTTCTTTCTTCGGAAACGTGCGCGACGGCGCTTCGTGAGCGGCGCGCTTCGTGATAAGGTCGGCGCAAAGAATCATCGAAGACAGGCAATTCCGATGGCTGACATCATTCAGCGGCGCAAGCTGTATCAGGACGTACTGGACCGGTTGATGGACCGTATCCGCTCGGGCGAGATCGCGCCCGGCGCGCAGTTGCCTTCCGAGCGCGAGCTCATGGAAGCGTACGGCGTGGGCCGTCCCGCGATCCGCGAGGCGTTGCAGAGCCTGGAGCGCTCCGGCATCGTCGAGATCGCGCATGGCGAGCGGGCGCGCGTCGTCGTGCCGACGGCGCAGAGCCTCATCGCGCAGATCGCGATCGGCACGATGCACCTCCTGCGCGCGCAGCCGGACATGCTGGAGCATCTGAAAGCGGCGCGGCTCTTTCTCGAAACCGGCACCGCGCGCATGGCGGCTGAGAAGGCGACGGAGGACGACATCGCGAGGCTCGTGCAGCGCGTCGAAGCGCAGCGTGAAGCCGTGCATGATCGCGATGCGTTCCTCGCCTGCGACATGGCGTTTCATCGCGAGATCGCGCAGATCACGGGCAATCCGATCTATCCGTCGATCGTCGAATCGATTTTCAACTGGGCCTCCGAATACTATCGGCCGATGGTGCGCGCGCCGGGCGCCGAAGCGTTGACGCTCGCGGAGCACGAACGCATCGTCGAGGCGATCGCCGCGCACGACGGCGACGCCGCCGCGGACGCGATGCACGCGCATCTGTCGCGCGCGAGCGCGCTCTACGGCAAGCTCATCACGTCCTGAGCGCCGCGCCGTCCCGCGCGCGCGGGAACGCGGCCATGTCCTTCAGGCTCTCGTTCATCTCTTCGATCAGCCAGCGCTCCAGTTGCGCGACATCGGCATGCGCGCGCAGATGCGGCGCGACCCACAGCACGAGTTCGCGCGGCCCCGGTGCGAAGCCGAACGGCGCGACGAGCTTGCCGGAGACGAGATCGTTCATGACGAGCATCTGCGGCACGAGCGCGATGCCGAGCCCGCACACGGCCGCCTGGATCAGCAGATAGAAGTGATCGTAGCGATCCGCGCTCGCGCCGGCGACGGGCGCGATGTGCATCGCCCGAAACCAGTCCGGCCACGCCTCGGGACGCGTGCGCGTGGACAGCAACTTCGCGCGCGCGAGATCGGCGGGCGCCGCGAGACCGGCCGACTGCGCATACTCGGGCGAGCAGACCGGCCCGATCCATTCGTCGATGAGCTTGCGCGTGATCGCGTCTTTCGGCGGCTCGATCGTGCTCGCGCGGATCGCGACGCTGATCTTGTCGCGCACGAAGTCGATCTGGTCGTAGTTCATGTTGAACTTCAGCTCGGTCTGCGGATAGCGCCGATGAAACCCCGCGATGCGCGGAATCAGCCAGTTCATCATGATGGTCGCCGAGCACGACAGCGTGAGCGGCTCGGGCTTCAGCTGCTCGATGCTCGCGTCGATGAGACCGAACGCGGCCGTGAGTCCTTCGGCGAGGCGCCTGCCCTCGGGCGTCGGTTCCGACGACTGCGCCGAGCGCACGAGCAGCGTCAGGCCGAGCGTATCTTCGAGCGCCTTCACCTGGCGGCTGATCGCGCCATGCGTGACGCACAACTCCTGCGCGGCGAGGGTCATGCTGCGCAGGCGCGCCACGGCTTCGAACGCTCGCAGGGCGTTGAGCGACGGACGCGGCGTCTGCATGATCTTCTCCCTTGGTCGGATCGTTTCTCGTCGCGATACGGGCACGCCGATTGTAGTCCGCCCGCACCGCCCGGCGACGTGTTTGTATCGCACTGTATCGTCATCGCCGGGTGACACACGGCGTTGCATAAACCGTCGTCCGCGAAACATGCCAGATACGTCGTCTGGTTTTAATACCTCCAAGCCCGAACGATTTGCAACCCACGGCGAATCGTCGAAACGGCCTCTCATTACATTCTCTGGAGGTAAATCATGAAAATCATTCAATCGCTCATCGTTGCTGCCGCTGTTGCGCTGCCGGCGCTCTCCTTTGCGCAATCGAATCAGCCGCTCACCCGCGCCGACGTGCGCGCGCAACTCGTCGAACTGCAAAAGGCCGGCTACAACCCGGCGAGCGACCAGACGCAATATCCGCAAAACATCCAGGCCGCGGAGGCGCGGCTGAATGCCGCGAAGGGCATCGGCGCGTATGGCGCTTCGGTGAGCGGCAGCGCCGCGTCCGGCACGCGCGCGCCGGATAACGACGTCATCGGCCTCGGTCCGATTTTTGCGAAATCCTGAACGCGCGGTTCTGGTTGCCCGCGGCGCCCCGGACGGATCGGCCGTCCGGGCGCTCTGCTCAGCGCCGATACGTTTTTGTTAATAACGTGTTGCACCACGAAATCATGGCCATCCAAGCGATACACTCTCGCCTGCAAAAGCTCATTTTTGACGGTATATGACGTGCTGCGAATATGGGAGCGCGGAAAATGGGTATCATCCCCTTCCGCCATGCGCGGATCCCGCCGAGTGTAATAACGTATCGCAGTTTTTTTGAGTGCGACGCCACTGATTTTCGAGGCGCTTATGCCCACAGACGTAGACAACATCACCGACGAGCAAATCGCGTCGATTGCCGATCGCCTGACCGAAGAAGGTCGCAAGGTTTCCCCCGTCACCGTTTGGACGGAGTCGAAAGGCGGCTCGATCGTCGCCATCGCGGCCGGCCTGCAGCGCTGGCGCGAAGCGCGTCAGCCGGGCGTGCCTGAGCAGCAGGCGCCCACGGGACTTCCCGACGACCTCGCCGAAACGCTCGTCAATGTCGCGCGCCGGCTCTGGACGGTCTCGCGCGACGAAACCGAACGGTTCTCCGGCCAGCGGCTTTCCGCGGCGAACCAGCGGCTCGCGACCGCGCTCGCGGAGCGCGACGAGGCCCTCGCCGAATTCGTGAAGACCGGCGACGAAGCCGCGCAGAACCGTCAGCAGATGACGGACGCGCAGAGCGCGCTGCGTGCAGCGGAAGAGTCGGCCGCGCGCCTGCGTGACGAACTCGCGACGGCCACGGCGCGCGCGCAGACCGCCGAGACGCGCGTCGAGGAAGCGGCGCAGCGCGCGGCGACGGAGCAGTCCGAGCTTGCCGCCGTGAAGGCGTTGCTGGAGGAGCAGCGTCACGCGAACGAGGCGTTGAACGCGGCGCTGTCGGGCAAGGATGACGAGATCGCGCGCATCGCGGCGGAGCTGGATCAGGCGCGTCGGCAGCACGAGGAGGCGCACGCGTCGATCGCGGGCATCGCCGGCGAGCGCGATCAGGCGCGCCACGAGCACGCGGAACTGCATGCGCTGATGTCGGGCAAGGACGAAGCGCTCGCGCGCATCGCGGCGGAACTGGATCAGGCGCGTCAGCAGCACGAGCAGGCGCACGCATCGATCGCGGGCAAGGACGAAGCGCTCGCGCGCATCGCGGCGGAACTGGATCAGGCGCGTCAGCAGCACGAGCAGACGCACGCATCGATCGCGGGCAAGGACGAAGCGCTCGCGCGCATCGCAGAGGAGCGGGACCGCGCGCGTCAGGATCACGCGGAATTGCAGGCGCTGATATCGGGCAAGGACGATGAACTCGCGCGCATCGCCGGCGAGCGCGACGAGGCGCGACAGCAGCACGAGGCGTCGAGCCTGGCGGCGCAGGACAAGTCGGCGGAAGCCGAGCGCTGGTCGCAGGATGCGAGCGCCGCGCAGTCGCGCGCGCAGGCCGCCGAAGCGCAGGTGAGCGAAAGCCTCGCGCGCGTGGCCGCGCTGGAAGTCGAACTGAACGACGCGCGCGGCGCACTGGAGATCGAGCGCGAAAATGCGGCGGCGCGCAGCGCGGAAGTCTCGGCGCAGCGCGATCACGTGGAACGCGTCGGCGGCGAACTGGACGAAGCCTACAAGCAGATCAGCACGCTGAGGGAAGAAAAGGCCGAGCAAGGCGCCGAACTCGCGCGCGTATCGAACGATGTCAACGCATTGCGCGAACGTGCCGAGTCCGCGGAGAGAAACGCGACCGATCTCGCGAAGCGTCTCGTCGAGAAAGAGCAGGGCGAAGCGTCGGAAGTCGCTTCGCTGCAGCGTCAGATCTCCGCGCAGGCCAAGGCGCATTCGAAGGCCTACGACGACCTGCGCGCCAACGCCGAGCAATGGGTCACGTATGCGAAGGACTTGCGCCAGCGCCTCGACGTGGCCAACGAGAAGAACCTCTTCATCGACGCCCGCAGCACCGGCGAAGTCGCGCTGATGCGCAGGCTCGCGGTCGAACTGGAGCGCCTGAAGCCGGATCACGAACTGGTGTTCCGCGAGGCGCAGCAGAAGGTGATCGGCGACAAGATGGCGCAGCAGCTCGCGCAGAAGGGCTATCGCTACGATCCGGCCACCGCGGTGATGTCGAAGATCGAAACGTGACGCGCGTGTGACGTTGCTTATCTGAGCATGGATACGCAGACCATCACCGTGACGATCGATCGCGACTGGCGCGAGCTCTATGACGCCATCTGGCGTCCGGAAGTCTTTCCGACGTGGGCGTCGGGGCTCGCGCGATCGACGCTCGAAGACATGGGCGATCACTGGCGCGCGCACGGTCCCGAAGGCGAGGTGACGATCCGCTTCACGGACCACAACGCGTTCGGCATCATGGATCATCGCGTATATCTGCCCGACGGCGCGGAAGTCTACGTTCCATTGCGCGTCTATCAGAACGGCGCGGGCGCCGACGTTGCGCTCACGCTGTTCCGTCAACCCGGCATGACCGACGAAAAATTCGCCGCCGATGCCGACTGGGTCCGCCGCGACCTCGCCATGCTCGCCGCGCGACACGCAAAGCGCTGATCGCCGCTCACGGCGTCCACCGATACATCAGGATCTTCGCCCGCGGCCAGTGCGCTCATCGAAAGGATCAGGGGTTTCACTGCCCGCGTCCTGCTTGAAAGGCCGACGGCATGCGCGAAAAGCGTGCCGGGCGGACAAGCGTCCCGCACCACGGCGCCCGCATGATGGACGAGCGCGGACCGGCCAAGGTTTCCGACACCTTGAAAGCGGAGCGCGGCGGGACTAGGCTTGGCGAGGGTCCGTCAAGCGCGTTCGGACCGTTCATCCGCGCGAGGCCGACATGACCGCGAACGCTGCGCCATTCGATACCGAGCTGACCCGCGTGCTCGGCTGCCGTTATCCGATCATCTCCGCTGGAATGGGCGGGCCCGCGCGTGCCGAGCTCGCGTCGGCCGTGTCGAATGCGGGAGGCTTCGGCCTGCTCGGCATGGTGCGCGAATCGCCGGAGACGATCGCGAACGAAGTCGCCGCAGTGCGTGCCGCGACGGATGGGCCGTTCGGCGTGAATCTGATTCCCGCGGGCACGAAGCCCGATCTGCTGGCCGCCGAGCTCGACGCGTGCCTCGAATTGCGCGTTCCGGCGATGTGTTTCTTCTGGGACGTGTACCCCGATATCGTCGCGCGCGTGAAGGACAGCGGCGCGCTCGTGCTGTATCAGGTCGGCTCGCTCGAAGACGCGCTGCGCGCGGAAAAGGCGGGCGCCGATGTGATCGTCGCGCAGGGCGTGGAGGCGGGCGGGCACGTGCGCGGCTCGACCGGCATCATGACGCTGCTGCCCGAAATCGCCGCGCACACGCGCGTGCCGGTCGCGGCGTCGGGCGGCATCGCGACGGGCGCGGGACTGGTCGCGGCGCTCGCGCTCGGTGCGAGCGGCATTCATTGCGGCACCGTCTTTCTCACGACGCACGAATCGTACGCGCACGAGTATCACAAGCAGCGCGTGATCGATGCGCGCGCGGGCGACACCGTCCACACCGATATCTACGCGATCAACTGGCCCGCAGGTTCGCCGGTGCGTGTGCTCGCCAACAGCGTGACGGATGCGTCGAGCGGTCATCGCTTCGGCAACGATCCGTATGCGCTGCCGCGCGAGATCGTCGCGCACGACGAATGGGGCGCGGTCGAGAAGTACAGCACGGTTTCGCCGCTGCGCTCGACCACGGGCGATCTGGAAAAGATGGCGCTCTTCGCGGGGGAATCGTCGGCGCTGGTGAGCGAGCGGATGTCGGCGGGCGAAGTGGTCGAGCGTCTGATGCGCGAAGCCCACGAAACACTCGACGATCTGCTGGCGAGACACTTGCCCTGACACGCGCATTCCTTTCGGTAGAGCGCCGACAAGCTATCATGTGCGCTTTCCAAACATGCCGCACGAGCTGGAGAACCATATGGCTGGACCTCAGGAAAGCGTCAGCATGGCGGTGTTCTGCGATTTCGAGAACGTCGCGCTCGGCGTTCGCGATGCGAAGTACGAGAAGTTCGACATCAAACCCGTGCTGGAACGCCTGTTGCTGAAGGGAAGCATCGTCGTCAAGAAAGCCTATTGCGACTGGGACCGCTACAAGGGCTTCAAAGCGGCGATGCACGAGGCCAGCTTCGAGATGATCGAGATTCCTCACGTGCGTCAGTCGGGCAAGAATTCGGCGGATATCCGCCTCGTCGTCGATGCGCTCGATCTCTGCTATACCAAGTCGCACGTCGATACGTTCGTCATCATCAGCGGAGACTCCGACTTCTCGCCGCTCGTGTCGAAGCTGCGCGAGAACGCGAAGAAGGTGATCGGCGTGGGCGTGAAGCAATCGACGTCCGATCTGCTCGTCGCGAACTGCGATGAATTCATTTTCTACGACGACCTCGTGCGCGAGCAGCAGCGCGCCATGGCGAAGCGCGAGCAGCGCGAGTCGAAACGCGCGTCCGAGGAAGAGCGGCAGCCCAGGCAGGAGACGGAGTCGCGCAAGTCGCAGGCCATCGCGATCGCGGTCGAAACCTTCGAGGCGCTCGCATCGGAGCGCGGCGAAAGCGGCAAGATCTGGGCATCCGTATTGAAGAGCGCGATCAAGCGGCGCAAGCCGGGCTTCAGCGAAACGCAATACGGCTTCCGCGCGTTCGGCAATCTGCTCGACGAAGCGCAATCGCGCGGCCTGCTGGAAGTCGGCCGCGACGATAAATCCGGCGCGTTCGTGTTCCGCTCCGCGCAGGTCGCGGCGGTGGATGTCAGGCCAGCCGATGCGGTCGTCGCAAGAGAACACGAGGCGACGGGGAACGCAAGCCGTCGCGGCAAGCGCGGTGCACGCAAGCAGGCGCCGATGCCCGCGCCGGAACCCGTAGCCGTCGAAGAAGCGTCGGCGATCGTCGAGCCGCAACTGCCCGAGCCGCACATGCACATGCACGAGCCGCACGCCGAGGCGGAAGCGGAAGTCGCGCCCGCTCCCGCGCCTGCGCGGAAACGAGCCGCCGCGCCGCGTCGCGCGCGCAAGACGGCGGCGAAGCCCAGCGCGCCCGATGTGCAGCAGGAAGCCGTCGTCGAAGCCGAAGCGGTCAAGCCGGTGCGCAAGTCGTCGCGCGGCGGCCGTTCGCGCAAGACTGTCGATAAGACGAGCGAGCAGTAAGCAACGCGAGCCGCGTCGAGCGCGCAGGCCGGTGCCGTTCAACCCGGACCGTGCTCCGCCGTCACCGCGGCGGCGTCCCGCGCGTGCGCAGCCGCATGTTCTTCGGCACGCCAGCGTTGCCGCGAGCGATACATCGTCGCGACCGCGATGCGTGCCATCTTCACCCAGCCCGAATGCCGCGGGTCCGCGAGCATGCTGAGCGCACGCGCGTAATCGAGCGTGAGGCCCGGCGTCCAGGCCATCGTCGCGGCGCGCTTTCTCACTTGCGCCGCGACCCACAGCTCGGGCGTCGCCATGATGCGCAACAGCGGCTTCCATCCGCCGCCCTTGCCCCACACGCGCGCCGATGCGCCTTCGATCGCGGCTTCCAGCGCACGCGCGACGGAACTCGAACAGTTGCGATACGTAAGGTTATACGTCGTGTCGCGGCGATATTCCCGCCAGAAACGTTCGAGCCGCACCGGATCGTAGTTGCGGATGCGGACCTGCTGAGTCGACGGACACCAGGCCTTCGATTCGGTCGCATAGTCGGGCTGGAAGAGGCCGGGCACATCGTTCTCGCGTGTCGCGCGCAGCGTGCGCGTGAACTCGTTCGGCGAACGGTCGATCTCGACTGCGGGATACAGACTGATATACACGCCCTCGGGCGTTTCCAGCGCGGCGTGGCCGGTGGAGATGGTGCCGTTTCTATCGACCGCCGCGATATAGCGATCGACGATCAACTGCCTGCGCGGCTGCGACTTCGCCGTGCCGACGGGCGTCCACACATGGACGGTCAACGCGGGTTCATGCGGCGCGGGCGGTCCGTCCCAGACGGCGCCGGCGAATGACGATGAGGCGCGCATCGCGACTTCCGATGCAGCCACATCCGCCGGGTCTTCTGCCGCCGGATTCGCCGCCAGGCGCCGCACGCGCGCCGCGAGCAGGATCATGTTCCAGCCGCCGAAGAAAAGCCCGAACGCGACGCAGTACGCGACGGTGCCCGCATAGTGATCGGGATACGGCTGATAGAAGAAGATCGCGATGGCGATTTCGAGCACGCCGCCCGCTGTCGCGAGCCGCCATCGGCGAAAGCGGACCACGCGCGACGAGACGATCTGCAATGCGCCATCGACCAGAAAGAGCGTGCCGAAGATGAGCGACAGCACGAAGTTGCCATGTTCGCCGCCGATCAGCACGAGCAGCGCCGAGAGACAGAACGTCGTGCCTTTCGCGTAACGCAGCTTGCGCTGTCCGCCGATGCCGGTCCACGCGACGGCCAGCGTGGCGAGACCTTCGAGCAGCATCATGAGCGCGAAGGGCACGATGGGAAAGTAGAGCGCGCCGTCGAGCGCGTCGGTGAAGATGACCATGCCCAGCGCGATGCTGAGCAGCCCGAGCGTCATCACCGAGCGCCAGCGGCTGCGCAGATAGTCGACGCCGAGGAGAATCATCACGAGACGAACCATCGCTTCCTCCGTCTGATCGTTCGATGCCTGAAGCGGGACATGCGCGGCGGGACATGCGCGGTCACACACTATTTAAGGCATTGACGGATGAAGCGGCAAGCGCGGATGCGCCCGATTGCGCAGACGAATGCGCGCGGCCGTCATGCGCGATGCACGACAGCCGCGTATGCGTCACCTACTGAACCGCATGCATCGCGGCATCTTCGATCACCGCCGCGACCTGCTGCGGCTTCGATTCATACACGGAGTGGCTCGCGCCCGGAATGACCGTCATGTGACTGTGTGCGCGCTCGTAGTACCAGCGCTCGAGATCCGGATTGATGATCTTGTCGCCGCCCGCCACGATGCCCCAGCTCGGCTTCGAGGTCCACGCGGCCGCCGTCAGCGGCGTCGTGAAGACCTGCGCCGACGTGAGAATCTGAGAGCGGGATTCGAATCGGGCCTGTCCGAGCGGCAGATCCGCGGCGAAGTCTTTCGGGAAAACGGCGGGGTTCAAATACGTGTAGCCGTCCGCCGTCTTTTCCACGGCGCCCGTCTGCCTGGCCAGCAAACTGGGCGTTTTCTTGCCGAGCGCGCTTTCGTCCTCGCCCACGTCCGGCGCATGCGCCGCCACATAGACGAGTCCAGCCACGTTGGGATGCACACCGGCCTCCGTGATGACCGACCCGCCGTAGCTGTGGCCGACGAGAATCGCCGGGCCGTTCTGCAGGTCGAGCACACGTTTGGTCGCCGCGACATCGGCTTCGAGCGAGGTCAGGGGCTCCTGCACCATCGTGACGTGATAGCCGTCCCGGGTCAGGATGTCGTAGACCGGCTTCCAGCCCGATCCGTCGACCCACGCGCCATGGACGAGAACGATGTTCCTGACCGGCGCATGAGCGGCATCCCGAGCCATCGCGCCCGTCGATGCGAACAGACCGGCCGACAACGCCAGCACGGAAGCCGCTTGCAAGATTCGCTTCATGAAGAACTCCGCTTGTGCGAATGAGAGATCAGCGATCCGGATGCGGGGATCAGCTGCCGAAATACGGCTGGCAGAAATCGATCGGTCCGACGCAGGTGTTCTTCATCGCGGCATGCTTCGAGATACCCGATGCGCCCGTGCCCGCTTGCGCGCCGCCATAGGATTGCGCGGCGCCGGCATGTTGCGCGGCGAGCTTCGCTTCGGCCGCTTGAATGTCGGCGGGATAGTACGGATCGCTCGCGGCCGCGGGGTTGTAGCCCGCCTTTTCTACAGCGACGAGATCGGCGCGGACCTGTGCACGCGTGACGGGACCGTTCGACTGCGCGAAGGCGACTGCGGGAGCAGCGAGCGTGGCGGCAACGAGGGTCAGGCTGACGAGATACTTGTTCATGATCGACTCCAGGGTGGATTGAGATAGCTGCGTAATTGGGTATCCGAAATAAACAGGCTTATTCGGTTTCCCTCGGTAAGGCCGTTGGTCTGTCTTCGTATCGCGACCTTGATGACACTGTATAAGCGCGATCGCGCGTCGACTACACCTACGAAGGAGGGTGGCTGCACCAACGATCGGTGCATCGGCCAAACGTTCGCATGATGTTCGCGTCGATTGCCTAACCGTCCGTTCATGTCGCATGCGACGCGCGCATGAGCCGCCTCATGCGCGTGGCTGAACGGCTCATACGAAGGTGTTATCGAACGCGCCCGGATCGCGGGATTTAAACCTTGATATAGGTTGACTCAACCATTGGGCGGGGTCGTCAACCGTATGTACGGCTAGGCGGGGTGTTTGCGGTTGATTAACTTTGAGTCATCGCGATGCCGGTCTTTCGATCGGCTCGCATGCGCGATGTCGCGCTCTGCTGCGGTTTCCGCTCGCAGGCGCACTTCACGACGGACTTCAAACGCCTGATCGGCCCACGCCGAAGCACTGGCAAACAACGACGCCCGACGCATTCCGGGCGGGCCGATCGCACGCATTCGTTCGATAAGGAGCCGAACATGGCTGAAGCTGCAATCGCCCTCGATCCGTGGGCTCAAACGATCTTTCAATTGACGGCGCTGAATGACGGCGTGCGCTTCGAGGCGCCGTCGGTCAGGCGCCCGTTTGTTCAGAGCGTCGATCGTCGCGTGGCCGTGAAGCTGATCGAACGTCCATCGACGACGACCGCGACGATCGAATGGCGCGACTCGACGCGCTGCTGCTATGGCGATCAGGTGTGGCGCGCGATGCGTGCGCGCACCGCTGGCGTGTGCGCGATGAGCGGTTGCGAGATCCGTCCGGGCGATCGGGTGTATGGGCCGAATCCGCGGCCGGTGCCGGGCAATGCCGGAGCGATGATTCTGGCGTCGGTGCTGGATCAGGCGACGCCGTTGTGAACCGCGCACGCAACGCTTTCAACATGCACGCGCACCCGTCAGACGAATCTTCGAGACCGCGAATTTCACGAGCGTGCGAGACAACTCGAAGAATTGATCGAAGGAGAGAGGGCCAGGTGTACTGGAGACTGTCGGCTGCGCGCTCCCAGTTCTCAGCGAGGCCCGGTTCGATATCGACGTTCTCGCGATTCCCGCGCGATGCGCAACACACGATCCGCGGGCTGCAGGAACAAGACGAGCGTGCGCCCGTTCTTTGAAAACGGGCGACGGGATTTTTTCGGACGCGTGGCGAGGAAGCGTCCGAAAGCCTTTGCTCACAGCAGGCCGTGCTTTTCCACACGCGAACTCACCGCATCGCGTCTTCCACCAGTTCGATCCAGTGACGCACGCCGGTGCGTCCCGCGCCCGCGAGATGCGTCTGACAGCCGATGTTCGCCGTAACGATCATCTCGGGCGCGCCGCTTTCGAGCGCATCCATCTTGCGGTCACGCAGTTGCGTCGACAGTTCGGGCTGGGTGATCGAATACGTGCCCGCCGAGCCGCAGCACAGATGGGCATCGGGCACGTCGGTGAGGTCATAGCCGAGACGCGTCAGGATCGCTTCGACCGCGCCGCCGAGCTTCTGCGCATGCTGCAGCGTACACGGACAATGAAACGCGATGCGCCGTCGATCGGCGGACTTCAACGCATCGAGCGGCTCCGCGCCGATCACCTCGACGAGATCGCGCGCCAGCTCGCTCACGCGCGCCGCCTTCGCGGCGTAGTGCGGATCGTCACGCAGCAAGTGCCCGTATTCCTTGATGAACGCGCCGCAGCCGCTCGCGGTCTGCACGATCGCTTCCGCGCCGGCTTCGATCGCGGGCCACCACGCGTCGATATTGCGCCGCGCGCGCATCAGTCCCGCTTCCTGCGCGTTGAGGTGATACTCGGTCGCGCCGCAGCATCCCGCGCGAGGCGCATCGATCACGCTGATGCCGAGACGATCGAGCACGCGCGCCGTCGCTGCATTGGTATTGGGCGACAACGACGGCTGCACGCAGCCTTCGAGCATCAGCACGCGCCGCGCATGACGAACGGACGGTCTCGCCTTCGCCGCGACGGTGCTCGCCGGAATCTTCTGTCGAAGCGATGCCGGCATCAACGGACGCGCGATGCGTCCGGCCGTAAGCAGCGTATCGAACACGGCGGGGCGCGGGATCACATGACGCAAGCCGTTGCGCAACATGCGCTCGCGCGCGGGACGCGGCACGCGGCGTTCCAGCTCCGCGCGGCCGATATCGAGCAGCGCGTGATACGTGACACCCGAGGGACACGTCGTTTCGCAATTGCGGCACGTGAGGCAGCGGTCGAGATGCAGTTGCGTCTTGTCGGTGACGGGCTCGCCTTCGAGCATCTGCTTGATGAGATAGATGCGTCCGCGCGGACCATCCAGCTCGTTGCCCAACAACTGATACGTGGGGCACGTGGCATTGCAGAAGCCGCAATGCACGCATGAGCGCAGGATGTCTTCGGCTTCCTTCGCGCGTGCGAGCGTTCTGGCTTCGTCGCTGAGATTCGTTTGCATGGCGGTGCCTGTCGATAGCGTCAGTAGTCGGCGTACATGCGGCCGGGATTGAACACGCCGTGCGGATCGAGGCGCTCTTTCAATTGCCGATGAAAGCGCACGAGCGGTGCCGCGAGCGGATGAAACGGATCGACGGCGCGCCCCGGCGTGAAGCATGTCGCGTGTCCGCCCGCCGCGCTCGCGATGCCGCGAATGACATCGGCGCTTGCTTCGCTTTTGAGCCAGCGCTGCGCGCCGCCCCAGTCGAGCATGACGTCGCCGGGCATACCGATGAGCGGCGTAGCGTTCGGCAGGGACAGGCGCCACAGCGGGCGTTCATCGCTGAAGAAAGAAAGACGCTGCTCGCGCAGATCGGACCAGAACTGCGCGTCGGCATGATCGCCGCCGATGCGGTCCACCGCCGCGCGCACCGAGCCCGTGCCGCCTTCGAGACGCACATGCAGGCGGCCATCCACATGACATGCGCCGCTCACCGGCAATGCCGCCTTGCGCCATGAAGCAAGTTCGCGCATCGCTTCGCCTGCTTCCAACGCGAGCGAAAGGCATCGCGTTTCGCGCGGCTTCGGCAGCACTTTCATCGAGACTTCGGTGATGAGGCCGAGACAGCCGAAGCTGCCGCTCATCAAGCGCGATACGTCGTAACCGGCGACGTTCTTCATCACTTGCCCGCCGAAGCGCAAATGCTTGCCCTCGCCCGTGACGATGCGGCAGCCGAGCACGAAGTCGCGCACCGAGCCGGCCCACGGGCGGCGCGGCCCTGAAAGCCCGGTCGCAACAACGCCGCCGATCGTCGCGTTTTCACCGAACGTGGGCGGCTCGCACGGCAGCATCTGACCGGCTTCGTCGAGGATCGCGTTCAGTTCGGCGAGCGGCGTGCCCGCGCGCGCGGTGATCACGAGTTCGCTCGGCTCATAGCTCACGATGCCGCGATGCGAACGCGTGTCGATGTCTTCGCCTTCGACGCTTCTGCCGAGAAACGCCTTGCTGTCGCCACCGCGAATGCGCAGCGGCTGCTTGCGTGCGATCGCGCGTTGCACATGATCGACGAGGCGTTCGCTGTCGTCGATGGAGATGAGGTCGCGTCGCATCAGAAGCGCTCCAGTTCGGGATGGGGCAACGCGCCGTGATGCACGTGCATCGCGCCGAACTCCGCGCAGCGATGCAGCGTCGGCACGTTCTTGCCGGGATTCAGCAGCCCGGCCGGATCGAATGCGGCCTTCACGGCATGAAAGAATGTGAGCTCGTCGCCGTTGAATTGCGCGCACATCTGATTGATCTTCTCGCGGCCCACGCCATGTTCGCCCGTGATGCTGCCGCCCACTTCGACGCACAATTCGAGGATGCGCGCGCCGATGGCTTCGGCGCGATCCATCTCGCCGGGCGCGTTGGCATCGAAAAGAATGAGCGGGTGCATGTTGCCGTCGCCCGCATGGAACACGTTCGCCACGCGCAGCCCGTACTGCGCCGACAAGTCCGCGATGCCGCGCAGCACGCGCGACAGTTCACGGCGCGGAATGGTGCCATCCATGCAGTAGTAATCGGGCGAGATGCGGCCCACTGCAGGGAACGCGTTCTTGCGGCCCGCCCAGAAACGCTGGCGTTCCGCTTCGTTCGCGGCGAGGCGAATGTCCGTCGCGCCGGCTGCGCGCAGCAGGGCTTCGACGCGTGCGCAATCTTCGTCGACGTCCGATTCCGCGCCATCGACTTCGCAGAGCAGCAACGCTTCTGCATCGACGGGATAGCCCGCGTGAATGAAGTCCTCGGCGGCGCGGATCGCGAGGTTGTCCATCATTTCGAGGCCGCCGGGAATCACGCCTGCCGCGATGATCTGCGCGACGGCGTCGCCGGCTTTCTCGATGTCGTCGAAGCTCGCGAGCAGCACCTTCGCGCTCTGCGGCTTCGTGAGCAGCTTGACCGTCACTTCGACCACCACGCCCAGCATGCCTTCCGATCCGGTGATGAGCGCGAGCAGATCGAAGCCGGGCGCATCGAGCGCTTCGGAACCGAGCGTGAGACGTTCGCCGTCGATCGTGACGATCTCCACGCGAAGAATGTTATGGACCGTGAGCCCGTACTTGAGGCAGTGCACGCCGCCCGCGTTTTCCGCGACATTGCCGCCGATCGAGCATGCGATCTGCGACGAAGGATCGGGCGCGTAATAGAGGCCGTGCGGCGCGGCGGCCTGGGAAATCGCGAGATTGCGCACGCCCGGCTGCACGCGCGCGATGCAGGCTTCGGGATCGATTTCGAGGATGCGGTTGAAGCGCGACATCACGAGCAGGATGCCTTTCTCGAGCGGCAACGCGCCGCCCGACAGCCCCGTGCCCGCGCCGCGCGCGACGACCGGCACGTCATGCGCGTGCGCGTACTTCAGGAGCGCCTGAACCTCGTCGATGGTGCCCGGCAGCGCGACGAGCATCGGCGTGATGCGATACGCGGAGAGGCCGTCGCATTCGAAGGGACGCAGGTCTTCTTTCGAATGCAGCAGTTGCAGGTCGGGAAGCAGCGCTTGCAGATCGCGCACGATCGCGGCTTTGTCGTGATCGGCGAGCGGCCCGTCGAGCCGTTCGTCGTAGGCGTAGGTCATGCGGTGTCTCCGGTGGGGCGCGGGTTCGTGCCCACGTGTGCTTTTCGGCGATTCTTCCGGGTCGGTGAACGGTTGTCGATGGTTTTCACACTGGTATTACCAGTTTTTGTGCGCTGTCCGGGTTGCGCGATGCGGTGGAATCGTCCGTGCTATTGAGCGTGGAGAAAGTAAATCCGCGTCTCTCGTGCTAGGATTTAAAGCTGGTAATACCAGTGGTGAGCGCGATGAAAGAAGCAGACGAGAGCAAACGAAAACTGGCGGATGTGGTCGTCGAACGCATCGAGGCACTGATCGTCGATGGCGTGCTGAAGGTCGGGCAGACGCTGCCGTCCGAGCGGCGGCTGACGGAAAAGCTCGGTGTATCGCGCACCGCGCTACGCGAAGGTCTGAAGATACTGCGAGCGAGAGGCTTGATCGAAACGTCGCAGGGAAAGGGCTCGTTCGTCGCCAGGCTGACGGCCGAGCCCGCGCAGACGCCGATGATGCATCTGCTCGGATCGCAGCCGCGCACGCTTTACGATCTGCTGGAAGTGCGCGAGATGCTGGAAGCGGAGGCGGCACGGCTGGCCGCGCTGCGCGGCACGCAGGCCGATCACATCATGATCCGGCGGCGCTATGAAGAGCTCGTCGCGGCGGATACGCACGACACCGATGCATCGACGCACGCGCGGCTCGATCACGCGTTTCATCTGGCGATCTGCGAGGCGTCGCACAACGCGGTGCTCGTGCATACGCTCGGCATGTTGAACGATCTGATGTTGAGCGCGGTGTTCGCGTCGGTGAACAATCTCTATCACCGCGAGCCGCAGAAGCGCCTGATCGATCGTCAGCACGCGCGGCTCTACAACGCGGTGACGGGCAAGCTGCCGGAGCAGGCGCGCCGCGCGGCGAGCCAGCATGTCAAGAGCGTGCGCGAGAGTCTCGCGGAGATCGAGCGCGAGGAAGAACGACTCGTGCGCTCGACGTTGCGGCTCGAAGGCTGGGCTTGATGACGTCCAACGTTATGGCGCGAGCCAGCCGCGCCGGATCGGCCACGACAGCAGCTTGCGATAAAGCGCGATCAGCAGGCGCATCAACGCATCGCCCGCACGCGCCCAGAGCGGCACGATGGACGCATAGGCCACGCACGCGACGCCCACCGCGCCCGCCATATCGAGCGGGTAATGCACGCCGATACGCACCCGCGCCCATGCGATTGCAATACCCGCGAGCGTGACCAGCAAACCGCAACGCCACAGCCTTCCAAGCAGAAACGTCAGCGCGACGCTCGCGAACAAGGTCGCATGATCGCTCGGAAACGACGAATCCGGCGCGTGTTCGATGAAGGTATGACCGAGGCCGATCATGAACGGCCGTGGATGCATCCACAGCAGGCCGATCAGCTGATTGAACCCGAGCGCGAGAAGCGCGACGCAACACGCGCGGACGGCGGCGCTTCGCTGTTGGCGATCGCCGAACAGCCAAAGCAACGTGAGCAGCACCGGGATCAGGAAAACGAAATCATTGGCGATGGCCAGCGCGATGTCCATTTGCCATGGCGGCGTAGCGGGCGTCGCGTTGATCGAGAGAAACCACGCGTGGTTCAGCGCTTCAAGTGTATTCATGCGGAAGGTTCGCGGGCTACGAAGGATGGAGCAATCGTAGCGGGCGAACCTTATGCGAGACTTAGAAGGACGCGAGCGCCGCGCGCAGACCCAGCAGATAGCTTTCCACGCCGAACCCGCAAATCTGGCCCTTCACGACTTCCGCGAAGACGGAGTGATGCCTGAACGCCTCGCGTGCATGAATGTTCGACATATGGATCTCGACGACGGGACACTCGAGTATGGCGAGCGCATCGCGGATGCCATAGCTGTAGTGCGTCCACGCGCCCGCATTGATCAGCACCGCGTCCTGCCGCGCTTCGAACGCGCGATGAATGCGCTCGCACATCGCGCCTTCGCTGTTGGTCTGAAAGGATTCGATCGTTACGCCGAGTTCGGCCGCAAGCGTCTGTAAACGCTCATTGATCTGTGCGAGCGTGATCGTGCCGTATTGCACGGGATCGCGCCTGCCGAACATGTTGTGATTGACGCCGTGAAGCATCAGGACTTTTTTCATCTGCGTGTTCCTTGGCTATTCATTCGAGCGGCACGGTGAGACGGTCGATCACGGATCGCGTCTCGGGCCGCACGCCGCGCCACCACGCGAAAGCTTCGGCGGCCTGTTCGACCAGCATGCCGACGCCATCGGCGATGCCGAGCACGCCCGCGTTGCGCGCGAGCCGCAAGAAGGGCGTGAGGCGCTTGCCGTAGGCGAGTTCGTACGCCGTGCCGCGTGGACTGAACACGCTCGGCGCGACCGGCGGAAGCTCGCCCGACAGACTCGCCGACGTCGCGTTGACGACGAGATCGAAGCTGCCCATCGCTTCGAGTTCGTTGTAGCCGCTGGCACGCAGCGGCACGCTCGCGCGGACTTGCGACACGAGGCGCTTCGCCTTGCCGTAATCGCGATTCGCGATGACCAGCTCCTTCGGACCCGCCGCCAGAAACGGCAGCAATGCGCCGCGTGCCGCGCCGCCGGCGCCGAGCAGCAGCACGCGCTTGCCGGCGAGCGGCATGTTCAGATTCACTTCGATATCGCGCAGCAGACCCACGCCGTCGAAGTTCTCCGCGACGATGCGCCCGTTCTCGAACTTGAGCGCATTGGCCGCGCCCGCGAGCGTCGCGCGCTCGCTGCGTTCATCGGACATCGCGAAGGCTTCGAGCTTGAACGGCGCGGTGATGTTGATGCCTTTCGCGCCGCTCGCGATGAACGCGTGCACGGTGTCGGCGAAGCCGTCGCGCGGCGCTTCGATGGCTTCGTACGCGATGTCCTGTTGCGTCACCTCCGCGAAAAGCCCATGAATCAGGGGAGATTTCGTATGTCCGATCGGATTGCCGATCACGGCATAGCGGTCAGTCATGCTTGGCCTCGCTTCGAATAGAGCACGCCTTCGGTCTGCATCGCGTCGATATCGGCCTCGCTGAAACCGAGCGTGCGCGCGATCTCGGCGTTGTGTTGACCGAGGTCGGGCGCGACGTCCCGAATCGTCGTGTCGCAATCGGAAAAGCGAAAGGGCAGGTTGGACATGCGCAGCTTGCCGTAGCGCGGATGCTCCTGCTCGATCACCATCCCGCGCGCGGCAATCTGCGGATCGTCGATCACTTCGTCGATGCGTTGCACCTTCGCGCAAGGCACGTCGATGCCATCGAGCAACTCGAGCACTTGCGCCACCGGGCGGCTCGCGACCCACGGTTCGACGACCGACAGAATCTCCTTGCGATTCGCATTGCGGCCATCGAGATGATGCAAACGCGTATCCGCGCCGAAGCCTTTCGGTCCGCCATGCGTTTCGATCAATGCGGCGAAGCGCTTCCATGCATCGTCGACTTGGGCGGCAATCACAAGATCGCCATCGGCTGCGCGGAACACGCCGTAGAGCGTGGATGTCGGCATGTCGTGGCCCGTCTGCTCGGGCAACACGCCTTGCAGCGTGTAGCACTGCACCGCGTATTCGTGCATCGATACGAGCGTGTCGTAGAGCGCCATGTCGATATGCTGACCGCGTCCGCTCCTCTCGCGGCCGAGCAGCGCCGCATTGATGGCCGCGACCGCGTGAATGCCGGTGTACATATCGCCGAGCGAAATGCGCAGGAGCGGCGGACGTTCGCCGGGCGTGCCGATCATCTGCATGATGCCGCTCTTCGCCTCCGCGATGAGACCGAATCCCGCGCGATGTGCGTCCGGTCCGGTATGTCCATAAGCGGAGATCGAGCAATAGACGAGCGTCGGGTTGCGCGCGGACAGTTCTTCATAACCGAGCCCGAGCTTCTTCAGCGCGCCCGGCCGATAGTTCTCGATGAACACGTCCGCCGAATCACACAGACGCTGCATGAAGGCCTTGCCGCGCGGGTCTTTCATGTCGACGCTCACGCCGCGCTTGCCCATGTTGAGCTGGAGGAAGTAGCCGCTTTGTTCGTCATCGAGCACGGTGGCGTGCTGGCGGCCCGCATCGCCGCTGCCGGGACGCTCGACCTTGATCACCTCCGCGCCGAGCGCGGCGAGACAGCGGCCCACATACGGACCCGCGAGAAAGTGGCTGTAATCGACGACGCGAATGCCTTCGAGTGGACGTGCCTGCATCAGAACGCTCCCGGACGGCGCGGCACCATCAGACGATGTTCGCCACGTTGAACGGTCTCGCCGTTCTGATTGATCAGCTCGGACGGCAGCACGACGATGCCCCAGCCGGGACGGCTCTTGCTCGCGCGCATCGCGCCGACGCGAAACTTCACGTGCAGCACGTCGTTCACCTTGATCGGCAGAAGAAAGTCCCACGTCCAGCCGAGCGACATGCCCGGCAGGAAGCGATAATCGCTCTGCGTCTTGAGGCCATCGGCGATGGAGAGGCCGAACAGGCCATGCGCGACGATGCAGCCGAAGTGGCTCGCATTGGCATAGTCCTCGTCGAAGTGAACCGGCGTGTGATCGCCGGTCAGCTCCGCATACGCGAGAATGCGCGCCTTCGTTACGGTATAGGTCGGGCTTACGCACACGTCGCCTTCGGTGGCGTCGTCCCAGTACTTTTCGATGATCGTCATGTCACGCCTCCGCGCGCGGGTCGATGGCCAGCGCCCGCGCGACACACGTGGCAGGTCTGGCCTGAATGAATTCGATGGCGAGGCCATCGGGCAGACGCAGCCAGTTGCGGCCTTGCGGCATCTCGCTCACGTCGTATCGATGCGCGGCGCTCAGTGCGGCTTCGAGGTCCTCGCACATCACGCCGAGATGCGCGAGGCGTCCTTCGGGCGCGGTGTATTGCGGGTCGTGAATGAACTGCATGCCGCCGAGCGTCCAGTATTGACGCGGCGCTTCGCGCGTGCCGTCGACTTCGCGCATCGTCATGCCGAGCACGTCCTCGAAGAAACGGATATGCCAGCGGATGTCCTTCACCCAGATCGCGACGTGTTCCAGATAAGCCTTCGGCGCGCTCATGCCGCTGTCTCCTGTTGTTGTCGATCGGCCATGGCGCGCTCGACGCCCTTGATGCACGACACGAGCGTCGCGTTGACGGGCGTCGGCACGCCGTGACGCTGGCCCCAGCGCACGACCGAGCCGTTGATGAAGTCGATCTCGGTGATCGAGCCGCGTTCGAGGCTCTGCAACATCGAGGTCTTGAACGAGGACGGCAGGCCATCGGCCGCGAGCGTCCATGCGTCTTCGGCCGCGCGCGTGGCGAGCGTGACGCCGGCGGCTTTCGCGACCGTCATCGCTTCTTCGACCGCGGCGAGCGCGGTCGCCTTGAGCAGCGGCTCGCGATAGAGCTGTCCGTAAGTGAGACCGGTGAGTCCCGTCAGCGCGCCGGTCGCGACATTGACGAGCAGCTTGTCCCACATCGTGCCGACGATGTTGTCGCTGACCGTGGTGATGAGCCCGGCATCGTTGAAGACACCCGCGATAGCGTTCGCGCGCTGCGTGACGCGGCCATCGAGTTCGCCGATATACGTCGCCTTGCCCGCGACGCCCGACTGAATATGCCCCGCGCCCAGCAGCACGCCGCCGACATAAGTCTTGCCCGCCATCACGCGTTCACGTCCGACGATTTCGGCGAGGACGTCTTCGTGCCCGAGTCCGTTTTGCAGCGAAAGCACGATCGTTTCAGGACCGACGAGCGCGAGTGCACTGCGCATCGCCGATTCCGTATGAAAGGACTTGACCAGCACGACGACCACGTCGACCGGCCCGGCTTCCTCGGCGCGCGTCGTGGCACGCACGGCGACGGTTCGCGAGCCGTTGACGTCGTCGACTCGCAGACCGTCGCGGCGCATCGCGTTCACATGCTGCGCATCGCGGTTCAGCAACCAGGTTTCGTTTCCGGCTTCGGTCAGCGCGGCGCCGATTGCGCAGCCCAGCGCGCCTGCTCCCAATATTGCGATCTTCAATGGCGTCTCCTTGAGATGGAGATCAAGATACGGGCGCGGCATCATTTCGGCAATGCAATGGCTACAATGACGTCATTGCACTACGCAATAATGAGAACGCGCCATGGATACGACCGAACTTCCCGATATCAAGCTCCTGCAACTCTTCGATCTTCTCTACGAAGTGCGCAGCGTCACGCGCGTCGCGGAGCAGCTCGGTCAGAGCCAGCCGACCATCAGCATCTGGCTCGGCCGGCTGCGCGAGCACTTGCAGGACCCGCTCTTCATCCGCACGCCGGGCGGCATGGCGCCGACGCCGCAAGCCGATGCGCTCATCGGCACGTGCCGCGAAATCCTCGAATCGCTGCGGCGCTTCACGGCGTGGGAAATCGCCTTCGATGCGGCCACCGCGCAGCGGCGCTTCCGCATTTGCATGACCGACGCGAGCCACGTCACGCTATTGCCGCGTCTGCTCGCGCACATGCGCGCACAGGCGCCGGGCATCCGTCTGGAAGCCGCGCGCATCGACGGCAATACGGAGCGCGCGCTGGAATCGGGCGAGGCCGATCTTGCCATCGGCTATGTGCCGTGGCTTTCCGGCGGCATCTATCAGCAGCAGTTGTACGAGCAGGACTGGGTGTGCCTGACGAACCGGCATCATCCGCGGCTGCGCGCGAGAATGAGCGCGAAACAATATCGCGCGGAAGGGCATGTGGGGATCGCGGCGGGAACGGGCGCGCAACTGCTCGATCAGGCGCTCGCGCGGGAGCACGTCGAGCGGCGCGTCGTGCTGGAATTACCGGGGTTTCTCGGATTGGGCGCGATCATTCAGACGACGGATCTGATCGCCACGTTGCCGCGTCATATCGGCGAAACGCTCGCGCGCGCGAACGATCTCGCCGTGCATACATGCCCGATTCCCGTCGATGGCTTCGCCGTGCGTCAGCACTGGCACGCGCGCTATCACCATGAAGCAGGCAATCGATGGCTGCGCGGCGTGGTGTCTCAGCTCTTCGGTTCACGATGATCCACGCCCACGAGCCGCGCACCGAGCCGCTTCGCGAGCGCCTCGCCGCCTTGCTGCATCACGTAGTCGTGGTTCCATTCGAAGAGCGGACGCGCGACGGGCGCAAGCAGGTTCATCCAGCCGCGTCCGGTGCGCACGAGCCATTCGTATCGCACGATGGTGACGTCATCGCGCGATGAAAACTGCCAGCGTCCCAAGCCTTGCACATCGCCGCTCGCTTCGCCTTCGAGCAGCACGAGCGGCTCGACGCGCGTGACGCGCATGTCGAAGCGCACGCGATACGGCAAACGTCCCTTCCACGTATAGCGATGCAACGCGCCGACGCCATCGTCCGCGCCGCTTTCCACTTCGATCACGCGCTCGACACACGTCCACCATTGCGGCCATGCGGCCGGATCGTGAATGGCGTTCCATACTTCGTGAAGCGGCGCTTCGATCTTCCAGACGGTAACGAACCGATATTCGCTCGCGCGCACGATCGCCTCCCGATCGCTTATTTCGTCTTCGAGTTCTGTGCGATGGCTTCGTCGCTTTCCCAGCCGCCGCCCAGCGCGCGGAAGAGATTCACCTGATCGACGGCGACCTGTCCTTCGGCGGCCGCGACTTGCGCCGCGACGCCGGTGAGCGTGCGCGTCGCATCGAGATCGTTGAGGAAGGACTCGCGTCCCGCGCGATACAGCCGGTTCGTTTCATCGGCCGACTGGATCGCCGACTTGTACGCAGTGCGCAATGCATCGGCGCGCGTGGTATCGGATGCGTAGACCGCGAGGCTGCTCTGCGTTTCCTGCAATGCTTTCAGCACGACGCCGTCGAAGCGCGCGAGCGCGCCGCTCGTCGCCGCTTCGGCCTGATGCACGCGCGCGCGCTGACCGTTGATCGGAAAGGTCCAGCTGATGAGCGGCCCGAAGGCCCAGCGGTTCGTGTTCGCGCCGAACAGGTCCTCCGCGATACCGACCGATCCCACCGATGCGCCGATGCTCACGGACGGATACAACGCCGCTGTCGCCACACCGATGCGCGCCGTCGACGACGCGAGCTGCCGTTCGGCCTGACGCACGTCGGGACGGCGCTTGAGCAGCGCGGCGCCATCGCCGACGGGAATCGGCGCGCGCAGCTTCGGCAGCTTCCTGCACGCGAGCGCGACCTGGGGCAAGTCCGATGGCGCACGCGCGAGCAGCATCGCGAGCCGGTATTGCGCGACGCGCCGGCGCGCGACGAAGCGCGGGATATCGGCGGCGAGCGTATCGGCTTGCGTCTGTCCGCGCGTGACTTCCGATTGATTGCCGCGGCCCGCATCGCGCAGACGCTGCGTGAGCTTCACGCGCTCCTTCTGCAACGCGAGCGACTTCCGCGCGATCTCGAGCTCTTCCGCCGCCGAGCACGATTCGACATACGCGTGCACGACATCCGCGACCACCGTCACACGCGCGAGATCCTGCGCCGCCTCGACGGCTTCATCGTCCGCGTTCGCCGCTTCCACGCCGCGCCTGAGCTTGCCGAACAGATCGATCTCATAGGAGATGGAGAGATCGAGCGCGCCTTCATTCACGACGGGCAGCTTCTCCGTCAACAGATACTGTTCCGCCGATTCCTGCGCACGCTGAAACGCCGCCGATGCCTTGCCTGAGAATCCGCCTTGCTTGTTCGCGAACTCGACTTCGGCGCGCGAGCGCGCGAGATTCGCGGCCGCGACGCGCAGATCCGTGTTCGATGCGAGCGCCTGCGTCACGAGCTGATCGACGACGGGATCGTCATAGAGACGCCACCATTTCGCCGGCACCGCGCCTTGCGTGACGGGCGCCTGATCGACGCCATCGATGGCCGCGTTCGCATACGGCGCGTTGACGGCCGCGCTGTCGGGCAGCGTGTAGTTCGGGCCGACAGTCGTGCAGCCGAATAGCACGAATGCCGATGATGCCGCTATGGCGATCGCTTTCATGATGCGCATGCCGTTCATTGCGATGCGCCCGACACGCTGGAGGTCGGCGCAGGCGCGGACGCGGGCGACGTTTCCGACGCCGCGCGTCTGCCGATCTTCGGCCCGATGCCGCGCACCGATACCGTCGCCGTGCGGCCCGCGATCATGCGGAAGTCCGCGGGAATTTCATCGAGCGTCACGCGCACGGGAATGCGCTG
This sequence comes from Caballeronia calidae, assembly GCF_900044055.2. Classification (GTDB taxonomy): domain Bacteria; phylum Pseudomonadota; class Gammaproteobacteria; order Burkholderiales; family Burkholderiaceae; genus Caballeronia; species Caballeronia calidae. The sequence goes on along the minus strand of NZ_FCOX02000002.1, from coordinate 60,210 downwards.
CGCGAGGCGCACCCAGCTGAACGCGGGGTTCACGTTCGGCAGGAGGCTCGGGCTTTGCTGGCGGTCGCGATCCTCGATCGCCGCGACGATGCTCTGCACATGGCCGCGCAGGATGTTCGGCTCGCCCATCACCTGAATATCGACGGGCTGGCCGATATCGATGCCGCGCAGCTTCGTTTCCTCGAAATAGCCATCGACGCGGAACGAATGCATGTCGACGACCGAGAGCACCGCGCGACCCGCCGCGACGTACTCGCCGGCGCGCGGCGCGCGATCATTCAGATAACCATCGACGGGACTGAGTACCTCCGTGCGTTGCAGATTGAGGCGCGCGGTATCGATCGCGACTTCGGCATCGGCGAGCGCGGCCGTTGCCTGCTCGACGCGCGAATGCGTTTCTTCGACGATCTCACGCGCGACGAGATTGCCGAGCGCGCGATTGCGGGCATCTTCACGGCGCGCCTGGTCGAGCGTCGCGCGGCGTTGCTGCGCGGTGGCCTGCGCGTTGCGCAATGTGAGCGCATAGCGCGCCTGATCGATCACGAAGAGCACGTCGCCTTTCTTGACCTGCTGATTGTCGACGACCTTCACGTCGGTGATGAGACCGGACACGTCGGGCGCGACCTGGATCACATCGGCGCGCACGTGGCCGTCGCGCGTCCACGGCGCGAACATGTAGTAATCGACGAGCTTCCACAACACGACCGCCGCGATCGCGACGACGATGAGCGTAAGCAATATCTGCCCGAGAGAGAACCAGGTTTTTTTCACGAGATGAGCCGCTGCGAAACGATGACGACAACGCCCAGCACCAGAACATAAATGCCGAGATCGAAAATGGAACGGTGCCACACGAAACGATAAAAGCCGACGCGTGCGAGCACGGTGCGGATCGCCAGATTCACGAGGTAGGCGATGAACATCAGCACGAGCACGGCGGGCACGAACACGCCGAGAATGTCGATTTCGCCGATCATGTGTGGCGTTCCGATGAATGAAGAGAGACGAACATCATGCCGGCTCCGCGCGCGGTGGCGTTCCGTTGGCGGTGTCAGGCTGCGCCTGCGTCGCGGGCGGATGCAGCGACAGACGCATGCCGACCAGCGCATGCAGCGTATCGCGCAGCCATTTCTCCGCGACGACATCGTTGCCCGGCGATTGCGCGATCGCGCGCGATGTGACCTGGGCGCTCGTCGCATCGATGCGGCGGATCAGTTCGGGCGGCACGGGCTGGCGCGTGCGTCGCGCGATGCATTGCTCGAAGTAGCGGCGCAACGCGTCGAGCACATCGTCGATCGAAGTCTGCAACTCCGCGGGAAGCTTGGAGCGCGTGCGGCGCAGATCGAGCGCATTCAGCGCGACGCGAAAATCGCGGAAGCTTTCGATCGACGGATGACGATGCGAGTCCGTCGCCGCATGACGCGGCAGCAATTGCATCAGACGGTCGAGCATGCGCGCATAGAGATTGCGCTGATCTTCGATGACGGCCGCAGTCGACGCGCTCAGCACGATATCCGCCCACGCCGAACGCGTGAGACGCTCGGCAGCGAGCTCCGCGCCGAAGGGGCGCGTCGTGCGCGTCCACAGATAAGCGAAGAGCAGGCCCGCGACGCCCGCGAGGTTGCTGTTGAGAAACACGAAGAAGTTCGCTTCGTACGCGCTCTGAATGCTGATGAACGTGGCCGTGTTCACCGCGACGAGCATGGTGACGAGACTGAAGCGCGGGTTCGTCGTCAGCGTGCCGATGACGAGGAACGGTCCGGCGAAGATCACGACGAGCATCGCGAAGTCATGCACGTTGGGCAGCACGACGAACACGTAGAGCCCGGCAAGCACCACGCTCATGCACGTTGCCACGAAGAACTTGAAGAGCTGCGGCGCGGGTTCGTCGAGCGCGGCGAAGAAGCAGCAGGACACGCCGGCGAGCGCCACGGCGGAGGCGCCGTCGTTCCAGCCCGACTCGATCCACAACCCGCACGCGACGATGATCGCGCTCACCGCGACGGCCGTCGAAAACAGCATCATGCCGCGATCGAAGAAGCGCGCCGTGCCGCCGAGACGCCAGTGCCGAAAGTGCGGACGCCATTCGCTCGACTCGTTGAGGATGGCCGCGCGCAGCGCGCGAATGTCCTGCCAGACGTCGATGACCTGGCCGAGACGCCACAGCGCATTCGACAGCAGCGCGCCGTCCATGGTCGCGAGCGCTTCGACCGACGGCCGCATCGCCGCGATGCGCTCACGCAGCGCGTCCGGTTCGGGTGCGTTCTGCACATCGACTTCGCTGCGCGGCACGGGCGCGCTCACCCATGCCGCGACATCCCTGAGCAGCGCTTCCAGCCCTTCCGGATGCTTGCCGTGCTTGTCGATCAGTTCGATCAAGGGATCGGCCATCGATGAAATCAGCGGCAGGAAGATCTGCATGCGGCCCTGCAACGCGCGGGCACGCCGGACGATGTCGGGCCGCGTGTGATCGTAGGTCAGCTGGCTCAGCAGAAGCTCCAGACCGTTGACGGTCGACGCGAGCCGCTGGCGCGCCGCCGAGATCGATGCGCCCGCGATATGCCCCGACAGCGTCTCGCTCGCATAGAACGCGGCGTCGCGGAACCATGCGTCCGTTCGTGCGATGAGCGTGGGCGCGAGACGGCTGGGAAACACCACGCTGCCGACGATGCTCGCCGCCATGATGCCGAGCAGAATCTCCTCGGTGCGCGTGATCGCGAGATCGAACACGCTCGCCGGATTGGTCACGGTGGGCAGCGCGATCAGCGGCAGCGTGTAGCCCGCCAGCAGAAACACGTAGCTGCGCGCGGTGCGATCGAACATCGAGAGATAGAGCAGCGTGCCCGTCCACAGCGCGACGATCACGCTGAACAGAAACGGCGATTCGACGAAAGGCGGCACGATGAGCACGGCGCCCGCCGCGCCGATCATCGTGCCGAGCGCGCGATAGAGCGCCTTCGAGCGCGTTGCGCCGACGAACGGATTCGAGACGATATAGACGGTCGCCATCGCCCAATAGGGGCGCGGCAATTCGAGCGCGAGCGCGATATAGAGCGCGATCATCGCGGCGGCGAAGGTCTTCGCGGAAAAGAGCCACTCGCGCGCGGAAGGGAAGGGCATGGCGCTATGCTCCGCGCTTTCCGGCGGACCGGGCCGGCTTCGCGGTTTCGCCGACCGCTTCCAGGGCGGCGAGCAGCTTCGCATCCGGCGACGCGCTGAACGCGTTGAGCACACGCAGCGTCGTTTCCAGATCTTCGCGGGACACGCCCTTCAGGAGCCGCGCGCGCAGCGTGACGAGGCGCTCTTCCATGCGTGCGGTGACGGCACGGCCTTCATCGGTGAGCGTGATGGTCTTGGCGCGCTTGTCTTCGGGATCTTCGTCGCGGCGCACGAGGCCGGCCGCGCAAAGCTGATCGAGCAGCCGCACGAGCGACGGCCCCTCGATGCCGACATGCTCCGCGAGCGTCACCTGACGCACCGCTTCGCCGAGCCGGTTGGCCGTGAGCAATGGCACGGCGCATGCTTCCGACACGCCATAAGAGGCGAGCACGCCGTGGCTCGTGCGACGCCAGCGTCGCGCGGCCAGCACGAGCGTGCTGCTCACGGAGCGGCGCAGTAAGTCGAGTTGAGTCATGCGGCGGGATTATAACGAGAAGCTCATTCGTTAGCATCCTATCGACTTATGTTTTTTCTTTCAGTTTGCGTACGTCGAAGGGCGGCCGGGCACGCAAATTGTCGTGCTATCTTTTCGGCTCGACCATCTCGCGCGCGCTGCCATGCCGATCACCTATCTTCGAGGACTGACCTCGCCGAGCCGCACCGATTCCGCCAACCGGCGCCTGGGCTGCGCGCTCGCCTTCGTCGCGGGCGCGGCCAACGCGGGCGGCTTCCTCGCGGTGGGCCAATATACGTCGCACATGTCGGGGCTCGTCTCGTCGATCGCCGATAACCTCGTGCTCGGCCAGATGGCATTCGTTTTTTCCGCGATCGGCGCGGTCGGCGCGTTTCTGTGCGGCGCGGCGACTTCCGCGATGCTCATCAACTGGGGGCGGCAGCGGCGCGCGCATAGCGTGTTCGCCACGCCGCTTCTGCTCGAAGCGCTGCTGCTGCTCGTCTTCGGCGTGCTCGGCGCGAATCTGGAGGCGCATCGCGTGTGGGACGTGCCGCTGACCGTCGCATTGCTGTGCTTCGTGATGGGCCTGCAAAACGCGATGATCACGAAGATCTCGAAGGCCGAGATCAGAACGACGCACGTGACGGGGCTCGTCACGGATATCGGCATCGAGATCGGCAAGAGTCTGTACTGGAACCGTGGCATCGCGCGCGATGACGCCGGTTATGTGCGTGCCAATCACGCGCGTCTCGCGCTGCTGAGCTCGCTTTTCGCGATGTTCATCGCCGGCGGCTTCGCGGGCGCGATCGGCTTCGCGCATCTGGGCTTCGCGACCACCGTGCCGCTCGCCGCGCTGCTCTTGCTGTTCTCGTCCGTGCCGCTCGCGGACGATCTCGCCGCGGGCAGGCGTCGCGCGCGGCACTAGCCGGCGGTCTCCTTCCAATCAAAGCAAATCAATCAAAGCGAAGGATCGATTCGATGAAGTTTCGTGCGCCGGTTATTTTGGCGGCAGCCATTTTTTCTTTCGGCGTCATGTCCGGCGCCGCGCATGCGGAAGATGCAACGGCGATCAGGGCGACGGTCGATCAGACCATCGAGCCGCTGATGGCGCAGCACGGTATCGCGGGCATGGCGGTGGGCGTCGTCGTGAAGGGCGAGCCTTATGTGTTCGATTACGGCGTGGCGTCGAAGGCGACGAAGCAGCCCGTCACGCGCGATACGCTCTTCGAGCTCGGCTCGATCAGCAAGACATTCACCGCGACGCTCGCGTCCTATGCGCAAATAGAGGGCGATCTCTCGCTGAGCGATCCGGTGAGCAAGCATCTTCCGTCGCTTGCGGGAAGCGAATTCGGCAAGGTGACGCTGCTCGATCTCGGCACGCACACACCGGGCGGTCTGCCGCTGCAAGTCCCCGATGATGTCCGCAACGAAGAAGAACTGATGCAGTATTTCAAGACGTGGCGCGCGGCGCAACCGCCCGGCACGATCCGCACGTATGCGAATCCCGGCATCGGCACGCTCGGTTTGATCACGGCGAAGAGCATGCGGCAGGACTTCGACGCGCTGATAGAGACGCGCCTTTTCCCCGCGCTCGGCCTGAAGCGCAGCTATATGAACGTGCCCGCGTCGAAGCAGCGCGACTATGCGCAAGGCTACGCGAAGGACAATGCACCGATCCGCATGAAAGGCGGCGTGCTGTCCTCGGAGGCTTACGGCGTGCGCTCGACGGCCGCCGACATGACGCGCTTTCTGCAGATCAACATGAACATGGTCCCATCGATCCGGTGTTCCAGCGCGCCGTCGATGCCACGCATACCGGCTATTTCAAGGCCGGTCCGCTGACGCAGGACCTGATCTGGGAGCAGTATCCGTATCCCGTCGCGTTGCAGTCGTTGCTGGATGGAAACGCGTCGTCGATGATCCTGAACGCGACGCCCGTCACGCGTATCGATCCGCCGCAAGCTCCGCGCGATGACGTGTGGATCAACAAGACCGGCTCGACCAACGGCTTCGGTGCGTATGTCGCGTTCGTGCCGAAGGAGCGCGTGGGCATCGTGATGCTGGCGAATCGCAACATCCCGAACGAGGCGCGTGTGAAGGCCGCCTATGCGATCATCACGTCGCTGGCCGGCGCACGATAGATAACGCGCGATGAGAATCGATCCCTACAGTCTCGAGCTCTTCATCTCCGTCGTCGAGGAGGGATCGATCGCGCGCGCCGCGAGCCGCAGCCATATCGCGCCGTCGGCGTTGAGCAGGCGCATCGCCGATCTCGAAGCGGCCATCGGCGTCGCGCTTCTCATTCGCTCGCCTTCGGGCGTGCAACTGACCGAAGCGGGACAGCATGCGTATGCGAGCGCGCGTTCCATTCACGGCCAGCTCGAAAGCATGGCGCGCGAAGTTCAGTCGATGAGCGGGCAGATCGCGGGCGTCGTGCGTCTGCATGCGAATGCATCGGCCATCGTGGGCTTCTTGCCCGAACGGCTCACGTTGTTCAAGGCGCGTTATCCGCTCGTCGAGATTGCGCTGACCGAGCAGATCAGCGATGAAGTGATCCGCGCCTGTCTCGACGATCGCGCGGACGTCGGCATATCGGCGAGCAGCAAGACGCCTGCGGGCCTGGATTCATGGCACTTCGCCGACGATCCGCTGATGGTCGTTCTGCCGCCCGGTCACGAACTCGCGCCAGCCGATGTGTTGAGCTTCGCCGAAGTCACGCGCTTTCCGCTCGTCGCGTTGCAGGCGGGCGGCTCGCTCGATCAGACCTTGAAAGAACGCGCCGACGCCGCGCGCCTGCCGCTCAACATGACGGTCACCGTCAACAGTTTCGACGCGCAGTGCCGCATGGTCGAGGCGGGGCTGGGTATCGGCATCGTGCCGACGAGCGCGGCGTCCGCGTTCGCGGGCTCGCGCAACTTCGTGCGTGTTCCATTAGGCGAGACCTGGGGCAGCGGCCGATGCCTGCATGTGCATGCGCCGCGCAAGTCGTCGCGTCTGAAGGCGGTGCAGGCGTTGATCGATACTCTCGTCGATAACAAGGGTTAACGCGGACATCGCATCTCGCGATACCCCCCGTGTCGAAGCAACACTTCGTGCACGCGCGTGTGTGCGTCTAGATTGACATCGAAGGAGAATACGATGGCCAATCTGGATGTGAGCGGGCGAATCCTGTTTCTGTGCGCCGACCCGGCGAAAGTCGAGCGTCAGCTCGCGGGCGAAGATCTGACGCTCGATGAAGCGGGCGCGCTGCGCGATGACGTTTCCACCGACGAAATCACGCCGATCAGCGTGCTCACGCGCTTCGACGAGCGGCTCGGCCAGTGTCCGTATGTGGGCTTTCATGCGGGCGGCCGCAATCCCATCGCCCATGACGCGGTGCGCGCGGGCGGCTTTCGGGTGACCGTCGCGGGCAATCGCTACGGCAAGGGTTCGTCGCGCGAACATAGTCCGCTCGCCGAATATCGCGCGGGCATTCGCCTCGTGATCGCGCGCAGCTTCGAGCGCATCTATCGGCAGAACGCGGACAATCTCGGGCTGTTCACATCGACGGATTTCGGTTTGATCGAGCGCATCCGATGCGGCGAAGCGATCGATATCGATGAGCTCGTCGCGGGCCGCGATCCGTTGGCCGCCGCGATCCTGAAGAGCGGCGGCCTGCTTCGCTACGGCAAGTTGCATATGCAACGAGTACATGTCGGCGCAGCATCGAGCGATGACACGCCGCGCACGCTCGTCGAAAAGATTCTCGCGCGCCATGCATTGACGACCGATGTGACGAACGCATCGCTGGAACCGGGCAACGGCATCTTCGTGCGCGCGGACTGGCGTTTCGTCCACGAGTACTACACCGGCATGGCGGCGCACATGCTGCACGCGACATTCGGCCGTCCTTTGACGCTGCACGAGCCGCGCAGCATGCTCGCGTTCGAGGATCATCTTTCGTATTCGCATCGCAGCGAACTGCATATCCGGAACGGCCTGCTGCCGAACGTGCGCGAGTTGTCGGAGGCGCATCGCGCATTCGCGCGCGACTATGACGTGCGCAATCACGGCTATCTGAACGAAGCCGAAAGCACGACCGATGAAGGCTCGGAAGGCATCTCGCACGCGATGATGGCCGAGCGTTATGCGTTGCCTGGGCAGGTCGTCGCCGGAACGGATTCGCATACGCCGCATAGCGGCGCGCTGGGCTGCGTCGCGTTCGGCGTCGGCACGACGGACATGGCGAATGCGTTCGTGACCGGTGCGGTGCGCATGACGGTGCCGCAGTCCTTGCGCATCGAGTTGCACGGGCCGATTCCGGCGGACGTGACGGCGAAGGACATCGTGCTGCATCTTCTGGCCGATGCGCGCATTCGCGCCGGCGCGGGCGTGGGCAAAGTATTCGAGTTCGCGGGCACGGCCATCGCGAGCCTTTCGACCGACGAGCGCACGACGCTCACCAACATGACGGCCGAACTCGGCGGCTTCACCGGCATCGTCGCGCCCGACGATGAAACCGTGCGCTTCCTGAAGGAACGTCGCGGCATCGACTTCACGATCGAGCCGTGGATGCGCAGCGACGAAGGCGCGCGCTACGCCGACGTGATCGAGATCGATTGCGCGCGTCTCACGCCGATGCTCGCGGCGCCCGGCGATCCGGGCAACGGCATCGCGCTTCAGTCGCTCGATGACCGGCCGCGCATCGATATCGCGTACGGCGGCTCATGCACGGCGGGCAAGCGCGAGGACTTCGATCACTATCACGACGTGCTTTCGTGGGCCGCCGCGCGTGGCCTGCGCGTGCCGGACAACGTGAAGCTCTATCTGCAATTCGGCACGCAGGACGTGCGCGACTATTGCATCGCGCAAGGCTATGTCGATGCCTTCGAGCGCGTCGGCGCGATCCTGCTTCAGCCTTCGTGCGGTGCGTGCGCGAACTGCGGACCGGGGTCATCGACGGACGCGGCGCAGATCACCATCAGCGCGATCAATCGAAATTTTCCGGGCCGCTCGGGTCCGGGGAAAGTGTGGCTCGCGAGCCCGCCCACCGTCGCGGCGAGCGCGCTTCTGGGCAGCATCGCATCGTTCGAGGAATTGCAGCAGCGCTTCATGAAGTAAGCAGGATCGAGCCGCCATCGATGCGGCATCAAAATACATACAGGAGACAGCAATGGCCATCATGCAGGGCACCTCGCATCTGCACGACGCCGCAGGCGTCGCGCTAACGGACGCGCCCGCCGTCGCGGATACGGCAGGAATCTCGGCACGACTCGACCGGCTTCCCGCGACGCGCGCGGTGTGGAAGCTCGTCTTTCTCTTGAGCCTCGGCTTCTTCTTCGAGCTCTACGATCTGCTCTTCACCGGCTATATCGCGCCGGGGCTCGTGAAGAGCGGCATTCTCACCGCGACGACCGCGGGCCTGTTCGGCACGACGGGCGTTGCCAGCTTCATCGCCGCGTTGTTCTGCGGGCTGTTCATCGGCACGATCGCGTGCGGCTTTCTCGCGGACCGCTATGGACGCCGCGCGATCTTCACGTATTCGCTGCTCTGGTATGTCGCCGCGAATACGGTGATGGCGTTTCAGGACACGGCGCACTGGCTCAACTTCTGGCGCTTCGTCTCGGGGCTCGGCATTGGCGTGGAGCTCGTGACCATCGGCACGTACATGTCGGAACTCGCGCCGAAGCATCTGCGCGGCAGGGCGTTCGCGGTATGTCAGGCGATCGGCTTCTCCGCCGTGCCCGTGGTCGCGTTCCTTTCGTATCTGCTCGTGCCGCGTGCGCCGTTCGGTTTCGACGGCTGGCGCTGGGTCGCGCTGGCGGGCGGCGTGAGCGCGCTTTTCGTCTGGTATTTCCGCCGCAATCTGCCGGAGAGCCCGCGCTGGCTCGCGAGCAAGGGCCGCGTCGATGAGGCCGATGCGGTCCTGCGCAAGCTCGAAGACAAGGTTGCACTTCAATACGGCAAGCCGCTGCCCGCGCCGGGGCCGTCCGATCCCATCGCGAGGAAAGCTGGTTTTGCCGATATGTGGAAGCCGCCGTATCGCAAGCGCACGGTGATGCTGATCATCTTCCATATCTTTCAGACGGTGGGCTTCTACGGCTTCGCGAACTGGGTGCCGACCTTGCTCGTCAAGCAGGGCGTGACGGTGACGTCGAGCCTGCTCTATACGACCGTGATCGGGCTGGCCGCGCCCATCGGACCATTGCTCGGCTACTGGATCGCCGATCGTTTCGAGCGCAAGCATGTGATCGTGTTCATGGCGGGCGTGAATATCGTCGCGGGCTTGCTGTTCAGTCAGACGTCGGCGGCCGCGATGATCGTCGTGCTCGGCATCACGCTCACGCTCGCGGGCAACATCATCTCGTTCACGTATCACACGTATCAGCAGGAGCTTTATCCGACGTCCATACGCGCGCGCGCAGTGGGCTTCGTCTATTCATGGAGCCGCTTGTCGGCGGTGTTCAGTTCGTTCGTGATCGCGTTCGTGCTGAAGGAGGCGGGCGTGACCGGCGTGTTCGGCTTCATCGCCGGCGCGATGCTGCTCGTGATGCTTTCCATCGGTTTGATGGGACCGCGCACGCTCGGCCGATCGCTCGAAAGCATTTCTCATTGATCGAATCTAAGCGCCGCACGCGTGAATCAGGAATTGCTGCACGGCGGTCGCAGGGGCGTCCAGCACGGCGCCCTTGCGCCAGATCATGCCCGCTTCCATATGAGGAATCGCATCGTTGACGGGCCGCGCCTCGATGCGCTTGCCTTCGAGCGACCACGGCCGAAACACCATATCCGATAGCACGGTGACGCCGAAGCCGTGCGCCACCAGTCCACGCAGCGCCTCCATCGAACTCGTGCGAAACGCGATGTTCGGTTCGAGGCGCTTCTTGTGCCAATAGCGCATCGTCGATTGCTCGCCTTCGTCGACCGTAATCAGAATGTACGGATGGGCGGCGATGTCCTTCAGCGACACCGCATGCTGCTGTGCGAGCGGATGCGAAGGCGCGACCCACAATTGCCGCCGCGATCGCATCAACACCTGACTGTCGAAACGCTGCGGACGCTGCAGGTTCGATAGCAGCACGACGCCGATATCGACATCCCCATTCGCGACCGCTTCCTCGATCTGCGGCCGTTCCATATCGCGCAGATCGAAATCGATGAACGGATACGTCGCACGAAAGCGCGCGAGCAGTTCCGGCAAAAAATACCCGAGCACCGTATAGGACGCCGCGATGCGCGCGACGCCGCGCATATCGTGTGCGCGAAACGGCGGCATGTGCATCGCGTCGCGGGCGGCGTCGAGCACGCGGCGCGCGTGGTTATGAAAATCCTGGCCATCGGGCGTGAGCGCGACGCCTTGCGGCATGCGCTCGAACAACTTCGTGCCGAGCGCGCTTTCGAGTGCCTGAACTGCATTCGTGATCGCGGATTGCGATACGTGCTCGTTCGCCGCCGCCATGGAGAACTGGCCGGTTTGCGCGGCGGCCACGAAATAGCGCAATTGCCTGAGCGTGAGATCGAAGGCCATCTGATTTTCGAATACCAGAGTTGTTTATTCATGATTTTACGATGGCAAATCGGCTTCCTATACTCGGCAAAAAACAATTTCCGAATCCTGGAGACATGCCCCTCATGAATGCACCCGATCGCGCCGCGCTATCCGCCGCAGACGTTTCGCTCGACGACAAGTACACGCTGGAGAAAGGCCGCGTCTATATCAGCGGCACGCAGGCGCTCGTGCGCCTGCCGATGCTGCAAAAGGCACGCGACCGTAAGGCCGGGCTGAACACGGCGGGTTTCATTTCGGGCTATCGCGGCTCGCCGCTCGGCGCGCTCGATCAGTCGCTGTGGAAGGCGAAGAAGCATCTGAAGGATAACGACATCGTGTTTCAGCCGGGCGTGAACGAGGATCTCGCGGCGACGTCGATCTGGGGCACGCAGCAAGTGAATCTATGGCCGGGCGCGACGCGCGATGGCGTGTTCGGCATGTGGTACGGCAAGGGGCCGGGCGTGGACCGCACCGGCGATGTCTTCAAGCACGCGAACTCCGCGGGCACCGACAAGCACGGCGGCGTGCTCGTGCTCGCGGGCGACGATCACGCGGCGAAATCGTCGTCGGTTGCGCATCAGTCGGATCATGCGTTCATCGCGGCCGGTATTCCGGTGCTGTATCCGTCGAACGTGCAGGAATATCTCGACTACGGACTGCATGGCTGGGCAATGAGCCGCTATTCCGGCTTGTGGGTCGCGATGAAATGCGTGACCGACGTGGTCGAATCCACTGCGTCGATCGATCTCGATCCGGACCGCGTGGAGATCGTCACGCCCACCGATTACGCGATGCCGGAAAGCGGCCTGAATATCCGCTGGCCGGATTCGCCGCTCGCGCAGGAAGCGCGTCTGCTCGACGAGAAGTGGTACGCCGCATTGGCCTACGTGCGCGCGAACAAGCTGAACCGTGTGGTGATCGATTCGGACAAGCCGCGCTTCGGCATCATCACGGCGGGCAAGGCGTATCTCGACGTGCGTCAGGCTTTGGTCGATCTCGGTCTCGACGATGAAACCTGCGCGCAGATCGGCCTGCGCGTGCTGAAAGTGGGCTGCGTGTGGCCGCTCGATGCGCAAGACGCCCGCGCCTTCGCGACGGGTCTCGAAGAGATTCTCGTCGTCGAAGAGAAGCGGCAGATTCTCGAATATGCGCTGAAGGAAGAGCTGTACAACTGGCGCGAGGACGTGCGCCCACGCATCTACGGCAAGTTCGACGAACGCGACAACGAGGGCGGCGAATGGTCCGTGCCGCGCGGAAACTGGCTCTTGCCCGCGCATTACGAGCTATCGCCCGCGTTGATCGCGAAGGCGATCGCGCGGCGTCTCGCGCGTGCGGATCTTCCTGAGGACGTTCGCGCTCGCATGCTTGCGCGCGTCGAAACGATCGAAGCGAAGGAGCGCGAGGCCGCGAAGCCGCGTGTCGATGTGGAACGCAAGCCGTGGTTCTGCTCCGGTTGTCCGCACAACACGTCGACGCGCGTGCCGGAAGGATCGCGCGCGCTCGCGGGCATCGGCTGCCATTACATGTCGATGTGGATGGATCGCAAGACGGAGACCTTCAGCCAGATGGGCGGCGAAGGCGTCGCGTGGATCGGCCAGATGCATTTCTCCGGCGACAAGCACATGTTCGTCAATCTCGGCGACGGCACGTACTTCCATTCGGGCCTGCTCGCGGTGCGCGCGGCAATCGCGGCGAACGCGAACATCACGTACAAGATTCTTTATAACGATGCGGTCGCGATGACCGGCGGCCAGCCCGTCGACGGCGTGCTGACGGTGCCGCAGATCGCGCATCAGGTCTATGCGGAAGGGGCGAAGCGCATCGTCATCGTGACCGACGAGCCGCAAAAATACGATGCGAATGTCGTATTGCCGCAGGGCGTGAACGTGCATCATCGCGATGAGCTCGACCGCATTCAACGCGAGCTGCGCGACACGCAAGGCACGACCATCCTCATCTACGATCAGACCTGCGCGACCGAAAAGCGCCGCCGCCGCAAGCGCGGCACGTATCCCGATCCGGCGCGCCGCGCGTTCATCAACGATGCCGTGTGCGAAGGCTGCGGCGATTGCTCGGTGCAATCGAATTGCTTGTCCGTCGAGCCGATGGACACGCCGCTCGGCACGAAGCGCAAGATCAATCAGTCGTCGTGCAACAAGGACTTCTCGTGCGTGAAGGGCTTTTGCCCGAGCTTCGTCACAGCCGAAGGCGCGCAGGTTCGCAAGCCGAAAGCGGCCGGCGGCGCGAAGCCCGATTTCGATAAACTGCCTTTGCCTTCTTTGCCCGCGCTTTCGAAGCCTTACGGCATTCTGGTCACGGGTGTCGGCGGCACGGGCGTCGTGACGATCGGCGGCTTGATCGGCATGGCCGCGCATATCGAACGCAAAGGCGTGACCGTGCTCGACATGGCCGGTCTCGCGCAAAAGGGCGGCGCGGTGTTGAGCCACGTGCAGATCGCACCCGAGCCGCAAGCCTTGCATGCGACGCGCATCGCAACGGGCGAAGCACGGCTCGTGATCGGCTGCGATGCGATCGTGTCGGCATCGAACGATGTGCTGTCTCGCACGCGCAACGGCATCACGCAGGCCGCGATCAATAGCGGCGCGACGCCGACCGCCGAGTTCGTCACCAATGCGCAATGGACCTTCCCCGCGAAGCAGACGGAGCAGGCGTTGACGGATAGCATCGGCGCGGGCTGCGCATTCATCGACGCGAATGCGCTCGCCTTGAAGCTGCTCGGCGACACGATCTATTCGAATCCGCTCCTGCTCGGCTTCGCGTGGCAGAAGGGCTGGTTGCCGCTCGAACTGGCGAGCCTGAAGCGCGCGATCGAACTGAACGGCGTGGCAGTGGAGAAGAACCTGCTCGCGTTCGACTGGGGACGATACGTTGCGCAGCACGGCGTGGGCGACATGCTCAAGGCCACGCAGCATGCAATCGTGATGAAGATGCCCGAGTCGCTGGAAAACGTGATCGCAACGCGCGAAGCGCTGTTGACCGCATATCAAAGCGAAGCGTATGCGCGTTCGTATCGCAGCGTGATCGAGCGCGTGCGCGAAAAGGAAAAGCCGTTGAATGCGAAGCTGCCGCTGACGCGCGCGGTCGCCGTGAATCTGGCGAAACTGATGGCTTATAAGGACGAGTACGAAGTCGCGCGCCTTTATGCCGATCCCGCGTATCTCGACAAGCTGCGCGAGCAATTCGAAGGCGAGCCGGGCCGCGATTACAAGCTGATGTTCCATCTCGCGCCGCCGCTCTTCGCCAAGCGCGACGAGCACGGTCATCTCGTGAAGCAGCGCTTCGGCGCATGGATGCTGCCCGCATTCCGCATGCTCGCGAAGATGAAGGGCTTGCGCGGCACATCGCTCGATGTGTTCGGCAAGACGGAAGAGCGCCGCACGGAACGCCAGATGATCGCGGATTACCGCGCGCTCGTCGATGAATTCTGCGCGACGCTCGACGCGGACCGTCTCGACACCGCGTTGCAACTCGCGAAGCTGCCCGACGAAATTCGCGGCTTCGGCCATGTGAAGGAGCGCAACATGGCGGCGGCGGCGAAGAAGCGCGAGCGTCTGATCGAGCGTTATCGCGCGCCGGTGGAAGTGGCGGCGACGGCCTGAGCGCCGTACACATCGCGGGCGGCGGCGCGCAACGCATCGACCATGACTTCGGTCGCGGGCGTGAAGAGCCGGTCCGCCCGCGTGACGATGCCGAAGTCGTCCATCTGGCAATCCATCGGCAACGGCAGCATCGCAACGATGCCGTGCCGCGCGTAATACAGCGCGACATCTTCCGCGACCACGGCGATCATGTCGCTCTGTTCCAGCAATTGCGTGACGAAGAGAATCGCCGCCGTCTCCACGACATTGGACGGCGGCGCGAGGCTCGCACGCTGGAACATCAGTTCGAAGCGATGCCGCAGCACGCTGCCCGCCGGCGGCACGAGCCATGCGGCATCGCGCATATCGCTCAACGTGAGCGCTTTCTCCTTCAGCAACGGATGCCCCGCGCGCACGACCGCGCGCACCGGCTCGCCCGCAAGCTGCTCGTAACGCAACCGCACCTTGTCGTGCTCGGCTGAAAGACGGCCGATCACGATATCGAGCTTCTCTTGCGCGAGCTTTTCGAGCAGCACGTTGCTCGTATCGATCTCGACGGAAATGCGGATATCCGCATGCACGCGCTTCACCGCCGCGACCGCAGCAGGCAATAGCCGCACACCCGGCGATGTGATCGCGCCGATCGCCACATGCCCGAGCCGCCCGGACGCGAGCGCGATGAGCTCTTCCTGCGCCTGATCGAGACTGCCGAGCACGGCGCGCGCATGACGGATGATCGCGTCGCCATACAACGTGGGCCTCACGCCGCGCGGCTCGCGCTCGAACAGCGTGACTCCGAGCGTCTCTTCGAGTTCGCGCAGGAGCTTCGAAGCGGCGGGCTGCGTCATGTTCAGCACCGCCGCCGCGCGATGAACATTGCCTTCTTCCGCAAGCGCCACGACGAGCAGAAGCTGTCGCGTCTTGAGTCGATTGCGCACATACCAGGGGCTTGGATTCAGCATTTAAGGGTTTATACGAATGCTGGTTTGGATATCGATAACGTCCAACTTTTCATTGGTCGATTATCGCGCGGGCTTTTAGACTTCGCCAAATCGAATTTGACGGGGATAAGAACGATGTCCGCATCGAAGCCCAGGCTGCGCTCTGCTCAGTGGTTCGGCACCAACGACAAGAACGGCTTCATGTATCGAAGCTGGATGAAGAATCAAGGCATTCCGGACCACGAGTTCGACGGCAGGCCGATCATCGGCATCTGCAATACATGGTCGGAACTGACGCCCTGCAACGCGCACTTTCGCAAGATCGCGGAGCACGTGAAGCGCGGCGTGTATGAGGCGGGCGGCTTTCCCGTCGAGTTTCCGGTGTTCTCGAATGGCGAATCGAACCTTCGGCCGACCGCGATGCTCACGCGCAATCTCGCGGCGATGGATGTCGAAGAGGCGATACGCGGCAATCCCATCGATGCGGTCGTGCTGCTCACCGGATGCGACAAGACCACGCCCGCGCTCCTGATGGGCGCGGCGAGTTGCGACGTGCCCGCGATCGTCGTCACGGGCGGCCCGATGCTGAACGGCAAGCTCGACGGCAAGAACATCGGCTCGGGCACGGCGGTGTGGCAACTGCACGAATCGCTCAAGGCCGGCGAGATCGATCTGCATCAGTTTCTCTCTGCCGAAGCGGGGATGTCGCGCTCGGCGGGCACATGCAACACGATGGGCACGGCGTCGACCATGGCCTGCATGGCCGAAGCGCTCGGCACGTCGTTGCCGCATAACGCCGCGATTCCCGCCGTCGATTCTCGCCGCTACGTGCTCGCGCATATGTCGGGCATTCGCATCGTGGAGATGGCGCTCGAAGGTCTGACGCTCTCGAAGATTCTCACGCGCGAGGCGTTCGAGAACGCGATCCGCGCGAATGCCGCGATCGGCGGATCGACCAACGCGGTCATCCATCTGAAAGCGATTGCGGGGCGCATCGGCGTGCCGCTGGAACTGGAAGACTGGACGCGCATCGGCCGCGATACGCCGACCATCGTCGATCTGATGCCCTCGGGCCGCTTCCTGATGGAAGAGTTCTATTACGCGGGCGGCCTGCCTGCCGTGCTGCGGCGTCTTGGCGAGGCGAATCTGATTCCGCATCCCGATGCACTGACGGTGAACGGCAAGTCGCTGTGGGAGAACGTGAAGAACGCGCCCATCACCGACGACGAAGTCATTCGCAAGCTAAGCAATCCGCTCATCGACGATGGCGGCATTCGCATCCTGCGCGGCAATCTCGCGCCGCGCGGCGCGGTGCTCAAGCCATCGGCGGCGAGTCCCGAGCTGCTGAAGCATCGCGGCCGCGCGGTCGTGTTCGAGAACCTCGAGCATTACAAGGAGCGCATCGTCGATGAATCGCTCGATGTCGACAAGAACTCCGTGCTCGTGCTGAAGAACTGCGGCCCGAAAGGTTATCCGGGCATGGCCGAAGTCGGCAATATGGGCTTGCCGCCGAAGCTGCTGCGTCAGGGCGTGAAGGACATGGTGCGCATCTCGGACGCGCGCATGAGCGGCACCGCATACGGCACGGTGGTGCTGCACGTCGCGCCGGAAGCGGCGGCGGGCGGGCCGCTTGCCGCTGTGCGCGACGGCGACTGGATCGAGCTCGATTGCGACGCGGGCACCTTGCATCTCGACATCAGCGAAGAGGAACTCACGCGCCGCATGAGCGATCGCGAGCCGCCGCGCAAGCATGGCGAAGGCGGTTATCAGCGGCTCTATGTCGATCACGTATTGCAGGCCGATGAAGGTTGCGATCTGGACTTTCTCGTCGGCAAGCGCGGCGCAGCGGTGCCGAGACATTCGCACTGAGCATGAGCCTTCGATTCAATTCACTTCGGACGACAGCATGACCAGTCTCGCCAATCCACGCTATCGCGGCATCTTTCCGGTCGTGCCGACGACCTTCACCGAATCGGGCGAACTCGATCTCGACAGCCAGAAGCGCGCGGTCGATTTCATGATCGATGCAGGTTCCGATGGCCTCGCGATTCTCGCCAACTTCTCCGAGCAGTTCTCGCTCGCCGACGACGAACGCGACACGCTCACGCGCACGATTCTCGAACACGTGGCGGGCCGCGTGCCGGTGATCGTCACGACATCGCATTACGGCACGCGCGTATGCATCGAGCGCAGCCGGCGCGCGCAGGAACTCGGCGCAGCGATGATCATGGCGATGCCGCCGTATCACGGCGCGACGTTTCGCGTGCCGGAGGCATCGATTCACGAGTTCTATGCGCGCCTCTCGGATGCGTTGACGGTCCCCATCATGATCCAGGACGCGCCGGCTGCGGGCACGCCGCTGTCGGCGGCGTTTCTCGCACGCATGGCTCGCGAGATCGAGCAGGTGTCGTACTTCAAGATCGAAACGCCGGGCGCGGCGAACAAGCTGCGCGAGTTGATCAGGCTCGGCGGCGATGCCATCGAAGGTCCGTGGGATGGCGAGGAAGCGATCACGCTGCTCGCCGATCTCAACGCGGGCGCGTCCGGCTCGATGACGGGCGGCGGTTTTCCCGACGGTATTCGACCGATCATCGAGGCGCATCGCAACGGGCGCATCGATGATGCATTCGATCTGTATCAGCGCTGGCTTCCGCTCATCAATCACGAGAACCGGCAAGCGGGGCTGCTCGCGGCCAAGGCGCTGATGAAAGAGGGCGGTGTTATTGCGTGCGAACTGCCGCGTCATCCGCTGCCCGCGATGGGACGGGAAACGCGCGATGAATTGATCGCGATTGCGCGGCGTCTCGATGCGATGGTGTTGCGTTGGGGGTGATGGGGGTATCCAAGGCGGAGTATCGAAGAGTGAGCATGCGGAGATCTTTTCGTATCGATCCACCGGATTGACTTTCTATGACAATCTAGTTGGGAAGACGAAGTACGCTTATCGTCACATCAACTTTCGATCAAGGATATGCATAAATCGTTGACGTATACGGGGGATGAACCCTCCTTAGATTGGGACGATACGAAAAGGCCACGCGTTGCTGGTTTGTTTGAAGTTCGTCCACACGGTCTATCGTTCAATGCGAGACCCATCTATGATGCCGAGTTGAATATCGTGATCGGCTATCGCGATGAGGTCGCTGGCGTAACCCGCATATATGCGCTGGACGGGAGTATCACGATAAGTGAAAGGCCGCTGGAATCCCCGCTGATCGATCCGTTCGATCTATTGTTCATCGTGGGCGGTCTCTGGAGGGCGGGGTTTAGAGGTTTCACTGAGTGGGGGCAAAGGGTGTAAGCGTGGCTCTAGGGAGAGGCACGTTGTTTGGGGTGCGTAGCCGGTACCGCGCGTTGATGCAATAACCGCTGCGTTTCGCTGCGGCACCACTGGCGCATATGTCGGAGGCAGGGCGTTACGTACCGGTTCACATACTCAGGCTTGCTATCAGACATGGAAAACGTATGCCAGACCCCAAAGGCCACTCGGGAATTCTCCAATATACGTGTCCGATGATGCGTAACGGCACCCGGTATATGCTTGATGTGGTCGTTCGAGAACGTGACTACACAGTGCTTCACTTCGCTTATAAGAGCAACAGATGACGCTGCCCGCCATTTATACCTCGGCACATGTCGATTCCCGTCAGACGGTGGAATGGGATAGCGATAGCTTCACCGTACGTTGCGCGGTCGAGCATGCGTCGCCGTCTTCCTCTGAAACGGGAGGCAGCTTCAGCGAAGAACTCGAGCGGCGTTTCGACATCGTTCCACGCACGTACGTTATTACCGCAGGAACGTTATCGATGCTGCTTGACTCGGAGAAGCGACTCAAAGAACTCGATTTTTATACCAATGCCGAGAAATGGGTCGAATGTGCATTCCCGTATGTCGATGCCCTTTCGGGTACTCCGCATATCGAAGCGATATTCGATGAAAACGGACACGCGACGATGATGGACCCGGATGTGTTCTACGAGCCTCGACGCGGCACGCTTTATCTCTCGTGGAGCAATTCATCGACCTGGTGCGCGGTTGCTCCGCGCATAGCACTGGGCGTAGGGTCCGACCATCGCCTGACGCAAATTCGCCTTGATGGACTTTTTGTCGAAACAACGAAGCAAGGACCTAAAGGGCTCTGGGCAAAGCTGCTTCGGCGTGACGGCGCGGGAACCTGACGCTCTCGCTCGAACAAGAAAGTCCTTGAGCCAAAAGGAGGCATCGCATGAAACCCATCTATAAGCTCGGCGTCGTCGGCATCGGCAAGATCGCGCGCGATCAGCATCTGCCCGCCATCGCCGCGCAGCCAGGATTCGAACTCGTCGCATGCGCGAGCCGCAACGCGAGCGTCGAAGGCGTGCGGAACTATCAGGACATCGACGCGCTGCTCGCCGCCGAGCCCTCGCTCGATGCGATCTCGCTGTGCGCGCCGCCGCAAGTGCGCTACGCGCAGGCGCTGGCCGCGCTCGAAGCCGGCAAGCACGTCATGCTCGAAAAGCCTCCGGGCGCGAGCGTGAGCGAGGTCGAAGCGTTGCATGACATTGCGCGCTCACGCGGCTGCACGCTCTTCGCTTCATGGCATTCGCGTGCGGCAAGCGCCGTCGAGCCTGCGCGCGCATGGCTCGCATCGAAAGATGCAGGCGCAATTCGCGCAGTCGAAGTGCGCTGGAAAGAAGATGTGCGCCGCTGGCATCCGGGACAGCAATGGATCTGGGAGCCGGGCGGTCTCGGCGTGTTCGATCCGGGCATCAACGCGCTGTCGATCGTCACGCGCATCCTGCCGCACGAAATCGCGTTGCGCGCGGCGACGCTCACCACGCCAAGCGATACATCCACGCCCATCGCAGCGGAACTCGATTGCATCGCGACGAACGGCGCGCCGGTGCGTGCGGTATTCGACTGGCGTCATGGTCCCGTCGAGGAATGGGCTATCGATGTCGATACGGATGCGGGCCGTCTTTCGATTCGCGAAGGCGGCAAGCGTTTGTCGATCGCGGGAAAGGACATCGCGCTCGGCCCCGAACGCGAATATCCCGCGCTGTATGAGCGCTTCCACGAACTCATCGAAACGAAGCAGACGGACGTCGACGTGCGCCCGCTGCGTCTCGTCGCCGATGCGTTCCTCACAGGACGTCTCGTCGAGACCGAGGCGTTCGGTCGTTAGCAATGCAACCATCATCACCACAAAAGCCAGCATAAAGGAGACATACGACATGACCAGCACTTTCCGCCGCCTGACCCTGCGCGCCATGATG
Organism: Caballeronia calidae; assembly: GCF_900044055.2. GTDB lineage: Bacteria > Pseudomonadota > Gammaproteobacteria > Burkholderiales > Burkholderiaceae > Caballeronia > Caballeronia calidae. The sequence goes on along the minus strand of NZ_FCOX02000002.1, from coordinate 39,274 downwards.
GCCGCGATGTTCGCCGCGCCGTTCGCGATGCACGGCGCCGCGCAAGCCGATGAGCCGCTCAAGATCGGCTTTCTCGTGAAGATGCCCGAGCAGGCATGGTTCATCAACGAGCAGAAGGCCGCTTCCGCGCTCGGCAAGAAAGAGAACTTCACTTCGGTGAACATCGGCACGCCGGACGGCGAGAAAGTGCTGGCCGCAATCGATAACCTCGGCGCGCAAGGTGCGCAGGGCTTCGTGATCTGCGCGCCGGACGTGCGTCTCGGACCGGCGATTCAGGCGCGTGCGAAGCGCTACAACATGAAGTTCGTATCCGTCGACGATCAGCTCGTCGATTCGTCCGGCAAGCCGCTTTCGAACGTGCCGCATCTGGGCATGTCGGCGTTCAAGATCGGCAATCAGGTCGGCGATGCGATCGCGGGCGAAATGAAACGCCGCGGCTGGAAGCCCGAAGAAGTGGGCGCATTGCGCATCACCGACTATGAATTGCCGACCGCCAAGCTGCGTACCGATGGCGCGACGCAATCGCTCATCGCGGGTGGCTTCAAGAAGGAAAACATCTTCGATGCGCCGCAGAAAACCACGGACGATGAAGGCGGCTTCAACGCGGCATCGCCGGTGCTTGCGCAGCATCCGAACATCAAGAAGTGGGTGATCTTCGCGCTCAACGAAGAAAGCGTGCTGGGCGGCGTGCGCGCCACCGAACAACTGCATATTCCCTCGGCGGATGTGATCGGCGTCGGCATCAACGGTGCGGGCGAGGCGTTCGCGGAGTTCCAGAAGAAAGAGCAGACGGGCTTCTTCGGCACCATCGCGGTGAGCTCGACCAATCACGGCAAGGACAGCGCGCAGAACCTCGTCGAGTGGATTCGCAACGGCAAGCAGCCGGCCGCCGACACGCAAACCACCGGCAAGCTGATGACGCGCGAAAACTGGAAGTCGGTGCGAACCGAACTCGGCATCTAAGGCGTCATGGATACGACGACGCTTGATGAAACGCGCGCGCCGGCGACGTCCGCCGGCTATCTCGAACTCGACGGCATCACGGTGAGCTTCCCCGGCGTGCGCGCACTCGACGGCGTATCGCTGTCGGTGCGCGCGGGCGAAGTGCACGGCTTGATGGGCGAAAACGGCGCCGGCAAATCGACGCTGCTCAAAGTGCTCTCCGGCGTGAACAAGCCTCTTTCGGGCACGCTCAGGCTGAACGGCATCGAGCAACGCTTCACGTCGACGCGCGAGGCGATCGCAGCGGGTATCGCGATCATCTATCAGGAATTGCATCTCGTGCCCGAGCTGACGGTCGCTGAAAACCTCATGCTCGGGCAGTTGCCGAATCGCGGTGGCGTGCTCGATGAACGCGCGCTCGTGCAACGCGCGATGAAGGAGCTGGAGCGGCTCGGAGAACGCATCGATCCGCGCACGCCGGTGAAGAACCTCTCCATCGGCCAGCGTCAGATGATCGAGATCGGCAAGGCGCTGATGCGCGATGCGCGCGTGATCGCGTTCGATGAACCGACGTCTTCGCTGTCCGCGCGCGAGACCGCGCAGCTCTTTCGCATCATCGACGCTTTGCGTGCCGATGGCCGCGCGATCATCTACGTCACGCACCGCATGGACGAAGTGTATGAGCTATGCGATCGCGTGACGGTGTTTCGCGACGGCAAGCGCATCGAGACGTTCGAGTCGGTCGCGGATCTCGAGCGCGATCGCCTGATCGGGTGCATGGTGGGCCGCTCGATCACGGACGTGTACGGGTATCGTCCGCGTGAAGCGGGCGATGTGATGATCGAAGCGAAGGGACTGCTCGGGCCGGGATTGTCCGAGCCGGTCTCCTTCAAGGCGCAGCGCGGGGAGATTCTCGGCTTCTTCGGGCTTGTCGGCGCAGGCCGTTCCGAACTGATGAAGCTCATCTACGGCGCGGCGAAAGCGAGCGCGGGACATGTCGAACTCAAGGGCAAGCGCGTGGCCTTTGCCAGCCCCCGCGATGCGGTGCGCGCCGGCATCGCACTGTGTCCTGAAGATCGCAAGCAGGAAGGCATCGTCGCGATTGCATCGGTGGCGGACAACCTCAATATCAGCGCGCGACGTCATTTCAGTCCCGCCCGCTTTCTGCTCGATGCACGGCGTGAGCGCGCGCTCGCGCAGGAATACATCGCGAAGCTCGCGATCAAGACGAGGAGCGGCGAGACGGCCATCGGCACGCTATCGGGCGGCAATCAGCAAAAGGTGATTCTGTCGCGATGGCTCGCCGAGCGCATCGACGTCTTTCTGATGGACGAGCCCACGCGCGGCATCGATGTCGGCGCGCGTGCCGAAATCTACAACCTGCTGTACGAGCTCGCCGAAGCGGGGCGCACGGTGATCATGGTGTCGAGCGATCTGGCCGAAGTCATCGGCGTGGCGGATCGCATCATCGTGATGAAGGAAGGTCGCATTGCCGGTGAATTGCCCAAGGCGGACGCGACCCCCGACGAACTGATCAAGCTCGCGCTGCCGCGTTGACGGCCGCGCACAGAAGGATGAACACGATATGAGCCAACTGATGCAAACTCCAGGCACTTCTTCGGCGAGCGATAGCGCCGCCCCCGTCACGCCTTCGCAGGCGCGCATGTGGGACCTCATCAACAAGTCGGGCATCGTGGTGGTGTTCCTCGTGCTGTTCGCGGTGCTGTCCGTGACGGTGCCGGGCTTTCTCACGCCGCGCAACATTCAGGGCTTGCTGCTCTCGGTGACACTGATCGGCTCCATCGCCGTGACCATGATGTTCGTGCTCGCGCTGGGCGAAGTGGACCTGTCCGTGGCATCGATCGTCGCGTTCGCCGGCGTGATGGCATCGACGGTGATCACCGCGACGCACAGCGTGACGCTCGGCATCGCGGCGGGCGTGCTCGCGGGCGGCGCGGTGGGACTGGTCAATGGCGTGCTGATCGCGCGCTTCAAGATCAACTCGCTGATCGCCACGCTCGCGATGATGGAAGCGGTGCGCGGCCTCGCGTTCCTCACATCGAACGGCGATGCCGTGATGATCTCCGAGGAAAGCTTCTTCGATCTCGGCGGCGGCTCGTTCCTCGGCATCTCGTTTCCGATCTGGAGCAATATCATCGGCTTCGTGGTGTTCGGCTTTCTGCTGAAGAAGACCGTGTTCGGCAAGAACGTGCTGGCCGTGGGCGGCAATAGCGAAGCGGCCACGCTCGCGGGCCTGCCCGTCACGCGCATCAAGATCACGGTGTTCGTGCTGCAAGGGCTCGTCACGGGCTTCGCGGGCGTGATGCTCGCATCGCGCATGAGTCTCGGCGATCCGAAGACCTCGGTCGGTCTCGAGCTCGGTGTGATCTCGGCGTGCGTGCTCGGCGGCGTGTCGTTGACAGGCGGTGTCGCGACGATTTCAGGCGTGCTCGTCGGCGTGCTGATCATGGGCGCCGTGCAGGACGCGATGAGCCTGCTCAACGTGCCGACGTTCTATCAATATCTGATTCGCGGCGGCATCCTGTTGCTGGCGGTGCTGTTCGATCAGTTCCGGCGCAGCAAGCGCGCGGTATGACGGGCGCTTTTACGAAGCGCGATAAGCCGCGCTGCGCGATGCGTTGACGGCACATACATCGCCCTCGGGCGCGGCGCGCACGTCCGCGTGCCGCGCGACGAGCGGAATGTGCCGCGCGCTGCCCGGCGCGAGATGAAACCAGTCGGTGCGCCCGTAGTAGTTGGGATCGTCCACATGCACCCAGCGCGCGAGCTGCGCCGTCTCGACGATGAGACTCCAGCCTTGCTCGTCCCGTTCGACCGACACGTTCAAGCCGATATCGCGGCGCTCGCTGATCGACGGATCGGGGAAGTGAAATGCTTCCGAGAGCACGTCGCCCGAATCGGCATTGCGCAGCACGACATGCGTCGCGTCATGCGCGCGCGGGCCGAAGCGGTACGCATAAGCGATATCGAAGAACGCGCCGATCAGCGCATTCGACGATACACGCTGCACGCTGCGCGGCTGCAACACGACATCGCGTGAACCGCCCGCGACCTTGACCGAGCCTTCACGCAAACACGCCAGTTCGACGCGTGCGCGAATCTCATGCGCAGTCTCGTTGACGAGATGCACGTCGAGGCCATCGAGTCCTTCATCGAGTATCAATGCCTGCACCGGTTGCAGCACGCGTGCGAGTCCATGCAGCGCGCTCTTCGGCGCACCGAGCACGTCGATGACACCCCAGCCCGCGCCCGGCCGCACATCGAGCAGATTCCACACGATGCCGCCCGCGCACGTCGATCCTTCGCGACGCCATTCGGAGAAGACTGCGCCGATCACATCGGCGACGACGGCCCGCGATAGCTCCAGATAGCGCTCGGGGTTTTCATAGCGCAGGCGCGGCACATCCACGCGATAAAGCGATTGCATGTAGTGCTCGCGCACATCGTCGAAGTCCCACGCAGAGCCGGGATCGCGCGGCACGCCCGCTTTCCAGCGCGGTTCATGCGCGCGCGCATTCGGCAGCGCGCGCAATGCGACATCGTCGGGCACGTTGGCGAACGCGAGGCATTCCGATGCGAAGCGCACTTGCGCGCGGCGCACATCGTCGAATGCACGCTGATACGCGGGCACGCCGTAGTAATGCGTGATGCCGCCGCGCGTGCCGAAGGGCATCGATTCGGTATCACCGGGCGCGGCGCTCGGCGAGTTCACCACGTATGCGACATCGGGACGTTGCGCTGCGACCGCGCCCGGCAACAGCTCGGTGAAGAGGCGCTGCTGATAAGCGTCGAAGGGCAGGCCGAGCATCGCGGCCTGTTGATGCACTTCGCTTCCGCCGCACATCACCGCAAGCGATGCGAAGCGGCGCGTGCGCGCGAGGAATTGTTCGGCTTCGCGTTGCACGCTGCCGCGGAAGGCTTCGTCGTCGGGATAGTCGAAGTTGGCGAATGCGAAGTCTTGCCACACGAGCACGCCGTGTTTATCGGCGAGTTCGTAGAATGTATCGGATTCGTAAAGCGTGATGCCGTTCACGCGAACGATGTTGAGGCCTGCATCGCGGATCAGCCCGAAGATGGCGTCGAGCTTCTTGCGGGGCGCATCGAGCGCGACGATATCCGCCGATGTCCAGCACGCGCCGCGTGCGAAGACGGGCACGCCGTTCACGACGATCTGAAAGCCCTTGCCGTCCGCGCCGCGATCGACTTCGATCGTGCGAAAGCCGACTTCGCCGAGTTCGATATCGCCGAGCTTCACCGCATGAAGCGATGGCTCGCCGTGCGTGTGCGGATACCACAGGCGCACATTCGGCACGCGCACGCGGCCCTTCACTGTATGCGCGTCCTGCCATTGCATCGCGCAGTTTGCGCCGCCGCATTCGAGCGTGAGCGCCATGGGCTCCTGCGCATGAAAGAAGCGCACGGTGACATCGAGCACGCCGTCGCTTCCATCGACGCTCGTGCGCATGTCGATATCGTCGATGCACGCACGCGATTCGCCGATGAGTTCCACCGCGCGCCACGGTCCCGCTGGCTGTATCGTCGGGCACCAGCCCGACATATGCCCGAGCAGGGTCGTGCGCACGTTGCGCAACGTCGCGGGCTGCGCGAGCTTCGGACGCCAGCGCGCGCGTCCGCGTTTCGCCGCGAGCGCGGGCGCAATGGAACGAAAGCACAGATGGAGCGTGTGTTCGCCATCGAGATCGACGTCGAGATCATGCGCGACGAACATGGAGTCCGTGTCGAGCAGCTTGCGACCGTCGAGCCATATCTCGGCGATGGTCGCGAGCCCGTTGAAGCGCAAGCGCCGTTTCCCCTTGCCGGAAAGCCTCACGCGATACCAGTGATCCGCATGCGCGAACGGCTGCGCGAGCGCGTCATCGACGACACCCGACGCGCGCAAGGCCGATGCGATCGTGCCCGGCACGGGCGCGTCGATCCACTGCGTGAAGCTATCGAGCGATGCGGGCGTCGCGCATGCGCCCGCGGGCGTGCTCACGCACTGCCAGCCTTCGGCGAGACGCCGCGGCGCGTGCGCGGTCAGGACGTGCATGCAACTTCCTTGTCGATGAATTCGGAAGAGAGACGCCAAAGCCGCGCATCGAATGCGCGGCTTCGGCGTTCAGAGAAAGCGCGCGGCGAGCGGCTCGATGACCTTGTCGTACGAAGCCTGCATCGATTCGAGGCAATCGTCGCACGGATCGGTGCGTGAACGCATGCGGGCGCGCGCGAGACGGAACTGCATGACCATCGCTTCGCTTGCGATAGCCTGCGCGCTCGTTTGAATCTCGCTCGGCACTTCCACACCGTGACAGTTCAGCCAGCCGAGATACTTCGAGAGCAACTCGAAGTTCGAGCCGAGCTGACGCATCACGTTGAACGTGTAGAGGTGATAGTACGCGGGATCGCGTTCGTGCAATGCGCGCAGATGCTCGGGAAACGCCGCCCGCCATTGCGCGACCGGGTTCGTCGCAGGACGATCCGCGAGGCGCAGCGCGAGCAGTTCGACCGAGCGTTGCACGAGCGCATCGCCTTCGAGCGGAGCACGCGCGCGCTTCACGAACTCCACGTACGGGAAGAGCGCCAGCACATCGCCCGCGAGGTTCGGCATGAGACGGAAGATGCCGTCGTAGTCCTCGCCGGACAACGCGAAGTAGCCCGCGTTATGGAAGTACGTGATGCGCTTCGCGTCGGTGTCGATCCTGTCGATGGCGATGGTCGTCTTCGTATGCGTCTGCCTGTACGCGGTTGCACGCGTATCCGGCAGATAGTACGAATCCACTTCGGCCACCACCATCTGCCCGCGCCGCGTCTGCTCGCGCACGTGCGCTTCCACCGTGTCGTAGATCGCGAGCTCCTGGGCCTGCAGGCCGTAGAGCCGCGCGATATCGTCGAGCGAGAACTTCGGGAACGTGAACTGATCGCCCTCGAACGCCTGCGTCACGGTGAAGTTGAGCGCTGCACGCGGATCGCAGCCGTAATGATGCAGCAGCTCGATCCACAGATCGACGTAGCAGTTCGTCTCCAGCCACACGCGCTCTTCGCGATGCAGCGCGTGCTGGCGGAATGCGTCGTCGTGAGGCGCGGACGTTTCCGCTATGGCTTCCGCCGGCGATCGTGCGTTCATGCGTCGCTTCCCAGTTTCGCGAGGCCTTCTTCGATGAGCGGCGCCTTGTCGCCCCAGAGCAACTGACGAACCTGCTCGGGCCACGCCTTGACATCGAGACCGTGATGACGGAAGAGGGCAAGCGTCGTGCGCTCCATGCCGAAGCCGACACACGCCGTATGCGCCACCTGATCGTCGGCCTGATTGATATGCCAGAGCTCGCCGAAGTGATCCTGGTGATAGTTGAACGAGAGGCACGCGGTCGGGCGATCGGGCGTCGCGACCGGCACGAGCAGTTCGAACTTCAACTGCTGCGCGCGCTGGCTGTCCGCGACGATCATGCCGCCGCGCCCGAAGAACGGATCGTTGGCCAGATCGATCTCGAAGGGCAACTGCAGCAGATTCACGAGCAGCGAGCCGCGCTCGATCCACTTCTGACGGAATGCCATCACCTGTTCGGGGCTGCCGACGCGAATGTACTCGCGCATGCGGAACATCTGCATGCGGCCCGGATCGATGGACGGCTCGTGACGGAAGCAGTACGAGAACGCATCGAAGATCGCGCCTTCTTCCGCGAGCTTGCCGCGCTTCGCGACCAGCGGATAGATCGGATAGCATGCGGCCGGCGTCAGCACGAGGCGCGTGGGCTTCTGCTGATCCATCCAGTCGTCGGAGCGCTCTTCTTCTTCGCCGATATGCACGATCTTGTCGAGTGCTTCGAGCAGGCGATGATGCCCGCGATCGTTGCCCTGGAACGAATGGATCGTGCCCGCGAGATTCGGGAAGCTCTTCAGGTACTCGCTGTCCTCGAAATCGCGGCGGCGCATCGCGGGCGGAAAGCGCAGCACTTCAGCGTGCTGGTCGGCGCCGAGCATCGTGATCGCCTGATTGAGACGCTCGACGACATCCTCGAATACTTCGCTGCGGCCATAGAGACCGTCTTCGCCCGTGTCGAGCAGAATGCCCGCTTCGATGAGGCGATCGCGCAACGTCACGTCCGATTTGTCGTACGGTGCCCGAGTCTCTTGTGATTGTGCTTGTTCGTCGGCCTGCATGATCGCGGCCTGTTCTGTCGGCATGTTCATATCGTCAAAGGGTCCCCGTTGCGGCGCGCTGCGCAAGCAGCAGATTCGCCGTGTTCAATTCGATGCGGTCATTGCTGATCATGAGAGGCGCCGAATGCAGATCGCGCAGATGGCGTCCCACGCTGAACGGCGTGTCGTTCTTGTAGCCCGCCATGCCGCAGATCATCAGCGTCTCTTGCACGACATGCACGGCCGACTGCGAAATCGCCAGCTTGAGCATGTTGAGGTCCGCGTTGATGCCGATCGACGCCGCGAGCGGCGCATCGTCGTCATTGCTCTGGCTCGCCTTGCGTGCCGCGCGTTCGGCGCTCGCCGCCTCGACGTTGGCGAGCGATTCGCGCAGGCGCGCCTGCATCATCTTGATGAGCGTGAGCACTTGCGAGAGCCGTGCGGCCGAAGGCGGCAACGCGGGCTTGCCTCGCGCCTGATTGCGGAAGAACTGATGCGCGCGATTCGCAGCGTCGCTCGCGATGCCGCACCATACCGATGACCACAGGGTATGCGATACGGGCAGCATGCTTTCGTCGGCGATCTTCGAGAACGGCGTGGGCAGAATCTGTTCGGCCACGCCGCTCGCGACGAGCCGATGCCCTTCGCTGCATGTGCCGCGCATGCCGAGCGTGTCCCACGTGCCGCGCTGCTCCAGCGTGAACGTGTCGCGCGGCGCGACGATGAGAACCTGATCCGAAGGCGGCGCATCCGGGTGACGGCGTGCCGTCACGAGAATCGCGTCCGAATACTTGCCGTACGAAATGGTCGGTGCGAGCTTCTCGATGCGGAATGCGTTGTCGACGAGATCGACCGAGCAGGCGCTCGTGCGCATGTTGCCGCCGATGTTCTCTTCCGACGTCGCCGACGCGAGCAGCAGTTGCTCGTTCACCATGCGTGCGAGAAAGTCGCGCTGCCACGGCACGTTCACGCCATGATCGACGATGCACACGACCTGGCTCTGATGCATCGCATAGATCATCGCGGAAGATGCGCAGCCTTGCGCCATCGCCTCGCACAGGCGCGCCACGCCGGTGAGCGAGAGCCCGTCGCCGCCGTGAAGCTTCGGGATCATCGCGGAGAAGAGGCGCTCCTCGCGCATCGCTGCGACCGCTTCAGCGGGAAAGCGCGCTTCCCGGTCGACCGCATCGGCGTGCTTCGCGGCGATGGCGGCGACACGCTTCGCGGCTTCGATCAACTCGCTTTCGCTGCGCGCGCTTACGCTTTGCGCGAGCTCGGCGATTTCCATCTCCTGTGCGGGCGCGTTCATGCTGCCGCCTGCGTGCGACGCAGTTCGTCGACGGCCGACGCGAGCGAATCGACGCTCGAGAAGAGACGCCGCGTGAGCATGTGATCGGGAATCTCGATGCCGAACTCGTCTTCGATCGCAAGCATCACGTGAACCGTGGCGAGCGAGGAAAGACCCGCGGCGTAGAGGTCGTCGCCGTCGGCAAGCGTGTCGATGGGCACGTCGAGACGAGCGGACTCAGCGAGGATACGGCGCAATTCAGTTTTCATTGTCTGTGTTTTCCCTTGTACCCGGCCAGCGGTGCGATTGATCCGGAGCGCGACGAAGAATTTTTTGTCGAATGTCGCATTGCTCCGGTGCGAATTGACAGCGGTGTTTTTCTATTCGTGAAGACCATTTCACGAAAGTCCTCGCACTCGCTGCCGTTCTTTTTTGTTTGATCGTATTTAACGGATTGCGAGGGCTACACGTCCGTGCGATGGCGCACGGTATGCTTCGATGAGCGATGCGGCCTTTTGTGCGCTTTCGAGCACGCATCGATTCGCTGTATTCGTTCAAACTCACGCCTGCCGCGGCATCCCGGCCATGCAGGTAACTTATGCCTGTGCCCGCGAATACGCCTTGCAAAAACTATGCTTAAATGAAAGCGTTTTGAAATCTTATCGAATGGAGTGCCGTAATTGGTATTGATCGCTTTACTGGTGGTATTCCTCGCGTTCTTCGTCGTCTGGAAGAAGCGCCGCATCGCAATCGTTCTGGTTGCGGGCACGGTGTTCTGGCTGCTCGGAAGCTTGCTCGCCGGACCGCTCGTACAACTCGCGAGTCATGGTTACGACTCGATGAACGAGCCGCGCTTCGAACCTCGCACGGCGATCATCGTCCTCGGCGGTGGAACCGGTTACGACCGTGACCGGCGTCTCGTGCCCAAGGGCGATTCCATGACGCGCATCGATCTCGCGGCATCGCTTTATAAGCGCTGCATTCAAACAGAGAAGGCGTGCTTCGTCGTCGTGAGCGGAGGCAATCCTCAGCACCATGAACAAAGCGAAGCGGATTTGTATGGAGGCTTGCTCGTGGATGCGGGCGTCAGGCGCTCGGATCTGATCATCGAGAATACGAGTCTCGACACATACGAGAACGCGCGCAATACGGAGAAAATACTACGGTCGCGGCAATACGACACTTCGGTGCTCGTGACATCGTCGCTGCATATGCGCCGCGCGCTGCTAGCGTTCAATGCGTTCGATCTGCATCCGCAGCCGGCGGTCGCGACCGTACGCAAGGCGAGAACGTGGTGGGTGCCGCGTCTGAGAGGCTGGTTCGATTCCAGCAATGCCTTGCATGAACTGGTCGGGATCGTGCGCTTTCATGTGTGGCGATGGATCGGGCTGTATTGAGCCTCGGTCATCGGGGCGAAACGTATACTTCGTGTATTCCACACGAGAGACCATCCGATGAATCAACTGATCCGGGCCATCGCGTTCGCGGCGGACAAGCATCGCAATCAGCGCCGCAAGGACGCGGAGGCGTCGCCGTACATCAATCATCCGATCGCGCTGGCGAACGTGCTCGCCAACGAAGGCGGCATCGACGACGAGCGCGTGCTGCTCGCGGCCGTTCTGCACGACACGATCGAAGATACCGACACATCACGCGATGAACTCGTGCAATGGTTCGGAGAGGATGTCGCGCGCATCGTCGATGAAGTGACGGACGACAAGTCCTTGCCGAAGGCCGAGAGAAAGCGCCTGCAGATCGAGCATGCGGCGCATATCAGTCGTCACGCACAACTCGTGAAGCTCGCGGACAAGATCTGCAATCTGCGCGACATTCTCGCGATGCCGCCTTCGGGCTGGAGCGAGCAAAGAAAGCGTGAGTACTTCGACTGGGCGAAGCGCGTCGTCGATGAACTGCGAGGCGCGCATGCGGGCCTCGAAACCGTGTTCGACGAAGCATATCGGCAAGGCGCGCCTTCAGAGCACGCGGCCTGAATCCAGCGCTTCCTTCAGGTAACGCGCCGTGCGGCTCGCGGCATGATCCGCGATGCGTTGCGGCGTGCCCGCCACGACAATCCGTCCGCCATCCTCGCCCGCGCCAGGGCCGATATCGATCACCCAGTCGGAGAGCGATGCCACGCGCATGTCGTGCTCCACGACGACCACCGTGTTGCCCGCATCGACGAGCCCTTGCAGTTGCGCCATCAGCCGGTCCACATCGGCGGGATGAAGGCCGGTCGTTGGTTCGTCGAGGATATAGAGCGTGTCGCCGCGATGCGCGCGCTGCAGCTCCGTCGCGAGCTTGATGCGCTGCGCTTCGCCGCCCGAGAGCTCCGTGGCGGGCTGTCCGAGCCGCAAATAACCGAGGCCGATGTCGCGCAGCACGGTGAGCGCGCGCATGACGTTCGGCTCGTCGGCGAAGAACTCGCATGCCGTGTCGACGCTCATGCCGAGCACGTCCGCGATGTTCTTGCCGTGCCATTCGATCGCGAGCGTCTGCGGGTTGTAACGCGAGCCGTGACACGTCGCGCAAGACGTATAGACGCTCGGCAGAAACAACAATTCGACGCTCACGAAACCTTCGCCCTCGCAGGTCGGGCAACGCCCTTGCGCCACGTTAAACGAAAAACGCCCCGCGCCGTATCGATGTTTGCGTGCGGCGGGTGTGTCGGCGAACAGCTTGCGCACGTGATCGAAGAGGCCCGTATAGGTCGCGAGGTTCGAACGCGGCGTGCGGCCGATCGGCTTCTGGTCGACGCGCACGAGACGCCGGATCGTCTCCATGCCTTCGACGATGCGTCCGCCCGCCGATGCATCGGCCTGTGCGAAGAGCGGGTCCTGCTCGTCTTCTTCGGCATCATCCAGCGCGCGTCCGAGCCGTTGCGCGACGAGTTCGGGCAACGCCTGACTGACGAGGCTCGACTTGCCCGAGCCTGAGATGCCGGTGACCGTGGTGAAGGCGCCGAGCGGAAAGGCCGCATCGATGCCATGCAGGTTATTGCGCCCGACGCCCTCGATCCGCAGCCAGCCGCGCGGCGCGCGCGCAGCGCGGTCGATGGTCCGCGTCGGCGCGAACAGATGCCTGCGCGTTTGCGATTCCTCCACCGATGCGAGACCTTCGGGCGGCCCGCTGTAGAGCACATGGCCACCTCGTTCGCCGGCAGCCGGGCCGACATCGACGAGCCAGTCTGCGCGCCGCATCGTGTTCAGATCGTGCTCGATGACGAAGAGCGAATTGCCCGCGGCCTTCAGGCGCTGCAACGCGGCGAAGAGCGCTTCGCTATCGGCGGGATGCAGGCCAGCCGATGGCTCGTCGAGCACGTACACGACGCCGAAGAGCTGCGACGCGAGCTGCGTCGCGAGCCGCAGCCGCTGCAGTTCGCCGGACGATAGCGTGGGCGTCGCGCGATCGAGCGACAGATAGCCGAGACCGAGATCGATCAGCGTGGCGAGCCGCTCGAGCAACTCGGCGGCGATGCGCTGGGCGGCTGCGCGTTTCTCATCGGAGAGATTGGCCGTGCGGCGCACGTCGGGTGCTGCCTGGTGTGCCGAGCCGCCTGCCGCGACGCGCTTCGCTGTCGCCGCGACGCGGTGCTTCTTCGCGAGCGCCGCGCCAGGCGCGTCATCATGAGCCGGCCATTCGCCGCGCGCGATGGGCGCGAGCAGATCGGCGACACGGCTCATCGGCAGCCGCGCGAACTCGGCGATATCGAGTCCCGCGAAGGTCACGGACAGCGCTTCTTTCTTGAGCCGCTTGCCGTGACACGCGGAGCAATCGCTGCCGATCATGAAGCGCGACACGCGTTTCTTCATGAGCGCGCTTTGCGTATGCGCGAAGGTGTGCAGCACGTAGCGGCGCGCGCCGGTGAACGTGCCTTGATAACTCGGTTCGGCGCCGCGCTTCAAGGCCGCTTGCGTTTCCTTCGGCGTGAGGCCGGCATAGACCGGCACGGTGGGCTGTTCCTCGGTGAAGAGGATCCAGTCACGGTCTTTCTTCGGCAAGTCGCGCCAGGGCGTATCGACGTCGTAGCCGAGCGTCACGAGGATGTCGCGCAGATTCTGTCCGTGCCACGCGGGCGGCCAGGCCGCGACGGCGCGCTCGCGGATCGTGAGCGAGTCGTCCGGCACCATCGACTTCTCCGTGACTTCGTAGACGCGCCCGAGGCCATGGCACACGGGGCACGCGCCCTGAACCGTGTTCGGCGAGAAATCTTCCGCGTAGAGCATCGGCTGCTTCGGCGGATAGCTGCCCGTTCGCGAGTACAGCATGCGCACGAGGCTCGATAGCGTCGTCACGCTGCCGACCGACGAACGCGCATTCGGCGCGCCGCGCTGCTGTTGAAGCGCGACGGCGGGTGGCAAGCCTTCGATCGAATCGACCTGCGGCACGCCGACCTGCTCGATGAGCCGCCGCGCATACGGCGCGACCGACTCGAAGTAGCGCCGCTGCGCCTCGGCGTAGAGCGTGCCGAACGCCAGCGACGACTTGCCCGAGCCCGATACGCCGGTAAATACGACGAGCGCGTCGCGCGGCACGTCGACATCGACGTTCTTCAGGTTGTGCTCGCGCGCGCCGCGAACGCGCACAAAACCTGCTCGCGATGCGGGCGCGGCATCGTCGCGTGCGGCTGAGTCTGATCGGGTTTTGCGGACATCCATATGCGGGCGGGTAGCGGTCGAAAGGGGCCGGACACGGTGACGGAATCGAAAGGCGTGCATGCAGCATGCCAGATACCAAATGGCATTTTGCGTTATGCTTCTTGCATGCGGAATGCACGAGGACGGTGGTTCAACCGATGGACGAGGAAAACATGAGAACAGCAGGATCGAGGTTCTCACTCGCGCTGACGGCGGGCATGCCGATAGGCGTGTCGGGCGCGGCGATGGCGCAATCGGGCGGCAACGGCAATGGCGGCTCGGGCGGCGGCAACGCGCACGCAGCCGCGACGGCCGGGCCGACCGCGGGCGGTGACAACACGTCCGTGCCCGGCAGCACGCACAAGGGCGGCTCTCACCTCAAGCACAAGAAGAAGGCGAAGCCCGCGATGCCGACGCAGTGACGCACCGAGACGACGGCGCGCGAGCGCCATCGTGTGGACTCCGGGTATCGCAAATCAGGCCGGGGCGCTTTCGACGTCGATATCGTCGGTGCCGAGCCGGGAGAAGATGTCGCATACCGCGCGCATCTCGGCTTCGTCGCGAATGCTGACGATCACGCGTGTGATGCCGCAAGCCGCGTCGGCATCGCCGCCGTCCGCGCCGAACGACGGGAGGATGTCGTCGCCGGAAACGTCGAAGCCGAAGGGGTATTCGTGCGTATCGACCACTCCGAGATGCTCGCCGTGGCCCGCGTATTCCGCCGCGATCCACTGCGTCTGCGAGCTGGCATTCTGTGATTGCGAGGAACGGAAATCGGCAAAGCCGCTCATCCTCGCCAGGCGGACCCGATCGCCCGCGATGCCTTCCGCGCGTAGATCTTCCAGTGCTTCATCCAGCTTACGGGAGCCAAAGAACGCTCCGCTGACTTCACGCATCATTTGCTCGTCTCCTTGCCTGCAACCCTCGATGCCGCGCCTCAGTATCGCCGTGAATCCGACGATTGTGAAGACGGGTCTGCCCCGGCTGCCGCCTGAATGACGATCGAGCGCGATGCGCGCGCCGAATGGCGTGGTCGAGCGCATAGACGCGTGCGGCGACGGCCGGTAAACCGCTGTGCTCAGGCCCGCGACTGCGCGAGAAGATGGCGAATCCAACGGATGCGGCATGGATTCGCGAGCCGGACGATAAAGCGAAGTGCGCTTCTTCCAGACGAACAGCGGCCGCCGGATGCGGCCCGATGCCGTCTGGCTTGCGCGTCTTTACTTCATGCGGTACTTGAACTTTACGCCGCAACAAACGGTTTATCAACGGTTTGTTTTGGCCCCAAACCGATGATTTGCAAGCATGTTTCGATGGCTGATGGCAGGTGTTCCGGCACCGATGATCTGGAGCGAGTGCAGATTCTAAAGATCCCAAACGGGGCGCGAGTTTGGCATTCAAAATACCGGCGGGGTCGATAGTCATCGTACAAGCTGTCGCGCGCCCTATAATGGGCCATCGAGGATACAAAGATCGGCTTTCCCATGTCCCAAGCACTCGCGTCCGGCGCGCTTCGCCGTTCCCGTAATCTCACCGAAGAAGTCGTCGCCGAATTGTCCGAGCGGATTCGCAGCGGCGCGCTGCAGCCTGGTGACAAGCTGCCGACGGAATCGGAGATCATGGCGCAGCTCGGCGTGAGCCGCACGGTCGTTCGCGAGTCGATTTCCCGCCTGCAGGCGGCGCGTCTCGTGCAGACGCGGCACGGTATCGGCACCTTCGTGCTCGAAGCAGGCGATCAGGACCGGTTCCAGATCGATTCCGCGGGCGACCTCACCGTGCGCGACGTCATGGCGATTCTCGAGTTGCGCATCAGCCTGGAAGCGGAGGCTGCCGGTCTCGCCGCCATGCGCCGCACCGATGAAAACCTCGCGCAGATGCGCCGCGCGCTCGACGATTTCGAGCGGCTGGTCGAAGCGGGCGAGGGCAATGCGGTTGCCGCCGATGTCGCGTTCCATCTCGAACTCGCGAAGGCCACGGGCAACCGCTATTTCCACAGCATCCTGAGCCAGCTCGGCAATACGATCATTCCGCGCACGCGCGTCAATTCGGCGGCGCTCGCGCACAACGATCCGGGCAGCTATCTGGATCGCGTGAATCGCGAGCACGAAGATATCTACGATGCGATCGAGCGTCGCGATCCCGAAGCGGCCCGCGCGGCGATGCGCATGCATCTGTCGAACAGCCGCGAGCGCTTGCGGCGCGCGCAGGAAGCGTCGACAAAAACGCAGGACCCTGTCTAGTCCTCGTCGAGCATGACGGCCAGCGTGCCCGCTTCGCTCTGCACGCCGGCATCGAGATCGACTTCATGCGGCGTCATCCTGGCGATCGCGCGTAAAAGACGCGGCGAAAAGCGCGCGCCGAATCGCGCAATCTCGGCTTCGCGCGCGGCGTCGTCGGCATGAGCGAGTGCGCGCAATTCACTCAATGGCAAGCCGACGAATAAATCGAGTGCATAGGGCGGCGCATCGACGTCAGCGATCGTTTGCGCCGAATCCGGCGCGCGAATGCGCAGGCCCGGCTGCAAATGCGATTCGAGTTCCATCGTCACTTCATAGTTCGCTTCCGCTTCCAGCGCCGCATGCGCTTCGCTTTGCAGGAAGGGCGCAACGGATTGCAGGCGAGCCAGTTCTTCATCGGAGAGCAGCATGAGTTTTCTCCCTGGACATCGATTCAAGTTATCACGCTAGTGCGGCACTTGCTGTGCAGGAAGGATTGACCGATGAATCGCTTTGTCATCGCGAAGGAATTTCGGTCCTCGGAGCGTCAGTGGTAAGCGTTACCTGGCGATATTGAAGAAGCGCGTCGACTATCACCAGCATGTATCATGACGCGTCTCTGCTCAGTCTGAACTCAAACGTTTGCACATCTTTGGCATTTCTTATCACCGGCTTAAGCGCCCGCGGTGCGCAGGGATTTGACGCCGGTTCGATCCGCTTCCACGATAAGATCACAAGACCGAAACTGACGAAACCGCCAGTTACGCGTCAACCAATCTCTTTCCTTAGCCGTTAGCTCGTCAGGTCATCCGGTCGCCTTCGGACCACACCAATCGACCTCAAGCGAAACATCGATTGGTCTTGTCGAGCACTGCCGGCAAAGCGCTTTCACCAAGCTTGCGAAGCTGCCATCTCTATCGATAAATCTTCTTTAAGGTTTATCAAATCCCTTGCTTTTTCTTTACGAACGACCAAGGGCAGAAAGGCATTCGAATTATTACCAAAAATTTCCGGCACATCGCTGCCGGAGTGTGGAGACCGGGCATTTGAAGATCTTACATAGCGAGTCGTCGACGGGATGGGGCGGTCAGGAGATTCGCACCCTGAAGGAGATGGTGGCTTTGCGCGAAAGCGGGCATACCGTCGAACTGATTTGCCCGAGCGGCGCGCGGCTCGGACAGCGATGCTCGGAACTCGGTTTCGCGGTTCATCACGCACGCATGCGCGGCGGCGGTGACATGCAGTCGATGCTGCGTATCAAGGCGCTCCTGCGCCGTGGCGCATTCGACGTGCTCAATACGCATAGCGGTCACGACAGTCTCGTCGCCGGCACGGCGGCGCGTCTCGCGCGTACACCGCTCATCGTTCGCACGCGTCATCTCGCATTGCCTATTTCCTCGCTTGCGACTTATACGTGGATTCCGCATCGCGTGATCGCAGTGAGCCACTACGTGCGCCGCTATCTGATTTCCGCGGGCGTCGCGGAGAAGCGCGTGCAAACGATCTATGACGGCATCCCCAAGCCGCAGCCCGTCGCGCATTCGACCTTGCGCGAGGAGCTCGGCCTCGGGCAGGACGCGTTCATCGCGTGCATGGTCGCGATCATGCGCGACAAGAAAGGCCATGAAGATCTGATCGCAGCGGTGCGCCCGCTGCTCGACACGCATCCGAACCTGCATATCGTGATGGCGGGCGATGGTCCGCTCTTCGGGCGCATCAAGGGAATCGTCGATAGCCTCGGACTCGCGCATCGCATTCATGTGCTGGGCTTTCGCACCGACGTGCCGAACATTTTTCGCGGCTCCGATCTGTTCGTGCTGCCGACGCATCAGGAAGCGCTCGGCCAGGCTTTCATCGAAGCGATGGCGGCGGGCTTGCCGGTCATCGGCACCCACGTCGATGGCGTGCCGGAGCTCATCGAAGACAACGTGAACGGACTGCTCGTTCCGCCTCACGACCCGACTGCATTGCGCGCGGCCATCGCTCGCATGATCGACGATCCCGCGTTGCGCCAGCGCCTTCGACGTGAAGGCCTGCGCATCACCGAGCGCGGCTTCACCGTCGGCGACATGGCGCACGAAACGGCGCTGTTTTATCGACGCGCGCTGCACGAGCGAGGACATCGCCGATGAGCACAAGGCAGGCGCGCGCCGTGCCCGTGTTGATGTATCACCACGTCAGCACGTCGCCCGGCATGATCACCGTGACGCCCGAGAATTTCGCCGCGCAAATGGACTACCTCGCGAGCGCGGGCTATCGCACGATCGGCTCGGCCGAGCTCGCTGCTTTCCTGAGCGGCGAGGACGTGCCCGCGAAATCCATCGTCATAACTTTCGACGATGGCTATCTCGACAACTGGGTGCATGCGCATCCGGTATTGAAGCGCCACGGCTTCACCGCGCTGTGCTTTCTCGTGAGCAGTTGGCCCGGCGAAGGCGCTGTGCGTCCGAATGCATCGCATGGAAGTTCGACGCTTCCGCCTTTGCTCGATCATCACGCGGGCGAACGCGCCATCGAGAACGGCCGCGCCGACGACGTCATTCTGCGCTGGTCCGAAATCGAAGCGATGCGCGAAGCCGGCACGTTCGAGTTTCATAGCCACACGCACACGCATGTGCGGTGGGATCGGGTCACGGGAACGTCAGGCGAGAAACGCGAGCGCTTGCGTGAAGACCTGAGCGCGGCGCGTGCCGCATTGCGCACGCGTCTAGGCGAAGTATCCGATCATCTGTGCTGGCCGCAAGGCTATTACGACGACGACTATCGCGAAGTCGCGCTGAACGCGGGCTTCAGGCACTTCTATACCTGCCATGCCGGCACGAATATCGGATCGGATCCGATGGATCGCTCCGCGTCCGTCGGTGCCGAACATAGCATCAAGCGACTGGAAGTGCGCGATCGCCCGGCGTCATGGCTGGCGTCGCGCTTATGGGTGCATACGCGGCCCGCGATCAGCCGCGCTTATCTGAGCATCAAGCGTTGATTCAACGGCGATGCGACTGCATGAAAGCGGCGATCGCATCGTTCACGGCACCGGTCGCATCGCGATGCGGCGAGTGGCGGCACTGGGCGAGTTTGACGAGTTGCGCATGAACGACCGCCGCCTTGATCTCGTCGAGTTGCAGCATCGATGCGTATTCGTCGTCATAACCTTGGATGGCAAGCAAGGGACGCCTGATCGATGCCAACTCTCCCGTGATGTCCCAATGCAGAAACGCGGGATTCAACCACGCATCGTTCCATCCGTAAAAGGCTGAATCAACGTCGTCGTGGTAAGCCTTCAGCTTCTCTTTGAACGACGTGGTCTCATAGGTGACGCGGGCTTTCTCGATGCCTTCGACGGTCATCGGCTCGACGCACACATGCGGCGCCATGACGGCGAGACCGGCGAGCGCTTCAGGAAAGGCGCTTGCATAGAGCAGCGCGATCGTGCCGCCATCGCTATGCCCGATGAGCCACATGCGCGAGCGTTCTTCGGCGTCGATATCGAGCGCATCGAGCAATGCGGGCAGAACAGCTTGTGCCTGCCGATGCAGGAACTCGACCGGCCATTTTTCTCCCTGCTGGCGCGGCGTCGAACGCCCATAACCGGGCCGCGAATAAACGAGGCCCCGGCACTTCAGGCGATCGCACAGTATTTGCGGCCAGTCTTTCCACAGCGCGATCGATCCCAGTCCTTCATGCAGGAATAGCGCGACAGGCGCATCGGCGCGTTCGGCATTCAACCACTGATACTCGACGCGCAGCGGACTGGCGCCGCCATTCAATTCGACGAACCGCGTCGTGTCGCTGCTTGCTGCTGGATTGTTCATGTTGCGGGCGGGCTGAGCATGGAGCGATAGAGATTAACAGACGCAGTGCACGCCGAATTGAAAGCGCGATAAAACCCGACCATCGCATGCATCATTTTCGATGTCAGGCATGCCACGAAATGCTGATCTGTTCAACTGAAAAGGCGCGATCTATTCAACTGATTTTTTTCTCTGGACGTCACCGAACTTTTTCTGCGAAAGTGATTCGTAAGGAACTCGCTGCACTGCAACACAGATGCGGCCCTTTTTGACCCCGGAGAGAAATGCATGAACAAACCGAAACGAATGCTATTGGAAAACATTGCCTGGGCACGCGAGACCGCGCATGCCGATGCGCAATTCTTTCCACGCCTCGCGCAAGGGCAGAGCCCCAAGGTATTGTGGATCGGGTGCGCGGATAGCCGCGTGCCGGCCGAAACCGTGACGAACGCCAATCCGGGTGATCTCTTCGTTCATCGCAACATCGCGAACCTGTTCTCTCCTTCCGATGACAACACGATGAGCGTGCTGGAATACGCGGTGCGCGTGCTGAAAGTCGATCATGTGATCGTATGCGGCCATTACGGTTGCGGCGGCGTGCGCGCCTCGCTCCTGCCGCAATCGAGCGACTTGCCGCACGTGAATCGCCGTATCGCGCCGCTCTGCGCATTGGGCGAACGGCATCGCAAAGAGCTCGATGCGTTCTCGGAACTCGATGCGCGCGCGAATCGCCTTGCTGAGCTGAATGTGCTCGAGCAAGTGCGTCTGTTGCGGCAGAACGCCGTCGTGCGCGACCGCGACGAGCCGCCGCTCGTTCACGGATGGATCTTCGGCCTTCATGACGGCCTCATCAAAGTGCTCGCTTCCGGCTATGCGGAAAAGGGCGAAACGCAAGACGCCGAACGCGTGCAGGCCGCGTCGCTTCAGGCCGCTTAGAGCGGCTCAATTCAATCGATCGCTTCCCAATGCGATGTCGCTTTCGCGACCTTCGCAGGCCCCAACTCGTTCAAAAAATCATGAACTCAAGTAACCGTCTAGCTACTTTTCCGCGCGATGTATTCGCGGGCACTGTCGTGTTTCTCGTCGCCATGCCGCTATGCTTGGGCATCGCCAATGCATCGGGCGTCGCGCCGTTCGCCGGGTTGCTGTCCGGCATCATCGGCGGCCTCGTCGTCGCGTTGCTGAGCGGCTCGCAACTGAGCGTGAGCGGCCCGGCCGCGGGTCTCATCGTGATCGTCGTCGACGGCATCGCGGGACTCGGCAGCTTTTCCGCGTTCCTGCTCGCCGTGCTGCTGTCGGGTGCGATCCAGTTCGGCTTCGGCATGCTGAAGGCAGGGCGCTTTGCCGCTTATGTGCCTTCGTCGGTCATCAAGGGCATGCTCGCCGCGATCGGCCTTTTGCTCGTCATCAAGCAGATTCCGCTGGCTGCCGGATTCGCGAATCACGGCGCGCCGGCGGCGAGCGGTCCGGGCATGTTCGGCACGCCCTTCGGCCCGATATCGATGGCAGCGTGCATGGTGGCCGTCGTATCGCTTGCGATGCTGGCAGGCTGGGAAACGCGCGCGATGCGCCGCTTCGCGCTCGTGCGTGCCGTGCCCGCGCCGCTCGCGGTGGTCGCGTTCGGCATCGGCGTGACGCTGCTGCTCGATCTGCTCGCGCCGGGCTTCGCACCGCCCGCGCAACATCGCGTCGCGCTGCCGTCGCTCGAATCGTTCGGCGCATTCACGGATGCGCTGGCATTGCCGAACTTCTCGCAGTTCGTGAATCCCGATGTGTGGCGGCTTGCGTTGACGCTCGCTATCGTCGCGAGTCTCGAAACGCTGTTGAGCCTCGAAGCCGTGGAGCAACTCGACCCGAAGAAGCGCGCGGCGCATCCGGATCGTGAACTGAAGGCGCAAGGCATCGGCAACATGATGGCCGGTGCGATCGGCGCATTGCCGATCACGTCGGTCATCGTGCGCAGCTCGGCAAACGTGCATGCGGGCGCGCAGAGCCGCTGGTCGTCGTTCGTGCATGGCGCGCTGCTGCTCATGAGCGTGTTCGCGCTGACGAGCGTGATCAACCTGATTCCGCTCGCCTGTCTCGCGGCGATCCTGATCTTCACGGGGCTGAAGCTCGCCAAGCCTTCGTTGTTCGCGGCGGTCGCGAAACAAGGCATCGAACGTTTTGCGCCGTTCATCGTGACCATTGCGGGCGTATTGCTGACGGATCTGCTGATGGGCATCCTGCTCGGCATCGCGTGCAGTCTCCTGCTCGCGATCAGCGCGAATCTGAAGCGTCCGATCACGATTGCGCAGCATGACGATCATTACCTGCTGTCGTTCCGCAAGGACGTGTCGTTTCTCGCGAAGGTCACGCTGAAGCATCATCTGCGCGCGATTCCCGATGGCGCGACGGTGATCTTCGACGCATCGCGCGCGGACTATATCGATCCCGACGTGCGCGAGGAGATCGAGAAGTTCGTGGCGGCGGCGCCTTCGCGCGGCATGCATGTCGAATGCAGGAAGCTGCCGCGTGCGCAGACGCAAGCGGGCGTGCCTGCCGTGCGCGGACGGTGGTTCGGACCGACGAGGCAGGGCATGACGTCCGAGTAGACGAGCGCGGTATCAACCCGGCGTCGATGGCGTCAGTTGTGCATAGACATCGTGCGCGAGCTCGAGCATCACCTTGCGATCGATGCCGCCCGACACCGCATAACCGAAATCGCCATCGATCCAGTAAAAGACGTTCACGGGCCCGTCCTGATACAGCTTGAATGCCGTGGTGTTCGTGCGCGTCTTGCGATGCGAGATGCAGAGCGTCACGCGCTCGCCCTTGGCATCGCGATACATGAACTGCGCGGTCGGGCCGTTTTCGCCGGGGAGAATGCGCCCGCCCATCAGTTCGAAACCGCTCTTCGTGAGCAGAGGCGGATGCATGTCGGTGCCGAGCTTGTTCGACAGATATCGAACGAAGTCCTGATCGCGGTCTCTGCCGATATCGTCGGGACGATCGACAGCGGGCATGTACACGACATGCGCGATCGCGGCCTGACGCGCCATGCCTTCCATGCCCTCGGCGCTCACGTCACGTGTGCTCGATGTATTGAGGCCGGACAGCGGCGCCGCATCGCGCCCCATGTTCGTGCCGATGCCAATGCCGATGCCGATGCCCAGCACGAGCGCCGCCGCCATGCCCGCGAAGTGCGGCCAGTTCGCCGCGCTCAGCCCGCGCCGCTTCTTCAACGTGCGCAAGCGCGCGGGTATCGGTTCGTTGAGCACGCGGTCGTAGCGCTCATGGAACATGTTGTTGAGCGCGAAGTAATCGCTCACGCGCGCGGCCAGCGCGGGATTGAGTTCGATGGCGCGCTCGACCTGTTCGCGACGCTCGGCCGGAAGCGCGCCATCGACATAAGCGTGGAGATCGTCTTCGCTGATCGGGGTTGGTCGATCGCTCATCGCACCACCTTCAGTTTCGCACTGGATTGCGTGCCGGCCATCAACGCGCGCAGGCGCTCGCGTCCGCGCGATAACCGCGACATCACAGTGCCGATGGAGATGTCGAGGGCGCTCGCCACTTCCGCATAACTCATCTCTTCGAGCCCGACGAGCAGAACGACTTCACGCTGCTCGGCGGGCAGACGCTGCAACGCGTAGTCGAGATCGCGCACTTCGAGCGAGCGGATCGGGTTGCCCGGCACGGCGAACTCGCGTTCGCTTGTCTCGTCGTCGTCGTCGTCGATCGAGACATGCATCGCACGCGCCGGCGCCTTGCGCACCTGATTTACGAACACGTTATGCATGATGGTGAATAGCCACGCGCGCAGATCGGTGCCCGCTTCGAACATGTTCGTGCGTGACAGAGCGCGCTCGATCGTGTCCTGCACGAGGTCGTCCGCGAGATCCCGGTTGGTCAGGAGCGCGCGCGCATAGCGGCGCAACCTCGGAAGGTGGTCCATCAATTCGTCGCGGATGCCCATCGCTTTATCCGTCGTCTATCGAATGGCGCGTGCATTCGCGCCGCGTCTATAGAGATATGAACAAAAGCGAGCGCGTTTTATTCCGTCTGCCGGGCCGCGAATGTCAACGCGTCGGCGGCGCGCACGAGTCCGCGGGTGTCCGCGCAACGATGCGCTAATACTCAGGACGAGCGTTTTATTCCATCGGCGATCCGATTATTTTTTCGAAAAAGAAAAAAATCCGGAACCGCCCAGGAATTATTTTTTATTGCCGCTGACGGAAAATCGTTGTAAGCGCCGTTCAGGAAACGATCGAGATCGAGAAACCGTCCCATCCCTTGCTGCCGACGGTCTGAATGGCCGTGGACGATACGTGGGCATCCCTGGCCAGCATATCGAAGAACTGGCGCACGCCGATGACGTCGGGATCGGCGCTGCCGGCGTCCGTGACGCGGCCGCCACGTATCACGTTGTCGGCGACGATCACCGTACCCGGCCGGCTGAGACGCAAGACGAGGCGCAGGTACTCGGGATAGCTTTGCTTGTCGGCATCGAGGAAGATGAAATCGAAAGGCGGAATGCCGTCGCGCGCGAAGTCTTCGAGCGTATCGGCGGCATCGCCGACGATCACCGACACGACGCCCGACAAGCCCGCACGCTCGATATTTTTCCGCGCGACATCCGCATGATGCTGGTCGGCTTCGAGCGTGAGCAGCGTGCCGTCGGCAGGCAGGGCGCGCGCGAGCCAGATCGTGCTGTAGCCGCCGAGCGTGCCGAGTTCCAGAATGCGCCGCGCGCCGCGCAGGCGTGCGAGCATCTGCAGCAGCTTGCCCTGATTCGGCGCGACGTTGATCGCGGGCAATCCCGCTTCCGCGCTGGACTTCAAGGCTGCTTCCAGCGATTCGTCGGGCGTTTGGGTCTGCTCGCACAGGTACTCGTCCATCGCAATCCATTGCTGCTCGATCATCGCATCTCCTTCGCCGTTGCCGTGGTCGCGTCAACGACACGATACAGCACGAATAAGGGCCCGTGATGTGATAAATGATTTAGATGGCCTCGTAAGTCCTTCGCAATCGGGATGACACATTCAGCGTCATAAACTCTTCTGCCCGGCGCGGCGCATGTCATGGCCGAGCTGATCGACGGTCAGACGTATCGCGTCGATCAACGCGCGTGCGGCCGGCGATGGCGTGCCGCCCGCGCGCATCGTGAGGCCGATCTCGCGCCGCGTGTTCTGCAGCGGAATGTCCATCACCACGAGCTGGCCTGATTCGCACTCGTAGTGCAACTGCTGCGCGGATACGGCGGCGAGCATATCCGTGTGCATCAGGAGGCCGCGAATGACCGCGAGATCCGCCGTTTCGACGCTGGGCATGGGCGGCTTGAGCTTCCAGCGCCTGAACTGCGCCTCGAACATGCCGCGCGCAGGCGCCTGGCTGCGCGGCAGGATCCATTGCGCGGCAATGAGATCCTTGAGCGTCAATCCGCTTGCACCGGCAAGCGGATGTCCCCGCCGCGCGATCACGACGATATCCTCCGACATCAACCGTTCGTTGACGAGCCCGCTCGATGCATCGTTCTGACGCAGCGCGCCGAGCACGAAGTCGATATCGCCCGCACGCAGTCCCGCGACGAGCGTTTCGTACGAACTCTCGTCCGTCACGATGCGCACGCCCGGATATTGCGCCGCCACGCGCGCGATTGCGCCAGGCAGGATCAGCGTTCGTCCGAGCGGCAGCGCACCCACCGTGACATAACCTTGAATGGTCCCGCGCAGCGCTGCGAGATCATCGGGAATGTGGCGCAGTTCGTTCAGCGCGCGGCGCACATGCAGGACGAAGGTTTCGCCTTCGCTCGTGAGCAGCAGTCCGCGCGGGCTGCGGTAAAACAATTGCATACCCGCGCCGGTTTCCATGATGCGAATGGCGCTGGATACCGCCGGCTGACTGAGTCCCAGCGTTTGCGCCGCACTCGGCATATGACGATGGCGCGCGAGCGCGGAGAACAGTTGCAGACGTCGCGTGTTGAGCAGAAAGGCGGGAAGCGTGCCGCCGGTCGCGCTGCGGCGGCGCGACTGCCGCGTCGCGCACCATTGCGCCAGCTCCTCCAGTTCGCCGAAGATGCGCTCGCATCTCGACAGCACCGCGCGGCCCGCGGGTGTCGGCAACATGCCCGACGAACGCCGCTCCAGCAAGGTCTCGCCGACCGCCGCTTCGAGTTCCTGCAGCGAACGCGTGACTGCCGACTGCGCGCGGAACAGGGCGGTGGCGGCGCGCGTGGCGCTGCCGGTCTGCGCGACGAGGCGGAATGCGCGCAAGTAGGCGAGGTTGAGCAGTTCGCGATTGTCCATGTGCGAAGGGCGCGTGTATGCGATGGCTATCAGTTTGATTTATCGCATGGTAACGCCTCCCGACGCACGCTCACTAGCGTCAAGCCGATACAACGGGCGTAATGGCCTTTCCGCTTGCAAAGAAGGACACGATGTTATCGATGGTGAGCTGCGCCATCGCGAGGCGCGTTTCATGCGTCGCGCTGCCGATATGCGGGCTCAGCAGGACGTTATCGAAAGCGCATAGTGGCGACGCTCCGAGCGGCTCGCATTCGAACACATCGAGCGCCGCGCCTGCTATGGCTTTACGTTCCAGCGCTTGTACGAGCGCTTTTTCATCGACGACCGAACCGCGCGCGATGTTCACGAGCACGCCCTTCGCACCGAGCGCGTCGAGCACGGCGGCATCGACGAGATGCCGTGTCTCGCTGCCGCCCGGGCACGCCGCGATCAGAATGTCGGACCAGCGTGCGAGTTCGTTCGGATGCGCGAACCATTCATACGATAGCGCCTGCTTCGAGCGTCCGTAGTACGCGATATCGACATCGAAGGGCGCGAGCCGCCGCGCGATCTCCTTGCCGATGCGCCCCATGCCGATGATGCCGACACGCTTGCCCGCAAGGCTCGACCCGAGCGCAAACGCGCCTTGCGACCACGCGCCCGAGCGCACGAAGCGATCCGCCTGCGGCAATTGCCGCAGCAGCGCGAGCATCAGCCCGATGGACAGCTCTGCAACTGCTGCATTGAGCAGATCCGGCGTATTCGCCACGACGATGCCACGCTCGCGCGCGAATTCGATTGGGATGCGATCGAAGCCCACACCGCTCGTCGCGATGATCTTCAACGAAGGCAGCCGCTCGATCAACGCAATGTCGATGTCGTAATTCGAACGCGTGACAATAGCGCCGACGCGCTCGCGCAAAGCGTCGTCCTCGTCGATATCCGCGAGCGAGACGGGCGCGAAGCGCGCTTGCAGCAGCGCATGCGCGTTCGCCGGAAACTCGCCGATGCGCAGCACCGGCGGCACGTTCACTTTCTTGTCGATGTGATCGGACATCGATGCCTCATTTATTGACGAGCCGCGCGGGCACGAACATCAGGATCAGGAGCGCCGACACCGCAAGCGAAGCCGCGACGACGAAGAGCCCCGACGATAGCGAATGCGTGACCGTCTTGAGCCAGCCGATGACAGCAGGACTGATGAAGCCCGCGAGATTGCCCGTGCAATTGATGAGCGCGATGCCCGCGGCTGCGCCCGTGCCACCCAGAAACGCGGTGGGCAGCGCCCAGAACATCGGCAAGGCGGTGATGACGCCCGCCGTCGCGAGCGTGAGCCCGAGCACCGAGATCGCGGACGATGAGCCGAACAGCGCGCACAACACGAAGCCCGATGCTGCGATGAGCGCGGGGATCGCCACATGCCAGCGCCGCTCGCGCGTGTGATCGGCATGCCTGCCTGCCACGATCATCGAAACGAGTGCGACGGAGTAGGGAATCATCGTGAGCAGGCCGATGATGAATGCATCTTCGATGCCGGTGGCACGCAGGATGGTCGGCTGCCAGAAGCCGATCGCATACGAGCCCATCACGATGCCGAAGAGGATCAGGCACATCAGATACACGCGCCCCGACGTGAACACGGCGCGCACGGAACCGTGCGTGTGCGTGGCGGTGTCGGCGGCGATTTCATCGAGGATCACGCTCTTTTCGCGTTCGGAGAGCCACGTTGCGTCGGCGACGCGATCGTCGAGATGACGCAGGATCACGAAGCCCAGCACGATCGAGGGCAGCGCTTCGATGATGAAGAGCCACTGCCAGCCCGCCATGCCCCATGTGCCCTGCATCGCATGCATGATGTAGCCCGACACGGGGCCGCCGACGAGTCCCGACACCGGATTGCCCGCCATCAGCAACGCGATCATCTTGCCGCGCCGATGCGACGGAAACCAGTACGTCAGGTACAGCACCATGCCGGGAAAGAAGCCCGCTTCCGCGACACCGAGCAGAAAGCGCACGGCATAGAACTGCATCGGTGTGGAGACCCATGCGGTGGCCATCGAAAGCAGGGCCCATGTGACCATGATCCGCGCGATCCAGCGTCGCGCGCCGATGCGATGCAAGAGCAGGTTGCTCGGCACCTCGAAGAAGAAATAGCCTACGAAGAAGAGGCCCGCGCCGAAGCCATACACCGCTTCGCTCAAGTGCAAGGTATTGAGCATTTGCAGTTTCGCGAAGCCGACATTCACGCGATCCAGATACGCGACCACATAGCCGACGAACAACAGCGGCATGAAGCGCAACGCGACGCGCTTGAAGATCGAATCGGCATCGTTCGATTCGATCGATGCGGGCAGGGATGTGCTGTTATACAAGTTTGTCTCCTGATTGAGGCAGAGCGTTGTTGTGTTTATGTGCTCGCTTGCTTGCGTATTCAGTGCGCGGCTTCGGTCGATGTTGCGAGTTCCGCCGCATGAGGTATGCGAAAACCGATCGCCGTCAGGGCGCTTTCCAGCTGCATGCGTTGCGATGCATCCAGTTCCACGAGCGGGGCACGCAACGTGGCCCAGCCTTCGTCGCCGGATTGCCATGCGATCGCGGCCTTCATCGCGGCGATCATCGGAAAGCGCTGGAACACTGCGCGCGTTTCGTCGAGACGGCGTTGCTGCGCGGGTGCATCGACGGCTTGCCAGTCGCGCGCGAGACGGGCGATCGCCGCGGCGTTCACATTGCCCGTTGCGGTGATGCAGCCCGCGCCGCCTGCCTGCAACGTGCGCAGGAGGAAGGTCTCGCTGCCCGCGAAGACTTCGAAGCCGGATGAGGAGAACGCGTCGATCAGCGCGGCCGTATTGCTCCAATCGCCGGAGCTGTCCTTGATGCCTGCTATCGAGTGCGGATACGCTTTGAGCAGACGTTCGATCAGGGGCAGACTCAGGCCGACCTGCGCGACAGGCGGAATGTGATAGAGATAGATCTTCAGACGCGCATCGCCGATTGCTTCGATCACGCTTGCATACGCGCGAAAGAGCCCTTCGTCGCTCACGCCTTTGTAGTAGAAGGGCGGCAGCATCAACACGCCCGCGCATCCGTTCGCTACCGCGTGACGCGTCAGTTCGATCGTATCGGGCAGCGCGCACGCACCCGTGCCCGGCATCATGCGCGCCGCTGGCAAACCTGCGTCGAGCAGCGCATCGAGCAGGCCGCGCTTCTCCGCGACATTCAACGAATTGGCTTCCGAATTGGTGCCGAAGACTGCGAGGCCGACGTCGTCATTCAATAGCGCGCGGCAGTGTCGAATGAAGCGCTCGGTCGAAGGCGAGCCGTCTTCGTTGAACGGCGTAAGCACCGGCGACAATGCGCCGTTGAAAGCATGCGGCGAGGTCATGATGAGGCGTCTCCTTTCAGGTTCTTTGCGATGGAGGCCAGTATCGCCGCGAGCAAAAGATGGAAGAACAGGGGGTCGCTTGCTTCAAACTCAAAAATTTTTGATGTCTTGTCTTTCGATGGCGACAGACGAAAAAAAGGCCACTCGAAAGTGGCCTCGATAACGTGATTGTCAGATGGCGTTCATCGGCGCGGCGTCACGCCTTTCGTCTGCGTTGCGCGCAGGAAATCGAAATCGACGCCCTTGTCCGCTTGCGTCACCGTGTCAAAGAACAGCTTGCGATAACCGCGATCGGCACTCGGCACGCTGACCGGCGATGCCTTCGCGCGCGCGGCGAGCTCTTCATCGCTGATCAAGAGGCTGATCTCGCGCTTCGACACGCTGAGTCGAATGCGGTCGCCCGATCGAACATGCGCGAGCGGACCGCCCACCGCCGCCTCCGGTGTCACATGCAGGACGATGGTGCCGAACGCCGTGCCGCTCATGCGTCCATCGGAGATGCGTACGATATCTTTCACGCCCTTCACCGCGAGCTTGCGCGGAATCGGGATATAGCCCGCCTCGGGCATGCCCGGCGCGCCCTTGGGCCCGATGTTCTTCAGCACGAGGATATCGTCGGGCGTGACGTCGAGCTCGTCGGCATCGATGCGCGCCGCGAGATCCGCGCCGTTCTCGAACACGACCGCGCGGCCTTCGTGCTCCATCAGCTTCGCATTCGCCGCCGATTGCTTGATGATCGCGCCGCCCGGCGCGAGATTGCCTTCGAGCACGGCGATGCCGCCTTGCGGATAGATGGGCTTATCGAACGGGCGCACGACGTCCTGCTCGAACGCGGGACCGGCTGCTTCGATCTCTTCACCGAGCGTGCGCCCGGTGACTGTCAGCGTGTTCAGGTTGAGCAGCGGCTTCAACTCGCGCAGCAACGTGGCCATGCCGCCGGCCTTGTGAAAGTCCTCCATGTAATGCGCGCCGGAAGGCTTCAGATCGAGGAGCACGGGCGTCTCGCGTCCCATGCGATCGAGCGCCTTCAGATCGACGTCATAACCCATGCGTCCCGCGATGGCGGTCAGATGCACGATGCCGTTCGTCGAGCCGCCGATCGCGAGCAATACGCGCATCGCGTTTTCGAATGCTTCGGCGGTGAGGATCTTGTCGATGGTGAGGTTATCGCGCGCCATCTGCACGGCTTGCGTGCCCGTCATTTCGGCGATGCGCATGCGATCCGACGTCACCGCCGGTGGCGATGCGCCGCCCGGCACCGTCATGCCGAGCGCTTCGGCGATGCACGCCATCGTGCTTGCCGTGCCCATCACCGAGCATGTGCCGACGCTCGCGACGAGCTGATTGTTGACCGCGGCGATCTCCGCTTCGTCGATTTCCTCCGCGCGGAAACGGCCCCAGTAGCGGCGGCAATCGGTGCATGCGCCCACGCGCTCGCCGCGATGCGAGCCCGTGAGCATCGAGCCGGTGATGAGTTGAATCGCGGGAATGCCCGCCGATGCCGCGCCCATCAGTTGCGCGGGCACGGTCTTGTCGCATCCGCCGATCAGCACGACGGCGTCCATGGGCTGCGCGCGGATCATCTCTTCCGTGTCAATCGACATCAGATTGCGCAGGTACATGCTCGTGGGTTGCGAGAACGATTCGGCGATCGATATCGTGGGGAAGTCCATCGGCAGGCCGCCCGCGAGCATCACGCCGCGCTTCACGGCTTCGATGAGTTGCGGCGCGTTGCCGTGACACGGGTTATACGCGCTGCCCGTGTTGACGATGCCGATGACCGGGCGATCGAGCGCGCTGTCGGTATAACCCGCGCCCTTGATGAACGCCTTGCGCAGAAAGAGGGAGAAGCCGTTGTCTCCATAGCTTGTCAGCGATTTGCGCAGGCCGCTCGGCTGAGTGGAATCGTCGCTGGGCTTTTTCTTGAATGTGTCAGTCATGGTTGCACTGTCGTCCGATGAGCGTTGAATGTCTCCGTGCCTTGATTATCGCGGCTTTGCGATGACTTTGAGCGCGCTCGGCGCTTGCTTCAAACGATAGAGATTTTTGCTTCCGGAAGGGAGTAACGCTAACGGATCATCGGCCATTCAATTTTGTCCGACGGATTCCGCGGCGGCGAGAAACGCTTGCACGAGGCGAAGCCGCGCGGAAGAACGTCCCCACAGCAAACCGACGAGGCGCTTGGGCGCCGCATGCGGCAAGGCCCATCGCTTCAGCGAGAGACCGCTCAATTCCTGCGATGCCCAGTCCGGTATCAGCGATATGCCAAGGCCGCGATCGACGAGCGTCGCGATGGCCGCGAGACCATCGAGCTCGCAGCGCTGATGCGGCTTGATGCCGTGTTGCCGCAGATACGCATCCGCAAGCTGCCCGCCGACGACATTGCGGTCATAACGCACGAACGGCTCGGTTTGCAGCGTGGCGTGCACATCGGTGACGTGCATCGAAGCGGGCGTCAACAGAACGAGGGATTCTTTTCTGAACGTATGCCAGTCGCAACTCTTCGGCAGATTGAAGAGCGGCTGCGCGATCACGGCCGCATCGAGGTCGCCGCTTATCACCTTGCGATAGAGATCGAGCGAGGTGCCCGGCTCCAGATAGAAATCCATCTGCGGATATCGATGCAGAAGAACCGCGAGCGCATCGGGGATGAGGCTGGCCATCATCGTCGCCATGCCGCCGAGGCGCAACTGGCCGCCGAGTTGATCGGTGTTGTCGATATCCGCGCGCAGGTCGCGGATGTCGTGCAGCACGGTGCGCGCACGCGCCAGAATGCGCTCGCCGGCTTCGGTCGCACCGACCGTGCGGCCCGAGCGGCGCACGAGCGTCGCGCCCAGTTCGGCTTCCAGCATCTTCACCCTTTGCGCCACGGCGGCGGGCGTGAGATCCAGCCTGCGCGCGGCTTCGGCAATGGAACCAAGCTCGACGACGAACACGAAACTCTGCAGGTAGCGCGAGTCCATCGATAAAAATTTTTGGGTTTGAAGAAGCCAAAGGATACTTCCTCTTGCGCCCTCGCGCCATCAAACTGATTGCATTCGCAACGAATGAAAATCAACGGAGACGACCTCATGCCCATCATCGAATCGGTCGCGGTTTGCGCGGCAGCGGTGCCGCTCGATCGCGTCACATCGTTTTCCACGCGCACGGTTTCGACGCGTCACTATGGGCTCGTCAAGGTGCGCTCGACGGATGGCGTCGAAGGTATCGGCTTTTGCTATATCGGCAGCGCGGCGGGCGAATTGCTCACGGTCGCGGTCGAGCAATTGCTCGCGCCGGTTTTGATCGGCAAGGATTCGTATGCGGTCGAAGGACTGTGGCAGGCCATGTACGACGAAGCGCTGCTTCAGGGGCGCGCGGGCACCGTGATGCGCGCATTGAGCATTCTCGATATCGCGCTATGGGACTTGAATGCGCGCACGCATGAGCTGCCGCTGCATAAGTATCTCGGCGCGAATGAACTCGCTTCGGTGCCTGCTTATGCGAGCGGCGGTTATTACCTGGATGGCAAGACGCCGGAGAAGCTCGGCGAGGAAATGGCGAGCTATGTCGATAGAGGTTTTCGCGCGGTGAAGATGAAGGGCGGCAGGTTGTCGCCGCAGGAAGAGGAGCGTCGCGTGAAGGCCGCGCGTGCGGCAGTGGGGCCGGACGTCGAACTCATGATCGACATGAACAACGGCTGGACGGACGTGACGCAGGCGCTGCAGCACGTGAGGCGTTTCGAGCAATACGACCCGTACTTCATCGAAGAGCCGTTCTCTCCCGACGATGTCGACAATCACGCGCGTCTCGCGAAAGCGACGCGCATTCCGATCGCCACCGGCGAGATCGGCTATGGCCGTTGGTATCACAAGGAACTGCTCGACAAGGGCGCGGCCGCGATTCTGCAAACGGATGCGGCCGTGTGCGGCGGCATCACCGAATGGCGCAAGATCGCGGCGACCGCGGCAAGTCATGGCGTCGTGATGTGTCCGCACTGGTTCCACGATCTGCACGCGCCGCTCGTCGCCGCGACGCCGAATGCGCGCTACGTCGAGTTCTTCTGGGACGATCAGGTGCTCAATTTCCGCAGGCTGATCGACCGGCAGCTTTCGCATCGCAATGGCCGCGTGCAATTGCACGACGCGCCCGGTCTCGGCTTCTCGTTCGACGAAAAAGAAGTCGCCAAGTATGGTCAATGGAAACGCGTCGCCTGAGTTCGAGCCATGTCAGACACAGTGAACAAAGTCATCGCGGGCCCGGTGATTCGCCTGCATCCCGAAGATAACGTCGTGATCGCGCGCACCGATGTCGCGATCGGCACCGCGGTTCCATCCGAAGACTTCATATGCAGAAGCCAGGTCGCGGCGGGCTACAAGATCGCGGCGCGCGCAATAAAGAAAGGCGATGCCGTGCGCAAGTACAACGTGACGATCGGCTTTGCGAACGCCGATATCGCGCCGGGCACGATGGTGCATAGCCATAACGTCGAGTTCCGCGAGTTCGATCGCGATCATGCGTTCTGCGCGGACTATCGCGCCGTGGAGATGATCGAGGAGCGCGAGCGCGCGACCTTCCAAGGCATCGTGCGCGAGAACGGCGAAGTCGCGACGCGCAATTACATCGGCATCCTGTCGACGGTGAATTGCTCGGCCACCGTCGCGCACAAGATCGCCGAATGGTTCACGCCTGAACGTCTCGCCGAGTATCCGAACGTCGATGGCGTGGTCGCGTTCACGCATGGCATCGGCTGCGGCATGGAGATGAGCGGCGAACCGATGGCGCTTTTACGCCGCACGATGGCCGGTTATGCGCGGCATCCCAATCTCGCGGCGGCGCTCGTCATCGGACTGGGTTGCGAACGCAATCAACTGGCCGGGTTGATGGAGCAGGAAGGCTTGAGCGCGGGTTCGCGTCTGCATACCTTCATCATGCAGGAGAGCGGCGGCACGCGAAGGACCATCGAGGCGGGCATCGAAGCGGTGCGCGCCTTGCTGCCCGATGCGAACCGCGTGCAGCGTACGACGGTCAGCGCGAGTCATCTGAAGATCGGCCTGCAATGCGGCGGCTCGGACGGCTTTTCGTCGATCACGGCGAACCCCGCGCTCGGCGCCGCCGTCGATCTGCTCGTGCGGCATGGCGGCACCGCGATCCTCTCCGAAACGCCTGAGATTTACGGGGTGGAACATACGCTGACGCGACGCGCGGTGAGCCGCGACGTCGGCGAGAAGCTGCTCGGGCGCATTCGCTGGTGGAAGGAAGAGTATTCGGTCGGACGCGACGTGCAGATCAACGGCAAGGTCAGTCCTGGCAATCAGGTGGGCGGGCTCGCGAATATCTTCGAGAAGTCGATCGGCTCGTCGATGAAGGGCGGCACGGGACCGTTGATGGAGGTCTATCGCTATGCCGAGCCGGTGACGCAGCGCGGGCTCGTCTTCATGGACACGCCCGGCTTCGATCCCGTTTCCGCGACCGGACAGATCGCGGGCGGCGCGAATCTCATCGCGTTCACGACGGGGCGCGGCTCGATGTTCGGCGCGAAGCCGGTGCCCTCGCTCAAGCTCGCGACGAATACGCCGATGTACGAGCGGCTCATCGAAGACATGGACCTGAATTGCGGCGGCATTCTCGATGGCGTCGCGTCCGTCGAGAGCACCGGCCGCGCGATCTTCGACGCGATGCTCGCGGCGGCCTCAGGCCAGCGCACGAAGAGCGAGCTGCTCGGTCTCGGCGATCACGAGTTCGTGCCGTGGCAGATCGGCATCATGAGCTGAACGACGATGCATCAGCCGTCGATCGTCTCGTGCACGCCTTGCTCGCCGCGCTTCCAGTACGCGGACGCGCGGATGCGCTTCTTGTCGATGCCGCGCTCTTCGCACAGCAGCTTGCGCACCGCGCGCATCAGCGTGGCTTCGCCCGCGGCCCACACATAGCCCTCGCCATCGGGCAGATAGGTTTCGCGCAACGCGAGCAGCAGCGCACCGCCCGGATGCTCGCTTTCATTGCGATAGCGCCACTGCGCGTAGAGATCGGCACGCGTATGGAAGTCGATGCGCGCCGAGGGATCCGCCACTTCGATCAGCGTCGCGACGCGCGTGCCTTCGGGCAATTCTTCGAGACGCCGCGCGATGGCGGGCAGCGCGGTTTCATCGCCGACCATGAGATGCCAGTCGAACTGCGTGGGAATCACGAACGAGCCGCGCGGCCCGCCGATGCCGAGACACTGGCCCGGCGCGGCTTGCATGGCCCATTCGGTCGCCGGGCCGGCTTCGTGCAGCGCGAATTCGATATCGAGTTCGCGCGTTGCGGCATCGAAACGGCGCGGCGTGAAATCGCGCGCGATCGGACGCGGCTTCGACGGATCGAACACGGGGCCGTCGGGGCCGGCTTGCGGAATCGCGGGCATCGACTCGCCCGGTTGCGGGAAGAACACCTTGATGTGATCGTCGAACGATGCGCTCACGAAATCTTCGAGCGCATCGCCGGTGAAGGTCACGCGAATGAGGTGCGGATTGAGCGCCTCGACGCGCGTGACTTGCAGCAGACGGAACCTGAGCGCGTGGCGCACGCGCGTGACTTCGAGATCGGGCCGGTCTTGCAGGATGGAATCGGTCATCGTGTATGGCTCCTTCTTACGCCTGCTTGGGCGCCGGATTCTGTTCGATTTCCGCCGTCGCGCGGGCCAGGATCGCGGCGATGCGGCGTTGCTCATCCGGCGATGCATCCGTGCGCAACAGCAACGCCTTCTTCAGCGCGCGGCGCGCTGCGATCAACTCGGGCACCCAGCCAGTGTCGCCCGATGTGTCGTCGGCGTCTTCGCCCATGTACGCGCGGCGCACCAGATCCATCTTGCGGGCGAAGTGCGTGAGCTTTGCGAGCATGATGTCCACGCGCTCGCGATTCGACGCGAGATAGTCGCGACCCGCATCGGACAGCGCATACCGCTTGCGATTGCCTTCCAGCTCGACGGTCGTATAGCCCAGCTCTTCGAGATACGTGAGCGCCGGATAGACCATGCCGGGGCTCGGCGCGTAGAAGCCGTTCGAGCGGTCTTCGAGCGCCTTGATGAGTTCATAGCCGTGACGCGGCGCTTCGGCGAGCATCGCGAGCAGCAGCAGTTGCAGATCGTCCGACGAGAACTTGCGGCCGCGCGGCATGCCGTCTTCGCCGCCGAAACCGCCCATGCCGCCCATTCCTCCGGGGCCGCCGCCGAAGCGCCCGCCGCCGCCGTGGCGATGACGGCCGACCATGCCCCAGCGTTCGAAGGCGAAGCGTTCGGCCCATTCGGGGGCGTTGAAGGGAAGATCGAAACCGAATGCGCGGAAACCGGCTTCACGCGCGCGTTGAAAGCATCGGGATTTCATGTGTGCACTCCAGATGTGTCGTAAAACATATCTAAAGATATATATCTTTAGAGTGTCTGTCAAGGCGTTTTCGGCATGGTATCGGCGCACAACATAGTCTGCAGCACGCGGAAAAAACGATTTCGAAGACAACAAAGTGTGCAGGATCGCGGAAATTGCTTGTGCGACGCACAATTTTGGACCGGCTGTTGACGATAAAAGTACCGCCTCTGGCGCCGACGATGAAAGGCTGTCAGGACGTGTGGCTCGGTTGGGGATGAAGCCTGGCAGCGGCAGGGAGCGGCATGGCGACACAGGCCGCTCGAAATAAGGGCTGCAGGGCGCTGAGTGGGAATTGCCGATGGAGAAGCCAGCCAACAACTGGGGTCGGGTCAGGCGAAGGACAAGGACAAGGGCATGTAGATGTTGCTACGATCGATGTATCTTCCGTCGCAGCGGCGTTCTCAATGTGAAGGAGGGCGGTCAAACGCCGGTGAATCCTCGATCATCGGCCATTGCGGACGTTCGTCGATCCACGCTGGGACGGCTGTTGAACGAAGGAGACCGGCCATTCATATCACAGCCGCGTTGAAAGAAAGCGCTCGTTTGCCGGCTGCGCCGAGCAGGTCAGGAAATGAGATAGCGCTACTAACTTGAGCAAAAGTCGATATTTCTCGCCGTTCCGATACAGTCGGCGAGTTCGAATGGACCGAAGCGCTCTGGGTCTATATGGATTCCTAACATACTCTTGAAACAGCCCGACGAACGTCCTCTGAGACATCACTCGCAAGGGGCAACTAGAAGATCGACGTCGGAATCGTTGTTGCACCTGCGGAGCCAATTTGATCAAACAGGTCCGCAGATCGCTGGACAGGACTGAAAAGCTCATCGTACAGCGCATCGGGCCGCGCCTTGAAACGCAAGCCGTCTGCGAGGCGTGTCAACGCGGAAAGGCCGACGATGCCCAGTCCAAAACGCTCTGCCTCTTCGACAAACGGCTCGATCTCCGCATCTGTGTGCTTTGTGACAAGGACGCCGTTCACCTGCACGTTCCCGAGCCGCTGCGCGGCAAAGCCTTCCCTTACACGTAGCACACGTTGCTGTAGTTTGGAAAGCTTCTCAGAGGAGTTGGTTACCGCTGCCGCGCACTCGATCACTACGATCCCTATAGTCGGAGTCTCACAGAAAATATCGGGTGCTTCCTGCAAGTGAGATACCTCGCCGAGATACATACAGTCGAATCCAAGTTCCTCAAGCGCGAGCGCCAAAACCCGCTCGAACGGGTGACCCCGCGAATCGCGAGACAAGAGTTCTCCGCGTAGCTTTGTGAGGTCCTTGTCGAATTGCGCAAGAAATGCCGCGCGTTGAGTGGGCAGTCGCGCTGGATCACCGACCCACCAACGGGAAATGTAGTGTCCGGCGTAACTCAGGAAGACTTGGCAAACCGGTACATCGCCAACATCTTGCTCGAATCGCGCAGCGATCAAGCCGTCATTTTGAGTTGCCCAGTCAAGCGTTGGTCCGCCTATTGCCAAACGCATAGCTTTTTGCGCCTCCGGCACATATTTCACGCCGACCTTGACCAAAGACGGATCAATACGTGGACTAGCTACGACCTTGGCTGAAAGCTTACCGTCACTGATAAACGAATCAGCCAAGACCGTCTCCGCTGGCTTTTCGAGCAAGATCTCGATGGCCGTTTCAGTACGTTGCATGACTGCGATGGACAGCAGATGCTCACTCAACAGGTCAGCCAAGCCATCGTAGGGAGTGTCGAGCGATCGTGTGCGATGCTCAAGATCGCCGGGCATCCGCGGATCCAGGTTTTTCGATCGTCCAGCCGACAACATCAGCGCCGGCGACCTTGCTTGATTTGGCTGGACTTGTGGATGGCTGTCCGGGAAAAAAGTCGCGCTGAGAGAATTCCCGTCAATCTGCGGCAGACCGTAGATCTCGCCATCGATTTCGATCTGCCCTGGCGGAGGATTCGATCAAGGTCGAACTTCACATTCGCGATATCGATTGGCACTCGCCCCACTATGATCCCGTCGAGTGCTACGACGGAAGGTTCGAGCAAAATCGGCTGAACTGTCTCGTAGACGTATCTAACTATCGCCCAGTGAAGCCACTTAGCGCCTTCCTCCTCGATGACCAGATACGACACGATGATCTGCTGCGCAGCATTCGTCCAATGCTCTGTGTATCGGCTCCGGTTGTTTGGACACGCTTTTGCAGCTCAGGCGGCCAACTTCATCAGCCTTTCCTGACGGGCTTC
>NZ_FCOX02000001.1 GCF_900044055.2 Caballeronia calidae | reverse complement strand
CTTCTGTGCCGGGGCCGGCATGAAGTACTTTGGATGGGGATAGCTGTTTCTTTGGTTACTTTCTTTGCAGCAGCAAAGAAAGTGACTGCCGCCCCGCACAGGGGCAGTGCAAATAGACCGACGCGAAAACAGGATTCCACGAAAGCCCACGCCAACCCCAACAGCCCTTCACCCCCCCAACGCCTCCTTAACAGCCCCAACCCGCGCCTCATGCACGGCGTCCTTGATCCTCGAAGGCTGATCGGCATAAAGCTGCGCGACAGCGCCGGCATCGACCGCCCGAGCGGCGACGAGCGCCTCCCGCAGCCGCTCCGCCTGCGGATAAGCCTGCTGCTCCAACCCGAGCCTCCCCCGCGCATCGGCGAGACAAGCCTGCAGCGCTTCGGCAAACCGCGCCGGCTTGCGCAACGCGTCGGATCGTTCGAAGAGACGCACGAGCGCCGCCGCGCCCATCTCCATCACGCGATGAATATTGCCGTGCTCGCGCGCGACGAGCATCGCCAGATCGCGGCATTCGTTCGGCACGCGCAAACGCTCGCACAGCGGCCGCAACAGATCGACACTGCGCCCCTCATGGCCGATATGACGCGGCAGCACATCCTCAGGCGTCGTCGCCTTGCCGAGATCGTGCGTCAGCGCGGCGAAGCGCACCGGCAGCGCGAATCCCTGCGACGCGGCATAGTCCAGCACCATCATCACGTGCACGCCGGTGTCCACCTCCGGGTGATAGTCGGCGCGTTGCGGCACGCCCCATAGCGCATCCACCTCGGGAAGAATCCGCACGAGCGCGCCGCAGCCGCGCAGCACCTCGAACATGCGCGACGGCTTCTTTTCCATCAGCCCGCGCGACACTTCCTGCCACACACGCTCGGGCACGAGCGCATCGACTTCGCCCGCCGCGACCATCTTCTTCATCAACTCGGCGGTTTCCGGCGCGACATCGAAATCGGCGAAACGCGCCGCGAAGCGCGCAAGGCGCAGAATCCGCACCGGATCTTCGATGAACGCCTCGCCCACATGCCGGAACAGCCGGTTCTTCAAATCGCTTCGACCATCGAACGGATCAATCACCGGGCCGGTCAGCTCGCCCGCCGGCGTCACCTCGCGCGCCATCGCGTTGATCGTCAGATCGCGCCGCGCAAGATCTTCCTCCAGCGTCACGTCGGGCGAATAGTAGAACTGGAAGCCGTGATAGCCCGCCGCCGTCTTGCGCTCGGTGCGCGCAAGCGCGTATTCCTCGTGCGTCTCGGGATGCAGAAACACCGGGAAGTCTTTCCCGACCGGCCGATAACCCTGCGCCACCATCTGCTCGGGCGTCGCGCCCACCACGACATAATCGCGATCCATCACCGGCACGCCGAGCAGCGCGTCGCGGATCGCACCGCCCACAGCGTAAATATTCATCGCGCTTCCTCGCGCGCGCTGTCGATCCACGCCGCGACCGCGGGCAGCGCCGTGATGCGCTTCGCATAGTCGAGCGATGTCGCGCTCAGCGTCGGCGCGTAGGAATTGAAGCGCATGACGACCGGCGCGAACATCGCGTCCGCGATGCCGAACGCCGCGCCGAACAGGAAAGGCCCGCCGGACTTCGCGAGACACGCCGCCCAGATCGCCTCGATCCGCGCGATGTTCGCGAGCGCTTCCGGCGTCGCGCCGCGGCCCGGCGCGTGCGTCGTGATTTCCATCGGCATGTTCTGGCGCAGGTCCGCGAAGCCCGCGTGCATCTCCGCGCTGACGCTGCGGGCGCGCGCGCGTGCGGCGGCGTCGCTCGGCCACATCGCGTGCTCGGGATGCATCTCGGCGATCGTTTCCATGATCGCGAGCGATTCCCACACGGCCTCGCCCGCATCGGTGACGAGGCACGGCACCTTGCCGGACGGTGAGACTTCGAGAAGCTTCGATTTCGTGTCGGGCTGGCCGAGGCGGATCAGCGTCTCCTCGAACGGGATGCCGAAATGCCTGAGCAGCACCCACGGACGCATCGACCAGGAAGAATTGGACTTGTCACCGATAACGAGTTTCATGCGATCAGAAAAAGAAGATTAACGATGCGCGGTTGCGCGAAAAGCGTTGAAGCGCGAGCGCGGCGCGTTGCCCGACAGATAGAGCGGCGCGATGGCCTCGATGCTCGCCGGCTCGTCGATGCCGAGCTCCGGCGCGAGCGGCCCGCTCGCGATGCTCGGCGTCTTCATCGAATCGAGATTGTCGCGCGAGATCACGGGCTGGCCGGGCGCCATTTCCATCGTCATCGCCTGCAGGCGGCCGAGGCTCTCCGGCAGCTTGATGATGCGCGAATGCTTGCCGATGGTCGCGCCCGCGAAGCGCACGAGTTCCGCGAGCGTGTAGACGCCCGGGCCCGCGAGCTCGTAGACCTGGCGGTTCGCGGCATCGAGATCGAGCACGTTGACAATCGCCTTCGCCACGTCGCCGACGAACACCGGCTGGAACTGCGCATCGGCGCACGCGAGCGGAATCACCGGGAACAGGCGCTCCAGAAACGCAAACTGGTTGAGCAGATTGTCCTCGGGACCGAACACCACGGAACTGCGGAAGATGGTCCAGTCGAGTCCCGATTCCCTGATGATCTTCTCGCCGTCGCCCTTCGAGCGCAGATACATGCTCGGACCTCCGGGGTCCGCGCCGATCGCGCTCATGTGCAACAGCCGCCGCACGCCCTTCGCCTCGCACGCGGCGGCGATCTTGTGCGGCAGCTCGACATGCGCCTTCGCGAATTCCGGCCCATAAGGTTCGTCGCGCCGCCCTTGAAGGACACCGACGAGATTGATCACCGCATCGGTCTGATCGATGAACGCGGCGAGCTGCACGGGATCGTGGACATCGGTTTCGATGACGTCGATGGGCAACAGCGTGAGATGCGCGGCATTGATGCGCCGCCGCGTCGCCACGCGCACCTTCTTGCCGAGATCGACGAGCGCATTGACGAGATGGCTGCCGATGAAACCCGAACCGCCGATCAGTGCTACATGTTGGTGTCGCATGGTTCGCCTCTTGGGTCGCGGCCTGACGGGATGCGGCTTCAGTTCAGAACGGCGGTGCCGGAAATGAAAACGCCCGCGCGTCCTGTCGTTCGACGCGCGGGCGTGAGTGTTCGCTTCGGGACGGCGTCAGGGTGCGATATAGCCCAGACGCGCCTTCAACGACTGCGGACGGCCTTCGAACAGTGCAGCGTAGTAGACGGTGTTCGACAGCACGTTCTTCACGTAATCGCGAGTCTCGGTGAACGGGATCGTTTCAGCAAAAACCGCGCCCTCCACGGGTGCGCGCAAGTCCTGACGCCACTGGCGCGGCCGGCCCGGACCGGCGTTGTAGCCGGCGGTGGCGAGCACGGGCGAGTTGTCGAATTGATTGTAGATCATCGACAGGTAATTCGTGCCGAGCAGAATGTTCGTGTTGATATCGTTCATCTGCGCGCGCGATACCGGCCCGAGCCCGATCTTCTTCGCGACGAGTTGCGCCGTGCCCGGCATCAGCTGCATCAGCCCGCCCGCGCCCACTTCCGAGCGCGCGTTGATGATGAAGCGCGACTCCTGGCGGATGAGGCCGTACGCCCATTCGATATCGAGCCCGGTGTTCTGCGCATCGCGTTCGACGATATCGCGGAACGGCGACAGATACCGCAGCGAGAAATCGTGCTCGACGCGGGTCTTGTCGGCGGTGTTGACGGTGCGGTCGAACAGCTCGATGCGCTTCGCGTACTGCGCGGCGGCGAGCAACTGGCGATCCGTCATCGTGCGCAGCGGCCAGTTCCATTCGCGATTGCCTTCGAGGCGCATGTTCAGCGCGTAGAAGCGCTGCGACAGCGCGAAGCCCGGCACCGACTGCATCTGCGTGATCTCGGCATCCGACACGGCCGTGCGCGGCGGCACGTCGATCTTCTGGCCGAGCTCTTCGAGCGCGAGCTGGCCGTAAAAGTTGTATTGATCCGCGATGCTCTGGAACTCCTGATTCGCTGTGGCCGCGTCGCCGGCCTGCTTCACGGCGCGCGCGTGCCAGTAGACCCACGACGGCTGCGCGCGCAGCGTGGGCGGCATCTGTTCGATCGACCAGCGCACCATGTTCCAGTCGCCGACGAGCAGCGCGCTGCGCGTGCGCCATTCGTACGCCGGGTTCGACAATTGCGCGTTCGCCGACAGCCGATACCAGTCTGCCGCCGACGGCATGCGCTTGACCGCCGCCTGATAGCCGATGGTGCC
Source organism: Caballeronia calidae (assembly GCF_900044055.2). GTDB lineage: Bacteria > Pseudomonadota > Gammaproteobacteria > Burkholderiales > Burkholderiaceae > Caballeronia > Caballeronia calidae. The sequence goes on along the minus strand of NZ_FCOX02000001.1, from coordinate 461,190 downwards.
CCAGCCGGTCGCGCGCTCGGTGGGCGTGAGGCTCGGCGCGACGGAACTGAACGTGGCAGCGGCCATGGCCGGGTCGTTGCGGGCCATGCGGGTGATCGCGAGCAGCGTCAGCTGATGCGCCGGCGTATTGGGCATCACGCCGCGCGCGAGATAGAGCGGCGGCTTGTTGACGGCGTCGTCGAACAGCGTGTCTTTCGGCTTTTGCTGGCCGAGCGCCTCGACGATGCTCGCGCCGGTGGTCGTGTAGTTCTGCTCGTAGGCGAGACGGAGCTGCTGCCAGATGTCATCGCTCGTGAACTGGCCCGACTCCGCGAGCGCGCCGATCAGGTCGACGCAGCCGTCGCCGTACCATTTCGGCTCGACGAGCAGCGCGCGCGCCGCTTCGGCGACGTTCTCGCCGCGCGACAGGCGCGCTTCGAGCGCATAGCACTTGACCTGCGTGTCGTCGTTGAGAACGAAACGGGAGTATTGCTGCTCGAAGTTCTTCCAGTCGTGACGGCCGCCGAGCACGACGAGATAGTCGTTGCGCATGCGATCGGCGATTGCCTGGCCGTCGTAGCGCTGCAGGAACGAGAGCACCGGCGCGTCGGGCGCGTCGATGCGCGCGTGGCCTTGCGAATCGAAGAGCTGCGGCTTGATCGTGAAGTATTCGATATAGCTCGGCGCCGGATAGTCCGGAATCTGCGCGGCGAGCGCGGCGGCTTTGCCGGCATCGTTCGCGCGCGCGGCATCGCGCAACTGCATGAAGATGCGGTCGTCTGGCGTGGGCGAATAATCGGCGTCGGGACGGACGGCGGAAGCCGTTCCACAGGCGACGAGCGTCACTGCGGCAAGGGCTGTGCCGACCGCGAGATATACTCGGTTGAGGCGTTTTGACATCTTTTTTTCTGGAGCGCGAATGGTCTTGAACCAAGTCCTGAGATCGGAGGAAAGCATAGCACGCGACGTTTGCGATCAACCCAACATCGAGCCCAAAAGCGCCTTGCGCGCAACGCTTCTCGCGACCCGCGAGGCGCAAAGCGAGCAAGCCGGCCAGGCCGCGAAGAACGCGGCGCTTGCCACGCGCATCGAGGCGGTGCTCGCGCAGCACGACGCGCGGTGCGTCGGCCTGTACTGGCCGGTCGCGGGCGAGTTCGACGCCCGCGAGGTGATGACGCGCTGGCTCGCCGCCGACACTACGCGCGGCGCGGCGCTGCCGATCGTCGTCACGCCGCACGCGCCAATGGTCTTTCACGCATGGAGCGCGAACGCGCCGATGAAGCTCGGCCGCTACCGCATTCCCGTGCCTGAGGAGGAAAGAGTCGTGGTGCCTGACCTGTTGCTGATTCCGTGCGTCGGCTTCGATGCGGACCGGTATCGCCTGGGCTACGGCGGCGGCTATTTCGATCGCACGCTCGCCGCGTGGCCGGACGGCGAACGGCCGGTCAAGATCGGCATCGCGTACGAATCGGGCAAGTGCGGCAGGCTGCCGCGCGAGACGCACGACATGCCGCTCGACGCGGTCGTCACCGAAACGTCTATTTACTAGAGCGAGGCTGCCGCGCGCGCGGCGGTATCGTAGAGACCGGACGCATTGCGCATCAGTTGCGCGGCCTCGCCGATCTGCTCGTTGGTCAGGCCGCTTTCGCGCAGCGTCTCGATGAGGCACGCCTCGCGCACCTCGCGATACCTGCCGCACAACTCGCGCCCCGTCGGGGTCGCTGAAAAGAACACTTCCTTGCCCGTCTTCTCGCTTTGCACATAGCCGCGAGCGACGAGTTTCTTGAGTGCATACGTGGCGACGTGCGTGTCCTCGATGTTCAGCACGAAGCAGATGTCGGCGAGCTTCTTCTTGCGGTCGCGATGGCTCACGTGATGCAGCAGCGACACTTCCACCGCCGTCATGTCCTTCGCGCCGGCCGCGGACATGCAGCGCACCATCCAGCGATTGAACGCGTTTCCCGCCATGATGAGGCCGTACTCGAATTCCGACAGTTCGGCGCTGGCTTCGGAAACGAGATGCTCGGACGAGACAATCTTGGTGGGATGACGCGGCATGGCTTTGACCGATGTGAAGTGCGTTGGAGTGTAGCGCAACGTCATTTTGGCGAGCGACGGCGCGTCTCGGCGAAAACGTGAATTGATAAATTCTTGATAATTTATTGACAATGTAACATTCTGCGACGGGCACAATCATCATCGGAACCATGAATTTCGCGCCCCGCAAAAGGCAATCAGACGCATGACAAGACCACGCATTCATCCGCTCGGCGACACCGCTCTCGTGCTCGACGCCGCGCCGCCCGCCACGCTCGACTGCCAGCGCCGCATCTGGGCGCTGGCCGAGCACGCGCGCCTCATGCAGCACGTCGTCGAGGTGGTGCCGGGCATGAACAATCTGACGATCGTGTTCGATCCGCTCGAAGCGGACTACGAAACGCTCGCCGCGCAACTGGAAGGCGGCTGGGACGCCGCCGCGCAGACCATCGACGCCGATACCGCCGAAATCGAGATTCCGGTGCGCTACGGCGGCGACGGCGGCCCCGATCTCGCCGCGCTCGCGCAACACACGGGCCTTTCCGTCGATGAAGTGGTGAAACGCCATACGGAAGCCGAATACGTCGTGTTCTTTCTCGGCTTTCAGCCGGGCTTCGCGTATCTCGGCGGACTCGATCCCGCGCTCGCGATGCCGCGCCGTTCGGAGCCGCGCCTCGAAGTGCCGGCGGGATCGGTCGGGATCGGCGGAGCGCAGACGGGCATTTATCCGGCGGCCTCGCCCGGTGGCTGGCAGTTGCTCGGGCGCACCGAGCTGAAACTCTTCGATCCGGCCAGGAATCCGCCAACGCTCATGCAGCCCGGCGACCGCGTGCGCTTCAAGGCGCTGGAGGTGCGCGCATGATCGACGTGATTCGCGCGGGCGTGCTCACCTCCGTGCAGGACCTCGGACGCCGCGGCTACCGACACCTCGGCGTGAGCGCCGGTGGCGCGCTCGATGCGCTGTCGCTCGAAATCGGCAATCGCATCGTCGGGAACAGGCCGGACGCGGCGGGCATCGAGATTACGTTCGGGCCGACGGTGCTGCGCTTCAAGCACGCGACGCGCGTCGCCATCACTGGCACGGACTTCGGCGCGACGCTCGACGACGAGCCGGTCTATTCGTGGTGGAGCCTGCCGGTGCGCGCGGGCCAGGAGTTGACCTTGCGTGCGGCCAAGCGCGGCATGCGCGGCTATGTGTGCATCGCGGGCGGCATCGACGTCCTGCCGATGCTCGGCTCGCGCTCGACCGATCTCGCCGCGTGCTTCGGCGGACTCGGCGGGCGCGCGCTGCGCGACGGCGACCGCTTGCCCGTCGGCGTGCCGCAGCCGCACAAGGGCATCGCGTTTTCGCCGGAAGAACCCGCGTTCGGCGTGAAGGCGCCCGCGTGGTGCAAGTTCGTGCTCGTCGACGAACCCGTGCGGCGCGGCCGTCACTCGCCGGGCCTCGCGTGGGCGGTCCCGCTCCGCGTGCTGCGCGGCCCGGAATACGCGAACTTCAGCGATGCCGCACACGACAGCTTCTGGAACGAGGAATGGACGATCACGCCGAACAGCAACCGCATGGGCTTTCGCCTCGCGGGCACGGCGCTCGAGCGTCGCGAAAAGATCGAACTGCTGTCGCACGCGGTGCTGCCCGGCACGGTCCAGGTGCCGCCGAACGGCCAGCCGATCGTCCTGATGGGCGACGCGCAGACGACCGGCGGCTATCCGAAGATCGGCTCGGTCATCAAGGCGGATCTGTGGAAGCTCGCGCAGGTGAGGCTGAACGGGGGCGTGCGCTTCATCGAGACGTCGGTGGAAGAGGCGCGCCGTGCGCTCGCCGAGGAGCGGCAGTACGTGAGCCAGGTTGAAACCGCCATCGCGATGCACGAGGAACGCATCGGCCGCGCGGGCTCCTGAATGAACAGCCGCGCGACAGACGCGGCGCATCACACTCAACATCCTTTGTGACGAAAGCAAAAGACATCATGGAAATCGATCTCAATGCCGATCTCGGCGAAGGCTGCGGCTCCGACGAAGCACTGCTCGATCTCGTGAGTTCCGCGAACATCGCGTGCGGCTGGCACGCGGGCGGCGCCACCGCGATGCGCGATTGCGTGCGCTGGGCCGTCGAAAAGGGCGTCGCCATCGGCGCGCATCCGAGCTTCAACGATCCCGAGAACTTCGGCCGCAGGGAAATGGACCTGCCGCCGGAGGAAATCTACGCGGGCGTGCTGTATCAACTCGGCGCGCTTTCGGCGATCGCGCAGGCGGAAGGCGGGCACATCGCGCACGTGAAGCCGCATGGCGCGCTGTACAACCAGGCGGCACGGAGCACGGAAATCGCCGACGCGATCGTCTCCGCCGTGCACGACTTCGATCCGTCGCTGCTCGTATTCGGGCTGGCGAACAGCGGGCTCGTCGAAGCGGCGCGCCGCGCGGGCCTGATCGCGATCGAGGAAGTGTTCGCGGACCGCGGTTATCGCGCGGACGGCTCGCTCGTGCCGCGCAAGGAGCCGGGCGCGTTGCTCGACGACGAAAACGTCGTGCTCGACCGCACGCTCGCGATGGTGCGCGAGCAGCGCGTGCGGGCGGTGTCGGGCGAATGGGTGCCGCTCAACGCGCAGACGATCTGCCTGCATGGCGACGGCGCGCATGCGCTGGAGTTCGCGCGTCGCATTCGCGGCGCGCTCGCCGATGCGGGCATCGAAGTCCGCGCGGCGCACGCGGCCGCCTGACGCGCTCATCGAAGGATTGAACGCCCCGCGCCGCCGGGGCGTTTTAGCAAGCGGCCGTCAGAGCCGCATGTGGTGAATCACGCGCCCAATACGAGGCGCGATGTCTATATCGTTTGGAGATCTCATGGCAACCCCAGTCAATTTATGGCCGCTCATCGGCGTGGCCGTCATCATCGTAGGCTTCGTGCTGCGCTTCAATCCGATGCTGATCGTCGCGGCGGCGGCGATCATCACGGGCTTCGCGGCGCACTTTCCCGTCGAGAAAATGCTGACTGCCATCGGCAGCGGCTTTCTCAAGACGCGCAACATTCCGCTCATCATCCTGCTGCCGCTCGCGGTGATCGGCCTGCTCGAACGGCACGGCCTGCGCGAACGCGCACAGATGTGGATTTCGAGCATCAAGGCCGCGACGGCCGGGCGTCTCCTGATCGTCTATCTGTTCGTGCGCGAGATCACGGCGGCGGTCGGCCTGACGGGCCTCGGCGGCCATCCGCAGATGGTGCGCCCGCTGCTCGCACCGATGGCCGAAGGCGCGACCGAAGCACGTTACGGCAAGTTGTCCGACGCGACGCGCTTCAAGCTGCGCGCGTATTCCGCCGCGACCGACAACGTCGGCCTGTTCTTCGGCGAGGACATTTTCGTGGCCTTCGGCGCGATCGTGCTGATGGTCACCTTCCTGAAGGAAGCGGGCATCGTCGTGGAACCGATGCACGTCGCCGTGTGGGGCATTCCCACCGCGATCTGCGCGTTCCTGATTCACGGCTTCCGTCTGTGGCTGCTCGATCGCAAGCTCGCGCGCGAGCTCGACGCGCTCACGCGCAACGTCGCGGGAGAGAAGGCATGACGTTCACCATCAACTATCTCTTCTATCTCGTCGGCATCGTGCTCGTGGTCGTCGCGGGCATGATCCTCACGGACAAGTCGCATCCGCGGCGTCTCTCCGCGGGCGGCTTCTGGCTGATCTACGCGCTCATCTTTCTCGTCGGCGACTGGCTGCCGGTGACGGTGGTCGGCGTGCTCGTCGTGGCGATGGCGCTGATCGCGGGTCTCGGCGGCGTCACCGGTGCGAAGCCGAAGATGCTCTCCGAAGAGACGCGCCGCCAGAGCGCCGTGCGGCTCGGCAACAAGCTGTTCGTGCCCGCGCTGACGATTCCCGTCGTCACCGTGATTCTCACGCTCGGCGCGAAGTATCTCGTGTTCGGCGGCGTGCCGCTGATCGAGCTGAAGAACGTGACGCTGATCGGCTTCGGCATCGGCTGCGTGATCGCGCTGGCCATCGCGTGCGTGATGACGCGCGACACCGTGGGCCAGTCGATGCGCGAGACGCGCCGCCTCATCGACGCGCTCTCGTGGGCCGCCGTGCTGCCGCAGATGCTCGGCATGCTCGGGCTGGTGTTCTCGGATGCGGGCGTCGGCAAGGCGGTCGCGCATGTGACGACGGCTTACGTGAACATGGATTACCGGATCGTCGCGGTTGCGGTGTACGTGGTCGGCATGGCGCTCTTCACGATGGTGATGGGCAACGGCTTCGCCGCGTTCCCGGTGATGACGGGCGGCGTCGGCGTGCCGATTCTCGTCGGCGTGTTCCACGGCAATCCCGCGACGATGGCCGCGATCGGCATGTTCTCCGGCTACTGCGGCACGCTGATGACGCCAATGGCCGCGAATTTCAATATCGTGCCGGCAGCGTTGCTGGAGTTGCCGGACAAGAACGCGGTGATTAAGGTTCAGGTGCCGACCGCGCTCACGCTTTTGATTGCGAATATTTTTCTGCTGAATTGGCTGATGTTTATTTGAGCCTCAGCGCGTGAGCGGCAATCGCTGCCGTCTCACGCGCCGATTTTCCGGCGGCACCTCTTTCCCCTCGATTCTCTTCTCTTCCCTTCCGCGTTTCAATCGACGTTCGTTCGTCAAGACAGCTAATCTCGGTTTTCATCAGCTATTAGGCAATCGTTTGGTAAATCGCGTCCGCATTAATTCAATGCCGACTATCGAAATACCCAGACTCAAGGCCAATTAAGAGCCCGCCTATATCTGGCACTCGGCAATTTGACGGAGACTCTGGCGTCCCATCGGTGCTCAGAAAAGCTTGGTGTCAAGTACCGCAAACGTTTGATTGCCAAACGTAATATGCGTCAGACGCCATGCACCGATCGCGTGTTTCACGAACTGACTGAGAGTTTCGACTCGTACCGCGCGCCTTATCGCGCGCGCATCGGCGAGCCGGTCTTTCGTCATCGATTCCGTCATGCGTTTGCCGAGTTATTCCCATCTTCTGAATTTACGCGCAGGTCCCGACCTGTTGTTGCGCCTGCTCGAAACGATCGCCGTCGCAGTCGGCGCACTCGCGTCTCACCGGCTGTTCGCTACAGGCGTCGCGGCCGGTTATGACAGCGCGGTCGCCGGGTTCACCCTCATTTTCGCGTGGACGGTGCTGTCCAGCGCATGTATCAGGCGCCCGACGCAGGTCCCGTCGCCGTGGCGCGCGCTCGTGCTGTCTGCGCTCGGCTGGATGCTGTGCGAGACAGGCGCGGTGCGCCTGGTTCAGTGGATGCATCGCGACTATCAGCCGTCTGCCGCATGGCTCGCGTGCTTCTGTCTGACGACGACGGCGGGCGTCACGCTTTGCCGCCTGCTCGGTGCGATGGCCGTCGCGCGGCGTGTGCCGCACGTGTCGGTCGCCGTGGCGGGCCGCGGCGAGCGTTGCGCGACGTTCGTCCGACGCATCGCGTCGATGCGCGATTCGGCATGCCGCATCGACGCCCTGTTCGACATCGACGCCCATTTCGGCACCCATCCGGCTGACGTGCCGGTCTTTCGCGACATCGACGCATTCGCCGCGCATGTACGCGCCCGTCACATCGATGAACTGTGGCTCGCGTTGCCGCTCACCGACGAAGCCGCGATGCTGCGCTTCCTCGACATCTTCCGCAATGACCTGCTGAACATTCGCTTCATTCCGGACGTGAGCCGCATCGCGCGCTTTCATGGTGATCGCGTCGATCTCGAGGGCGCGCTCGCCATCGACCTCGTCGCTGCGCCGCTCGATGCCGAAGGACTCGTCGCCAAGGCGAACTTCGACCGCGCCTTCTCCGCCTGCGCGGTGATCGCGCTGGCGCCGTTCCTCATCGCGATCGCGCTCGCCGTCAAGCTGACGTCGCGCGGTCCCGTGCTCTTCAGGCAGCGGCGCCGGGGCGTGAACGGCAAGCCCTTCGACATCTACAAGTTCCGCACGATGCACGCGCACACGATCGACGAAGGCGTGATCGTGCAAGCCACGCGCGACGATCCGCGCGTCACTCGTCTCGGCGCGTTCCTGCGCCGCACGAGCCTCGACGAACTGCCGCAGTTTTTCAACGTGCTGCGCGGCGAGATGTCGGTCGTCGGTCCCCGTCCGCACGCGCTCCAGCACGACGCGCTCTATCAGGACGTCGTCGACGGTTACATCCACCGCTATCGCATCAAGCCGGGCATCACGGGCTGGGCGCAGATCAACGGGCTGCGCGGCGAAACCGACTCCGTCGACAAGATGCAGCGGCGGGTCGAACACGATCTCTATTACCTCAGGAACTGGTCGTTCGCGCTCGACATGCGCATCGTGCTCGCGACCATCGTGCGGGGCTTCGTACATCGCAACGCGTACTGACGCGCAGGACTCAATCATGACTTACTCGATGCAGCGCGTTCGCGGGACTGCAATGGCCGCGGCGCTGACGACACTGCTCGGCGCATGCGCGTTCGCACCCGGTTTCCGCATGCCGGTCAGCTCCGGCGACATGACCACGCAAGGCGACGCCCGTCCGCATATCGAAGCCACCGCGGCGACGCCCGCGATTCCCATCACGGAACTCGATCTAGCCCTCGTGAAGCGCTTCGCCGATCAGCGCAAGGCGAATCAGGATCAGCAGGCGAGGCGGCTCTTCGGCGCGCCTGGCTCCTATACGGTGGGCGTCGGCGACGTGCTGCAGATCGTCGTGTGGGATCACCCCGAACTCGCGGCGGCCATCGGCACGTCGCAGAACCAGCCGTCGACGAAGGCGAGCGATCCCGCGAGCGGCTTCGTCGTCGATCAGAACGGCAATCTGCGTTTCCCTTACGCGGGCACGCTCGCGGTCGCGGGCCTGCGCACCGATGAGATCCAGCAAAAGCTGACGACCGCCCTGTCGACGTATCTCGTCAAGCCGCAAGTCACTGTGCGCATGGCGTCGTATCGCTCGCGTCAGGTGTACGTCGACGGCGAGGTGCGCAGTCCCGGCGCGTTCTCCCTGACCGACGTGCCGCTCAGTTTCTACGACGCGATCGCGCGCGCCGGCGGATTCAGCGACAACGCCGATCAGAGCGATGTGGTGCTGGTGCGCGGTGGCACGTCCCATCGGATCGATGTGCCGCGACTGATCGCGGAGGGGCTCAATCCCTCGAGGCTTTATCTGAAGACCGGCGATGTGTTGCGCATCGCGCCGCGCGATGAAGGCGCCGTGTACGTGATGGGCGAAGTGAACCGGCCCGGCTCGGCGGTGCCGCGCCGCGATGGCGCGTTGACGCTCGCGGACGCGATATCGCAGGTCGGCAGCATCAATTCGAATACCGCGGACACCGCGCAGATGTTCGTGGTCCGCTCGGTCAACGGCACGCCGCAAGTTTTCCACCTCGACAGCCGCTCGCCGGTGTCGATGCTCGTCGCGAATGAATTCGAACTGAAGCCGAAGGACATCGTGTATGTCGACGGCAGCGGCCTCGTGCGCTTCAACCGCGTGATCGGCTTGCTGATGCCGCTGATCAACACCGGTCTCACCGCGGGAGTGATCGCGAAATGATCCGCTCCGTGCTGATGGTGTGCGAAGGAAATATCTGCCGCAGTCCGCTCGCGGCCGCGCTGCTCGCGCGTGAGATGCCGGAGCTGGAGGTGACGTCGGCGGGGACGCACGCGCTGGTGGGCTGGCCGGCGGACCCTCATGCCGTTGAGCTGATGCGCGAGCGAGATATCGACTTGTCTGATCACTCGGCGCGGACGCTAAGCCCTCACCTGATGCGTTCGCATGATCTCGTGCTCGTCATGACGCTCGCTCAGCGCAAGGAGCTCTTGGCGCGCTACCCGTTCTCCCGCGGCCGCGTCTATCGCCTGTTGCACGACGAACAGGGCGATGTCGTCGATCCGTACCGCCAGGATCTCACCGCTTTCAGATCCTCGCTCGCGCAAATTGAGCGCGGCGTCTTCAGCTGGCTTCACAGATTGCGAGCCTCCAGGCTCGAGCCCGCTTCCTGAACCATACATCGGCACACGTCGTCCGCCGCATAGCCGGCGCAAACGCGTTGCGAACTGCCTCCCCTGATGGAACCACGCATGTCACACCCTGATCGACACAGCCCGGTGCAAGCCGCCGAGCTCGATGTAATCGCCGTCATCGACACCCTTCTCAAGAATGCGTGGCGCATCGTTCTGATCATGGCAGTCGTCGCGCTCGCCGGCACTGCCTGGGCCTTCCTTTGGCCTCCCAAGTACCAGGCCGACATCATGATCCAGGTCGAAGACAGCGCGGATGGCGGAGTCACCGGTAGCGTGCTCAACGAAATCTCGACGCTCTTCGATGTGAAATCCTCGGCTGCTGCTGAAGCCCAGATCATCACGTCTCGGCTCGTGGTGTCACGTGCCGTAGAAAAGCGGCGCCTTTATATCGATGTCACGCCGAAACGGTTTCCGGTAGTCGGTGATTTCATATCCCGTGTGTATGAGAAGCCGATTCGTCCAGGCGTGTTCGGTCTTGGAGGGTTCGCGTGGGGCCAGGAGCGCGCTGAACTGTCGCGCTTCGACGTACCGAAGCCATTGCTGGAGGAACCCTTCACGCTGAGCGTGGAAGACGCGGGTCATTACACGCTGACGAACTCGTATCTCGATCTTCCGGTGCGCGGAACGGTCGGCCTCGAAAGCAAGGTCAACACGCTGTATGGACCGCTTGCCATCAATGTCACCCGTTTCGACGCGTTACCGGGAACCCACTTTTCCGTGGTTCGCCATTCGCTCGACGACACCGTCAACAAGCTGCAGGCGCGACTGGACGTACAGGAAAAGGTCAAGCAGTCCGGCGTGATTGTCGCCACCCTGCTCGGGCGAGATGCCGAACGCACCAGCCTTACCTTGCAGGAGATCGGCGAACAGTATGTCCGCCAGAACGTCGAGCGGAAGTACGCGGACGCCGCCCAATCACTGAAGTTCCTGAACGCGCAGTTACCCGAGTTGAAGCAGAAACTCGAAGACGCTCAGGCTCGGTACACGAAACTACGTAACGAACGAAGCGTCATCGATCTGCCCACGGAGACCACGACCGGTCTGCAACAGCAGGCTGAAGCAAAGGCTCAACTGGTCGCTCTGCAACAGAAGCGCGCGGAGCTCGTGACTCGCTATACGTCGATGCACCCGGGCGTTGTGGCCATCGATGAACAAATCGGATTGCTGCAAAAGCAGATTTCGGAGTTCGACGCGGCACTCGGCCGGCTCCCGAACGTCGAGCAGGACGCCGCGCGTCTCATGCTCGATGTAAAGGTCGACACGGACCTCTATACCGCGACGCTCAACAACGCTCAGCAGTTGCAACTCGTGAAGGCCGGCAAAGTGGGCAGTGTCCGTCTTGTCGACACGCCGGTGATACAGGACGATCCGGCTTGGCCAAAGCGGCCCCTGGTGATTGTCGCCTGCGTTTTCGGCGGGTTGCTGCTCGGCATCGTCTATGCGTTCGCGCGCGAGTTTCTCGCGGGGGCGGTCAACTCAGCGGAAGCGATCGAGTGCGGTACGGGATTGCAGGTGCTCGCGACAGTACCGCTGTCCGCCGCGCAGCGGTCGCTTCGCAAAGCCTCCGTGGACGCGAAGTACGGTCGGGCGCATGTTCTGGCAACCGACGCACCGCACGATCAGGCGATCGAAGGCCTGCGCAGCCTGCGAACTGCATTGCGCATGACGATGGCCGATACGCCGGGCAAAGTAATCGTGTTGACTGGCGCGGCGCCTGACGTGGGCAAGTCCTTCATCTCGGCCAATCTCGGCACTGTACTTGCCGCGATGGGTCAACGCGTACTCGTCATCGATGGAGATCTGCGCCGCCCTTCGCTCAATCCCTGTTTCGGTGTGGCGCGTGGTCCGGGCTGGTCCGATCTGATTGTCGGCAAGGCGGCTCTGGAGCAGGTGCTGCATCCGATACCGTCGCCGCGACTCGATTTCATCGCCGCAGGGTCTTCTGTCTCCAACCCTTCGGAACTGCTCGCCTCGCCGCACGCCGCCGCGTTGATCGACGCTCTGCGCGGCGCCTATGACTATGTACTCGTCGATACGCCTCCCGTGCTCGCGGTCGATGACGCTGCCTCATTCGCCGCCCAAGCGCATACGGTGCTTCTGGTGGCGAGAGCGGGGAAGACGCGCGTCGGTGAGTTGAATGAAGCGATGAAGCGACTTGGGCTTGGCGGATCGAAGCCCGCCGCAGTGGTGCTCAACGGCTTGCCTTCCCGCTCGGTACGCGCTGCGTATGGAAGCCAGGGATACCGCAGCTACGACTATGGCGCTCCCGCCGATGCATCTCAGTCGACACGGTCGGCGCGTCTGCGAACGTGGTTGAAGCGCAAATGAAGGCCCGTTCCTTGTTCGGCGGCGACACACGGCCCGCGCACGAACCCCATACCGATCGAACTGCTCTTCATTTACAGCGGCGGATGAGTGTGGCGATCGTGGTGGAAGCGGCCGCGGGCGGCGTTGCCACGCACCTCGCGGATCTCATTCCCGGACTCGCGGCGCGCGGTGTCGATGTACATCTGATCGCACCGCCAGACGGAGAACGCTTTGATTCGCAGTGGCTGACGCCCGATTGTCTGTCTTCGTGCGTCTCCGTGACCCGCATATCGATGCAGCGCGGAATAGGTCTTCAGGATCTCCGCTCGTTCGCTCGCGTGTGGAGAGCGCTCGCGCGCATCGGCCCGGATATCGTGCATTCACACAGCTCCAAGGCTGGCGTTCTCGCACGTGCGTGTCGCGGACCGTGGCGCCACGTCTATACGCCGCATGCGGTCTATACCTTGAACCCGTCGCTCAACTTCGCCGCGCGTCGCCTGTTCGGCGCGCTCGAAGGCTATTTCGGGCGCCGGTTGACCGATCGGATAGTTGCCGTCTCGGATGACGAAGCTCGTCACCTTCACGAGGATTTGAGGATTCCTGCCGACCGTATCGCGACGGTTTGGAACGGTATCTCCATGTTCGAGCGGGTGAGCCGTTCACACGCGCGCCGCCGGCTGGGAGTACCCGAAGACGCGTTCGTCGTTGGCATGGTGGGGCGCTTTGCGTTCCAAAAGGGTGTGGACCGGTTGGTCTCGATTGCGAGCAAAGTCGGCAAAAAGCTGGGCCAGCGTGTCCAGTTCGTCTGCGTTGGCGGCGGCGACTTTTCTGCAGCTTCCGGCGTAACGCACGATGAACTGCCGGCGAATCTGCGAGTCGCCGGCGCCGTGCCTAACGCGCGCCGTTACTTCAACGCGTTCGACGTCCTTGCGCTACCGAGCCGATACGAAGGTTTTCCCTATGTCTATGTCGAGTCCGTGGCGGCCGGCGTGCCGATCGTTTCGACACGCGTAGCCGGTGCCGACGCATTGGTGGCTGCACTCGAGACGGGCGTAGTCGTCGCCAACGACGACGATGCGACGTCATTCGCCGAGGCCGTGATCGCATTGGCCGACAACCCCCATCGACTTACACGATTCCGCTCCAACTGCGAGACCGCCGCCGCTCAATTCACCTCCGAGCGGATGGTCGGCGAGACGCTCGCCCTTTACCGGCGATGCATCGCCAACGAAGACTCATGAAACCGATTCAGAACATCGTGCTTCTGCACGCCTACAGTCGCCGCAATTCGGGCGATGGATTGCTCGTCGACCTGTCCGCAGCGCTCCTGCGGGAAGCCTTCGGTCCGCGGATCCGACTTGCCGTCGTCGCTGCGGATCCCGCCTCGTTCCCAGAATACGCCGACGTGCTGCCCGCTCCTGTCATCGCCGCGAGCGGACTCGCGCGCGTCACGGCCGCCGCTGGCACCGCCTGCGGCCTTGCAACGCCCGCGCTCAAGACGCTGCGCGAACGCCTGACGCAAGCTGATCTGATTGTCGGCGTAGGTGGCGGTTATCTGCGCGCGCGCGACGGAGTCGAGGCAATCAAGCTCGCACTCGGTCATGTCGCACAAGCCGACGCAGCGCGCGCCGCGAACAAGCCGACGGTCTATCTGCCGCAAAGCATCGGACCGGCGATGGCATGCACATCGACACTATCGGACTATGCCGCGACGCGTTTGCGGGACGCGCTTTCCGCTTTCAGCGCGGTATGCGTGCGCGATGATCGCTCAAAGACGTTCCTTCGCGGCAATGCCAATGTGTTGCGCATGCCTGATATGGCGGTGCTCGAATTCGCGCGTGCGCGGGAAGAGGTGTTGGCGCGTGCGGCATCGCGCGGGGATCACGTGAAACATGTCGCGCTGGTGCTTCGTGAGGCACCGAGCTGGAGCCGTGCGCAACGCGAACGCTATGCGCACTCGACGCGCGAGATCATCGCGTTGCTGCAAGGCCAATGCAGACTGAGCTTCGCGGTACAGAGCACCGGTCGCGGCAATGACGATGCCGCGTACTACCGGCGCCTGGGTGTATCTGGAGAGTTGCCGAGCTTGCGTCATCTGCTTCAGCACGACACCCCGGACGCCGTTGTGTCGGTCCGTCTGCACGGCGCACTCGAATCGCTACTTCACGGCGTACCGGCGTTTCATCTCAGTTACGAACGCAAGGGGTTCGGCGCATACGACGATCTCGGCATTCCGGGTTGGGTCGCGAATGCTGCCGACTTCAATGCCACGGCAGTTGCACAACACCTGTTCGCCCCGCAAGCACTTCCGTCGTTCTGGGACGCAACGGAAGGCGCGCTGGTGCGCATCTCGGCGCAACGCGCGTCGCTCATAGAAACACTGCGCTGTGCCGCCGGTATGGAAGCGAGGCGGGACGAGTCCCATCACGAACGACCGCAGCTTCTGGACGCCTGAGGGCAGGCGACCATGCTACTGCGTCTCTTCTTACGTTCGATGTCACTCGCTGCCAAGTTCGGGCTCACCATCGCGATCGCCCGTGTGCTGGGTTTCGCGGCGATTGGCGAGTACGGGCTGGCGGTTGCAGTCTCGGTTATCGCGTCGAAACTGTGCGGACTCGGCTTCAGCGCCGAAGTGAACCGCCAACTGAGCGGCGCGGCTCGCGATGCCGCGATTGAGTCGGCGCGCGTACTGCGCGGCATTTATGCGGCTTTCTATGCGATTGCAGGATTGGGACTTGTCACTGCGTCCCTTTGCGGCTTGCTCCCGGGCGCCTCAGCAGACCTGGAGTCGTTGTGTCTGGTGCTCCTCGTCGCCGCAAGCGAACACTATGCACTGGAAGCCAACACGTACGTCTTCTCGATTCACCGGCCTCGCGAAGGTTCGACGATGCTGTTCCTGAGAACGGGCGGATGGTCGGCCATCGCGATCGTCGGCCTGTTAGCCCACGTGTTCGGCGACGTTCGCATGATCTTCGTCCTTTGGATCCTCACAAACGTCGGTGTGATCGTCTGGGCATGGGCACTGCTGACGCAAACCGTCTCGCGCGGCCCTGGCATCACCATACCGAAGAAGGATTCCGCATCGACATTGCGCACCACCTGGTTGGCCGGCCTGCACTTCTACATCGGCGGAATCCTGCTTGCCGGACTGCAGTATGCGGAGCGCTTCATTGCGTCCGCGTGGCTTTCCGCTGCGGAGGTCGGGCATTATGTCTTCGTGTGGTCGCTCGCGAACGCCGCTCAGACGATCGCCTATGCGACTGTCGGCGTGATCGCCGGACCGCGACTCGCGCGCGCGGCCAGCGGCTCGGATGTCGACTGGCGTGACGCGTTCGGCAAGTCGCTTCGGAGCACGGTCGGCGTGAGCGTTGCCGTGGCGGCGGGAATCGCGGCGACGTCGCCGCTTCTCTTCTGGCTTGCGAAAGAGCGGATGACTCCCGCGGCACTCGCGACACTTCTGATTCTGCTTGTCTCGTTTCTGCTCCGCTCCGTCGGTGATCTCCTTTGGTCTGCATCGGTGGCCCGCCGTGCGCGAACCCGCATCGTGACCGGCATGTGCAGCGCCGCTGCTGTCGCACTACCGCTTTCGCTCTGGCTCATTTCCGATCACGGGGCAACGCGGGTCGCATTCGCGCATCTGCTGGCCAGTATCTCGGTACTGCTTGCGCTTTCCTGGGCGCTCGGCGGACAACGGGCCGGAGCACGCGACGATGTTTAAGCGGCTGATGGTCACCGGTCCGCGACTGAGCCAAGGCCTGATCGCCTGGCTCGCCGGGATATCGTCGTGCGGCTATATCGGTCTGTTCTTGGCCGGAAAGTCCTTGCTCCCCGAATTCCTGTATCGCGATGCGGACAAGATTCAGGCGCAGATGGACGGTGCGAGCACCTACGACGGCTCTTCATTCGATGCAGTCGGCAAGTTCTACGCCATGTTCGGTCCGACGCTACTCGGTCTTTTCGTGATGGCGATCGGAGTGTGGTTCATCTGGGCTCTGTTCAGCCGCGTGAAGCACGCCGGCGCATTGAGCATGGCGCTGCTGTTTGGCGCACCTTGTGTCTTTTTCAATCTGTTCGTCGCATCGAAAGACACGCTCGTCGTCGCGATGGCATTGTTGATCGTGTGCACACTCCGTCGCGGGCGCGGGGGATTTACCATTGTGGTTGCGCTCGCAGCCTACGCCACCTATGCGCTACTGGTGCGGCGATACTTCCTTTTGATTGTCGCTTCCGGCGCTGGCGTCTGGTGTTATCGCCGTGCCGGGCGCGGGACGCGCATCGTTCTGGTCGCCACCGTACTGCTCGTGCTGTTCCTGCTGCCCTCCGGCGCATATACCGCGTTACTGAATCCGCGCGACATGGCGGTTGACTATCTCGTGTACCAGTCGCCTTACGGCGCGCGGACCAGCTTTTATAACTTGCTGCCACCTGACTCGTTCACTGCGTTTTGTGTCGACTATGTATACGCGACCGTTCGCTTGCATTTGCCGATTCTGTTTTCGCCCGATCCACGCGGTCTTGCGATGCAGATGTTCGTGATGGCCGCATGGCGCGCCACTCGGCCGCTGCGCCCTGCTGCCGAAGTTGCGCCGGGCGCTCATGTGCTCTCGTGCCTGGTGATGGGCCACATCATGGTGTCGATGCTGTTCGAACCTGATCTCGGCAGTTACGTGCGGCATTTATCCAGCGTATCGATCTTCTGCATGGTGCTATTCGCCACCAGCTTCCAGGCTGAGCGCGCCGGAGATGCCGTCGATCAACGTGCTCCCGGTCGCCGGCTAAAGTAGGCCGTTACCGAACCGAGCGCAGGTTTCGCCGCACCATTCGCGTCGACGAGACCGAAACTGCGCTCACGGGCGCTCGCGGCGCGCTCCGTGTCTTTCCACTCGTAGATCGAGACGAGCGAGACATCAAGCGTATCGACCAACGCGACGAATGTGCCGAATCTATGCGCCTGATTCGCAAGACTGCTCGTTGACGAGCCTTGAGAAGGCACGCCCCATTCGGTGATCATCGTCGGCAAACCATAGTGCGAACGCACTTCGCGTGCCGCGTCGCCGACCTGCGCCGGCGTCATTCCATATGCGTGATACGAGACGGCGTGGATGCACTTCGGCGCCTCGGAGAGCGCCGACTGCAGCAACCTGCTCGCGTCATTGCGCCCGACCGGCGCGCGTGCAAAGCCAAAACCATAAACCGGTACCCGCGACGCATCGATCTGCGCGCACAAACCCCGCACGAACGGCGGAAATGTCTCGGCCGGTTGGCCCGTTGGCCAGTAACGACTCATGTCCGGCTCGTTCCACAATTCGATGCCGATAAGCTGTTTGCCGTACTTTTGTGTCAGTGCGTTTATTTGTGCGCCGAATTGCCGGCCGGCCACCTCCATCTGTGCCGGCCGAGCTTCGCCCTCGGCACCTAGCGGAACCGTCGAGCGGACCGTCAGCAACACGGGAAGTCGAGCGCCATCCGCAATCGAAAAAGCCCTTGCGACGCGACGTACATACGCCGCATCGCCCAGACGATCCGTCCATACGCCGAAGCGCACGAACTCAAAGCCGACGCGTGCAATCGCGTCGGCATCCTGGTCCGAAAAAGTTTCGATCTTGACCTGTGTGCCCACAGACGGCAAACGAACTGCTGTCGGTTTGGCGAGGGCGCGCGAAGGATCCTTGGCGCGCACCAGCGGCGTTGTCAGCGATAAAGCCGAAGCTATCGCAACAACCGAAAGTGAAATATTGAGAGTCCGTGAAAACCGCTTCATGATGTCAGAGAGGCGGCATTGGGCAATGTGCCCTGCCAGTTCAAAGGTGATACGACAGACGAGACGGGTGTCGCGCTCGGCCGATAACATATCTCATCGGCGCGTCCGAAGAACGGCCGGATGCCTCACCACCCCACCACCACAAACCCCCGCTTCCTCAACAATTCGAGCACCCCCCTGGGCCCGCCGAGATGCAACGCTCCGATAGCCACGAACACCGGCCTATCCGGCGCGGCCAGCGCCACCATCCGGTTAACAAACCGCTGATTTCGCTGATAAACCACGCGATTATCCACCTGATCCGCCAGCGCCTTGTTCCTCGCCAGCTTGCTCGACTTCGCATCGTCCCAGGCCTTCAAGGCATCCGCATCGCCGATCCGCCACAACCGATGCAGCTCCTTCACATCCGCGATATTCTCCGCGGGCGTCTGCACCAGATCCTGCGCGAGCATCTCCCTTTGCTGCGCCGACGTGAGCCGCGTGAAAGTCGAAATCTGCTCATTCAACGTCTCCAGCCCGACGATCTTCCCCCTCACCCGCAGATACACGTTCTGCAACTGCGCCTCCGTCCCATACTCGCTCTGAAACCCGGCCTTCAACGTGTCATACGTTTCGATCAGCATCGACGCGAGCCACGGCCGCGTGTGCCGCAACTCCTTCAGCGCCGCCTGATTGCCGCGCATGCGCGCCTCGACCTTCTTCCACATCGAGTCCGGAAGATAGTCGATCAGACACTCGCTGCGGCACATGCCGTAACGATTCACGTCGTCCTGTGACAGCAGCAGTTCGTCGGGGGAGATTTCCAGCGCCAGTGTCGGCGACGCTTCGAGCGCCGCGAGTATCGGTTTGCGAAACGGCTGCTCGGGCGGATAGTCGCTCGCGAATCCCACATGGAGCGTGCCGAGCACGTAGAGAGTCGTCGCGCCCTTCGTCGCGACATAGAACGGCATGCGCGGCGGCTGCGCACGTACCGGACCGCTCGCGGTCGTGCCGTCCGAGCGATCCGCGCGCGGCGCGGTCGCCGGATTGGCGGGCGCGGCGGCGGAGCCGGCATCGCCCGCGGCCTGCGGCGTGCGCGATCCGATCACGGCAAAACTCGCCGGCGAAACAATCACGCCGCCCGTAAACAGCACGAACGACAGCACGAGGGCTGTCGCTTGGGCGAACGCCGCGCGCAGAAAGCGCGGCTTGACGAGTGAATCCGGCACGACCGACATCTTAAAACATTCGCATGACGCGCCGTGCACGCTCCGGCCGGGATTTCAGGCCTCGTCGTCCCCCACTTCCTCCGCGCGATGACACGACACCTGACGTCCATCGACCACGCGCAGCTTCGGCTCTTCCACGCGGCATCGCTCGATCGCATACGGACAACGCTGATGGAACGTGCAGCCCGACGGCGGATTGAGCGGCGACGGCATCTCGCCCTGCAGCTTGATCTTGATGCGCCGGTCTTCCTCGAAGATCGCAGGCGTCGCGGACATCAGCGAGCGCGTGTACGGATGACGCGGCTTCGCGAAGATCGTCTTCTTGTCGCCCAGTTCGGCGATGCCGCCGAAGTACATCACCATCACGTCGTCGGCGATATGCTCCACCACCGACAGATTGTGCGAAATGAACACGTAGCTCGTGCCGAACTGCGCCTGAAGGTCCATGAACAGATTCAGAATCTGCGCCTGGATCGACACATCGAGCGCCGACACGGGCTCATCCGCGACGACGATCTGCGGATCCAGAATCATCGCGCGCGCGATCGCCACGCGCTGACGCTGGCCACCCGAGAACATGTGCGGATAGCGCGACGCATGCTCGGGCCGCAAGCCGACCGTGCGCATCATGTGCGCGATGCGTTCGGCGCGTTCGCTGGCGCTGAGCTTCGTGTTGATCGCGAGCGGCTCGCCCAACGTCTGCTCGACGGTCTTGCGCGGATTCAGCGACGCAAACGGATTCTGAAACACCATTTGCACGCGCTGTCGCAACTCGGCGATCTTCGCCTTGCTCGCGCCCGCGACGTCATCGCCTTCGATCAGCAAGCGGCCCGACGTCGGCGTTTCGATCATCGTCAACTGGCGCGCGAGCGTGGACTTGCCGCAGCCCGATTCGCCGACGACCGCAAGCGTGCGCCCGCGCTTCAATTCGAACGACACGCCGTTCAACGCCTTCACCGTGCCGTGCTTGAACGCGCTGCGCTTCACGTCGTAATGCTTCGTGAGCTGGTCCGCGGCGAGCACGATGTCCTGATTCATTTCCTTCGGTACGGCGTTCATCGCGCGCCCCCTTCCACCACCACATCGATGTTCAACGGCTTGATGCATCGCGCGCGCACGGCCGGATCGTTCTTGTCGAGCTGGAACAGACTCGGCCGGCCCTTCCAGCAATCGTCGACGACATACTTGCAGCGCGGCGCGAACAGGCATCCGCTCGGCCGGTCATCCTTGCCCGGCACCATGCCCGGCAGCGCGGCGAGACGTTCCGCGCCGCGCGAATGCTCGGGAATCGCGGCGAGCAGCGCTTCCGTGTACGGATGATGCGGCTCGCTGAAAATCGTCGGCACGTGATTCGTTTCGATGATCTCGCCCGCGTACATCACCGCGACGCGCTGCGCCACTTCGGAGACCACGGCCAGATCGTGCGAGATCAGCACGAGCGCCATGCCGCGTTCCTTCTGCAGCTTCACGAGCAGCTCCATGATCTGCGCCTGAATGGTCACGTCGAGCGCGGTGGTCGGCTCGTCGGCGATCAACAGCTTCGGATTGCACGCGACGGCCATCGCGATCATCACGCGCTGGTTCATGCCGCCCGACATCTGATGCGGAAACGCGTTGATGCGGCTCTTCGCATCCGGAATGCCGACCTGATCGAGCAGCTCGAGCGCGCGCCTGTTGAGCGCATCGCCGCGCAAACCCTCGTGCAGCTTCAGCACTTCCTTGATCTGATAGCCGACGGTATAGCTCGGATTCAGGCTCGTCAGCGCGTCCTGAAACACCATCGCGATGTCCTTGCCGATGATCCTGCGACGCGCTCGCGCCGATGCCTTCAGCAAGTCCTTGCCGTCGAACGTGATCTGATCGGCGGTCACTTTGCCGGGGGCGTCGATGAGGCCCATCAGCGCCATCATCGTGACGCTCTTGCCCGAGCCGGATTCACCGACGACGCCGACCACTTCGCCCGGCGCAACGGAAAGATCGATGCGATCGACGGCCTGCGTGCCGCCGAACGTCACCTGCAAATTTCGGATAGTCAGAAGGTCGTTCATATCAGCCCATCCGCTTGAGTTTCGGATCGAGCGCATCGCGCAGCCCGTCGCCGAGGAGGTTGATGACGAGCACCGAGATCAGGATCGACAGGCCCGGCATCGTCACGATCCACCACGCGCTTTCGATGTAATCGCGCGCCGATGCGAGCATCGCGCCCCACTCCGCCGCCGGCGGTTGCACGCCGAGGCCGAGGAAGCCGAGCGCGGCGGCATCGAGAATCGCGGAGGAAAAGCCGAGCGTCGCCTGCACGATGAGCGGCGCTGCGCAGTTCGGCAGCACTTGCGAGAACATGAGCCGCACCGTGCCCGCGCCCGCGACGCGCGATGCCGTCACGTATTCCTTCTGCAGCTCGCCGAGCGCCGACGCGCGCGTGAGACGCACATAACCCGGCAGCGCGACGATCGCGATGGCGAGCATCGTGTTGACCAGCCCCGGCCCGATGATCGCGACGACGGCGACCGCGAGCAGCAGCGACGGCAGCGCGAGCAGCACGTCCATCACGCGCATGATCGGCGTGTCGAGCCAGTGGAAGAACGCGGCCATGAGACCGAGCACGACGCCCGGAATCAGCGCGAGCACCACCGACACGAAGCCGATCCAGAACGACAGCCGCGCGCCGTACATCAGGCGCGAGAGAATGTCGCGGCCGGCTTCATCGGTGCCGAGCAGGAACATGCGATTGCCGCCTTCGAGCCACGCGGGCGGAATCTTCACGTGATCGCGATATTGCTCGATCGGACTATGCGGCGCGATCAGCGGCGCGGTCAGCGCGACCAGAATCAGCAGCAGCACGATCAGGCCCGCGACGACAGCGCCGCGATTGCGCGAGAAGTTTGCCCAGAATTCGCGCGCCGCGACCATGCGGCCGGAAGGCGGCGTCAGCGCGCCGGGCGGGAGATTGTTTTGAACGTCAGCCATATCTTCCAGTTACCTCGTATGGCGAATGCGCGGATTCAACACGCCGTACAACAGATCGACGACCAGATTCACGACGATCACGAGCGTCGCGATCATCAGAATGCCGCCTTGCACGACCGGATAGTCGCGACGCGAAATTGCATCGATGAGCCACTTGCCGACGCCCGGCCACGAGAACAGCGTCTCGGTCAGCACGGCGCCCGCGAGCAGCGTGCCGACTTGCAGACCGATCACGGTCACCACGGGAATCAGCGCGTTGCGCAGCGCATGCACGACGACCACGCGCAGCGGCGCGAGACCTTTCGCGCGTGCCGTGCGGATGTAGTCCTCACGCAGCACTTCGAGCATCGACGAACGCGTCATGCGCGCGACGACCGCGAGCGGGATCGTGCCGAGCACGATGGTCGGCAGAATGAGATGCGACAGCGCCGACCTGAACGCGCCTTCGTCGGTGGAAAAGAGCGAATCGATCAGCATGAAGCCGGTGACGTGCGGAATGTCGTATTCCACCGCGATGCGGCCCGACACCGGCGTCCAGCCGAGCTTCGCCGAGAAGAACATGATGAGGATCAAGCCCCACCAGAAAATCGGCATCGAATAGCCGGTGAGCGCGGTGCCCATCACGCCGTGATCGACGACGGTGCCGCGTCGCAACGCAGCGGCGACGCCCGCGGGCAAGCCGACGGCGAGCGCGAAGATCATCGCGCAGATGGAGAGCTCGACGGTCGCGGGAAAGCGCGCGAGGAACTCGCCCATCACGCTCGTGTTCGTGATGATCGAGGTGCCGAGATCGCCCTTCAGCGCGTGCCCGACGTAAGTGAGATATTGCAGCGGAAGCGGCTGGTCGAGGCCCAGGCGCTTCATGGCTTCGGCGTGCATCGCCGGGTCCACGCCGCGCTCGCCCATCATCACTTCGATGGGATCGCCAGGGATCAGGTGGATGAGCGCGAACGCGAGAATCGTAATGCCGATGAACGTCGGTATCACCATTCCTATGCGCCGCAAAACGAATCGGAACATGATCGCCCTTTGGGTATCGTTCGTGGGGATAGAAATGTGAACGGCGGCTCGGATCGCTCTCGACCCGCGCCGCCGGACCTTTTCGATTAGTTATGGTTTAGTGCAAAAAGTGTTCCGCAGCAAAACCTTATTGCAGGCCGACGCCATCGAAGCGCGCGTAGCCGAGCGGCTCGATCTTCATATTCGTCACCTTCTTGCTCACCGGCTGATAGACCGTCGAGTGCGCGATCGGCGAGAACGGCAGTTGTTGCGCGAAGATCTGCTGCGCGTCGGTGTACGCCTTGGTGCGCGCGGCCACGTCCGTGGTCGAGCGGCCCTTCACGACGAGTTCGTCGAAAGGCTTGTAGCACCACTTCGAAAAGTTGCTGCCCTTCACCGCGTCGCACCCGAGCAGCGTGCCGAGCCAGTTGTCGGGATCGCCGTTGTCGCCCGTCCAGCCGATCAGCAGCGCATCATGCTCGCCCGCGTGCGCGCGCTTCAAATACTCGCCCCACTCGTACGAGACGATCTTCGCCTTCACGCCGATCTTCGCCCAGTCGGCCTGAATCATCTCTGCCATCAGGCGCGCGTTCGGGTTGTACGCGCGTTGAACCGGCATGGCCCACAGCGTGATTTCGAAGCCGTCCGGGAAGCCCGCTTTCTTCAGCAGTTCCTTCGCCTTCGCGGTGTCGTACGGCTGGCCCTTCAGGTTCTTGTCGTAGGACCACTGCGTCGGCGGCATCGGTGCGGTGGCCGGCTGGCCCGCGCCCTGATACACGGAATCGATGATCGCCTTCTTGTTGATGGCCATGTCGAGCGCGCGGCGCACGTCGGTGTTGTCGAGGCCCTTCTTCGTCACGTTGTACGCGACATAGCCTTCGTTGAAGCCCGCCTGCGACGGCGTATCGACGTTCGACGCCGACTTCAGCGCCGCGATGTCGCCCGGACGCGGATAGCTCATCACCTGGCATTCGTTGTTCTTCAGCTTCTGCACGCGCACGGCGGCGTCCGGCGTGATCGAGAAGATCAGCTTCGAGATCTGCACCGCGTTCGGCTTCCAGTAATCAGGATTGCCGTCGAAGCGGATGGTCGCGTCCTTCGTGTAGCTGCGGAAGATGAACGGGCCCGTGCCGACCGGCTGCTGATTGATATCGGCGGCCTTGCCGTCCTTCATCAGCTTGTCTGTGTATTCGGCGGAGAGAATCGATGCGTATTCCATCGCCATGTTCTGAATGAACGGCGCGCTCACTTCCTTGAGCGTGAACTTCACGGTGTACGGATCGACCTTCTCGATCTTCGAGATCAGCTTGTCCATGCCAAGGTCCGTGAAGTACGGAAACTGCACGTTGTACGCTTTGCGGAACGGATTGTTCGGATCGAGCATGCGGTTGAACGTGAAGATCACGTCGTCCGCGTTGAATTCGCGCGTCGGCTTGAAGAACGAAGTCGCCTGGAACTTCACGCCGTGACGCAGATGGAAGGTGTACGTAAGGCCATCCGAGGACACGTCCCACTTCTCCGCGAGACCCGGCTCGACCTTCGTGCCGCCGCGCTCGAATTCGACGAGACGGTTATAGACGGTGAACGTGTTCGCGGTGAAATCGGTGCCGGTGGTGTACTGGGCGGGATCGAAGCCGGCCGGGCTGCCTTCCGAGCAGTAGACGAGCGTCTTGTTCGGGATGGCGCCAGCGTTCGCCGCGCTTGCCGCGAAGAGCGATGCCGTGGCCACGGCGCCCGCGAGCGCCGATCTGCGAACGGCTCGCAACAGGCTGTTTTTCTTCATGTTTCCTCCAGGTCGATGCCGGTGATTTTGGCCGGCGTAGCGCGAGTTTAATGGATCGCATCGCCCGTTTTGCGGACGCACGCGCGAAGTCGGGCGCTACCCTAGCACGAACAAAAGTGACATGCGTAGTTGGTTTTCCCCAGTAGAGTTTGTCGTCGATCGCACTCCAATAAGGGTAGGTTATCGGCCATGCGCAGAGGTGATGGAGCGGGGCGCGAGATATTGCGCGCGCGAACGCGGCGCGGCGCAAAAAGGCGAAAACAGAAGGGAAAGAGAACAGAACCGCGCGGCGAACGCCGCGCGGGTGAAACAGTCATGCAATCAGAGACTTTTGAAGCCGAGACGCTCGCAGATCGTCTTCGAAGCCCACGAGCCGTTGAGCGTGTAGAAATGCAGCCCGGGCGCGCCTTCGTCGATGAGACGCTGGCACAGGCCCGTCACCACATCGGCGCCGAACGCGCGGATCGATTCGCGATCGTCGCCGAAGCTCTCCAGCCGGCGCGCGACCCACTTCGGCACTTCCGCGCCGCACATGTCGGAGAAGCGCATCAGTTGCGTGAAGTTGGTGATCGGCATGATGCCCGGCACGATCGGCACGTCGACGCCGAGCTTCCTCGCTTCCTCGACAAACTTGAAGTACGAATCGGCGTTGAAGAAATACTGCGTGATCGCGGAGTTCGCGCCCGCCTTCACCTTGCGCGCGAAGTTTTCGAGATCGGCTTTCGGCGACTTCGACTGCGGATGAAACTCCGGATACGCGGCCACTTCGATGTTGAACCAGTCGCCGTGCTCCTGACGAATGAACGCCACGAGCTCCGACGCATAGCGCAACTCGCCGACTTCGCCCATGCCCGAAGGCAGATCGCCGCGCAGCGCGACGATATGGCGAATGCCGTGCTCACGATAGTTCGAAAGGATCGCGCGCAGATTGTCTTTCGACGAGCCGATGCACGACAGATGCGGCGCGGCCTCGAAGCCGTCCGCGGCCATTTCGAGCACGTTGTCGAGCGTGCCTTGCTGGGTGGAGCCGCCCGCGCCGAACGTCACGGAGACGAACTTGGGCGAGAGCTTCCTGAGCTCCGCGCGGGAAGCGCGCAGCTTGTTCACGCCGTCTTGCGTCTTCGGCGGGAAAAACTCGAATGAGAGTTCGATCGGTTTCATGATGATGGATGATCGGGCGGCGGCGAGGCCTCGTCGGCCTGAATCAGCCGAGGTTGCGGTTGCCGAAGATGAGCGCCGACAACAGCCACGACACGATGCTGTACAGAATCGAGCCGAAGAACGCGGACCAGAATCCCGACACTTCGAAGCCCTTCAGCAGCGACGACGCCAGCCAGAAGCACAGCGCGTTCACCACGAGAATGAAAAGCCCGAGCGTGAGGACCGTCACCGGCAGCGTGAGGATGATGAGGAGCGGCCTCAACACTGCGTTGATGAGCCCGAGCACCACCGCGATGATGAGCGCCGTGCCGAAACTGCGAATGTGAATCGACGGCACGAGATAGGTGATGATCAGGAGCGCAAGCGCGTTGATCAGCCATGTCAGCAGCACGGTCATCGAAGGTTCTCCGGTTGATGCATCGAATCGCGCGGGCGTGATCGTCACGCCCGCGAGAAGGCACTGCCGCCGCTTGCGATTAATAGCGGTAATGATTCGGCTTGAACGGGCCGTTCTTGTCGACGCCGATATAGCCGGCCTGCTCGTCCGACAGCACGGTCAGCTCCGCGCCGATGCGGCCGAGGTGCAGGCGCGCGACCTTCTCGTCGAGATGCTTCGGCAGCACGTAGACTTTGTTCTCGTACTTCTTGCCTTGCGTGAACAGTTCGATCTGCGCGAGCGTCTGGTTCGTGAACGAGTTCGACATCACGAACGACGGATGGCCCGTCGCGCAGCCGAGGTTCACCAGACGGCCTTCAGCCAGGATGATGATCTTCTTGCCGTCCGGGAACACGATGTGATCGACCTGCGGCTTGATGTTGTCCCACGTGTACTGGCGCGTCGACGCGATATCGATTTCCGAATCGAAGTGGCCGATGTTGCAGACGATCGCGTTGTTGCGCATCGCCTTCATGTGGTCGTGGTTGATGACGTGGTAGTTGCCCGTCGCCGTCACGAAGATGTCGGCCTTGTCGGCGGCGTATTCCATCGTCACGACGCGATAGCCTTCCATCGCCGCCTGCAGCGCGCAGATCGGATCGATTTCCGTGACCCACACGGTGGCGCCCAGACCGCGCAGCGATTGCGCGCAGCCCTTGCCCACGTCACCGTAACCGGCCACGACCGCGATCTTGCCCGCGATCATCACGTCGGTCGCGCGCTTGATGCCGTCGACGAGCGATTCGCGGCAGCCGTACAGGTTGTCGAACTTCGACTTCGTGACCGAATCGTTGACGTTGATGGCCGGGAACGGCAGACGGCCTTCCTTTTCCATCTGATACAGGCGATGCACGCCCGTGGTCGTTTCTTCCGTCACGCCCTGGATGTGCGACAGGCGCGTGGAGTAGTACGTCGGATCCGCGTCCAGATGCTTGCCGATGGCCTTGTACAGCGCGACTTCTTCCTCGTTCGTCGGCTTGGCGATGACCGAGCGGTCCTTCTCCGCCTTCGCGCCGAGGATCAGCAGCAGCGTTGCGTCGCCGCCGTCATCGAGAATCATGTTGGCGAACTGACCGTTCGGCCATTCGAAGATGCGGTGCGTGAATTCCCAGTACTCGTCGAGCGATTCGCCCTTGAACGCGAACACCGGCGTGCCGCCCGCGGCGATCGCGGCAGCGGCGTGGTCCTGCGTCGAGAAGATGTTGCACGATGCCCAGCGCACGTCCGCGCCCAGTGCCGTGAGCGTTTCGATCAGCACGCCCGTTTGAATCGTCATGTGCAGCGAGCCGGCGATGCGCGCGCCCTTCAGCGGCTGCTGCGCCTTGTACTCTTCGCGCGTCTGGATGAGGCCCGGCATCTCCGTTTCAGCGATGTCGAGTTCCTTGCGGCCCCATGCGGCCAGCGACATGTCGGCGACGACGTAATCCTTGGAAGATTTGGAATCGAGAACTGCGGCGTTCATCACGCCCTCCTTTTCTAAAAAGACTAGAAATGTTGACGTGAGCGCCGTTCGAATGCGGTGGCTCAGCGGGCTTTTGCATGCCTTCGAACCGTCCGGATTGAAGGCCTCCGAGCCTGGCGGATGATTTTTGAATCACCCGTCGCAACGCTCCTCGGAGGCGAACGTCGATTGTAGCAAAGTCTCGTATCGTGAACGTGATTTCGAGACGCTGAAATGGCCTTCCCGCGATGGCGCGATCAGAACGGCAGGACCGACAGAACCGGCGCGAGCAGCACCATCACGACGCCCGCGATCATCATCGTGAGACTCGCGACGACGCCCTCTTCGTTCCCCAGTTCGCGCGCCTTCGCCGTGCCGACGCCATGCGCCGCCGCGCCGAACAGCGCGCCGCGCGCGAGCCGCGTGCGCAGCGGCACGAGCGCGAGCACGACCTCGCCGAAGAGCATGCCGCAGACGCCCGTCGCGATCACGAAGAGCGCGGTAAGGTCCTTCGGCGCGTGAATCTTGTCGGAGACGGCGAGCGCGAAAGGCGTGGAAACGGAGCGCGTCGCGAGGCTGCGCTGCAATTCCGGCGACAGATGCAGCAGCTTGGCGAGCGCGAGCGACCCGCCCACCGCCACCAGAATGCCGACGGTCACGCCGACGGTGAGCGAAAGCCAGTGCCGCCTGATGAGCGCGCGATACTCGTAGATCGGCACCGCGAACGCGACGGTCGCGGGGCCGAGCAGCCACATGAGCCAGCGCGTGTCGGCGTAGTAAACGGCGTACGGAATGCGCGCCATCGCGACGATGAGCACGAGCACCGCCGGCACCGCCAGAAGCGGCGTGAGCCACGGCCGTTTGAAGCGCGCGTAGAGCTGCTTGGCCGCGAAATACAGCGCGACGGTCAGCACGAAGCAGCCAGCCGCGATGAGACGCGCGGCGTCGTCTTCGAGAAGAGAGGCGAAAAAGTGGTTCATGTCCGCTCGCTCAGGCCCGCGCCGCGTGCCGTGCGCCGAGCGCGCGGCGCAACGCGAGACGGCGTTCGAGGCGCGCCGCACGGTCGACGGCGAACGCGACGGCCACCATCACCATCAACGTCCCACCGACCACCACGAGGGCGAGCCGCCAGCCGTCTTCCATGAAGAGGCCGCCGTACTGCACCGCCGCGACCGCCGCCGGGATGAAGAACAGCAGCATGTCGGAGAGCAGCCAGTCGGCGCCCGCCTTCACCCAGCGGGGCGCGATGCCGCCGCAGAACAGGAGCGCGAGCAGCGCGACCAGGCCGATGACGCCGCCCGGCACGGGCAACGCCAGCTTGCGTGCGACGAAGTCCGCCGCGACCCAGATCGCCGCGAGCGCGGCGGACTGCAGCGCGATGCGCACGAAGCGGCCGAAAGCGGATGGCGTGTGGGTCGTGAGGGTGGCGGACATGGCGGACTCTTCTACGTGAAATGCAATTGATTAGGGTTAACCTGTAGGAAGAGTATATGGGCGCCCCTTGCATAATAAAAATGACTTAACCTTATTCAAATCATTCCAAACTGGAATTCTGGAGTCGACGATGGAATTGCGCGCCTTGCGATACTTCATCGAGGTCGTGAAGCAGAAGAGCTTCACCGCCGCCGCCGAGCACATGTTCGTCACTCAGCCGACCATCAGCAAAATGGTGAAGGCGCTGGAGGACGAGGTCGGCTCGCCGCTGCTGCTGCGCGAGGGCCGGCAGATGGTGCTGACGGACGCGGGCCAGATCGTCTATCAGCGCGGTGTCGAGGTGCTGGCGGCGCACGCGCGCCTCGAAGCCGAACTCAACGATCTCGGCACCTTCGGGCGCGGCACGCTGACGATCGGCATTCCGCCGATGGGCGGATCGCTGTTCACGCCGGCCATCGCCGCGTTCCGGCGCCGTTATCCGAAGGTCGAGCTGAAGTTGTTCGAGCGCGGCTCGAAGGCGATCGAGGCGGCGCTGATCGACGGCGAGCTGGAGCTGGGTGGCGTCCTGCAGCCGGTCAACACGGACATGTTCGATGTGCTGCCCGTCAGCCGGCAGGTTCTGTGGCTCGTCGCGCCGAAGGGTTCTCGCTGGGACGATGCCCGCGAAGTCGCCCTCACCGATCTCGCCGCCGAGCCGTTCGTGTTCTACGGCGAAAGCCTCGCGCTCAACGATGTCGTGCTCAACGCGTGCCGCGAGGCGGGCTTCGCGCCGACGATCGTCGGCCGCAGCGGACACTGGGATTTCATGGCGGCGCTGGTGCAGGCGGGCATCGGCATCGCGCTCTTGCCCGCGCCCTACTGCCGCCGGCTCGACGCCGACGCGTTCACCTGCCGCCGTGTGGTCGCGCCGGAGATTCACTGGGACATGGCGCTCGGCTGGCGGCGCAACGGTTATCTGTCGCACGCGGCGCGGGCGTGGATCGAAGTCGCGCGTGAGATGCTGCCCGCCAATCTCGATCAGGACTTCATGGCCGATGGTTTCCCGCGCGCGCGGCGCGGCGAGCCGGGCGCGTGATTCTCATGCGCCCGAAACGAAACGCGCCGGCCCGCGTTGTGCGGACCGGCGCGTTCGTTACCGCGGCCCTCGGGCGTTTCGCGGATCAGCTCAATTCCTTGAACTCGATCCGGCGATTCGCCGCGCGGCCCGCAGGCGTGGCGTTGTCGCCGATCGGATGCGCGTCGCCGAAACCTTCCGCCGTCAGCGTGTCGGCCGGCACGCCTTGCTGGATCAGATACGCGCGCACGGCCTGTGCGCGTTTTTCCGATAACTGGACATTCAACGCGGCATCGCCGGTGTTGTCCGAATAGCCGCCGATCTGCAGCTTGACCGGCTTGCCGGCGGTGTCGCAATCCTTCAGCGACTTCGCCGATTCGGCGAGTTCGGGCAGCGCGGCGCGCGGCACCGCGTTCGATGCAAAGCCGAATTGGACCGGGCGAAGATTCAGGTGCTTCGCGACGTCGCCGGTCGCGCAGCTCGCGTCGGCCTGTGCGCCGGAAGTGGCCGCCGTGCCGGCCGCGCCGATCGTCCAGCCATCGCCGAAGAACGCCTTCAGCTTGTCCAGCCAGCCGAGCTTCGCGTCCGCGGCGCGGCCGTCCAGATCGATCTTGGCGCCGGCGATGCTCACTTGCGCGCCCGGCAGCGCCATGACCGGCAGGAGGCCATTGAGCTTGCCGATCCACGTCGCGGGCTTCGTGTCCGGATCGACCGTGACATGGGCGCGGAATTTGTCGAGGCCGAGCTTTACCGCGAGCAGGTCGAGAAGGTGCTGCTTTTCCGCTTCGCTGCTGACCGTCGCGGTCAGCGTCGCAATGCCGGATGGATCGACGAGAAAGGACATCGTCGAGTCCTTGGACGGCACGGCGGCGGGCGCCGACGATTGATCGGCGGCGGCCGAAGCGACGGCCGCATCTGACGCGGCAGCCGCGGTCACGGCGCTCGAATCGCCGGCCGCGCCGGAAGCGTCGTCCGGCTTTGCCGCGCGGGCGCTTTCCGATTCCGGGCTCTCCGGCGCGCAGCCGCGCCCGAGCAGAACCGCGAGCAGCGCGAGCGCCGCGGCGATCGCGATCCACCACCATTTCTTCCTGCCCGCATTCTCGCCGGCGACTTGCTCCGGCGCCGCGGCAGGTTCCGACGGCTGCGAAAACGCCGCTGCCTCATGCGTTGCCGCATGCTCGAGATGGGCCGACACGGCCTTAAGCCGCGATGCGACGCCCGCGAGGAACGCGCCGACCGAACCGAGACCGAGCGCGTTCGCGAACGCGTCCGTCATGTTCGCGCGCACCACCGGCAACTGAAGGCCGAGCAGCGCCGGGAGCTGCCCGGGACTTCCGTTGTGCTGGGTGAGATAGCGCTTCAGCACGCCGAAGAGCGTCGCGCCGACCACGCCGCCCAGCGTGCGCGTGGCACTCGCCGCGACGCCCGTGTATTCGGCGATGCGCTCGGCGAGCGCGTTGAGGCTGTCGTGCGAGGAAATGGCCTCGTCGGCGTGCGTGCCGCTGTCGACGAGCGTGTTGAAGCCGTCGTCCTGAATGGCGGCGTGCGGAAGATCCTCCGCGATCAGCGCGTTCGTCGCCGGCGACATGATGGCGGCGAACAGATTGCGCGCGCCTTCCAGCGACGACGCCTTGTTCATCATGGCGCCGATGAGCGCCGGCCCGCACAGCGAAACCACGCGCTTGGCGGATTCCGTCGGACAGCCGATGCGCCCGGCGATGTGCTGCAACACGCTTTCTGTCAAAGCGCCCTGGACGAGTTGATTGAGGTTGATGCTCATTGAGAATGCTTCCGTGAAAGGCGTTATTGCATCCGCCGGATATGGCCGGGCCGATTATAGGTTCGGCCTCCTGCGCGTCATCGGGGCGGGATTAACAATCGGATTTGTCTCAGGGAGCGGCGCTTTAGGACCGCGCATCGGAAACATCTGCGCGATTCCGAAAAGAGCGATGCGTCTATACGTCCATCGAACGCGCGGCCTATGATTCCTGAATTCGAGATGGCGCCCGGATGAGGGAAGCGGCCGAAAGCGTCCGTTGCGCCCGCCCGACGGCGACGACTCGCCGCGCCGCCATTTCGCGCACGCAAAGAAGGAGACGACGATGTCCGATCCCGCCGATCGCCCGTTCGGGCAGACCCACGAAGTCACGAATCAGGTGCCGCCGCTCGTCGGTTACGACGCCTTCGCGTTCGATCCGGCGCTCACGGCGGCCCTCGACCGGGAAGGCGCGCAATGGCACGCCGAAGCGCTCTCCCGCGACGGCATGACGCTCACGCAGCCGGACGTCGTCGCGCTGGCCGATTTCGCCAACCGGCACGAGCCGTCGCTCGCGACGCACAGTCCGCGCGGCGAGCGCATCGACGCGTTGGAATTTCATCCGGCGTGGCACGAACTGGTGCGCCGCCTGCGGCACGAAGGTCTGCACGCGCTGCCGTTCGAGCCGTCCGCGCGCGCCGGCTCGATGCCCGCGCGCTGCGCCGGCTACTATCTGCACGGCCAGCTTGAATCGGGTTCGCTGTGCCCCATCACGATGACCTTCGCGAGCATTCCGGTCTTGCGCAACGAGCCGGACCTGTTCGCGCGCATCGCGCATCCGCTGCTGTCGCGCGAGCACGATCCGCGCGATATCCCGCTCGAGGCCGGCAAGCATTCGATGATGATCGGCATGGGCATGACCGAGAAACAGGGCGGCTCGGATGTGCGCAGCAACCGCACGCGCGCGCATGCGCTCGGCAAGCCGGGACGCGGCGGAGCGTATCGGCTGGTCGGTCACAAATGGTTCTTTTCCGCGCCGCAGTGCGACGCACATCTCGTGCTCGCGCGCACCGCCGACGAAGGCGCTCTCTCGTGCTTCTACGTGCCGCGCTTCCGGCCCGACGGCCGCAAGAACGCGGTTCAGGTCCAGCGGCTCAAGGACAAGCTCGGCAACCGCTCGAACGCCAGCAGCGAAGTGGAGTTTCTCGATGCCTACGGTCTGATGATCGGCGATGAGGGGCGCGGCGTGCCGACGATCATCGAAATGGCGAACTTCACGCGGCTCGATTGCGTGATCGGCAGCGCGGCGCTGATGCGCGCGGCGCTCGTGCAGGCGATCCACCACGCGCGGCATCGCAGCGCGTTCGGCGCGCATCTCGTCGATCAGCCCTTGATGCGCAACGTACTGGCCGATCTCGCGCTCGAATCCGAGGCGGCGACGGTCCTCTTCATGCGTCTCGCGGGCGCGTTCGAGCAGAGCGGCGCACCGGACGGAGCGCTTGCCGAGCGCGCGTGGCGGCGCATCGTCACGCCGGCCGCGAAGTTCTGGGTGTGCAAGCGCGCGCTCGAATTCACCGGCGAGGCGATGGAAGTCTGGGGCGGCAACGGCTATGTCGAAACCGGACCGATGGCGCGTTTCTATCGCGAGGCGCCGGTCAATTCGATCTGGGAAGGCTCGGGTAACGTGATGTGTCTCGACGTGCTGCGCGCGTTCGAGCGCGAGCAGGACGCCGCGCACGCGCTTTTCGACGACTGGAAAACCACGGCGGGCGCACATCCGGCGCTGGCGGGCGCGCTGTCGTCGCTCGTGGGCATGCTGACGGGCGATCCGGCCGCGCGGGAAGCGTCGGCGCGGCGCATCGCGCAGCAATTGACGCTGTGCGCGCAAGGCGTGCTGCTGGCGCGGCATGCGCCGCAGGCAGTCGCCAGTGCGTTCATCGAATCGCGTCTGGGCGATCCGCGCGGCGAAACCGGGCGCGTGTACGGCACGCTGCCCGCGCGCTTCGATCATGCGGCGATCGTTACGCGGGCGTTTGGGGCCTAGCGGAAGGCTTTCAGCGGATCGCCTTCCCCGCCTCCCGCATCGGCTCCTCGTTCTCCAGCCGATAAACCCACGACAGCAATTCCGCCACCGCCTGATACAAGGCGGGCGGAATGTGTGCGTCGAGATCGACCTGCATCAGCAGCGACACCATTTCCGGCGATTCGTGCACGTACAGCCCCGCTTCCTTCGCGCGCTGCACGATCATGTCCGCGACGATGCCGTAGCCCTTCGCGACGACGCGCGGCGTCGACTCGCGATTGCCCGCTTCGTAGGCGAGCGCGGTCGCCTGCCTGCGCGTGTACGGCGGATGATCCTGCGCGCTCATGCCTCGCTCCCCTCGCCCGGCGCCTGGCGGAACAGATGCTCGAGCGGCGAGCGCATCGGTCTTTTCGCGGCGGGCTTGTCGCCGGACAGCGCGAGATCGGTCGTGCCGTCCATCGAGCGCACGGACAGCGACGCCAGCGCGATGCCCGCCGCTTCGAGCTGGCGCGCGAACGCGGCGCCGTCGGCGGCCAGACGGCGCGCGCCGGAATCGCCCGCCTTGATGCGCGCGACGAGTTTCTCGCCCGTGAGCACCAGTTCGGCGTCGACGGTGCCGAGCGCGGGCAGCGACAGCGTGATGCGCGTGCGCCACGCGCGTTCGTCCGCGGCATCGTCGGCGGTGCGCGGGTCACGCGGCTCGCGGGCGATTTCCCATTCGAAGCGCGTGCCGGGCCACGCCTCGCCCTGCCAGCGGAACTGCTGGTTCGCGAGCACGTCGAGCTGCTGGCGCACGACGTTGAGCGTCGCCGGATGGACGCCCGCCGCGATCGACGCCTGCAGCGCCGATTCGTGCTGACTCGGCTGCGTGCCCGCGCCGCCCGCCGCGTTGCCGCTCTGCGAATTCGAGAGCGCGGACGGCGGCGCATCGCGCACGGATGCGGCGAGCGCGGCCGCCTGTTGCGGCGTCTGCGGCGTCGCGACGGCGCGCGCGCTCGCGTGCAAATCGGGCAGATCGGAGATGAATTGCGGCGAGCGTGCGTCGTCGAGCCAGGCGTCGCCGGTTGCGGCCTTGCTGGCGAAATCGAGCGGCAGGGACATCGCGCGCCCGTCGACGCGCGCCTGCGGCTCGTTGGCGAGCGACGCCGCGCTGCGCTGGCCCGCGAGCCATTGCACCAGATGCGATTCGTAGAAGAGCCCGCTTTCGTCGACGGTCTTCGCCAGCGCGGTCGCGAGCGCGGCGGCTGGCAGCGGCGGCAGATTCTGCGTCGCGGCCCGCGCGGCGGCCACGGCGGCCGCGTTGGACGAGAACGCGGTATCGAAGAGGCCCGTCGTCAGCGCGGCGAAGGCGCTCGCGGGGCGCGGCGGCGTCGGCCAGAGCGGCGCATCGCCGGTGAGCGCGGGGGCCGCGCCGCCGAAGCGCGAGATCACGTCGAGCGTGCGCGCGACGCTGGAGAACGCGGTTTGCGCCGATGCCGCCGGCGCCGGCGATCCCGCAGGCGATCCGGCAGCCTGCGGCATATCCGCTTGCGTCGTCGTCTGTCCGACGCTCGCGCCGGTCACGCCGCTGCCGCTGACACCGCCCGGCGCGCGAATCGCGGACAGAAGGAGCTCGGTGCGGCTAGCGAGCAGCGATGCGATCGCGGTATCGAGTCCAGTCATGCCCACATCCTCAAATGCGCCCGGCCGGGCGCGGACCGGCGCCTAGCGCAGTCCGACCATTTTTTTCAGTACGCGCGCCGGCCTGTTGACCGTGAAGAGCGCCGACAGCCGCGCGAGGCTCGGCGATGTCAGATCGCGGATCGCGGCGTCATCGGCGAGAATCTTCTTCACGAGGTCCAGCTTGCGCGCCCGGGCGTCTTCGTCGAGTTCCGAGCCGGAATCCGCTTCCTTCAGCTGCTCGATCAACTCGCGGTAGGTGCCCTGCAACGTCTTCAGTTCGCTCCATTCGCCGCCGCGCGCGGCCGCCAGCATCTGGCCGGAAATCGCCGCGATGGTTTCGTAGTGAGCGAAATATTCTTGTGTCGTCTTCATTCTTTCGAGGCAGTCGACGCGCATTGCCCGTCAAACGGGCGCGGCGGTCATTTGCGCCACTTCCGGTCCAATTCCCACCCAGGCTTCCTCGAGCGTCGCGAGCAGGTTGTCGACCTCCACGAGCATCGTCTCGTCCTGATTCATGTTCGCCTCGAGCAGCCGGCGCGTCATATACGTGTACAGCGCGTCCAGACGTTCCGCGATCTCGCCGCCCGCATCCTTGTTGAGCGCCTGCTGCAAACCGCTCTCGATGATGCTGATGGCCTTGCCGATCGCCGCGCCGCGCGCACCGATGTTCTTCTGCTGCAAGTGCATGCGCGCCTGCGCGATCGCCTGGCGCGCGCCCTGATACAGCATCACGATCAGCCGGTGCGGGCTCGCTCCCATCACTCCTGTCTGCACGCCCACGCGTGCGTAGGCGTTGGCTCCAGCGTGTCCTGGGGAATACATCTCTCGATTCTCCTTTTGCGATGCCGCAGCGTCCGCGGGCTTCATTCGGACGCCGTGCTGCTCGTCCTGATCCGTGTAGGTCCGGTAAAACCGGTGCAGGCGAGCGAGCCGTCGTTCGCCGTGCCGTTACCGGGGTTATCGGAGAAACGCGGAAAAGCTTTAGGAAGCAAGGCTCCAGAGCCGGGCGCGGCGCTAAAGGGCTGGATCGCGAGGAGGCTGCGTCAGACGGATATCTGCATGATGTCGTTGTAGGCCGACACGAGCTTGTTGCGCACCTGCAGCCCGAATTGCAGGCCGACGTTCGCCTTCTGCATGTCCACCATCACGTCGTTGAGGGACACGTTCGGCGCGCCGATCTCGAACGCGTGCGCCTCGCCGAGCGCCTTCGTCTGGTTGTCGCTGATCTTGTCGATCGACGATTTCAGCGCGTCGGCGAAGCTGCCGGCGCTCGCCGCGCCCGATGTCCCGCTTTGCCCCGCGATGGCGCCCGACGCGACGGTCGAGGTCGCGCCAGTCCCGCCTGCGGCTTGCGACGCCATCGACTGAATGGCCGAGAGGGCGGCGGAAAGCGGATTGATCGGAAAGTTCATGTTGACTCCGGGTGACAGGAAAAAACCGGCGCCGCTCATGGCGGGGACCTGGTGCTCGGACCGCGTCTGGACGCTTGTTCGAGTACGAAAAAGATTAGCAGCCGGCGATTTTTCAAAGCACCGAAAGAACGGGGAAAACCCCGCTCTATTCACCGAATCGACTTGCAATCTTCTGCGGATAATCCCCATCGTGAAAAGTCCTCCACCGCCGCTTACATCAGCGGATAGCGGCGGGAGGAGAACATCAGGATTCGGAGCTTCGACGCTAAATGGAAACGCCCAACAACTCACTCATCACGCCCGACGCCAGAATGGGCCTGGCGGGCGCACAGCCGGGTGCAGCCGGAACGGCCGCCGCGAGCGCAGGGGGCGCCGACTTCGGCGGTTTTGCGCAGCGCGTGCCGATGCTCAACCAGTTCCGCTCGAATCCGCGCGTGCCGCTGATCGTGGTAGTCGCGGTTCTGGTGATGGTGGTGGCGGGCCTCGTCATGTGGTCGCGCCAGCCGGACTATCGCGTGCTGTTCTCGAATCTCTCCGATCGCGACGGCGGCGCAATCGTTGCCGCGCTCCAGCAGGGCAACATTCCCTACAAGTTGGGCGAAGGCGGCGGCGCCATTCTCGTGCCGGCGGAGCAGGTTCATGAGACGCGTCTGCGCCTCGCGAGCCAGGGCTTGCCGAAGAGCGGTTCGGTCGGCTTCGAGCTGATGGACAACCAGAAGTTCGGCATCAGCCAGTTCGCCGAACAGGTCAACTATCAACGCGCGCTCGAAGGCGAGCTGGAGCGCACCATCGGCTCGATTTCGTCGGTGAAGTCGGCGCGCGTGCATCTGGCGATTCCGAAGCCTTCCGTCTTCGTGCGCGACAAGGAACTGCCGACCGCCTCCGTGATGGTCAATCTGTATCCGGGCCGCGTGCTCGACGAAGGCCAGGTGGTCGCGATCGCGCACATGGTCGCGTCGGGCGTGGCGGACATGCCGGTCAAGAACGTGAATATCGTCGATCAGGACGGCAACCTGCTGACGAGCCAGAGCGCCGCCAACGGCCTCGACGCGTCGCAACTGAAGTACGTGCAGCAGATCGAGCACAACACGCAAAAGCGCATCGACGCGATCCTCGCGCCCCTCTTCGGCGCCGGCAATGCGCGCTCGCAGGTGAGCGCCGACATCGACTTCTCGAAGCTCGAACAAACCGCCGAAAGCTACGGCCCGAACGGCAACGCGCAGAGCACGGCGATCCGCAGCCAGCAATCGAGCGAATCGAGCGAAACGACGGGCGGCGGCGCATCGGGCGTGCCGGGAGCGCTGTCGAACCAGCCGCCGCAGCCGGCTTCCGCGCCGATCGACGCGGCCGCATCGGGCGCGGTGGGCGCCGCGAAGGCCACGCCGCAGAACCAGCGCAAGGACACGACGACGAACTACGAAGTGGATCGCACGGTGCGCCACTACGAGCAGGCGACGGGCGGCATCAAGCGCCTGTCGGTGGCGGTGGTCGTGAACTACGAGAAGAAGATCGACGCGAAGGGTAACGTCACGATGACGCCGCTCGCCGCCGACAAGCTCGCGCAGGTGCAGCAGCTCGTGAAGGACGCGATGGGCTTCGACGAGAAGCGCGGCGACTCGGTGAACGTCGTGAACAGCGCGTTCTCGGCCGATCTGAACGCAACGCCCGACGTCCCGTGGTGGCGCACGCAGCAGATGATCGCGTGGGGTCTCCAGGCGGCGAAGTACGTGGGCATCGGCATCGTGGCGCTGTTCCTGTACTTCAGCATGGTGAAGCCGGCGATGCGCCGCGCGTTCCCGCCGCCGCCCGAAGCCGCGCCCACGCTCGGCGCGCCGGATGAACTCTCGCTGCTCGACGGCCCCGCGGCCGACGGCCAGAAGAAGGAAGACGAAGACAAGGATGCCGAGGTGAGTCTCCTCGGTCATGAAAGCAAGAAGGCCAAATTCGATCGCAACCTCGACTACGCGCGCATGGTGGCGCGCCAGGACGCGAGAATCGTTGCGACGGTCGTGAAGAACTGGGTGTCCGATGAACGCTGAAGGCCTGAACAAAGCCGCCCTCCTCCTGATGTCGATCGGTGAGGAAGAAGCCGCCGAAGTATTCAAGTATCTCGCTCCGCGCGAGGTGCAGAAGATCGGCGCGACCATGGCGGCCCTGAAAAACGTGACGCGCGAGCAGCTCGACAACGTGCTGACCGAATTCGTCGAGGAAGCGGAGAAGCACACCGCGCTGTCGCTGGATTCGAGCGAGTACATCCGCTCGGTGCTGACGAAGGCGCTCGGCGAGACCAAGGCCGGCGCGCTGATCGACCGTATCCTGCAAGGCAGCGACACGAGCGGCATCGAAGGCCTGAAGTGGATGGACTCGGGCGCGGTCGCGGAACTCATCAAGAACGAGCATCCGCAGATCATCGCGACGATCCTCGTGCATCTGGACCGCGATCAGGCGTCGGAAATCGTGTCGCTGCTGGCGGACCGCCTGCGCAACGACGTGCTGCTGCGCATCGCGACGCTCGACGGCATCCAGCCCGCCGCGCTGCGCGAACTCGACGACGTGCTGACCACGCTCCTCTCCGGCAGCGACAACCTGAAGCGCGCGCCGATGGGCGGCATCCGCACGGCGGCGGAGATTCTCAACTTCATGTCGAGCAATCACGAGGAAGGCGTGCTCTCGAACGTCCGCGAATACGATGCGGAGCTCGCGCAGAAGATCATCGACCAGATGTTCGTGTTCGAGAACCTGCTCGACCTCGAAGACCGCGCGATCCAGCTGCTGCTGAAGGAAGTGGAGTCGGAAACGCTGATCGTGTCGCTGAAGGGCGCGCAACCGGCGCTGCGTCAGAAGTTCCTGTCGAACATGTCGCAGCGCGCGGCCGAGCTGCTCGCCGAAGACCTCGATTCGCGCGGTCCGGTGCGCGTGTCGGAAGTCGAGCAGCAGCAGCGCAAGATCCTGCAGATCGTCCGCAATCTCGCGGAAAACGGTCAGATCCAGCTAGGCGGCAAGGCGGAGGACGCGTATGTCTGACGCCCGCGCGCAGAAGGCTCCGCTCTCGGCGTATCAGCGCTGGGAAATGGCATCGTTCGATCCCGTCGAAGTCAAGGTCGACAACAGCGCGGCGGAACAGGCCGCGCTCGAGGCGCACCTGCGCCGCGTCGAGGAAGACGCGCATCAGCAAGGGCTCGCGAAGGGGCACGTCGCGGGCCAGGCGCTCGGCTATCAGGCCGGTTACGAGCAGGGTCAGGCGAAGGGTTTCGAGGACGGCCGCAAGGAAGCGCTCGCGCAGGCTGCGGTGCTCGCGGAAATCGCCGATGCGTTCAGGACCGCGCTGCAAGCCGCCGATGCGGCCATCGCGGAATCGCTCGCGGAGCTTGCCGTCGATATCGCGCAGCAGGTCGTGCGTCAGCATCTCGCGCTCGATCCGACAGCGCTCGTCGCCGTGGCGCGCGAAGTGATCGCCGCCGAGCCGGAGCTGTCCGGTGCGCCGACGCTCATCGTGAATCCGGCCGACATGCCGATCGTCGATGCGTATCTGAAGGACGAACTCGAAGGCGCGGGCTGGATCGTGCGCCCGGACCCGATCGTCGAGCGCGGCGGCTGCAAGGCGCACGCCGCGACCGGTGAGATCGACGCGACCAACGTGTCGCGCTGGGAGCGCGTCGTGGCCGCGCTCGGGAGGAACAAGCCGTGGTGAATCACCGCATCACTCAGGACGGCCTGAGCGAACTCGAACAGGAACTCGCGCGCGCGTCGTTCGGCCCGCTCGCCGCCGATGAATCCATCGACGACGAATCGCCCGACGAACTCGCCGCGCGCACCATCGCCGAACTCGCCGATATCGCGGGCAATCCGCACATCGACACGTGGCGCGACAAGCTCGACGCGCTGAGAACGCGCAACGCGATCGCGAAGCCGCTGCGTCCGTGCGGGCGTCTCACGCGCGCCGCCGGTCTCGTGCTGGAAGCGGTCGGTCTGAAAATGGGCGTCGGCTCCGAATGCATGATCGAGCTGCCGCCGGGCAGCGCGATTCCGACCGCCGAAGCCGAAGTGGTCGGCTTCGCGGGCGACAAGCTGTTTCTGATGCCGACGACCGAAGTCGCCGGTCTGCTGCCCGGCGCGCGCGTGTATCCGCTCGAAAGCGCGCCGATCAACGATCCGATGGCGGGCGCGAAGCGCTTGCCCGTCGGCTGGGAAATGCTCGGCCGCGTGGTCGATGCTTCCGGCCGTCCGCTCGACGGTCTCGGCCCGCTCGGCGCGAAGGTCGATGCGCCGCTGTCCGCGCCGGTCATCAACCCGCTGAACCGCGAGCCGATTCACAAGGTGCTCGATGTCGGCGTGCGCGCGATCAACACGCTGCTCACGGTCGGTCGCGGCCAGCGCATGGGCCTGTTCGCGGGCTCGGGCGTCGGTAAATCGGTGTTGCTCGGCACGATGGCGCGCTACACGAGCGCGGAAGTGATCGTGATCGGGCTGATCGGGGAGCGTGGCCGCGAAGTGAAGGAATTCATCGAGCAGATTCTGGGCGAGGATGGTCTCGCGCGCTCGGTCGTCGTCGCGGCGCCGGCGGACGTGTCGCCCGTGCTGCGGATGCAGGCCGCCGCGTACACGACTTCGCTCGCCGAATATTTCCGCGATCAGGGCAAGCACGTGCTGATGCTGATGGATTCGCTGACGCGTTACGCGATGGCGCAGCGCGAGATCGCGCTCGCGATCGGCGAGCCGCCCGCGACGAAGGGTTATCCGCCGTCGGTGTTCGCGAAGCTGCCGGCGCTCGTCGAGCGCACCGGGAATGGCCCGGAAGGTGGCGGTTCGATCACCGCGTTCTACACCGTGCTCACCGAAGGCGACGATCAGCAGGACCCGATCGCCGATTCGGCGCGCGCGATTCTCGACGGCCATATCGTGCTGAACCGCTCGCTCGCCGAGGCGGGACATTACCCGGCTATCGATATCGAACAGTCGATCAGCCGCGCGATGACCGCGCTCATCGACGACAAGCATCTCGAGCGCGTGCGCCTCTTCAAGCAGATGTTGTCGCGCTATCAGCGCAACCGCGACCTGATCAACGTGGGCGCGTATTCGAGCGGACGCGATGCGCTGCTCGACCGCGCGATCGCGCTGTATCCGCGCATGGAGTCGTTTTTGCAGCAAGGCTTTCGCGAGCAGGCGCCGTTCGAGCCGAGCATCGCGATGTTGAACCAGCTATTCGATTAGTTTTCGACTAGTATCAAAAAGCAATCATCACAAGAAAGCCAAAGACCAAACGGGATCGTCACACCATGTCCAAGAATCTGCCGATCAACACGCTTATCGAACTCGCCGCGGAGGAGCTCGACGCCGCCACCAAGAAGCTCGGCAAGCTCCAGCAGGAGCGCAACGAGATCGAAACGCAGCTGAATTCGCTCGTGACCTATCGCGACGAGTATCACGCGCGCTTCACGGCATCGGCGCAGGAAGGCACGACGGCGCAGACGCTGCGCAACTTCCAGGCGTTCGTCGATACGCTCGATTCCGCGATCGCGCAGCAGCGCACGGCGCTCCTCATGGCCGATCAGCGCATCGAGGCGGCGAAACCCGATTGGCGTCTGAAGAAGCAGAAGCTCGGCAGTTACGAAGTGCTGGCCGCGCGCGGCGAGGCGATGCTCGCGAAGAAAGCCGCGCGCGTCGAGCAGCGCGAAGCCGACGAGCACGCCGCCAAGATATTGCGCATGCGCGCCGAGCGTGCGTGAGCCGTTCCCTATTCATTGCATTTGAGAGACCCGTATGTCCTCCGTTTCCCTTCTCGGCGCGCTGAGCGGCGCCGCGTCATCGAGCAAGTCCGCGGCGCAGCGCGCGGCGAGCGCGGGCGCATCGTTCGGCATGACGCTGCAGAGCATCACCGACAAGGCCCATGCGGACGCGCAGGCGGCGAAGGCGCTGGCGGACTCTTCCGCCGACGATTCCAGCGTGCACGACGCGCCGAAGCCCGACGACAGCGCATCGGCAGCGGCCTCGAAAAGCGATGACGCATCGCAGACGCAGGCTGCGTCGAAGCCGGATCAGGCGGACGCGGCATCGAAGTCTTCGGGCAAGACCGATACGGCGGATGCATCGAAGCCGGCGGCGCAGGCATCGGGTTCGTCGTCGGATGCGGCCGCCGCGGCGGCTGCAGAGGCCAAGGCCCGCGCGGACGCCGCCAGCGACGACGACACCGACGCCACGCTCGCCGATCTGACCGACGCCGCCTCGCTCGTGACGGCGAGCGCTTCGACCGATGACGACAAGTCGACCGGCGAAACGCACAAGAGCGGCGACGCGAAATCGCCGCAGGACGCGCTTCAGGCCGCGCTCGCCGCGATGAACAACGTGCAGCCCAATGCGGTGCCGGTCAATGCTTCCGTCGCGACGGCACGTGAAGGCGCGACCGGCGAGGAGCAAGGCGGTTTGTTCGGCAAGGGCGGCAAGGGCGCGGGTCTGGCCGGGCTCGTGGCCAATGCGAAGATCGACGACAAGACCGCCGACACCGCCGCGCTCGCGGGCGCACAGGCTGCGCCGACGATGCCTTCCGATGCGGCGACCGTCGCGTATAAGCAAGCCGCCGACGCGGCCGCGCACGCCGTGGCGATGCAGACGGCATCGGCGAATTCGGCGGTGTCCAGCCCGCAAGGCGCGATGGCATCGGCGACGAGCGCGGCGATCGCGCCGCATGTGGGTTCGTCGGGCTGGGACGATGCGTTCAGTCAGAAGGTCGTGTTTCTTGCCAAGGGCGATCAGCAGAGCGCTGAGCTGACTTTGAATCCGAAGGATCTCGGGCCGT
This sequence comes from Caballeronia calidae, assembly GCF_900044055.2. Classification (GTDB taxonomy): domain Bacteria; phylum Pseudomonadota; class Gammaproteobacteria; order Burkholderiales; family Burkholderiaceae; genus Caballeronia; species Caballeronia calidae. Next base: position 416,976 of record NZ_FCOX02000001.1, on the reverse strand, counting down.
TGCAGGTGACGTTGCAGGTTTCCGAGAGTCACGCGCACGCGTTGTTCGTTTCGCAACATGCGCAGGTGCGGGAGGCGGTCGAGGCCGCCATGCCGAAGCTGCGCGAGGCGATGGAGGCGAATGGCATCAGTCTTGGGAGTGCTTCTGTTTCCGATGGGTCGGCGTTTGCGCGGCAATCGCAGCAGGGGAGCGGTGGTGATCGCTCAGGGGCGGGGAGCCCGCGTGGGGCTGGCGGGGGCGGTTCGGTCGCTGCCAGTGTGAAGATGCCTGTGCGGCGCACTGTTGGGCTCGTCGATACCTTTGCTTGATTTTTTTTTGCCGGATCCCGTTTGCGTGTCGGTCTATTGGCGTTGCCCCGGTGGGGGCGGCAGTCGCCTGGTTTGTTTTCGGGTGCGTGGATGCGTGAAATCCTGTTTTCGCGTCGGTCTATTAGCACTGCCCCTGTGCGGGGCGGCAGTCACTTTCTTTGCTGCTGCAAAGAAAGTAACCAAAGAAACAGCTATCCCCATCCAAAGTACTTCACACCGGCCCCGGCACAGAAGAGCGGCTGTGGTCCGGCAGTAGCGAGTGCCCTCGTAGGCCTAACCGGGCTTGGATCGCGCACGGTCTGTCACCTCGCGCCGCTCAACTGACTGGTAAGGCGCCAAATAGCTCCGGCCCGCTGCGCGGCCGACGGGTCCATCGGGTCTGCGCGCGCTTCTTTGCTAACACTCCCATCTCACTGCATCGATGGTTCGTTGGTGTCCCTTGCAGACCCAACGGCAGCGCGTAGCGCTGTGCCGGAGCTATTTCGTGCTGAACCAGCGCGCTAAAAGTTATAGCTTGTCAGACCGTGCGCGATCCAAGCCCGATTAGGCCTATGAGGGCACTCGCTACTGTCGGACCACGTGCAATCTTCTGTGCCGCGGCCGGCCTGAAGTGCTTAGGCTGGGGATAGCTGTTTCTTTGGTTACTTTCTTTGCAGCAGCAAAGAAAGTGACTGCCGCCCCGCACAGGGGCAACGCTAATAGACCGACACGAAAACAGGATTTCATGAAAGCGCAAGCAGCACGCCCGGCTCAAGGCCAGGACTAATAGACCGACACGAACCCGGGGATCCGGCGAAAAAAACCGCCACCCCCGCGCAGGGGCAAAAAGCCCAATTAACCCTAAATCCCCCCTCTGTTCGACCCATCGCTTTACACGGCGATAGCCAACAATTCACCCTATCGAAAGAGGCAAGCAAATGGCTACCACGACCGCAAACCAGCAACCCATCGTTCCCGCGAAGAGCGGAAAGCTCAAAAAGATCCTGATCATCGCCGTCGGCGCGATCGTCCTGCTCGGCGCGGGCGCGGGCGGCGCCTGGTTCTTCCTCGGCAAAACTCACGGCCCGGCTCGACCCGCGCCGGAACCGCCGCCCGTGTTCTTCCCGCTCGAATCGCTCACCGTGAACCTCCAGTCCGACGACGGCGCCATGCACTATCTCCGCGCCGGTCTCACGCTCAAGCTGAAGGACGAAAAGGTCCAGCTGCTCGTCACCGAGCACATGCCCGAAGTCCGCAGCCGCGTGCTGCTCCTGCTCTCGGGCAAGCGCCCCGACGATCTCGCCACCGTCGACGGCAAAAAGCAGCTCGCCAACGAACTGCGCGCGTCCGTCGAAACGGCGGCGAGCACCGCCGAAAAGCCAGTGCGCGTCGAAGAAGTGCTGTTCACCGAATTCGTCGTCCAGTAACGCCGCATCAGCGAGTAAAAAGTCATGGGCCACGAAGAGTTCATGTCGCAGGAGGAGGTCGATGCCCTCCTCAAAGGCGTCACCGGCGAAATCGATCAAGTCTCCGACGAGACCAAGCCCGCCGGCGTACGTCCCTACAACATCGCGACGCAGGAACGCATCGTCCGCGGCCGGATGCCCGGCCTCGAAATCATCAACGACCGCTTCGCGCGCCTCATGCGCGTGGGCATCTTCAACTTCATGCGGCGCTCGGCGGAAATCTCCGTCGGCCCGGTGAAGGTGCAGAAGTACAGCGAATTCACGCGCAACCTGCCGATCCCGACCAACCTCAACCTGGTCCATGTGAAGCCCCTGCGCGGCACGTCGCTGTTCGTGTTCGATCCGAACCTCGTGTTCTTCGTCGTCGATAACCTGTTTGGCGGCGACGGGCGCTTTCATACGCGCGTCGAAGGGCGCGAGTTCACGCAGACCGAGCAGCGCATCATCAGCAAGCTGCTCAATCTCGTGTTCGAGCACTACGCCACGTCATGGCGCAGCGTGAAGCCGTTGACGTTCGAATACATGCGCTCGGAGATGCACACGCAGTTCGCGAACGTCGCGACGCCGAACGAGATCGTCATCGTGACGCAGTTCACGATCGAATTCGGCTCGACGGGCGGCACGCTGCACATCTGCATGCCGTACTCGATGATCGAGCCGATCCGCGATGTGCTCTCGTCGCCGATTCAGGGCGAGGCGCTCGAAGTGGACCGCCGCTGGGTGCGCGTGCTGTCGCAGCAGGTGCAATCGGCGGAAGTGGAATTGACGGTGGATCTCGCCGAGATCCGCTCGTCGTTCGAACAGCTTCTCAACATGCGGGCGGGCGATGTGCTGCCGATCGACATTCCGGAGCACGTCGTCGCGAAAGTGGATGGCGTGCCGGTCATGGAATGCGGCTACGGAATTTTCAATGGTCAATACGCGCTGCGCGTGCAGAAGATGATCAGCGCGAGCGATACGATGAAGGAAGGTGGATATGAGTGACCTGATGCAGGACGGCACGTTGCCCGGCACGGAACCCGTGAGCGACGACGCCATCATGGACGACTGGGCGAGCGCGCTCGCCGAGCAGAACGGCAATGAAACGCCGGTGGCCGCGAGCGCCGGCGTGTTCCAGCCGCTGTCGAAGGCCGCTGCGCCGTCTACGCGCAACGACATCGACATGATTCTCGACATCCCCGTGCAGATGACGGTGGAGCTCGGGCGCACGAAGATCGCGATTCGCAACCTGTTGCAGCTCGCGCAAGGCTCGGTCGTGGAACTCGACGGCCTCGCGGGCGAGCCGATGGACGTGCTCGTCAACGGCTGTCTCATCGCGCAGGGTGAAGTGGTCGTCGTCAACGACAAGTTCGGCATTCGCCTGACCGACATCATCACGCCGTCCGAACGTATCCGGAAGTTGAATCGATGAAACGCTTTGCCGCCTTGTTGTCTGCGATGCCGCTTCTTGCGCGCGCCGCCGACATGAACGCCGTCAATCACGCCGCGCAGATCGCATCGGGCGTCGGCGCGGGCACGGCGGTGCCGTCGCTCGGATTCGGCGCGGTGCTGCAGACGCTCGTCGGGCTCGTCGTCGTAATCGGCTTCGTGTTCGGCTGCGCGTGGCTCGCGCGCAAGTTCGGTCTTCAGGGCGGCAAGCGCTCCGGTCTCGTGAAGGTGGTCGGCGGCGCATCGCTCGGCAACAAGGAGCGCGTCGCGGTCGTCGAGGTGGGCGATACGTGGCTCGTGCTCGGCGCCGGTCCCGGCAATGTGCGTTTGCTGCACACGATGCCTGCCGGTTCGGCCGAAGTGGAAAGCGTCGGCGTCGCGGCGCCATCGTCCGCCGGCAGCTTCGGCACGCGATTCCGCGATGCCCTCGCCGGCGAAGCGAACAAGCGTCTTCAGAAGTTCGTGTCGCCGAACAAGTAAGGCTCCTTCTTCGATGAAGACATCGGGCGCGATCCGCGAGGGTCGCGCCCGATGTCCGTTTACAGCGGCCGTTTAGCAATAGAACGAGTTGGCCGGAGTTTCGCCCTCTTTTCGCGCCATCGGTCGATATCGCGGTGGCCGACAATTCAGCCTATCGAAAAAGGCAGGTTGTCATGGTCATCACGTTCGTCGTTCTTCAAGGTCAGCGCATTCTCGATGCTCTCGCAGGCATCGTCGGCGGGAGCAAGTAATGCAGGTCAGTCGCAACATCGTGCGCGGTTTCAAGCTCGCGCTGCCGGTCGTGATCGCTCTGGCGCCTTTCGCGGCGTTCGCGCAAAGCACGGCGGGCCTTCCCGCTTTCAACACGAGCCCCGGCCCGAACGGCGGCACGACGTATTCGCTCAGCGTGCAGACGATGCTGCTGCTGACGATGCTTTCGTTCCTCCCCGCGATGGTCCTGATGATGACGAGCTTCACGCGCATCATCATCGTGCTGTCGCTGTTGCGCCAGGCGCTCGGCACGACGAGCACGCCGCCGAATCAGGTGCTCGTCGGTCTCGCGCTGTTCCTCTCGTTCTTCGTGATGTCGCCCGTTCTCGACAAGGCGTACAACGACGCCTACAAGCCCTTCTCAGAAGGCCAGATCGCGATGGATCAGGCGATGACGCGCGGCGTTGCGCCGTTCAAGCAGTTCATGCTGAAGCAGACGCGCGAAGCGGATCTCGCGCTCTTCGCGCGCATCTCGCATGCCGCGCCGATGAACGGACCCGAGGACGTGCCGCTCTCGCTGCTGGTGCCGTCGTTCATCACGAGCGAGTTGAAGACGGGCTTTCAGATCGGCTTCACGATCTTCATTCCGTTTCTCATCATCGACATGGTGGTGGCGAGCGTGCTGATGTCGATGGGCATGATGATGGTGTCGCCCACGACGATCGCGCTGCCTTTCAAGCTGATGCTGTTCGTGCTCGTCGATGGCTGGCAGTTGCTGATCGGCTCGCTCGCGCAGAGCTTCGTTTCCTGAGGATTTAGAAATGACGCCGGAATCCGTCATGACGATGGCGCATCAGGCGATGTATGTCGCCTTGTTGCTCGCCGCGCCGCTCTTGCTGGTCGCGCTCGTGGTCGGTCTCGTGGTGAGCCTGTTCCAGGCGGCCACGCAGATCAACGAGTCGACGCTGTCGTTCATCCCGAAGCTGATTGCGGTAGCGGTGACGCTCGTGATCGCGGGGCCGTGGATGCTTTCGACGCTGCTCGACTACATGCGCCACGTTTTCACGATCACGCCCGCGATCACGGGCTGAGTTCGCAGCGATGTTCTCCGTCACCTACGCGCAACTGAACGGCTGGCTCACGGCGTTTCTGTGGCCGTTCGTGCGCATCCTCGCGCTGATCGCGACCGCGCCCGTGCTGAGCCACATGGCGATTCCGATGCGCGTGAAGATCGCGCTTGCGGCGTTCATCTCGTTGATCGTCGCGCCGACGCTTGGCGCCATGCCGCAGGCGACGGTGTTTTCGGCGGCGGGCGTGTGGATCATCGTGAATCAGTTTCTGATCGGCGCGGCGATCGGCATGACGATGCAAATCGCGTTCGCCGCTGTCGATGCGGCTGGTGAGTTCATCGGGCAGCAGATGGGCCTTGGTTTTGCGATGCTTTACGATCCGCGCGCGGGTGGCAATGCGGTGGTGGTGTCGCGCTATCTGAACACCCTCGCGATGCTGGCTTTTCTCGTGTTCGACGGGCATTTGCAGTTGATGAGCGCGCTGGTGACGACGTTTCAAAGCGTGCCGATCGAGGCGAATGTCGTGGGGGCGGCTTCGCATGCGCAAGGATGGCGTTTGCTCGTCGGCTATGGCGCCAGCGTGTTTTCCACCGGGTTGCTGCTGGCGTTGCCGATCGTTGCGGCGCTGCTCATCGCCAATCTCGCGCTCGGGATTCTCAATCGCGCCGCGCCGCAGATCGGCATCTTTCAGGTCGGGTTTCCAGTGACGATGCTCGTCGGGTTGCTTTTGTTGCAGCTTATGGTGCCGAATCTTATGCCGTTTTTTCAGCGGATTTTTGATGTGGGATTGGGGGAGGTTCGGCGAATCGCCGGAGGGATGATGTTTTGAGGCTTGTTTTAGCGTTGCCCCGGTGGGGGGCGGCTGTCGCCTGGTTTGTTTTCGGGTGCGTGGGTGGGTAGGTGCGTGCGTGGGTGCGTGAAATCCTGTTTTCGCGTCGGTCTATTAGCACTGCCCCTGTGCGGGGCGGCAGTCACTTTCTTTGCTGCTGCAAAGAAAGTAACCAAAGAAACAGCTATCCCCATCCAAAGTACTTCATGCCGGCCCCGGCACAGAAACACTCTCGTGGTCCGGCAGTAGCGAGTGCCCTCACAAAACTCGCCGGGCTTGGATCGCGCACGGTCTGTCACATCGCACCACTTAACTGACTGGTAAGGCGCCAAATAGCTCCGGCCCGCTTCGCGGCCGACCGGTCCATCGGGTCCGCGCGTGCTTCCTTGCTAATGCTTCCATCTCACTGCCTTCGCCCACCGTTGGCTTCCCTTGCAAACCCAACGGCAGCGCGTAGCGCTGTGCCGGAGCTATTTTGTGCTGAACCAGCGCGCTATAACTTCTAGCTTGTCAGACCGTGCGCGATCCAAGCCCGGTAGGCCTATGAGGGCACTCGCTACTGCCGGACCACGTGCAATCTTCTGTGCCGCGGCCGGCATGAAGTGCTTAGGCTGGGGATAGCTGTTTCTTTGGTTACTTTCTTTGCAGCAGCAAAGAAAGTGACTGCCGCCCCGCACAGGGGCAGTGCTAATAGACCGACACGAAACCGGGATCCGGCGAAACAAAGCGCAAGCAAGCGCACAAGCAAGCAAACGCACAAGCAAGCAAACAAAAAAGGAGCAAGGCGTTCTCCCAAACGCCCATCAACTCCCGATGTAATCAAACAACGACATCTTCTGAATCTGCGAAAACGCCATCTGCGCCGCCTGCAGCGAGTTCTGCGTCAGCTCGTACTGACTAATCGCCGACACGAGATCGATGCTCGTCAAATTCGCGATATCGCTCGCCGTCTGCGTCTGGCTCGTCTGCATCGCGGTCTGCGTCGACTGCACTTCCTGCTCGCGTCCGCCGACAACCGTCTGCGCCGCCAGCACGTTGTTGAACGTGTTGTTGATCTTCGTGCCCGCAGTCGTCAGCGCATTGGTCAGCGCGGCCTGCGCGGCCGGCGTTCCCGTCTGCTGCTTCAGCGCGCTCACGATGTTGTCGAGCGTCGCGAAGATGTCGTTGTTCTCCGCCGCCGCCGGGTTCACGGTGAAGGTGTCGCCATCCTTGGGCGCGCCCTCGATCGTCACCTTCTGGCCGCCGAGCGTGATGTCCGCCTTGTCCGTGTACGGCACATTCGTCGGCAGCGTGCTATCCACCGGGTCCGACTCGATCGAATAGGTCGTCGTGCCATCGGTCTGCGAGACCGCGAACGTGATCGTGTACTTGCTCGCGTTACCCTTGTCGCTCGTATCGCTCACGCTCACCGGGCTGAGCGTCGCCGTGCCCGAATTCGACGAACCCGCGGTCGACACCGGATCGCTTTCCATCGGCGACACGCTCTGGAAGATCGACACACCCGTGTCGCCCACCTGCATCGAACGCCCTTCGCTGATCTGCACCGTGCGCTGGCCGAAGTCGCCGTCATACGTCGCGCCGACGCCGGCTGGATTGTTCGAGAACGGCGCCGTGCCGCCCTTCAGTCCCGAGAAGATGTAGTTGCCGTCGCTGTCCGTCGTGTTCGCGAGGCTGAAGAGCTGATCGCGCAAACCCTGAATCGTATTCGCGACCGACGTGCGGTCCGCATCGGTGAGCGAGCCGTCGCCCGCATGCACGATCTGCGTCTGGATGCTCTGCAGCACGTTGCTCACGTTGCTCAACGTGGAATCTTCCTGCTGCAGCGACGAAAGCGCCGCCGTCTGGTTCGTGCCGTATTGCGCGAGCGCGCCGCTCTTCAACGTGAGCTGCACCGCCTGCGCCGCGCCGAGCGGATCGTCGGATGCGGTGAGAATGCGCTTGCCCGACGAAATCTGCTGATACATCGAAGCAAGCGTGCTCTGCTGGTCGCTCATCGAAGCGACGTTCATGTTGAAGTACTGGGAACTGGAGATACGCATGGCAGTGAGCCTCAGTTGAACATGCCGAGCAGCGACTGGAACAGCGTCGCGGCGGTCTGGATCACCTTGCTGTTCGCTTGATAGAGCTGCTGATACTGGATCAAATTGGCCGCTTCCTCGTTCAGGTTCACGCCCTGCACCGATTGCTGCGCCGATGTCGCCTGAGTCAGCAGCGCGGTCTGCGCCGTGCTCGTCGCCTTGAGTTGATTGGTCTGGTTGCCGATCGTGTTGATGTAGTTCGCATACGAGCTCGTCAGCGTGTCGCTGCCGCCGTTGAGCGACTTTGCCGAAACCAGGTTCGCCATCGCGAGCGCGTTGGTGCCGTCGCTCGTGCCGCCGTTATTCTTTGCGATCGTGAACGTGTCGGTGTCCTTCGGCGTGCCGCTGATGGTCGCCGAGACGCCGTCACCGACGACCGTCATGCCCTTCGACGCATCGTAGGGAATCGTCGTGCCTGCGGCGTAATCGGTGCCGTCGACCTTCACCGCCACGTCCGCCGTGAAGCTCTTCGCCGTTGCGTCGTACTTCAGGTTGATCTCGGACGACAGCGGGCTCTTCGTCACCGTCGCCGATGAAATCGACGCCGTGCCGGTGTTCGTGCTCGCCGCCGACGTCACCGCCGGCGATGCCGCCGCGATCGCCGCGCCGTTGCTCGTCGTGAGCTTGAAGCCGTCGAGCGCGGCGCGGGTCGGCTGGATCGTGAACGAGTCGCCCTTCTGCGCGTCGCCCAGTGCGGATATATCGATGTTCAGGCCGCCGATGTCCTTCGCGGTTTCCGTGGCCGGATCGATGGTGCCGAGCGTCTGGCCGCTCGCCGGGTCCGTCACCGTGTATTTGCTGCCGTCGTAGGTGACGGTGAAATCGTTGGCGGGCGGCTGCGTGCCATCGACGATCGTCGCCGTCGGCACGCCGGTGCCCTTGTTGCGCGCGTTGGCGATGATGTTCGGATCGCTGGTCGCGAACAGCTTGCCGCCCGCCTGGCCGTTCAGATCGAGGCCGAGCGCGTTCTGATCGTTGAGCTGATTGGCGAAGCTCGTGGCGATGGCGCCGAGTTGCGCCTGCGCCGGATCGAGCGTGTGCGTGCGGAAGTCGATGAGACCGCCGACCACGCCGCCGGTCAGCGCCGAGTTTTCGATGTATTGCGTCGTCGCGGCGGTTTGCGTCGAGCCGTCGCGATTCTGGAACGCGACCGAGAGCTCGCTCGGATCGGACGGCGAAGGCACCGTTTGCAGCCCGTATTGCGTATTGCCGACGACGAGCGGCTGCCCGTTGCCGATGAAAACGTTGTAGTTGCCGTCCTGCTGCACGACCTGCACGCCGATCATCGAGCTGAGGTTCGTGACGAGCTGATCGCGTTGATCGAGGAGCTGGTTCGGCTGCTGGCCGCCGGCGCTTGCGATGTTGATCTGCTTGTTGAGATCGGCGATCTGTTGCGAGTAGCTGTTGATCTGCGAGACGGCGCTGGTCAGTTGCGTGTTGACGCTCTGGCGCAGTTGATCGTATTGCTCGCCTGCCGAGTTGATCTGATCGGCGAGCGTTTGCGCGCTGCTCATCAGCGATTGACGCGCCGCCGTGCTGCTCGCCGAGTTCGCGACGGATTGCAGGCCGGAGAAGTAATTGGTGATGCCTTGCGCGATGCCCTTGGTCGGATCGCCGACGAGATTGTTCAGTTGCGAGATCAGCGAGAAGTACGTGCTGGCCGCGCTGCTCGACGATTGCGTGTTGTTGACCTGCGTCGTGAGGTACTGGCTGTACTGACGCGTGACGGTCACGGCCTGCACGCCGTTGCCGAGATAGCCCGAGCCGGTGAATTGACCGGACGACTCCTGATACGAGACTTTTTCGAGCGTATAGCCCGGCGTCGCGGCGTTGCTGATGTTCTGCCCCGTCGTCGTCAGGCCCCACTGGGCCGCATTCAGACCGGAAAGACCAATGCTGAAAATGTTATTGGACATGCGTGAATCCTGGTGAGAGCGCTGCCGCTCGGCTGTTATGTATATCGGCCGATTGCCGGGGAAGTTGAGCGTTTGCGGAGGGGTTTCCCTGGCGGGAGACGGCGGGATTTTGCGATGAGGCCATTATCGGAGGGATGCGGCAATGGCTATTGCGCGAAGAGCGTTGGGTTTTAGGGTTATTTCTTTGCTTTTGCTCTTGCTTTCGCTGGATCCCGTTTTCGCGTCGGTCTATTGGCGTTGCCCCTGTGCGGGGCGGCAGTCACTTTCTTTGCTGCTGCAAAGAAAGTAACCAAAGAAACAGCTATCCCCAGCCTAAGCACTTCAGGCCGGCCGCGGCACAGAAGATTGCACGTGGTCCGGCAGTAGCGAGTGCCCTCATAGGTCTAATCGGGCTTGGATCGCGCACGGTCTGACAAGCTAGAAGTTAAAGCGCGCTGGTTCAGCACAAAATAGCTCCGGCACAGCGCTACGCGCTGCCGTTGGGTTTGCAAGGGAAACCAACGGACCACCGATGCGGTGAGATGGAAGCATTAGCAAGGAAGCGCACGCATCCCCGATGGACCGGTCGGCCGCGCAGCGGGCCGGAGCTATTTGGCGCCTTACCAGTCAGTTATGCGGCGCGGTGTGACAGATCGTGCGCGATCCAAGCCCGGTAGGGCCTATGAGGGCACTCGCTACTGCCGGACCACGAGAGTGTTTCTGTGCCGGGGCCGGTGTGAAGTACTTTGGATGGGGATAGCTGTTTCTTTGGTTACTTTCTTTGCAGCAGCAAAGAAAGTGACTGCCGCCCCGCACAGGGGCAGTGCTAATAGACCGACGCGAAAACAGGATTTTACGCACGCACGCACGCACGCACGCACGCACGCACGCACGCACGCACGCACGCGAGCATAAACCAGGCGACTGCCGCCCCGCACAGGGGCAGAGCAAACACACCGACGCGAAACCGGGATCCGGCGATGACACAACCGCACCCCGCACCCCGCACCCCAAACCCCAAAACCAGCGACCGAAGCGAGCCTACTTCGCTAAAGACCGCCGCTTCATCTCCAACTGCGTAATGAGCCGCTGCAGCGTATTCTCCGCCGACCCCGGCATCGAAACGAACTTGAACCCCATCGTATACCGCCGATCACCCTTCGGCGTCGTCGACTCGCGATGCGAAACAAGCATCATGTCCAGCGTCACGCGACCATTCGCGCTGAAATGCAGCTCAGCATCCTGAATCACGACGCCCACCTCGAGATCCGCGACCCGCTGATCCGTTGTCCGCAATGCCACACCGCCCAGCGACAGATCATGCACCTCGAAGCGGAATCGCTCCCCATCCGGCAGCGTGCCCGTGCACATATATGGATCGAGCACCGGCGCCTCGACGCGGAAATACTCGCGCCGCTGCATGTAATACAGCACCGGCGGAAACTCCGCCTCGAATGCAGGATGCCCGTCGAATATCGTCTCGCGCGGCGGCGGCGTCGTGAACTCCACCCGCACACCCTCCGGCGCCGCGTTGAAAATGAGCCTCTGCGAAGCGAGCACGCCGCGGTTCTGTTCCGCCACGCCGCCCCAGTCGAATGTGAAACGATGCGCGGTTACGTCGACATCGAGCAGACGCGTGACGATCTGCCCGTCGCCGTATTGCGCCGTCAGAAAGTCTCCGCGATTGGCGAGATTGCGCAGTGCCACGCCGATTTCCAGCGGATTGCGCCGACCGAAATCCACGATCGGCGCGATGTCCTCGTCGGCAACGTCATGTTTGTGATTGGTGTTCATGGTGCTAGCCGTGTGCAATGTGCCCGCGCGCCGCCCAGGCCCCCCCGAACGTCGCGCGTCGTTCCGAACCCCTATTGGCCCGGCACTTCGATTATTCAGGTTAGCGGCATACCTCTTTAAAAGTTTAGGGTCGCGCAACGAAAAATGTATGTGGTGCGCCGTCCCCAGAAACGTAAAACGTTTGCTGTCGCCCGAGGTCCGAACATACGCGCTTTCCGCGCGCCGCAAAAGCGCGTGTGACGCCTTTTTCAGCAAGAAGCCGGCCGCAAACATCCGCTGATTGCGTGGGCACCGAGGGCCGCGCGGCTTCGTCAGACGATCTGACGCATGATCGAAATGAGCTTTTTCGCGTACTGCGGGTCGGTTGCGTAGCCCGCCTTCTGCATGCCGTGCGCGAAGCCCGCGACATCGCGCGAAGCCTGGATCACCGGCGCATAGCGCGGATTGTTCTTGATGACACTCGCGTAATCGGTGAGCGCTTCTTCGTACGAATCGTAGGCGCGGAACTTCTCGACGACCTTCTGCGGCCGGCCGTTCACATACTCGGTCGTGACCGAATCGACGGTCTTGCCGCCCCAGTCCTTCGTCGCCTTGATGCCGAAGATGTTGTGGCTCGTCGCGCCGTTCGAATGTTTGATCTCGCGCTTGCCCCAGCCGGATTCGAGTGCCGCCTGACCGATGATGAAGCGCGCCGGAATGCCCGTCGCCGCGCTCGCTGCCTGCGCCGGCACCGCGAGGCGATCGACGAACGCGTTGACCTTGTCCGACCCGTTGCCGCGCACCGGCGGCTGGAGAGAGTCCGCCGCCGAATAGCCCTTGCCCGCGAGCGACGCGCTGCTCTTGTTGGCCTGCGCCGCCGCGTAGGCCTTCGCCATCGCGTTCATCGCGGCGAGATTGCCCGCGTTCGCTTCGAGGTCGCCGCCGCCGCCCGACATGCCGCCGAGCGCCTGCATCGCGTTCATCGCGCCGGCGCCGCCCGAGGCGTTCGCGCCGGTCTGCGCGCCCGAATTGCGCATCAGTTGCTTGAGCATCATGTCCGCGACACCGATGCCCTTCGACGACATCTGCTGCGACAACTGCTGATCGAGCATCGACGTGAACGACTTCGTATCGTTCGATTCGAACGGGCTGTCCGAAGGCGTCGCGTCGCGCATGCTCTTCAGCATCATCTGCGTGAAGACGGCGTCGAACTGCTTCGCGGCTTCCTTCAGCCCTTGTTGCGGATTGGCGCCCGCCTGCGCGCGCAATGCATCGAAGCCCTGCGTGTCGAGCGCGAAACGGTTCGACAGGTTCGACAAGCCGCTCGTCGTATCGGTCGATGCCAACGCGCTGCTGGCGATGCCGGTCGTGTTCGAGTTCATGAGCCTTCGTTCCTTAGATGATTTCGAGGTCGGCGCGCAGCGCGCCCGCGGCCTTCATCGACTGAAGGATCGAGATGAGATCCGCCGGCGTCGCGCCGAGCGCATTCAGCGCCTTCACGACATCGGCGAGATTCGCGCCCGCGCTCAGCATCTTGAGCGCGCCGCTGTCCTGCTTCAGCTGAATCGACGATTCCTTCGCCGCCACCGTCTGGCCGTTCGAGAACGCGCCCGGCTGGCTCACCGCCGTCTTCGTGTTGATGACGACCGAGAGATTGCCGTGCGCGACCGCGCAGTTCTGCAGCGTGACCATCTGATTCATCACGATGGAGCCGGTGCGCGCGTTGAGAATCACCTTCGCGGCGGCCTGCGCCGGACGCACGTCGATGTTCTGCAGCTGCGCCATGAACGACACCTGCTCGCTCGCGTCCTGCGGCGCGCGCAACTGAATGGTGCGGCCGTCGAGCGCGAGCGCCGTGCCCATGCCGAACTGGTTGTTCACCGCCGCGACGATGCGCTGCGTCGTGTCGAAGTCCATCTCGCGCAGTTCCATCTGCATGACGCCGCCCTGCTGCTGCAACGCCGACGGCACCGCGCGCTCGACGATCGCACCGGCGGAAATGCGGCCCACCGCGAGCTGGTTCACCTGCACCTTGCTGCCGTTCGCGCTCGCGCCCGCGCCACCGACGACGAGGTTGCCCTGCGCCATCGCGTAGACCTGGCCGTCGGCGCCCTTCAGCGGCGACATCAGCAGCGTGCCGCCGCGCAGGCTCTTCGCGTTGCCGAGCGACGAAACCGTCACGTCGATCGCTTCGCCGGGGCGCGCGAACGGCGGCAGCGTCGCCGTGACCATCACGGCGGCGACGTTCTTCAACTGCATGTTCTGCGTCGTCGCCGAGTTCACCGTGATGCCGAGGTTGCCGAGCATGTTGGTGAGCGACTGCGTCGTGAACGGGGTCTGCATCGTTTGGTCGCCGGTGCCGTCGAGACCGACGACGAGACCGTAGCCGATCAGCGGATTGTCACGCACGCCCTGGAACGAGACGAGGTCTTTCAGGCGCTCGGCATGCGCGTGCGGCGCGCTGCTGATGGCAACCAGCGCGGCTGCGAGCGAGAAGGAAACGAAACGGAGAAGCGGATTCATGATCAGAACGGCGCGACGTTGAGGAAGAAGCGCTGCAGCCAGCCCATGTTCTGCGCTTCGTCGATGTAACCCTTCGCCGAATATTCGATCTTCGCGTCGGCGACTTGCGTGGAGAACACGGTGTTGCTGCCCGAGATCGTCGTCGGATTGACGACGCCGGAGAAGCGCACGAATTCATTGCCCTGGTTGATGAGCATCTGCTTTTCGCCGCTCACCATCAGATTGCCGTTGGGCAGGACTTCCGTGACGGTGACGGTCAGCGTGCCGCTGAAGGTGTTGGCCGCGCTCGCGCCGCCCGTTGCGGTGAACTTGTTCGCGCCATTCGCGGACAGGTTCGTGTTGTTGAACAGACCGCCGAAGATGCCCGGCGTAGTCGGCACGGCGAACGAGCCGTTGCCCGCGCGGTTGGTGTTCGCCTGCGACGACTTCGTCGCGTTGACGTTTTCCGAGATCACGATGGTCAGGATGTCGCCCACGTTGCGCGGACGCTGGTCTTCGAAGAGCGGCCGGCCGGCATAGCCCGCGTTGTAGATCGCGCCGGGCGAACGCGTGCCGACGGGCGGCTGCGGCGGACGCGCGGTCATCGGCTGCTGGGTGATCGGCTCTTTCGGCACGAGGCCGCACGCGGCGAGCGCTGCGACGAGCGCGGCCAGCGAAGCGCGCGAGAGGATTCGGGTAGGCGACATCTTGGTGACTCTGGTTAAGCGTGACTTCAAACCTGCATCTGCGAGAGCGTCTGCAGCATCTGGTCGGACGTGGTCACGGCCTTGCTGTTGATCTCGTACGCGCGCTGAGTCTGGATCATGTTGACCAGCTCCTGCACGACGTTCACGTTCGACGCTTCCACATAACCCTGCTGCAGCGAGCCCGCGCCGTTCAGGCCCGGCTGCGACACGTTCGGCGCGCCCGAGCTGCCCGTTTCGGAGAACAGGTTTTCGCCGCGCGCTTCGAGACCGGCCGGGTTGATGAAGGTCGCGAGCTGGATCGCGCCGACCGTCGTGCTGCCCGTGCTGCCCTGCTGCGTGATCGACACCGTGCCGTCCGAGCCGATGGTGATCGACGTCGCGTTCTGCGGAATCGTGATCGCCGGGTTGAGCTGATAGCCGCTCGACGTGACGAGCTGACCTTGCGCGTTCGTCTGGAACGAGCCGTCGCGCGTGTAGGACGTCGTGCCGTCGGGCATCGTCACCTGGAAGAAGCCCTGGCCGTTGATCGCGACGTCCTTCGAATTGCCCGTCTGCTGCAGGTTGCCCTGCGTGTAGAGGCGTTCGGTCGCGACCTGCTGCACGCCGGTGCCGAGCTGCACGCCCGATGCGAGTTCCGTCTGCTGCGTCGAGTTCGCGCCCGGCTGGCGCGTGGTCTGATACAGCAGATCCTCGAACACCGCGCGCGAGCCCTTGAAGCCGTTCGTGCTCACGTTCGCGAGGTTGTTCGAGATCGTGTCCATCTGCGCCTGCTGCGCATTCATGCCGGTCGCGGCGATGTAGAGAGAGCGATTCATGTTCTTTCGTTTCCTGTATGGCTTGCGTGCGCCGCTTAGGAGAAGTTGAGCAGCTTGTTGGCCGACTGTTCGTTCTGGTCCGCCGATTCCATCAGCTTCGTCTGCATCTGGAACTGGCGCGCGTTGGTGATCATCGAGACCATCGCGGCGACCGGATTCACGTTGCTGCCTTCGAGCGCGCCGCCGGCCACGACGACGCTCGGGTCCGCGTCGGCGGGATCGCCGCTCGCGGTGCGGAACAGGCCGTCATCGCCGCGCGTGAGCGTCGCCGGATCGGGGTTCACGAGCTTGAGCTGATCGACCACGGCGATCGCCGTCGGCGGGTCGCCCGGAATCAGCGCGGAGATCGTGCCGTCCTTGCCGATGGTCACTTCCGCGCCCGGCGGAATCGACAGCGGACCGCCGCCGCCCAGCACCGGCAGATTGTTCGCCGTGACGAGCTGACCGTTCTGATCGACGTGCAGATTGCCCGCGCGCGTGTACGCCTCGCTGCCGTCCGCCGCCTGCACGGACAGCCAGCCGGGGCCCTGAATCGCGACATCGAGCGGATTGCCGGTCTGTTGCACCGGTCCCGCCGAGTAATCCGCGTTCGGCGTCGACGAGAGCACGAAGGTGCGCGTCGTGCCATCGGCGGACTGGTTCTCGAACGACATCGGCACCTGGCGGAACGCCGCGAGCTGCGCCTTGAAACCCGTGGTCGACGTGTTCGCGAGGTTGTTCGCGACGACGGCCTGCTGCTCGAGCGCCTGGCTCGCGCCGGTCATCGCGGTGTAGATCAGACGGTCCATGAATCGCTTCCTTCTTCCCTGATGCGTCTATTTCGCGTGCGGACGGTGCTTACAGATTGATCAGCGTCTGATCGACGGTCTGCTGCGTCTTGATCGTTTGCGCGTTCGCCTGATAGTTGCGCTGCGCGGTGATCAGATTCACGAGCTCGCTCGTCAGATCGACGTTGGAGTTCTCCACCGCGCCGCCCTGCAGCGTGCCGTGGTTGGTCGAGCCCGGCACGGACACCTGCGCCGCGCCCGAAGCCGCGGTCTGCGCATACACGTTGCCGCCGAGGTTCTGCAGGCCGTTCTGGTTGTTGAAGTTGGCGATCGCGATCTGGCCGAGCGCCTTGGTTTCGCCGTTCGAGTAATTGCCCGTCAGCATGCCGTCGGTGCCGACCGTGAATCCCGTCAGTTCGCCCGTGCTGTTGCCGTCCTGATGCAGGTTCGTGAGGCCGCTCTTCGCGCCGTACTGCGTCGTGCCGGAGAGATCGAGCGTCAGCGATTGCGTCGCGCCGGCCGTCGCGCTCGCGCCGTCCGGAATCGTGAACGTGAAGGTCTTGCCCGAGGTCATGTTGCCCGACGAATCGAACGTGACCGGGCCGAGATCCGTCTTGCCCGCGACGGGGTCGCCGTAGCTCGCGAACGCTTCCCACGTGTTCGTGCTCGACTTCGTGAAATACACCGACACCTTCTGCGTGCCGCCGAGCGAGTCGTACACATCGACGGACGTCGATGCGTTATACGTGTTGCCGTTGGTCGGATCGAAATCGGCTGCGGCCTTCACGTCGTCCTGCGAGTTCAGGTTGAACGCGGCGGTGATTTTCTTCGTGGCCGTCGGCGCGATGTTCGCGGTCGGCACCGTCAGCGGCACCGTGCTCGCGCTGTTGACGACGCCGCCCGAATCCGCCGCGTAGCCCATCAGCTGCAGTCCCGCCGAGTTGACGATCTTGCCGCTGTCGTCGAGGTGGAACACGCCGTTGCGCGAGTACACGATCGAGCCGTTGTTCGACAGCTGATAAAACCCGTTGCCGTTGATCGCGACGTCGAGCGCCTGGTTGGTCGTCGTGATCGTGCCTTGCGAAAACTGCTGCTGCACTTCCGCGAGGCGCGTGCCGATGCCGATCTGGTTGCTGACGGCCGTGGCCATCGAGTTCGCGTACATGTCGGCGAACTGGGCCGCGCCCTGCTTGAAGCCGACCGTGTTCGCGTTCGCGATGTTGTTGCCGATGACGTCGAGATCGCTCGATGCGGCGCCCAGACCGCTCAGTGCTTGTTGGTAACTCATGTGTATCTCTCCAGCGAGACCGCGCTCGCCCTAAAGGAATGGGGGATCAGAGAATCGAAGCGACGCTCGTCAGCGCAACCGTCGAGCCGTTCGCGAGCTTGAGACCCGGCGCGCCGCCCGACATCTGC
This sequence comes from Caballeronia calidae, assembly GCF_900044055.2. Taxonomy (GTDB): domain Bacteria; phylum Pseudomonadota; class Gammaproteobacteria; order Burkholderiales; family Burkholderiaceae; genus Caballeronia; species Caballeronia calidae. The sequence continues at coordinate 399,253 of NZ_FCOX02000001.1, read as the reverse complement.
ACGACGCTTTGCACCTGCGAAGCCGAGAGCGTCGTCGCGGTCGCCTGCTGGCCGTTGATCGTGCCTTGCGCGGTGATCGTGTAGCTGCCGTCGGCGAGCGTGTTGCCCTTCGAATCGACCGGCTTCCAGCCCGTCACCGGCACGACGCCCGCGCCTTGCGCGCCGAGATCGAGCGTGTTGACGATCTGGCCCGACGCGTTCTTCACGACGATCTGCAGGTCGCTGACGTCGTTCGCGAGCTGCACGCCGAAGCTCGACGATGCGCCGCTCGACACCGTCACGCCGTTGCCCGCCGCGAGCACGTTCGAGCCGATGAGCAACGCGGCCTGCGTCTGCTGGCCCGCCGAAAGCTGCGTCGCGAGCGAGGACAGCGACGTGTTCAACTGGCCGATGCCCGTCACCGTGTTGATCTGCGCGAGCTGCGAGGTCATCTGCGAGCTGTCGGCGGGGTTGGTCGGGTCCTGGTTCTTCAGTTGCGTCACGAGCAGCGTGAGGAACGTGTTCTGCAGATCCGACGCCGATTGCGCGCCGGTCGCCGAGGTCGACGAACTGGACGTGCTTTTCGACGCGCCGTTCATCGTGTCGAGCAGGGTCTGCGACACAGTCGTGCCGTTGCTGCCGATGGTTGTGCTGGAGGAGCTCACGTTGTGTTCCTTGAATGTCTCTATCAGGTTCCGATGGTCAAGGTCTTGAGCATCAGTTGCTTGGCGGTATTGAGCGTTTCGACGTTCGCCTGATAGGAACGCGACGCGGAAATCATGTTGACCATCTCCTGCACCGGATCGACGTTGGGCAGCGTCACATAACCGTCCGCGTTCGCCGCGGGGTTGCTCGGGTCGTAGCTGGTTTTCATCGGGCTCGGATCGTCGATCACGCCGGTCACCTGCACGCCGCCGACCTGCTGGCCCGACGCAGTGCGCGCGCCGCCGAGCGGATCGACCGCGAACACGACCTGTTTCGCCTTGTACGGCTGGCCGTCCGGGCCGGTCGTGCTGTCCGCGTTCGCGAGGTTCGACGCGGTGACGTTCAGGCGCTGCGCCTGCGCGGACATCGCCGAGCCGGCGACGTTGAAGATGTTCATCAGGGAAGGCATACGTTCTCGCTTCTTTAACTGTTGGACGTGATGGCCGAGAGCATCGACTTGATCTGCGAGCTCAGCACCGTCATGCCCGCCTCGAAGTGCAGCGCGTTGTCCGCGAACTGCACGCGCTCGGCGTCGAGATCGACCGTGTTGCCGTCGAGCGACGGCTGGCTCGGCACGCGATAGGCGAGCTTGCCGTAGTCGTCGCTCGGGCCGCCCGACGCTGCGAGCGTCGACGTGCCGCTCATATGGCCTCTGGCCGTCGTGGCCATGCCGCCGCTCGCGCTCACGCTGACGGGCTGCGCCATCTTCAGTGTCGCGTTGCTGGATGCGCCGCCGCCCTGCTTGAGCGCACCCGCGAGCGCGCTCGAGAAATCGACGTCGCGCGCCTTGTAGCCGGGCGTGTCGGCGTTGGCGATATTCGACGACAGCAATTCCTGCCGATACGCGCGCACATCGAGCGCCTCGCGGCCAAATGCGAATTCCTTGTCGAGTCTGTCTAGCATTGCGGTTTCTCCTGTCGGCAGCGCCGAGGCCTTTTTGCATGACACGCATCTTAGGAGCGGCGTGCAATAACTAATCCGACGAATAACCGGGAAACGGGGCCTCTATTCGACGCTTGCCCGCGCCAGCCGATATCTAGAATTCGTTTCGTGGCCGATGGCGGATTTGTTTTGCGCGATCGGTTTGCCGGAAACGCCGCGATGATCGCGGCTCGATCGAATCAGGTACGGAGAAAAGTGATGAGCAGGTCCGCGAAGCGTGCATCGAACCCTACGGCTCGCGCCGCAGCGACGTTCGCGCGCCGCACGTTGCGCGCCCTGGCCGGCGTGTCGCTTTTCGTGGGCGTCGCGGCGGGCGCGTATGCGCAGCAGGGCGATGGCCCGATCGTCATTCCCGGCAACGCGGAGACCAATCCCGCCGCCGCCGCCGATATGGCGAAGAGCCTGGCTGCGCCGGTTTCGCGCGCACCGGCCGCTGTTCCGGCGATGCCCGCGCCCGAGATCGCGCGACCGAGCGGCTATCGCGCCGCGACGAAAGCCGCCGACGCCGCGATGCGCAACGCCGCGCTGGAACTCGACGCCCGCGCCGACGCCGCCGACGATTCGATGAACGACGCGAACGGGATGATCGTCATTCCCGGTCCGGGCGAAGCGAAGCCCGCGCGCGCGACGGCGCCCGCCGCGCCGGTCGCGGCGCCCGCGCTCGCGAGGGTTCCCGTCGCTTCGGCTTCGCGCGATGTGACGCCCGTCGTCGTCACGCGCGACGATGGCATCGCCCGCAACGCCAATGCGAAACCTGTCGCCGCCAGTCCCGCTGCGCCCGTCGCCGGCGCCGCGTCACCGATGCGGCGCGTCAGCTTCAATCCGTCTGCCGCAGCCGCGCCGGCTGCCGCCGCGTTGCCACAAGCGCCCGGCACGCCTGCCGCGATGCAGGACGGCGAATCGATCCGCCTCGCCGCGCTCAACTTTCTGCAGCAGCAGGCCGCAGGTTTGCCGGGCAAGGTCGAGATCACCGTCACGCCCGTTTTCCCGCGCGGCCTCGCCGCCTGCTCCGCGCTCGATCCCTTCATGCCGACCGGCGCGCGCCTCTGGGGCCGCATGACGGTCGGCGTGCGCTGTATCGGCGAGCGTCCGTGGACGCTGTATGTCCAGGCGCGCGTGTCGATCAACGCCACTTACTATTCGGCCGCGCGCGCCATCGCGCCGGGCGAAGTGCTGAGCAACGCCGATCTGATCGCCCGCGACGGCGACATCACCGCGATGCCGCAAGCCATCGTCACCGATCCGGCGCAGGCCGTCGGCGCGGTCGCGTTGTCGCGCGTGCCCGCCGGCCTGCCGCTGCGCACCGACATGCTGCGCGCGGCGAGCTCGGTGGCGATCGGGCAGAACGTGCGCGTGGTCGCCGGCGGCTCCGGCTTCTCGATTTCGGCCGAAGGCACCGCGATGAACAACGCCGCGCCCGGCCAGCAGGTTCGCGTAAAAACCGCCGGCGGCCAGATCATCACCGGCATCGTGAAGGACGGTCAGACAGTGGAAGTGGCGCTGTAAATGGCGAAGTGTTCGGTCCCCCACGTTTGTTTCATTTTGTTGCAAATGCGCCGAAAGCCCGCCCGATAAGGCTTTCATGGCGATGAGCGCGCCGATCGGCAGTTGGCTGTTCCCCGGCAGGGTAAAGTTTTCAAGCACCCTCGCCGATAAAGGACTCAACACGTTCGGGAATGGACATCGTGAAGATCGAATCGAATAGCAACACCACTCTGGCAGGCCTTCAAGACAACCTGCCGCGCACGTCGCAAAGCGACGCGAAGGGTGCCGCGAGCACCGTGCAGCAATCGGACGCGAGCCCGGCGAAGAATTCGACGGTGAGCTTGTCGTCGCTGTCGAGCGACTTGCGCGCATCGAACGGATCGGACATCGACACGGCGAAAGTCGAATCGATCAAGGCCGCGATCCGCGACGGCAGCCTGAAGATGGACACGAGCAAGATCGCCGACGGCATTCTGAGCACCGCCCGCGACCTGCTGCAAACGAGAACCCCGCCGACCGGCGGCTGAACGCAGTGATCCGGCCGCGCTTGCAAAAAGCAGGCGCGCGCAGGCGGCGTTCATCGCACCGGGCGGCTTTTTGAAACCGCTTCTGCTTTATGAGCGATGCAATGAGAGACGCCCTGCTGGCCACCGTCACCGAAGAAGTCGCCGCTGTTCAGGCATTCGAATCCCTCCTCGTCGATGAGGAAAAAGCGCTGATCGCCGCGCAGCCGCTTCCGGCGCTGCCCGGGATCGTCGAGAACAAGACCGCGCTCACCGAGCGCATCTCGGCACTCGAAAAGACCCGCGACGAGCAGTTGAACGCGCTCGGTTTCCCCGGCGGCTTTGTCGGCATGGAAGCCGCGGCTGCGAACGACGGCGCGATCGCCGAGCAATGGGCGCTGCTCACCGCCGCCGCCCGCCGCGCGAAACAGGGCAACAACAACAACGGCGTGCTGATCCGCACACGCATGGAATACAACCGCAAGGCGCTTGCCGCCTTGCAGGTCGCGCCGTCGAAGGCCGGGTTCTACGGCCCGGACGGCCGCGTGCCGGGCGCCTGATCGCCCCGACGCTTCATCGAAAGAAACGGCGCGTGCTTCTTGCGAGGCACGCGCCGCTTTCGTTTCCCGCGCTTTCATCTAGCGAATAACCCCCTTTTCACCGGCCTTATCCGTCGATGGCCGCTCGACGCCTTCCGCAATAATCGCTTTCATCAAAAAGCGGCTTCGCACCGCTCGCATGTGGAAACGATGGAAGGAACGGAGTAAGGCCCGGTGGCAGAAGAAAGCGATCTCGAAAAAACCGAATCAGCCACTCCCAAGCGCCTGGAAAAGGCGCGGGAGGAAGGCCAGGTTGCGCGTTCACGCGAGCTCGCGTCTTTCGCGCTGCTCGCGGCGGGATTTTTCGGCGTGTGGGGCCTGTCGGGGACGATCAGCCAGCATTTGCAGTCGATTCTGCGCGGTGCGTTCACCTTCGATCACGCGACCGTGCTCGACACGCGCCAGATGATGATCGGCGCGGCGAACGCGGGCAAGGAAGGTTTGTTCGCCGTGCTGCCGGTGCTCGTGCTCACGGGTTTCGCCGCGCTCGCCGCGCCGATGGCGCTGGGCGGCTGGCTCATCACGACGAAGCCGCTCGCACCGAACTTCGGGCGGCTCAATCCGATCAGCGGCCTCGGCAAGATTTTCTCCGTGCAAGGGCCGGTTCAGCTCGGGATGTCGATGTTGAAAACGATCGTCGTCGGCGGCATGGCGGGATCGGCGATCTGGAGCCGCAAGGCCGAAGTGCTCGGTTTGCTGACCAAGCCGCTCGGTCTCGCGCTCGCCGACGCGATGCATCTGATCTTCGTGTGCTGCGGCATGGCGATCGCCGGACTGTTTCTCGTCGCGGCCGTCGACGTGCCGTATCAGCTCTACTCGCACGCGAAGAAGCTGCGCATGAGCAAGGAAGAAGTGAAGCGCGAGCACAAGGAAAACGAAGGCGATCCGCACATCAAGGGCAAGATCCGCCAGCAGCAGCGCGCGGCCGCGCGTCGCCGGATGATGCAGGCGATCCCGACCGCCGATGTCATCGTCACGAACCCGACGCACTTCGCCGTCGCGCTGAAGTACGCCGATGGCCAGATGCGCGCGCCGAAGGTCGTCGCGAAGGGCGTGAATCTGGTCGCGGCGCGCATCCGCGAATTGGGACGCGAGCACAACGTGCCGCTGCTCGAAGCGCCGCCGCTCGCGCGCGCGCTGTATCACAACGTCGAGATCAACCGCGAGATTCCGGGCGCGCTCTACGGCGCGGTCGCGCAGGTGCTGGCGTGGGTCTACCAGCTCAAGCGCTACAAGGAAGACGGCGGAATCGAACCGGAAGAGCCTTCCGATCTCGACGTGCCGAAAGAACTGGACAAAGGCGGCGTTTCCGACGCCGATGCCGACCAGGAAGCCGCGGAGGCCCTGGCTGGCGACAACACTGACAAGGGAGCCGCAGCATGAACGCGCGCGCTGGATTTTTCGCCAAACGGCCCGACGCGCTCGGCACGCAGAACTTGCGAGCCCTCGCCGGCCCGATCCTGATCTGCATGATCCTGGGCATGATGATTCTGCCCTTGCCGTCGTTCCTGCTCGACTTGCTGTTCACCTTCAACATCGCGCTGTCGGTGATGGTGCTGCTCGTCAGCATGTACACGCAAAAGCCGCTCGACTTCGCGGCGTTCCCGAGCGTGCTGCTGTTCTCGACGTTGCTGCGGCTTTCGCTGAACGTCGCGTCGACGCGTATCGTGCTGCTCGAAGGCCACACCGGCCCGGACGCCGCGGGTCAGGTGATCGAGTCGTTCGGGCACTTTCTCGTCGGCGGGAATTTCGCGGTCGGTATCGTCGTGTTCGTGATTCTGATGATCATCAACTTCATGGTCATCACGAAGGGCGCGGGACGTATCGCGGAAGTGGGCGCGCGCTTCACGCTCGACGCGATGCCCGGCAAGCAGATGGCCATCGACGCCGATCTGAACGCCGGCCTCATCAACGAGGAAACGGCGAAGAAGCGCCGTCAGGGTGTCGCGCAGGAAGCCGAGTTCTACGGCTCGATGGACGGTGCGAGCAAGTTCGTGCGCGGCGACGCGATCGCGGGCTTGCTGATCATGGTGATCAACGTGGTGGGCGGGCTGATCGTCGGCATGCTCCAGCACGACATGGACTTCGCGCACGCGGCGACCAACTACACGCTGCTGACCATCGGCGATGGCCTCGTCGCGCAGATTCCGTCGCTCATCATCTCGACGGCGGCGGGCGTGATCGTGTCGCGCGTCGCGACCGAGGAAGACATCGGCACGCAGCTGACCGGCCAGTTGTTCCAGAACCCGCGCGTGCTGATGATCACGGGCGTGATCATCGGCATCATGGGTTTGATTCCAGGCATGCCGCATTTCGCGTTCATTCTGCTCGGCGGCGGCCTCATCTACGCCGCGCGCACGATGAACAAACGCGCCGAGGCAAAGAAGAAGAGCGCCGTCACCGATGTCACGCCGCTCGCGGCGAGCGCCGCGGCCGCGTCGGCGGAGAATGCGGAGGCGAGCTGGGAGGATGTCTCGCTCATCGATCCGCTCGGGCTGGAAGTGGGTTATCGCCTGATTCCGCTCGTCGACCGCAACAGCGACGGCGAGTTGCTCAAGCGCATCAAGGGCATCCGCAAGAAGTTCGCGCAGGAAATCGGCTTTTTGCCGCCGGTCATTCACATTCGCGACAATCTCGAACTGCGGCCGAATGGTTATCGCATCGCGCTGAAGGGCGTGGAAGTGGGTGTCGGCGAGGCGTTTCCGGGGCAGTGGCTCGCGATCAATCCGGGGCAGGTTTCGGCCGCGCTGCCCGGCAACCAGACGACGGACCCGGCGTTCGGCCTGCCCGCCGTGTGGATCGACACGAATCTGCGCGAACAGGCTCAGGTGTACGGCTACACGGTGGTCGATGCGAGCACGGTCGTCGCGACGCATTTGAATCATCTCGTCGTGACGCATGCCGCGGAATTGCTCGGACGACAGGAAGTGCAGGCGTTGATCGAGCGCATCGGCAAGGACACGCCTTCGCTCACGGACGATCTCGTTCCGAAGGTGCTGTCGCTCACCACGCTGCAGAAGGTGCTGCAGAACCTGCTCGACGAGAGCGTGCCGATCCGCGATATGCGCACGATCCTCGACGCGCTGCAGGAACACGCGCCGCGCATGTCCGATCCGCACGATCTCACGGCGGCGGTGCGTCTCGCGCTGGGTCGCGCGATCACGCAGCAGTGGTATCCGGGCACCGACGATCTGCAGGTGATGGGCCTCGATCCGACGCTGGAACGTGTGCTGTCGCAGGCGCTGTCGACGGGCACGAATCCGGGGCTTGAGCCGGGGCTCGCGCAGACGCTGATGAACTCGACGCAGAACGCGATCATGCGTCAGCAGAACCTGGGCTTGCCGCCGGTGTTGCTGGTGCAGCATTCGCTGCGGGCGATGCTGGCTCGCTTTCTCAGGAGAAGTCTGCCGCAATTGAAGGTGCTGTCGTATGCGGAAGTACCGGATACGCGGAATGTGAAGGTGGTGAATCTGATTGGGGCGTGATGCTTCAATGAAGCACGGAGCCAATCAAACTTCGAAGATTCCGCGCATCGAAGACGACTGTCTTCCACGTGTAATAGTTCGCCCGCTCGAACTCGGTCTTGCCGACTGCTTGCTGATTTTCCGCAATGGCGAGCACATGCCCTGGCATATGCACGGCTCGATACTGCAAGTGGATGAGTTCGCCTTCGAGCAACCGCTTGGCGCTGGTCGCGGCGATGATGATCGACGGCGTGGGCGTTTCGATCAGGTGATCGGCTATCAAACCGCCGGAAATCGGCAACTCGACCTCCGACCGATGTCCGAGACCGAATTCCTCCGCTATCTCGGCGATGGTGCGAGTCAGCCGCTCCTTGAAGTCGCTGCTTGACTGGCGCTCGGGCCGCGAGGTCGCAACAGCATAGAGCTGCTGAGCTGCCTCGGCGACGCGAAACACATACGGTGCAAGAAGACGCTCGTCGGTGGTGGTCGCGCGAATCACCTCGTCTGCACACAGTCGCGCGGGGCTGAGTCGTGCATGTTCTTGCGACCAATGCTCGACGATGCCAGATTCGACGTCGCCGCCCGCCATGCTCGCGGAAAAGCATGCCTCTCCGTTCTCGTCTATGACCCATCCGCCGTCGCGAGGGCGAATGCGAACGACCACGCGATCTCCCGTTCCGGGATACTGCAAAGGCGTGACGATTCGCTGCACACCGTTGCTATCGGCATGCACTTCGAACAACGTGCAGATCGTTCGCTTGAGAATGTCCGTTAGCACAACAGGTCGCCTTGGCCGTTTTGTTCGTTCGAAATCGATATCCCCGCTATCTCGCGGAACAGAACGATCAGCGCGGCGCGGTCTTCGACCACCCTTGGGTCGAAGCGTCGATAAGACTTCAGGTTAAGCTCGGGTGCGCCGGGCAGCAAGCGATTCCGGTAGTCGAAGGTGGTCCGGCATGGCACCTTGCAATGCAAACCCTTGTGACTGGGATGGTAGTGAAACTCCAGCAGCGGGTAGAGATCCCCGGGAGGCAGTGCGTGAAGCAAATGCCCATAAAACGAGCGATCTTCGAGTTCGTCGCCGTCGCGCCATATGAACAGCACGCAATGATCGTCCGAGACGCGAGTGAGATCGGTCGCGTGAACCCGCGGCCGCGCCATTCTGTTGAATGGCTTGGGCCACCTGGTTTTGTTCATCGGCTTGAATTGCAGTGCGCCGCTCAGCGTCTTGCGCACTTGTCTATGCGCAGCAAGTTCCTTCGGTTCCAATGCGGTGCTCCCAGGCATCTCTACCGACGCACCGGTTCAATCCAGCGATCGATAGAATCGTTCTTGTTCTACCGATGCTAGCCGCTTCGCCTGGCGCCTCGATCGCCTTTCACCGAATGTTTCAGTCGTCGTGCCGATGACTGCCCGAAGACATCATCTCTCAACACTCCACGATATTCACCGCCAACCCGCCGCGCGAAGTCTCTTTATATTTGGTCTTCATATCCGCGCCGGTCTCTCTCATGGTCTTGATGACCGAATCGAGCGAAACATAGTGCGAGCCATCGCCGCGCATCGCCATGCGCGCGGCGTTGACGGCCTTCACCGATCCCATCGCGTTGCGTTCGATGCACGGAATCTGCACCATTCCGCCGACCGGATCGCACGTCAGCCCGAGGTTGTGCTCCATGCCGATCTCCGCGGCATTCTCGACTTGCGCGGGCGTGCCGCCGAGCACGGCAGCCAGCGCGCCCGCCGCCATCGAACAGGCAACGCCCACCTCGCCCTGACATCCCACTTCCGCGCCGGAGATGGACGCATTCATCTTGTACAGAATGCCGATCGCCGCCGCCGTCAGCAGGAAGTCGATCACGCCCTGCGTGTTCGACCCCGGCACGAACCGGTCGTAGTAATGCAGCACTGCCGGAATGATGCCCGCCGCGCCATTGGTCGGCGCGGTCACGACGCGCCCGCCGATCGCGTTCTCCTCGTTCACCGCGATCGCATAGAGATTGATCCAGTCGATCATCGAAAGCGGATCGCGCAACGCCTGCTCCGGCTTGCCCGCCAGCGCCTTGTACAACTGCGGCGCGCGACGCTTGACCTGAAACGGACCCGGCAAGTGCCCTTCGGCTTCGGGATTATTGATGCCGCACCCGCGCGCGACGCAATCCTGCATCACATCCCAGATGCGCAGCAGCCCGGCACGAATTTCATCCTCGCTGCGCCAGACGCGCTCGTTTTCCCACATCAGCTGCGCGATCGATTTGCCCGATTCGTCGCACATTTTCAGCAGCTCGTCGCCGGTCTGGAACGGATACGGCAACTGCTCGTGCGCCGTCAGCACCGCCGTGTTCGCCGCGCCCGCCGTGACGACGAAACCGCCGCCCACCGACAGATACGTCGCCTCGCGCAGCAACGCGCCGTTCGCATCGAACGCATACAGCTTCATGCCGTTCGGATGCTCCGGCAACGCCTGCCGGTAGAACGCGATGTTCTCCTTGATCGTGAACGGAATATCGCGCGTGCCGAGCAGCGCAAGCGTCTTCGACGCGCGCACGGCCTCCAGCCGCGGAACGATGCTCGATGCATCGACGGTGTCGGGTGCGTCGCCCATCAGGCCGAGCATCACGCCGCGGTCGGTCCCGTGGCCTTTGCCCGTCGCGCCGAGCGAGCCGTACAGCTCGCATTTCACCGATGCCGTCGCGTCCAGCAGAGCGTCGCGCTCGAGTCCTTGCGCGAACATCAATGCCGCGCGCATCGGTCCGACAGTGTGCGAACTCGAAGGGCCGATACCGATCTTGAAGAGGTCGAATACGCTGACTGCCATGACTGCTCCTACCTGTGCTTGGATTAGCGCGCCGGCAACGGCAGACACACCGCGAGCCACGCAGGCGGCGTGAGTGCGAGCCGCAGTGCGACCGGCGCGTAGCGGCCGTCGAGACGGGCCGCAAGATGAAAGAGTTCCGCCGCGTTCTTCGGATCCCACTGACCCGAAAAACCCGGCAATCCGGCTTCGCGGCGCTTGGCGTCGAAAGGCACCGACGAGCGCACGAATTCATTATGCGTCTTCGTGCCGATCGCGTACGGCGTGAGCCAGTTGAGCGCTTCGGCGAGGGTCGCGCCCGACTGCGCGCGCTCCGGCAGCCAGTTGCGGTTGTGCCGCCGCGCGGCGAGCGCCGCTGTCACGAGCGGTTGAAGATCGTAGGTGACGTAGCGCAGCGCATCGCGTTCGGCGAAATCGACCGTCGATCCATCCGGCGCGATGTTGTCGCCGATATGCTCGACGAACAGCCGCTGCGCCGCGTTGATGAGCTTGCGGTCGTCGATGGTGAACGCGCCCATCGCCACCAGCTTCACCCGATGACTCTGCCAGTTGTTCCGATAATTGCCCGTGAGCGGACGCGGCTGCTGGTCCATATCGGCGATATAGCCCTTCACCATCTTCGCGATGAACGCGTTCGCCGCATTGCGCGTCTTCACCGGCAAGGCGCTCGCCGTGAGGTCGTACGCGAGAATCAGCGATTCGAAATTCGTCTCGTCGATGGGATTGAAGCTCGGCTGGTACGTGGTCGTCCACGCGAACAGAAAGCGGTCGACGAGCCGCAGATAGCGCTCGTCGCCGGTCGCGCGCCACGCGAGCGCCGCATCGCGCATCAGGCCGAGATCTTTCTCCGCTTCGACGCTCTCGTCGTAGATGCCTTCGTGCGGCAGCGTGCCCTCGGTATGCAGCGTCGCCCGCGCCTTCGGCTGGTCGTTCACGTGCGATTGCACCATCTTCACCAGCGCCCTCACGCCGGGATCGGCGTTGGTGCGCTCGCTCGTCTGCATCGCGGGCGCGGCGCAGAAATTCATCGCCGCGTGAGCGCATGACATGCCGAACGCCAACAGCGCGGCCAGCGCCGTGCGCGTCCTGAAACGGCTCTTCTTATTCATCTCTCGCACCTTCCGCGCCATGCGAACTCCTTGATTGGCTTTGGTCCGGGGTGAGATGTTAGCCGTTCTGACGCGCGCCGCGATACCGCCCGACAATGCTTTACGCTTCCTTCATTGCCGGGCGGCGTGCCTGCTTATTCCGCGTAATCGGAAATCGGCACGCACGAGCACATCAGGTTGCGGTCGCCGTACGCGTTGTCCGCGCGGCCGACCGGCGACCAGTACTTGCGCGTCACGAGCGACTTCACCGGGTACGCCGCCGCTTCGCGCGTGTACTTGTGCGTCCACTCGTCCGACGTGACGGCCGCCGCCGTGTGCGGCGCGTTCTTCAGCACGTTGTCTTCGCGATCGGCGCGGCCTTCCTCCACCGCGCGGATTTCCTCGCGGATCGCGATCATCGCGTCGATGAAGCGGTCGAGCTCTTCCTTCGATTCCGATTCCGTCGGCTCGACCATCAGCGTGCCCGGCACGGGGAAGCTCATCGTCGGCGCGTGGAAGCCGTAGTCGATCAGGCGCTTCGCGACGTCGTCCACCGAGATGCCGCTCGATTCCTTGATCGGCCGCACGTCGAGAATGCACTCGTGCGCGACGAGCCCGCCCGGGCCGCTGTACAGCACCGGATAGTGCGGCGCGAGGCGCTTGGCGACATAGTTCGCCGCGAGAATCGCGCTTTCGGTGGCGGCGGTGAGGCCTTGCGCGCCCATCATCGCGATGTACATCCACGAGATCGGCAGAATCGCGGCCGAGCCATACGGCGCCGACGACACCGCGCCGATGCCCGCTTCGTCGCGCTTGTAGCCCGTGGAGATCTGATTCGGCAGGAACTTCGCCAGATGCGCGCCGACCGCGACCGGACCGACGCCCGGTCCGCCGCCGCCGTGCGGAATGCAGAAGGTCTTGTGCAGATTCAGGTGCGAAACGTCGCCGCCGAACTGGCCGGGCGCGCAGAGACCGACCATCGCGTTCATGTTCGCGCCGTCGACATACACCTGGCCGCCGTGCGAATGCACGATGTCGCAGATTTCGCGGACATTGCGCTCGAACACGCCGTGCGTCGACGGATACGTGATCATGATCGCCGCGAGGTTCGCCGAATGCTTGTCGGCCTTCGCCTTCAGGTCTTCGATATCGACGTTGCCGTTCGCATCGCACGCGACGACGACGACCTGCATGCCCGCCATCTGCGCCGACGCCGGATTCGTGCCGTGCGCGGACGCCGGAATCAGACACACATTGCGATGCCCTTCACCGCGCGACTCGTGATACGCGTGGATGATCAGCAGGCCCGCGTACTCGCCCTGCGAACCGGCGTTCGGCTGCAGGGATACCGCCGCGTAGCCCGTGCACGCAACCAGCATCTGTTCGAGCTGATCGATCATCGTGCGATAGCCGAGCGTCTGCTCGGCGGGCGCGAACGGGTGAATCTGCGCGAACTCGGGCCACGTCACCGGCAGCATTTCGGAGGTCGCGTTGAGCTTCATCGTGCAGGAGCCGAGCGGGATCATCGTGCGGTCGAGCGCGAGGTCCTTGTCGGCAAGGCTGCGCAGATAGCGCAGCATTTCGTGCTCGGAGTGATGGCGGTTGAAGACCGGATGCGTGAGGTATTCGCTCGTGCGATGCAGTTCGGCCGGCAGCGAATCGGGCGCGGCCTGGTCGAGCGCGTCGATATCGAACGTTTCGGTCTTGCCCGCCACTTCCGCGAAGAGCGCGAAGAGCTTGAGGAGGTCGTCGCGCGTGGTGGTTTCATCCAGCGATACGCCGACCTGGCTCGCGCTCACGTGGCGCAGGTTGATGTGCGCGGCGTGGGCGGCCTGATGCAGCGCGGTCGTGTTCGCCCCGCTGTCGATGGTGACCGTGTCGAAGAACGTATCGTTGGCGATCGCGTAGCCGAGCTTGCGCAGACCCGCCGCGAACACCGACGCGACGCGGTTTACGCGCAATGCGATCGTCTTCAGGCCGCGCGGGCCGTGATAGACGGCGTACATGCTCGCCATGATCGCGAGCAGCGCCTGCGCCGTACAGACGTTCGACGTCGCCTTCTCGCGACGGATATGTTGCTCGCGCGTCTGCAGCGCGAGACGCAGCGCGGAATTGCCTTGCGCATCGACGGTCACGCCGACGAGACGGCCCGGCATCTGGCGCTTGAATTCATCGCGCACGGCCATGAAAGCCGCGTGCGGACCGCCGAAGCCGACCGGCACACCGAAGCGCTGCGTATTGCCGATCGCGACATCCGCGCCCCATTCGCCCGGCGGCGTGACGAGCGTCAGCGCGAGCAGATCCGCCGCCGCGACGACATGGCCGCCCGCCGCGTGGATCGCTTCGGTCAGGGCGCGATAGTCGAGGATGTCGCCTTGCGCGCCGGGGTATTGCAGCAGCACGCCGAACGCGTTCGCGCTCGCGGCATTGGCGGCAGGGCCGACCTTCACCTCGATGCCCGCCGGCTTCGCGCGCGTCTTCACCACTTCGATGGTCTGCGGCAGCACGTCATCGGCGACGTAGAAGACGTTCGACTTCGGCTTGCCGACACGTTGCAGCAGGGTCATCGCTTCGGCGGCGGCGGTGGCTTCGTCGAGCAGCGATGCGTTCGCCATCGCGAGGCCCGTCAGGTCCATGACCATCTGCTGGAAGTTCAGCAGCGCTTCGAGGCGCCCTTGCGAGATTTCCGGCTGATACGGCGTGTACGCCGTGTACCAGGCCGGATTTTCCAGCACGTTGCGCAGGATCACGGCCGGCGTGTGCGTGCCGTAGTAACCCTGGCCGATGTAAGTCCGAAACACCAGATTCTCGTCCGCCAGCTTGCGCAGCGACGCGAGCGCTTCCGCCTCGCTCTTCGGCTGCGTGAACGCGCCGAGCGGCAGCGTTTCCTTGCGGCGGATCGATTCAGGAATCACCGCGTCGATGAAGGCCGCGCGCGATGCGAAGCCGAGCGCATCGAGCATCGCGCGCTGGTCCGCTTCGTCGGGGCCGATGTGCCGCTCGGCGAATGCATCGTGACATTCGAGTGCGGCGAGTGACAGGGAGGTGCGGTTCATCAGGCGATCCGGGTGTTCGAGCTTCATGTGAATTCCTGCGAATGGCGGCGCCTTCGTTGCGGAAAGGAGCCGCCTTCGTCGATTGAGGGAGTTATTCGCCGATCGACTTGCCGTAGCCTTCGGCGTCGAGCAGCTTGTCGAGGGAGGCGTCGCCCGCCGGCTTGATCTTGAAGAGCCAGCTTTCGTACGGCGCGCCGTTCACCTGATCGGGCGTGGCGGTGAGCGAGTCGTTGGCGGCGACGATTTCGCCCGAGACCGGCGCGTAAATATCGGAGGCGGCCTTCACCGATTCGATCACGGCGATCGCATCGCCCGCCGCGACGGTCTTGCCCGCCGCCGGCAGCTCGACGAACACGATGTCACCGAGCGCTTCCTGCGCGTGATCGGTGATGCCGACGGTCAGCGTGCCGTCGGCTTCGGTGCGGACCCATTCGTGCGATTCGGTGTATTTCAGATCGGCCGGGATGCTCATTGGATGCTCCTTGCGTGGTTCTTTCGTGAGGTTCTTGATAGGAGGGAACGGGCGCGACGGCGCTTATGAAAGTTCGACGAGAACCTTGCCGTTGCGCACGAACGGAAGTTTTACCACGCGCGCGGGGAGTTGCTTGTCGCGGATGACGACCTGCACCGTATCCCCGACGGCAACAGCGGTCGGGACGCGTGCGAACGCGATCGACTCCTGCATCGACGGCGAAAACGTGCCGCTCGTGATTTCGCCATCGCCGTGCGGCGTGACGACTTTCTGATGTGCGCGCAGTACGCCGCCCGCCTTGCCGTTTTCCTTGATGAGCACGAGCCCGACGAAATTCGCCTTCGAGCCGTGCGCTTCGAGCGCGCTGCGGCCGACGAAATCGCGCGGCGTTTTCAGATCGACGGTCCACGCGAGGCCGGCGTCGAGCGGCGAGACCGTCTCGTCCATGTCCTGGCCGTAGAGGTTCATGCCGGCTTCGAGGCGCAGCGTGTCGCGCGCGCCGAGGCCGGCCGGCTTCACGCCCGCGGCTGCGAGCGCGTTCCACAGCGCTTCGACGTGCGTCGCCGGAACGACGATCTCGAAGCCGTCCTCGCCCGTGTAGCCGGTGCGCGCGAGCATCAGCTCGCCGAATTGCGTCGACGGAAAAACGACCGCGTTGAACGGCTTGATGTCCTGAGTCTGCGCGCGCGTATCCGGCAGCACTTGCCAGGCCTTTTCGCGCGC
Organism: Caballeronia calidae; assembly: GCF_900044055.2. GTDB lineage: Bacteria > Pseudomonadota > Gammaproteobacteria > Burkholderiales > Burkholderiaceae > Caballeronia > Caballeronia calidae. The sequence goes on along the minus strand of NZ_FCOX02000001.1, from coordinate 383,422 downwards.
GTTCGGGCCTTGCACGGCGATGATCGCGAGATCGCGGCGCGGCGTGATCGACAGATTGAATTCGCCCTCGGCGTTCAGCTGGCCGAACCAGGCGATGTCCTTCTCCGCCGTGCCCGCGTTCACGACGACACGAAAACTCGTCTCGGAGAAGTAATAAACGATGAGATCGTCGATGACGCCGCCGTCGCCGCCGAGCAGGCACGAGTAGAGCGCCTTGCCGGGCGTCGTGAGCTTGTCGACGTTATTGGCGATCGCGTACTTGAAGAAATCGCGGACGGCTTCGCCCTCGAAATCGATGACGCGCATGTGCGACACGTCGAACATGCCGGCATCCGTGCGTACCGCGCGGTGCTCGTCGATCTGCGAACCGTAGTTGACGGGCATGTCCCAGCCGCCGAAGTCGACCATGCGCGCGTTGAGCGCGAGGTGAGCGGCGTGCAAGGGCGTGTGTTGAAGAGAAGTCATCGGGGCCTCGGTTCGCGAAACAAAAAAGGCCACGCAGCGCGCTTTTGCCTGCGGAATGCGCCTGCGCTCGCTGCCGATGCAGCGCGCAACGTGCATACCGACTGGCGGTTGCGATGCGTGACCCCTCTGTCCTCGGTACCTGAGAGATTGCGCGAACCATGCACGATTGTGCAGCGGTTCATCGCGCGCCCCTTCGGTGGGCAACTGGCTCGTTCGACGAAGCCGCTGCCGCTCTCCAGAGTGCGAGGAAATTGCTTTCCTCGACGCCGTCGGTCCTTTTGCCTGAGAGTTTGCGGGTATGCCCCTTCGGCGGCGCGGCGTTCGCTGTCGTGCTGACAAGCGGCGGCCACGCGCTCTCCCGACGCGTGCGGCAGAATTTACGCGACCGAATTGGGGTTGTCAAACGGATTCGGACCGCAGCGATTGACTGTCCGATCGATCCGTATCCGGTGCGCCGAATGCGCTCGCGCCGCGGAGAAATCGAATCGCTTTGTTGCAAATGCGGGGAAATTTGCCGCAATCGCGCGCGTACACTGGTCGATTCGCAATCTTTTTCCCAGACCCCATGCCAGCCACCATCACCATCAACGGCGTCACGTATTCGGGCGAAAGCGTGTCGGTGCGCGGCGGACGCGTCATCGTGGACGGCAAGGACGTCACGCCAGAAACCGCGTCGCGCATCACGCTCGAAGTGCACGGCGATCTTCAGTCGTTTCAGGCCGATCGCTGCGACACGGTCGCCGTGCATGGCAACGTCGGCTCGGTGTCGACGGTTTCCGGCAGCGTCACCTGCGGCGATATCGGCGGATCCGTGTCGACGGTTTCCGGCAGCGTGAATTGCCGCGACGTCGGCGGAAAAGTCAGCACGACGTCCGGCAGCATCAACCAGCGATAGACGTCACCGGCGCTCGAACGGCACGCGCCGCCCTTCCGCGTCGCTCTGAATGGCCAGCTCGATGATCGTCATCGTATCGACCGCATCCTGCGGCGAGACCGGGAACGGCTTCCCATCCTGAATCGACGCCGCCAGCGACCGGTAAAACTCGATATACGCGCCGTCTTTCGTGGCGAATTCGTGACGCAGATCGAGGTCGCCATCGACTTCGCGCAGCACGCCCGGCGGATTCTTCGCGAACTCCGGATTGCCCGGCCGCATGCCCGAACGCAATTGATCTTCCTGCGTATCGAGCCCGTTCTTCACATAACTGCCGCGCGTGCCATGAATCGCGAAACGCGGCGGCTCCAGCGCGGCGAGCGCGCTCGCGTGCAGGATCACTTCCTTGTCGCCGTAGCCGAGCACGAGATGCACGTAGTCCGGCGCGTGCGCGTGATCGCGATGCGCCTTCACGAACGCCGTCACCGTCTGCGGCGCGCCGAAGAGCGTCAGCGCCTGATCGATCAGATGCGGTCCCAGATCGAACAGCAGCCCGCCGCCGCGCTCCGCTTCCTCGCGCCAGCGCTGCGGCACTTTCGGGCGGAAACGGTCGAAATGCGATTCGTAATGCGTGATGCGCCCGAGCCGCCCGCTTTCGACGAGCGCGCGCACCGTCATGAAATCGCCGTCCCAGCGGCGATTGTGGAACGGCGCGAAGATCAGGCCTTTCTGCTGTGCGAGATCGGCGAGCGTGCGGGCGTCGCGCGCGGAGAGCGTCACGGGTTTGTCGACGACCACGTGCTTGCCCGCCGACAACCCGCGGTGCGCGAGATCGAAGTGCGTGTCGTTCGGCGTCGCGATGACGACGCATTCGAGCCCGTCGACGGCGAGCAGCGCGTCGAAGTCCGCGACGATTTGCGCGTTCGGATAGTCGGCCTGCGCGCGCTCGGCCTGGCTCGTCGCGATGGCCGTCACCTCGGCGCGGCCGCAGTGCTCGATGACCGGCGCGTGAAACGTCGCGCCGGCAAGGCCGTAACCCATTACGCCGACTTTCAGTGCTGTGTTCATGCGGGCATCGTCCTGTCGTGAATTCGGTCGGATATTGTGGCACGAACGAGGGCCGGAACCGTGCCGGTTCTATCGTGTTAACATCGCGCTCTCCTCCATGCGCCGGTCCGCCGCGCGCGCCAGATATCCAAGCCCAAAACGATGTCCGCAGGTCTCAACGCCGCGCAAAGCGAAGCCGTGCGCTATCTCGACGGTCCCTGTCTCGTGCTCGCCGGCGCGGGCAGCGGCAAGACGCGCGTGATCACGCAGAAGATCGCGCATCTGATCGAAGGACGCGGCTTCGAGCCGAAGCACATCGCCGCGCTCACCTTCACGAACAAGGCCGCGCTCGAAATGCGCGAGCGCACCGGGAAACTGCTCGAAGGCAAGACGCTCACGACGCCCGGCAAGGAAGGCCGCAAGATTCCCGTCAATCAGTTGACGATCTGCACGTTCCACTCGCTCGGCGTGCAGATCATGCGGCAGGAAGCGGAGCACGTCGGACTGAAGCCGCAGTTCTCCATCATGGATTCGGACGACTGCTTCGGCATGGTTCAGGAGCAGCTCGGCACGACCGACAAGGGTCTGATCCGCAAGATCCAGTCGATCATTTCCTTGTGGAAGAACGCGATGGTGTCGCCCGATCAGGCATCCGTGCTCGCCAGCAACGAGGACGAGCATCAGGCGGCGATCGTCTATCGCAGTTATGCGGCCACGCTGCACGCGTATCAGGCGCTCGATTTCGACGATCTGATCCTGCGCCCCGCCCAGCTGTTCGCGGAGAACGAGCCGATTCGCGACAAGTGGCAGAACCGCCTGCGTTATCTGCTGATCGATGAATATCAGGACACGAACGCGTGCCAGTACGAACTCGTGAAGCTGCTGGCCGGCCCGCGCGCGGCGTTCACCGCCGTGGGCGACGACGATCAGGCGATCTACGGCTGGCGCGGCGCGACCATCGAAAACCTCGCGCAGCTCGGCAAGGATTTCCCGAAGCTGCACGTCATCAAGCTGGAGCAGAACTATCGCTCGACGGTGCGGATTCTGACGGCGGCGAACAACGTCATCGCGAACAATCCGAAGCTGTTCGAGAAGAAGCTGTGGTCCGAGCACGGCATGGGCGACACGATCACCGTCACCGGCTGCAACGACGAGGAGCACGAAGCGGAATCCGTCGTGTTCCGGCTGTCGGCGCACAAGTTCGAGCGGCGCACGCAGTTTCGCGATTACGCGATTCTTTATCGCGGCAACTTTCAGGCGCGTATCTTCGAGCAGGTTTTGCGGCGCGAGCGCATTCCGTATGTGCTGTCGGGCGGGCAGTCGTTCTTCGACAAGGCCGAGATCAAGGACCTCATCGCGTATCTGCGTCTGATTGCGAATCCCGACGACGATCCCGCGTTCATCCGCGCGATCACGACGCCGCGGCGCGGTGTCGGCAATACCACGCTCGAAGCGCTCGGCGCGTTCGCGGGGGCCGCGAAGGTGTCGCTGTTCGAGGCGGTGTTCATGGGCGGCATCGAGGCGCGGCTGTCGGCGCGGCAGGTCGAGCCGCTGCGCACGTTCTGCGAGTGGATCCGTCGCCTGTCGGACCGCGCCGCGCGCGATCCCGCGACCGAAGTGCTCGACGACATGATGGAAGCCATCCACTACGAGTCGTATCTCTACGATGCGTACGACGAGCGCCAGGCGCAGTCGAAATGGCAGAACGTGCTCGAGTTTCTCGAATGGCTGAAGCGCAAGGGCACGAAGCCGGAGGCCGCGCCCGGAACCGAGCAGACGGGCTACGACACTGCCGACGGTCTCGCCGATGAAGGCAAGAACCTGCTCGGCCTGATCCAGACCGTCGCGCTGATGTCGATGCTCGAAGGCAAGGAGGAAGACCCAGACGCGGTGCGGCTGTCGACGGTGCATGCGTCGAAGGGGCTGGAGTATCCGCACGTGTTTCTGGTGGGCGTCGAGGAAGGCATCATGCCGCATCGCGGCAGCTCCGACGATGACGCGCCCATCGACGATTCGCGCATCGAGGAAGAGCGCCGGCTGATGTATGTGGCGATCACGCGGGCGCAGCGCAGCCTGCATCTGAACTGGTGCAAGAAGAGAAAGCGCGCGCGGGAGACGGTGGTGTGCGAGCCGTCGCGCTTCATCCCCGAGATGCTGCTTGATGACGCGCCGCCGCCTACGAAGGAAGAAGCGCCTTTGTCGCCGAAGGATCGCATGGCGATGCTCAAGGCGATGTTGCAGAAGACCTGATGCTTTTGTCGTGCTTCAAACGAAAAAACCCTGCGCCGCGACGCAGGGTTTTTTCATTTCGGATCGGGCATTACTTTGCCGCGTTGACCATGTAATCGACGGCCGCCTTCACATCCGCATCCGGTGCGTTCGATCCGCCCTTCGGCGGCATGGCGCCCTTGCCGTGCAACGCGTAGTTGTAGACGGTATCCATCGGCTCCTTGAGGCGCGGCGCCCAGGCGGCCTTGTCGCCGAACTTCGGCGCGTTGAGCACACCGGCGGCGTGACATGCCTGGCAGACCTGCTCGTACAGTGCCTTGCCGGCCTGGGCTGCGTCGGCGCTTTGCGCGCCCGCTGCCGGCGCCGCCGATGCCGTTTGCGGCACGGATGCGAGCGCTGCCACGGCGGCGGCGGCTTGCGCGTTTTCGTTCGAGCTCGCGCCCGCCGGGGCCGATGCGCCCGCGCTGGCGGCCGCGCCCGGCGCGGGTTGCGCGGGTTCGGCGAGCTTGCCGCCGCTGCCGTTCGCCATATAGACGACCGCGCGGGCGATTTCGAAGTCGCTGTAATCGTCGGGGCTGGTGCCGCCGCGCGCGGGCATCGCACCCTTGCCGTTGAGCGCGTTGTGCAGAAGCGTGTCGTAACCTTCGCCGATGCGCGTGCCCCATGCGCCGGCATCGCCGAACTTGGGCGCGCCTGCGGTGCCTGCCGCGTGACAGGCGGAGCACACGGCCTTGTAGACTTCCTCGCCGGTCTTGTAGACGCGCGGCGCGTTGGCGTCGCGAACATCGACCTGCGCGGCGGGCGCGATGCGCTCCTTGACCGAGGATTCGAGATCGGTACCGGCGCCAGTGCGTGTCGCATTGTTCACGTAGACCGCCAGCAGGATGATGATGGCGACCGGGATGCCGAATCCCGCGATGACCGCGGCGATGAGTTGGCCGGGTGTCTTGATCGGGGCTCCGTGGGGTGCTTCGCTCATGCTTGTCTCGTCTCCCGTTTTTTGGTGTGAGTCGGTTCAGTGACAGCGTGACAGCTACAGCATTGCGCTTGGGCGCGCCTTGGGGAAAGGCACGGTCGATTATAGACGGAACGCTTAACTGTCGGCGCGGGGTGGCCGGCACGGCGGAGCGGGCGTTTACCCGAATCGCGTGAGGCTTTGGGCGTCGTGTCGCGCGGACGCGTTGGGCCTCGCGCGATGGACGAAGTCATGGAAAACAGGTATCCTCTCGGATTCGCATGGGCCTTGCAGCCGACTTTCGGCTTTTGTTTATCCCTCAGCAAGGTCTTTCTCCGATGCGCCCGTAGCTCAATGGATAGAGTACTGCCCTCCGAAGGCAGGGGTTGCTGGTTCGATCCCAGCCGGGCGCGCCAAGAATTCCGCTTCAACTAATTCGGCAACAACCAGCAAGCGCGGCTGTGTTTCCAGACTCATCCATCCGCCGGTCCGATTAGAATTTCTGTCATCCCGTCCTTGGCAATTCGCCGTCCACCTATCCAGGACGCGCCAAACCCTTGGGCGTTTTCACGTCAGGAAACGGGATTTGCCTACCGCAGTGCTGATCGACGCGCTTACTTCGTCAAGCGATTCCGCAGTCCGAATCAATGGCCGCGGCCGTCGCAGTATGACTATCCGCTCGGATCAGCCGTCGCCTGAAAGAGCCGAGGTCGGCGCTGCGCGAAGAGTCGTCCCCCACCCGAACCCCATCCCCGCCAGCCATCTCCGATAAGCCACCGCCATCCGATCGCACCTCTGATGCAACTCCGCATCGAGATCGAGCGGCAAATGTCGAGGCCACTGCGACTCCACGATCGGCGTGTCCTGCATCAGGATCTCCATGTTGAAGTCATAAAGCGCCTGGTCGGAATGCGTCGTGTCATCCTCGTGGATGGAAACGAGCCAGGCCCGCGTCTCCGTCTGCGACACGGGCGATGCCGCCAGCATGATATGCAACGCCCCCAGCCCGCCGCCCGCCATCTTCGTGAGCGTCGCGATCATCGGCCGCTTCACGCGATACACATACTCGATCATCGCGCCGCCGCCTTGCCCCGGAATGCCCGCGGGCTGCCAGTATCGGCAATGCCGCGCCTCCAGCCCTCCATCGGTCGCAAGGACTTCATAGTCCGGCACTTCCGTATGCGCCTCTTCGCCGAGAATGCCCTGGTGCACGAACGAAAAGTGCGCCATGTCCAGAAAATTCTCGACAACGCGCGGCGCCGATGATCTCACCGTCTGCGGCGCGAGATTGATGCGCCGGCCACCGGGAATCGCGGCTTCGGGAAAAAAATCGAGCGCATAAGCAGGCTCGCCGAAGCACATCCAGATAACGCCGTATTTCTCCTCGCTGACGAACGTCGTCGTGCAAACGCGCTTCGATGGGCGCAGCGACGGACTCGACGGAATCCGCAAACACTGCCCCTCGATGTCATAACGCCATCCGTGATACGGACACACGATCTGATCGCGCATCACGTGCCCCAGTGACAACTGCGCGCCCCGATGCGGACAGTAATCGCGCCAGACGTGCGCCGCACCGATGCCGTCGCGCCACACGACGATCCGCTCATCGGCGACGATGAACCCGCGCGCCTCGCCCTCCGGCACGTCTTCGCTATTACAGACCGGCAGCCATTCCGCCGTTAATGAGGCTGAGGAAGATTCGTCGCGCATCACGGTGAATCGGAAAAAGTCGTTTGAAAGCCGTTCTTACACGAAACACAGCGTCTTCGCAAAACATTGCAAAATAGCGGATCGCTCGCTCGGTGCCATTCGATGTCGCGCCATCCCACCGATGCCATGCGACGGGGCCGCAGTACATAACAGCACGATAAAAGAAAGAAATCACCATCCAGGGGTTCAGTATGGAGCAGGCGCAACAACCGGCACGCCGGGCTTATGCCTTCGCATGGTCCGAGCACCGGAATCCCGAACGCGAGCAGGCCACGCTGCGGATCTGGATGGGAGCGGCGGTTCTTCTGGCTTACGGCATCTACGCGTGGCTCCGTCCGTCGCACGATGCATCGATGGTCACGCGCATCGTCGCGCTCTATGTGTCTTATGGTGCCGTCACGCTCCTGATCGTCAGGCGCATGCGCTCGCCTTCGGTGACGCGTCTCACGATGACGACCATCGCCGATCAAACGCTGCTCGGGCTCGCGCTCGCCGCCGGCGGCGCCATCGGGTTGCCGCTCATCTGGGTGATGTTCTGGTTTCTGATCGGCTCGGGATGCCGCTATGGGAAGCGCACGCTCGCCGTTTCATGCGCGACGGCGCTCGTCATCGTCGTGGCGCTCGGGATCTGGCAGCCGTGGTGGAATGCGAATATCCCCGCCGCGATCGGGCTGGGCCTGAGCGTGCTGGGCGCATCGGTGTATCTGAGCGTGCTCGTCGACCGGCTCGGCAGCGCGAATCGCGATCTCGCGCGTCAGGCATCGACCGATCCGCTCACCGGTCTGTCGAACCGTTATGCGCTCGAGCAGATCGTCGATCGCGCGATGTCAGCGCCCGAAGCCGATGGCGACAGCGCCACCGCGCTCCTCCTCATCGATCTCGACGGCTTCAAGGAAGTGAACGACACCTACGGCCATGCCGTCGGCGACATGCTGCTGCAGGCCTTCGCGCAATCGCTCGGCAAGCGCATGCGCAAGACCGATACCATCGCGCGTCTGGGCGGCGACGAGTTCGTCGTGCTCGCGCATCAGGTGCGCGATCCCGCCGCGGTGCTCGCCATGGCCGACAGCATTCACTCGGTGCTCGCCGCGATCACCTCGGTGCAGGAGCGGCCGGTGTCGGTATCGGCGAGCATCGGCGCATGCCTGCTTTCCAGCGCGACGGCCGCGCATCAATCCGGCATGACCGCCGTGCTGCGCGCCGCCGACCGCGCGATGTATCGCGCGAAAAGTCTCGGCGAAGGCAAGACCGTGCTCGCCGAGACGCGCGACTTCGAAACGAACTGAAGCATCAGGCCTCGACGCCCGTCCACGCCTGCTCGCGCAGCTTCGTGCGAAGACGCGCAACCGCCTGGCTGTGCAACTGGCACACGCGCGATTCGCTCACTTCCATCACCGCGCCGATTTCGCGCAGGTTCAGGCCGCGTTCGTAATACAGGCTCATCAGGAGCTTCTCGCGCTCGGGCAGCTTGTCGATGGCTTCGATCAGCGCGCCGCGCAGGCTGTCGTCGAGCAGCGCCGAAAGCGGGTCCGAACGGTCGACGCAATAGCGGTCGAGGAACGGCTCGTCGTCGGCGGAGCGGTCGAAGTCTTCGTAGTAGATCAGCTGGCTGCCGTGCAAGTCCTGCAGCATCGACTGATACTCGGGAAGCGGCATGTTCATGTGCTCCGCGATTTCCGTCTCGCTCGCCGCGCGGCCGAGGTTCTGCTCGACCTTGTGCACCGCCGATTCCACTTCGCGCGATGTCTTGCGCATGCTGCGCGGCAGCCAGTCGTTCGCGCGCAGCTCATCCAGCATCGCGCCGCGAATGCGCTGGCTCGCGTACGTTTCGAACTGCGCGCCTTGATCTTCCTTGTAGCGGCTCGCCGCGTCCATCAGGCCGATCATGCCGGCCTGGATGAGATCGTCGAGATCGACGCTCGCCGGCATCTTGGCGACGAGCTGAAGCCCCAGCCGGCGAACGAGCGGCGCATATTTCGTCAGCACTTCCGACTGTGAGAGTTTGCCTTGGGCGTTATACATCTTGGTCACCTATCTTGATCACATCGACGCCGTGCTGCTCATTGCATGCTCGGAAAGCCAGGCTTCCCGCACGCCGTGATCAGAGTCGCCTACCGGAATGCGCGCGTTTCTCTGGCTCTCGGTCTTCGCCGGAAAAGGCGCGGGACGCATCGGCCAGTGCAGGAGTTCCGCCGCGATCGCGCGATAGTCGCGCGCCGCGGCCGTGGCCGGGAACGCGTCGACTGCGCAGCGTGAAAGTTCCTTCGCCCGAGCGACGCGCGCATCCTCGGACACATACCCCGCCTGCACGAGCGACACGGCCAGATACCGGCTCGCGACGCCCGACAGGTTGTCGAACGCGACCGCCGCGTCGGCCGGGTTCTGCACGTGATTGATGAGCACGCGGAACTGGCCGATCGCATGGGCGTAGTGCAGACGCTTCATGCACGCATACGCCTCGGTGATCGCCGACGCGGCCACCCGCGTCACGACGAGAAAGTCATGCGCCTGCGTCGCGAGCGTCGAGAGCGCGCCGTGGCGATCGAGCTGCGCATCGATCAACACGATGTCCGCCGGACCGTCGAGCAACGCGCGGCACTGCGCGGCGTCGTGAACGATGCGCTCGTCGCGCGGCGCCGCGATCAGCGAGAAGCCGAACGGCGTGCGCTCGACGGTATCGGCCAGCGCACGCCGGCCCGACATCACCGCGGCGAGCGCGCCCGCGTCGGACAGGCCGAGCATCCGGCTCACCGATCCCGCGTCGCGATGCTCGTCGATCACGAGCACATCCTTGCCGTGCACGGACAGCGCCGCGCCGAGATTCACCACCGCCGACGTGCATCCGATGCCCGCCGGCCCGCCTGCGACCGCCACCACGCGCGAACCGGCGCGCGTGAGGAGCCGTCGCAGACCTTCCGCCTGGTCGAGCACGAACTTATCCAAAGCGCACCTCGTGCATGTCGGTCGTGGCGCGCGCGGACAATGCCGAGAGCAGCGCCGGCACTTCCTCGTCCTGCGGCACGAACGGCGAGCCGTCACGCGGAATGCAGAACGCGCTCTTGATGAGAAAACGCTTGGTCGCGACGTACAGGTTCTCCGGCACCTTCTGGCCGGTCGACACGTAATGCACCGGCAGCTTGTAGCGGATCACCGTATCGAGCACGCCGCCGAGGTTCGTGGCTTCATCGAGCTTCGTCAGGATGCAACCCGCGAGCGGCGGCTGATCCGGCGCGCTCTTGTAGGCCTGCACGACTTCGTTGAGCGTGTCGCCGTGGCTCGTCGCGTTGAGCAGCAGGATGCGCTGCACCGGATGACCCGCGCCGCACAGCATCGCGATCTGGTCGGAGACCATGCGGTCGCGCTGGCTCATGCCGATCGTGTCGATCAGCACGATATGTTTGTTGCGCAGTTCGGACAGCGCGAGCTGGAGGTCGGCGCCGTCCTTCACCGCGTGCACCGAAACGCCGAGAATCTTGCCGAAGATGCGCAGTTGCTCGTGCGCGCCGATACGGTAGCTGTCGGTCGTGAGCAGCGCGACCTTGCTTGCGCCGAAGCGCATCACGCAGCGCGCGGCGAGCTTCGCGGTGGTCGTCGTCTTGCCGACGCCCGTCGGGCCCATCAGCGCGAACACGCCGCCGCGCTCCATCAGCGCGTCTTCGCTGTCCATCACCGGGATGTTCGATTCGAGGACTTGCTGCACCCATTCGAGCGCGCCTTCCACGCTTTCCATCTCGGGCATGTTGTCCATCATCATGCGCACGAGTTGCGCGGAGAAGCCGGCGGAAAAGAGACGCTTGGTCAGCGCGCCGCCCGTCGGATTGCGACGCTGGCGCTCGCCCCACATCAGCCCGGAGAAGTGCTCTTCCATCATCGAGCGCATCGAGGAGAGCTCGTTCATGACCGTTTCGTTGACGACCTGCTCCATGCGCGCGCGGATCGCTTCGGTGACGACGGCCGCCGCGTTCGCGGGCAAACCGTCGAACGCGCTTTCCGGCGCGGCGTGTGCAGCTTGTGCAGCGGGCGCATCGGCGTGCGGCACGCTCGCGTTGATCTTCTGGGCGGCGCGGCGCGCGGCGACTTGCGCGGCTTCGCGAGCCCAGTCAGGAGTTTCGATTTTCGACTCGACGGCTGCTTCGACGCGCTTCGGTTGTTGACGCAGCGCGTACTTGCCGGTTTCCGGCGTCTTGTCGGCGCGCGCTTCCTGCTCGGACACCGGCTTCGGCACGCCCATGCCGCGCGCGATCGCGGCGGATGCCGTGAGCGGCCGGTTCGACGGCATCGTCGCCTGCTGCGCGATGCGCTTCGCATGCTCGATCAGCCACGGATTCGAATCGGCCATCGTGCGCGGCGCTTCGTCATCGGATGCGGTTTCGTTCGCTCGGGCGTGGTCTTCTTCATCGTCGATGTCGGTGTTCGCGCCGAAGACCGACGAGAACACATCGCCGCTCGCGTACGGATTCGCGGCCGGCTGCTTCATCGGCATCGCGGCGGCGGCGGCCGCCAGCACGGCGCGCGACGTGCCGGCCGAGCGCACCGCCTGCTCCTGCGCGGCGGGCGAAATCGATGCGATATCGCTATCCGCGACACCGACGATCTCGACGGAGCCGTCATCGAGCGTGCGATTCGACAGCACCACGGCATCGGGTCCGAGCGCTTCACGAACCTGGCGCAATGCGTCGCGGCTGTTCGCGCCGATGAATTTACGAATGTTCAAACTGGCCCCCGATGAGGTGAGACTGCGATCTTTGCGAGGCGGGCGCGTCTGGCTCATAGCCGTGCCCGCTTTTCAGTGAGGCCATTATTGCGAACTTCGCCTTTTGTCCATCGCTGGATAAAGGGTGAGAAAAAGGGGTATTTCGGCTGATGGAAACGCGGCGATGCGCGCCTCGGAAAAAGATTCCGCCCCGCGCTTTTCCGGACGCGCGCGCGACGGCGTAAGCTCTAGGGTCTGTTCGCCCACGATCCGGCTCGCCTCGACGCGTCCGGACATTCCAAGGAGACTTCTTCGCATGGCGTCCGCTGTCCCCACCGCGCAATCGGCATCTCCCCAAGGTCAAACCACCGGCGCGCGCCTCGTCGTCGATGCGCTCGTGCATCACGGCGTCGAACGCGTGTTCTGCGTGCCCGGCGAGAGCTTTCTCGCCGTGCTCGATTCCCTGCACGACGAAACCTCGCAGATTCAGACGATCGTCTGCCGCCACGAGGCGGGCGCGGCGAACATGGCCGAAGCCGTCGGCAAGCTGACGGGGCGGCCGGGCGTCGCGATCGTCACGCGCGGCCCCGGCGCGACGCACGCGTCGATCGGCGTGCACACCGCGTTTCAGGATTCGACACCGATGATCCTGCTCATCGGCCAATGCGCCCGCGAGCACATGGATCGCGAGGCGTTCCAGGAAATCGACTATCGGCGCATGTTCGGGCAGATGGCGAAATGGGTCGCGCAAATCGACGATCCGCGCCGCGTGCCGGAATATCTGAGCCACGCGTTTCACACGGCGACGTCGGGCCGTCCGGGTCCGGTCGTGCTCGCGCTGCCGGAAGACATGCTGACCGAAACCGTCGATGCCGCGCCGCCCGCGCCGCGCTATCAGCGCGTGGCCGCATCGCCGTCGGCGGCGCAGATCGAACGCCTGCGCGAATTGCTCGCGAGCGCGAAGAAGCCGTTCGTGATCGCGGGCGGCAGCGGGTGGACGACCGAAGCGACGCAGGATTTCGCGCGCTTCGTCGAGCAATGGAAGCTGCCCGTGGGCTGCGCGTTCCGCTATCAGGACACGCTCTCCAACGAGCATCCGAACTACGCGGGCGATGTCGGCCTCGGCATCAATCCGGCGCTCGCCGCGCGCGTGCGCGACGCCGACGTGCTCTTCGTGCTCGGCCCGCGCATGGGCGAATCGACGACGGGCGGCTACACGCTGCTCGACATCCCGAAGACGAAGCAGACGCTCATCCACGTGCATCAGGGCGCGGAGGAGCTCGGGCGTGTGTATAACGCGGATTTGCCGATCGTCTCGGGCATGCCGGAAATCGTGTCGATGCTCGCCGCGCTGACGCCGCCCGCGAACATCGCGTGGGGCGGCGAAGTCGAGGCCGCGCGCGCCGCGTACCTCGAATGGCGCAAGCCGCGCCCGATGCTCGGCGACGTGCAGCTCGGCGAGATCATGCGTCAGCTCGCGGAGACGATTCCCGCCGATTCGATCCTCACGAACGGCGCGGGCAATTACGCGACGTGGCTGCATCGGCACTATTCGTATCGGCACTTCCGTTCGCAGGTCGCGCCGACGAGCGGTGCGATGGGCTATGGCGTGCCCGCCGCGATCGCCGCGAAATCGCTTTATCCGGAGCGCACGGTGATCGCGTTCGCGGGCGACGGCTGCTTCATGATGTCGAGCCAGGAAATCGCCACGGCCATGCAATATCGGTTGCCGGTGATTTTCATCGTCGTGAACAACGCGCAGTACGGCACGATCCGCATGCATCAGGAGCGCCATTACCCGAATCGCGTGCACGGGACCGGGCTCACGAATCCGGACTTCGTCGCCTATGCGCGCGCGTTCGGCGCGCATGGCGAGCTCGTCGAGACGACCGATCAGTTCATGCCCGCGTTCGAGCGCGCGCGCAATTCCGGTCTGCCGGCGTTGATCGAAATCCGCATTCCGCAGGATCAGAGCACACCGGGCGCGACACTTGAACAAATTCGCCAGCAAGGCAAGGGCTAAGCGACAAACTTTCAATCTTCTTGCGGCGCACTCCCGGTGGCAGTAGAGTAGCCAGTCCGAAAACTACTGGGAGTTAGCGATGCTGAAGGTTCTGGCTTTGTCGTTGGCATTGGGTTTCTCGGGTGCGGCGTTCGCGAAGGCGGACTGCACGGCGCACCCGAAGAGCGAATGGATGAAGGAATCGGACGCCAAGGCGCAGCTCGAAGCGCAGGGCTACAAGATCCGCAAGTTCAAGGTCGACGGAAACTGCTACGAAATCTACGGCCACGACAAGGACGGCAAGAAGGTCGAGATTTATTACGACACGAAGACGCTGGCCGTCGTGAAGTCGGAAGTCGAGTAAGCCCGCTGGCTTTCCGCTCATGACGATGCCCGTGAAAGTCTGGGATGTCTGGGTGCGGCTCACGCACTGGATGGTTGCGGGCATCGTCTTGTGGAATCTGTTCGGACCAACGGATTCCACGCACCGGCTGCTCGGGTATGTCGCAGCCGGGCTCGTCGTGGCGCGCATCGCGTGGGGCTTCGTCGGATCGCGGTCGGCGCGCTTCTCCGCGTGGTGGCCGACGCCCTCGCATCTCATCGACTATCTCCGGTCGCTGGTTGCGGGCAAACCGCTGCATCATCTCTCGCACAATCCGCTCGGCGGGTTGATGGCGCTCTTCCTGTGGCTCCTGATTCTCGGGCTCGCGGTGTCGGGCTGGATCATGCGCCTCGACGCGTTCTGGGGCGAAGAGTGGCCGCAGGAGATTCACACGTGGCTTTCCATCGCGGTCGAGGTTTGCGTCTGCGTACACATCGCCGCGGCGGTGTTGATGAGTTTCTGGACGCGGGAAAATCTTATTCGGGCGATGGTGACCGGCTATAAACGCCGGAATGCAACGCCGAAAAGTTGATTATTCATAGAAGTTTTCTGATGATTATCTGCCGGCAGACGTAGATCTTTGCCGATCCGCCCTATTTATTCTCCCAAAATCGTACTCGGCCGATTATTTGGCATCTCTTAGTATTGATTTCGTCTCCGTCAATCGCCAATATTTGCGCTGCTCCCTGGAGGAGCATGTTCCTTGGCCTCATTCGACGTATCAGGCAATGTCAAAACTTACGAGACGATTCATCAGGGTCGGCGTGTTCTATGACGGCAACTATCTCGACCTTGTCCGAAAGTACTACATGCACCAACACAAGAAGAACGCGTGGATTTCCGTGCGCGGGCTTCACGAATACATCCGCTATAAATTCGCCAGCGAGGAAGGCGTAGGTTCGGCTGATTGCCAGATCACCGAAGCGCATTATTTTCGCGAGCGATTCTCCGCTCAGCAAAGCATCGAGAAAGCATCCGAGACGCTATACAACGAACGCGTCCTGGACGACATCCTGATGAAAGAGCGTGTCACCACGCATTACTTGCCGGTGAATTTCGCAGGCAAGGAAAGCAGCATCGATGTATGGCTCGCGCTCGACGCGTTCGATATGGCTGTGCATCAACGGTTCGACGTCATCGCGCTCATCGCCGGTGACGCCGCTTATATCCAGCTCGCGCGCAAGCTCAAGGCACTCGGCATGCCTGTGCTGGTGCTCGGCTGGACCTTCGCCTACGACGCGGCAAGCGGAGAGCAGAAAGGCACGCGGCCGAGCCAGTTGCTCCTGAATGAGGCGAAGTATCCGGTCATGATGTCGGACGTGATCGACCGGATGGACAGCGCGCAGGGAGAGGAAAAAGAAGCGTTGAGCTTGCTGTTTCAGCGCCGCAAGACCGCGGCGCAAGCCATCGGCGCAGAACACGATGACGACTGGAAAGTCGGCACCATCGCCCACGTGCAAAACGGATACGGGTTCATCACGCCGGAGGGCGCCAGGGAAAACCTGTTTTTCTATTGCTCGGCATTGGTCGACACCGATTTCGACGAACTCTACAAAGGCATGGAAGTGAGCTTCCTGAAAGGCATGGGGCACAAGGGCCCGGCCGCGGTCAAGGTCCGGACGGCCCCATGACAAACGGCCCGGCCGCAAACGCGAACCGGGCCGTTGGAATCAAGCCTGCGATCGCAGGCTCGCGTTACTTGCCGCCCACGCTCTGCAGCGTCGTCCACTTCCCGCCGACGACCTTGTACAGCGTAATGCCGCCGTTCTTCAGATCGCCCTTCGAGTCGTACGACAGGTGCTTCGCCGTCACGCCCTGCATGTCGGTCTTCGCGAGGAACGGCAGGTACTTCGCCGGATCCGTCGAGTTGGCCGCCTTCATCGCGGTGAACATCGCCATTGCGCCGTCGTAGGCGTACGGCGAGTAGGTCTGCACGTCTTCGTTGAAGCGCTTCTTGTACTTCGCCGAGTAGTCGGCGCCGCCCGGCATTTCGTCCATCGGCAGGCCGGCGAGCGATGCCACCGTGCCGTCAGCCGCGTCGCCCGCGATCTTCAGGAAGGTGTCCGTCTTCACCATTTCGCCCGCCATCAGCGGTGCGCGGAAGCCGAGCGTCTTCATTTGCTTGACCATCGGGCCGGCTTGCGAATCGGCGCCGCCGTAGTACACGAGGTCCGGGTTCGTCGACTTGATCTTGGTCAGAATCGCCTTGAAGTCCACGGCCTTGTCGTTCGTGAACTCGCGCACGACGATCGTGCCGCCCGCTGCCTTCGCCGCCTTCTCGAACTGGTCGGCGAGACCCTGGCCGTAAGCCGTGCGGTCATCGACGATCGCGATCTTCTTGACCTTCAGGTTCTTCACCGCGAACTCGCCCGCGACCGAGCCTTGCTGCGTGTCGGAGGTCATCATGCGGAAGGCCGTCTTGAAGCCTTGCGTCGTGTATTCGGGCGCCGTCGCCATCGCGATTTCGGGGATGCCCGCGTTCGCGTAGATGCGCGAAGCCGGGATCGTCGTACCCGAATTGAAGTGGCCGAGCATGCCCTTGATGCCGTCATCGACGAGGCGCTGCGCGACGGTCGTGCCCGTGCGCGGGTCGGCCTGGTCATCGGCCGAGTTCAGCACGATGCGAACCGGCTTGCCGCCGATCACCGGCTTCGTTGCGTTGAAATCTTCGACGGCGAGCGTGATGCCGTTCTGCATGTCCTTGCCGTAGTGCGCCTGCGCGCCGGTCAACGGTCCTGCGTAACCAACCTTCACGTCCTCGGCTTGCTGCGCAACAGCGGTCCCCGCGACCGACAGGCCGGCGAGCGTCATGGCTACTGCCAGCTTGGTCATCGTGTGCTTCATAGCTTCTCCTGGTTCCAGTGTGGATGGCAGCTTGTGCCGGGATCGCCGCGCCCGCTGCCGCTTGTTTGAATTCGTTTGTATCGAGCGCTCGAGCGATAACTCAACCGATCGTCATCAAATTCGCATTACCGCCCGCCGCCGCCGTGTTCACGCTCACCGAGCGTTCCGTCAGCAGCCGTTCGAGCGCGTAGTCTTCGCCGTCGTGGCCGGCGTCGGCGAACGCTCCCGCAGCCACGCCCTGCACCGATACGATCGGTCCCGGACGCTTCGCGACTTCCTTCACGAGCGACATCAGTTCATCGCTGTCGCCTTCGAACAGCACGGCGTCGAAGTCGGCATTGACGTCGGCCGCCTTCTTCACGAACGCGAACGGCTTGAGCGATGCCGGCAGCGATGCCGCCAGCTGCTCGCCCGCCGAGCCCGAGAACAACGCCTTGTTGCCCGTCGCGAGCACGGCGGCCAGTTGCGCACGCGCCCCGCTCGCCGTCGCCGCCACGCACAGCACCGTGCCGCGCGCGCCGAGCGTGTAGGTGTTGCGCTCGCCCGTCGGACCGTTCAGCACCGCCGTCGCGCCCGCCATCACGTGCTGCAGATAGCCGTCGCAACGCGCGGCCGTCTGCGGATCGCGTTCGCCGATCGCCCAGTCGCGCAACGCGGTGAGCGCCGCGGCGGGCGTGTCCTTCGACGCGGCCTGATCGACCACGAGCGTGCTCGCGAGCGACTTCGGCAAGCCGGTCGGGCGCTTCGCCAGCAGACGCTGCAAATACAGCGCGCCGCCCGCTTTCGGACCCGTGCCCGACAGCCCTTCGCCGCCGAACGGCTGCACGCCGACGACCGCGCCGATCACGTTGCGGTTCACGTAGATGTTGCCCACGTGCGCCCGCGCGATCACATGCGCGATGGTTTCGTCGATGCGCGTATGGATGCCGAGCGTCAATCCGTAACCGGTCGAGCGAATTTGGTCGAGGAGTTTATCAAGGTTCGAACGACGGTAACGCACCACATGGAGCACAGGGCCGAACACTTCGCGCTTCAGCTCGTCGATGCTGTCGAGCTCGATGAGCGTCGGCGGCACGAACGTGCCTTGCGCGCAGTTGTCGGGCAGCGGCAGCTGCGTGACGTTGCGGCCCTTGTCGCGCATCCCGGCGATATGCGCATCGATGCCGCGCTTCGCGTCGCTGTCGATCACCGGGCCGACGTCCGTCGACAGGCGATCCGGATTGCCGACCGCGAGCTGGTTCATCGCGCCGGTCAGCATTTCGAGCGTGCGATCGGCGACGTCGTCCTGCAGGCACAGCACGCGCAACGCCGAGCAGCGCTGGCCGGCCGAATCGAACGACGACTGCAGCACGTCCGCGACGACTTGCTCCGCGAGCGCCGACGAATCGACGATCATCGCGTTCTGGCCGCCGGTTTCGGCGATCAGCGGAATCGGGCGGCCATCCGGATCGAGGCGCTCCGAGAGCGTCTTGTTGATGAGGCGCGCGACTTCCGTCGAACCGGTGAACATCACGGCGCGCGTGCGCGGATCGGCGACCAGCGCGGCGCCCACGGTTTCGCCGTTGCCCGGCAGCAGTTGCACCGCGCCCGCGGGCACGCCCGCTTCGCGCAGAATGCGCACGGCTTGCGCGGCGATCAGCGGCGTCTGCTCGGCGGGTTTCGCGAGCACCGGATTGCCCGCCGCGAGCGCGGCGGCGACCTGACCCATGAAGATCGCGAGCGGGAAGTTCCACGGGCTGATGCACACGACCGGACCGAGCGGACGATGCGTATCGTTCGAAAACTCGGCGCGAATCTGCGACGCGTAGTAGCGCAGGAAATCGATGGCCTCGCGAATTTCCGCGATCGCGTTCGGCAGCGACTTGCCCGCTTCGCGCACGACGAGGCCCATCAGCGTGTGCATCTGCGCTTCGAGCAGATCGGCGGCGCGCGCGAGGCAATCGGCGCGATCTTCGACGGGCGTCGCCTGCCAGATCGGCGCGGCGGCGACCGCATTCGCGATCGCGGCGCTCACCTGCTCCGACGATGCTTCCACGACCGTGCCGACGAGATCGCGCAGATCCGACGGATTGCGCACGTCGCGCGCGATGCCGTTGCCGACGGCGCCGCCTTCGAGCATCGGCTCCGCGCGCCACGGATGATTCCCGCTCGCGAGCAGCGCCGACGACAGCGACGCCAGACGATGCTCGTTCGAGAGATCGAGGCCCATCGAGTTGGAGCGCTCGTTGCCGTAGAGCTGACGCGGCAGCGGAATCTTCGCGTGCGGCGCGCCGAGCGGCGTGATCAGCTGCGCTTCGTCGATCGGATCGCGCACGAGCTCCTTCACCGGAACGGATTCATCGGCGATGCGGTTCACGAACGACGTGTTCGCGCCGTTCTCCAGCAGGCGGCGCACGAGATACGCAAGCAGCGTTTCGTGCGTGCCGACCGGCGCATACACGCGGCACGGACGGTTCAGCTTGTCGCGCCCGGTCACTTCTTCATAGAGCGGCTCGCCCATGCCGTGCAGGCACTGGAACTCGTACTGGCCGGGATAGTAGTTCTGTCCCGCGAGGTGATAGATCGCGGAAAGCGTGAACGCGTTGTGCGTCGCGAATTGCGGATAGACGGCATCCGGCGCGCCGAGCAGCTTCTTCGCGCACGCGAGGTACGAGATGTCGGTGTAGATCTTGCGCGTGTAGACCGGATAGCCTTCGAGGCCATCGACTTGCGCGCGCTTGATTTCGGTGTCCCAGTACGCGCCCTTCACGAGGCGGATCATCAAGCGATGACGGCTGCGGCGCGCGAGATCGATCAGATAGTCGATCACGAACGGGCAGCGCTTCTGATAACCCTGCACCACGAAGCCGATGCCGTTCCAGCCCGCGAGCTCCGGATCGAAGCACAGCGCTTCGAGCAGATCGAGCGAGAGTTCGAGACGATCGGCTTCTTCGGCGTCGATGTTCAAACCGATGTCATAACGGCGCGCCAGTTGCGCGAGTGAGCGCACGCGCGGCAGCAGCTCGTTCATCGTGCGCTCCTGCTGCGCGCGCGAGTAACGCGGATGCAGCGCGGACAGCTTGATCGAAATGCCCGGGCCTTCGTAGATGCCGCGCCCGCCCGCCGCCTTGCCGATCGCGTGGATCGCCTGCTCGTAGGACGCGTAGTAGCGCTGCGCGTCTTCTTCCGTCGTCGCGGCTTCGCCGAGCATGTCGTAGGAGTAACGGAAACCGCGCGCCTCGTACTTGCGGCTGTTCGCGAGCGCTTCGGAAATCGTCTCGCCGGTGACGAACTGTTCGCCCATCAGGCGCATCGCCATGTCGACGCCCTTGCGGATCAGCGGCTCGCCGCCCTTGCCGATCAGACGCGTCAGCGCCGACGACAGACCCGCTTCGCTGTTCGTCGTCACGAGCTTGCCGGTGATCATCAGGCCCCACGTCGCCGCGTTCACGAACAGCGACGGCGCCTGGCCCATGTGCGATTTCCAGTCACCCTTGCTGATCTTGTCGCGGATCAACGCGTCGCGCGTGGCGCGGTCGGGAATGCGCAGCAGCGCTTCGGCGAGGCACATCAGCGCGACGCCTTCCTGGCTCGACAGCGAGAACTCGTGGATCAGGCCTTCGACGCCGCCGCCCGAGCTCTTCGCGCGCAGCGCTTCGACGAGCTTCGTCGCGAGCTTTTCGGTTTCGGCGGCGACAGTCGCGGGCAGGCGCGCCTGGCCGATCAGGAACGGCACGCACTCCGGTTCGGGCCGGCGATACGCCGCCGTGATCGCCGCGCGCAGCACGGACTGCGGCTGCACGTTCTGCGCGAAATCGAGGAAAGGATGCGGCGCGCCGTCCTCGTCGCCATCGACGGGAGCGGCGTCGGCCAATTCGGACGAGCCGTTCGCACCCGACAACTCGGGCGGAAGCTGGCCGTGCTCGATGCGCTCGAGGTAGGCGAAGATCGCCTGCTTGATCAGCCAGTGGGGAGTGCGCTCGAGGCGCGTCGCGGCATCTTTCAGCCGGGAACGCAGCAGATCGTCGACTTTGACGCCTAGGGTTGTGCTCGCCATATTTCCTTCGTTTGCCGGTCGTGCCCACCCGGCCAAAGACCAAAAAGTTGGCGAATCGTACTCCGCTGATATAAAAGGTGCAACCGAGATTTTCGCTATGGTTGCACCGTCATGAAACCCTTATAGGACAAGGCTTTGCGCGGTGCGCCGCCAGTCGGCCAATCGGGGTGAGCGCCTAGTATTTTCCCTTAGTCCGAATTTTTTTGAGACGAGCCCTAAGCAAACTGCCGGATGCCGCCGATATAAACGCAACGCGCCGCCCATGGCGCTGCATTCGCGGTCGACGCGCCGCGGTTTCGGGGAGAGCAACGAGCATGAGCACTTGGATGGTGGTGACCGGGGTTTGGGCGATGTTGGCGGGTTGCGCTGTGTTGTTCGTGCGGGGCGCTTCGCTGCGTCATCGTCGGATGGAGGACGCTTACGGAGACCTCGACGCGCCCGCGCCGATGCTTGACGCGCCTGAAGTCAAACGTCCAGCGGATCGACTTCGACATTCCAGCGCAGCACGCCCCTGAGCGAGCGCAGCACCGGCTGCCACGCGCGCAGCGACGCCTGAAGCGCGGCCCGCGACGCGCTTTCCAGCAACAACTGCGCGCGATGGACGTTGAACACTTTCACGATGGTGAGCGGCACCGCGTCATAGACGGTCACGCGGTCCGCGCCTGGCAACGGAGCGAAGGCCGCCGCCGCTTCGGCCAGAAAATCGAGCGCGGCTTCCAACGTGCGGCCCTCGGCGCGCAGCATCGCCTGATAGACGAACGGCGGTAGACGCGCGTCGCGCCGTTCGGCGAGCGTCGAGTTGGCGAAACCGACGTAATCCTGCCGCGATAGCGCCTGATAGAGTGCGTGACGCGGATAGCGCGTCTGGATCATCACTTCGCCGGGCAGGCCCGCGCGTCCCGCGCGGCCGCTCACCTGCGTCAGTTGCGCGAAGAGCCGTTCGCTTGCGCGGAAATCGTGCGAGAAGAGCGCGGTGTCGGCATTGAGCACGCCGACGAGCGTCACGCGGCGGAAATCGTGGCCTTTCGCGATCATCTGCGTGCCGACGAGAATATCGACTTCGCCCGCGTGCACGTCGGAAAAGAGCGCCTGCGCGCTGCCCTTGCGACGCGTGCTGTCGGCGTCGATACGCAACACGCGTGCGCCGGGCACCACGCTAGCGAGCGTTTCCTCGACGCGCTGCGTGCCGCGGCCCATCGGCGCGATGTCGATGTTGCCGCAATCCGGGCAGGACTTCGGAATGCGCGACTCCCATCCGCAGTGATGACAGCGCAGCGCGCGTTCCGGTTTGTGAAGCACCGCGTAGGCACTGCAACGCGGACAGCCGGCGACCCAGCCACAGGCGTCGCAGGACAGGATTGGCGCATAGCCGCGCCGGTTCAGGAACACGAGACTTTGCTCGCCGCGCTCGACGCGCATCTTCAAGGCGGCGATGAGCGGCCCCGCCAGCCCGTCGACGGACGCGCGGCCGCGCCGTCGCTCCTCTTCCAGGTCGATGAGCCGCACCGCCGGCAACGCGGCTTCCGCGACGGCGCGGCGCGTGAGCGTCAGCCGCGTGTAGCGCCCCTGTTCCGCCTGCCACCAGGTTTCGAGCGACGGCGTCGCCGACCCGAGCACGACGGGAATATCCAGTTGCTTCGCCCGATAGATCGCCAGATCGCGCGCGGAATAGCGCAGGCCTTCCTGCTGCTTGTAGGCGGGATCGTGCTCTTCATCGACGACGATCATCGCGAGCGTTGGCATCGACGCGAGGATCGCGAGGCGCGTGCCGAGCACGATGCGCGCGCTGCCCGTGTGCGCGGCGAGCCAGTTTCGCGCGCGTTCGCCTTCGGCCAGTCCGCTGTGCATCGTGACGATGGAGCCGTCCGCGAGCGCTGCGAAACGTGCGCGGAACGCGGCCTCGAACTGCGGCGTCAGGTTGATTTCGGGAACGAGGACGAGCGCCTGAGCATCGGGCCGCGCGGCGAGCAAAGCGGCGAGCGCGTGCAGATAGACCTCCGTCTTGCCGCTGCCCGTCACGCCGTGCAACAGAAACGGCGCGAAGCCTTGCGCGCCGGAGATGGCCTCGACGGCTTCGCGCTGTTCGTCGGTCAGCACCGGCAACGGCGCGGCGCCGGTCGGGGCGGCGAGCGTTTGTGCGGCCGCGTCGTGTTCGGCGGCGTCCGGTGTCGCAAGCTCGATCCAGCCGCGCGCGAGCCAATCGTCGAATGTCGCGCCTGCTTTCGGATGCAGCGCGCGGGCATCGGAGAGACCGAGCGACGGCTGATCCGCGAGCGCCTCGGCCAGACGGCGCAACGCGCTGGCGCGCGCGGGCAATTCATCGGGGAGACGCGCGCGTCCCTCCGGCAACAAGCGATAGCGCGGCTCGACAGCGAAAAGACGCTCCCAGCGCGATGCGTCGCGCAACGCCTGGGGCAGCGCCGGCAACGCGACTTCCCCCAGGCCGCGCTGATAGTAATCAGCGGCGAAACTCGCAAGCGCGATCCAGGCTTCGGCGAGCGGCGCGCATCGATCGCCGAGTGCGATGACGTTGCGCAGCTTGTCGGCGGGCACGTCGCTCGACGCGGTGATTTCGCAGATCAGCCCGACGACTTCGCGCCGTCCGAACGGCACGAGCACCAGCATGCCGACGGCCGGCGCGGCCGGCAGCGCATAGCGGTAGTCGAACAACACCGGCATCGGCTGGTCGACGGCGACGCGCACGAAGACATTCGTCATCGTCCATCGCTCCATGGACAGCGGCTTGACATGCGCGCGGGCTTCAGCCGGACGAAGTTAAAGTTAAACATCAGAATCGCCTGTAAACCGCCGATTATTTTTGGTTTTCCGATGCTTTCCACAGGCCTGTGGATAACTTTGTTGAGAAGTGCGTCCGAGTGCGCGCCAAACACTGTCAGGAAAGCCTTATGTGCGCCAGCCCACATATCGGGCGAAGCAGTCTAAATTCGTTAAAAATCATTGACTTGCAGCACACATAGCGCCACGTTATTGGTTGCCCGCGGCCATACGTCTGATGGCGCGCCGCAGCGAACAAAATGTGTATAAGTTCAGTCTTGACATCGCAGCGCTCCACCAGAGACGGGCGATCCGGACAGAATGCTCCCGCCCCGGATACGCCGCGCTGGCGCGTCGAGGTTGCGCCGCAGCATGCGTCCGTAACGCCGGCTTTCGTACGCGCTCAGCGCGCAGGTTGCCCGGCCCGCATGGCGCGGCTGTGCCGATGGACTTCGTCGACGAGCTCCGCGACGTGCTCCGGCGGTGTGAACTGCGAGATGCCGTGGCCCAGATTGAAGACATGGCCCGGAAAATTCCCGAAGCTTTCCAGTACGGCCCGCGCTTCGGTGCGGATGGCGGCAGGCGGCGCGAACAGCACGCTCGGATCGATATTTCCCTGCAGCGCGACGCGCGAGCCGACGCGTTCCCGTGCCTTGCCGAGATTCATCGTCCAGTCGAGTCCGACCGCATCGACGCCCGTTGCGGCAATTTCCTCGATCCACAGCCCGCCGCCCTTCGTAAAGGTGATGACAGGCACGCGTTCGCCGTCATGCTCGCGCTTGAGACCCGCAACCACCTTCGCGATGTATTCGAGCGAGAAGCGCTGATACGCGCCATCGGCGAGTGCGCCGCCCCATGTATCGAAGATCATCACGGCCTGCGCGCCGGCTTCGATCTGCGCGGTCAGATACGCGGTCACGGCTTGCGCGTTCACGTCGAGGATGCGGTGCATCAGGTCCGGACGCGCATAAGCCATCGATTTGACCGTGCGATGATCGTCCGAGCCGCCGCCTTCGACCATGTAGCACGCGAGCGTCCACGGACTGCCCGAGAAACCGATCAGCGGCACTTTCTGGCGGCCTTGCGCGTCCGTGAGCGCGCGGCGTATCTGACTCACGGCGTCGGTGACGTAGGACAGCGTCGCGCCGATATCCGGCACTGCGAGGCGCTTCACGTCGTCTTCCGTGCGCACGGTGCGCTCGAAACGCGGACCTTCGCCCTGGACGAAGTTCAGGCCGAGGCCCATCGCGTCGGGGACGGTGAGGATATCGGAAAAGAGGATGGCGGCGTCGAGCGGAAAGCGTTCGAGCGGCTGGAGCGTCACTTCGGTCGCGTAGTCCGGATTCTTCGCGAGGCCGAGAAAACTGCCCGCGCGGGTGCGCGTGGCGTTGTACTCCGGCAAATAGCGTCCTGCCTGGCGCATCAGCCAGATCGGCGTGTAGTCGGTCGGCTGGCGCAGGAGCGCGCGCAGGAAGGTGTCGTTCAGAAGAGTGTGTGCCACGTCGCTCGATGCTGAAGGCAAAGAATCATCCATTCTACCGGAGCGGCCGGGCGTTTTCGTTGACTGAGCCCGGCAATTCGGGAAGTCTCATGCATCGCGGCCTATGCTGTTTGACCGAGTGTTCAGACACCCAAAGGCCTCGTTATGATCCACGGGCCGATACAACAAAAACCAGGAGAATCGATGCAACGCAAGTCTGTGAGTCTCGCCGCCTCTGCCTTTGCCATGTCGCTCGCGCTCGCGAACGTCGCGCAGTCTCAGACGATTCAGGCCGGAACGGTCGCGGGCACGAAGCCCGCCGCGTCCGCACCCGTCGCAACGGCTTCGCGGCTCGACGATGTTCTCGCGCGGCACACGCTACGCGTCTGTACGACGGGGGACTACAAACCGTATTCCTTCCTGCGGCCGGACGGGCAATTCGAGGGCATCGATATCGACCTCGCGGAGAGTCTCGCGAAATCGCTCGGGGCGAAGGCGGAGTACGTGAAGACGTCGTGGTCGAATCTGATGAACGATTTCATCGCGAAATGCGATATCGCCGTGGGCGGCGTCTCGACCACGCTCGAGCGGCAGAAGCGCGCGTTCTTCACGGAGCCGTATATGGAAGACGGCAAAACGCCCATCGTGCGCTGCGACGATGTGGAGAAGTATCAGACCGTCGCGCAGATCGATCAGCCTAACGTGCGCACCATCGTCAATCCGGGCGGCACCAACGAACGCTTCGCGAAGCAGTTCTTTTCGCACTCGCAGCTGATCGAGTATCCGGACAACGTGACGATCTTCAAGCAGATCCTCGAAGGCAAGGCCGACGTGATGGTCACGGACGCATCGGAAACGCTGCTCCAGCAGAAGCTCAATCCGGGCCTGTGCTCGGTGCATCCGGACAAGCCGTTTCAGTTCGGCGAGAAGGCGTATCTGCTGCCGCGCGGCGATGTGCCGTTCCAGCAGTATGTCGATCAGTGGCTGCATCTCGCCCGGTCGACGGGCGAGTTTCAGGCCGTGTACGACAAGTGGTTGAAGTAGCGCTCAGCGTTCGGCGCGCACGAGTTCGCCCGTGCGCTCGCCGATATCGCGCAGCCAGCCCAGCGCAACCTCCGATTGCGCATGCATGCGCCCGAACCCGTGCGTCATGTTTCGGGCGTCGATCATTTCCACCCGGCCGCCGTTGGCTTCCAGGAAACGCTTGAGCTCGATGGCGTCGTCATAGAGCGGGTCGTAGGCGGCCGCGACAACGAGCGCGGGCGCCGGCGTGCGCTCGAACGGCTCGGAGAGCGGGAACGCGCGCGCGTCGTGTTCATGCGGCGTCGCACCGGACAGGAACTGCGTCCAGTACCACTTCATTTCCGCGTTCGTGAGGCCCGGGCCGTTCGCGTTCGCGATGCAACTGGGGCTTTCGAACTGGCGCCGCATCACCGGGTAAAGCAGCAGTTGCAAGCTGACGAGGCCAGCCACGCGTTGATTCGCGCCGCGCGCCGCGACGACCGACAAATGCGCGCCCGCGCTGTCCCCGCCGACGGCAAGCCGGTCTGTCGCGAAACCAAGCCGCGAACGATGCTCCGCGAGCCAGATCAACGCGTCGAGCGCGTCTTCGCACGGCGCGGGAAACGGATGCTCCGGCGCGAGCCGGTAATCGACGCTCACCACCGCGCATTGCGAATCCTGCGCGAGCCGCTCGACGAGACCGTCGTGCGTATCGAGATCACCGACCACCCAGCCGCCGCCATGGAAGTACACAAGGAGCGGCAGCGGACCCGGCGCGGCTTTAGGCTTGTAGACGCGCGCGCCGAGCGTGCGGCCTTCGAGCGGAATTTCGATGTTCTCCGCCGTTACCGCGTCGCCGCGGTCCCGGGCGTACGCTTTGGCCACGTTGCTGAAGCGGTCTCGCACGGCTCGCGCGTCCGCATCAGATCCGAGAGCAGGAAAAGCCTCGTCCACGGCGCGGTAATATCGGAGCAAGGCTGCGTCGATGGTCATGCGTGTCTCCATGATGTCTTTTGATTGAATACTTGGTCGCGACGCGCAGTTGCGCATCGATTTCATGCATCCGCACGTTCGATTTTGCCGAAAAATTAGAATAATCGCACTAGCCCGAAAATCGCGATTTATCACTGAGATCAGGCCGATCGGATAATTGATCTGAATAACAGACAATATATCCGTGCAAATCGGAGGAATCGCGCGAGAAAATTTCCTCTGAGCCTTGTGTGACGCGGGTTACAACCTGAAACACTTTGTTACGGCGACCCGGAATCAATTCGCCCACAATCTGTTGAAACGGTTTCAACACGGATGTATTTGGGCGCGCTGTGCGTAAGCCGCGTGATCCGATGGCCGACTTTGGTCGAAGCTCTCTGTAAGGGGCATCCGTGTTGGGATCGTTCTTCGAATGAAAGGCATTCGAAACATCCCACGATTGGTCTCCTCGCGCTAACCCCGTAGCGTGTGGTTTTTAGCGGGCTCCAGGCCCGCTTTTTTTTCGCCCAGACAAACGTTTGCGCTATTTGGAAGCCCAAGGCGCGATCATTGCATTCGATGCTAAAAAGGGAGCGCCGCGGCGCTCCCTTTGTCGTTTTGCCTTCTCTGCCCGGCTTCAGCCTCAGGCCGTCTTCGCCTCGGCGAGCTTCAACTCATCGATCATGCGTGCGCGCATCACGAACTTCTGCGCCTTGCCGGTGACGGTCATCGGCAGTTCGTCGACGAAACGGATATAGCGCGGAATCTTGTAGTGCGCGATCTGCCCCTGGCAAAACTCGCGGATCTCCGCCTCGCTTGTCTGCTCGCCCGGCCGCACGACGATCCACGCACAGACTTCCTCTCCGTATTTCTCGTCCGGCACGCCGAATACCTGAACGGACTGCACCTTCGGATGGCGGAACAGAAATTCCTCGATCTCGCGCGGATAGATGTTCTCACCGCCGCGAATCAACATGTCCTTCAGGCGCCCGACGATATTGCAATAGCCTTCGGCGTCGAGCGTCGCGAGGTCGCCGGTGTGCATCCAGCCGTCGACGATCGCCTCGCGCGTCTTGGCGTCGTCGCTCCAATAGCCTTTCATCACCGAGTAACCGCGCGTGCAGAGTTCGCCCGTCTCGCCGACGGGCACGATGTTGCCCGACGGATCGACGATCTTCACCTCGAGGTGCGGCTGAATACGTCCGACGGTCGTCGTACGCTTGTCGAGCGGATCGGTCGTCGAGCTCTGGAACGACACCGGGCTCGTCTCCGTCATGCCGTATGCGATCGTCACCTCGCTCAGATGCATCTTCGAGACGACGCGCTTCATCGTTTCGATCGGGCACGGCGAGCCCGCCATGATGCCCGTGCGCAGGCGGGTCAGGTCGTACTTCGCGAAGTCGGGATGATCGAGCTCGGCGATGAACATCGTCGGCACGCCGTGGAGCGCGGTGCATTTTTCCTCGTGGACGGCGGCGAGTGTCGCGCCGGGGTCGAACGCCTCGCCCGGAAAGACCATCGCGCAGCCGGTCGATACGCATGCCAGCACGGCCAGCACCATGCCGAAGCAGTGATACAGCGGCACAGGAATGCAGAGCGAATCCTGCTCGGTGAGGCGCATCGCCATCGCGATGTAGCGCGCGTTGTTGACGATGTTCCGATGCGTGAGCGTCGCGCCTTTCGGATTGCCGGTCGTGCCGCTCGTGAACTGAATGTTGATGGGATCGTCCGGACCGAGCTTCGCTTCGAGCGCGTCGAGCTTCGCGCTATCGGCTTGCGTGCGGCCGGTGTGCATCACATCGCCGAAATTGAGCATGCCGGACGTTTTGCCGTCGCCCATGCGGATCACCGCGCGCAGTTCCGGCAGCTTGGCCGCGTGCAGCGCGTTCGGTTCAGAGGAAGCCAGCTCGGGCGCGAGCGCCTGCAACATCTCCAGATACTTCGAGGTCTTGAACTGTTCGGCCGCGATGATCGCCTTGCAGCCGACCTTGTTCAGCGCATATTCGAGCTCCGCCAGGCGATACGCCGGGTTGATGTTCACCAGCACCGCGCCCATGCGCGCGGTGGCGAACTGCGTGAGCAGCCATTCGGCGCGATTCGGCGACCAGATTCCGACGCGATCGCCCGGTTGAATACCGAGCGCGAGCAGGCCGCTCGCCAATACGTCGACTTCGTTCGCGAACTCGCGCCACGTCCAGCGGATGTTCTGCTCGCGAAACACGACCGCGGGGCGATCGGGGAACCGCCCGGTAGTGTCGAGAAGAAACCGCGAAACGGTCGCGTCGCTCAACGGAATGTCGGTCGCGCCGCGAACATAGGAAATACCGTCGCGCGGTTCGATCTGCGCGCCGGCCTGCGTCGGTTCAGTTGCCATCGATGGTCTCCGCCAATGTGAATCGCTGCCCGATGTAGGCTAAATGGAGGCCATTGTGCAACGCGAGACGCGCGTGGGCATTGAGTGTTTCCCCGCAATGCTGATTGGAGTCAATCGCCGAAAATCGCGGCGAATCAAAGCTTTACCCGATATCGACAGGACAGCCACATAACCGATATGCAGATATGCCTGCGCGATTTGCCGATTTGGAGCATAAAAAAAAGCAGCCCGAAGGCTGCTTTTTTTTTGAACTGCTGAACGCCGCGTGGCGCGCATCACACGCTCAGTGCTTCGCGTGCGCCTTGCGCAGACGCTGGATCGCCGCGAGCTGAGCCGTCGCGTATGCGAGTTCCGCTTGCGCGGTCGCGTACTCGAGTTCCGACTTGTTGTCCTGAATCGCTTCCTCGGCGCGCTTCTTCGCCTGCTCGGCCTTCGCCTCGTCGAGATCGGCGCCGCGGATGGCGGTGTCGGCGAGAACGGTCACGACGCCCGGCTGGATTTCGAGAATCCCGCCTGCGACGAACACGAACTCTTCCGAACCGTCTTCCGCCTCGATGCGCACCGCGCCCGGACGAATGCGCGTGATGAGCGGCGTGTGACCCGGCAGAATGCCCAGCTCACCCGCCTCGCCCGGCAGCGCGACGAACTTCGCCTGGCCCGAGAAGATTTCCTCTTCCGCGCTGACGACGTCTACCTTGATGGTTGCCATATATGTCGACTCCTGTCGTCGTCAGTGTCATTCGTGGACGCCAGCGCGATGCGTTGGCGTCCGCCTGAAAAACACCCGACCTTTACTGGATCTTCTTGGCCTTTTCGAAGGCTTCGTCGATCGTGCCGACCATGTAGAACGCCTGCTCCGGCAGATGATCGCATTCACCTTCGACGATCATCTTGAAGCCGCGAATGGTTTCCTTCAGCGGCACGTACTTGCCCGGCGAGCCCGTGAACACTTCAGCGACGTGGAACGGCTGCGACAGGAAACGCTGGATCTTACGAGCGCGCGAGACCGACAGCTTGTCTTCCGGCGACAGTTCGTCCATGCCGAGAATTGCGATGATGTCGCGCAATTCCTTGTAGCGCTGCAGCGTCTGCTGCACGCCACGCGTGATCGTGTAGTGCTCTTCGCCAATCACGTGCGGGTCGATCTGACGCGAGGTCGAATCGAGCGGGTCCACTGCCGGATAGATACCCAGCGAAGCGATGTCACGCGACAACACGACGGTTGCGTCCAGGTGGCCGAAGGTCGTAGCCGGCGACGGGTCGGTCAAGTCGTCCGCAGGAACGTACACGGCCTGGACCGACGTAATCGAGCCGGTCTTGGTCGACGTAATACGCTCTTGCAGCTTGCCCATTTCTTCAGCCAGCGTCGGCTGATAGCCCACTGCCGAAGGCATACGGCCGAGCAGAGCGGACACTTCCGTACCCGCCAGCGTGAAACGATAGATGTTGTCGACGAAGAACAGCACGTCGAGGCCTTCGTCACGGAAGTGCTCAGCCATCGTCAGACCGGTCAGCGCGACGCGCAGACGGTTGCCCGGCGGCTCGTTCATCTGGCCGTACACCAGCGCGACCTTGTCGAGAACGTTCGAGTCCTTCATTTCGTGATAGAAGTCGTTCCCTTCACGGGTACGCTCACCCACGCCCGCGAACACGGAGTAACCGCCGTGCTCCTTCGCGATGTTGTTGATGAGTTCCATCATGTTCACGGTCTTGCCCACGCCTGCACCGCCGAACAGACCCACCTTGCCGCCCTTCGCGAACGGGCAGATCAGGTCGATAACTTTGATGCCAGTTTCGAGCAGTTCGGTCGACGGCGACAGGTCTTCGAACGAAGGCGCGTTCTGGTGGATCGAGCGCATCGTTTCCGATTCGATCGGACCGGCTTCGTCGATCGGACGGCCGAGCACGTCCATGATGCGGCCCAGAGTCGGCTTGCCAACCGGCACGCTGATGGGCTTGCCCGTGTTCTTGACCATCGTGCCGCGGCGCAGACCGTCGGATGCACCCAGACAGATGGTGCGGACCACGCCGTCGCCCAGCTGCTGCTGGACTTCGAGCGTCAGTTCGGTGCCTTCCAGAATGAGCGCGTCGTAAATCTTCGGCATTTGCGCGCGCGGGAATTCCACGTCGATAACGGCGCCGATGCACTGTACGATCTTGCCTTCTACCAAAGCAGTAGTACTCATCGCATTTCCTTTAGATACTGTGTTCTTTCACGCGGCCGTCAGACCGCTGCGGCGCCGCCGACGATTTCCGACAATTCTTTCGTAATCGCGGCCTGGCGGCTCTTGTTGTAGACGAGCTGCAGTTCGTTGATCACTTGCTTTGCGTTGTCGGACGCGGCCTTCATCGCGACCATGCGCGCGGATTGCTCCGACGCCATGTTTTCCGCGACCGCCTGATAGACGAGCGCCTCGACGTAGCGGACAAGAAGCTCGTCCACCACGGTCTGCGCGTCCGGCTCGTAGATGTAATCCCACGAAGTCTTCGGCGTCGCGCCGTCATCTTCCTTCGCGTGGAGATCATCCACCGACAACGGCAGCAGTTGCTCGATCACCGCTTCCTGCTTCATCGTGTTGATGAAGCGCGTGTACGCCAGGTACACCGCGTTGATCTTGCCTTCCGAATACAGGTCGAGCTGCACCTTGATCGCGCCGATCAGCTTTTCCAGATGCGGCGTGTCGCCCAGTTGCGTGACTTGCGACACGACCTTGGCCTTCAGGCGATTCAGGAAGCCGAGTCCCTTGCTGCCGATCGCCGAAGCTTCGATCTGCACACCGCTCTGATCGAGTTCCTTGATCTTGCTCAGCGACGCACGCAGGATGTTCGTGTTCATGCCGCCGCACAGACCCTTGTCGGTCGTGACGAGGATCAGGCCGGCCGTCTTCACGCCCTCGTTCTTCAACATGAACGGGTGACGATACTCGGGGTTCGCCGCGCTCATGTGCGAAGCGATTGCGCGGACCTTGTCGGCATACGGACGGGCGGAACGCATACGCTCCTGGGCGCGGCGCATCTTCGATGCGGCGACCATTTCCATCGCTTTCGTGATCTTGCGCGTGTTCTGCACGCTCTTGATCTTGCCGCGAATTTCCTTCATTCCAGCCATTGCTTACTCCTTGATCGAAGCCGCGCGATGTTGCATTTTCAACGCCGACATCGCGCGTTGCTCCTCTATCCCGATCAATAAGCGCCCGACTTCTTGAAGTCCTTCAGCGCGGCATGCAGTGCGCCTTCGTCGTCCTTCGACAAGTCTTTATTGTCTTCGATGCGCTTCACCAGGTCGGCGTGCTTCGTCTTCAGGAATTCGCGCATGCCCTTTTCAAACGGCAGCACTTGCGAGACTTCCAGATCGTCGAGGTAACCGTTGTTGGCCGCGAACAGCGCAACCGACAATTCCCACACTTGCAGCGGCTGATACTGCGGCTGCTTCAGCAGTTCCGTCACGCGGCGGCCGCGCTCGAGCTGCTTGCGGGTGGCTTCGTCGAGGTCCGACGCGAACTGCGCGAACGCAGCCAGTTCACGATACTGCGCGAGGTCGGTACGGATACCGCCCGACAGCTTCTTCACGACCTTGGTCTGAGCCGCACCACCGACGCGCGACACGGACACGCCGGCGTTAATAGCCGGACGGATACCCGCGTTGAACAGGTCGGTTTCAAGGAAGATCTGGCCGTCGGTAATCGAGATCACGTTCGTCGGAACGAACGCGGTCACGTCGCCGGCTTGCGTTTCGATGACCGGGAGTGCCGTCAGCGAGCCGCTCTTGCCCTTCACTTCGCCGTTGGTGAACTTCTCGACGTACTCTTCCGAGACGCGCGCAGCACGCTCGAGCAGACGCGAGTGGAGATAGAACACGTCACCCGGATACGCTTCGCGGCCCGGCGGACGGCGCAGCAGCAGCGAGATCTGGCGATACGCCCACGCTTGCTTGGTCAAGTCGTCATAGACGATCAGCGCGTCCTGGCCGCGATCGCGGAAGTATTCGCCCATCGTGCAGCCGGCGTACGGCGCGAGGTATTGCATCGCGGCCGATTCCGAAGCCGAAGCGGCCACGACGATGGTGTACGCCATCGCGCCGGTTTCTTCGAGCTTGCGCACCACGTTCATGATCGACGAAGCCTTCTGGCCGATCGCGACGTAGATACAGATGAGGTCCTTGCCCTTCTGGTTGATGATCGCGTCGACGGCCACCGCGGTCTTGCCGCACTGACGGTCGCCGATGATCAGCTCACGCTGGCCACGGCCGATCGGCACCATCGAGTCGATCGACTTCAGACCCGTTTGCACCGGCTGCGACACCGACTTACGCCAGATCACGCCCGGAGCGATCTTTTCGATCGCGTCGGTCATCTTCGCGTTGATCGGGCCCTTGCCGTCGATGGGGTTGCCCAGCGCGTCGACCACGCGGCCGACCATTTCCGGACCCACCGGCACTTCGAGAATGCGGCCCGTCGTCTTGACGATGTCGCCTTCCGAGATGTGCTCGTACTCACCGAGAATAACGGCGCCGACCGAGTCACGTTCGAGGTTCAGCGCGAGGCCGAACGTGTTGCCCGGGAATTCGAGCATTTCGCCCTGCATCACGTCCGACAGGCCGTGGATACGCACGATACCGTCGGTCACGGAGATCACGGTGCCCTGGTTGCGAACGTCCGCGCTCGCTTCAAGGCCCTGGATCCGGCTCTTGATCAGCTCGCTGATCTCAGAGGGATTGAGTTGCATTATTCGCTCCTGATAGTCAATTCTGTTGCGTGCCAGCTAGGCGCTTCTCTTGAAGCGTCAGGCGGTCAGAGCCGTCTGCATGCTGGCGAGGCGCGCGCGGACCGAGGTATCGAGCACTTCGTCGCCAACCGTCACGCGAACGCCGCCGATCAGCGACTGATCGACCGAGACGATCGGTTTCAGCTTGCGCTCGAACTTGCGTTCGAGGCTTGCAACGAGGTCGTTCAACTGTTCGCCTTCGAGGGGGAACGCGCTCACGATGTGAGCATCGGCAGCACCTTCACGGGCGTTCTTCAACTCGTCGAACTGGACGGAGATTTCCGGCAGCAGCGACAGGCGATGGTTTTCCACCAGCATGCCGACGAAGTTCTTCGCTTGGGGCTGGCCTTGCGCGAGCGGCGACTTCACTGCGGCGAGCAGGAGATCGACGACTTGCTGACGGCTCACCTTCGGGCTCGAGGCGACCGATTCCACTTCGGGCAGACGCGCAACCTGAGCCAGCTCGCCGACGAAGGTGGACCAGCCCGCGAGATCGCCGGTTTCGGCCACGCGGAACAGCGCTTCTGCGTAAGGACGAGCGATGGTTGCAAGTTCGGCCATGATCAGAGCTCGGTTTTGAGTTGATTCAGCAGATCGGCGTGAGCCTTCTGATCGACTTCGCGCTTCAGAATTTGCTCGGCGCCCTTCACAGCCAGCGCCGCGACTTCGGCACGCAACGATTCGCGCGCCTTCACGATTTGCTGGTCGGCATCAGCCTTGGCTTGCGCGATGATGCGCGCGGCTTCGGCCTGAGCATTGGCCTTGATTTCTTCTGCGACTGCGGCGGCACGCTTTTCAGCGTCGGCGATGCGTTGCTGGCCGTCGTTGCGCGCTTGTGCGAGCTCCTGGTCGACGCGCTTGTGCGCTGCTTCGAGTTCCGCTTTGCCCTTGTCGGCGGCGGCGAGGCCGTCGGCAATCTTCTTCGAGCGCTCGTCGAGGGCGTTGATCAACGGCGGCCACACGAACTTCATCGTGAACCACGCGAGGATCAGAAACACGACCATTTGCGCAAACAGGGTTGCGTTGAGATTCACGGTGTTTCCTTAAACGTTGCTTGATCGGAGGGGAAACGGTTAAAAGGCGCTCATCGGCTTGTTGAGCTCGATCAGCGCCTCACCCGTTCCGTTCTGGCGTCTTTAAAAAGTCAGACGCACACTTCCGAGGAACCTCAGCCTGCGAGCTTCGAGAGCAGCGGGTTCGCGAACGCAAACAGCATTGCCACACCGACGCCGATCAGGAACGCCGCGTCGATCAGACCAGCCAGCAGGAACATCTTGGTCTGCAGCGGGTTCATCAGTTCCGGCTGGCGGGCGCACGCTTCAATGTACTTGCCGCCCATCAGACCGATACCGATACAGGCGCCGATTGCACCCAGGCCGATGATGATGCCGATACCGATGGCGGTCAGACCCTGGATGTTGGCGATGAAAGCTTGCATGATCACTCCTTTGATTAAAGACTTTGGAACTGGATTTATAAAAAACGAAAAACCTAAAACCTGAACGATTCCGGAACGTGCCGCAACGCGTCAGTGTGAGTCATGCGCCTGGCCGATATACACCAGCGTCAGCATCATGAAAATGAACGCCTGCAACAGCACGATCAGAATGTGGAAGATCGCCCAAACCGTGCCTGCTACGACATGGCCGATGAAACCGAGCACCGAAGCGTCCGCACCGAACGTCCACATGCTGCCCAGAAGCGCGATCAGCAGGAACAGCAGTTCGCCGGCGTACATGTTGCCGAAAAGCCGCATGCCGAGCGAAACCGTCTTGGCGACGAACTCGATGATGTTCAGCGCGAGGTTCGGAATCCACAGCAGCGGATGCGCGCCGAACGGAGCGGACAGCAGCTCATGTACGAAGCCGCCTGCGCCCTTGATCTTGAAGTTGTAGTAGATCATCAGGACGAACACGCCCAGCGCGATGCCGATGGTGCCGTTGAGGTCAGCCGTCGGAACGATGCGATGGTGGGGCAGGACATGCTCGAGACCCAGCCAGCCGATGATGCGCGGCGGGAGATCCACGGGGATGAAGTCGAGCGAGTTCATCAGGGCGACCCAGACGAACACGGTCAGCGCGAGTGGAGCGATGAAGCGGCGGCTGCCGTGGATCATCGACTTCGACTGGTCTTCGACCATTTCTACCAGCATCTCGACGGCGCACTGGAAACGGCCGGGAACACCGGACGTCGCCTTGCGTGCAGCAAGACCGAGAATGACGATGGTCACGACGCCGCAGACGATCGACCAGAACAGCGTGTCGAGATTCCAGACGTGGATATCGAAGATCGACGTCTGTGCGTTCGTGGAAAGATTCTGCAAGTGGTGCGCAATGTACTCGGACGGATCCAGAGCGTGCGTTCCTTCGCTAGCTGCCATATCGTTAAAGCCACCCAAATTGTCAAAAATCTTTCGCCGCCTGTCGCTTCCGAGCCGCCGCTTCGCGTTGCGGCTCCGGTCGAGAGGCCCGAGTGCGGAACCTGGTCCGCACCTGTTCATATGTGATGCTACTTACAACCCGTGCTGCAGGCACTTACGTGGGACGTCAAGAATCGTCACCGCAGCGCCATTGCCACCCAGTAAGTCTTCAAAGCGACGATGTACGTGACCAGCAACGGCAGCCACAACGCGCTCTTGTACCAGTACGCGACGGCCACGAACATAGCAATCGTCGCTCCCATCTTGAGCGCCTCGCCGATCATCCAGCTCATGATCGTCTCCGCGCCGCTCTTCGCTTTCAGGCGCGCGGCGAACAAGGCGCTCGGCACCCAGCAGATCGCTCCTCCCAGAAAGGCCGACAGCGCAGCATCGCCCGGCGGCTTGTAGAACAGCCACCACAACAGCGTCGCACCCAGGGACAAAACCATTTGCGCCGCCACGACCCGATACGGCGTGACACGCGATGGACGACTCACCTCGGGGCCAAACAGCTTCTCTGCCTGATCCCGCGTGAGCGGAACGATATTGTTATCTTGCGCCTCGGCATCCCACGAGTCGCCAGACGAACTGCGCGGCTGATTTCCGGAGGCGTTTGCTGCGCCGGTTGCGTGAGCGTCCGGCGCTCGATTTTCCTCTCGCACCGTCTTCAAACCTTCAACCAAAAGTCCGGGGAAATCACCTTGCGCTTTCGCGGCGCTTTCGAGGTGGCCTAGCTGATAAATCCGGGGGATTGTAAGCGATTGTTGTCACGGATTCAATAGTTTAGGTGTGTCAAAAGCCAAGCGGACGAACCTTAAAAATCGGTCTCAAAAGCGAGATTTTTCTTGCAATTGCAAGGAGATTTTCAGTCGATCCTCAAGCCGCCGGTGAGCGTCAAACGAGCGCCCAACCGATGACCATTGCCACGATCCAGAACGGTATCGATACGATGTGGAACGGCATCCACATGCCCTTCTCGCCGGAAAGCCGAACGGCAATCAGATTGGCCAATGAGCCGATCGCCACGCCGAAGCCTCCGACGCTCACGCCGAACGCGAGCGCGCGCCAATCCTTGGAGAACTCCGCGAGAACGATGGCCGCGGGCACGTTGCTGATGGCTTGTGAAAGCACGGCGCCGGCCGCATACGCGCGCACAGGCGTACTCACGCCGAGATGCGCGATCGCCGCGTGAATCGATGGCAATGCGGCCGCGCTGCGCAGCACGATGAACATCAACACGAAGATGAGCAGCAGCAGCCAGTCGATCTTGAATACGACTTCGCGGCGCCATAGCAGAAAGCCGATTGCGAGCGCGGCCAACGCTGGGCCGGCGTGATGCGCATCGGCCGATGCGACGAACGCCGCGAACGCGAGCACGCTCACGCCGCACAGCACGCGATCGACGCGATGCTCTTCGACATCGCCGGACAGATCGAGCGGCTCGGCACGGAACATCGCGAACGTGACGACGCCGAGCAGCGCCGTCAATGCGGCGGACAGCGGCAGCAGCGCCCACACGAAGGCGGGGAACCCGACGCCGCTCGTCTGCCACAGGAAGAGGTTCTGCGGATTGCCGAGCGGCGTGAGGATCGAGCCGGCGTTGACCGCGAGCGCGATCACGATGACGAGCCGCTTGATCGGCAACGGCGCGAGCTTATGCAGCGACAAGGCGAGCGGCACGACGGCGAAGAGCGCGACATCGTTGGTCAGCACGGTGGAGAGACCCGCCGCGAGCGCCACGAGCAGAAGCGCAAGCGTCCGTTCGCCGTGAATGTGATGCACCAGCCGATGTGCCGCCCACATCAGGAATCCTGACAATTCGATTGCCTTGGTCAGAATCAGGAGGCCGGCGAGCGTGAGCACCGTTTGCCAGTCGACTAGACCGGGCAGCGACATCCACGAGCGCGGATGCGCGATCTGCAACACGACGAGCGCGAAAACTAGGATCGCGAGAACCGGCTCGTTGGAGACGGCTCTCAAGATGCGCGCGAGATAGTCGGAGCGGGACCGCTTAACGTTGAATTCGGACAAGGTGTACGCGAATCAGGCAGCCGGAGCCGGCGTTTCGATGCTGCCGCGCAGCTTCGTCAGGATGCCTTCCAGCGAGTCGAGCGTGCCGAAATCGATCGTCACCTTGCCGCGCCCTCGCCCGCCAAGCTTGATCTTCACATTCGCGGAGAGCAGGTCCGACAACTCTTCTTCCAGACGGCGCGTATCGCGTCCGCCGTCGTTTGCCACGCGCGCTTTTGTCGCAGGCGCTTCCTTGGTCGTCGCTGCAACGAGCCGCTCGGTTTCGCGCACCGACAAGCGGCGATTCACCACGTGATTGGCCAGTTGGATTTGCGTCGCGGCATCGACCGCGAGCAACGCGCGCGCGTGGCCCATGTCGAGATCGCCGGCGAGCAGCATCGTTTGCACGGGCGCAGCAAGGTTCAGCAGACGCAGCAGGTTCGAGACGGCACTGCGCGAACGCCCGACCGACTCCGCCGCCTGTTCATGCGTGAAGCGAAACTCGTCGAGCAGACGCTGGATGCCCTGCGCCTCTTCCAGCGGGTTTAGATCCTCGCGCTGAATGTTTTCGATCAGCGCCATCGCGGCCGCGGCCTGATCTGGCACGTTTTTCACCAACACGGGCACTTCATCGAGCCCGGCGATGCGCGCGGCGCGGAAACGCCGCTCGCCCGCGATGATTTCATAGTGATCGTCGCCGACCGAGCGCACGAGAATGGGCTGCATCAGGCCTTGCGCGCGGATGCTCGCAGCGAGCTCCTGCAGCGCGCCCTCGTCCATGCGAGTACGGGGCTGATACTTGCCGGCCTGCAACTTGTCGAGCGACAGCACCGAGGGCGTGCCCTCGCCGCGCACGGCTTCCGTAATGTCGACGCTGCCGCCGAGCAACGCGTCCAGGCCTCGGCCCAAACCTTTCTTTTTCATCACAGCGCTCATTTCGGTTCCTCCGTCGGCGTGCTTCGCCGCATCGAATGGGTTGGCTTAGTTGACGTTGAGCGCGCGGACGCGCTCGATCATTTCCGTGCCGAACTGGATGTACGCCTGCGCACCGCGCGACGACTTGTCGAACACGACGCCCGGCAGGCCGTAACTCGGCGCTTCGGCCAGACGCACGTTGCGCGGGATCACCACGTCGAACAACTTGCTGCCAAAGTGTTCCTTCAATTGGTCCGACACTTGTTGCTGAAGCGTGATACGGGGATCGAACATCACGCGCAGCAAGCCGATAACCTTCAGATCACGATTCAGATTCGCGTGAACCTGCTTGATGGTGTTCACGAGGTCCGACAAGCCTTCCAGCGCGAAGTATTCGCACTGCATCGGGATCACGACGCCATGCGCCGCGCACAACGCGTTGAGCGTCAGTAGCGACAGCGCCGGGGGACAATCGATCAGCACAAAGTCATAGTCATCGACTACATCTTCGATCGCGGCGCGCAGAATGCGCTCGCGATTTTCCATGTCCACGAGTTCGACCTCGGCGCCGGCAAGTTCGCGATTCGCCGGCAGCACGTCATATCCGACCGCCGACGGGCGCGTGCGAGCGTCGCGCAGCGTGACGCCATCGACGAGCACTTCGTAGACGGTGTTTTCACATGCCGATTTGTCGATGCCGCTGCCCATCGTGGCATTGCCTTGCGGGTCGAGGTCGATCAGCAGTACGCGCTGCCCGAGCCCTGCGAGGCTCGCCGCGAGATTGACCGCTGTCGTGGTCTTTCCAACGCCGCCCTTCTGATTTGCGACGCAGAAGATTTTTGCCATCGTTTAGTGTCCTCGTTTTTTCGCTGTCAGAAGATCAGCGTGCCTGGAATGCCGGATGGAAACCGTGCGGCGGACCGTCATGCTGGTTCGACCGCAATCTCAACCAGATGCCGCTCCGCGTCGAGCATGGGCACTTTCAAGCGCTCAACGCCGACTACCACGGCGCCCGCCGGCAGACGCGCGGCTTCGGCATCGGGCTTGACGCCCTTCATCGCCAGAATCCGTCCATCGTCGGCGACCAGATGACGCGAAAGTGTAACGAAATCGGAGAGCTCTGCGAATGCGCGCGACACGATTACATCGAATTTTTCCGGCACTTCGACGCCCGGACGTAAACTTTCGACGCGACCGGTCACGACCGACAGATTGTTCAGACCCAAC
The DNA here is from genome assembly GCF_900044055.2 of Caballeronia calidae. Classification (GTDB taxonomy): domain Bacteria; phylum Pseudomonadota; class Gammaproteobacteria; order Burkholderiales; family Burkholderiaceae; genus Caballeronia; species Caballeronia calidae. Next base: position 342,244 of record NZ_FCOX02000001.1, on the reverse strand, counting down.
TGCACTTTAGCTTGCGACTGAAATGCGGTTTTCTTGTGAACGATATCGTTCAACGTGACATGCAGCTCCGGCAGCGCGATGGCCAGCACGATGCCAGGCAGCCCGCCTCCGGAACCCACATCCAGCACCGCTCGCGGTTTACGCGCGGACACGGCCGGCACGATCGCGAGCGAATCGAGGATGTGCTGAATCACCATCTGCTGCGGATCGCGAATCGCCGTCAGGTTGTAGACCGAGTTCCACTTGCCGAGCAACGCGACGTAGTCGAGCAGTTTCTGCATTTGCGATGACGACAGCGCAAGGCCGAGTTCGGCGACGCCCATTTCGAGCGTCGTCGCCAGGGATGGATTGCGCTCCGTCATTGAACCGCCGTCGTGTTATCGGCCGCTGAATCATCGCCCGCCGAATTGCGGCCGCGACGGCCGATGCCCCGCTTCAGATGAACCATCAACAGCGAAATCGCGGCCGGCGTGATGCCGGAGATACGCGACGCCTGACCGATGGTCTCCGGGCGATGCTGAATGAGCTTCTGCCGTGCTTCGAAGGACAGACCACGAACTTCGTTGTAGTCGATGCCCTCCGGCAAACGCGTGTTTTCCTGCGCACCGTTTCGAACGATTTCGTCCGCTTGCCGGTCGATGTAACCCTGATACTTCACACCGATCTCGATCTGCTCCTTGATCTGAGCGAGCAGCACCGGGTCTTCCGCAAGAGGCGCTTCAGGGCCGCAAGCACCTTCACGCAAGCCACAGATACCGTCGTATGAAACGCCAGGACGGCGCAGAAGATCCGCCAAACTGTATTCGTGGTCGATCGGCTTCCCGAGCAAGGCCGTTGCGTCTTCCGCAGGAAGCGTCTTCGGATTAACCCACGTCGAACGAAGCCGCTGTGTTTCACGTGAAACAGCGTCGCGCTTGCGGCTGAAAGCGTCCCAACGCACGTCGTCTACGACGCCAAGTTCCCGGCCGACCTCGGTGAGACGCATATCGGCGTTGTCTTCGCGCAGCGAGAGACGATATTCCGCACGGCTCGTGAACATCCGGTAAGGTTCAGAGACGCCGCGCGTGACGAGATCATCCACCAGGACGCCGAGATAAGCCTGATCGCGGCGCGGCGACCACGACTCCTTCCCCTGCACCTGCAAGCCCGCATTGATCCCGGCCAACAAGCCCTGAGCAGCCGCTTCTTCGTATCCGGTCGTTCCGTTGATCTGGCCAGCGAAAAACAGACCGTTGATCGCCTTGGTCTCCAGCGACGCCTTCAGCGCGCGCGGGTCGAAGTAGTCGTACTCGATAGCGTAGCCCGGACGCAGAATATGCGCGTGCTCCAGGCCGCGCATCGAGCGCACAAGGTTCAACTGCACATCAAAGGGAAGACTCGTAGAGATCCCGTTCGGATAGAACTCGTTCGTGGTCAGCCCTTCCGGCTCGAGGAAGATCTGATGCGCCTCTTTCGACGCAAAACGATGAATTTTGTCCTCAATCGACGGGCAATAACGCGGCCCCACGCCCTCGATTACGCCCGTATACATGGGCGACCGGTCCAGACCTGAGCGGATGATGTCGTGCGTCTGCGTGTTTGTATGCGTAACCCAGCACGGCATCTGGCGCGGATGCTGCTCGACGCGCCCAAGGAAAGAGAACACGGGAATCGGATCGAGATCGCCTGGCTGTTCTTCCAGCTTCGTAAAATCGATCGTGCGGCCGTCGATGCGAGGCGGCGTGCCGGTCTTGAGGCGGCCTTGCGGCAGCTTCAGCTCTTTCAGGCGTGCGGACAGCGACACCGCGGCTGGATCGCCCGCCCGTCCGCCGACATAGTTATTGAGGCCGACGTGTATCTTGCCGTCGAGGAACGTGCCGGCCGTCAGCACCACAGCCCGAGACCGGAATTGCAAGCCAACTTGCGTCACCGCGCCAACGACGCGATCGCCCTCCACCATCAAATCGTCGACGGCCTGCTGGAAAAGCCACAAATTCGGCTGATTTTCGAGCCGATGACGAATCGCCTGCTTATACAGAAGGCGGTCAGCCTGTGCGCGCGTCGCGCGGACTGCCGGCCCTTTGGACGAGTTCAGAATGCGGAACTGAATGCCCGATTCATCGGTTGCGGCCGCCATTGCACCGCCGAGCGCGTCGACTTCCTTGACGAGATGGCCTTTGCCAATGCCGCCGATTGACGGATTGCAGCTCATCTGCCCCAGCGTCTCGATGTTATGGGTCAACAGCAGCGTTTTGCAGCCCATGCGCGCCGAGGCGAGCGCGGCCTCAGTGCCCGCGTGACCGCCACCGACGACGATCACATCAAATTCTGTGGGATAAAGCATTGGAGATTTCGTGTGCGAACGACACGAACCTGAAGAGAGAATAGCTATGAATTATAACGGTTTCTCCCATGTCCCGAATTCGGCCGACTGGTCTAGGACGAAAAAAATGGCGTGTTTCACGTGAAACACGCCATCGCAAGCTGCCGCAAACGTCGAATTTACGCAGTCTTTTTCGTCAGACCCAGATAAGTTTCGATAACTTGCGGGTCGTGCTGAAGCGCGTCAGCATTGCCTTCCAGAGCGAATTCACCGGTCTCCAGCACGTACCCGTAGTCCGATATCTGTAACGCCGCGCGCGCGTTCTGCTCGATCAAAAGGGTCGCCACGCCCGTCTGGCGGAGCGCGCTAATGATGTGGAAAATCTCCTTCACGATCAGCGGCGCGAGACCGAGACTGGGTTCGTCCAGCATGAGCAGCTGCGGTTTGCCCATCAGCGCGCGACCAACCGCGAGCATCTGTCGCTCACCGCCCGACAGCGTTCCGGCAGCCTGCTTCCGCCGCTCTTTCAGACGGGGGAATAACTCGAACACGTGATCGAGTTGATCGAGAAAGTTTCGCTCGCCGGCCCGCTTGCGCCGATACGCCCCGAGCACGAGGTTATCCTCCACTGCCATCGTCGCAAAGAGTTCGCGTTTTTCCGGCACGAGGCACATACCACGCGAAACACGACGCTCGATCGCCAGTGCCGAAACTTCCTCGCCGAGATAGCGCACTGAGCCCTTGGCATGCCCGGTTTGCGGAAGCGCGCCCATGATTGCGTTGAGCAACGTTGATTTCCCTGCGCCATTCGGCCCGATCACGGAAACGATCTGCCCCGCTCCGACCGTGAGCTTGCCATCGTGCAACGCTTCGACTTTGCCGTACCGGACCGATAAACCTTCTACCTGCAAAATCGGGTTGTTCACTGCGTTCGATTCCTTCGCCATCATTCCACCCCGCCCAGATATGCTTCGAGCACCGCTGGATCCTTCTGGACATCCGTCGGCAGTCCTTCTGCGATCTTCGTTCCGAACTCCATCACCACCAGCCGATCAGTGAGGTTCATCACGAAGTCCATATCGTGCTCGACCAATAGGATGCTCATTCCTTCCGCACGGAGTTTTCGCAGTAGATCGGCGAGTTGCAGCTTCTCCTGATAACGAAGACCCGCAGCAGGCTCATCGAGCAGCAGCAGAGTCGGATCGCAGCACAGCGCACGCGCGATCTCGAGAATCCGCTGCTGACCGAGCGCGAGACTGCCCGCTTCGCTGTACATATGCTTTTCGAGACCGACGCGCGCGATCTGCCTCGCAGCCTCCGACATGAGCCGCGCCTCTTCCGGCGCATTCAGCCGCGCGATGCTGCGCCACACGCCCGTATTGCCACGCAGATGCGCGCCGATGGCGACGTTCTCGAGCACCGTCATGCCCGGAAGCATCTTGACGTGCTGAAACGTCCGCCCGATGCCCCGCTTCACGATCTCACGCGAAGTCAGCTTTTCAATGCGCTCGCCGTGGAAACTGATCGCGCCGCTCGTCGCCTGAAGCACGCCGGTCACGAGATTGAAGGTCGTCGATTTGCCCGCGCCATTCGGTCCGATCAAACCGATGATCTCTCCCGCCTTCACCTCGAAGCTCACATCGTTGACCGCGACCAACCCGCCGAACTGCTTGCGCGCCTTATCAACAACCAACAACCGCTCGCCCGCCTGCGGTTTGCTGCGCTGCGGCAACGAATCGCGATGATCAGGCACATGCGCGCGCGGGCCGCGCGGGAAGAGACGCGCGACGAACGGCCAGACGCCCTGCCGCGCGTATTGCAGCAGCAGCACCATCACGACGCCGAAGACGATGATCTCAAAATTGCCGTTTGCCCCGAGCAGCTTGGGCAGCAGCGTCTGCAGATAGTCTTGAAGGACGGTGAGGATCGTCGCACCAAGAATCGCGCCCCAGACATGCGAGATGCCGCCGACCACCGCCATGAACAGGAACTCGATGCCGTGGTTCAGCCCGAACGGCGTGGGATTCACCGCCCGCTGCAAATGCGCGTACAGGAAGCCCGAAATGGCGGCCAGAACGGCTGCATAGATGAAGATCACGACGCGCATCCACGCCGTGTTGACGCCCATCGCTTCGGCCATCGTGCCGCCGCCGCGCAGCGCACGAATCGCGCGCCCCGGACGGCTATTAAGCAAATTCTGAACAGAGATCACGGCGAGCAGCACCACGACCCAGATCAGGTAGTAGATGCTCCGGCCCGACTCCAGCTCCCATCCGAACAAATTGAGCACCGGAATCCCGTTGATGCCGTCGTACTTGCCGAGCAACTCCATGTTGCCGAACAGATAGAACAGCGAGAGCCCCCACGCAATCGTGCCGAGCGGCAGAAAGTGCCCGGAAAGACGCATCGTGATGAGCCCGAGCAGCAGCGCGATGAACGCCGTCAGCACGACGCCCGCGATCAGCGCGAGCCACGGCGAGACGCCGTAGCGCGTCGTCAGGAAGGCCGTCGCATAGGCGCCTACGCCGACGAAAGCGGCCTGCCCGAAGCTCGTCATCCCGCCGATGCCCGTCAGCAGCACGAGCCCGATGGCGACGATCGAATAGAGACCGATGTAGTTCAGCAGCGTGATCCAGTACTCGGGCACGGCGACCGGCCGCGGCAGAATCGGCAGCGCGAAGACGACGAGCAGGAAAACCCAGAAAAATCGATATCGATGCAGGAATTTCATCGGCTTACTCCTCGTCCTCGTCCGAATGCGGGCTCGCCAGGCTTCGCCACAGCAGGACCGGAATAATCAATGTGAAAACGATCACCTCCTTGTACGCGCTCGCCCAGAAGGACGAATACGATTCCAGCAGGCCCACCAGCAGCGATCCCGCCGCCGCGAGCGGATAGCTCACCAGACCGCCGACGATCGCGCCCACGAAGCCCTTCAGGCCGATCAGGAAGCCCGAGTCGTAGTAGATCGTCGTGATGGGCGCGACGAGCACGCCGCAGAGCGCGCCGAGGCCCGCCGCGAGCGTGAACGCGAGGCGCCCCGCCTGCGTCGTGCCGATGCCGACGAGCCGCGCGCCGAGCCGGTTCACCGAAGTCGCGCGCAAGGCCTTGCCGGAGATGGAGCGGTCGAAGTAGACGTACAGCGCGACGATCAACACCACCGCCGTGCCGACGACCCAAAGGCTTTGCCCCGAGATGGACACGCTACCGAGATTGAACGTGGCATCCGAGAACGCGGTCGTGCGCGAGCCTTCCGCGCCGAACATGACGAGCCCGAGACCGACCATCGCGAAGTGCACCGCCACCGCGACGATCAGCAGCAGCAGCGTGCTCGCCTCCGCGATCGGTTCATACGCGAGCCGATAGACGAACGGCCCCATCGGCACGACGATCAGGAGCGTCAGCGCGATCTGCGCGATCATCGGCAAGGTCTGTGCGAAGACGGCCTGCGTGAGCGCCCAGACCGCGACGGGAAACAGCACATACTTGCCCGCCAGCACCGCAAGCAGGCGCCCGATCTGATGATATCGCGCAGGATGTCGCACGATGCCCGCCACTTCGGCGACGAAGCAGCCCACGCCCATCGCGATGAGCAAATAGCAGGTCGCGGGCAGCTTTTGCGTTTGCAGCGCGGCCAGCGTGAGGGCGCCGTACGCGACGAACTCGCCCTGCGGAATGAAAATGACGCGTGTCACGGAGAACACGAGCACCAAGGCGAGCGCGAGCAACGCGTAGATCGCACCCGTGGTGATCCCGTCCTGCGCGAGGATCGCCGCAATCGATAAGTCCATACTTCCTCTTCGGAGCTTCTTGTGAAACAGGCGGTCTGAATAACGCCCGCCGGAACATGGTCAAAGCGGCGCGCCGTTGCCGGTGCGCCGCCCGTTCATCTTGAAATTAAGAAACGAGAACGCGCGATGAAGCGCGTCCTGTCAGACTCAGTCGTTCAGCAACTTCCACTTGCCGTCGACGATCTGCACCATCACGCGCGCGCGATTGTCGAAGCCGTTGTGATCCGTCGGCGTCGTGTTCATGATGCCGTGCGAGACGGGCAGATCCTTCAGGTTTTCCAGCGCGGCGCGCAGCGCCTCACGGAACTCCGGCGTCCCCGGCTGGCCTTTCTTGAGCGCCTCCGGAATCGCACGCTGAAGCATCTGGCCCGCGTCCCACGCATGACCACCGAACGTCGACAGCGAACCCGCGCCGTACGCCTTCTCATACGCGTCCTTGTACGCCGCCGACGACTTCTTCACCGGATTGCTCGCCGGCAGCTGCTCGGTCACGAGCACCGGACCGGCGGGCAGAATCTCACCCTCGCAATCCTTGCCGCACACGCGCAGGAAGTCGTTATTGGCGACGCCGTGCGTCTGATAGACCTTGCCCTTGTAGCCGCGCTCCTTCAGCGCCTTCGCCGGCAGCGCGGACGGCGTGCCCGCGCCCGCGATCAGCACCGCGTCCGGGTTTGCGCCCATCGTCTTGAGCACCTGGCCGGTCACGGACGTGTCCGTGCGGTTATAGCGCTCGTTCGTGACGATCTTCAGCTTGTGCGCGTTCGCCGCCGTGTTGAAGACGTTGTACCAGCCGTCGCCGTAGGCATCCGCGAAGCCGATGAAACCCACCGTCTTCACGCCGTGCTTCTCCATGTAGCCCGCGATCGCATCGGCCATCAATGCGTCGTTCTGCGGCGTCTTGAAGACCCACGCCTTTTTCGCATCCATCGGCGAGATGATCGCGGCCGATGCCGCCATCGAGATCATCGGCGTCTTGCCGGCGGCGGCCGGGTCGATCATCGCGAGCGAGTTCGGCGTCACCGTGGAACCGACGATCGCATCGACATGATCTTCGTCGATCAGCTTGCGCGTGTTCTGCACGGCACGGCTCGTGTCCGAACCGTCATCGAGCACGATCCATTCGACCGACTTCCCGCCCATCTCCTTCGGCAACAACGCGACGGTATTTTTCTCGGGAATCCCGAGCGATGCCGCCGGCCCCGTCGCCGAGAGCGTCACGCCGATCTTCACTTGCGCGAACGCCGCGCCCGCACCCATGAGCGCGCTGCCCGCGATGGCGAGCGCGATGCTCGTCCTGATCCATGCCTTCTTCGTTTTCATTGCTTGTCTCCAAACGCGACTTGCTGTTCACGCACCCCTGCGGTGCGCTGCTGCGAGTTGTTATCGATGCCGCTGCCTTGGGCTAACCAAAGAGCCGCCCCAATCTATTTACCGCGTTACTGCATGCCAAGGCTGGTTTTCCCTGACCGTTGCGCCGCTGCGGGCGAGGCGTTTGCGCCCTCTCTTTCCGCTGCGGTTTCTCACTGCACGACACAGAAAAAAAGGCGCGTTGTGTTGCTAACGCGCCTTTGTTCTCCGAATCAATTCACATGCGATTCCGTCAGTTGCTCGAGAGCTTCCACTTGCCGCCGACGATCTCCACCATTACGCGTGCGCGCTGGTCCAGTCCGGAGTGGTCATTGGGGCTCATGTTGAAGATGCCGTGCGAGGCGGGCAGATTCTTCGTCTCTTCAATGGCCGCGCGCAACGCTTCGCGGAACGCCGGCGTGCCGGGCTGGCCCTTCTTCAGGGCGACGGGAATCGCGCGTTGCAGGATGAGGCCCGCGTCCCACGCGTGACCGCCGAAGGTCGACACCGAGCCCGCGCCGTATGCGCCTTCATACGCCTTCTTGTACGTGAGCGCGGCCTGCTTCACGGGATTGCTGTCGGGCAGCTGCTCCGCGACGAGCAACGGCCCCGCCGGCAGGAACGTGCCTTCGCAATCCTTGCCGCACACGCGGAGGAAGTCGTTATTGGCGACGCCGTGCGTCTGATAGATCTTGCCCTTGTAGCCGCGCTCCTTGAGCGTCTTCTGCGGCAGCGCGGCCGGCGTGCCCGCGCCCGCGATCAGCACCGCGTCCGCGTTCTGCGACATCATCTTGAGCACTTGTCCCGTCACCGATGCGTCGTTGCGCGCGAAGCGCTCATTGGCGACGACCTTCAGCTTCGCGAGATCGGCGGCCTTCGAGAACTCCTTGAACCAGCTCTCGCCGTACGCGTCGCTGAAGCCGATGAACGCCACCGTCTTCACGCCGTGATTGGCCATGTGCTGCGCGATCGCGGTGGCCATCAGGATGTCGTTCTGCGGCGTCTTGAAGACCCACGCCTTTTTCGCGTCCATCGGCTCGACGAGGCTCGCGGCCGCGGCCATCGAAATCATCGGCGTGTGCGCTTCGGCGGCGATGTCGGTCATCGCGAGCGAATTGGGCACGACCGTCGAGCCGACGAGTGCATCGACGTGATCTTCGCTCGTCAGCTTGCGCGCGTTTTTCACGGCCTGAGTGGAATCGGTGGCGTCGTCGAGGACGATATATTCCACTTTCTGCCCGGCGACCTCCTTGGGCAACAGTGCGATGGTGTTCTTTTCCGGAATGCCGAGCGACGCCGCCGGACCCGTTGCCGAGACCGTCACGCCGATTTTCACGTCCGCCAAAACCTGATTGCTGAATACCGCCGATAATGCCGCGACGGCCATTGCGACCGTCTTACCGCGTAAAGCCAACTTCATTGATTTGCGCCCCGTAAATCGTGTTTCTGCGTGAAGAACTGCTTGCGAATATGCCCGTGATTCGCGCCCGCCTGAAATCGCCGACCGACGGGTCGGGAAATGCAGTTTAGCGGACTAAACCGCCGCGCAGCAAGCATTTTGAAGGGTTTCCGGCACGCTTCAGCGTTGTTTTTCAATGCCTTGGCAACGTCGCCGTGCGAGTCGCGAAACCCTCGGGAAAACCCCGCTTAAAATGCCGCGCGGGATTTATTCGTATTATCGACGGGCAAATAAAAAAGCGCTGTTGGACTCATCCAACAGCGCTTTTCGGTCGGGCACTTCGTGCCTCATGTCTCCTCGTTCTCCACCTCAAAAAATCTGGGTGCAACAGAACTAGGACGCATGTTAAAGAATGCAACACTGTGCGACAACCTAGCATTTACCCTAGTGGTGCAGAAAAGCACTTCAACGGGGCGTATTTCTTGCAATACAGCGCGCATCTCGCAATTGCCCGATTCGTTCGTATTTCAAACTAAATCGCTTTAGCTCTGCAGCGGACGAACCCGGGCGACGATCTCCCCGACGATCCCGCGGCGGAAAGCCAGCACGCACGCGATGAAGATGAGCCCGGTCACGATCGTCACCGATTCGCCGAGCGAGTTGAACCACGACACGCCGGTGAGCCGGGCGATGCCGCTGCCGATATCGCCGAGCCGGTCTTCCAGCGCGACGATGATCGCGGCGCCGAGCAGCGGCCCGAACATCGTGCTCATGCCGCCGACGAGCGTCATCAGGACGACGAGGCCGGACATGGTCCAATAGGCGTCGCCGAGCGTTTCGAAGCCGAGCACGACCGTCTTGAGCGAACCCGCGAAACCCGCGAGACCCGCCGACAGCACGAACGCGAGCAGCTTGTAGCGCGACGTGTCGTAGCCGAGCGAGATCGCGCGCGGCTCGTTCTCCTTGATCGCGATCAGCACCTGCCCGAACGGCGAGTGCACGATGCGGACGATCAGCGCGAACGCGAGCAGCATCACGACGAGCACGACGTAATAGAGCGTGATGTCGCTGCCCAGATCGACGACGTTGAAGAGCTTGCCGCGCGGCACGCCTTGCAGACCGTCCTCGCCATGCGTGAAGGGCGCCTGCAGGAACACGAAGTACACCATCTGCGCGAGCGCGAGCGTGACCATCGCGAAGTAGATGCCCTGGCGCCGGATCGCGAGCAGCCCGGCGACGAGGCCGAGCAGCGTCGCGGCCGCCGTGCCCGCGATCACGCCGAGCTCCGGCGTGAAGTTGAGCGTCTGAATGGCGTAGCCGGTGATGTAGCCCGCGGTGGAAAGGAACATCGCGTGCCCGAACGACAGCAGCCCCGTATAGCCGATCAGCAGGTTGAACGCCGCCGCGAAGAGCGCGAAGCACAGCACCTTCATCATGAACACCGGATACACGCCGACGAACGGCGCCGCGATCAGCCCGATCAGCAACAGCGTGTAGAGCGCTTTTCTCTGCATCATTTTTCCTTGCCGAAGAGTCCTGCCGGGCGAATCATCAATACGATCGCCATGATGACGAAGACGACCGTCGCGGACGCTTCCGGATAGAACACGCGCGTGAAGCCTTCGATCACACCGAGCAGAAGGCCCGTGAGAATCGAACCCATGATCGAGCCCATGCCGCCGATCACGACGACCGCGAACACGGTGATGATCATCGACTGGCCCATCAGCGGCGACACCTGGATTACGGGGGCCGCGAGCACGCCCGCGAACGCCGCGAGCGCGACGCCGAAGCCGTAGGTGAGCGTGATCATCATCGGCACGTTGATGCCGAAGGCCTCGACGAGCTTCGGGTTCTCCGTGCCCGCGCGCAGATAGGCGCCGATGCGCGTCTTCTCGATCACGAACCACGTCGCGAAACACACGACGAGCGACGCGACGACCACCCATGCACGATAGTTCGGCAGGAACATGAAGCCGAGATTGGTCGCGCCGGTGAGCAGCGAAGGCACGTCGTACGGCTGGCCCGACGATCCATAGATGGAGCGGAACACGCCTTCGATCACGAGCGTGAGGCCGAAGGTGAGCAAGAGCCCGTAGAGATGATCGAGCTTGTAGAGCCAGCGCAGCATCGAGCGCTCGACGATCACGCCGAACAGCCCGACGACGATCGGCGCGAGCACGAGCATCGCCCAATAGGGCACGCTGAGATACGAGTAGCCCATCCACGCGAGCATCGCGCCCAGCATGAAGAGCGCGCCGTGCGCGAAATTGATGACGTTGAGCAGGCCGAAGATCACCGCGAGCCCGAGGCTCAGGATCGCGTAGAACGAGCCGTTCACCAGCCCGAGCAGCAGCTGGCTCATCATTGCGGCGAGGGGGATGCCGAATATTTCCATTGAACCTGCCGTCAGAAACGTGTTGACGCGGGTGCGGCGGCAAGCGGCCTTCTTCGGCCGCCGCCGCGCGAACGCGTTATTGCCCCATGAGGCACTACCGAACGCTTACTTCCAGAGCTTGCAGCGCGACTCCGCCTTCGTGCCGAACGCCTGATCGCCCGGAATCGTCGCGGTGATCTTGTAGTAGTCCCACGGCTCCTTCGATTCCGACGGCTTCTTCACTTCCATCAGGTACATGTCGTGGATCATCGAGCCGTCTTCACGGATGTAGCCCTTCGCGTAGAAGTCGTCGATCTTCGTCTTGCGAAGCTGCGCCATCACCTTGTCGCTGTCGGTCGTGCCCGCCGCCTTCACCGCGTTCAGGTACGTCATCACGGCGGAGTAGTCGGCGGCCTGCAGGCTCGACGGCATCTTCTTCATCTTGCCGAAGTAGCGCTGCGACCACTTGCGCGTGTTCTCATCCTTGTTCCAGTACCAGCTGTCCGTCGCGACGAGGCCTTGCGTCGTCTCGAGCCCGAGGCTGTGGATATCGTTGATGAAGATGAGCAGCGCGGCGATCTTCATCGACTTGTTGATGCCGAATTCCTTCGCGGCCTTGATCGAGTTGATCGTATCGCCGCCCGCGTTCGCGAGGCCGAGCACCTGCGCCTTCGATCCCTGTGCCTGCAACAGGAACGACGAGAAGTCCGACGCCGACAGCGGATGACGCACTTCGCCGAGCACCTGGCCGCCGTTGGCCTTCACGACGTCAGCCGTGTTCTTTTCCAGCGCCTTGCCGAAAGCGTAGTCCGCCGTCAGGAAGTACCAGCTCTTGCCGCCCTGCTTCGTCACCGCGGAACCGGTGCCTTTCGCGAGCGCCATCGTGTCGTAGGCGTAGTGGACGGTGTACGGCGAGCATTGCTCGTTGGTCAGGTTGTCCGCGCCCGCGCCGATGTTGATGTACGGCGTCTTCTTCTCCGCAGCGACTTGCGCGGTGGACAACGCCGTCGCCGAGTTCGTGCCGCCGATGATCACGTTCACGCCATCGCGGTCGATCCATTCACGCGCGCGCGATGCGGCGATATCGGCCTTGTTCTGGTGGTCTGCATAGACGAGCTCGATCGGCTTGCCGTTCACCTTGCCGCCGAAATCGGCGATCGCCATGCGAATCGCTTCGAGGCCGCCCGGTCCGTCGATGTCGGCATACAGGCCCGACAGGTCCGTGACGAAACCGATCTTCACGCTGTTGCCGTCGGCGGCGGATGCACTGCTGCTCATCACCGCCACACTCGCCGCCGCAGCCGCAAAGCACAGATTAGAGAGGCGCGCGAGGGTCTTCTTTTTCATTCCAGTCTCCATGAGTTTTGATTTGTTGCGGTATTACTGGTGTTGCCCTTCTCAACCTGGCGTGCCACGCGCCGCTCAGACTCCGAGCAGTTCGTGCAGCACCGGCATCTTCGCTTCGAGTTCCCCCGCGCCGAAATGCTCGACGATGTTTCCGTGCTCCATCACGTAGAAGCGGTCCGCGAGCGGCGCCGCGAAACGAAAATTCTGTTCGACCATGACGATCGTGTAGCCGCGCGATTTCAGCATCAGGATCATGCGCGCGAGTGTCTGCACGATGACCGGCGCAAGCCCTTCCGAAATTTCATCGAGCAGAAGCAGATTGGCGCCCGTGCGCAAAATGCGCGCCACGGCCAGCATCTGCTGCTCGCCGCCCGAAAGACGCGTGCCCTGGCTCGCGCGGCGTTCCTTCAGGTTCGGGAACATCGAGTAGATTTCGTCGAGCGACATCGCCTCTTTGGCGTTGCCGATGAGCGGCGGCAACAAGAGGTTTTCCTCGCAGGACAAGCTCGAAAAAATGCCGCGCTCTTCCGGGCAATAGCCGACCCCGTAATGCGCGATCTTGTGCGTCGCGAGGCCGATGGTTTCGGTTCCCGCGACGCGAATCGATCCCGTGCGCCGACCCGTCAAACCCATGATGGCGCGCAGCGTCGTCGTACGGCCCGCGCCGTTGCGGCCGAGCAGCGTGACGACTTCACCGCGATTCACCTTGAGATCCACGCCGTGCAGGATGTGGGATTCCCCGTACCACGCCTGCAGGCCCGATAATTCCAGCGCGGGAACATTACCCGCCGCGCCGTTCGCCTCGCGCGAGCGGCGCTCTTCCACGGTCGTACTCATGCATGCGCTCCGGTGAGCGCCGCATCGGCGCTGCCCATGTAGGCTTCCATCACGAGCGGATTCTTGGACACTTCCGCGTAGCTGCCTTCGGCGAGCACTTCGCCGCGCTGAAGCACGGTGATGGTGTCGGAGATGCCCGCGATCACGTTCATGTTGTGCTCGACCATCAGGATGGTGCGGCCCGCCGACACTTTCTTGATGAGTGCCGTCACGCGATCGACGTCCTCATGGCCCATGCCTTGCGTCGGTTCGTCGAGGAGCATGAGTTCCGGTTCCATCGACAAGGTGGTCGCGATCTCGAGCGCGCGCTTGCGGCCGTACGAAAGCTCGACGGTTTTGGTGTCGGCGAAATCGGTGAGGCCGACTTGCGTGAGCAGATCCATCGCGCGATCGTTGAGCGCATCGAGCGAGCGCTCGCTACGCCAGAAATGAAACGACGTGCCCAGTTGCCGCTGCAGGCCGATACGAACGTTCTGCAACACCGTCAAATGCGGGAACACGGCGGAGATCTGAAACGAGCGGATGATGCCGCGCCGCGCGATATGCGCCGGGCGCTCGCGCGTGATATCCGTGCCATTGAAAACGATCTGGCCCGCAGTGGGTTCGAGGAACTTGGTGAGCAGGTTGAAGCAGGTGGTCTTGCCTGCGCCGTTGGGTCCGATCAGCGCGTGGATCGAACCGCGGCGAACGCGCAGGTTCACGCCATTCACGGCCGTGAAGCCCTTGAATTCCTTTGTGAGCCCTCGCGTTTCCAGAATGGTGTCGCCGAGAATCATGTCCCCTTCCATGCGAAGTGAGGCGCTGGGCAAAACCCCGTTCACCTGCGCCTTATTTTTTCTTTCCGCGAGCACCGGACGTTGTCTCCATTCCGGTACTGCTTCGCTTCGTGCATCGCTGTTGCGCCCGCACAAAGTGTGCACGCGATATGCCGAGCATCACTTGATCCGGGGCCATTGTCGCGCCAATGATGCAGCGCAATCATTGGGATTTGCACTAACTAACGAATTGCTTGGAGCCTTGAGCATGCACGCAACCGGGGCATGGAGAGTGCTTATTCTCCGTGCATATAAGCATTGCATCGCAGCGTCATGCGCGCGTCATGCACGCGTCATCCCGACATATGAAGTGCGCGCGTCACCTCTTTGTCATGCAAGCGCGGTCGCGATCACTTCCTCCGTTTCGATGCCGCGCCTGTCTTCGCGAATCATGTCGCTCGCGCGCTCGGCGATCATGAGCGTGGGCGAGTTGGTGTTGCCCGATGTGATCGTCGGCATCACCGATGCATCGACCACGCGCAGGCCCCGCACGCCGATCACGCGCAAGCGGCTATCGACGACCGCGCCGGGATCGTTGTCCGTGCCCATCCGGCATGTGCCGACAGGATGGAAGATCGTCGTGCCGACCTTGCCTGCGGCTTCGACCAGTTCTTCCTGCGTCTGGAACTGTATCCCGGGAAGAATTTCCTCGGGCGCGTATTGCGCTAATGCGGGCGCGCTGACGATGCGCCGCGTGAGGCGCAGCGAATTCGCGGCGACTTCGCGGTCGCGGTCCGTCGACAGATAGTTCGGCGCGATGAGCGGCGCCGCATGGGCATCCGGCGATTCGATATGCACGCTGCCGCGCGATGTCGGCCGCAGGTTGCACACCGATGCAGTGAACGCGTTGAACGGATGCAATGGCTCGCCGAATCGTTCGAGCGACAAGGGCTGAACGTGATATTCGACATCGGCGCGCGTGATCGACGCATCGTCGGGATTGGACTTCGCGAACGCGCCGAGCTGCGAAGGCGCCATCGACATCGGGCCGCTTCGCATCAACGCGTATTGCATGCCGATGAAAAGCTTGCCCCACCAATGCGCCGACAATGTATTGAGCGTGCGCACGCCGTTGACCTTGTAGGCCATGCGCAATTGCAAGTGGTCCTGCAGATTTTCGCCGACGCCACGCAGACTCTTCACGACATCGATGCCGAGACGCTGCAGACGCGCGCCATTGCCGATGCCCGACAACTCCAGAATCTGCGGCGAATTCACCGCGCCCGCGCTGAGAATGACCTCGCAACGTGCACGCGCGATGTAGTCGACATCGCCGCCGCGATATTCCACGCCGACGCAGCGCGTGCCTTCGAATATGAGCCTTTGTGTGTGCGCGCCGGTGATCGTCGTGAGATTGGGGCGCTTCATCGCTTCGCGCAAGAAGGCTTTCGCTGCGTTCCAGCGTATGCCGCCGCGCTGATTGACTTCGAAG
Organism: Caballeronia calidae; assembly: GCF_900044055.2. Classification (GTDB taxonomy): domain Bacteria; phylum Pseudomonadota; class Gammaproteobacteria; order Burkholderiales; family Burkholderiaceae; genus Caballeronia; species Caballeronia calidae. Next base: position 326,597 of record NZ_FCOX02000001.1, on the reverse strand, counting down.
TAACCGACGCCGGTGTTGTCACCGCGATTGAAGTCATCGGTCGCGGGAATGCCGCTTTGCTGCGCGGCTTGCGCGAAGGTTTCGAGAATCTTCCACTTCAGGCGCTGCTTCTCGACGCGCCATTCGCCGCCCGCGCCGTGCCATTGATTGCCGCCGCCGTGATGGTCCTCGCTGCGCATGAAGACGGGCAGCACGGAATCCCACGACCAGTTCGGATCGCCGCTGATATGCGCCCAGTCGTCGTAATCCTCGCGCTGGCCGCGCATGTAGATCATGCCGTTGATCGACGAGCATCCGCCGAGCACACGTCCGCGCGGATATGCCAGCGTGCGCCCGTTGAGGCCCGGCTCCGCTTGCGTCTTATAGAGCCAGTCCGTGCGCGGATTGCCGATGCAATACAGATAACCGACCGGAATGTGAATCCAGTGATAGTCGTCCTTGCCGCCCGCTTCGAGCAGCAGCACGTTCACGTTGGGATCTTCGGTGAGGCGATTCGCGAGCACACAGCCGGCCGTGCCCGCGCCGACGATGATGTAGTCGAATTCGCCTTCGAGCTTGCGCGCGTCCTGTTTCATCGTTGTCTCCTGTGTCGGCTCGATTGCGTCGCGGCATCGTGCTTCGTCTGATAACCCGAGCGTACTGCCGGACGCAACGCCGAATCCAATCAGATATGTTCAACAGAGATATAAGACGCGCTAATATCAGCCGATGGACTACACCCTCTTGCGCGCCTTTCTCACCGTCGCACGCGAAGGCAATCTGACGCGTGCCGCGGCGCGATTGCATCTCACGCAGCCGGCCGTCAGCTTGCAGATCAAGAACCTGCAGGAGATGCTCGGCGTCGTGCTGTTCTCGCGCACGTCGCATGGCCTGCTGCTCACGCGCGACGGCGAAGCGCTCGTGCCGCACGCCGAGCGCGCGCTCGCCGCCGCCGCCGATGTTCAACGCGCCGCTGCTGCGCTGCGTCACGAAGTGAGCGGCACACTGCGCATCGGCACCATCCTCGATCCCGAGTTTCTGCGCCTCGGCGGCTTCCTGCGGCAACTGGTGGAAACGCATCCGCGCATCGAGACGTCGTTGCGGCACGGCATGTCGGGCTGGGTGCTGGAGCGCGTGAAGGCGCGCGAGCTGGACGTCGGCTATTACATCGGCGATCCGGTCATCGACGGCACCCGCGACGGCGAGCGCTTTCACGTCGTCAGGCTCACGCCGTTCATCTATCGCGTGCTTGCGCCCGCCGGCTGGCACAACCGCGTGAACAAGGGCAAGCGCAACTGGGCGGCGCTCGCCAAACTGCCGTGGATCTGGACGCCGCCCGAGTCCGCGCACAACCGCCTTCTGTCGCGCCTCTTCCGCGACGCGGGCGCGATGCCGGTGATCGTCGCGGAAGTGGATCAGGAACCGTCGATGCTCGATCTCGTGAAATCGGGCGTCGGTCTTTCGCTCGTGCGCGATTCGATCGCGCTGGCACAAGCGCACGCGCACGCGCTGACGATCGTCGAAGGCGTCACCGTGCCGACGCAGCTTTCGTTCGTCACGCTCGCGGAGCGACGCGAGGAACCGGCGATCGCAGCGGCGCTGCGGCTTATCGACGCGCAATGGTCGGTGTAAGTGGAAATCCCGACGCCGCGCGCCGGTTCGGTCAAGCGAGCTTCATCGATTGTTTGCTAGTCTGAGCGTTCGCTGATCCATCCAACCGAGTACGTTCGAGGAGTCTTCATGGCACGCAACATCGAGATCAAGGCGCGCGCGCATCAATTCGAGCAACTGCGCGAACGCGCGGCCGCGCTCGCCGCCGACGCGCCGCTGGTGTTTCGCCAGCAGGACTTCTTCTACGACGTGCCGACCGGCCGCCTCAAGCTGCGCCAGTTCGACGACGGCACGCCGTCCGAGCTGATCTTCTATCAGCGCGACGATCGCGACGGCCCCAAAGTTTCGTACTACACGCGCAGCCCCGTCACGAATCCGGAAGCGATGCATGCGCTGCTCGCGCAGGCGCTGACCACGCGCGGCATCGTTTCGAAGGAGCGGCATGTGTACCTCGTCGGGCGCACCCGCATCCATCTGGATCGCGTGGACGGCCTCGGCGATTTCATCGAACTGGAAGTGGTGCTCGCCCAGGATGACGACGAAGCCGGCGGCGAAGAAGAAGCGCACGCGATGTTCGCCCGCCTCGGCGTCGCGCAGTCGGACCTCGTGCCGCTGGCTTACGTGGATTTGCTGAGCCCCGAGGCGTCGTCGGCGAGATGAGAAAGCGGCAGCGGGCCGTTGCGCTTGAATGTCGTCAGCACGATGTTCGAGCGCACGCTGTCGACGCCCGGCACGCGCATCAGCTTCTTCATCACGAAGCCTGAGAGCGCGTTCAGATCCGGCGCGACGATGCGCAGCAAATAATCCGCGTCGCCCACGGTGGCGTGGCATTCGAGCACTTCGGGCAGCATCTCGATCTGCTGCTGAAACTGCTCGATGACCGAATCGCCGTGATGCTTCAGTTTCAGGCTCGTGAACGCCGTCACGCCGAGACCGAGCTTCTCCGGCCGCAAGACCACCCGATACCCTTCGATGACACCCGTCGCTTCGAGCCGCTGCAGACGCCGCCCGATCTGCGACGGCGAGAGCGGCACCTGCTCGCCCAATTGCTGATGCGTGGCGCGTCCGAAGCGCTGAAGCACGTCGAGCAGGGCGAGGTCGAAATGATCGAGTTCGAGCATGAGGCGGATGTGCGCGGGAGCGGTGGTGAGTGCGACTTTATCGCATCGAAGACGCCGTGCTCACAAACCCTTTGCGCGAAAGGGCCGTTTCGCGCCTATATTACTAATTGATTACCGAAGCAAACAAGGTAACGTGTGTGTTACCAACCATGACACCGCCGAAAGGCGAGAATGGCGCGGAATTGCCGGAATCCGGAACAATTGGAAGCATTCGAACAGCGAAAAGAAAGCTTGGGTGTCAGATAACTTTCAGTCCCGAATGCCATTCTTGAAGCGCTCGTAAGCTTCCCATGCGGCGCGCGCCTCGTCGTCCAGTTGCTCGGGCGGCAGGCTTGACTGACGCTGTACAATCAGCAGCGCATAGGGCCTGGACAACGCGCTCGCCTCCTTGCAGAGGCTGAGTTCGTCGCCGCTCGAAGGGGAGCGGCCGCGCCAGTAGTTGATCGCGGCTTCGAGTTCGTTGATCGAGATGACAGCCATGTCCGGGCAGAAATACATTCGATGTACGGCCGCTCGCGGTATTCAGGAAACGGCCGCGCAACGCCGCATGAGATGTGAGTTTTAAACCGGCTCGAGCCCGCGCCGCTGCGTCGTGCATGTCACCGACCGCCCCGCCCGCCCGAGCTCAACCCATTGTACTTGAGCGACTCCATGCGAATCCTTCTGATCGAAGATGACCGCCCCATCGCGCGCGGCATTCAAAGCAGCCTCGAACAATCCGGCTTCACGGTCGACATGGTGCACGACGGCATCTTCGCCGAGCAGGCGCTCGCGCAGAATCGCCATGAACTCGTCATTCTCGATCTCGGCCTGCCGGGCATCGACGGCATGACGCTGCTCTCGCGCTTCCGCCAAAGCAACCGCCACACGCCGGTGATCATCCTCACCGCGCGCGACGAACTGCACGACCGCGTGCAAGGCCTGAACAGCGGCGCCGACGACTACATGCTGAAGCCCTTCGAGCCGCAGGAGCTCGAGGCGCGCATCCGCGCCGTCATGCGCCGCAGCGGCCCGCATGGCGATGTGCCGCGTCCGGAAGTGTCGCTCGGCGGATTGCGTCTGTCGGGCGTCGATCGCCGCATCTTCAACGACGAGCGTCCGCTCGAACTCTCGCCGCGCGAATTCGCGGTGCTCGAAATGCTGCTGCTGCGCCACGGCCGCGTCGTGAGCAAGGCGCAGTTGCAGGATCATCTGACGCACTTCGGCGGCGATCTGGGCGATACCGCCATCGAAGTGTATGTGCATCGCGTGCGCAAGAAACTCGAGAACACGCGCGTGGAAATCGTGACGGTTCGCGGCTTCGGCTATCTGCTTCAGGAGATCCGGCAAGCGGCGTAATGCTTCTGCCGTAGACCGCCTTGCGATTTCCCACCCGCCGCGCGGGCGATCAACGTTTCGCCCGCGAAGACTGGCTCGATCTGGCGCGATCGAAAGCCACCGAAACGCCGGCGCCGCCGAGCCTGCGGCGCACGCTGCTGCGCCGCCTCGCCGCACCGCTTTCCCTGCTCGCGCTGATGAGCGGGCTCATGGCGTACTGGCTCGCGTGGCAATACACACAGCACGTGGTCGACCGCTCGCTCGCGGATCTCGCCACCGCCATCGGCAAGCAGATCCAGCTCGCGGGCGTCGATGCGCCCGTCACCGTGCCCCCGCTCGCGCAGGCGATGTTCTCCGATCCCGTCGAGCAGCTCATCTACCGCATCAGCACGGGCGACGAGGAAATCGCCGGCGAGCCGGAACTGCCGCTGACGGGCACGAGCGTGCGGCGCATTCACTACGCATACGTCTTCGAGACGCACTTTCAGGGCGTCTCCGTACGCGCGGCACAAGTGCGCGTGCCGCAGCCGACCGGCAATCCGATCGTCGTCGAGGTGGCGCAGCGCGTGGGCTCGCGCTATCGCATCGCGGTGGAGTTTCTGATCGCGATCATGATGCCGCTCGCGCTGCTGCTGCTCGCCGGCTGGGTGATCGTGTGGCGCGTCGTGAATCAGCAGTTGAACCCGCTCACCGATCTCGCCGACACGCTCAATCAGCAAACGCACATCTCGCTCGAGCCTGTCGATGAAACCTACGTGCCGAGCGAAATCCGTCCGCTCACGAGCGCGATGAACGGCCTGCTCGTGCGCCTGCAAACCGCGCTCGATGCGCAGCGCAAGTTCATCGCCGATGCCGCGCATCAACTGCGCACGCCGCTGACTGCGGTCAAGCTGCACGCCGAGCAGGCGCTCAGCTCGCGCGATCCCGCGAAGGCAATCGAAGCGGTGAAGGAATTGCGCGCATCGGCGGATCGCGCGGTGCGGCTGTCGAATCAGCTGCTGTCGCTGGCGCGTGCCGAGCCGGGTGAACAGGCGGCCCGCTTCTCCGATTTCGATATCGCCGCGCTCGCCTTCGAAACCGGCGCGGAATGGGTGCCGCGCGCACTCGCCGCGCACGTCGACCTGGGTTTTCAGCGCCTCGACGATCCCGAGAACCAGCATCCGATGATCGTGCGCGGCAACCTCGTGCTCGCCCGCGAAGTGCTCGCGAATCTGATCGACAACGCGCTCAAGTACATTCCGCCGTACCGCGGCGAAGGCGCGCGCATCACGATGACCGTGTCCGAGTGGCAAGACACGAAAGGCCGCCGTTTCGGCGAAGTCGTCGTGGAGGACAACGGCCCAGGCGTTCCGCCGGATCAGCAGCCGGATCTCTTCAAGCGTTTCTTCCGCGGCGATGGACAAAGCGTGGAGGGCGGCGCGGGCCTCGGCCTTGCGATCGTTCACGACATCATGGTGCTGCACGGCGGCACCGTGCATTACGAGGACGCGCCCGAAGGCGGCGCGCGCTTCATCGTGCGTATGCCGCTGAAGGAAGTGAAGCCCGCCGAGGAATGAAAAAGAGCCACTGCCGTGGCTCTTTCGAATCGAAGCGCCGCGTATGGGCGGCCTACTATTTCTTCTTCTTTTCCTTCTTCACCGCGAGCATGGTGCCCCGGCACTTCTTCGCGCCGCACCGGCACTCGTATTCCTTCTTCAGCTTTTTCGTGATGCGGCCTTCGATGACGAGCCCGTAGTCGTAGTTCAGCTCCTCATCCGCCTCGATGTCGCGCAGCGCGTGAATGAACACGCGGCCTTCGACTTCCTCCGCCTCGCAGTTCGGCGCGCACGAATGATTGATGTACTTCGCGCTGTTGCCTTCGATCTTGCCGTCGATCACGCGGCCGTCGTCGAGCGCGAAGTAGAACGTGTGGTTCGGCTCGTCGGGATTGTGCGGATGGCGGCGCAGCGCTTCCTTCCACGATATGCGCTCGCCCTTGTACTCCATCACCTGCTCGCCCGCGGCAATTCGCTTCACGGCAAACACGCCCTTGCCGTGCACGCCGGAGCGGCGAACGGTGACCCTGCGTGAACTCATCGAATGAATCCTTAAATAACGCTTCGCTCCCGCGCGCTCGGGATGAACATCGGGATGAAAAAAAACGCGGTGGCCTCGGAGGCGCCGCGTTCGCTAGGTTGAACGCATGCGCTCAACACACCGGTATCCTACACTCCCGGCGCGCGAAAGCTCAACCGCCCTGGCGGTGCTCCATACTTTTCAACGTTGCCCGATGGTGATCTCGCCGAAGAGGTTCTTCTGTTCGCGCGGCTGCGAGCGCCAGTATTGCGGCGGCGCCGTGACGGTCGCCCCGAGCTCCGCGGCAGCATGCCACGGCCAGCGCGGATCGTAGAGCATCGCGCGCGCCATCGCGACGAAATCCGCCTTGCCGCTCGCGACGATGTCCTCCGCTTCCTTCGCCTCGGTGATCAGGCCGACCGCGATCGTCGTCACGCCGGTTGCCTCCTTCACGGCCTGCGCGAACGGCACCTGATAGCCGGACGACAACGGAATCTTCTGCAACGGCGACACGCCTCCCGACGACACATCGACCCAGTCGACGCCGCGCTTCTTCAACTCCGACGCGAACGCGATCGTATCCTCGATACCCCAGCCGCCTTCGACCCAATCCGTCGCGGACACGCGCACGCCGACCGGTTTGTCGGCGGGAAACGCGGCGCGCACGGCATCGAAGATTTCGAGCGGATAACGCATGCGATTTTCGAGCGAGCCGCCGTATTCGTCGGTGCGTTGATTCGAAAGCGGCGAGAGAAACTGATGCAGCAGATAACCGTGCGCGCAATGCACTTCGATTCCGTCGATGCCGAGCCGCGCCGCACGCTTCGCCGACGCGACGAACGCTTCCTTGACGCGAATGAGGCCGGCGGCATCGAGCGCGAGCGGCGGCGTTTCTTCCGGCTTGTGAGGAATGGCGGACGGCGCGTACGTCATCCAGCCGCCATCGGCGACGGAAATGAGCTGCCCGCCTTCCCACGGCTTACGGCTCGATGCCTTGCGGCCCGCGTGCGCCAGCTGCATCGTCACGGGAATCTTCGAATACTGGCGGATGGCAGCCAGCACCGGACGCAGCGCGGCTTCGGTGACGTCGTCCCAGAGGCCGAGATCGCCCGGCGTGATGCGCCCGTCCGGCTCGACGGCCGTCGCCTCGATGAACAGCATGCCCGCGCCGGACAACGCGAGCTGGCCCAGATGGATCATGTGCCACGCCGTGGCCTCGCCGCGCTCGGCGGAGTACTGACACATCGGCGAGACGAAGATGCGATTCGGGATCTGGAGGCTGCGTAAGGTCGTGGGAGTGAACAGCGCGCTCATGAGCAAGACTCGTCGCTAGAAAAGGAGCGATCGAGAATAGCACCGCGCTTTCTATCGTGCAGGACAGCCATCGCGCCGGATCACGCGCGATGGTTCATACCATCACACGTCATCGCAAGTCAGCGTGCCTGCACGGTGAAGCGGTCGAGCCACTCGCCGAACATCGATCGGGCCGCGCGCTCGAGATTCGCGCCGTGGCGCGCGGTGTCCTCGCGCAGCGCGGCGACCGTCGTGCCGCTTCTCGCGATATCGCCCGGATAGGTGACGAGCCAGCTCTCGAAGCGCTCCACGAGCACTTCGGGATGGCATTGCAGCGCGAGCACGTGTTCGCCCCAGGTGAACGCCTGATGCGCGCACGCGTCGGTCGACGCGAGCAGCGTCGCATCCTTGGGCAGATCGAAGGTATCGCCGTGCCAGTGAAAGACGGGAACGGACGCGCCCTCGACCTCGAGATGACGCAGCGCGGACGCCCGCCCGGCATCGGTCAGCGTGAGCGGCGACCAGCCGAGCTCGAGCTTGCCCGACGAATACACCCGCGCGCCGAGCGCCCGCGCGATCAGCTGCGAGCCGAGACAGATGCCGATGGTCGGCAAGCCGGCCGCGATGCGCTTTTCGAGCATCGACAGAAGCGGCGCGAGATGAGGATAGTGCGCGTCCTCATACGCGCCGATCGGCCCGCCGAGCACGACGAGCAGGGAAGGATCGAGCGGATTCGGCGCGTCGATACGGCCGCGCCCGACGTCCAGATAGCGCACCAAATGGCCGCGATCGCCGAGCACGTGTTCGAGGCTGCCCAGATCTTCGAAATAGACGTGGCGAATCGCCAGAACTTCATGTTTCATCGGCGGCTTTCCGTAGGTCGGCTGTGCATGGCTCGGAACAAATCAGACGAGCCGCGCCTCGCGGCGAGGCGCGACGGGCACAGTCTAACCGACTCGCCGCAGCCTCACAGCGCCCGATGACGCCACATCTCGCTTACCCGGTGAGCCTGCCAGGTCAGGCGACCTGCGCGAAGACCTTCCAGCTCTTTTTCTGCGTGGCGACGTCGGCTTCTTCGTATACCGAACAGTCGAGACGCAGATCGGTGTCGGCCATGTCGATCTGCAGAAGCGCGCAGTGATGCGGCGTCTTCTTCGGATTCTTGCTGGCTTCGAAGTGCGAGCAGGACAGGCACATGCGGTGCGCCGGAATCTGCTGCTGCGACTCGAGTTGACGGATCGTCTTGAGCAGCGTGCGATAGAACGCCACCTGCTCGTCCTCGCGCAGCGTGCCGACCGCCTTCGAGAGGAAGTCCGGCCATTGCAGCGCCTTCTTCGCCGCCGTGCGGCCGCGCGCGGTCAGACGCACCGCGAGCGCGCGGCCGTCGTCGATCGCACGGCGCTTTTCGACGAGACCCTTGCCTTCGAGCGTGCTCACCGCATCGCTCGTCGTGGCGGCGGTCAGTGCCGTTTCGCGCGCGATCTCCCCGAGACGCATCGGCCCCTTGCGCTGCATCAGCAGAACGAGAATTTCACCCTGGGTCGGCGTGAGCCCCGCGCCTTCCGCCCATTCCCATGCCTGGCTGCGCATCGCGGTGCTCAGCCTCAGCAGGCCGTGGGTCACCCGCCCCGTCGCCTGCTCTCCGTAAACGCCTTCACTCATAGTCTTTCGCTTGTTGTTCCGCTTATGGTTTTGACGGCATGTTCGCGCGACCGCCGCGAACACCTCATTCGAAACGCCGCCCGCAGAAAGTACTCCGAACCCCTTGCGAACTGCACTCCGCTCTCGGTCCCCGCCGTCTCAAAATTCAGGCGTGCCAAGCCAATTGGCCATACCCGATTGGGGACATTGCAACCCTCTTCGTTATGCGCCGTCTTATGTTCCTGCTCGTGGCGCTATTCTCCTGCCGACTATAACGCTATATCAGCAGAGTCGCCATTCTAAGCGACATAGAACAAACGTACACCTTAATTATCCACGCAGAACTGTGGATAACCCGTGGAAAAACGTCTTCTTTGTATGTGGACGTATTCTTGATAACACTCGATGCCGCATCGGCGCCCTTCCGTTGTCCAGAATGTCATGCCGCGGCGCACGCACAATCCCCATGCTTATCATTGTGCTAGTGCATTGACTTTGCACCGTTTTTTGACGTTTTCCACAGAAGGGCCCGCGCCTTGCTAACTACTATTACGGATGTATACGGATTTCCTGAAGTAAACCTTAGCGTCGCCTTATCGGTTCCTCTTCAAACGTTGCCGCGAGCGCTTTATTCCCGCTGCTCGTCATGCACATGTTTCATTTGCCCCAATGAGAAAGGCCGCTTCGAAGCGAATCGAAGCGGCCTTTGATCATGACTGGCTGATCCCTGTGAGCGCCAAGCGCGGCGTTATCGGCGCCACTGGAGGCATTGCTGCCTGACCGCCTCGTGCAGGGACTTTTCTTTGTGCACTACATCGCGCAGCCAGGTCGCGTCGTTGATGCCGCGCGCGATATCCGCGACCTGCGCGAGCGCGGCCTGCGAGCCGAGCGCTTCGGCATGCGGCGCGAGCACGTCGAGCGTCGCGAGAATGTCCTCGCCGATGGTGCGCCGCTCGCCCGTCTGCGGATGGATACACGTGCCTTCCAGCCCGAAGCGGCATGCCTCGAAGCGGTTGAAGGTGTAGACGAGGTAATCGTCCTCGCGCGGCGTGAGCGGCTTGTCGAGCAGCAGATAGCGCGACAGCGTCTGGATGTAGCAGGCGATCGCCGCGGCCCTGTCGACCGAAAGCGGCGTGTCCATCACGCGAACTTCGATGGTGCCGAAGCCGGGCTTCGGCCGGATATCCCAGTAGAAGTCCTTCATGCTGTTGACGACGCCCGTGTTGACCATCTTCGAGAAGTATTCCTCGAAGCTGTCCCACGTCAGCACGAACGGCGCGCGGCCCGACAGCGGGAACGCGAATACCGAGTTCAGCCGCGCCGAGTGGAAACCCGTATCGACGCCCTGGATGTACGGCGACGATGCCGAAAGCGCGATGAAATGCGGGATGTAACGCGACATCGAATGCAGCAGGAAGAGCGCGCTGTTCGGATCGGGGCAACCGATATGCACGTGCTGGCCGAACACCGTGAACTGTTTGGCAAGGTATCCATACAGCTCGGAGATGTACTGGAAGCGCGGCGCGTCGTAGATCTGGCGATCGCTCCACTGCTGGAAAGCATGCGTGCCGCCGCCGGCGAGGCCGACGTTCAGCTGATCCGCCGCGGCGACGAGCACGTCGCGGATCCTGCGCAGATCGGTGACGGCCTGCTCGTGCGTCGTGCAGATGCCGGTCGACAGCTCGATCATGCTTTCGGTGATCTCGGGCGTGATGTTGCCCGGAATCTTTTCGTCCTTGAGGAGACGCATGAGGTCGGACGCCGCGCGGGTCAGATCGTAGTCGTGCGTGTTGACGACCTGGATCTCCAGCTCGACGCCGAACGTGAAGGGTTCGGAGTTGATGAAAGGTTCGAGTGCCATGACGCCTCTTGAATGATCAATGCTTGGGCAGGCGGGGCGCGGTCATTCGCGCCGCTCGCCCACCGCCGACAAGCTGCGGTAAACCAGGAAAGGCGCCACGATCTGCAGCACGACGATCGAGCACATGACGATCGCGCGCAGCGTCGGATCGTAGTCGGGATAAAGCACGTACATGTCGTCGACGAGCAGATACGCGAGCGCCGACATCGGTGTCAGCGCGACGCCGAGCGCCGCGCCCTGCTTCAGGTTCAGCCCGCTCGGCTTCGCGAAGATCAGGACGCCGACGAGCTTGGCGATGAAACGCGCGAAGATCAGCCCGAGCGCCGCGATGCCGCCGAGCGCGATGTCGCGCCAGTGGAACGACGTCAGCGTGAGCGCGAAAAGAATCACGGTGAGCAGCCATCCGGCCGAGCCGAAATGCGACGGCCACAGTTGCGGCCGTTCATCGGCGTTCTTCACGATGATGCCCGCGGCGAGCAGCGCGAGAATCGTCGACAGCTTGAAGATGTGCGCGATCGCGATCGCCAGCAGCACGAGCCCGAAGAGCGCGACGAACGAATGCTCGTCGTTGGCCGGCAGGCGCCGCACCAGCATGTTGCACGCGCGCGCGAGCAGGAACGCGAGCACGAGCGAGCCGATCAGCAGATAGAACGGCTGAAGGATCGTCGCGAACGCATTCCCGTAGATCTCCTGATGCAAGACGCCGGCCGCGAGCTTCTCGACGACCACCGCGTACATGCTGTTCAGCGCCGTCAGCGTCATGAGGCGCTGCGTGACCTGGCCTTCCGCGCGCAGCTCGGTCTTCAGCTGAATGACCATCGCGGGCGACGTGGCCATCGCGATGGCCGCGATCACGACCGAGGGCATCGTCGGCACGTTGAGCAGCGTCAGCGCGATCAGCACGAGGCCGAACGTCAGCGTCGACTCGGCGATGCTCGACAGGATCAGATACGGATTGCGGCGGATCCAGCGCAAATCGAGCCGGCCACCCAGTTCGAAGAGCAGCAGGCCGAGCGCGACATCGAGCAGCGGCCGCGACAGGCCGCCCGCGCTGGCGTCGATCACGCCGAGCCCCGCATTGCCGGCGATCAGCCCGATCACCGCGAAACCGGTGATGCGCGGCAGACGCCAAGCGCGCCACAGCAGCTCGCCGGCGAGTCCCGCCGTGACGAGCGCGAGCCCGGCCCACAGAATGGCGTCGGGTTCGAGCGGCCACGTGGGCAAAAATGAAAATGCCGAATTCATCGTGTTGGCTTCTCCTTCATTGCTGCTTGTTGCTGCAGGGAGTGCACGTTCCGTTGCGTGACTGGCGTCCGCGGTGCGCGCTCGCAGGCGAGGCGCATCCGCCCGGCCAGGCGAGCGTTGGTTCATTCAGGCGAAACGAAATACGAACGAACACGGCGTCACGGTCAGACCGTGCACGAATTAGACGACGCGTCCGGCCGGCAAGCGATGCGCCCTACATGCTCTCAATGTCGCACCGGAGATCCCGGATCCGTATGACACGAGGAACGCATGGGGCGCTCGCCCCGATGCCGGGCCGAACACAGTGAACGACGATGCGGCTTGGTATCAGATTCTTGGCGCGCAACCATCGTTCCATTGAAGCGGTCGCCGTCTCGACGGCGCGACGCAGGAAGAAGCGCGATTGTGCCATACCTCGGAACCCCTGACAGAAAGTCCAAACTCATGATTCTTATGAAGTAAAAGCGACCGCCGAGCCTGGACCGGAATGGAAAGGCTGACCGGTAGCCGTTTGCGCGGCGTCCGGAGTTTTGGTTCACGGCTGCCCGATGGGCTCGCCGTCAGGTGTTTACAGGTTTACTTTATATAAACGTAGTAGTGGTTAACAAGCACCTGCTTTTTCTGTGGATAACACAGCTTTCGTCTTTTTATTCAATCATTTGGAAAAAGCAAAAGCGGGCCGTAAACATGTTGGTGCCGCGCGGCGAACCTGGAACAACTTTGGGCGCGTAAACCGGACGCCTCAGTTGTCCCGTTTACGTGCACAACGCGTTCACATGTCTTTCGCCTGCAATCCGACGGGTTATCCACAGCACGACGGGGATAACTAAGCCGAGCCGATTTCCCCATGACGCAATGCCCGTAGCAAAAAGCGAGCTGGGTCGATGGCTTCGGCCAGTTCGCGCTCGATCGGCCACGGCTCGCCTTCGATCTGCGATGCGATCAGCTCCGCCGCGAGCGTCGCCCAGACGAGGCCGCGCGAGCCGAACGCGAACGCGCCATAAAGCCCCTGCATGCGCGGCAGGTCGAGCGGCCATGCGCCCGACAATTGATGCGCATCGCGTCGCGCGGCGTTTTCGTCGGCGAGCTGGCCGATCATCGGCATGCGGTCGCTCGTCACGCAGCGAAACGCGACGCGGCCCGCACGGACTTGCGTCGGCGCTGATGCAAGCTGCGGCAACATGCCTGCGACGCGCTCGATGTTCTCGAGATGCCCGGTATCGCGGATCTCGCGGTCGGTATCGTCGATGTCGTAGGTCGCGCCGATCAGCGCGCCATCGCTGCCGAGCGGCACCGCGTACCCTTCACCGATCACCGGCATGCGCAACGCATCGAGCGCGCCTTGCGCGAGCACGGTGAGCTGGCCGCGCACGCTGCGCGTCGGTTCGCCATGGAGATGCGCGAGGCGCGCGGCGTCGTGTGCATTGGCCAGCACGATGACCGGCGCGTTCGCGATCTCATCGCCGTTCGCGTCGAAGGTTCGCCAGACGCGGCCATCGTGCGCGATGCGCGCAACGTCCGTGTTCATGCGCGGCGTAATGAGTGCGGACGCATCGGCGAGTTGCGCCGCGCATATCGCCGCGGGCGAGATTGCGCCGCCATGCGGAAAGAACCAGCCGCCGCGCGCGACATCGACGCCGGCGAGGCGCGATGCATCGTCGCGGGTCATCGGTTGCACGTAATCGGGCGGATACGCGAAGCGCGCGATGGCGCCGGCGAGCGCATCGGCGTCTTCCTGCGTATCGGCGATCTGAAGCAGGCCCGCGCCGCTTCTCGACAAATCGTGATGCGCCGCTTCGAGCGCTCGCCATCGACGCAACGTGTAGAGAAAGCCGGCACGTGTGAGGCGCGCGGCGACGCTGTCATCGCGCCAGACGATAGGATGAAACACGCCTGCCGGATTGCCCGATGCATCGCGTGCGGGCAGCGCGTGACGATCGATCAGCGTGACGCGCCAGCCGCGCGCCGCGAGACGCGAGCTCACCGCGCAACCCGCGAGGCCCGCGCCGATCACGATGGCGTCGTGCGCGTTCGCATCGGAAGGAAGCGGCGGTTCGTGACGCCGCACACGCCAGCGCGGTGCGAAGCGCGCGGTGAGCGGCGCATCCGTCGCGGACGACGAACACGCGAAACCCGATGCCGCCAACGCGCGCTCGAGTTGCGCCCGCGCATCACCGGCAACGATCGTGCTGACCGTCGCGCCGTCGCCGGCAAAACGCGCGAGCGATTTGCACAGCTTGCGCGGATCGCCGGCTGGATCGAGATGGAAAGCGTCTGCGCGTAGCCAGAGTTTCGCGAGCATCTCCTGCACGTCGTCACCGATGGCCAGCGTGAGCACCACGCGTCCCTCATCGAACTCCAGCCGATGCACGCCCGGCACGCGCATCGGCCACGCGCGTGCGAGTTCAGCGGCGAGCGGCGATGCGTCGTCGGCCGAAGGTGCATCGTCCAGCGAGGCGAGCGGCGCAAGCGCGACGACATGCAGCCGGTCGCAACGCGCGTCGTCATCGCGCCAGCGTTGCCAGAGAGAAAGAAAGACACTGAACGTCGTATCGACGAACGTGAAGACGCGCTTGTGCCGCCAGCGCGCGGGCAGATCGTGCGGCGCGAAAAGCAGGGATTCGGTCATGCGATAGATGAAGAGGCCGCGCGTCGCGTGAAGCGGATGCGCGATGAAAGATCAAACGGATGAAGACTTGGCGATGCCATGCGCTGCGCCGTTCGCGGTGTCTTCGACGATCAGCGGCTCGAGCGCATAACCGGCCGCGCGCCATGCTTCGAGTCCGCCGAGCAGCGGCGCGACATCGGTGAAGCCATGCGCGGTCAGTTCCTTTGCCGCGAGCGCCGCCGACACTTCGCTCGGGCAATCGCAGTACGTCACGAGCTTGCGGTCGCGCGCGATGTCCGCGAGCTGCGATGCGGCATCGTCATGCAGCAGCAGCGCGCCGGGAATGGCATAGGGATCCATCGCGCGACGCTCGCGACGGCGCACGTCGATGACGAGCGGCGGCGGCTCGTCCGTGAGCAGCGTGCGCAGCGTGGCGATATCGATGCGTGCCATGCGCAGCCTGCGCAACAATGACACGCGTTGCCACCAGCGCACGGCGAGATAGAGCGCAAGCGCGATGCCCGCAAGCACGATCACGCCGCGCCCGAACAGGTCGAGCCAGGCGAGCGCGCTATCGACGAGATCGGCGAACATCGCGCCGAACGCGACGCCCACGCCGGACCACAGCAGCGCGCCGAGCGCGTCATAGAAAAGAAAGCTCCCGAAGCCGATGCCGGTCGCGCCCGCAACGGGAATCGCAAGCGTCGACAGTCCGGGGATGAACTTCGACAGCGCGAGAATGCGCACGCCGAAGCGTCCGAAGAAGTCGAGGCTGCGGGTCACGCAGGTATCGCGCGAGATGGAGAGCTTGCACATGAAGCCGAGCACACGGCTGCCGTAGCGGCGCCCGAGCCAGAACCACAGCGTATCGCCGATGAGCGCGGCGATGCTGGCGGTCACGACGATCGCAGCAAGCGGTCCGAATGCAGCCGATGGAAAGAGCGAAGGCAAGCCTGAAAAGGCACCCGATGCGAAGCTCGCGGAGACCGTGATCGCACCCGTCAAAGCCAATGTGGGCAAGGCTGGGAGCGGAAGGCCGAGGCACTCGAGCAGAACGTTGGCAAAAACCAACGGCAGGCCGTATTCGATGATCAGCTCGCGTAGCATGGATCGCACCCAGATGTTCTACGCCAAAAAGTCGGCCGGGAGCCCCGAAAATATAAGGGTAAATCTTTGAAACCCTTATCCTGATTGGGTTTGCGCTGCGCTATCATACCAAGCGCCGCGTACAGAGGCGGCGTGAAGGCGACGAAGTGGAGCAACGCCGGTGAGATGGCGCGAAGCAACGCCGATCCGTCGGGCGGGCACGCCAGAAGGCCGTCCCTACTAGCCTGCACCGCTTGCGCACGTATAATCGGCGCGTTCGCGCTGTTCGTGTCAACCTAAACTGATAAAGGAACCTTAATGAACAAACAGGAATTGATCGACGCCGTAGCCGCTCAAACCGGCGCCAGCAAGGCTCAAACCGGCGAAACGCTGGACACGTTGCTCGAAGTGATCAAGAAGGCTGTCTCGAAAGGTGACGCAGTGCAGTTGATCGGCTTCGGCAGCTTCGGCTCGGGAAAGCGCGCAGCGCGCACCGGCCGCAATCCGAAAACCGGCGAATCCATCAAGATTCCGGCCGCCAAGACGGTCAAGTTTACGGCTGGCAAGGCATTCAAGGACGCAGTGAACAAGCGGTAAGCATCTTGCCGATTGTGCGGCTACCAAGGGTAGCCAGTTGTACATGACCCGCCTTCGGCGGGTTTTTTTTCGACTGTGCGCTTCGGTTCACGTTGCGGTTGCCGGCTCGACATTGCATCGAGCCGGCACAGCGATCAATGTCGATGATCCTCGCAGTCGCAATCCGGACCATGGTCGTGATCGTGGTCGTGGTCGTGGTCTTCGACTTCCCATGCCGGGAACGGATCGGCGAAGCGTTGCCAGCCATCGGGACCGAGCGCCCATTCGTCGTCGCTCAAAAGACATGCATCGAACTTATCCTGCCAGGAGGCAGGATCGAGATTCAGGCCGATCAGAACGAGCTCCTGCCGACGATCGCCGATGCTGTTGTCATCCGGATCGCCATACCATTCCGCGACGATCTCCGCTTCGAGTTCGGGGTCATCGGTCGGCCACTCGCTGCGATCCTGCGCCGCCCACCACACGCCTGCCGGACCATGCCGCACCGTGCCGCCCGCCTGCGACAGCGAGCCGCCGACATCGCTTCGCGTCGCGAGCCAGAAGAAGCCCTTCGCGCGCAACACGTCCGGCCATTCCTGATGCAGCAGATTCCACAGTCGCTCGGGATGAAACGGCCGGCGCGCGCGATACACGAAATGGCCGACGCCGAACGCATCGGGTTCGTCGCTCGATGGATGCTCGCCATTGAGGATCGCGAGCCAGCCGGGCGCGCTCGCGGTCGCATCGAAATCGAAGCGGCCGGTGTTCAGGATTTCATCGGGCGGCACATTGCCCGACTGCGTTCGCACCTGAACCGCGCGAGGGTTGAGGCCATGCAGAATGCGCGCGACTTTTCCGACTTCGTCGGCGCCGGCGAGATCCGTC
This sequence comes from Caballeronia calidae, assembly GCF_900044055.2. GTDB lineage: Bacteria > Pseudomonadota > Gammaproteobacteria > Burkholderiales > Burkholderiaceae > Caballeronia > Caballeronia calidae. The sequence goes on along the minus strand of NZ_FCOX02000001.1, from coordinate 309,319 downwards.
TTGTTGATGACGATGACATCGCAGAATTCGATATGCTCGACGAGCGTCTCGACCACCGTCTTGCCGTCTTCTTCGTCATGGTCCGCCGACGGAAGACCGCGCTCGGCGAGTGCATCGGAAGAGGCATAGTCGCGCGAGAAGTTCGCGGCATCGATCACGGTGACGAAGGTATCGAGCTGCGCGCGGCCCGCGAGCGTTGCATCGTCGTCGTCGCCGAACGCGAGATGCTCGGCGATCGTCATCGGATCGGCGATGACCGATGTTTCGACGACGACCGCATCGAACCGCTGCTGTTCCGCGATCCAGGTGATCGCGCGCTCGACGGCTTCGATGGACCGGTCGCTCAGGCTCAACAGCATGCAGCCGTTGGGCAGGTCGGTGGTCTGCCGGTCCGCGCCGGCGGCGACCTTGCCGCATGTCACGGCGGCGAGCCGCAAGCCTTCGGCGTTGGCGAGCAAGGCATCGACGAGTGTGGTCTTACCCGCGCCGGTGAATCCCGATAGCACGGTGATGGGCAATGGCGTTTGGTTCATCGCAGTAAAGCGTGACGGGGAATGGAGCGCGCGAGCGCGGGTCCGCGCTGCCGTTGGGGCAACGCGGACAATCGAATAGGGGATTTTGCATCAAATGCGCCGGACGCGGCGCGGAGGCGGCCGGTTAGCGCGTGGCCTGAACCAGCTTCCAGCGGCGAAGGATCTCGATGATCTGCGCCGAGTACTTGTCGCGCAGCGCCGGTGTTTCGGAATGGTAAGCACCGACCGCCTGCCACGAATTGCCGTACTTGTTCATCTTCTGGCGCAGATGCCACGCCGCGATGTACACGCTCTTGCACGGCTCCATCAGCGTGCCGCTCGAAATGCCGTACTGCGCGAGCGTATTGAGGTGGATGGAGTTGATCTGCATCAACCCGTAATCGGTCGAGCCGTTCGCGTTCTTGTTGATGGCGTCGGGCTTGTTGTGGGATTCCTGCCATGCGATGGCGCGCAGGATGAGCGGGTTGACCTTCTGATACTTCGCCGCTTCGTCGAAGCAGTCCGCATGCGCGGAGCCGGCCGCGATCAGCGGCCCGCATATCGCAAGCAGTCGCACGATTCTCTTCATCTTCTCTTCTACTCCATCCGCCCATGCGGAACGTCATGCCGCCGTTGCGGCGCCTCGGCGCCAACGCCAACAAATCAACGTCCGCGGCCGGGCTGAATGGGGGAAAACCCGTCCTTTTTGTCACCGCCCGGAATGCGGAACCGACCGTATCATACCGGCTGACGATTCAGGCCATAAGTTGGCTATCAGACATAGGCCCATTTCAGCCACCCAAAGACTGCTGGCGCGGAAGTATAGCGGCCGGTCGGATGGGCACGTTCTAAATGTATGAATAATAAGACATCTGGACAGGTTACAATTCGGCTCCCGCGTACATCGGCCGACGCTTGGAATCGCCCAGATACGGTCTATCGGCAAGTTATTCGAAAGCTTGAGCGCGCTGGAATTTGTATCGAACGAGCAGCGGAAGGGCAACCTGATCCGGAACGAATTGGCACGATTTCGTTACTTAAAGCTGTTATCGTCATATTTTTTAAAATGATCGCGGTGGCCGGGTCTGCCCGAACCACGCCGCGGTAGGCGGCGCTCTCGGCTGACGAGCGATGCTGCCTTGGCCGGCTCTTCGAGACCCGGCTCTGACATCACATCCATGAGAAGACAACCTATGGCACTGCGTCGCATGGCGACGGCACTGCTGGCGGCGGGACTTATCGTCGCGCAAGCCGCGCACGCGCAAGTGACGTTGAATTTCGTCAACGCGGATATCGACCAGGTCGCGAAAGCGATCGGCGCCGCCACCGGCAAAACGATCATCGTCGATCCCCGCGTCAAGGGGCAACTGAACCTCGTCTCGGAGAACCCGGTTCCCGAGGAACAGGCACTGAAGACACTTCAATCATCGCTGCGCATGCAGGGCTTCGCGCTCGTGCAGGATCACGGCGTCCTGAAGGTCGTGCCCGAGGCCGACGCCAAGCTCCAGGGCGTGCCGACCTACGTCGGCAACGCGCCGGCCGCGCGCGGCGATCAGGTCATCACGCAGGTCTTTCAGCTGCGCAACGAATCGGCGAATAACCTCCTGCCGGTGCTGCGTCCGCTGATCTCGCCGAACAACACGATCGCGGCCTACCCGGCCAACAACACGCTCGTCGTCACCGATTACGCCGATAACGTCCGCCGCATCGCGGGCATCATCGCGGGCGTCGACACGGCGGCCGGACGCGAGGTGGACGTCTTCACGCTGAAGAACGCGAACGCCATCGACGTCGCCGAGCAGATGAACAAGCTGCTCGATCCCGGCACGGTCGGCAGCACCGACGCGACGCTCAAAGTCACCGTCACGCCGGATGCGCGCACCAACTCCCTGATGTTCCGCGCTTCGAGCAGCGCGCGTCTCGCGGCGGCCAAGCAACTGGCGCAGAAGCTCGACGCGCCCACCACGCAACCGGGCAACATGCACGTCGTCGCGCTGCGCAACGCCGACGCGACGCGCCTCGCCAAGACGCTGCGCGGCATGCTCGGCAAGGGCAATAACAGCTCGGACAACACGTCGGGTTCCAATACCGGCTCGAACAGCTTCGGCCAGAGCGGCGGCGGTCTGAGCAATTCGTCGATGTCCACGGGTCAGTCCGGCATGCCGCCGCTGCCCGGCGGTATGAGCGGCAGCTCGGGAAGCAGCAGCAATCCGATGTCCGGCAGCGGCGGCAACCGCGACTCGAGCTTCTCGTCGAACAAGGAGAACGAGTCCGGCAACGATCAGGGCGGCGGCATGATCCAGGCCGATGCCGCGACGAACTCGCTGATCATCACCGCGCCCGATCCGATGTACCGCAACCTGCGCGCCGTGATCGACCAGCTCGACGCGCGCCGCGCGCAGGTGTACATCGAGGCGCTGATCGTCGAACTCTCGGCGACGACCGGCGCGAATCTCGGCATTCAGTGGCAGGGCCTGCTGCTGTCGAACGGCGGCAACAACGCGCTGTACGGCAGTTCGAGCTTCGGCAGCGGCAACACGAACATCGTCGATCTGACCTTGCAGGGCAATGCGATCGCACAGAATCCGTCCGCGATCACGTCGACGACCGGCCTTCTCGCGCAGGGTTTGAACATCGGCCTCTTGCACCGCTTCGGCAACCTGTTCGGTCTCGGCGGGCTGCTGCAGGCGCTGTCGACGTCGTCGGACGCGAATATCCTGTCCACGCCTAACCTCATTACGCTCGACAACGAGGAAGCGAAGATCGTCGTCGGCCAGAACGTGCCGGTCGTGACGGGCTCCTACGCCACGCCGACCGCCAACGCCGCGACCTCGGTCACCGCGTTCAACACGTTCGATCGCCGCGACGTCGGCGTGACGCTGCACGTGAAGCCGCAGATCACGGACGGCGGCGTGCTCAAGATGCAGATTTATCAGGAAGACTCGAGCGTCGATAACGGCACGAAGAACGACCCCGGCGGCGTGACCATCAACACGCGCTCGGTGCAGTCGACCATTCTCGCCGACGACGGCGAAATCGTCGTGCTGGGCGGCTTGATGCAGGACCAGTACAACAACAACAACAGCAAGATTCCGCTGCTCGGCGATATTCCGTTCATCGGCAGCCTGTTCCGCAGCGAAAGCAAGACGCGCACGAAGACCAACCTCATGGTGTTCCTGCGCCCGGTGATCGTGCGCGATCAGTCGACCGCCACGCAGATCACCAACACGCGTTACGACTATCTGCGTCAGCAGCAATACGGCTCGACGACGGACAACCGCCTCATCAAGGATCAGAATGTGCCGGTGATTCCGCCGAAGCCGCTCGGCCCGAGCGAAGGCGGCGGCGCGCCGGCCCAGAATCTGCTGGACTGGAGCAACACGACGCGCGGCCCCGGCCCGAGCACGACGCTGCCGCAGAATCCGGAAGTGGGTCCGGCGCCGCAGGGCGGCACGTATCCGCCGCAGCCGGGCGCGCCTTACAGCAACGGCGCGGCCAACTACGCGGTGCCGAACAACCAGCCGAGCGCGAAATCGCTCGACGGCAACCAGCCGGGAGTCAGCCCGTGACCACGGTCAACGATGCAGTCGAGAGCGCGAACGACGCGGCGTCGCCGCTGGCGGCCCGCCTCGTGCCCTACGGCTTCGCGCGCAGCGGGCAGATTCTGCTCGCGCATCAGCACGCCGACAGCATCGAAGTGTGGATCAGCGAGCGCACGTCCGACGCAGCGCTCGCCGAAGTCGCGCGCAATTTCGGCGCGGTGTCGATCGTGCGCAAATCCGGCGACGAGCTCGCCGCCGCGATCAATTCGGCCTACGCGCGCAACGACGGCAGCGCGGCGCAGGTGGTCGGTGAGGTGGAAGGCGAAGTCGATCTGTCGCGCCTGATGCAGGACATTCCGGAAGTCGAAGACCTGCTTGAATCCGAGGACGACGCGCCGATCATCCGCATGATCAACGCGCTGCTGACGCAGGCGGCGCGCGAGCAGGCATCGGATATTCACATCGAGCCGTTCGAGAACGCGTCGGTCGTGCGCTTTCGCGTCGACGGCACGCTGCGCGATGTCGTGCGCCCGAAGAAGGCGCTGCACGGCGCGCTGATCTCGCGTATCAAGATCATGGCGCAGCTCGATATCGCCGAGAAACGTCTGCCGCAGGATGGCCGCATCACGCTGCGCGTGGGCGGGCGTCCCGTCGATGTCCGCGTGTCCACGCTGCCGACCGGCCACGGCGAGCGCGCGGTGCTGCGTCTGCTGGAAAAGGACGCGCAGCGCCTGAACCTCGAAACGCTCGGCATGGCGCGCGACACGCTCGTCAACTTCGACAAGCTCATCGGCAAGCCGCACGGCATCGTGCTCGTGACCGGGCCGACCGGCTCCGGCAAGACGACCACGCTGTACGCGTCGATGTCGCGGCTGGAAACCACGACCACCAACATCATGACGGTGGAAGATCCGATCGAATACGACCTGTCGGGCATCGGCCAGACGCAGGTGAACGAGCGCATCGGCATGACGTTCGCGCGCGCGTTGCGTTCCATTCTGCGTCAGGATCCGGACATCATCATGATCGGTGAAATCCGCGACCTCGAAACCGCGCAGATCGCGGTGCAGGCGTCGCTCACGGGCCACCTCGTGCTCGCGACGCTGCACACGAACGATGCCGCCTCCGCCGTCACGCGTCTCACCGACATGGGCGTCGAGCCGTATCTGCTCGCTTCGTCGCTACTCGGCGTGCTCGCGCAGCGGCTCGTGCGGCAACTGTGTCCGGTGTGCAAGGAAGAGCGCGTCGAGGAAGACGGCACGAAGCATTACCATCCCGTCGGCTGCGACCGATGCGGCCAGTCGGGCTATGTCGGCCGCCGCGGGGTCTATGAACTGCTGCTGATCGACGACACGATCCGGCCGCTCATCCATCGCAACGCCGCGGACGCGGAGATTCTCGAAGCGGGCCGCAAGCAAGGCATGCGCACGCTTCGCGAGGACGGCGACCGCTGGCTCGCCGCGGGCGTTTCTTCGCTGGAAGAAGTGTTGCGCGTGACGGGCGGAGACTGATCGATGCCGGCATTTCGTTTCGAAGCGATCGACTCGGCGGGCAAGACGCAGAAAGGCGTGCTCGACGCCGACAGCGCCCGCGCCGCGCGCAGTCACCTGCGCACGCAAGGCCTGACGCCGCTCGTCGTCGAGGCGGCGGGCTCGCGCACGCGCGGCGAGCGTCAGCAAAGGCTTTCGCTCGGGCGCCGTCTGTCGACGCGCGAGCAGGCGATTCTCACGCGCCAGCTCGCGAGTCTGCTGATCGCCGGGCTGCCGCTCGGCGAAACGCTTCAGGTGTTGACGGAGCAGTCCGAGCGCGACTACATCCGCGAACTGATGGCCGCGATCCGCGCGGAAGTGCTCGGCGGCCATTCCTTCGCCAACGCGCTCGCGCAGCATCCGAAGGATTTTCCCGAGATTTATCGCGCGCTCGTCGCGGCGGGCGAGCACACCGGCAAGCTCGGGCTCGTGCTGTCGCGTCTCGCGGATTACATCGAGCAGCGCAACGCGCTGAAGCAGAAGATCATCCTGGCGTTCACGTATCCGGGCATCGTGACGATCATCGCGTTCGGCATCGTCACGTTTCTGCTGAGCTATGTCGTGCCGCAGGTCGTGAACGTGTTCGCGAGCACGAAGCAGCAACTGCCCTTCCTCACCGTCATGATGATGTCGCTTTCCGCCTTCGTCCGGAGCTACTGGTGGGCGGTGCTGATCGGCGTCGCGCTCTTCGCGTGGCTGGTGAAAAGCATCCTCTCGCGGCCCGGGCCGCGCATGTCGTTCGACCGGTGGCTGTTGACCGCGCCGCTCATCGGCAAGCTGGTGCGCGGCTATAACACCGTGCGCTTCGCCAGCACGCTCGCGATCCTGACCGCCGCCGGCGTGCCGATCCTGCGCGCGCTGCAGGCGGCCGGCGAAACGCTCAGCAACACGGCGATGCGCAACAACGTCGACGACGCCATCGTGCGCGTGCGCGAAGGCTCGTCCCTGTCGCGCGCGCTCGGCAACACGAAGACGTTTCCGCCCGTGCTGGTCCATCTGATCCGCTCCGGCGAAGCGACCGGCGACGTCACCTCGATGCTCGACCGCGCCTCCGAAGGCGAAGCGCGTGAACTCGAACGCCGCACGATGTTCCTGACGAGCCTGCTCGAGCCGCTGCTCATTCTCGCGATGGGTGGTGTCGTGCTGGTGATCGTGCTCGCGGTGATGCTGCCGATCATCGAACTGAATAATCTGGTGCAGTAATGAACGCCCTGCAAACTCGCCTGCTAACGCTTGCCGCCCTCGCGCTCTTCTGCGTGACGGTGACGTACTGGGTCGTCACGCTGACCTCGCGCCAGACCGCGCCGCTGCCCGCCGCCGCCGCGACACGCGCGCCGTCGGTCGAACAGGCCGCGACGATCTTCGGCGGACGCCTGGAGCGGCAGGCCAATTCGGATGTGCATCTGTTCGGCATTCTCGCGTTGCAGGGCGGCGCCGCCGCGATCGTGAGCTACGGCGGCGAGCCGGCGCGCGCGATATCGCTCGGCAGTCCGCTCACGCAAGGCGTGAAGCTCTCGGAAGTGCGCGCGCGCTCGATCATCATCGATCGCAACGGCGTGAAATCGGAGATCTTCCTGCCGCAGAATCCGCCCGGGCCCACAATCTGGGTGCGCTGAGCGCGACGCGATGCCTCGTGCGGGCACGAATCACGCGGTGAAAGCACATCGATAGAATGAGCGGCGGCTTCGTCGAGATGCGAAGCCGCGCGATTTTTTAAATCACCGGGCATGAGGCCCGGAAATGAAAACTTCAATACAAGAGGTAGCAGTCATGCAAATGTGGACCCAACGCCGCATGCGAATCCAACAAATTCAGGCGCAAGGTCGTCGCCAGCGCGGCTTCACGCTGATCGAAATCATGGTCGTGATCGCGATTCTCGGCATTCTCGCCGCGCTGATCGTGCCGAAGATCATGAGCCGCCCGGACGAGGCGCGCCGCGTCGCCGCGAAGCAGGACATCGGCACGATCATGCAGGCGATGAAGCTGTATCGCCTGGATAACGGCCGCTATCCGACGCAGGAGCAAGGCCTGCGCGCGCTGATCGAAAAGCCGTCGACCGAGCCGGTGCCGAACAACTGGAAGGACGGCGGCTACCTCGAGCGCCTGCCGAACGATCCGTGGGGCGGCCAGTATCAATATCTGAATCCGGGCGTGCACGGCGAAATCGACGTGTTCAGCTACGGCGCGGACAACAAGGCGGGCGGCGAAGGCAACGATGCCGACGTCGGGTCGTGGCAATAAGCATCCGGAAGTAGACGAAGGAAAGCGGCGTGAACAGGCAACGACAAGCAAGGCGCAACGCAGGCTTCACGCTGCTCGAAATGCTCGTCGTGCTCGTGATCGCGGGGCTGCTCGTGTCGCTTGCGTCGCTGCAGCTGACGCGCAATCCGCGCACCGATCTCAACGAGGAAGCGCAGCGGCTCGCGCTGCTCTTCGAATCGGCGGGCGACGAAGCGCAGGTGCGCGCGCGGCCGATCGCGTGGCAGCCGGTCGACGGCGGCTTCCGCTTCGACATCCGCACGGAAGACGGCTGGCGTCCGCTGCGCGACGATCTGCTTCGCGCGCGGCGCTGGGAAGGCGGCGTGACCGGCGTATCGATCCAGTTTCTCGATTCCGACAAGTCGGTGAGCCGGCTCGTGTTCGGCACCGAGGCCATCGATACGCCGATGGAAATCACGCTGATCTCGCCGGCGGGGCGCGCGACCATCGTCAGTGGCGGCAACGGCCGCTTCCAGGTGCGATGATGCGCCAACGTCGTCGACATCAACCCGGCTTCACGATGATCGAAGTGCTCGTCGCACTGGCGATCATCGCGGTGGCGCTTGCCGCTTCGGTGCGCGCGGTCGGCTCGCTCGCGACGGGCGAGGCGGACCTGCATCGGCGGCTGCTCGCGGGCTGGAGCGCGGACAACGAGCTCGCGCAGCTCAAGCTGTCGCGTCAGTTTCCGCCGGTCGGCTCGCGCACCTTCGACTGCTCGCAGGGCAATCTGAAGCTCAACTGCACGCAGCGTGTGAGTCAGACGCCGAATCCGATTTTCCGGCGCGTCGAGATGCTCGTCTCGACGCCCGGCCGCTCCGGTTATCTGGCGCAAATGGTCACGGTGGTAGCGAATGAAACGAACCGCTCGCTCTGACCGCCGCTTTCGCATCGGCAGCGGGCAGCGCGGCTTCACGCTGCTGGAGATGCTGATCGCGATCGCGATTCTCGCGGTGATCGCCGTGCTGTCGTGGCGCGGGCTCGACTCCGTGATTCGCGGCCGCGCGACCATCGAGAATTCGATGGAAGACGAGCGCATCGTCGCGCAATTGTTCGACCAGATGCGCATCGACGCGCGCCAGGCCGCAACCGACGACGAAGCCGGCCAGCCCGCGGTGCAGATCGGCAACGGCTCGCTGCAGATCGTGCGCGGCGTGTTCGCGCAGGGTGTGGCGCCGCGTCTGCAGGTCGTGCGTTACCGGCTGTCGGACGGGCGCATCGTGCGCTATGCATCGCCGCCGCTGTCGAACGTGGGCGAAGTGCGCCGCGCGCTGTCATCGGGCGATCGCGCCGACGGCTGGAGCGCGGTGCCGTTGATGGGCGGGGTGGCCACGCTCGCGACGCGCGTGTACATCCCCGAAAAAGGCTGGACGACGCGCATGGGCGACGTGCTCTCGCAGATCAACCAGAACGACAACAACCTGAAGGTGCCGCAACTGGGCAACGCGCCACTGGCGCGCGCGGTGTCGGGCGTTCAGGTCGCGGTCGGCGCGCGCAGTCTGCAAGTGCCGCTCACGCGCGTGTTTCTGGTCGGGGAATGACGATGCGAGCGCACAGGCCAGGGAAGAAGCAACGCGGCGTCGCGATCATCAGCGCGCTGCTGGTCGTATCGCTCGCGGCGATTCTGGTGTCGGGCATGCTGTGGCGCCAGCAGGTGCAGATTCGCCGCATCGAGAATCAGCGGCTGCTCGCACAGGCGCAATGGATTTCGCGCAGCGCGCTCGACTGGACGCGCCTCATCCTGCGCTCGGAAGCGGACACCTCGCCGACGGTCACGTATCTCGGCGGCGTGTGGGGCGTGCCGATCGCGAAGACGAAGCTGTCGGATTTTCTCGGGCAGATCGGCGAAGTGCGCGCGCAGCAAGGCGCATCGACGTATCTGTCCGGCTCGATCGAGGACGCGCAGGCGAAGTTCAACCTGCGCAATCTGGTGTCGACACCCACGCCCGGCGTGCTGACCATCAACGTCGCGCAGATTCAGGCGTTTCAGCGGCTGCTCGCGATGCTCGGCATCAACGGCTCGCTGGCGAAAACCGTGGCGCTGCAGATGCGCGCGGGCCTCGCGCGCTCCGCGACGCGCTTTCAGACGCAGACCGGCAACAGCGCGACGGGCGCGACCGGCCAGAGCGCCGAATCGACGATGGCGGCGATCGCGCAAGGCGGCGGCATGGGCGGCGGCAACTTCACCGACGATCCCGGCCTGAAGGACGCGGACAGCAACGCGCCCGTCGCGCCCTTGCAGATGATCAGCGTCGATTCGCTGCTCGACGTGCCGGGCTTTTCGGCGGAAGCGGTCGCGAAGCTTCGCCCGTTCGTCACCGTGCTGCCGACGACGACTGCAGTGAACATGAACACCGCGCCCGCCGAAGTCGTCGCGGCCGTCGTGCCGGGGATGAATCTGTCGCAGGGGCAGGCGTTCGTCGCGCGCCGCGAGACGGTGTTCTTCCACGATGTCGGCAATGTGCAGCTCGCGCTGACCGGCGCGGGCGTCAAGACGGTGTCGATCGATCCGAACGAGATGGACGTCACCACGAAGTATTTCGTGATTCACGGGCGCGTCGAACACGAACGCGCGCAACTGGAGCGCACGACGCTCGTCTATCGCGATCCGACGACGCATACGACGCGCATCGTCTATACGCGCGACACGCTTTGAAGACGTGCCGCAGTCATTGTTGAGAGGAAGTGGCCTTTGAGCACACTGATCGTTCTATTACCGCCGCGCGATCCCGCGGTGCGCTCGGAAGAGTGGCATCTGCCGGATCTGCCGTTTCTGCTGCTCGACAAGCGCGGCGAGCCGCAACGCAGCGGCCGCGCGGCGCTCGGGCTTCTGCCGCGCGCGAGCGCGACCGTGCTGATCGTCGCCGCGCGTGACACGCTTTTGCTCGCCGCTTCCGTGCCGCCGCTCAAGGGGCCGCGCTTGCGGCAGGCGCTGCCGAACGTCGTCGAGGATCAGCTGATTCAGGACCCGCAGACGTGTCATATCGCCGTCGATCCGGTCGAGCTCGCGGATGGCAAGCGCGTCGTCGCCGTAATCGATCGCGGCTGGTTCCGCTTCGTGCTCGGCGCGTTCGCGGGCGCGGGACATCGCAATGTGAAGGCCGTACCCGCAATGCGCTGCCTGCCGGTTCCGGCCGCGGCGCTCGTCGAGGAAGCCGCGGAAGGCGAAGAGCACGAAGCGCCGCCGACGCCGTTCGTCGCGGGCCTGCTCGGTCACGTCGTCTCGACCGCGCCCGCGCTGATCGGCGAGATGGCCGCGCCTGCGCCCGCCGTGGCCGGCGCGCAGCGCATCGAGATCGCGATTGCGCGTGGCGAGCGCGCGGCGCTCGGCGAAGGCCTCGCGCTGCCCGCCGACTCCATCGAGGCGACGCTCGGCGCGCTCGCGGGCGTTCATCCCACGACGCTCTATTCGCTCGTCGATCTGCCCGGCGACGAGCCGCGTCTGTCCGGCTCGCGCAATGCCGCGGCGGCCGTCGCGGGCGCGCAGCCGCTCGCATTCGAGGCGCTCGCGCGCAACGCCGTCGCGAGCCGCTTCGATCTGTGCCAGTTCGAATTCGCCGCGCAGCCGTGGCGCCTCGACCGTGCAACGATGCGTCGGCTGCGCGTGCCGATCGCGCTCGTGGCGGCGTCGATCGTCGTGTCGATCATCGGCGTCAACGTGCAATGGCTGCAACTCGCGCGCCAGCGCGACGCGATCAGCGCGCAGGAAACCGAGCTGCTGCTCAACGCGTTCCCGAAGACGACCGTCGTGCTCGACGCGCCCGATCAGATGTCGCGCAATCTCGATCGCCTGCGCGTGGCGTCGGGCGAGCTGTCGCCGTCGGATTTCCTGTCGCTGGCGGACGGCCTCGCGCGCTCGCTCGGTCCCGTGCCGGTGAACGGCGTCGCGGGGCTCGACTATCGCGACCGTCATCTGGAAGTGACCTTCAAGCCGGAAACGAAGGTCGATCCCGACCTCACGAAGCGCCTCGCCGCGAACGGCCTGAACGGTTCGATCGATAGCAACACCGGCAAATGGACGATCAGGAGCGGCCAATGAAAGCGGAAATCGGACGTTCACTGTCGGAATTCTGGGAAGTGCGCACGCCGCGCGAGAAGACGCTCCTGATGTGGGGTGGCCTCGCGCTCGGTCTCGCGCTCGTGTATCTCGTGTTGTGGGCGCCTGCGTTCGAAGGCCGCGCGCGGCTGCGCGAAAGCTTGCCGACGATGCAGCGCCAGCTCGCGACGATGACCGCGCAAGCCAACGAAGCGCGTTCGCTCGCGGGCAGCGCCGAAGGCGTGACGCCGACGGGCGGCGCGTTGCGCGATGCGCTCGCCAAATCGCTCGCCGACAACGGCATGCAGCCGACGCAGGTTCAGGTGATCGGCGCGGCGGTGCAGATCCAGTTGAAGAACGCGTCGTTCCCGAACTGGACGATGTGGCTCGACGACGCGCGCAAGCAGTTCAAGGTGCAGGTGTCGGAGGCGCATGTCACGGCGCTCAAGCCGGATGGCCAGGTGGACCTGACCGCATCGCTGCAACCGGCCGGCGTGAAATGAGCTACTGGACGCGACGAATCCGGCAGACGTTGCCGGCGATTTTCGTGATGTTGATTTCGGTCGCCGGCACGTTGCTCGTAATGATGCCGGCCGCGTGGATCGTGCCGCAGTTCTCGAAGGCGACGGGCGGCCACGTGAATCTGGTCGATCCTGCCGGCTCGCTGTGGCACGGCTCGGCCACGCTGATGCTCGCCGCCGGCAGCGATGGCGCGGGCGCGACGCTTCTGCCGGGACGCATCGAATGGACGACGTCTTTCCTGCCGCTCTTCACGGGGCGCGTGCACATGACGATGCGCCAGACCGAAGCGATGCCCGATGCCGTGGTCGTCGATGCCACCACGCGCGGCGCGATGGTGACCGCCGGCCAGATCGCGGTGCCCGCGGCGCTGCTCGCGGGTCTCGGCGCGCCGTTCAATACGCTGGATTTCGACGGTAGCGTGCGGCTCTCGTGGACCGAATTCCGCCTGCTGAAGCGCAACGCTTACGGGCAAGTGGTCGTCACGCTCGATGACATGGCTTCGCGCGTCTCGCGCGTGAAGCCGCTCGGCTCGTACCGTGTCGCGCTGCAGGCGCAGGGCGCATCGGCGACGATCGATCTCTCGACGAGCAAGGGGCCGCTGATGCTCAACGGCAACGGATCGCTATCGCAGGGATCGACGTCGTTTCAGGGCACGGCCACCGCCGCGCCCGAGCAGCGCGAAAACCTCGCGGGTCTTCTGAACCTGCTCGGCCGTCATACCGATCCGGATACGGTCGCGCTCACCTTCATGCGCTGAACGATCAGCGGTTCGCGGTTTGCGTCGCGCTCGCAGCCGACGCGGCCGCGGCGGGCGCCTCCACCGCGCCCGTCTCGCGATCCATCTGCGCGACATCCCAGCCGCCGCCGAGCGCCTTTACCAGTCCCACCGACGACACCATCCGCTGCCCCGCGATATTCGCGAGCTTCTGCTGCGCGGTGAAGGCGGTGGTCTGCGCGGTCAGCACGCTGATGTACGCGACCGTTCCCGCCTTGTACTGATTGTTGATGATCGCGAGCGCCTGCTGCGCCGACGCGACGGCCTGCTGCTGCACGACGATTTCCTTCTCGAGAATGCGCAGCGACGCGAGATTGTCCTCGACGTCCTGGAACGCCGTGAGCACCGTCTGCCGATAGGTCGCGACGTTCTGATCGTAGGCGGCGCGCGCGGCTTCGGTGCGCGCGGAGCGCAGGCCGCCGTCGAAGATGGTTGCGGCGATATCCGGCCCGAGCGTCCAGAAACGCGATGGCGCGCGCAGCAATTGCGACAGCACCGAGCTTTCAAAGCCGCCTTGCGCCGAGAGCGTGAGCGTGGGGAAATACGCGGCCATTTCGATGCCGATCTGCTCGTTCGCCGCGGCCGCCTTGCGTTCCGCCGACGCGATATCCGGACGCCGCTCGAGAATGGCGGAGGGCATCTGCACGGGCACCGTGGGCGGGGTGGCGTCGAGGGGAATCGGCGGAATCGAGAAGGTGGATGCCGGTTCGCCGACGAGCACCGCGATCGCGTGCTCGAACTGCGCGCGCGCGACGCCGTTATCGATCGCGGATGCCTGCGCGGACTGCAACTGCGTCTGCGCCTGAATCACGTCCGAGCGCGCGACGATGCCCTGCGCGTACTGATTCTGCGTGAGCTTGAGCGATTGCTCGTAGGCGGCGACGGTCTCGTCGAGCAGCTTTTGCTGGGCGTCGAGCGAGCGCAGCTGGAAGTAGCTTTGCGCGAGCGTCGCCTGCGCGGACAGCCGCGCGTTGGCGAGATCGGCGGCGGCGCCCTGCTCGCCCGCCTTCTGCGCGTTGACCGTGCGCGAGACGCTGCCCCAGAGGTCCGGTTCCCACGATGCGTCGAGCGCGAGGCTGAACTGGTTGTTGATCGAACCCTGCTGGCCGAGGCTCGAGCTGCTGGTCGACCGGTTGCCCGCGCCGGTTCCCGACCGCGATGCCGATGCCGACGCGCCGATCGTCGGGAAATACGCCGCGCGCGCCTCGCCGACGAGCGCGCGTGCCTGCCGGTAAGCCGCCGCGAACTGCGCGATGCTCTGATTCGACTGATTCAGGCGCGTCTGGAGTTCATCGAGGCGGGCGTCGTTGTAGATGGTCCACCATGAGCCGCGGTCGATCTGATCGGCGGGCTGCGCGACCTTCCAGCCTTCGGGCGCTTCCTTGTAGCTGGCCGGGACTGCCGTCGACGGGCGCTGATAATCGGGGCCGACCGCGCAGCCCGCGATGAGCATCGCGAGCGTGGCGGCCAGTGCCGTGGCGGTCAGCCGGCGTGTGATGAAAGGAGCGGGAAAGGCGGGGCGATACGGCATCTGCTTGTCGGAATCCTGTCGGCGCCGCTCCGTCCGATGCGACGAACGCGGCAAGCCGAGATGGTAACGGAACGCGGCGCGCACTCGAAATGCGCGCGCCGGGCGTTGTCGGGCAGACGTTAGGGTAACGGGTTCGCCGTAAGGCGGGTGTTACGCGGAGAAGGGAATAGGTTACGACGCGTTACGCGTGCGGATCATGCGCCGCCAGCGCCGCCGCTTCCGGGACATGGCGAACATGGCGCGGGAAGCATCGGGCGCGTGGATGCCTTTCTGGGCTTGGCCGAAGCCGCCGCCTTGCGTCGCTGCCGATTCTCGAACCATCCCATGCCGAGCACCACGAACGATCCGCCCGGCAGCAGGAACACGATCAGATACAACGCGAGTTTCCAGGAACCCAGCTTCGGCGGGACGAAGTGGCGGGAAGCGTTGGCGATCGTGCTGCTGATGGGGCCGAAGCGTCGGCGGGCGGAGCGGGCAAAGCGGGTCATTGGATGGTCCTTCGGGCGTCGCGAACGACGCAGCTGGCGATCAGAACATAGTCTCGGGCGGCGCATCAAGCGCGTAACTCGTTGCATGTAATAATATTGACTGTGCAACTAGTTTTCAAGACACTACTGATTGCTTTTTCGCAGTTGTTGCCGTCGTGTGACGCGACGCAATGTCGCAACCCGCGTCACCCGTTTTGACCGAAGTCGATGAACAGCGAACCGCTTTACGATCCAGCCACGATCCAGCTCGAAACGAGCCTCGGCTATTACCTCGCCAAGGCGCGCAACGTGCTCATCATGCGTACCGATGAGGCGCTCAAACCGCTCGATCTCACGTCGCAGCAAATCGGCGTGATCATGCTGCTCGCGTCGGGGCGGGCGCGCACGCCGCTGGAGCTGTCGCGCGAGATGTCCTATGACAGCGGCTCGATGACGCGCATGCTCGACAGGCTCGAAAAGAAAGGCTTCGTGAGCCGCGCGCGCAGCGAGGCGGATCGTAGGATCGTCGAGCTGAGTCTGACCGGGCGCGGGCGGGACGCGGCCGAGCGCTTGCCGGTCATCGGCGCGGCGGTGCTCAACGAGCAGTTGCAAGGTTTCAGCCGGTCGGAACTGGATCTGTTGCTCGGGATGCTCGGGCGGATCATCGGCAATACGCCTTTCGCGCATTGCACGCCCTGCGTCGACGACGAAGAATTATCCTGAATAATCCGACGAAACTAGCGAGCTATTTCGCTGATTTCACTGTCTGGGCAGAGAATGCCTCGGCAAGAGAAAGTTTGCGCGCGATGCGTGTTTGACGCACCGTCCGCGCTGGAGAACATGAGATGTCCACATCCGCGACGAGCACGCCTTCCACGCCGCCCGCGCGCATGCCGCTCACCGGCGGCATCCTCGCCTTGCTGACCATGGGCCTCGCGCTCGGCACCTTCATGGAAGTGCTCGATACATCGATCGCGAACGTCGCCGTGCCGACGATTTCCGGCAGCCTCGGCGTCGCGACGAGCGAAGGCACGTGGGTGATTTCGTCGTACTCGGTCGCGTCCGCGATCGCGGTGCCGCTGACCGGCTGGCTCGCACGGCGCGTCGGCGAGGTGAAGCTGTTCACGATTTCCGTGCTGCTGTTTTCGATCGCGTCGGCGCTGTGCGGGCTCGCGCACAACTTCGAATCGCTGATCGCGTTCCGCTTGCTGCAAGGCTTCGTCTCCGGCCCGATGGTCCCGCTGTCGCAAACCATCCTCATGCGCAGCTATCCGCCGGAAAAGCGCGGCCTCGCGCTCGGCCTCTGGGCGATGACCGTGATCGTCGCGCCGATCTTCGGCCCGGTGATGGGCGGCTACATCAGCGATAACTACACGTGGCCGTGGATCTTCTATATCAACGTGCCGATCGGCGTGTTTTCGGCGGCGATCTCGTATTTCCTGCTTCGCGGCCACGAGACGAAGACGACGAATCAGCCCATCGACGGCGTCGGTCTCGCGCTGCTCGTGATCGGCGTCGGCAGCCTGCAGATGATGCTCGATCTCGGCCGCGACCACGACTGGTTCAGCTCGAACTTCATCGTGACGCTGGCGATCGTTTCGGCGGTGTCGCTCGCGTTCATGCTGGCGTGGGAGCTGACCGAGAAGGAGCCGGTGATCGACCTCTCTCTGTTCCGCGACCGCAATTTCGCGATGGGCGTGCTCATCACGTCGCTCGGCTTTCTCGCCTTTTTCGGCTCGGTCGTGGTGCTGCCGCTCTGGCTTCAGACCGTGCTCGGTTACACGTCGTGGCTCGCGGGTCTCGCCGTCGCGCCGGTCGGCATCCTCGCGCTCGTGCTCTCGCCGCTCATCGGGCAGAACATGCATCGGCTGGAGCTGCGCGTCGTCGCGAGCCTGGCGTTCGTCACCTTCGCGTTCGTGTCGTACTGGAACTCGACCTTCACGCTCGACACGCCGTTCCACGAGATCATTTATCCGCGCCTGATTCAGGGCATCGGCGTGGCTTGCTTCTTCGTGCCGATGACGACGATCACGCTCTCCAGCGTCTCCGACGACCGGCTCGCGGGCGCGGCGGGCCTGTCGAACTTTCTGCGGGTGTTGTCGGGCGCGATCGGCACGGCGGTCAGCACGACGATGTGGGAAAACGGCATGATCCGCCATCACGCGCGGCTCACCGAATCGGTCACGCCGTATTCGGCCGGCACGTCGGCTTACTCGGATCTGCTCTCGGGACTGGGCTTGTCGGGACAGGCGCTGACCGCGCAGCTGGATCGCGTGGTGACGGCGCAGGCGTACATGATGTCGACCAACGACTTCTTCCGCATTTCGTTCTATGCGTTTCTCGCGCTGGCCGTGATGGTGTGGCTGACGCGGCCGAAGAAGGGCGCGTCAGCCATGATGGGTCACTGAAGCGGCGGCGCTGCGGACTGGCCCGGCTGGCTCTCGAGATTGAGCGGGACGGGTTGATCGAGCGGGCTCACCTGCACGCCGCCCGGCGCCGGCGCGGCGGGTGCCACGGCGTCTGCCTGCGCGGCTTGCGGCGTGGCGGTTTTCCGGAGCCCCGGACCGTTGCGGACGAACTGCTTGAAGTTCGCGCCCGCCTCCCACGGATTCGGCTGGCAGCCGAGCGGGTTGTCGCAGTGCGCCGCGAAGCCGATGGTCGCGGTCCCTTCGTTGGTCGGCGTCTTGGTGATCTGATACGCGAGCGCGCGCTTGCCGCTCGACGGCCCCGCAGTCTGGATGATCGAATCCGTGACGGTCTGCAGCTTGTATTCCGAGTGGTTGGTCACCCACACCTGGGCGCGCGCCCACCACGCGTCGCATTCCGCCTTGCTCATGCAGGTGAGCGGCTGCGTGGCCTGTTCCATGATCGTGCTGCTGACCTGGTCATCCACCGCGCAGCCGCTCAACAGCGCGAGCGACGCGGCCCCCAGCGCGGCCGCGCCGAAGAACTTCTTTTTCATTGCTCCCCCGAATCGTCGATAAGTCGGCAATCCTTCGACCAGCCGAGCCGGATGATGTTGCGATGCGTTTCCGTCTGTTGCATAACCGGCAAATCTTGCCGTTTCGCGAAACGAAACAGCGGAAAAACTTCCGCCTTACGCGCTCTCGGGATTCAGCTTGTAGACCTGATACGCGGCGACGAACGCTTCGAACGATTCCGTGTCGCGGCTTTCGACCACGGCCTGCTCGACGAGCGATTTCGCCGCGAGTTCCTCCATCATGCGCTCTTCGTCGGGCGGGAGCGGGCGCGCGCGGAATGCTTGTGCGTGGCGCGTGCTCAGATCGAGCGCGAAGTCATCGAAGGATTGCTGCTTGTCGCGCATCGTCTGGAGCACGCGGGCGGACGGCGTGAGCGATGCATCGGCGATACGCGGACGCAGCGCCGCCAGCGTGCGCGTGTGATCGTCGTTGCCGTTGAGCGCGTCGAGCGTCTTCGCGACGGGCGCGATCGCATCGAAAAGCTCCTCGGCCCATTGCTGCATGGACACGCTCGCGCCGTCGCGTTGCAGCGCGAGGCCCGGCTTGCGCCCTTCCTTCGCCACCGCGCTGAAGTTGCCGTTCGCTTCGATGCTCGCGTCGCGCGGCAACGGCGGGCTGTCTTCCAGCGCGCAGTACAGCAGATACGCATCGAGAAAACGCGCGGTTTCCAGCGAGATCCCGGTCGGTTCGAACGGATCGATGTCGAGGCAGCGCACTTCGATGTACTGCACGCCGCGCTCGGCCAATGCGTGCAACGGCCGCTCGCCGGAGTAGGTGACACGCTTCGGGCGGATCGTCGAGTAGAACTCGTTTTCGATCTGCAGGACGTTCGTGTTGATCTGCACCCATTCGCCGTCGCGCTGCGTGCCGATGGCTTCATACGGCGCGTACGGCTGGCTCACCGCTTTGGCGAGCACGTCGAGATAGGCATCGAGATCGTCGTAGCTCGGCAGCAGGTCCGCCTGCGCGGGATTGTTCGTGTAGCCGAGATCGCTCATGCGCAGGCTGGTCGCGTGCGGCAGAAAGAACGTGTCGGCGTCGAACGTTTCCAGGTGATGCGGCTTGCCTTCGACGAAGCGCCTGTTCAACGCCGGCGAAGCGCCGAACAGATACATCAGCAGCCAGTTCGTGCGGCGAAAGTTGCGGATGAGCGCGAAATAGCGCTCCGACTGGAAGTCTTTCGCGGACAGCGTGCTCGAATTATCGAGCGCCTGCCACGCGCGCCACACCGCTTCGTCGAGCGAATAGTTGTAGTGGATGCCCGCGATGCATTGCATCGTGCGCCCGTAGCGCAGCGCGAGCCCGCGGCGATACACCGTCTTCAGTCTGCCGATGTTCGACGTGCCGTAATAGCCGAACGGAATCTCGTCCTCGGGCGGCAAGGAATTGGGCATCGAGTCGTTCCACAGCAACTCGTCGCCCATGTGCGCGTACGCGAAACGATGCAGCGCGTCGAGCTGGTCGAGCGTGATGGCCGCGTCGGATTCGGCGGGCGTGATGAGTTCGACGAGCGCTTCGGAGTAATCGGTCGTGATGAGCGGGTGCGTCAGCGCCGAGCCGAACGAACGCGGATGCGGCGTCATCGCGAGCTTGCCTTGCGGCGTCACGCGCAAGCTTTCTCTTTCGATGCCGCGCAAGCCTTGACGCAACGCGTCGGCGTTGGGGCCGGACGCGAGCGCGGCAAGCCTGCGCTCAAAAGCGCCGGACTTGGGGTGAGCCGAATTCTTGTTTGCCATTGAAACGTTCTGCGAGGAGCGCGAGCGGCATGCGCCCGGATCGTATTTTTGGGGTAGCGGGCACTTTAACATCTCGGTGTAAGGCCTGCTTGGACCCAGATCCGGCAAGGGTTTGCGGGTTTTTAGGGAGATTTGCGCGGCGCTTGGCGGCGCGCTTTGAAGCCGCTTCGGACGGCTCGCGAGGAGAACGGAGCGCTCGCGCGTCAGATCGACGGCGAGCGCCCGTGTTTCATGCGACCTTGTTCGCTTCGTTGCGCGCGCGCTCGGTTTCGAGCAACGCTTCCTTGCGCGGCTTGCCCCAGCGATAGCCCGCAATCGCGCCGTCCTTGCCGATCACGCGATGGCACGGAATCGCGAGCGCCACCGGATTCGACGCGCAGGCATTCGCCACTGCCCGCACCGCGCGCGGCGAGCCGAGCGATTCGGCGATCTCGGTATAGCTGCGCGTCTGGCCGTACGGGATGCGCCGCAACGCATCCCACACGCGACGCTGAAACGCGGTCGCGCCGATGTCGAGCGGCAAGTCGAAGCGCTCGCGCGTGCCTTGCACATACGCGCGAATCTGCGCGATGAACGGCTCCATCTTCGCGGCATCCTCGACACGCTCGGCCCGCGCGAAATCGGCGCCGAGCTGCTCGATGAGCGTGTTCGCGTCGTCGCCGAATGCGATATTGCAGACGCCCTTGTCCGTCGCGGCGACGAGCACCTGGCCGAGCGGCGTATCGGCGGTGGCGTAGCGCACGGTCAGTCCCGCGCCCTGCCGACGGTATGCGGATGGCGTCATGCCGAGTTCGGCGGGCACCGCTTCGTACATGCGCGACGGCGAGCCGAAGCCGGCGTCGTGCGTCGCTCGCGTGACGTCGCGACCGCGCTGCAAGGCGTCGCGCAGCACGCCCGCGCGCTGCGCCGCCTGATACTGGCGCGGCGAAATGCCGACGATCCGCGAAAAAAGCCGCTGCAAATGAAATGGGCTGACGTGCACGGCGTCGCTCAACTGCGCGAGCGTCATGCGCTGCTGCGGATCGGCGTCGAGCACCTTGCACGCGCGCTCGACGATCGCCAGTTCGCGCGGCAGGCTCGTCGGCTGGCAGCGCTTGCACGCGCGATATCCGGCTTGCTCGGCAGCGTCCGTCGTCGGGAAGAATTCGACGTTCTCACGACGTGGCGCGCGCGACGCGCACGACGGCCGGCAGAACACGCCGGTCGTGCGCACGGCGAAGAAGAAGGCGCCGTCCGCGCGCTCGTCGCGATCGACGACTGCCTGCCAGCGGCTCCCTTCCGATGTGAAATTGGGGTCTGCTACGGTTTTCATGACGACCTCGATGGCTCGTGGGTACGGGACCACGGTAGAGCCATGCAAATGAGGTTACGCGCCGTTTCTTGCGCTGTCATCGGCGGGCGGAATCTCAAAAATGACGCGCAGATACCACAAGTCGACGCTATAGGGGTTTTTACTAAAATTTGTATTGCGTCGCATCAGGCGGCTGTGTATGATTGGAACTGTCTCCTCCATGTCTCCTCCTGATATGGATTCAGCCCGCCAACCTAGGCGGGCTTTTTTTCGCCTATACCAAACGCAGCAAACGCAGCGAGCACAAAAAAACCGAGCCTCGCGGCCCGGTTTCTTCGTTTAGATAGCGCGCTTTGGTCAGAGCACGTAGCGCGACAAATCCTCGTCCTGCGCCACTTCGCCGAGCGCGCGGTCCACATATGCCGCGTCGATGTGCACCGGCTGGCCCGTGTGATTGCCCGCCGCGAACGACACTTCCTCCAGCAGCTTCTCGATCACGGTATAAAGCCGCCGCGCACCGATGTTCTCCGTCTTCTCGTTGACCGAGAACGCGATTTCGGCCAGACGCCGGATGCCTTCCTGCGCGAAATCGAGTTCGACGCCTTCCGTCGCGAGCAGCGCCTTGTACTGCTTGACGAGGCTCGCGTCGGTCGCATTCAGGATCGATTCGAAATCTTCGACCGACAGCGAATCCAGCTCGACGCGAATCGGGAAGCGCCCTTGCAGCTCGGGAATCAGGTCGCTCGGCTTGGCGAGATGAAACGCGCCGCTCGCGATGAACAGGATGTGATCGGTCTTGATCATCCCGTACTTCGTGTTGATGGTCGTGCCTTCGACGAGCGGCAGCAGATCGCGCTGCACGCCCGCGCGCGACACTTCAGCGCCGCCCGCTTCGCTGCGCGACGCGATTTTGTCAATTTCATCGAGAAACACGATGCCGTTCTGCTCGACGTTCTGCACCGCCTTGCTCTTGACCTCTTCGTCGTTGAGCATCTTGCCGGCTTCCTCGTCGGTGAGCAGCTTCAGCGCTTCCTTCACCTTCACCTTGCGGCGCGTCTTCTTGCCGCCGCCGATGTTCGCGAACATCGAGCGGATCTGCTCGGTCATGTCTTCCATGCCCGGCGGCCCCATGATGTCCATGCCGACCTGCGGCATTTCCACGTCGAGCTCGATGTCCTTGTCGTCGAGCGCGCCTTCGCGCAGGCGCTTGCGGAAGGTCTGACGCGTGGCGTTGTCGCCGCCTTCGCCGCTCGACTCGATCGCGTTCGACGCGCCGAATCCGACCGGACGCGCGCTCGGCAGCAGAATGTCGAGGATGCGGTCTTCCGCGCGGTCCTCGGCCTTGGTGCGGACCTTCTTCATCTCGGATTCGCGCGTCTGCTTGACCGAAATCTCGATCAGATCGCGCACGATGCTGTCGACATCGCGGCCGACGTAGCCCACTTCGGTGAACTTGGTCGCCTCGATCTTGATGAACGGCGCGTCCGCGAGCTTCGCGAGACGACGCGCGATTTCCGTCTTGCCGACGCCTGTCGGCCCGATCATCAGAATGTTCTTCGGCGTGATTTCCTGGCGCAGCGGATCAGCGACCTGCTGACGGCGCCAGCGGTTGCGCAGCGCGACGGCCACGGCCTTTTTCGCGCGCTTCTGACCGATGATGTGCTTGTCCAGCTCGGAGACGATTTCGGAGGGAGTCATGGTGGTCATCGCTTCAGTCCTTTACTCGATCGTCTCGATGACGCGATTGTGGTTGGTGTAGATGCACATGTCGCCGGCGATGGTGAGCGCCTTTTCGACGACCTCGCGCGGCGAGAGACTGGTGTTTTCGACGAGCGCCTGCGCCGCGGCTTGCGCGTAGGCGCCGCCCGAGCCGATCGCAGCGATGCCGTGTTCGGGGTCGAGCACGTCGCCGTTGCCGGTGATGACGAGCGTCGCGCTCGCGTCGGCGGCGATCAGCATGGCTTCGAGACGACGCAGCATGCGATCGGTGCGCCAGTCCTTCGCGAGTTCGACGGCGGCGCGCGTCAGATTGCCCTGATGTTTCTCGAGCTTCGCTTCGAAGCGGTCGAGCAGCGAGAACGCATCGGCCGTGCCGCCGGCGAAGCCGACCAGCACCTTGCCGCCATAGATGCGGCGCACTTTCTTCGCGCCCCCTTTCATGACGATGTTGCCGAGCGTCACCTGACCATCGCCGCCCAGCGCGACCTTGCCGTCGCGGCGCACGGAGACGATGGTCGTGCCGTGAAATTGTTCCATGTGCGTTCCTTGTGAAAACAGAAGGACGCGGGGCGGCTTTGTCTTTGAGCTAAAGCCGCCGCGCAGTCGAGAATTCGATGGAGTGCACGGCGCGGGGTTCCGCCGGGCCAGTGGCCTCGGGCCGACGGCGCCGCGCGCGCGCCTGCCGCGATGATGCCTGTGCGGGGCGCGTCGGAATCATTTTAGGGCGACGGGGGATTTATCAAGGCGTGCGGCAGGATGTCCCGCGTTTTTACCCGACCGGAAGCAAAAAAGGCACACGATCGACGTGTGCCTTTTTCCTGCTGCAAAGCGCGTGCGCGACTTTTCGCGGCGGCGTGCTCCCCGTGGCGGGCGGTCCCGCAACGCACGCCGGCCGGCGGCGATCTCAGTCGCCGAACAGCTTCTGACGCAGTTCGCGGCGTTCCTGAGCTTCGAGCGAGAGCGTGGCCGTCGGACGCGCGAGCAGGCGCGGAATGCCGATCGGCTCGCCGGTTTCCTCGCACCAGCCGTAATCGCCGGATTCGATGCGCGCGAGGGATTGCTGCACCTTCTTCAGAAGCTTGCGTTCGCGGTCACGCGTGCGCAGTTCCAGTGCATGCTCTTCCTCGATGGTCGCGCGATCCGCCGGGTCCGGCACGATCACCGTTTCCCGCAGATTCTCCGTCGTCTGGCCGGCATTCTTCAGAATGTCCGCTTGCAACTGCTCGAGCCGGTTCTTGAAGAAGGCGAGTTGATCCTCGTTCATGTAATCCTTCTCGCTCATCTTCAGGATTTCGGCTTCGGTCAAGAGTTTCGTTGTCATCTGCTTGCTTCTTCAATGTAAGGCGATGTCTTCGCAACGCCCGCACTTGCGTTACCCGCATGCAGCGCATCGGTACGCTTGAAGCTTGCGATACGCCGATGCGGGGCCGAACTCCTCTGGAAACCGATATTGGATGATGCTCCGGATGACCGGGCGCATTCGCATGGCCCGGGAAATTTCCGGCCCCGGTGCTTTGTCTTGATTTGCCTTCCCCCGGCAAATCGAGGCATCGTCCCGACGGGACATCCCTTTACTGACATCCGCTGGTCGAACGTTCTGACGAACATCCAGCGAAACTGCCCTTCTCCAGTGGGGCTGTATTGTAACTGAACCGCAATTTCCGACGATAACCGAGGAAAACCCTGTCAATTCGCGCCGGAATTTCAAAAATATAACGCTTGGACGTGCAAAAAGCGATGTCGGTTCGTGGTCGCGCCTACATACCCGCATCGAAAGATCGCGAATATGAAAAACGCCGCGCGCGAGCCGTTCGCGGCGGCGTTTCCGATCAGCGTCCTATTTCGCCCCGCGTGAATGGCACGATCCAAGCGAGATGCGTGCCGGATTACTTCACGAGGCAGGCGTCCAGGCCGTCGGTGATCAGATCCTTCGGCAGCTCGATACCGATGAACACCATCTTGCTGTTCTTCTTATCCACCGGCATCCACTTGCCGGCGAGGTCGCTGCCCATCATCTGATGCACGCCCTGGAACACGACCTTGCGATCGACGCCCTTCATATAAAGCACGCCCTTGTAGCGCAGCAGGCGTTCGCCATAGATCTGCAGAATGCCGCCGAGGAAGTCTTCGAGGCGGTTCGGATCGAACGGCTTTTCGCTGCGGTACACGAACGACTTGATCTTGTCGTCGTGATGCGCGTGATGGTGATGATGATGCCCGTGGTCGTGATCGTGGCTGTGATCGTGGCCGCAGGTCGAATGATCGTGATCGTCATCGTGCGCGTGATCATGGTCGTGATCGTGCTCCTCTTCTTCCGCGAGGAAGTCCGGATCGATCTCGAGCTTCGAATTCAGGTTGAAGCCGCGCAGGTCGAAAATTTCCTTGATGTCGGCATCGCCGAAATTCACGACCTTGATCGCCGCGCGCGGGTTCATGTGCACCAGACGATGCTTGAGCGAATCGAGCTCATCGGCGGAGACGAGATCGGACTTCGTGACGAACAGTCGGTCCGCGAACCCGACTTGCCGCTGCACCACTTCGTGCTGATCGAGCTGCGAATCGGCGTGCTTGGCGTCGACCAGCGTGATGATCGCGTCGAGCAGGAATTCGTCGGCGACGGTGTTATCCATGAAGAACGTCTGCGCGACCGGGCCCGGATTCGCGAGGCCGGTGGTTTCGATGACGACGCGGTCGAAATCGAGCGTGCCCGCCTTCTTGCGGTTCGCGAGATCTTCGAGCGCGCGCGCCAGATCGCCGCGGATCGTGCAGCAGATGCAGCCGTTGCTCATCTGGATGATCTGCTCGTTCGTCTCCTGCACGAGAATTTCGTTGTCGATGTTCTCTTCGCCGAACTCGTTCTCGATCACGGCGATCTTCATGCCGTGCTGCTCGTTCAGGATGCGCTTGAGCAGCGTGGTTTTGCCGCTGCCCAGAAAGCCGGTCAGGATGGTTACGGGAATCATGGTGTCGCCTGTGTCCTTTTAAGTTCAGGAATCGCGCTGAATCGATTATTGAAACATATTTGTCAAGCCGATGCTTCTTGCGCCTTTCGCGCGTGAATTGCGCCTACTTTGGGCCGATCAGGCGATTTGCAACAGTAGCCCTTTCAGGTATTCGCCTTCGGGGAACGCGGTCAAGAGCGGATGATCGACGCCCGCGCCCAGCCGCTTGAGCATGCGCGCATCGACGCGCGCGTCCGCCGCCGCGCTCGCCACGATCTTCTGAAACAGGTCGGAATCGATCGCGCCCGAGCACGAGTACGTGAACAGCAAGCCGCCCGGACGCAGCAGTCTGAAGCCGCTCAGGTTGATGTCCTTGTAGGCGCGTGCGGCGCGATCGACGGTTTCCTTCGACGGCGCGAACTTCGGCGGATCGAGCACGATCAGGTCGAAGCGCTGGCCTTCGTCGTAGAGGCGGCGCAGCGTCTTGAAGGCATCGGCGTCGAGCCATTCGGCTTTTTGCGCATCGAAGCCATTCGCGACGACGTTTTGCCGCGCGAGCGCGAGCGCCTCGCCGGACGAATCGACCGACACGACGCGCGTCGCCCCGCCTTTCAGCGCGGCGAGCGAGAAGCCGCCCGTATAGCAGAAGCAGTTGAGCACTTCGCGGCCGGCGGCGTGCTGCGCGACGAGCACGCGGTTATCGCGCTGATCGACGTAGAAGCCCGTCTTGTGGCCATTGCGCACATCGACGTGATAGCGCACGCCGCATTCGTTCGTGATGAGCGTGTCGGGCGGCGCGTCGCCGGCGAGCACGCCGGTCGTCTGCTCGAGCCCTTCCTTCTGGCGGATCGATACATCCGAGCGCTCGTAGACGTTCGGGCAGCCGGTCGCGGCGATCAGCGCCTGCACGATCGCTTCCTTCCACGCCTCGACGCCCGTCGCCATGAACTGGCAGACGAGCTGCGCGTGAGTGCCGTCATCCGCGACGTAGTAATCGACGATCAGGCCGGGCAGGCCGTCCGCCTCGCCGAAGATGAGACGCGTGGCGCCCGTGTCCTTCACCATCGTCTGCCGATGTGCGACCGCGCGCTGCACGCGGCGCTTGAAGAACGCGTGATCGACGGGCTCGCTTTCATCGAACGTCCACACGCGCGCGCGAATCTGCGATTGCGGGCTGTACGACGCGCGCGCGAGGAAACGTCCGTCGGCCGCGCGCACGATGACGGTCGCGCCCGGCGCGGGCGTGCCGTCGATACGCGCGATGGCGTTGGCGTAAATCCACGGATGGCGGCGAACGAGCGATTTTTCCTTCGCCGGTTTGAGGGTGATGGTGTTCATTGCGATGCGAGTGAGGCGCGTGAGGCGCCGGAGGAATCAATCGCGCTTCTTTGCGCGCGGGTGCGCCTTATCGTAGACGCGGGCGAGATGCTGAAAATCGAGCGACGTGTACACCTGCGTGGCCGTGATGCTCGCGTGGCCCAGCAACTCCTGCACCGCGCGCAGATCGCCGCTCGATTGCAGGACGTGCGTGGCGAACGAGTGACGCAGCACGTGCGGATGCACGTTCGACGGAATGCCCGCCTGGAGCGCGAGCCGCTTCACGCGCTCGCGCACCACGCCGGGCGCCATGCGGTTGCCGCGCACGGACAGGAAGAGCGCGTGCGGATCGAGCTTGACGAACTGGCCGCGCACGGCGATCCAGGCGCGCAACGCTTCGATCGCCTTGCTGCCGACCGGCACCTTGCGCTCGCGTTTTCCTTTACCGCGGACGTGGACCTCGGCGTTCTCGAGATCGAGCCAACTCACGGACGTTTCGACGTGCTGCACGTCGAGACTCACCAGTTCCGCGAGCCGCAAGCCCGATGAGTAGAAGAGCTCGAGCATCGCGTGATCGCGCAGCGCTTCGGGCGTGCCGGATTGCGGCGCGTCCATGAGCGCCATCGCGTCATCGACGGAAAGCGCCTTCGGCAGCGTCTTTTCGCGCTTGGGCGCGCGCACCGTCGCGACGGGATTCGCGGGCATCTCGACGCGCTCGGCGAGCCATCGATAGAACGCGCGCCACGCCGACAGCCGATGCGCGATCGAGCGCGAAGACAGCCCCGCCGCGTGCGCGCGCACGACCGCGCCGCGCATATCGGCGGCGGTCAGCGATTCGAGCGGACGGCCCTTGGCGAGCGCGCGCAGCTCGCTCAACTCATGCGTGTAGCCGCGCAGCGTGTGCTCGGAGAGATGCCGCTGGTGTTCCAGCATCGCGAGATAGTCGGCGATTGCGCCTTCCAAGGGCGCTTCCTTCGGTGCATCCGCGGCGTCCATGATCAGTGCGGCAGCAAGCGCGACAGCGCCGCGCTCGCCAGTGCGCCGATCTGCGTGAGGAAGTCGGTCGCCATGCCGTCGTGAAAGCGGCGCGGATCGGGCGAGCCCATCACGAGCAGGCCGAAGCTCGGCGCATCCGGGCCGGCTTGCGGATCGCGCAGCGCGATCAGCGAGACGGATTCGATCTTCCGGTCGATGTCGGACGGGCCCTGGCTGGGCGCCACAGTCGCCGATGCCGAGTTCGCGGCGCCGAGCCATTGCGCGGCCGCGAAGCCGGTGTTCGTGCCGCAATACGGCGCGGCGAGACCGCTCGCGAAAATGCGTACTTCCTCGCCGACCTGACGCGCGAAATCGGCCTGCCGGAATGCTTCGTCGATATCCCACACGCGCAGCGCGGCGTGCGGCACGTCGAAGACTTCGCACAAGCCCTTGCTGATGGTCGCGGGCAGCGCGTACGGATCGCGCTGCGAAATCACGCGCACGGTCCAGCGGTTGAACTTGGTCGAGATGCTGTCGTTCTCGTGGCCGTAACG
This sequence comes from Caballeronia calidae, assembly GCF_900044055.2. GTDB lineage: Bacteria > Pseudomonadota > Gammaproteobacteria > Burkholderiales > Burkholderiaceae > Caballeronia > Caballeronia calidae. The sequence continues at coordinate 280,634 of NZ_FCOX02000001.1, read as the reverse complement.
CAGCAGCTCGGCGAGACGCCGTTCGAGCTGCTTGTTCTTGTCGCGCAGCATTTCCATCTGGCGTTCCTGCAGCGACACGGCCGCTTTGCCGTGCGGATTCGAAAGCCGGATGGTGCCGAGCAGTTCCGCGTGCTCGACGAAGAAATCGGGGTTGTCGAGCAGGTAGTCGGCGACTTCGCGTGGATTCATGGTGACGTGTGTGCGTTAGACGATGCGATCGAGCTCGATTTCGCCTTCGAAAACCGTGGCGGCGGGGCCGGCCATGAAAAGCGCGGCGGTTTCATCCCGCGCGCCGTCCCAGTTGATCGTGAGCGAGCCGCCGTGCGTTTCGACGCGAACCGGCGAATCCAGCGCGCCACGGCGGATGCCGGCGGCCACTGCCGCGCATGCGCCCGTGCCGCAGGCGAGCGTTTCGCCCGCGCCGCGCTCGTAGACGCGCAGCTTCACCGAATGACGATCGACGATCTGCATGAAGCCCGCGTTCACGCGCTTCGGAAAGCGCGCGTGACGCTCGATGAGCGGGCCTTCGATCAGAACCGGATAGGCCTCGACGTCATCGACGATCTGCACCGCGTGCGGATTGCCCATCGACACGACGGAAATCCAGCGGGTTTCACCGTTCAAGTCGAGCGGCCAGAGCGTGTCCTTGCCTTCGATGCGGCCTTCGAGACCTTGCGCGTCGAACGGCACTTCCGGCGGATCGAACACCGGCGTGCTCATATCGACGACGACTTCGCCGTTCTCCTGCATCGTCAGCGTGATGACGCCTTTCTGCACCTGCACGCGCACGCTCGCCGCGTTCGTCAGACGACGGTCGCGCACGAACTTCACGAAGCAGCGCGCGCCGTTGCCGCAATGCTCGACCTCGCCGCCATCGCAATTGAAGATGCGGTACTTGAAGTCGACGCCTTCGATGGTCGGCTTTTCCACGAGCAGCAACTGATCCGCGCCCACGCCGAAATGACGGTTCGCGAGCGCGCGCACTTGCTCGGACGAAAGTTCGAGCGCCTGCGTATAGCCGTCGAGCACGACGAAATCGTTGCCCGCGCCTTGCATTTTGGTGAATTTCAGTTTCATGGCCGCTATTGTATGTGACCCGCGTTGCGACGTTTTTCGCGCCGTTCGCGCTTCAATAAAATCCCGGCTCGCCCGGCGGCCGCGTCTTGAAGCGCTTGTGCACCCAATAATATTGCTCCGGAATGCGCGGAATCTGCTCTTCGAGAAACGCGTTCATGCGGCGCGCGTCGGCTTCGTCGTCGCCGGTGGGATAGTTGTCCCACGGCTCGAAGATCTTGAGCCGATAACCCTTGTAGTCCGGCAGCACTTCACCGATGAACGGCACGACCCGCGCCTTGCCCGTCTTGGCAAGCCGGCCGACGGCCGTCAGTGTGCACGTCGGAATGCCGAAGAACGGCACGAACGTGGAATTGCGCATGCCGTAATCCATGTCCGCACCGAGCATCACGGGTTTGCGCTCGCGCAGCCAGCGCAACACGACGCGCGCGCTGTCGGCGCGGCTCGCCATATCGGCGCCGAAGCGGGCGCGCTGTTTTTTCGCGAGCGCTTCGATCTGCGGGTTCGAAAACGGTTGATACAGCGACCCGCACCGGCGTTGCGACGCGTAGTTGAGGAAGATCGAGCCCGCCTCGATGCCGACGAAATGAAACCCGAGCATGAGCGAGGGCGGCATATCGGGATCGGTGAGATCGATAGCGCTGTCCACCTGGATCAGCTTCTCCAGCTTCTTCGCCGAGCCGAACCACTGCACGCTGCGCTCGACATAGCTGCGGATCGCGTGGCGGAAGTGCTTCTGCGCGATGTCCTCGCGTTTCTCGTCGGACCACTCCGGGAAGCACAGCTTCAGGTTCGTATGGACGATGCGCTTGCGGCGGCTCGGAATCTGATAAAGGAGCCAGCCGAGGCCGTCGCCGAAACGGGCGGTGATGCCGTAAGGGATGAACGCCAGAAACCTGAGAAAGCCGATGGCGAGCGCAACGCCGATGCGCCCTAGCATGAGCGGCTCCGGCGTGCGGATGAACAGGGCGGGACTAGGGAAGCCAAAAGGGTCAATTCTGTGAAAACAAGGGAAAACGGTATAATAGAACCTTCGCCGAGTTAATGGACAACTTGCGGGGCGAAGCAGCCGAGTCTTCAGGTGGTATCGAAGGCGCCGGTCTGGAAATAGATATCCGCTAAAGCGTCGCCGCTTCAGACTCCAAAGAAGTCGGCTACGTGAATAACAACCGTAACCAACTGGAGTCTGAAGCGTGTCAAACGATTACCTCTTTACTTCCGAATCCGTTTCCGAAGGCCACCCGGACAAGGTCGCCGATCAAGTCTCCGACGCCATCCTCGACGCCATCCTGTCGCAGGACAAATATTCGCGCGTCGCAGCGGAAACGCTCTGCAACACCGGTCTCGTCGTCCTCGCGGGCGAAATCACGACCACCGCCAACGTCGATTACATCCAGGTCGCGCGCGACACCATCAAGCGCATCGGCTATGACAACACCGACTTCGGCATCGACTATCGCGGCTGCGCGGTGCTCGTCGCTTACGACAAGCAATCGCCGGATATCGCGCAAGGCGTGAACAAGGCGCATGACGACAACCTCGATCAAGGCGCCGGCGACCAGGGCCTGATGTTCGGCTACGCGTGCGACGAAACGCCCGAACTGATGCCGCTGCCGATCCACCTCTCGCACCGTCTCGTCGAGCGTCAGGCGAACCTGCGCCGCGACGGCCGTCTGCCCTGGCTGCGCCCGGACGCGAAGTCGCAAGTCACCGTGCGCTATGTCGACGGCAAGGCGCACTCCATCGACACCGTCGTGCTCTCGACGCAGCACGCGCCGGACATCGACCTGCCGCAACTGCGCGAAGCGGTGATCGAAGAAGTCATCAAGCCGACGCTGCCGAAGGATCTCATCAAGGGCGACATCAAGTTCCTGGTGAACCCGACGGGCCGTTTCGTCATCGGCGGTCCGCAGGGCGACTGCGGTCTGACGGGCCGCAAGATCATCGTCGATACGTACGGCGGCGCGGCTCCGCACGGCGGCGGCGCGTTCTCGGGCAAGGACCCGTCGAAGGTCGACCGCTCGGCGGCGTATGCAGGCCGTTATGTCGCGAAGAACATCGTCGCGGCCGGTCTGGCATCGCGCGCGCTGATTCAGGTTTCGTACGCGATCGGCGTCGCGCGCCCGACTTCCGTGATGGTCAACACGTTCGGCACGGGCCGCGTGTCGGATGCCGAAATCACGAAGCTCGTGCTCGAGCACTTCGATCTGCGTCCGAAGGGCATCATCCAGATGCTCGACCTGCTGCGCCCGATCTACGAGAAAACCGCGGCATACGGCCACTTCGGCCGCGAAGAGCCGGAGTTCTCGTGGGAAGCCACGGACAAGGCGCTCGTGCTCGCCGAAGCGGCCGGCACGGAACCGGTCGCCAGCGTGGCGTAACGCCATCGGCTGAGCGGGTAGCACAAGAACCGGCAAGCATCGCGCTTGCCGGTTTTTTTATGCGCGCGTGCGGCGCGATTTTTGCATGATCGTCAGGCGATACAACCATCGCCGACCGAACCGCCATGCCGTACGACACGCTTCTTTCTCCAGTCACGATCGGCAATCTCGCCATGCCGAATCGCGTCGTGATGGCGCCGCTCACGCGCAACCGCGCGTCGCAGCCCGGCGACGTGCCATCCGAAATGAACGCGCATTACTACGCGCAACGCGCGAGCGCGGGACTCATCGTCACCGAGGCGACGCAGATCTCGCGTCAAGGTCAGGGCTACTTCGCGACGCCGGGCATCTATTCGGATGCGCAGGAAGCCGGATGGAAGGCCGTCGTGGGCGCGGTTCACGCGCGGCATGGGCGCATCGCGACGCAGTTGTGGCATGTCGGGCGCGTGTCGCACCGGTTGCTTCAGGAGGGCGGTGCGCCACCCGTCGCGCCTTCCGCGATCCGCGCGCGCGACACGCAGGTTTTCGTGAAGCACGACGACGGCTCCTTCGCGATGACCGATGCCGACGATCCACGCGCGCTCGAAACCCGCGAGCTGCCGGGTATCGTGCTGCAGTTCCTCGATGCCGCGCATCGCGCGATGCGTGCCGGCTTCGACATGATCGAGGTGCACGCGGCCAACGGCTATCTGCTGCATCAATTCATGGCGACGGGCACGAACCATCGCACCGATGACTATGGCGGCGACATCGGGAACCGCGTGCGGCTCGTCGTCGATGTGCTCGAGGCGGTGGCGGGCGTGATGGGCGCGAATCGCGTCGGCATTCGCATTTCGCCGAACTTCACGGGCTTCGACCTGCGGGACGACGAAGGCGAGGCGTCATCACTTCATCTGGCGCGGGAGTCGAGGCGCATCGGTGTCGCGTATCTGCATGTGGCGGAGGGCGACTGGGCTGGCGGCGCGCCGCTTTCCGATGGCTATCGCCGTGCGCTGCGCGAGGCTTACCACGGCGCGATCATCGTCTGCGGCGAATACACGGCGGAGGAGGCGAATGCACGCGTCGAGCGCGGCGACGCCGATGCCGTGGCGTTCGGGCGCGCGTATATCGCGAATCCTGATCTGGTCGAGCGCTTCAGGGCGGACGCGCCGCTCAACGAGGCCGATGAGGCGACGTTCTACGGCGGCGGCGAAAAGGGCTACACGGACTATCCGACGCTCGACGAGGCGAAACGCGAGTGAGCCGTTCAGCGCGCGGCGAACGCGTACCAGCCCGCGCTGCTCGTCGACAGCCGGCGCGGACGACGGCTCGTGTGCGCGACGGCTTTCGGCTTCGGCGCGGGCGCGCGCAACTGTACCGGACGGCGCAACAGGGCACGCAGCGACACGCGGCGCGATGCCGCACGCACGCGCAGATTGAAGAAGAAACCGCGGAACCACGACCGGATGCCGTCGACCGGATGCACGTTCTTCAGTTGCTCGGTGAGCAACTGCGTGCGGGTGGAGTGATGGCGCAACGCGCGGATCATGCCGCGCCGGGCAGGACGCGCCGCGCGCGAGGCGACGCGCGTAAGGCCGATAGCGATTCGGTGGTTCATGTCAGCGGAGGGAGGTCGATTGCGTGGAAGCAGACTCGACGATAGTCGTCTCAAAAATAGCGATCAAGAATTCGATTCAACTCCATTCGGCAAGTTGCACCGAATCGATGTGGCTCAATGTACAGGACCTCTATTACCCGGGTAAGTACGCGTTTTCCCTGCCGATTTATGAAGCGGCTGCTGATAAAAATCACGCGATGCATTGCGGCACGGGCCTTCCGGTGCGACGGGATTTACAATCGCCGTATTCGCCCCAATTCCGGATATAGCGTCGACGGCATGTATCGAATCGAAAGCCGCTGGATGCAAGAACTGAAATGTCTGATCAAAACTTGCTGAAGTCGAAGAAAGAACAGGTACACGAGCTGCGCCAAAAGGGCTACGTGATCGTCAAAGGACTCGTATCGAAAGAACGATGCGATGCCATGCGCGCAGTGGCGCGCCAGCAATTGGCGGAAGCCGCCGCGCCCGTCGAGTTCGAGGCGGACCTGAAATATCCCGGCGCGCCGGATTCGAAGGACGCGCCCGGCGGACACACCGTGCGCCGCCTGCTCGATGCCTACGTGCGCCATCCGCTCTTCGCCGAGTTCGCGGCCTCGCCCGAAGTGCGCGGCTGGATGGAGCTGTATTTCGGCGAAACGCCGTATCTGTCGCGCGCGCATCACAACTGCATGATGACCAAGCACCCCGCGTACGGCAGCCTCACCGGCTGGCATCGCGATGTGCGCTACTGGGCGTTCGAGCGCGACGACCTCGTTTCCGCATGGGTCGCGCTCGGCAATGAGACCGTCGATAACGGCGCGCTCTGGTTCGTGCCGACGTCGCACAAGCTGCCGTTCACGTCGGATCACTTCGACGACGCGAAATTCTTCCGCTCCGATCTGCCGGAAAACGCCGCGCTGATCCGCACGGCGGTGTCGCCCGAACTGGAACCGGGCGATGTCGTTTTCTTCCATTGCAACACGCTGCATTCGGCGGGCAAGAATCTCACCGATCAGGTGAAGTTCTCGCTCGTCTTCACGTATCGCGGCGCGAGCAACGCACCGCTGCCCGGTACGCGCTCGGCGTCGAAGCCGGAAGTGCCGCTCGTCTGACGCGTCAGCGCTTCGACGGCATCGCGAGGCCGATCAGCCCCGCGAGCGATGCGACGATCCCGCCCGCGATCAGCCAGATGGTCTTGTTCGTGGGCGAGCCGGTGAAGAAGCGCGAGACGTCGTTGGAGAGCGAATGGAACGACTGGCCGCCGAAGTACAGCAGCACGACGCCGCCGACAAGCAGCGCAACGGAAATCGCTCGGGTCATATCGTGTTCTCGTCTCGAAAAGGCGCGTCAGCATATTCGGTCTGCGCCGGCGCGTCCAGTCAGGCGACTTCCACTTCGCGCGTCAGCGGCTGGATCTTGCGCAGCAGATCGGCCTGCACGTTCTGATGATCGCTTCTGCTGACCCAGGCGCCGAGGTTGAACTTCACGCCGGTGTCGGTGTAATCGGTCACCGCGACCCACGGCGCCGACGGCCCGTCCTGCACGATGCGCGGATCTTCGCTCGTCAGCCTGCGCAGCTCCGTGAGCACGTGTTCGACCCGAAGACCGTGCTGCGCCTGAAAATTGATGACCACTTTGCGGCGCTCGTTCGCGCTGTAATTGGTGATGGCGTTCGCCCAGATCAGGCTGTTCGGCACGTACATGATGATGCCGTCGGCTTTCGTCAGGCGCGTCGTGAAAAGTCCGATCTCGTTCACGGTGCCGGCCGTCGTGCCGACGCCTTCGATGTAATCGCCCACGCGAAACGGCCGCAACAGCAGCAGCATCAGACCGGCCGCGATGTTCTGCAGCGTGCCCTGCAGCGCCAGACCGATGGCGAGGCCGGCGGCGCCGAGCACGGTCAGGATGCTGGCCGCGGCGATGCCGAATTTGCCGAGCGCCGCGACGATCGCAACGACGCGGATCGCCCACATCGCGAGGCTGGCGAGCACCGGCGTGAGCGTGGCGTCGACATTGGTGCGGCTGAGCGTGCGACGCAGCGCGTTCGCGACGGCGTTCGAAATCCACCAGCCGACCGCGAGAATCAGAATCGCCAGCAGCATGTCGATGCCATACGTCACGGCGATGGCGGCGAAAGAGTCGTAGGCGGGTCGGAGTTTGTCGATCGGGTCCATCATTCAGATTCCTTCATGCGAAATGTGCATTGGTCCGCATTTGCGCTGGTTCGTTCCCCTTACGGACGTTCGGACGGTTCCGGATATCGGGACGGCGGTGCGGGCTGTGCGCGCTTCGCCCCGATTGGCTAACATTGACGCCCGCTGCGGCATCCGGTCCGTCTGCCGCGGTTTGTTCAATCCGCAATTCCCCAGAGGAAATCCGTCATGGCCTACGAAGCAGCGTCAGAGCGATACACGCAGATGCAATACCGCACCTGCGGCAAGAGCGGCTTGAAGCTGCCGGCCTTGTCGCTGGGTTTGTGGCACAACTTCGGCGATTCCACGCCGATCTCCACGCAACGCGACATCCTGCGCACCGCGTTCGATCTCGGTATCACTCATTTCGATCTCGCGAACAATTACGGCCCGCCGTACGGCAGCGCGGAGACGAATTTCGGCCGCATCTTCAAGGATGATTTCCGGCCGTATCGCGATGAATTGCTGATCTCGTCGAAAGCCGGCTGGGACATGTGGCCCGGACCGTACGGCCAGGGCGGCGGTTCGCGCAAGTACGTGCTCGCGAGCCTCGACCAGAGTCTGAAGCGCATGGGCCTGGATTACGTCGATATTTTCTACTCGCATCGCTTCGACGCCGACACGCCGCTCGAGGAAACCGCCGGCGCGCTCGCGACGGCCGTGCATTCGGGCAAGGCGCTCTATGTGGGCATCTCTTCGTACTCGGCGGCCAAGACGCGCGAAATGGCGAAACTGCTCGCCGAGCACAAGGTGCCGCTGCTGATCCATCAGCCGTCGTACAACATGCTGAACCGCTGGATCGAGACGGACCTGCTCGATACGCTCGACGATATCGGCGCGGGCAGTATCGCGTTCACGCCGCTCGCGCAAGGCCTTCTCACGAGCAAGTACCTCAATGGCGTGCCGCAGGACGCGCGCGTGAACAAGCCCGGCGGCGGCTCGCTCAAGCAGGAGCATCTGAGCGACGCGAATCTCGCGCACGTGCGCAAGCTCAACGAACTCGCGCAGAAGCGCGGCCAGAGCCTCGCGCAGATGGCGCTCGCGTGGGCGCTGCGCGGTGGGCGCGTGACCTCGGTGCTGATCGGCGCGAGCCGCGCGGAGCAGGTTGCGGAGAACGTCGGCGCGCTGAAGAACCTCGATTTCACGAAGGAAGAACTCGCGGAAATCGATCAGCACGCGCAGGAAGGCGGCATCAATCTGTGGGAAAAGCCGTCCACGGATCAGCGCATCTGACGCGCGCGAACCCGACGCCAGAAGGGTATTTTGGGATAAGCGCGGCATCCGTTGCTATCATTCGGGCTCGGCGGCTTTTCGTTTCGCGATTCCGATCGCAGGCTGCCGGGAACGCGTTTCTTCCGCACGCACGTTCGCTCAGGAGGCAGACGTGCGCGCCTTCGCCGCTGTTTCGTCGTGCGGACCGCGCAACGACTATCGGGTTAAAATAGCCGATTGCGCCGGGTTGTCTTGCGACTGCCTCGTTGCGGCGCGAAGTTCACGCAAGGCGCGGCGTGAAACGCTGCCTTCGAATCGCGGGTCTTCGATCACATCGGCGGCCGTCATCGTTCGATCGTCCTGTTCGCGCAGCACAGCGCCCTCGCAGCGCGCAGTTTTTTCGGCGCCGGCCCGGCGTGGCATCGGCCGCAGTTCCGCCGTGAGCGTCAGAGCGTCACCGCTTTCGCACAGTTAGAGCACAGTTCAAGAAGCCATGAGCAACCTTAATTCTCAAACCGTTCTGAGCGTCCATCACTGGACCGACACGCTTTTCAGTTTCACCTGCACGCGCGACGCCTCGTTCCGCTTCGAAAACGGCCAGTTCACGATGGTGGGCCTCGAAGTCGACGGCAAGCCGCTCCTGCGCGCCTATAGCCTCGCGAGCGCGAACTACGAAGAGCATCTCGAATTCCTGAGCATCAAGGTTCCCGACGGCCCGCTCACGTCGCGCCTGCAGCACCTGAAGGTCGGCGATTCCGTGCTGATCGGCAAGAAGCCGACGGGCACGCTCGTCGCCGATAACCTGTTGCCCGGCAAGACGCTGTGGCTCCTCTCGACCGGCACGGGCCTCGCGCCTTTCATGTCGATCATCAAGGACCCGGAAGTGTACGACCGCTACGAGAAGATCGTGCTGACGCATACCTGCCGTTTCGTCGACGAACTCGCGTACAAGGACTTCATCACGGAGCACCTGCCGGCGCACGAGCACCTCGGTGAGATCGTCTCCGAGAAACTCGTGTACTACCCGACCGTCACGCGCGAGGAATTCGCGAATCGCGGCCGCATCACCGATCTGATCGAGACGAAGAAGCTGTTCGCCGATTTGTCGGTCGAGCCGTTCTCGATCGAAAACGACCGCGTCATGCTTTGCGGCAGCCCGCATATGCTGCGCGACACCCGCGAATTGCTCGACTCGATGGGCTTCCAGGAAGGCAGCAACAACCATCCTGGTCACTACGTCGTGGAAAAGGCGTTCGTCGGCTAAAGCTGCAAGGCGTCGCGTTCGCAGAGACCGGAGCTTCGCGCTCCGGTTTTTTTTCGCCTTGCCGATACGTCAGCGCGCGCGGCCTTGTTACAAATTGGGCGGCATCAGTAGGTATTTTTCCTACGGATTATGCGCAGCAAACTTGGCAAACGACATGAAGTTCGTCCGTTCCGGCCTTGTCAGACATCGATTCATAATATTTTTGGGATATGATTCAGCCACGTTGAGGCGGTGGCGCGACCGGCGTGGTCCGTCATCGATGTTACAGAGTGTAAATTCAGTTACGCCGCTCGTGGGTGTGCCGAGGACGTAGCTCCAGTTGCGCTCAAAACGAGGACAGTGAATGAACCCGTCGGCCACAATCACGCTCGATGAGAGCACGGTTCGCCGCGCCCCGCTGCGCGGGGTGCCGTCACCGGCGCCGGAATGCTCCGGCGCGTCGTTTGCCTCGCCCTATTCCGCGCTGATCGACGCCAAGCTCAAGGGCGATCGGCAAATCCAGCGTCTCACCGCCCGCGTCCAGGAACTCGCCGCGCTGCTCGCCGCCGCGGAAGAACGCGCGCGCCAGGCGCTCGCGCAGGATCTCCACGATGAAACCGGCGCTGCGCTCACGGTCGCCAATCTCGCCCTCGCTCGCGCCGAACACTGGCTCGCCGCCGATGCGCCCGCCGCGCTCGGCGACGCGCTGTATCAGGCGCGCGCCGCGCTCGCCGATGTCTGCGAGACGAGTCACCGGATCGTCGAGGGATTGCAGACGCCGACGTTCGACGCCAATTTCGCCGCCATGCTCGCCGACTGGATCGCGAGTTTCGGCGCGCGCACCGCGATCGCCGTCGATTTCGCCTGTCCGGGCGATGCGCGTCTGGACCGTCTGTCGCACGACATGTCGCTCGCCATTTTTCGCGTGATGCAGGAAGCGCTCGGCAACGTCGCGCGTCATGCGCGCGCCACGCGCGCAAGCGTGACGCTCTCGCTCGACGCACACGGCGTGATGCTGACCGTCGAAGACGATGGCGTCGGCATCAGCGCGGCGGCGCGTCGCAAGAGCGGACGTTTCGGGTTGTCGGGCATGCGGGCGCGTTGCGAAGCGCTCGGCGGCAGTTTGCGTGTCGCCGGCGCGAAACCCGACGGCACCTGCGTGCGCGCGCGTCTGCCATGGACGGCGGCGCGTCCCGGGCTGTTCGCGCTCAGCGTGGTCAACGCCTGAGGCCGCCCGTGACGCTCAAGGTCCTGCTCGCCGACGATCACGCCATCGTGCGCCGAGGCGTCGCGCAATTGCTGCTGGAACGCGGTGTCGCGTCGCACGTATCGGAGGCCGAAACCGGCATGCAAGCGCTCGCCCTGGCCGCGCGCAGTCCGTTCGACGTCGCGATGCTCGATATCTCGTTGCCCGACGTCAACGGCATCGACCTGCTGAAGCGCATGAAGCGCGAGAGCCCGCGCCTGCCCGTGCTCATGTTCTCGATGTATCGCGAGGATCAATACGCGGTGCGTGCGCTCAAGGCGGGCGCGTCGGGCTATCTGTCGAAGACGGTGGATCCGGCGCTCATGATCGGCGCGATCCAGCAGGTCGCCGCGGGCCGCAAGTACGTGAGTCCGGAAATGGCGGAAGCGCTGGCGACCTACGTCTCGCTCGACACCGACCGCATGCCGCACGAAAAGCTGTCGGACCGCGAATATCAGACGCTTTGCATGCTGGCGTCGGGCAAGCGTCTGACGGATATCGCCCACGCTTTATCTCTTTCAGTTAAAACGGTGAGCGTTTATCGCGCGCGGTTGTTGGAAAAGATGAAGCTCGCCAACAACGCCGAGCTTACGTTCTACGTGATGAGCAACCGTCTCGTCGACATGAACCCGGCGATCGCCGGCTAGCTATTTATCTCGTGCAAGATAAATTGCGGGGAAGAGAAAAGTAACAATTCGCCGCAATAATGCGCCGCCTGCCCGAATCATGGGCAATCTCTGAGTCTCCGATAAAATGTCGGGTTTTCCCGTAGCAGGGGTGCCTGCGTGCACCAGAAGGAGACTCACCGCAATGTCGTTGTTCCGTAAGAAAAACATCGAGCACATGCTGGCCGGCGCGCACAGCACGTCGCTCAAGAAGACGCTCGGCGCCCTCGATCTGACCTTTCTCGGCATCGGGGCCATCATCGGCACGGGGATTTTCGTGCTGACCGGAACCGGCGCCGTGCAGGCCGGCCCGGCGCTCATGGTGTCGTTCATCGTCGCGGCGATCGCGTGCTGCTTCGCCGCCCTCGCCTATGCCGAGTTCTCGTCGACGATTCCCGTCGCCGGCTCCATCTACACCTATTCGTATGCGACGCTCGGCGAGCTCGCCGCGTGGATCATCGGCTGGGACCTGATGCTCGAATACGGGCTCGCGACGTCCGCCGTGTCGGTCGGATGGTCGGGCTATCTGCAGTCGCTGCTGGCCGGCTTCGGCATCTCGCTGCCGACCGCGCTCACCGCCGCGCCCGGCGCCCTGCCCGGCCATGCCACCTTGTTCAACCTGCCCGCGTTCCTCGTGATGATGGCGATCACGGCGCTGCTCTCGGTCGGCATCAAGGAGTCGACGCGCGTGAACAACGTCATGGTCGCGATCAAGGTGACCGTCGTGGCGCTCGTGATCGCGGTCGGCGTGTTCCACGTCAAGCCGGCGAACTGGACGCCCTTCATGCCGAACGGCTGGTCCGGCGTGTTCGGCGCGGCGGCCGTGATGTTCTTCGCGTTCATCGGCTTCGATTCGGTGTCGTCGGCGGCGGAGGAAGTGAAGAATCCGAAGCGCGATCTGCCCATCGGCATCATCTCGTCGCTCGCGGTGTGCGCGGTGCTGTACGTGGCGGTCGCGGCGGTCGTGACGGGCATCGTGCCGTCGGCGCAGTTCGCGAACAATCCGCATCCGGTTTCGTTCGCGCTGCAGGTCGCGGGACAGAACTGGGTCGCGGGCTTCATCGATCTCGGCGCGGTGCTCGGCATGCTCACCGTGATCCTCGTGATGAGCTACGGCCAGACGCGCATCATCTATGCGATGTCGCGCGACGGCCTCTTGCCCGCGCGGCTCTCGAAGGTGCATCCGCGTTTCGCGACGCCCTTCTTCACGACCTGGCTCGTCGGCATCTTCTTCGGATTGATCGGCGCGCTCGTGCCGCTCAACGTGCTCGCCGAGCTCATCAACATCGGTACGCTCGCCGCTTTCTCGATGGTCTCCATCGCCGTGCTGATCCTGCGCCGCACGCATCCGGATCTGCCGCGCGCGTTCCGCTGCCCGGGCGTGCCGGTCGTGCCGGTTCTCGCGGTGGCGTCGTGCCTCTTCCTGATGATCAATCTTCAGGCGATGACGTGGATCGCGTTCGCGGTGTGGCTCGTGATCGGCCTTGCGATCTACTTCATGTACTCGCGCCGCCATTCGGTGCTCGGCCGCGCGCCTCTCGAAGCGCCGCGTGCCGCTGCATCGGCGGGCAAGGCGAAGAAGCGCGAAACCGAGACGCACTGAGCGCCATGACGTTCCATGCAAAGCGCCGCCCGAGAGGCGGCGCTTTGCATTTGCGGCCGCGCAGCCGCAGTTTGGGACGGACGTTCGAGCGGATAGCGACGCCCGCCGATTTGTGTTTTACTCGTCGCTAAATACACATAACACCAATTCCGGCTGAACGCTCACGGCGGCAGTAGGCAGGTGCAACGGCGTGAAGCTGGTCCGTCCTTGCAAGGAGACAGTGAAATGGCGCTCAGCATCAGTCTGACGGTCAACGGGAAACCCGTGACCGCCACCGTCGAACCGCATCTTCTGCTCGTCCAGTTTCTCCGCGAACAACTCAGGCTCACCGGCACGCACGTCGGCTGCGACACCGCGCAGTGCGGCGCATGCACCGTTCATCTCGACGGACGCGCGATCAAGTCGTGCAACATCCTCGCCGTGCAGGCGGACGGCATGCAAGTGACGACCATCGAAGGCATGGCGAAGGACGGCCAGCTTCATCCGATGCAGGCGGCGTTCAAGGAATGCCACGGCCTGCAATGCGGCTTTTGCACACCGGGCATGGTGATGAGCGCGAGCGCGCTCGCCGCCCAATCGCCGAATCTTTCCGAAGAAGAAGTGCGCGAGCAGCTCGACGGCAACCTGTGCCGCTGCACGGGCTATCACAACATCGTCAAAGCGGTTCTCCAGGGCGCGCAGGCCATGAAAGCCGGCGCCTGACGCCACGCGAATCCTTCCTCGACACGATGAATCGCGCCTACAAAGGAGACCGCGATGAATGCCCCTGAGCAACAGAAAATGATCGGCGCTGGCGTCAAGCGCAAGGAAGACTATCGCTTCCTGACGGGCGCGGGCCAGTACACCGACGACGTCGTCATGCCGCAGCAAAGCTATGGCGTGTTCCTGCGCTCGCCGCACGCGCACGCGAAGATCAGGCGTGTCGATATCGACGCGGCGATGAAGTCGCCCGGCGTGATCGGCATTTTCACAGGCAAGGATCTGGCGGGCGAGAACGTCGGCGGCCTGCCGTGCGGCTGGCTGATCCACAGCATCGATGGCTCGCCGATGCACGAGCCGCCTCATCCCGTCATCGCGCACGACAAGGTGCTGCATGTGGGCGATCAGGTCGCGCTGGTCGTCGCGGAATCGATCAAGGAAGCGAAGGACGCGCTCGAGCTGATCGAGGTCGATTACGACGAGCTGCCGCCCGTGGTCGCGACCGGGACCGCCGCCGATGCCGGCCAGCCGCTCGTGCACGACAGCGTGCCGAACAACGTCTGCTTCAACTGGGGTCACGGCGACAAGGCCAAGACCGACGCAGCGTTCGCGCAGGCCGCGCATGTGACGACGCTCGATATCGTGAATCAGCGCATGGTGCCGAACGCGATCGAGCCGCGCGCCGTGAACGCGAGCTATTCGAAGCATGACGACAGCTATACGGTCTACGTCGCGAATCAGAATCCGCACGTCGAGCGTCTGCTGATGGCGGCGTTCGTGCTGTCGCTGCCGGAATCGAAGCTGCGCGTGATCGCGCCGGATGTGGGCGGCGGCTTCGGCTCGAAGATTTTTCTGTATCCGGAAGATGTCGCGCTGACGTGGGCATCGAAGAAAGTGGGGCGGCCGATCAAGTGGACGGCCGAGCGCTCCGAAGCGTTTCTCTCCGACGCGCACGGCCGCGATCACGTGACCAAGGCCGAACTCGCGCTCGACAAGGATGGCAAGTTCATCGGCATGCGTGTGCATACGACGGCGAACATGGGTGCGTATCTGTCGACGTTCGCATCGTCGATCCCGACCGTGCTCTACGCGACGCTGCTCGCCGGCCAGTACACGACGCCCGCGATCTACGCGGAAGTCAAAGCCGTGTTCACGAATACGGTGCCCGTCGATGCGTATCGCGGCGCGGGCCGCCCGGAAGCGACGTATGTGGTCGAGCGTCTCGTCGAGACGGCGGCGCGCGAGATGAACATCGATCCGGTCGAATTGCGCCGGCGCAACTTCATTCGCGAATTTCCGTATGCGACGCCGGTCGGCCTGACATACGACGTCGGCGATTACGACACGATCCTGAATCGCGCGCTCGAACTCGCGGACGTCGAAGGGTTCAAGAAGCGCCGCGAGGAATCGAAGCAGAACGGCAAGCTGCGTGGCATCGGTTACTCGTGCTACATCGAGGCGTGCGGGCTCGCGCCGTCGAATGTCGCGGGCGCGCTGGGCGCGCGCGCGGGCTTGTTCGAAGCGGGCGAAGTGCGCGTGCATCCGACCGGCTCCGTCACCGTCTTCACCGGCTCGCACAGTCACGGCCAAGGGCACGAAACGACTTTCGCGCAGGTGGTCGCGGACCGGCTCGGCGTCGCGATCGAGAATGTCGAGATCATTCACGGCGATACCGGACGCATTCCGTTCGGCATGGGCACGTACGGCTCGCGTTCGATTTCGGTCGGCGGCTCGGCGATCATGAAAGCGCTCGACAAAGTGGAAGCGAAGGCGAAGAAGATCGCCGCGCATCTGCTCGAAGCGGCGGTGGAAGACATCGAGTTCAAGAACGGCGTGTTTCGCGTCGCGGGCACGGACCGCACGAAGACCTTCGTTGATGTCTCGCTCGCCGCGTATGTGCCGCACAACTTCCCGCTCGATCAGATGGAGCCGGGCCTCAACGAAAACGCGTTCTACGATCCGACCAACTTCACGTATCCGTCGGGCGCGTATGTGTGCGAAGTCGAAGTCGATCAGGACACGGGCGAGACGCGCATCCAGAAGTTCACCGCCGTCGATGACTTCGGCAACGTGATCAATCCGATGATCGTCGAAGGGCAGGTGCATGGCGGGCTGGGGCAGGGCATCGGCCAGGCGATGCTCGAACGCTGCGTCTACGACGACAGCACCGGCCAGTTGCTTTCCGGCTCGTACATGGACTATGCGATGCCGCACGCGATCGACCTGCCGAGCTTCAACGTCGAGACCGCGAAGGGCACGCCGTGCACGCACAATCCGCTCGGCGTGAAGGGCTGCGGCGAAGCGGGCGCGATCGGCTCGCCGCCGGCCGTCATCAACGCGATTCTCGATGCGCTCGCACCGCTCGGCGTGAAGGACTTGCAGATGCCCGCGACGCCGCATCGCGTATGGACCGCGATGCATAACGCCCAACACGCCTGAGCCCCGGAGACCGATATGTACTCATTCGACTATCAACGCCTGGGCGAAGCGAAGGCGGCCGTCGCCGCGCTGTCCGGAAACGACGACGCCAAATTTCTCGCGGGCGGCCAGAGTCTCTTGCCGACGATGCGCCTGCGGCTCGCGCAGCCATCGGTGCTGATCGACGTGACGCGCGTCGCATCGATGAAGAACATCACGCTCGATGGCGACAAGCTCACCATCGGTGGCGCGGCGTGCCATGCGCAGGTCGCATCGAACGCCGATGTGAAGAAGGCGCTGCCGGGACTCGCGGATCTCGCGGGCCGCATCGGCGACATGCAGGTGCGCGAGCGCGGCACGATCGGCGGCTCGCTTGCCAACGACGATCCCGCCGCGTGCTATCCGTCCGCCGTGCTCGCGCTGAACGCGACGGTCGTGACGGACAGAAGGCGTATCGCCGCCGATGACTTCTTCATCGACATGTACACGACCGCGCTCGAACCCGACGAACTGATCACTGCAGTCGAGTTTCCGCTGGCCGAGCGCGCGGGCTACGAGAAGTTTCGCAATCCGGCGTCGCACTTCGCGCTCGTCGGCGTGTTCGTCGCGAAGTTCAAGGACGGCGTGCGCGTCGGCGTGACGGGCGCGGCGTCTTCGGTGTTTCGTCCGGCCGAACTGGAAGCGGCGTTGTCGAAGGACTTTTCGGTGGCATCGGCGCGCAGCGTGAAGATTCTGCCCGACCAGCTCAACGAAGACATGCACGCGAGCGCCGACTATCGCGCGCATCTGATTCCGGTGCTCGCGGGCCGCGCGATCGAGCGCGCGATGTCGTTTCCGGCGTGATGCAGGGCGAGCCCGCTTCCATCGACGAGACGCTCGCGCGCCTGCGCGAGCATCAGTACTTCGCGAACCGCGAGCTCGCGACGGCGCTCTTTCTCGCGCTCAGGATGCAGCGGCCGCTGTTTCTCGAAGGCGAGCCGGGCGTCGGCAAGACGGAGCTCGCGAAGGCGGCGGCGGGCTTGTGCGGCACCACGCTGCTGCGCCTGCAATGCTACGAAGGGCTCGACACGGCGAGCGCGCTGTACGAGTGGGACTATCCGCGGCAGATCATGGCGCTGCGGCTCGCGGAGGCATCGGGCGAAACGCCGTCGAACGATTCTCTGTATCGCGGCGAGTTTCTGCTGAAGCGTCCGCTGCTTCAGGCGCTGCTGCCCGATCCCGTGAATCCCGATGCGCGCCGCGTGTTGCTGATCGACGAAATCGATCGCGCCGATGAGCCGTTCGAAGCGTTCCTGCTCGAACTGCTGTCGGATTTTCAGGTGTCGATTCCCGAGTACGGCACGGTGCGCGCCGCGCGGCCGCCGCTCGTCGTGATGACGTCGAACCGCACGCGCGAAGTGCACGACGCGTTGAAGCGCCGCTGTCTGTATCAGTGGATCGGCTATCCCGAGCGAGACGTTGAACTCGCGATCGTCGCCGCGCGCGCGCCGGAAGCGGGGCAGGCGTTGCAAAAGCGCGCCGTCGCATTCGTGCATGAGCTGCGCACGCTGGATCTGTTCAAGGCGCCGGGCGTCGCGGAAACCATCGACTGGTGCCGCGCCCTCGCGGCGTTGTCGGTGTCGGAGCTCGATCCGCAATCGGTGCAGGACACGCTCGGCGTGCTGCTCAAGTATCAGGACGATCTCGCGCGCATGGACGCCGGCACGCTCGCGCAATGCCTCTCCGCCACGCAATGACGATGGAACCGTTCGCCCGCAACGTCGTGCATTTCGTGAGGCTCCTGCGTGGCGCGGGCCTCGGCATGTCGCCGGCGCATGCGGTCGATGCGCTCGACGCGCTGCGCTTCATCGATCTGGATCGCCGCGACGATGTGCGCGCGACGCTCGCATGTCTGCTCGTCCACGCGAGCGACGAACGCGAGATTTTCGACGCCGCGTTCGATCTCTTCTGGCGCGATCCCGATTGGGAAGGCAAGCTGCGCGCGCTGCTTCTGCCGAAAGTGAAGAGCGGGATGCCGCCGCCGAAGCGCAACAACCGTCTCGCCGATGCGCTGGCGACGCGCGCCGCGGCTGCATCGAAAGCGCCGGTTCCGGAATCGAAGCCCGAGGAAGCGCACGCGCGCATCACGTTCAGTTCGCAGGAACGGCTGAGCCATCGCGACTTCGATACGCTCACCGCCGACGAATGGCGCACGCTGCGGCATCAGATTCGCGCGCATCGGCTGCCGCTCGCGACCGAGCCGACGCGCAGGCTGAAGGCGGCATCGCGCGGCACGCACGCCGATCTGAAGGCGAGTGCGCGCCATGCCGTGCGTTCGGGCGGCGACTGGACCGTGTGGAAATATCGCGCGGCGGTGGAGCGCAGACCGCCGCTCGTCTTGCTGCTCGATATCTCCGGCTCGATGAGCGCGTATTCGCGCGCCGTGCTCTACTTTTGCCATGCGCTTCTGCAGTCGCGCGAGCGCTTGCAGGTGTTTCTCTTCGGCACGCGTCTCACGAATGCGACGCGCGCATTGCGCGAACGCGATCCCGATGTCGCCATCGCCGCGCTCGGACAGAATGTCGCCGACTGGTCGGGCGGCACGCGCATCGGAGCGGCGCTCGCGGAGTTCAATCGACGCTGGGCGCGTCGCGTGCTTGCAGGACGTGCGACGGTGCTGCTCGTCACCGATGGCCTCGACCACGAAGCCATCGACGTGCTCGATGCCGAGATGCAAAGACTCAGGCGCTTCGCGCATCGGCTGGTGTGGCTCAATCCACTGTTGCGCTTCGCCGATTTCACCCCGCGCGCGCGAGGCGTGCGCGCGATCCTGCCGCACGTCGATGCGATGCTCGCGGCGCATAACCTCGACAGCCTCGGCGCTGTCGGACGCGAACTCGCGGCCTTGTCGAAACACACGCCCATTGGAGACACGCGATGGAACTGACCGAAACACACACGCTGCCGGTGCCGCAGGAGCGCGCGTGGGAAGCGCTCAACGACACATCGATCCTGAAAGTCTGCATCCCCGGCTGCGACAGCATCGACGCCGACGGCGAGAATGCCTACAACGTCGCGATGACGGCGGCGGTCGGTCCGGTGAAGGCGCGCTTCAAGGGCAGAATGGAGCTCACGAATATCGACGCGCCGCACACGTACACGATCGTGTTCGAAGGGCAGGGCGGCGCGGCCGGCTTCAGCAAGGGCACCGCGACGGTGAACCTCGAGCCCGGCGACGAAGCCGACACGACGAAGCTCACGTACAGCGCGAACGCGCAGGTGGGCGGCAAGCTGGCGCAGATCGGCTCGCGGCTCGTCGACGGCGCGGCGCGCAAGATTGCGGGAGAATTCTTCAAGCGATTCGGCGCCCAGCTTCAGGGCGGGCAGGAATCACAGGATGCAGCCGCCGTCGATGAAAACGGTAACGACGGCGATAGCGGCGGCGAAGGGCAGCAGAAAGGAAAGAAATCATGGACAGCGTGGATCTCGAAGTCCTGAAGAACAGCGCGCGATGGCTCGAACAGGGGCATCGCGTATTGCTCGTGACGGTGGTGAAGACGTGGGGCTCGTCGCCGAGGCCGGAGGGCGCGATGCTCGCCGTGCGCGACGATGGCCACGTCGCCGGCTCGGTGTCGGGCGGTTGCATCGAGGACGATCTGATCGACCGCGTGCGGCAGCGGGGCATCGAGCAGACGAAGCCGGAAGCGGTGAAGTACGGCATCAGCGCGGAAGAGGCACATCGGTTCGGCTTGCCGTGCGGCGGCACGATCCAGCTCGTGCTGGAGCCTTTGACGATGACGAGCGGCATCGCGGAACTATGCGCGGCGGTGGAAAGCGGGCGGCTCGTCGCGCGCACGCTCGACATGGCGACGGGCGAAGCGCGCCTCGAACCCGCGCAAGCGACGGACGGCGTGCACTTCGACGACGCGCGGCTGCTCACGATTCACGGCCCGCGCTATCGGATGCTGGTGATCGGCGCGGGGCAGTTGTCGCGGTATCTGTGCAGCATCGCGGTCGGGCTCGACTATCAGGTGACCGTGTGCGATCCGCGCGAGGAATACACGGAAGAGTGGGACGTGCCGGGCACGACGATCGTGCGCACCATGCCCGACGACACTGTCATGGACATGAAGCTCGACGAGCGCTGCGCGGTGATCGCGCTCACGCACGATCCGAAGCTCGACGATCTCGCGCTGATGGAAGCGTTGAAGACGCCGGCGTTCTATGTCGGCGCGCTCGGGTCGCGGCGCAATAACGCGGCGCGCCGCGAGCGTCTGAAGGAATTCGATCTGAACGAGGCCGAGCTCGCGCGGTTGCATGGGCCGGTGGGCATCTATATCGGCAGCAGGACGCCCCCGGAGATCGCCGTGTCGATTCTCGCCGAAGTGACGGCGGCGAAGAACGGGGTGTCGCTGCCTGAATTGCTGCAGGTCGAAGGGGCGAAGGCGGCGAGAGAGATCGCCGGGAAAGGCGAAGTCTGCGGCGTCTGAGCGCACCGGACTCATTACAAAAGGCTGACGAAACGCGATCTGCGCGGATCGTCCACCTATATAATAATCGTTCTCATTTGCTCGGCCCATGCGGCTGACGCGAAGCCTTTCCCTTCAGCTCGAAATCTTCATCGAATGCCCGGCAAGTTTTTGACCGGCGATGACCGGCGCGCAGCCTCGCGCGCCGATGTATCGCCCGATTCGCGCTCGTCCGCGGACAAACGCCACATGAGCCAGCGCGCGTTGCGCATGTGGTCGATCGTGCATCGCTGGACGAGTCTCGTCTGCACGGCGTTCATGCTGCTGCTTTGTCTGACGGGCTTGCCGCTCGTGTTCGGCCATGAGCTCGACATCCTCACCGGCGATGCGATCGAAGCGCCAGAACTGCCCGCGGCGCAGGCGAATGCGCGCGCGAGCTACGACGCGGTGTTGCAAGCCGCATTGAAGGCGCACGCGGGCCACGTGCCGCAATACATGATCTGGGAGCCGGATGAACCGCTGCTGCCGATCGTCGTGACCGCGCCGCGCGCCGACACGCCGCCCGACGATACCCTCAGCACCACCGTCGACGCGCGCACCGCGCATCCGCTCGGCATGCCGCCGGGCAAGGGCTCGCTCAAGTTTGTGCTGCTCAAGCTGCACGTCGACATGTTCGCGGGCCTGTTCGGCAAGCTCTTTCTCGGCGCGATGGGCGTGGTGTTTCTCGCGGCGATCGTGTCGGGTGTGGTCGTGTATCTGCCGTTCTGGCGAAAGGTCGGGCTCGGGCGCGTGCGCCTGAAGAAGAAGCGGCGCATCGTGTGGCTCGACTGGCACAACGCAATCGGCATGCTGACGCTCGCGTGGGCGTTGCTCGTCGGCGCGACGGGGTCGATCAACACGCTCGCCGATCTGATGCTGGACGCGTGGCGCAACGATCAGCTCGCGCAGATGGTCGCGCCCTATGCGGGGCAGCCGCCGGTGGCCGTGCGCGCTTCCGTCGACGATGCCGTGACGACCGCGCGCGGCGTGGCGCCCGACATGATTCCATCGTTCGTCGCGTTTCCGGGGACGCGCTTCGCGAGCCCGCATCACTATGCCGTGTGGATGCGCGGCGACGGCATTCTCACGACGCGGATCATGCGGCCGGTGCTCGTCGATGCATCGACGGGCGCGCTCACGGATTCGCGTGAATTGCCCTGGTATCTGAAGGTTTTGCTCGGCTCGCAGCCGTTGCACTTCGGGGATTTTGGCGGGATGCCGCTCAAGATCTTCTGGGCGGCCTTCGATGTGCTGACGATCGTCGTGCTGGGGAGCGGGCTTTATCTTTGGCTCACGCGGCATAACCCGCGGAAGGGGAAGCGGGCCGCGTGAGCAGCGGCCAGGCGCGCATCGCTCGGGAAATCAGATCAACCCGCAGACAATCGCTGCGATCAGCGATGCAGCCACGATCACGACGCCCGCCGTGCGCTTCTTGTTGAGCTCGGTCCACAGCAGCACACCCGTCAGCGACAGCAGCACGATGCTGCCCGCGAACGTATCGATGAGCAGCACCCATCCCACGCTCAGACCCACGCCCTTGTGGAGATTGGTCATCATCGCGAGGAAGGTGTTTTCGGTGCGCTTCACCGACACGAAGTTGTTGCCCACCCAGTACTCCGCCATCACGCCGCCGCCGGGCGACGCCACCATCACCGACCATTGCTCGGGCTGTATCGTGCTCTTGTCGCCCCAGCCGACCGGATGCGCCGGCTCTTTGCGCGCGCGACCGAGATTGCCCTCGATCTTCAGTTCCTTCTTGAGCCACAGGCCCATGTCGCGCGGCGTCTTGAAGCCTTCGGCCGGCAGCGGTATCTGCATTTGCGAAACCTGCGGCTCGCCCGTGGATATGCGCAGCGGCGGCGCGCGATGATTCAGCAGGAAGCCCGTCGCACCAAACAGCAGGCCGAGCAGCGCGCCCCACAAACCGATCCAGCCATGCACCTTGCGCAGCCACTTCAGGAACGTCGAGCGGCGCGAGCGGTTCTTGCGCGCGAATTGCTCGGCGTCGTCGATGAGCCGCCCATGCGAACGGTAATGCTTCGGGCCGCTCGTTGCGGGCGGCTGCGGATTGAGTGTGTCGGGCGCGTTCACGCGTCTCTCCAGAATCGGGCGTTGGCAGGCAAAGCCGCGCCCCGACCGGCTAGACGCGCATGGACGCGCGGCGATCGACGAAAGGCGGGCAAATGAGAATTGTTATCATTACACGCAGCAAAGCGCTTTTCAATGCTTTGCGATTGCCTGACAGTGCGTGAGTGTGACGAAAAATTTCAAACGGGCCAGAGCGGGCCTTCCTGCATCGCGCCGACTTGCTCGCGCAATTCGAGGATGCGGTCTTCCCAGTAGCGCTGGGTGTTGAACCACGGAAACGCGGCGGGGAACGCGGGATCGTTCCAGCGGCGCGCGAGCCACGCCGAATAATGGATCAGCCGCAACGTGCGCAACGCTTCGATCAGATGCAGCTCGCGCGGATCGAACTCGCAAAAATCCTCGTAACCCGCGAGCAGATCCGTCAGCGCGCGCGACGCGTCCGCGCGACCGGCGGGCAACAGCAGCCAGAGATCCTGAATCGCGGGACCCATGCGGCTGTCGTCGAAATCGACGAAGTGCGGGCCGGCATCGGTCCATAGCACGTTGCTAGGATGACAGTCGCCGTGCAGACGCAGATGCCGCACGTCGCCGGCGCGCTCGAAGCATTGCGCGACGCCTTCGAGCGCCATAGACACGACGGTTTCCCACGCCTCGCGCACATCGGCGGGAATGAAGCCGTGCGTCATAAGATAGTCGCGCGGCTCGTAGCCGAATGTATGGATGTCGAGCGTCGGCCGCTCGCGATACGGCTCGATCGCGCCCACCGCGTGGATTCGCCCGATGAAGCGTCCGAGCCATTCGAGCGTGTCGCTGCGGTCGAGATCGGGCGCGCGTCCGCCACGCCGCTCGAAGATGGAGAAGCGAAAGCCTTCGAATTCGTGCAGCGTTTTCCCTTCGTAAGCCCGCGCCGGGACCGCCGGAATCTCGCGCGCGGTGAGGCTCGCGACGAACGCGTGCTCTTCGAGAATCGCCGCATTCGACCAGCGTTTCGGCCGATAAAACTTCGCGACGACCGGTGCGCCGTCTTCGACGCCGACCTGATAAACGCGGTTCTCGTAGCTGTTGAGCGGCAACAGGCGGCCATCGGTACGCTCGCCTGCGGGGAGCAACACGCTGTCGAGCGCGTCGAGCACGCGCTCGGGCGTGAGGCCGGAGAAGGGCGGCGCGTCGTCGGCGGGCGCGCCCTGGGAGTCGGGATGGATCGTGTTCATCCCGGCATTGTGCCGCGCCTTCGCGCGGACGGCATCAGCGCATCGACCCGGCGCGCTGTTTAACGCCGCTCATTGCTGCTTCTCAATGTACGACCGTATTCGAAGGACGCACGACGTCGCCCGTATCGATCAGGTCTTCGAGAAAGAACGGCTCCGTATTGAGCAACTTGGTCACGCCGGGCTCGCCCGCGTACCAGGCGACCATCGCCATGTCGCCGAGAATGCGCATGACGATGCCGCGCGCGCCTTGAGGCACGGCAATATGCACGGAGCGGACAATCGAACCGATTTGCATGATGAATCCCCGTTTCAACGCCGGCTGAGGATGTGACGCCGGTCAAATATATTTCACCAAGCACAGGCTTTTCACGGCTCGTGCACCAGACTTTTTCGCCGCATTTTTATTGCGGGAAGCGCGACATACGCGGCTTTCATGAACGATTGTGCTCTTACTTTAGCGCATCGCGGCGCGTCGGCGCGATGCCAATCGCCCAGTTGTGTTGCCGATCGCAGACGCATGGCAGTAATTACTCGGTGATCGTCGTCCGAAAGTGCCTCGCGCATTAAGGCAAAACCCTTAGGATCGGCGTATCGTGGAGGGTTTTTCAGCGGAGACTTCATTCGTGAACGCTTCATCGGCGCCGCAGCGCCCGAATTCCGAAGGTAGCGCAAACCGTGCCGCCGATGCCGTGCCGTATCTCGAACGCGGCTCGCGCGCTTACTGGCGCGCTTCGCTTGCGCTGCTGTTCGCCGGTTATGCGACCTTTTCGCTGCTGTATTGCGTGCAGCCGCTGCTTCCCGAGTTCACGAAGGCGTTCGGCGTCAGTCCGGCAGTCAGCGCGCTGACGGTGTCGGTGAGCACGGCCGCGCTTGCGATCGCCATTTTCATCGCGGGCTTCGTCTCGGAAAGCTGGAGCCGCCATCGGCTGATGACGATGTCGCTGCTCGCGTCGTCGGTGCTGACGGTCGTCGCCGCCGCGCTGCCGGACTGGCACGCGCTGCTCGTCGTGCGCGCGCTCGAAGGTTTCGCGCTCGGCGGCGTGCCTGCCGTTGCGATGGCTTATCTCGCCGAGGAAGTGCATCCCGAAGGGCTCGGTCTCGCGATGGGCCTCTATGTCGGCGGGACGGCCATCGGCGGCATGGCGGGGCGCGTGATCAGCGGCATCCTCGCGGATCTGTTCGGCTGGCGCGTCGCGATCGCCGGAATCGGGTTGCTCGGCCTGCTCGCCACACTCGCGTTTCGCTCGCTCCTGCCGCCATCGCGGCGCTTCAAGCCTCGACGCGGCGTCGGGTTCGCGCATCATCGTCGCTCGCTCGGCGGGCATCTGCGGCATGGCGGCTTGCCGTTTCTGTTCCTCATCGGCTTCGTGCTGATGGGCAGCTTCGTCACGCTCTATAACTACGTCGGCTATCGGCTGCTCGGTGCGCCGTTCCGGCTGAACCAGACGCAGATCGGCGCGATTTTCACCGTGTATCTGACGGGCGTCGTCGCGTCACCGTGGTCCGGCAAGCTGGCCGATGCCTTCGGGCGCGGCCGCGTGCTCATTGCGAGCCTCGTCCTGATGATGCTCGGCATCGCGCTGACCTTGTCGAGCTCGCTGGCGGTGATCATCGCGGGTATCGCGTGCCTGACCTTCGGCTTCTTCGCCGGGCATTCGGTCGCGAGCGGCTGGGTCGGGCGGCTCGCCGCGCAGGCGAAAGGGCAGGCTGCCGCGCTTTATCTTCTCGCGTATTACATCGGGTCGAGTCTGATCGGGTCCTACGGCGGTCACTTCTGGACCGCGTTCGGTTGGCCGGGCGTGGCGGGGCTGATCGGCGCGCTGCTGCTCGTCGGGCTGGCGGGCGCGGCGTGGCTCGACCGGCGCGAACGCGCTGCCGTCGCCTAATTTAGAAAGCGAATTGAAATACGACGAATCTAAGGGTTTTTACGTGCTCGCTTAATAGCGGGCGCGTCCAAGCCCTTGTTGCGCAACGATTTCGTACGTCGAGTGAGTCTCCCATCGCACGAAGATGCCCCGACGGCTCGCATCGAGCGGCCTATACTCGAATCGTCGATGCAGCTTGTCAGCGCGCGACGATCGCAGCCAGAAGCAGGACGATGGGAGACGCACTATGACGTACTTCACGATCGGCGACTTTATTCTGATCATCCCGATGGCGCTTGCGGGCGCGCTGTTTCTCGGGGCCATTCCCTGCGCGACGCACTTCAAGAACAACGTGCTGCGTGTATTCGGCGCGCTTCTGGGCGTGCTCGCCGCTTTCCTGCTCGTGGAAGGGCTGCCTGCGCTGATATAGCGAGCGCGGCACCCGACGCGCGCTCGCCCCGCGGTTCTTCTATTACAGATGCTCACCGAGGAAGGTCAGCGTTCGGCCGTGCGCGAGCGCCGATGCCTTTGCGTGGTACGACGCGCGATCGCCGCAGTTGAAGCCGTGATCGGCCTGAGCGTAAACGTATAGCTCGGAGTCCTTGCGGCCCGCGAATTTCTGACGCACGGCATCCACTGCATCGGCGGGAATGTGCGCGTCGAGTTCGCCGTAGTGGAACTGCATCGGCACCTTAACCTGATCGGCCTTGTCGAGCGCGTTCTGAATGCCGCCGCCGTAGTAGGCCACTCCGAGATCCACGGAACCTTGCGCCGCCGCGAGATACGCGAGCCGGCCGCCGAAGCAATAGCCGATCGCTGCAACCTTGCCCGTCACCTCCGGCAGCGCGCGCAGCGCCTTGGCTGCCGCGCCGACATCCGCGACCGCGGCATCCAGCTTCGTCTTTTGCAGCAGTTCCATCGCCTTCTCGCGATCCGCGCCTTCGTATCCCAGCTCGACGCGCGGCTGCGTGCGCCAGAAAACGTCCGGCGCGAGCGCGACGTAGCCATCGGCGGCGTATTGATCGGCGACGCTGCGGATGTGGCCATTCACGCCGAAGATTTCCTGCAGGATGATCACGGCGGGCCCGGTGCCCGTCTTCGGCAACGCGAGATAGCCCTGGAAGCTGCCGCCATCGGCGGGAATGTCGATCCAGCGGGAAGTCACGGATACGGTCACGGCGAAACTCCTTGTGTTTGTGCAAAGGTTGGCCGGCGAGTGTGCCAGCTTTCCCTTTCAGTCGCCCTGAAGGCCTGCGCGGAGCGTGGCACGCCGTTTGACGCGCGAGGGGATTTTAGAGGCGCCAATCTAAACGCAAGCTAAAAGCAGGCTTTAAAAAACAGGCTAATGATGTTGGGGAGCCGCGATTATCGGCGCGCGTCAGTCAAACTTGAACGAAGGCCAAACCTTTGCGTGGCCATGTCGCGGAAACCCGCATGTACAGGGCGTCTTCGCGGAAACGCCACCACAAACGGCGGCGCATCACAACTGGCCGCTAATTGGTAGTGACACCAGTATCTTAAAAAACTTCCCTAAATTAATTTGACAACCCTACACTTGCGCGCAGTGCGGACGGCGGCCGTCACAAATGGCCTGCCGGAAGGACTTGCCAAGTGCATGACGATGCATCCGGCGTGGTCGTCCACGGGACTGAGCGATCGTGATGAAAGACGGGGCACAGGGCGATTACGTTGTTTTTGGGACCGAAACTGGAGACTTACATGAACACCAAGCTTCACAAACTGTTGCCGATCAGCGCCGCAGCCGTGCTGTTCGCTACGTTGGCAACGACCGCAGCAGCCGACCAGGTCGTCAAGATCGGTCACGTCGCTCCGCTGACCGGCGGCATTGCTCACCTGGGCAAGGATAACGAAAACGGCGCGCGGCTCGCAGTCGAAGAGATCAACGCCAAGGGCCTCACGATCGGTGGCGAGAAGATCACGCTGCAACTGGACCCGCAAGATGACGCCGCCGACCCGCGTACCGCCACGCAGGTCGCGCAGAAGCTCGTCGACGACAAGGTCGTCGCGGTCGTCGGTCACCTGAACTCCGGCACGTCGATCCCGGCATCGAAGATCTACAGCGATGCGGGCATCGTCCAGATCTCCCCGTCGGCAACGAACCCGGCCTACACGCAGCAAGGCTTCAAGACGACGTACCGCGTCGTCGCGACCGATGCGCAGCAAGGCCCGGCGCTCGCCAACTACGCAGCAAAGAGCCTGAAGGTGAAGACCGTCGCCGTCGTCGACGACTCGACCGCTTACGGCCAGGGTCTCGCGAACGAGTTCGAGAAGACCGCCAAGGCGCTCGGCCTGAAGGTGATCTCGCATGACGCGACGAACGACAAGGCTGTCGACTTCCGCGCGATTCTGACCAAGATCAAGGGCGAAAACCCGGACGCCGTGATGTACGGCGGCATGGACGCAACGGGCGGCCCGTTCGCGAAGCAGGCGAAGCAGCTCGGCCTGCGCGCGAAGGTTCTCGCGGGCGACGGCGTCTGCACGGAAAAGCTGGCTGATCTCGCCGGCGACGCGACCGACAACGTCGTGTGCTCGGAAGCAGGCATGGCGCTCGAGAAGATGGAAGGCGGCGCGGCATTCGGCGCCAAGTTCCAGAAGCGCTTCGGCCAGCCGATCCAGATCTACGCGCCGTTCACGTATGACGCGGTGTATATCATCGTCGACGCGATGAAGCGCGCGAACTCGGTCGATCCGGCCAAGATCCTCGCCGCAATGCCGAACACGGACTACAAGGGCGTGATCGGCCAGACCTCCTTCGATTCGAAGGGCGATCTGAAGCACGGCGTGATCTCGCTGTACGACTACAAGAAGGGCAAGAAGACCCTGCTCGACGTCGTGAAGATGTAATTTTCTTCGGGCTTTCCGAAGTCCGGAAAAGCGCGCGGTTCCGAAAGGGCCGCGCGCTTTTTCATATCTTCAGGCGCCTGAGAATGCGCGGTCCGATCACCGTGATGATCAGGCAGCACGCCGCGACGACGCACAGGCCGATCGGCAGATTGCTGATCTGCGCGACGCCGCCGATCAGCACCGGCCCGAACAGCAGACCGAAGTACGCGAGCCCCGCAACCTGGGCCAGCCCTTCGGCCGCCGTCACGCCTTCGACGCGCGCGGCCGCCGCGAACAGCACCGGCATCATGTTCGCGAGGCCGAGGCCCATCAGCGTGAAGCCGGTCATCGTGACGATGGTGTTCGGCAGCACGAGCGCCATCACCATACCGACGAACGCGAGCCCCGCGCTGCCGAAAATCAGTTGCGGCGCGCCGAAGCGCGCGCGCACCGCGTCGCCGCCGAAGCGCCCGGCCGCCATGCCGCCGGAGAACGCCGCGTAGGCCGCGCTCGATACCGAAGGCGTGGCCTCCACGACATCGCGCATATAGACCGTGGCCCAGTCATACATCGCGCCCTCCGCAATCAGCGCGATCAGCGCGAGGCCGCCGAGCGCCCATAGCGCGCCGGAGCGCCACCGGTTCGACGACGACGCCTTCGCGTGCTCGTCGTGATGCGGCACGTGCGGCAATACCGAGGGCATCGAAACCAGAAGCACGAGCAGACTTACGCCCGAGGCGAGCGCGAGATGCGCGGCGGGCGCGAGCCCGTGCGCGAGCAGTGCGCCGCCCGCCGCCGCGCCCGCCATCCCGCCGATACTGAACATGCCGTGCAGCGACGACATGATCGGCTGCGCCAATGCCTGCTCGACCGCGCTCGCCTCGGCGTTCATCGCGACATCGAGCGTCGCCATGCCGAAGCCGAAGATCGCGAGCACGATCAGCAGCAGCCAGTACGACGGCGTCACGAGAATCAGCGAGCCGCAGAGCATCATCGTGATGCCGCCCGCCATGCAGGCGGTACGCGTGCCGGCGCGTGCGATCCATGAACCGGTAGTGAGCATCGCGAAGATGGAGCCGCCCGCGACCGCGAGGAGCGCGAACGAGAGCATGCCAGGGCTCAGCGCGAACTTGTCGCGCACGGTCGGCACGTGCACGCCCCACGACGCGTACATCATGCCCGCGATGAAGAATACGGCCATGGTCGCGTAACGGGCGCGGGCGCGCGTGGCGCGCGGAAGGCTGCGATGCAGCGCGAGCGTCGGATTGGACTCGCGGGCGGAGGAAGCGGTGGTCGAGTCGGACACGGAAGAGGCCGTTGTTGATAGGTTGCGTGAAATGCGAGAAAACGGGAGATGATGCCATCGGGCGCGAAGGCTTTCGATTCTATCGAACGGCCAGGAGACACGCTCGGACACGCTGCATTACCATCGATCGATCATTCACGAACGCACGAGGCCCGGATGCACATTCCGTCGCAAGCGCCGCTTCATCTGCTGCATCGCGTATCCGAAGGCACGCTCGCCACGCATTCGCGCGAGCCGCGCGGCTTTCCGTATCCGACGGCGCTGCCGTTCGCGCTCACCGCGCGCCATATGCCGATGCTGCTCATCAGCCATCTCGCCGAGCACACGCGCAATCTTCACGCCGACGCGCGAGCCGGCTTTCTGGTCTCGCATGCGACGGAGGGCGGCGTGCTCGAAGGACAGCGCCTGACGATGCTCGGCAGTTTTGCGCCCGCCGCGCCGGACGAAAGCGGCGATCTCGCGCGGCGCTACTTGCGCTACCACCCGGACGCGGAGCGCTATCTGGAACTCGGCGATTTCTCGTTCTGGGTGATGTCGCTGGAACGCATGCGGTATATAGGCGGTTTCGGCGCGATGGGCTGGCTTGCCGGCAGTGAACTCGATTCCCTTGAACCGCTTTCGGCCGCGGACGAGTCCGAGCTTTGCGAATATTCCGATGCTTTTCCGGAGCGTCCCGCGAATCTCAGGTTATTGGGGATAGACCGTTATGGTTGCGATTTGATGCTCGGGGGCGCTCGCAATCGTTTTGCGTTCGATTACCCCAAACCGACCTTCGAGGAATTGAAGGCGGCGCTTATCGATTGTTTTGAGCGCGAAGGCGGGGTTTTGCCTCAATAGAACGCGACCGGTGCGGCCCGAATTCGCTTGGGCTCAACGGATTTCGAATCGAACGTCGCGAAGTTGCCATCGGATGAAATTTTCGGCGCAGAGTTTATTGCGGTGTTTTCATCCGGTGCCATCGTGCAGTCTTGGGATCGATGGATCGGCGTCTTTATGTCCGCGCAGCGGCGCCCTTAAACCTCGGAATATTCGGCAATTGTTACGAAGAAAGATACTAAACTTTTATTGCGTGGCAATTCGCACATGCCGCGATAATCCGATCTGTGTTAATCTGCGTGCCAGTCCGAGGCTATACTCATAACTGAAAGCGAGCGCATCGATTCGCAAGTCAGCAAACCACTTAGGGAATTGCCATGCCTTCATACAAGGAACTCCTCGCGCAGCGCGAGTCTCTCGAACGTCAGATCGAAGAAGCAAAGTCGCGCGAATACGCCGAAGTACTTAATGAGATCAAGCAGAAAATGTCGGATTATGGCATCACGCTTCAGGAGCTGGCGGGCGGCCGGAGCGCAAAAGGCGCGAAAGCGTCGCGCAGCCGTTCCGGCGTAGCGCCGAAATATCGCGACCCGGAAAGCGGCAGCACCTGGTCGGGCCGTGGCAAGCCGCCGAAATGGATTGCCGGGCAAGATCGGGACAATTTCCTGATCGGCAAGTAATTCCGAAAGTCTCTCGGACATATTAAAAGGCCGTGTCAGTTCGACGCGGCCTTCTTCATTTGGGCGGGCATGTTTTCGGGCGCACGGCCGCGACTCCGGCGGACTAGCTGTCAGCCGCAAGTGCCTGATTCGTAAGAAATGTTGTCGGGGCGCGTAAATGTTCGTCGGCTGGACTGCTGATAAAATGCGGAAATGGCGGGCTCAATTCAAATTACATGTCGCTTTCAACAGCACAGGCGGCCGCAAAGCAGGAGGTCGCGCGAAGAACCACCTGGACAAGCATTGCGCTAAATAGCGGACTCACCGCGGCGCAACTGATCGTCGGCTTTACGGCGCACTCTCAGGCATTGATTGCGGACGGCGTCCATTCACTGGCTGATCTCGTCTCCGATTTTATCGTTCTGATTGCCAATCGACAGGCTGCCGCCGCGCCCGATGTCGATCACAACTACGGTCATAGCCGTTATGAAACGGTCGCTTCGTTATTCCTCGGCGGATTGTTGATTGTAGTCGGCGCTGGAATGTTGTGGCGCGCGGGGGAACGCATAGTCAACCTTCAGGATATTCCGCCGGTGAAAGTGGGTGCACTCGCCGTCGCGATAATCGTCCTCGTTTCGAAGGAAGCGCTCTTTCGCTATATGCTGCGCGCAGCCGAACGGGTCCGTTCCGCCATGCTCGTCGCAAACGCATGGCATGCGCGCTCGGATGCGGCATCGTCGCTTGTGGTCACGCTCGGAATTATCGGCAGTCTGGCTGGCTTCCGAATTCTGGATCCGATTGCCGCCGCGGTCGTCGGATTTTTGATCGGAAAGATGGGATGGACGTTCGCGTGGGACGCATTACAGGATCTTTCAGACCGCGCGCTCGATCAGGCGACAACCGACGATTTGCGCGGCATTTTGTTGAGCACGCCCGGCGTGCGCGAAGTTCACGAGTTGCGCACGCGGAAAATGGGCGATCTGGCCATCGTCGACGCGCATATTCTCGTCGATCCGCTCATTTCGGTTTCGGAAGGTCATTACATTGCCGAATCGGCGCGGGCGAACGTACTGGCTGATTCACGCGTGATCGATGCGCTTATTCACGTCGATCCGGAAAGCGATGCGCTCAATCCGCTGCCGGGCAACTTTCCTTTGCGCTCGACCGTGAGCGACGCGGTGCGCGCCGCGTTCGCGCAACAGGGCTTGCCGGTCGACACGTTGAATCTCCACTACCTGAGCAGCGGCTTCAATGTCGATGTCGTATTACCCGCGTCGAGCGCGAACGACTCCGTCGCCAGACTGAAGGCGATCGATTTCGATGCGCTCAGGCAGCAGATCGGCGCGCGTCAGATTCACGTGACGCAGGAAATCGGCCTCGCGCCCTCCGCGGCGTCGAAGCCCGTGATCGACACGCCCCGCTGAAAGCCGCTCTTCAGAGCGGCAATTGCGTGTCGAACTTGATTTCGCGCAGCACGACGCTCGTTCTTACCTGCGCGACGGCAGGAATCTTGAAG
The DNA here is from genome assembly GCF_900044055.2 of Caballeronia calidae. Classification (GTDB taxonomy): domain Bacteria; phylum Pseudomonadota; class Gammaproteobacteria; order Burkholderiales; family Burkholderiaceae; genus Caballeronia; species Caballeronia calidae. The sequence continues at coordinate 247,530 of NZ_FCOX02000001.1, read as the reverse complement.
ATGCGGTCGTGCAGAAACGCGTCATAGGCCTTGATATCCGGCGCGACGATCTTGAGGATATAGTCCGATTCGCCCGTGGTGCTATAGCACTCGGTCACTTCCGGGCAAGTGGCGATTTCGCGCTCGAACTGCTCGACGCCGCCTTCGGTATGCCGCGTCAGATGGATATGAGCGAGCGCGCAAACGTGAAGGCCGAGCTTTTCGCGGTCGAGCAGCGCGGTATAGCGCTGAATGACGCCCGATTGCTCCATGTCCTTGATGCGGCGCCAGCACGGGGTGCTGGACAAGCCGACCTGATCAGAGATTTCCTGAACGGAGCGCCGTGCGTCCAGTTGCAGAAGACGCAGGATTTTTTGTGAGAATGTATCGAGAGTCAACTGCGCCTCCGTTCGGTCGCGATTTGACTCTAATGGTAGAGGTGCCGGAAAAGAAAGGCAATGCAATGCGCCCCGCACTGAGGGAGTTTCCCTAACTCACTGGCCTGACTGCGCGGTTTTACCTTCAGTCTCGCCGTTCGGCTCGGCCGATACCTGTGCCAGCGCGGCTTGCGAGGCGCGCAGCTCCGCAAGCATGTTGCAAAAGAGCGCGCCTTGCTCGATCGCGTCGTCGAGCGCGACATGCGTATGCGGGTGCTCGTCGAACCAGTGTTTCGGCAGACGTGGCTTGATCGCCTTGCGATACGGCAGGCCGGTCATCGCGAAGGCTAGCGTCTTGATATCGAGCGCCGACCATGAAAACGGACAGCGCTCGGCGAAGCGCATCATGTACCAGAACATATAGGTGAAGTCGAAGCCCGCCGGATACGCGACGAATACCGGCTTGCCGGGCAGCGCCTCAACCCATTCGACATAGGCCGGCAGCGCGATCTCCGGTTTCTGCAGATCCTTGCGGCACGCGGCCCAGGCATCGGGCTGCGTTTTCCACCAGGCTGCCTGCACCGGATGCGGCGCCGCGCCTTCCAGCGTTTCGAGATTCGCGGAGAACGTGCCGATGAGCTGCTTGTCCGCCGTGTAAGCCGCCGATGCGAAGCTCAGCATCGAATGCGGACCGGGAATCGGGCCATCGGCTTCGACGTCGGTGCTGACATAGATTTCGGGAATCGCGTTCACGCTGCCACTCCGTCGCGTACGAACGGGTTGCTGCGCCGTTCTTCGCCAAAGGTCGACGCCGGGCCGTGGCCGGGAACGAACGTGACGTCGTCGCCGAGCGGCCATAGTTTTTCGCGGATCGAGCGGATGAGCTCCGCGTGATTGCCGCGCGGAAAATCGGTGCGGCCGATCGAGCCGGCGAACAGCACGTCGCCGACGAACGCCAGATCGTGCTCGCGGTTGAAAAACACGACGTGACCCGGCGTGTGACCGGGGCAAAAATAGACTTCCATCGATTCGTTGCCGAACTGCACGGTGTCGCCGTCGTCGAGCCAGCGCTCCGGCGTGAACGCTTCGGCATTCGAGAAGCCGAAGCGCTGCGTCTGCGCGGGCAACTGGTCGATCCAGAACGCGTCTTCGCGATGCGGTCCTTCTATTGGTACGCCGTAGTGGTCGGCCAGCGCCCTGGCACCGCCGCAATGATCGAGATGACCGTGCGTCAGAAGAATCTTTTCGACAGTCACGCCCTGACGCTCCGCCTCCGCGATGATGCGATCGATGTCGCCGCCCGGGTCTACGATGGCGGCGCGCTTCGTCGCCTCGCAGATCACGATGGAGCAGTTTTGTTGAAAGGGCGTCACGGGAACGAGAATGACTTTCATATGACTGTCGTGGATGCAGCTCGGCCTGTAAAAACGTTCATTGTACCGGTGCCGAAACAAGCGCGACGGCAACGGCCGCGTGCTCCGGAATGCGCGAAAACCCGGCAATTCTTACGCTCATAGCGAAAATCAATGACGATTTGCGGGGTCGGACGAGCCGGACCTGGGTTTTTTTGTATAATGGACCTACTTGTGCATGGATCTAACCATGCCGTCAACAGGCGAGTGGCGAAACGCTAGTGCGTTTTTACAATCGCCGTCAGTACGCTGTTGGGGGCCAAAAGCCTCGCAATTGCAACTCAAGCACCATCAGTAGGTGCACACGTCTTGTCCGGCCAGACGCCGCGCGTCTGTGAGATGGCCTTCGCTGCCGTCATGCCGGATGGGGCCTACGCCGCCGTTCCTGCGCTCACTTTGAGTTTTCAAAGCGCACGAACGTGATGCCACGTTCGATGGCGGCATGTGGGGTCTGGTCAGGCTGCCGGGGACAGGTTGCGCCAGACGTGAACAATAACCGGGCGTTTGCGGCACGAGTACGCCGCGTCCGAGCACAGTTCGCCGTTCGCTTGACCGAGCGGCGTTCTGCTTTGCGCGGAAAAGCCTCGAGCAGCCTTGCGCGCGCCGACCAGCGCAGCGCGGCCGCTCCTTTATCGTTGAAACACGTCTATGAATGCTCGATTTATTCGACATGTCGGGAGCCTGCTAGCAGTTGGTGTGCTGGCCGGTTGCGCCGCGCCGGGTTCGGGCGATGTCGCATCCAATCCTCAGACGCCGAACTCCCTCAGCACGAGCAGTGCCCGTTCGATGGTGCCGCTCGCATTCGACTCGCACCTCTCCTCGGTGCCGGCCGACAAGCCAGCGCAGTCGCTCTCGGACGCCGAGCCGATCACGTCCGGACCGAACGTCGGCGAGTTCGAACAGAAAGGCAAGGCATCGTGGTATGGCCGCATGTTCCATGGTCGCAAGACCGCGAGCGGCGAGAAGTTCAACATGAACGCGATGACCGCGGCGCATCGCACGCTGCCGCTCGCGTCGTGGGTTCGCGTGACGAACGAGTCCAACCACAAGACAGTGGTCGTGAAGATCAACGACCGCGGTCCTTATGTGCGCGGCCGCGTGATCGACTTGTCGTACGCTGCCGCGGCGGCGCTCGGCATGCGCGGCGCCGGCACGCAGAAGGTGAAGATCGAAGGCCTCACGCAGCAGGAAGCGCGTGCGGCGCGTGAAGAGCAGGCTCAGTCGCTCGCCGACGACAACGTGAACTGATTCCGCCTCGCGCTTTGCATCACCAAGACGGGCCGTCCTCGCGACGGCCCGTTTTTTATTCTTCTTCGCTTTCGTCCCTCTTGGCGAGCTTCAGCGCGCGCTCGTAGAGCGCGTTGCGCGACGCGCCCGTCAACGTCGCGGCGATGCGCGCCGCGCTCTTCACCGACAGCTCTTCCAGCAGCGTCGAAAGCAGCGCGTCATGCGCATCCTCGGTGTCTTGTGTCTCGGGCGCGCCTTCCACCACCAGAACGAATTCGCCGCGCTGGCGATTCGCATCGCCTTCGAGCCACGTTGGCCCTTCGGCCAGGGTGCAGCGATGCAGGCTCTCATGTAACTTCGTCAGCTCGCGGGCGATCAGCATCTGCCGGTCGCCGCCGAAAGCGTCGGCGAGCGCGCGCGCGGTGTCGACGATGCGATGCGGCGCTTCGTAGAAAACCAGCGCCATCGGATGATTCGCGAGCGTGCGCAGTTGCGCGGCGCGCTGCTTGGGCTTGGTCGGCAGGAAGCCGATGAACGAGAAGCCGCTCACCCAGGCGCCCGCCGCGCTCAGTGCGGTCGTGAGCGCGCTCGCGCCCGGCAGTGGAATGACGGGCAATCCTGCTTCGCGCACGGCGTCGACGAGACGCGCGCCGGGATCGGAAATGCCGGGCGTGCCCGCATCCGATACACACGCGATGCGCTCGCCGTTTTTCAGATGCTCGATCACGCGCTCCGCGGCGCTGCGCTCGTTGTGCTCGTGCACCGCGATCGACGGCTTCGAGATGCCGTAGCGCGCGAGCAGTTGCGCGGTGTTGCGCGTGTCCTCGGCGGCGATGCGATCCGCGAGTTCGAGCACATGCAGCGCGCGTACGGTGATATCGGCCGCATTGCCGATGGGCGTCGCGACGACATAGAGCGCGCCCGTCGGATAGTGCTGCCCGGCGGCGAGTTCGGAGATCTGAAGCATGAGCGCGGGCGTCGAAGGAAAGGACGTCATTTTGCCATGCGCGATCCGTGCTGCCAGTCGACAACTTTTATGGAGAAGCCTTGTCCAAAACGCTCGGCGATACATTCGAGTCGCACGCGCTCGAGTTCCTGCAGCGGCAACGCATGCGCCTCGTCGCACGCAACGTGACGTGCCGCGGCGGCGAGCTCGATCTCGTCATGCTCGATAAGCACGGCGCGCTCGTGTTCGTCGAAGTGCGGGCGAGAAGGAGCGCGCGTTTCGCGAACGCCGCCGCGAGCGTCGATGCGAGAAAGCGCGCGCGCTTGGTGCACGCCGCGCAGCACTTTCTCGCGACATGGCGCGGCGCGTTGCCTGCGTGCCGCTTCGATATCGTCGCGTTCGATGCGGGCCGCATCCACTGGATGCCCGATGCGTTTCGCGCCGACGAAGCATGAGTGCGGTTCGCCGCATGATGCATGCGGTAAACTGCGCAACAACCGACGCTTCGAGCGTCATGCCATAGACCGCCGCGCGCCGCGGCCGATGATCGAGAGTCGATGTCAGTCGAACGTATTCAACAGCAATTCCGCGACAGCGCGGCACTCAAACTCGAAGCACTCGATGCGCTGACGGTGCCGATCGCGGCCGCCGTCGATACGCTCTTCGGCGCACTCGCCAACGGCAACAAGATTCTCGTCTGCGGCAATGGCGGCTCCGCTGCCGACGCGCAACGCTTCGCGGCGCAACTGATCGGCCGCTTCGAGCGTGAGCGTCCGGGCTTGCCGGCCATCGCGCTCACGACGGATACATCGATTCTCACGGCGATCGGCAACGACTATGCATTCGAGCAGATCTTCTCGAATCAGGTCCGCGCGTTGGGACAGGCGGGCGACGTGCTGCTTGCGATCAGCACGTCGGGGAACTCGGTCAATGTGCTCGCGGCGATTCAGGAAGCACACGGTCGCGAGATGATCGTGATCGCGCTGTCGGGCAAGGGCGGCGGCGTGATGTCCGAAGTGCTCGCCGAAACCGACATTCACATCTGCGTGCCGTCCGACCGGACCGCGCGCATTCAGGAAGTCCATCTGCTGACCATTCACTGTCTGTGCGACGGCATCGATGCGATGCTGCTCGGAGACGACTGAAACTGAAAGGGGGAACGGAGTTGATGAACAAGACACGCGTCAAGGCGACGCTGGCCCAAGCCACGCTCGTGGTGAGCATGTTGTCGGGAGTCGCATTGACGTTGCAGGGCTGTGCGCTCGCGGTCGTCGGCGCGGCGGCAGGCGGCACCCTGATCGCCACGGACCGCCGCACGCTCGGCGCGCAGACCGAAGACCGCGAGATCCAGGTGAAGGCGCTTTCGCGGATCAACGAGAATCTGCCCGATACGGCGCATGTCAACGTGACCGTGTTCAACCGTCGCGTGCTGCTGACCGGTGAAGTGCCCGACGACGCGTCGAAGCAGAAGGCCGAGGCGGTCACGCGCGATATCAACAACGTCGGCAGCATCGTGAACGAACTGGCGGTTCAGGGCGCGAGCTCGATCTCGTCGCGCGCGAACGATTCGTATCTCGAAGGCCGCGTGAAGACCGCGATGGTGGGCGAGACGGACTTGCGCGCGAACTACTACAAGGTCGTGAGCGAGCGGGGCGTCATCTATCTGATGGGACTCGTCACGCAGGATGAAGGCGCGCATGGTGCCGATGTCGCCGCGCGCACCGCGGGCGTCGAGCAGGTCGTGAAGGTGTTCCAGTACATCAAGCCGGAAGAGGCGCAGGCGCTGGAAGCGGCGGCCGCATCCGATGCGAGCGCGGTGTCCGCCGCGAGCGCGCCGGCGCCGGCCGAAGCGACGGTCGGCGCGGTGCCGGATTCGGGTGTGACGTCGCGTCCGCTGGATATGCAGTCGCCCGCGCCCGTGAAGAGCTCGGATGTGCATCCGGGCAATCCGAGTCCGGCAAAGGCGGTGAAGTGAGCATGTTGCGTGTGATTATCGGCGCGGTGCTCGTCGCCGCATCTTTGGCTGCGTCCGCTGGGGAGCAGCCTGTCTCTTCCGAGAACGCGAATGCGATGGCGATCGCGCGAGGCAATGCTTGCATGGGCTGTCACGCGATCGATCGGAAGCTCGTGGGGCCGTCGTTTCAACAGGTCGCGGAGAAGTACAAGGGCCAGCCTCAGGCGAACGCTCAACTCGAAAAGAAAGTGAAGAACGGCGGCGCGGGCGTGTGGGGCCCGATTCCGATGCCGTCGCATCCCAGGATGAGCGATGCGGATATCAAGACCGTCGTCGCATGGATTTTGACCGGGGCGCAGCAGAAGTAAGCGGCACTGAATCGTCCTTTTGAGGCTTGCGTAGGCGCGAATTTGCTGTGGTACAATTTTAATTCGTTGGGGGGGTAGCTCAGCTGGGAGAGCGTCGCGTTCGCAATGCGAAGGTCGGGAGTTCGATCCTCCTCCTCTCCACCACGAATCCAAAGGGCTTGGCTCAAACCCCAAGCCCTTTTTCATTCCCCGCCCACCAGCATCGTCTCCCCGCCGCGCTACACTGACCTCTCACATCGATCGTGAGAGAAACATGCACTTCAACATCCGCGAAATCGATCACGTCGTGATTCGCTGCGGCGATCTCGACAACATGGTGCATTTCTATCGCACCGTGCTCGGCTGTCCGGTCGAGAAGGAGCAGCGCGATCTTGGTCTCGTGCAGATGCGCGCCGGCCGCTCGCTGATCGATCTATTGGCCGTCGGCGCGAAGATCGATCGGCCGGAGAGCGGCCAGCCGGGCGCTGGCCGCAACATGGATCATTTGTGCGTGCGCGTCGAGCCGTTCGATGCGCACGCGCTGCGCGAGCACCTCGAAAAGCATGGCGCACGCATCGGCGAGGAGGCGCGGCGTTATGGCGCCGAAGGCTTCGGCCCGTCGCTTTATCTGTTCGATCCCGAAGGCAACATGATCGAACTCAAAGGCCCGCCAGAAGCGTGAATGTCAGGCCGCGCCGGCCTTGAGCACGTTCCAGCGGATAGCGACAGGGTCGACAATCTCGCTACCCAGCGACGCATCGTGGTCCTGCACCATCAGTTGCAAACGCATCGTCCGTTCGGCCAGCTTGCCGAGCGCTTCGGCGACGCCATCCGCGAGCGACCAGACCGTCACGTTCTGCAGACGTTCGACCTTGCCCTTCACGCCGTTCCACCAGATGTCCGCCGTCTTCCCGGCGTAAGCGATGACGATCACGCGCTCCGAACGGCCGCTCGCCTTAGATATGCGGCGTTCGTCGGGCTGGCCGACTTCGATCCAGGTCTGAATCTGCCCGGTGAGATCCTTCTGCCATAGATCAGGCTCGTCGGTATCGGAAAGTCCCTTGCAGAACTCGAGGCGCTCGTCGGCGAAGAGCCCGAACGCGGCGACGCGCACCATCATCCGTTCGTCGGTTTCCGACGGATGACGTGCGATGGTCAGGGAGTGGTCGCCGTAGTAGTGGCGATCCATGTCGGCGATCTGGAGGTCAGCCTTGTAAATCGTGGATTTGAGAGCCATTCAGCATCGGACGCCGGTTCGTCGGCCGGCGGAAAAGGATTGTCGATGCGACGCGATCTATCGCGCGCGAAACCGACATTGTGCGGCGAATCGATGCGAATGTGGAAGACGGCAGGACGCGCGCGATCATCGGGCGAACGCGGCGCACAAAGAACGGCAAGGATACGCAGTCGGATTTATGCCGACGATTAGTTCGCGCATAAACCGAAGCGCCGGCGCGACTCAAAAATCGCGCCGGAATGCCGGAGCACTAAAATCCGGATAGCCGCTTATTGCTCGATAAAGCGATCGGCGGTCCACATGCCTTGCGTATCGCTATTGGCGGCGTTGACGAATTCGACGTCATGGCCCACCACGCGAATCACGCGAAAATGCGATTCGACAGGCGTCGAAATGCATTCGAAGCCCTCGAAAAATTGCTGCATTTTCTGGTGCTCGCCGGCTTTTGCATGCTGGTCAGCCGAATCGAACTTGTCCTTCGACAAGCAGCCATACGAGTTCGGTCGGAAAGTGAAGGTCTGATGAGGCTGAATAACGCTGTCCTGGGCTTGCGCTGCGGATACGACTGCAAATAAACCCATCGTCGCGAAGAGAACAGTGGCGCGTTTCTTCATCTATATAGCCTCCAAACGAAACCGTTTCGAAATTAGCTATGTATTTAAAAGCGGATAACCGCAAAAGTCATGCTAGTTGAGTTAGGCAAACTTGCAAGCAGAAGTCGTGTGCAATCGCAACACGTCAGAATGTCGCACCGCTTTTTTCGGACTCACGGCAAAACAGTCAGCGGATAAAAAGCGTCGAATTCGCGCGTCGGGCGAAATGAAAGCGTGCGTTTCTACTCGCGATGCTGCGACAATTTGCCCTGTGTCGATTCTGCTGCGCCGCATCAGATGCACCTGCGCGGAGGCCAACGCTTCTTGAGCGCGGTGCGACGCCGTCAAGCTGGCCGAACGGCCTATTGCAAGGTTCGCGCGTTCATGGATAAATCGACGCATCGAACTCAGGAGACCTAGCATGACCCTCGCTCAATGGCTGCCGTTCGCAATCGCGTCGGCAATTCTCGTCGCGATACCCGGCCCGACTGTGCTGCTCGTCGTGTCCTACGCCCTCGGTCACGGGCGCAAATACGCGTTCGCGACGACACTCGGCGTCGCGCTCGGCGACCTCACCGCGATGACCGCCTCGATGCTCGGGCTCGGCGTGCTGCTCGCGGCCTCTGCCGAGCTGTTCATGGTGGTGAAGTGGATCGGCGCGGCGTATCTCGTTTATCTCGGCATCAAGCTGTGGCGCGCGCCGGTCGTCGATACGGATGCCGTGCAGCCCACCGGCGAACTGCGCACCGGCCGCATCATGGCGCACGCTTACGCCGTGACGACGCTGAATCCGAAGAGCATCATTTTTTTCGTCGCGTTCGTGCCGCAATTCGTCGACCCGCACGCGGCGAGCGTGTCGCAGATCGCGATCTTCGAAGCGACCTTCGTCGGACTCGCGGCAGCCAACGCGTTCGCTTACGCGTTGCTCGCGTCCGGCGCGCGCAAGGCCATCCGCAAGCCTTCCGTGCAACGCGCGGTGAATCGCACGGGCGGCGCGCTGCTGATGGGCGCGGGCATCTTCGCGGCGGCATGGAAGAAGGCAGCATGAGTCAACCCGACGATTGGACCGCGAACGCGCGGCGCGTGTACTTCGGCCTGCTCGAAGACTGGAACAGGCAGGACGCAGCGGCGATGGCGGCGCGCTTTACGGAGCGCGGCAGCCTGGTCGGCTTCGACGGCAGCGCCATCGACGGACGTACGTGCATCGAGGCGCACCTCCAGCCGATCTTCGCCCAGCATCCGACGCCGCGCTTCGTGGCGAAGGTGCGCGAGGTGAGGCGTATGGCGAACGGGCAGACGCTGCTGCTGCGGGCCGTCGCGGGCATGTGGCCGCGCGGCGCGACGGAACTCGAACCGGCTTTGAACGCCATTCAGACGATGGTGCTTTCGCTGTGCGATGGCGCGTACCGGATCGAAATGTTCCAGAACACGCCAGCGGCGTTTCACGGGCGGCCGGAGGAGAGCGAGAAGCTCAGCGCCGAATTGCGCGAGATCGACAAGCCCGAGGGCGCGTAGCCGTGTTCGCTGTTATTTTCCGATGCAAAAACGGCTGAAGATCACACCCAGCAGATCATCGGACGTGAACTCGCCCGTGATCGCATTGAGATTGTCCTGCGCGAGGCGCAATTCTTCGGCGAACAGATCGAGCACCTGCGAGTGCTGATCGGCATGCCCGGCGGCGAGTGCGAGATGATCGCGCGCCTCGCGCAGCGCGATCAGATGGCGCTCGCGCGCGAGATAGACGCTTTCGGCGCCCGCCTGCCACCCGGCGATCTTCAGAAGCTCGTCGCGCAGCAGCGAGATGCCGTCGCCGGTCTTGGCTGACAGATTGACTTCGCGCGCGTGATCGCCGTCGCGCGCGCCAGCTGCTGAGCCCGCGAGATCCGTCTTGTTCATCACCCGCACGACCGGCACGCCCGTTGGAAATCGCGCCGCGATCGCCTGATCCTCGGACGTCACGCCCTCGCGTGCATCGAGCAAATGCAACACGACGTCGGCGCGTTCGATCTCACCCCACGTTCGCTCGATGCCGATACGCTCGACTTCGTCCTGCGTCTCGCGCAGCCCGGCCGTATCGATGATATGCAGCGGAATGCCTTCGACCTGAATGGTTTGCGCGACCTTATCGCGCGTGGTGCCTGCGATCGGTGTGACGATCGCGAGCTCCGCGCCCGCCAGCGCATTCAGGAGTGACGATTTGCCCACGTTCGGCTGTCCCGCGAGCACCACCGACAAGCCTTCGCGCAAAAGCGCGCCTTGACGCGCGTCGGCGAGGACCTTGTCCAGCCGTTCGCGGATGCGTGCGAGCTTGCCGCGTGCATCCGCCGCTTCGAGAAAGTCGATCTCTTCCTCGGGGAAATCCAGCGTCGCCTCGACGAGCATCCGCAGGTTGATCACGTCTTCGACGAGCGCGTGGATTTCGCGCGAGAACGCGCCTTCCAGCGAGCGTCCTGCCGAGCGGGCGGCTGCTTCCGTGCTCGCTTCGATCAGATCCGCGACGGCTTCCGCCTGCGCGAGATCGAGCTTGTCGTTGAGAAACGCGCGCCGCGTGAATTCGCCGGGCTCAGCGAGCCGCAGGCCGAACTCGCGGCCGGCTTCGATCGCGCGTTGCAGCACCAGCTGGAGCACGATCGGACCGCCATGGCCCTGCAGCTCCAGCACATGCTCGCCCGTGTACGAGTGCGGCGCGGGGAAATAGAGCGCGATGCCGCGATCCAGAGCTTCGCCGTTGCCGTCGATGAATGGCACGTAGCTCGCGTGACGCGGCGCGAGGGCATGACCGCACATCGCGTGCATGGCCTTTTGCGCGGCGGCTTCGCCCGAACGGCCGAACGACAGACGCACGACGCCGATCCCGCCACGTCCCGGCGCGGTGGCGATTGCGACGATCGGATCGGTGTCGTTGCTCAGCATGGCGATAGGGCGGCTGGATGATTTCAGAGAACGCGCATTGTATCGCGGCGACTGGATCGAACGTTTGGCACGGGATGGCGCGAACGCTCCGTTATCTTTTTTGAGATACGAGGGAATACTGTGCGTTGCGGGCGATTTTTCGTGACGCTGACTCGGGAAGCCGCAGAGCGCCACGCGAGCCGCCAAGAAATACATTGCCAGAAAGCAACGAAGTTGGATGCTTATCTAGGATAAATACAGGCGACATCGCGACAAATCTATCGCATACGGTTGACTCCTAACCCGCAATTGCCTCGCACAATCCAGCCCATGCCTACACCACAAGAAAAGGCCGATTTCTCAGAACGGCTGAAATTCTCGATGACCCGCGCGCCCGAAAAGATGCGCGGCGCGACCGATCTCGCTTTGCATTTCAACTTGCGCTATCAGGGGGAACCGGTTTCGCCCCAGACCGCGCATAAGTGGCTTACTGCGCGCTCGATTCCGACGGCCGACAAGCTGCAGACGCTCGCCGAATGGTTCAAGGTCGACCAGCACTGGTTGCACTACGGGCCGCCGCCGAGCGGTAATCCGCAGGTTACGCCGAAGCCGCTCGCGCGCGACGAGCACTATCCGGCGACCGAAGAGACGCTTGAACTCGCGACCAAGATCGAGGCGCTGTCGCCGCATCATCGGTATTTGCTCGAGGAGTTGGTGGAGCAGTTTTATGGGTCGATGAAGCGGTGAATCTCATCGGCCGAGAATTTTTCGTAACTTTGAGATAAAGCTTCGCCGGTCTTCGTGTCATCCGAACCTCGAGTGCATAAGGCTCGGATGTGGTGCGGATATTCGTGATTGCCAAAGGACATTGGGCGCATCAAGAAGCATTTGGCCGATCGGGAGCAACTTTCGCGCATTCTGCCGCTATGAAACGTATTCACTCGCTCGCCACCTTCAAGAGGCGTTTTCGGGACGCGCTGACAGTGATAAAGCCAGACCTGAATAAACTGGCGCCTTTTCGTATTGACTCGTTCAAACCTGAGAGCGGCAAGGCCGTGGCTACCGCGATTTACGAGACGTTCGGTGTTCGGCTGGCCGATGCGACCGTGCAACGCTGGATCAACGGTCAAGGATTACCCTCCGAAGATAATTGGCCGCTCGTGACGGCGCTCGTCAAAAGATCCCGCGATTGGCTTATCGGCGCATCGGACTCGTATGGAGGCGTCGCAAGTTTCGAAGCCGCCGAGGCGAAACACGCTTACAAAGTTTCTCCGAAGGAGCGAGCGCTCGAATTGCTCCGAGAGGCGACGCGCATCATTGAAGAAGAAACCTGACTTACACGCAAAAACGCCCGGCTTGCCGGGCGTTTTCATTTTCAGATCAAATCGGAAGGAGGCTTAAGCCGCTTTCTTTTTGCTCTTTCCCATCATGCGCGTGATGTAGTACTGCTGGGCGATCGACAGCACGTTGTTCACGACGTAATACAGCACGAGACCAGCCGGGAAGAAGAAGAACATGACCGAGAATGCGATCGGCATGAACATCATCATCTTTGCCTGAACGGGATCGGGCGGCGTCGGGTTCAGCTTGGTCTGCACGAACATCGAGACGGCCATCAGCACCGGCAGGATGAAGTACGGGTCCTGCTGCGACAGATCGTGAATCCAGCCGATCCACGGCGCACCGCGCATTTCCACCGACGACAGCAACACCCAGTACAGCGAGATGAACACCGGAATCTGCACGACCACCGGCAGACAGCCGCCGAACGGATTGACCTTCTCGGTCTTGTACAGCGACATCAGCTCGGCGTTCATCTTCTGCGGATCGCTCTTGAAGCGCTCGCGGATCTGCTGCATGCGCGGCGTGATTTCCTTCATGCGCGCCATCGACTTGTAGCTCGCCGCCGACAGCGGGAAGAACACGGCCTTGATGAGCAGGGTCAGCAGCACGATCGCCCAGCCCCAGTTGCCCACGTAGCCGTGGATCTTTTCGAGCAGCCAGAAGAGCGGCTTGGCGATGATCGTCACCATGCCGTAGTCCTTCACGAGCTCCAGACCCGGCGCGATGCCTTCGAGCATGCGCTCTTCTTCCGGACCGGCGAAGAGGCGCGCATCGACATTCACGGTTTGTCCCGGTGCGATCGTCTGCGCGGGCAGCGTCACGCCGACGCGATACAGCTCCGGATCGATCTTCTGCACGTAGATGTCGCGCTTCACGCCCTGCTGCGGAATCCACGCCGACGCGAAGTAGTGCTGCACCATCGCGATCCAGCCGTTATCCGAGGACGGCTCGAACGATGCCTTGTTCTTGTCGATGTCGGAGAAGTCGATCTTCTGGAAGTGCTTCTGATCCGTGTAGACCGCCGGCCCGATGAACGTGTGCGAGAAGCGCGGCGTCTCGACCGGCGTGTTGTCGCGCACGAGCTCCATATAGAGCTTGGGCGTGACCGGCGCCGTGCCGACGTTCTCAATCTTCGTATCGACGTTGATCACATAGCTGCCGCGCGTGAACGTGTAAGTCTTGATGACCTTCACGCCGCCCTTCACCGGCGATTCGAACGCGATCTTCAGCGTCTTTTCGTCGCCCGTCAGCGACGTCTGGCCGGGAACCGGCGTGAAGATGTCGTTGTGGTTCGGGAAGTCGCCGCCGAGCAGGCCCGTGCGCGCGAGATACGTATGGTTCGCGGTGTGATCGAAGAGCGTGATGTAGAGGTCCGGCTGCTTGCCGTCGCCTTCCTTCATCAGCGAGAGCTTCGAGAGCGTGCCGCCGCGCGTGTCGATCTCACCGGAGTACACGTCCGTCGTGAACTTGACGAGCTGCGATTGCGCCGTGGCGGGCGGCGTCGCCGTGCCGGGCGCGGCCGTGCCCGCGGGTGCGTTCGGCAGCTCGGAAGGCTGTGCGCCGGATGCAGCCGAGCCCGGTGCGGGGTTGCTGGCGGTCTTGGCCGGTTGCGTCGCGCTCGGGAAGAACATCGACGGGCGCCCATGGTCGCGTTGCCAATTGTCGAACAGCAGGACAACTGACACGAAGAAGATGACCCATAGGACGGTGCGTTTGATATCCATGCGTTGTCTCAGTGTCGATCGGAAAGCGCTTGTGCGCCGTTTGGTGTTGAAAGCTTGTCTTGCCCGGCATCGTCGGACTTCGGGCGCGATTCGGACGCATCTTCAGCGCCGGCATGTCCGCAGGGAGGCGGCACGAGATCGACGCCGCCCGCCGAAAGTGGATGGCAGCGGCACAGCCGCTTCACGGCGAGATACGTGCCGCGCGCGGCGCCATGATACTGGATTGCCTCGCGCGCGTAGTCGGAACAGGAAGGATAAAAGCGGCACCGGTTGCCGAGCAGAGGGCTCACAGCAACCTTGTAGAAGCGCAACAACGCGATGAGTGCCGTTTGCATAAGCTTCGCGCCGCGCACCGGATTCACCACGAAGGTAAACCTGGCGCAATCCGCGCTTCATGACCCTGACGGGCCGGATGTTTCGTCGACGGCGGGCGCCGGAGGCGGCGCCGCCACGGTTTCGGCCTTGCGGCGCGCAGCTTCGCGCACGGCACGGTCGAACAATGTTTCCAGCTCGCTGCCGATGAGCGCCCGGAGCGGCGGGGAGCTTGCGCTCGGCATCGCCTTCCGGTCGATCTTCGCGTGCAGCCGGACGAGGATGTCAAATCCGTTCAACTGCTCGCGGCGCAGCCGGAACGCCTCGCGCGCAAGCCGTTTGATCAGATTGCGCGTGACGGCGCGCGGTGCCTGCTTCTTGCCGATCACCAGCCCGAGCCGCGCTTCCTTTCCCGACGGCTTGCCGTACAGAACCAAGTGCGGCGAGCGGCGCCACGGGCGCAAACGAAAAACGGATGAGAACTCATCCGTTTTCAGGAGCCTTGCGGCCTTGGGGAATGCGGCCTGCGCCGGCAACTGAACGATGTCCTGTCTCAAGACTTCTGTGCGGCGCGTGAGCGGCTCGCCGTCGAGTGCAGCATCCAACCGCGAGCGAACACTCGGCAGACTCAGATTGCCAGGCGCTTGCGACCCTTCGCGCGGCGAGCGTTGATGACCTTGCGGCCGCCAGCGGTCTTCATGCGAACGCGGAAGCCATGGGTGCGCTTGCGACGGGTAACGGAAGGTTGGTAAGTACGTTTCATGGTGCTCTCACTTGAGTTGATTTGACCGCGCGGGCTAAGGCTCCAGTGTGGTCACTGCAAGCGCGATGGCCGGAGGTTCAGGAATTCTGTTTTCGCGGAACCCGCTATTTAAACCGTTTTCCTATTGACCGTCAATAGTTTAGCGCCATGAGACTTCCTCTTCGGCAGCTTTCGGTTCAGAAAAGCATGCTGATTTGACCCTGTGGATAACTCGCGCGCTACCCTCGTTTGGCGTTAGAATCTCGCCTTACTCCCAAATATCCGCCCGCTGCTTCGGCCCGCCGTCCGCCCGCAAACCCTTGCGGCGTAAGCCTCCGAAGCACGCCTGCTCGGCTGTGCCGGGACTTGTCGGACGCTTTCGACAAGCATGGCCCGCAGGTGCGGAGCAACCATAACGACCGCATTCGATGAACGATTTCTGGGAACACTGTTCCGCACTGCTCGCGCGCGAACTCACGCCGCAGCAGTACGTCACGTGGATCAAGCCGCTGACCCCGGTCGACTTCGATGCCGACGCGAACACACTGCGCATCGCCGCTCCCAACCGCTTCAAGCTCGACTGGGTGAAAAGCCAGTTCTCGGGCCGTATCGCCGATGTCGCGCGCGATTTTTTCAGCGCGCCCATCGATGTTCAGTTCGTGCTCGATCCCAAAGCGACCGCGCGCAACGCGATCGGCGGCGGCCTGAATGCCGCGCCGCGTCCGACCGCGAGCGCGCCCGCCGCGCCGCGCGCTCCGGCGCCGTCGGCGGCCGTGCCGCAGGCGCCGTCCGTCGTCGCGCACGCGAACGCCACCGCGCACATCAACGCGCTGGCCGCAGAAGCGGCACAGCAGGCGCAAGCCACGCAGGAAGACCAGGCCGATCTCGACCTCCCGAGCCTCGACGCCAACGAAGCCGCCGCCGGCCGGCGCACGTGGCGCCCGGGCGGCGCGCCTTCGGCTGCCGGTGAAACCGATTCCGCTTACGAGCGTTCCAAACTGAACCCGGTGCTGACGTTCGACAACTTCGTCACCGGTAAGGCGAACCAGCTCGCGCGCGCGGCGGCCATCCAGGTCGCGGACAATCCGGGCATTTCGTACAACCCGCTCTTCCTGTATGGCGGCGTGGGTCTCGGCAAGACGCACCTGATTCACGCGATCGGCAACCAGTTGCTGATGGACAAGGCGGGCGCGCGCATCCGCTACATCCACGCCGAGCAGTACGTGTCGGACGTGGTGAAGGCGTATCAGCGCAAGGCGTTCGACGACTTCAAGCGCTACTACCATTCGCTCGATCTGCTGCTCATCGACGATATTCAGTTTTTCTCCGGCAAGTCGCGCACGCAGGAAGAGTTCTTCTACGCGTTCGAGGCGCTCGTCGCGAACAAGGCGCAGGTCATCATCACGAGCGACACGTATCCGAAGGAAATCTCCGGCATCGACGATCGCCTGATCTCGCGCTTCGATTCCGGCCTGACGGTCGCGATCGAGCCGCCCGAACTGGAAATGCGCGTCGCGATCCTGATGCGCAAGGCGCAGTCCGAAGGCGTGAGCCTGTCGGAAGATGTCGCGTTCTTCGTCGCGAAGCATCTGCGCTCGAACGTGCGCGAGCTCGAAGGCGCGCTGCGCAAGATCCTCGCGTACTCGAAGTTCCATGGCCGCGACATCACCATCGAGCTGACCAAGGAAGCGCTGAAAGACCTGTTGACGGTGCAGAACCGCCAGATCTCCGTCGAGAACATTCAAAAGACGGTGGCCGATTTCTACAACATCAAGGTCGCCGACATGTATTCGAAAAAGCGACCGGCTAACATTGCGCGCCCGCGCCAGATCGCGATGTATCTGGCGAAGGAACTCACGCAAAAGAGCCTGCCCGAGATCGGCGAGCTGTTCGGCGGGCGCGACCACACGACCGTGCTGCACGCGGTGCGCAAGATCGCGGCCGAGCGCGGCACCGATGCCCAGCTCAATCACGAATTGCACGTGCTCGAACAGACGCTGAAGGGCTGACGGCACCGGCCGGCGGCGCGCGGAGAACGCACACGCCATTTATTGCGCGCGCAGGGCTGTTTTTTGGCGAAAACGCCCCTATTTTTAGGGAGCGGTTCCGTTTTGAGGCACAATATAGGTTTAGCCGTCCAAGGCCTGGGCGGCGTAGCGCCAAGCTTTCGCGAGTGACCGGCGGGGGGCCGGCAACGCGTGTTACGAGGTTGTCCGTTGGGCAAATCGGGTGGCGAAACCGGCGGACAGGCCGTCACATCAACGAAGGAACTCTATGCAACTGGTCAAGACCGAACGAGATAATCTTCTAAGGCCGCTGCAAACCGTGAGCGGTATCGTAGAACGCCGCCATACGTTGCCGATCCTCGCGAATTTGCTCATCACCAAGAACGGCGCGGATGTGTCGTTCCTCTCGACCGACCTCGAGCTCCAGATCACGACCCGCGCCGATTTCGGCGTCGGCAGCGACCAGGTCGCCACCACGGTCGCCGCGCGCAAGCTGCTCGACATCCTGCGCGCCATGCCCTCCGGCGAAGTCGTGCTCGATCTCTCGGACAAGCGCCTCACCGTGCGTTCCGGCAAGAGCCGTTTCGCGTTGCAGACGCTCGCCGCCGACGAATTTCCCACGGTCAACCAGGCTACAGACTTCGGCGCGAGCCTTTCGGTTCCGCAGAAGACGTTCCGCCAGTTGCTCGGCATGGTGTACTTCGCGATGGCCCAGCAGGACATCCGCTACTACCTGAACGGCATGCTGCTCGTGGTGGACGGCGACGAGCTGATGGCAGTCGCGACCGACGGCCACCGTCTCGCGTTCTCGTCGATGAAGATCGAAGGCTCGTTCGCGCGTCAGGAAGTCATCATCCCGCGCAAGACGATTCTCGAGCTCCAGCGTCTGCTGGAAGACATCGACGATTCACTGAAGATCGACATCGCCGCGACGCAGGTGAAGTTCAGCTTCGGCCAGGTGGAACTCGTGTCGAAGCTCGTCGAAGGCAAGTTCCCCGACTTCCAGCGCGTGATTCCGAAGTCGCACAAGAACACGTTCGAAATCGGCCGTGAAGAACTGCAGCGTTCGCTGCAGCGCGCGGCCATTCTGACGTCCGACAAGTTCAAGGGCGTGCGCTGCCTCGTCGAGCCGGGCCAGCTCAAGATCATGTCGACCAACGCGGATCAGGAAGAGGCGCAGGAAGAACTGGAGATCGCTTATCAGGGCGATACCGTCGATATCGGATTCAACGTCACATATCTGCTCGACGTGCTCGCGAATCTGAAGGTCGACACGCTCAAGGTGAGCCTCGGCGACGCCAATTCCAGCGCGCTCATCACGATTCCCGAGAACGAGGAATTCAAGTACGTGGTGATGCCGATGCGCATCTGACGCGCTCAATACCAATAACACTCCAAGGGGCGGCGCGCCCCTTTGGCGTTTTTAAGGTGTTTCGAAAAGTTCGAGCAGTAACCCAGGCAGTGACGCAGAACCGGAAAATATCCATGACTGAAAACACAAATTCGCAACCCGACAACAAGCCCGACAACAGCTACGGCGCATCGTCCATTCAGATCCTCGAGGGTCTGGAGGCCGTGCGCAAGCGGCCGGGCATGTATATCGGCGACACGTCGGATGGCACCGGTTTGCATCACCTCGTTTTCGAAGTGCTGGACAACTCCATCGACGAAGCGCTCGCGGGCTATTGCGACGACATTCACGTCGTCATTCACGCGGACAACTCGATTTCCGTCACCGATAACGGCCGCGGCGTGCCGACCGGCCTCAAGCGCGACGACAAGCACGATCCGAAGCGCAGCGCCGCCGAAATCGTGATGACTGAGCTGCACGCGGGCGGCAAGTTCGACCAGAACAGCTACAAGGTGTCGGGTGGTCTGCACGGCGTGGGCGTGTCGTGCGTGAACGCGCTTTCCGAATGGCTGCGACTCACGGTGCGCCGCGACGGCAAGAAGCACTTCATGGAGTTCGCGCGCGGCGTGGTGCAGAACCGTGAGATCGTCGAGGAAGACGGCGTGCAGTATTCGCCGATGCCCGTTGTCGGCGATACGGAAAACCGCGGCACCGAAGTGCACTTCCTCGCCGATGCGACCATCTTCGGCAATGTCGAGTTTCACTACGACATTCTGGCGAAGCGCATGCGCGAGCTTTCGTTCCTGAACAACGGCGTGCGTATCCGTTTGACGGACCAGCGCACCGGCAAGGAAGACGATTTCGCGTTCGCGGGCGGCGTGAAGGGCTTCGTCGAGTACATCAACAAGGCGAAGCAGGTGCTGCACCCGACCGTGTTCCACGCGGTGGGCGAGCGCGAGAACGTGACCGTCGAAGTGGCGATGCAGTGGAACGACAGCTTCAACGAAAGCGTGCTGTGCTTCACGAACAACATTCCGCAGCGCGACGGCGGCACGCACCTCACGGGTCTGCGCGCGGCGATGACGCGCGTCATCAACAAGTACATCACCGACAACGAGATCGCGAAGAAGGCGAAGGTCGAGACGACCGGCGACGATATGCGCGAAGGTCTGTCGTGCGTGCTGTCGGTGAAGGTGCCGGAGCCGAAGTTCAGCTCGCAGACGAAGGACAAGCTCGTGTCGTCCGAAGTGCGCGCGCCGGTGGAAGAGATCGTCGCGAAGGCGCTCGAAGACTATCTGCAGGAGACGCCGAACGACGCGAAGATCATCACGGGCAAGATCGTCGATGCGGCGCGTGCGCGCGATGCGGCGCGCAAGGCGCGCGAGATGACACGTCGCAAGGGCGTGCTCGATGGCATCGGCCTGCCGGGCAAGCTCGCGGATTGCCAAGAGAAGGATCCGGCGAAGTCGGAGATTTATATCGTCGAGGGCGACTCGGCGGGCGGATCGGCGAAGCAAGGGCGTGACCGCAAGTTCCAGGCTATTTTGCCGCTGCGCGGCAAGGTGCTGAACGTCGAGAAGGCGCGCTTCGACAAGCTGATTTCTTCGGAGCAGATCGTGACGCTGGTGACGGCGCTCGGCTGCGGTATCGGCAAGGATGACTACAACCTCGACAAGCTGCGCTATCACCGCATCATCATCATGACCGACGCGGACGTCGACGGCGCGCACATCCGCACGCTGCTGCTGACGTTTTTCTATCGGCAGATGCCGGAGATCGTCGAGCGCGGGTATATCTATATCGCGCAGCCGCCGCTTTACAAGATCAAGGCGGGCAAGGACGAGCGGTATATGAAGGACGCGCACGAGCTCAATCAGCATATGTTGAAGCTCGCGTTGCAAGGGTCCGAGCTGATTGCAAGCGAAGGCGCTGATCCGATTTCGGGCGATGCATTGGGTGAGCTCGCGCGTGCGTATCTTCTGGCGCAGGCCGTGGTCGATCGTTTGAGCCGTATTTACGATGCCGCCTCCCTGGAAGCCGTGATGGATGGCGTGGTCATCGATCTGTCGTCGCAGGAAGCGGCCGAGGCTTCGGCGAAGCGGCTGGAGGAGCGGTTGCGCGCTGATCCGCTGAAGCCCGAGGTGAGCGTCGAAGCGGCCTACGATCAGGTGCGTGAACTGCGCTCGCTGCATATCAAGCGGCGTCATCATGGCAATGTGAAGGTCTCCGTGTTTGACGAAGACCTTCAGTTGACCGCGGACTACAAGCAGCTCGTTTCCACCGCGGATACGTTCAAGGGGCTGATCGGTGAAGGCGCCTTGATCAAGCGCGGAGAGCGGTCGATGGCGGTGACCGACTTCAAGAGCGCGATGAAGTGGTTGATCGCAGATGCGGAGCGCAACGTCAGCAAGCAGCGCTATAAGGGTCTCGGCGAGATGAACCCCGAGCAGCTTTGGGAAACGACGATGGATCCGAGCGTGCGGCGCTTGCTGCGCGTGCAGATCGAAGACGCGATTGCGGCCGATGGCATCTTCACCACGCTCATGGGGGATGACGTCGAGCCGCGCAGAGCGTTTATCGAGAATAATGCGTTGCGGGCGGGGAATATTGATGTTTGAGGTGTAAGCCTCCCGCGCCATCCAAACCCGTGTTCGCACTGAGCGTCACGGGTTTTTCTTTGCCGTCGATTGTTTGTTTGAAGTATGAACGCTTCCAACCTTACCGAAGTGCTTCAGCGCTTTGCCGATTTGAACATCTGGCGGCGCAACGGTGAACGCGCGCCTCATAAGCCGCTTCTCGTATTGCTGGCGCTCGGGTTGTACACGCAAGGCATCAAAGACGTGCCCTTCCTTCAGTACGAGGGCAAGTTGAGCGAACTCCTGCGGGAATTTGCCCCGCAACGCCGGACGCTTTACCCGGAGATGCCGTTCATTCGTTTGAAAAACGACGACGTATGGGAGGTCACGGTCGACGGAGCGTCCGATCCGATCGCACGGCGAAACGATCTGAAAAAGACCGAACTGCGGGAACTGAACGCAACGGGACATTTTTCGCGCGAAGTGCAGCAACTTTTCCAGCGCGACCCCAAAGCGATCAACGCGATCGCCCGCCTGCTGCTCGCGGCGCATTTTCCGGACAGCATTCACAGCGATGTTCTCGATGCAGTCGGGCTCGCGCTCGACGACGAGGCAGTATCCACGCTCGTCAATGACACGTCGGTTACGCGCAGGCGGCGCGACCCTGAGTTTCGGAGCGCCGTGCTCACCGCGTATCAGTATCGATGCGCGCTATGCGATCTGGATCTGCGCATCGGCAACATGACGATCGGCCTCGAAGCTGCGCATATCAAGTGGCATCAGGCGAGCGGCCCGGATGTCGTCGAGAACGGCATCGCGCTGTGCTGTCTGCATCACAAGCTCTTCGACATCGGCGCGTTCACGTTGGGCGACGATCGTCGCGTGCTCGTTTCGGAGCAAGCGCACGGAAGCCAGCGCTTCGACGAAATCTTGCTCAGACATCACGGCGGACAATTGAACGCGCCCGTGCGAAAGGAACATCATCCGGAACAGCGCTTCGTCGACTGGCATCGCGACCAGGTATTCAAAGGCGCCGCGCGGCCGATCTGACATCACACCGATTCCTTCAGCGGCAACCAGATTTCCGTCACCAGATCCGCCGGCGCGGTTTCTTTCGGATCGCTCACATAGACCTCGAACACGGGCGCCTCGCCCGTCTCGCGTCCGGACTTCGGCAACCATTCCCCATAAAGCCACTGATACGCGAAGCAAAGCTGCGCATACGGCCCGACATGCGTCAGCACGGCAAACTCCCCGCCCGCGACTTCGACACGTGACACCGGCGCCTCGAATTTCACCGCATCCGGCCCGAACAACTCACAACAGGCCATCGACCGCAGTTCATCTTCGGCCACAGCCGCCGGATCGTCGAAATAAATCCCGAGCGATCGCGCCCGCGGATCGACGAGCCCGCGCGTTGCGAGCCAATGAAACAGCATCTCGAACGCCCGCCCGATGTTCATATACGAGCCGCGATGCTCCATCGCGGCGACGGTAAATCCACGCTGAGTACGAATATCGACTTGATGCATCGCCGTATCTCCTGATCGAGTCTCATCCAAAGACATAAACATCGAAGCGCCGCCTGCGCTGCGAAACTGCCCCGGCGCCATCCGGTAACTGGCCTGAAACGCCCGCGAAAACGCCTGCACGCTGCTGTACCCGGCGCGCTCGGCAATCGAATCGATTGGCACCGAACCCTGCAAAAGCTCATTCGCCGCCCGATGCAAGCGCAGCCTTCGCACGGTCGCCGCCGCCGTCTCGCCATAGAACGCGTGATAAATCCGATGCCAGTGATACGGCGACAAACACGCCACCTCCGCGAGCCGATTGAGATCGAGTTCGTCGTCGAGATGATCGTGGATATGCGCGACCACGCGCGCGAGCCGCGCTTCGTAGAGCCTGCTACTCATCGTCTGTCTCCGGACAATCTCGATGCAAGCAAAGTAGCACGACCCGCTTTAGCATTTCTTGCTGACTTGCTCTGACCGCGCCGACACGAGACACGCGTACACTTTCGCCTTTGAGCGCACGAACGCGCCACGAAACCAGAGAATCACGAATATGTTCACCTGTCGAAATCAGTCCTGCGGCGCAGCGTGGGAGCTATCGGACGTCGTCATCAAAAACGAGGGCCAGGGCCTGCTGTTCCGCTGTCCGATGTGCGGCGCGCGCAACTACGTGACACGCCACCAGACAAAGGAAGGCGAAACCACGTACGAGCAGGTCACCGAAATCCCGCCCTACGGCAAGCGCTAACGCCATGACGACCGATACGAACTTCACCAGCCTGCCGCTCTCGCCGGCGATGCAGGCGAATCTGCAGCAACTCGGCTATCTGTCGATGACGCCGATCCAGGCCGCGAGCCTGCCGCCCGCGCTCGCGGGCCACGATCTCATCGCACAGGCGAAAACCGGCAGCGGCAAGACCGCGGCCTTCACGCTGCCATTGCTCTCCAAACTCGACGCTAGCCGATTCGCCGTGCAGGCGCTCGTGCTCTGCCCGACGCGCGAGCTCGCCGATCAGGTCACGCAGGAAATCCGCCGCCTCGCGCGTGCGGAAGAAAACGTGAAAGTGCTGACGCTATGCGGCGGCACGCCGATGCGCCCGCAGGTCGCGAGCCTGGAACATGGCGCGCACATCATCGTCGGGACGCCGGGGCGCATCATGGATCACCTTCAGCGCGAAACGCTCGCGCTCGACGCGGTCCGCACGCTCGTCCTCGATGAAGCCGACCGCATGCTCGACATGGGCTTCTTCGACGACATCGCGTCCGTAGCGCGCCAGTGTCCGAAGGAGCGTCAGACCTTGCTGTTCTCGGCGACGTATCCCGAAGGCATCGCGAAGCTCAGCCAGCAGTTCCTGCGCAATCCGCGCGAGATCAAGCTCACCGAGCAGCACAGCAACGCGAAGATCAAGCAGCGCTTCTATCAGGTCGAGGATGATGAGCGCCTGCACGCGGTCGGCTTGCTGCTCGATCACTATCGGCCGGTGAGCACCATCGCGTTCTGCAACACGAAGCAGCAATGCCGCGATTTGCTCGACGTGCTGCGCGCGCAGGGCTTCGAAGCGCTGACCTTGCACGGCGAACTGGAACAGCGCGAGCGCGATCAGGTGCTCGTGCAGTTCGCGAATCGCAGCTGCTCGGTGCTCGTCGCGACCGATGTCGCCGCGCGCGGTCTCGACATCGCGCAACTCGAAGCGGTGATCAATGTCGATGTGACGCCGGACCCCGAAGTGCACGTCCATCGAATCGGACGGACGGGACGCGCGGGCGAGGAGGGCTGGGCGCTGTCGCTCGCGAGCATGGACGAGATGGGGCGCGTCGGCGCGATCGAGGAATTGCTGCGCGCGGAAGTGGAATGGCATCCGCTGGCCGAGCTGACATCGGCGGAACCGGGCCACCTGAAGCCGCCGATGGCGACGCTGCAAATCCTCGGCGGCCGCAAGGACAAGATCCGTCCCGGCGACGTGCTCGGCGCGCTCACCGGCGAAGCGGGCTACGACGGCAAGCAGATCGGCAAGATCAACGTGATGGACCTGGTCACGTACGTGGCCGTCGAACGAAATATCGCCGACGACGCCGTGCGCAGACTGGGCGCGGGCAAGCTGAAAGGCCGCAAAGTCAAAGTGCGGCGCATGTGAGCGTCAGGCTTTCCGCGATGGCTCGCCCGCGATTGCATCGGGCGCGGCCTTCGACGGACTGCGCTTCACGAGCCGCAAGCCGCTCGCGATGCTGCCCGCGCCCGCGAACGCCGCGCCGATCGACAACGCGAGCGTCGGCCCATGCTTTCCGGCGATGCTGAAGCACAGCGCGACGAGCGCCGCGCCCGTCGCCTGCCCGATCAGGCGCGACGTCGCAATCGTGCCGCTCGCGCCGCCGCTGCGCTCGCGCGGCGCGCTCGACATGAACGCCTTCAGATTCGGCGACTGAAAGAAGCCGAAGCCCGCGCCGCAGATCGCCATGCGGATGCAGATTTCCAGCACATGCGGCTCTTCGGGCAGCATCGCGAGCGAGACCATCCCGACGCACAGAATCGCCAGCCCGACGCCGCCGAGCAGGCCGGGCGCATGGCGATCGGACATTCGTCCCGCGATCGGCGCCATCAACGCGACCAGCGCGGACCACGGCGTCATCAGAAATCCTGTTTCGACCTGACTGCGGCCCAGCACGCTCTCGAAGAAAAACGGCAGCGACACGAACGCGAGCCCTTGCGCGGCGAACGAGCAGACGGCGGTCATCGTCGAAAGCGCGAACATCGGGCGGCGAAAGAGATCGACGGGCAGCATCGGCGCGGGATGGCCGCGTTCACGTCGCAGCAGCAGACAACCCGCGATCAGCGCGACGCCGAACGACGCGAGCACGATGTGCGTCGCGGCGCGCTGGGCCGCTTCGCCGAGCGCGAAGATCAGCGCAGCGAACGTGACGACGTTGAGCAGCGCGGCGATGCGGTCGAAGCCATGCTCGGCGCGCTTCGTCTGCGGCAACGATCGCCACGCGATCATCAACGCGAACACGCCGACGGGCAGATTGACCGCGAAAAGCCACGGCCACGTGCCGAGCGAGAGGACGATCGACGCGACCGTCGGCCCGACCGCGAACGCGATGCCGACGACGAGCGCGTTCAGCCCGACGCCGCGCCCCAGTCGATGCGGCGGAAAGATCGCGCTGATGAGCGCCGCGTTGACGCTCATGATCGCGCTCGCGCCGAGGCCCTGCAGCAGACGCGCGGCGACGAGCGTCGGCAGCGACCACGAGAACGCGCACACCGCGGACGCGATCAGGAACACGACGAGCCCGCCGAGATACACGCGCCGATGCCCGAGGATGCCGCCGAGCGCCGCGAAGGGCAGCAGCGTCGCGACCATGGCGAGCTGATACGCGTTGATGATCCAGACCGACGCGGCGGGCGTCGTGTGCAAATCGGCGGCGATGGCCGGCAGTGCGGTATTGGCGATGGCGGTATCGAGCGTCGCGAGCGAGACCGACAGCAGGATCGCGGCCATGCCGCGGCGCTCGAGCGGGGTCATCGGTGCGTCGGGATCGCGGGGCGTCGTTTTGCGGTGTTCTTCGGTGGGCACGGCGGGATTTCGGATGTAAGCGGAGGGAGAATAATCCGAGACAATACGGGAAGACGCGAGATTTCGCTGAGCGAGGTCGCGGGAGCTTTCAAAGCGATGTCAGCGGGTATGCTGTGCGGACGAGCCTTAGAGGAGACCGATGGATGACGATTCGAATCGTGAGACTGGGAACGCCGCGCGCGAGGGATGAGGGGCTGCGTATCGGGACGGTGCGGCGACCGCCGCGCGGCGTGCCGAAGTCCGAATTCGCGGCGCGCGATTTTTATGACGTGTGGTATCCGGTGCTTTCGCCGACGCAGGAGCTGGTGACCGAAGCGCTTCACGCCGAAAGCGATAAGGAATGGGGCGCGTTCGTGAAGAAGTTCAAGGCGGAGATGGCTGAATCGGATGCGAGCAAGACGCTGGATTTACTGGCGGCGTTGTCGCATCAGACGAACTTTTCGGTCGGGTGCTATTGCGAGGATGAGGCGCGATGTCATCGGTCGGTGCTGCGGGAGTTGCTAAAAGCGCGTGATGCCGATGTGACCTGAGGCGAAAACGAAAAAGGGCTGCGCGATGCGCAGCCCTTCGAATCTGGTGGTGGGGCGTGAGTGACTCGAACACTCGACCTACGGATTAAGAGTCCGCTGCTCTACCAACTGAGCTAACGCCCCAACAGAAGAGAAATTATAGCGGGTGCTTTTGCAGAAGCGCAAGCCCCCGCGCAGAAAATTCTTAGACTTTTTACGAAGCCTTCAACCGGCCGCATCTCCGGCCGCCCGACAGCCCGGTATCATGGCGCATCCTTCGCGACCGCGACGCCCCGACGCAAGAACATTCCCCGAAAGCACCATGGACGAAACCGCCATCCGCGCCTTGCTCGACAGCATCCTCGCCCCGTGGGTCAAGGAGCTGCGCCTCGCACCCGAATCCATCGCCGAAAACGCCGTCACGCTACGCCTGCCGTATTCCGATCATCTGCGCCACGCGGGCGGCGTCATCTGCGGGCAAGTCTTCATGGCGGCGGCGGACACCGCGATGGTCGTCGCGATTTCCCACGTCCTCGGCGGCTTCCAGCCGATGACCACCGTTTCGCTGAACACGACCTTCATGCGTCCCGTAAAGGCAGGCGACGTGCTGATCACGGCGCAGATCCAGCGTCGCGGCCGCAACCTCGTCTTCGGCGAAATCGACATGCACGACGACCAGGGCGAGCTCGCCGCCCACGCGACCACAACCTACGCGCTCATCAATAAATAAATGTTCGACCAGGTCGTATTCGCCGGCGGCGGGAACCGCTGCTGGTGGCAAGCCGGTTTCTGGGACGTCGTCCAGCCGGAACTGAATCTCCGGCCGCGCATCATCGCGGGCATATCGGCGGGCGCCGCGACGGCCTGCATGCTCTACACGAACGAATCGCGCCGGGTCATGGATTACTACGCCCACGTCCTGCGCGACAACACCCGCAACGCCTACTGGGGCAACCTGCTGCGCGGCCAGTCGGTGTTTCCGCACTACCGCATCTATCGTCAGGCGCTGCTCGACATCTTCGCGGAGCGCTTCCAGGAACTCGCGAAAGCGCCTGAAATCCGCATCGGCGTGTCGCATCTGCCGCGCTGGCTCGGCGCGCGCAGCGCGGTCGCGGCGGGGCTCATCGCGTATAACATCGAAAAGTACGTGCGCAAGACGTTGCACCCGACGCTCGGCCAGGCGCTCGGCTTTCATCCGGAATTCGTGAAGGCGCAGGAATGCGCGACGATCGAAGATCTCGCCGATCTGATCCTGCAATCGTCGAGCACGCCGCCTTTCACGCCGATCCTGCGACGCAACGGCCGCCCGGTCCTCGATGGCGGCATGGTCGACAACGTGCCCGTCTCCGCGCTCGATGCATCGCCCGGCCTCGTCCTCGTGATGGTCACGCGTCTCTATCCACGCGAGCGCATGTTCGTCGTGCCGCACGCGGAGCAGCAGCGCATTTACATTCAGCCATCGCGCAAGGTGCCGATTTCGAGCTGGGACTATACGAGCCCCGCGCAAATGCAACATGCTTACGACCTGGGCCGCGCGGACGGCGAGGATTTTCTGATGAAGCTGCCGCGCCTGATGGAGACCGCAGCGCATCTCGCTTGAGGAGCAGACCGTGGCAAAGAAGCACACGTATCAATTGACCATCGACTGGACCGGCAATCTCGGCTCCGGCACCTCCGCCTACGATGCCTATTCGCGCGATCATCTCGTGCGCGTCGGCACGAAGGCGGCGATCGAGGCCTCGAGCGACCCGGCTTTCCGCGGCGATCCCACGCGTCACAATCCTGAAGAACTGTTCGTGGCGTCGCTGTCGTCGTGCCACATGCTCTGGTATCTGCATCTGTGCGCGACGAACAAGATCGTCGTGACAGGCTATGTCGATGAAGCCATCGGCACGATGCAGGAAGAGTCGAAAGGAGACGGGCGCTTCGTCGATGTGCTGCTGCGCCCGCGCGTGACGATCGGTGCCGGCGGCGACGCCGGTCTCGCGACGCGCCTTCACGAAGAGGCGCACCGCTTCTGCTTCATCGCGAACTCGGTGAATTTTCCGGTGCGTTGCGAGCCGTCGATCGACATATCGACGCTCTGACGCCGGAAAAACTCAACGGCGGCGCGCGTGCTGGAGCGCTTCCTCGTTGAAGACGCTCGACGTATCGCCAGCATCGAACGCGAGGATGTTCCTGAACGCCGCGCCGAAATACAGCTCGTAGCTCTCGCGCTCCACATAGCCGATGTGCGGCGTGCAGATCACGTTCTCCAGACGCAGCAGACCGTAGCCCTGCAGGATCGGCTCGCTCTCGAAGACATCGACCGCGACCATGCCAGGCCGGTTGTGATGCAGCGAATTGAGCAGCGCATTCTCCTCCAGCAACTCCGCGCGGCTCGTGTTGACGAAGAGCGCGGTCGGCTTCATGCGCATCAGATCGTCCTGCTTGACGATGCCCGCCGTCTCATCGGTCAGGCGCAGATGCAGCGTGAGCACATCGCTCTGCTCGAAAAGCGCCTCGCGGCTTTCGGCGACGGCGAAACCATCCTCGCGCGCCGCGCTCTGCGAATGCTCGCGTCCGTAGACGAGCACGTTCATGCCGAACGCCTTGCCGTAGCCCGCGACCAGCTTGCCGATCTTGCCGTATCCCCAGATGCCGAGCGTCTGACCGCGCAGCACTTGCCCGAGACCGAAGTTCGGTGGCAGCGCGGACGTCTTCAGCCCCGACTGCTGCCACGCGCCTTGCTTCAGATTCGCGACGTACTGCGGAATGCGCCGCTGCGCCGACATGATGAGCGCCCACGTCAGTTCGGCCGGCGCGACAGGCGAGCCCGTGCCCTCGAGCACCGCGATGCCGCGCTCCGTGCACGCGTCGATATCGATGTGACCGCCGCCCGCGCGTCCCGTCTGGCTGATCATGCGCAGCTTGGGGCATTTGTCGAGCAATTGCGAACTGATGCGGGTGCGCTCGCGGATCAGCACGAGCGCGTCGACTTCCGACAGTCTGCTGGCCAACTGTCCGAGACCACGCACCGTGTTATTGAAGACCTTCACCTCATGCTCATCGAGCAAATGGAAACAATCGAGCTTCCGGACGGCGTCCTGGTAGTCGTCGAGAATGGCGATTTTCATGGGCATTGATTGGCTTTTGTTAGGCATCAAACGTGCTGCTTTTTGAGCGGGCGCGAGAATAGAGCATTTAACTTCGGGTAAATACCGATAAATTGCGCTCTTTTCCGAGTTATTGCGCTGCATCACATGGTTCGGGCGATGCGGTGTTATGCTTGACTCCCCATTTTTCGGGAGCCTCGTGTGTCCGCGCCAGAATAAAGAAATTCTGCGCAACTGGCGGAAAACACGGTAATCCGCAAGGAGACAGGCCACTTAGTATCTCTTTTTAACAGTTTGTTCCTTTGCGACGCAAGCCGCGAAAGGTACGGTTTGCTGTGTAGAGAATTCATGTCCGTGACGCCGCATTGGCTCGCGAACCGCTTTTCGTGCGATGAAAGAGCGCATCGCGACTGCACGAAAGCGCCCGGCGGTTCGAGTCGCAACGCCTCTCGCATGCAGCGTCGATGGGCGAAAGGTTTTTCATTGCAGAAGAACGGAGACAGCTCGATGAACCAGCCCGCAGTAGTCGAAGACAATAAAAGCGCCATCGACATCGAAGCGCCGGCTTATGTCCGGCACCGAAGACTCATCGAATGGGTGCAGCGTGTCGCGGCTCTGACCAAGCCGGACCGCATCGAATGGTGCGACGGTTCGCAGGAAGAATACGACCGGCTTTGCGCGCAGATGGTCGAAGCCGGCACGATGAAGAAGCTCAACCCCGAGAAGCGCCCGAATTCCTTCCTCGCCTGCTCGGACCCCTCGGATGTGGCGCGCGTCGAAGACCGCACGTTCATCTGCTCGGAGCGCCGCGAAGACGCCGGCCCCACGAATAACTGGATCGATCCGCAGGAAATGCGCGTCACGCTCGACGGCCTGTTCGACGGCGCGATGCGCGGCCGCACGATGTACGTCGTGCCGTTTTCGATGGGCCCGCTCGGCTCGCCTATCGCGCATATCGGCGTGGAGCTGTCGGATAGCCCGTATGTCGTGACGAACATGCGCATCATGACGCGCATGGGCCGCGCCGTGTACGACGTGCTCGGCGAAAACGGCGCGTTCGTGCCGTGCGTGCATTCGGTGGGCGCGCCGCTCGCCGATGGCCGCAAGGACGTCGCATGGCCGTGCAACGACACGAAGTACATCGTTCATTTCCCCGAATCGCGCGAGATCTGGAGCTTCGGCTCGGGCTACGGCGGCAACGCGCTCCTGGGCAAGAAGTGCTTCGCGCTGCGCATCGCGTCGACGATGGGCCGCGATGAAGGCTGGCTCGCCGAGCACATGCTGATTCTCGGCGTGACGTCGCCGCAGGGCCGCAAATATCACGTCGCCGCGGCGTTCCCGTCGGCGTGCGGCAAGACCAACTTCGCGATGCTGATTCCGCCGAGCGATCTCAACGGCTGGAAAGTGACGACCATCGGCGACGACATCGCGTGGATCAAGCCGGGCCGCGACGGCCGCCTGTACGCGATCAACCCGGAAGCGGGCTATTTCGGCGTCGCGCCGGGCACGAGCGAAAAGACCAACTTCAATGCGATGGCCACGTTGAAGGAAAACGTGATCTTCACGAACGTCGCGCTGACCGACGATGGCGACGTCTGGTGGGAAGGCATGACCGACACGCCGCCCGCGCATCTGATCGACTGGCAAGGCCGCGACTGGACGCCTGCGATCGCGAAGGAAACCGGCGCGAAGGCAGCGCATCCGAACGCGCGCTTTACGGCGCCGGCGTCGCAATGCCCGTCCATCGATCCGGACTGGGAGAACCCGGCGGGCGTGCCGATCGACGCGTTCATCTTCGGCGGACGCCGCTCGAACACCGTGCCGCTCGTGACCGAAGCGCGGAACTGGAAGGAAGGCGTCTACATGGCCGCGACCATGGGGTCGGAAACCACCGCCGCCGCCGCGGGCCAGCAAGGTGTCGTGCGCCGCGATCCGTTCGCGATGCTGCCGTTCTGCGGCTACAACATGGCCGACTATTTCGGTCACTGGCTGAAGGTGGGCGAGCGTCTCGAATCCTCGAACGCAAAGGCGCCGAAATTCTTCTGCGTCAACTGGTTCCGCAAGGGCGACGACGGCAAGTTCGTCTGGCCGGGCTTCGGCGAGAACATGCGCGTGCTGAACTGGATGATCGGCCGCGTCGAAGGCACGGCGAAGGGCGAAGAGCACGCGTTCGGCATTTCGCCGCGCTACGAAGATATCGACTGGGGCGCGCTCGGCTTCACGCGCGAGCAGTTCGAACAGGTCATCTCGGTGAACGACACGGCCTGGCGCGATGAACTGACGCTACACGACGAACTCTTCACCAAGCTGAAGCACGGCCTGCCGGAAGCCCTGCCCGAGGCGAAAGCGGGCATGGAGAAGCGTCTCGCAGCGTGATGCCGCGCCGGATTGATGACGAAAACTGAATCAATCCCCAAAAAAAACGGGCCCGCGCAAGCGGGCCCGTTTTTTCTTGCCTACACCGTCAAAATCAATGACGCCAGTGCGTTTCGGAGTTTCGTCCATCAGCGTGAACTGCGTCGTGTGTTGTGCAAAACGCAACAATCGGTGATCTTTCATCGGCGTAAGCGGTCTTGGCGCCAGATTTTTTTCGACTTTTTCGTGCCTACCGGCAACTTCTGCACGATTGCCCCGGTCCTAGGATAATCCTGAATTGCTTTGCAGCAGAATTCAAGCCATCTAGCGGCAGGAGTTGTCTTATGGATCATTTGCAGTCGATGAGAGTGTTCGTCCGTGTCGCCGATCTCGGGAGTTTCGCCCGGGCCGCGAGCGCGATGGACATCTCCAATGCGGTGGCGACGCGCCACGTCGCGGACCTTGAGGGCCGCCTCGGCACGCGCTTGCTCAACCGCACGACGCGCAGCCTTTCGCTCACGGAGTCCGGTCAGGTTTATCTGGAGCGGGCCCGGCAAATTCTCGACGAGCTGGAAGACGTCGAACAAATGGTGGTGGCGCGCAATCACGAACCGCTGGGTTCGCTCAGAATCGTCGCGCCCGTGGTGTTCGGGCTGCACAATCTCGCGCCGGTCCTGCAGACCTACGCGCAACGCTATCCGAAGGTCGTCCCCGACGTGACGCTGGTCGACCGTCAGGTGGATCTCGTCGAGGAAGGTTTCGATGTCGGCATTGTCATCGCGCGTCAGGTGAAGAGCGCGAGCGTCGTCACGCGCCGCCTGACGACGGGGTGCATGACCGTCTGCGCGACGCCCGCGTATCTGGAAAAGCACGGCACGCCGACGCGTCCCGAGCATCTGCTCGAGCATCCGTGCCTGAGCCTGCCGTCCGAGTACTGGGGTGACGAGCGCGTGTTCACCGGCCCGGAGGGCGAGGTGCGCGTACGGCCGCAGAACGTGATCATCGCGAACAATACGGAAATGCTGCGGCAGTTCGCGCTGCTCGGCATGGGCATCGCGATTCTGCCGAGCTATCTGATCGGCAACGACACGACGCGCGGCCAGCTCGTGCGCCTGCTCGGCGATTATCAGTTGCCGCAGGTCGAGATCAACGTCGCATATCCGAGCCGCCGACATTTGCCGGCGAAGGTGCGCACGTTCATCGATCACCTCGTCGAGCATTTCAGCCAGACGCCGAATCATCAGGTGAGCGAGCAGTGGATCCGCGATGGCCGCGGCAGGCCCGCACCGGCTACGCATGCCCACTACGAGCACGCCGATGAAGACGCGGCGCCCGCGCCGCGCTCGCGTCCCATCGACGGCGAACTGGCGCCGAAGCTGTCGAAACCGTCGCGAACGCGAGGGCGCATGCCGGTCGCATCGCCGTTTTGAAAGGCTCGCGCGAAGCGCACATGAGCAAATGAAAAAGAAAACCCCCGCGAACTGCTTCGCGGGGGTTTTTCTTTACGGCCTGAAAAAAAGCTCAGCTCGACTTCTTCGCCGCGGTCTTCTTCACAGCAGCCTTTTTCGCCGGCGCCTTCTTCGCCGCGGTCCTGGCTGACGTCGTCTTGGCGGCTACGGCGACATCGCTATCGCCGGATTCATCGCCGCTGTCGGCTTGCGCCTCCGCTGCCGCGCCACGCTTGGCCGCCGTTTTCGCCGCCGGCTTGCCTTCCTTCTTCTCGAACTCGAAGCCGATCTTGCCGTCCGGTTGCTTCACGAGAAACGCCTTGAAGTTGCGTCCGGTGCGCGACGACTTGAAGTTCGTCAGCAGGTCGGTGCGGCCTTCGTTCAGCAGCTTTTCCATCTGCTCGCGCGCGATCTCCTGTTGGAGAATCACCTTGCCCGAACGGAAATCGCACGTTTTCGGGTTCGACACCGAGTTCTCGCAGACATAGCTCATGCCGTGCTCGAACACGCGCGACTGGCACTTCGGACACGCGCCGACCGGCGTCTGCTCGGAGAAATCGGGCGGTTCGCCGTCTTCGCCGCCGCTGTCCTGGCCGAAGTCGAATTCGAGCTTGTAGTTCTTGATCTCGTCGTCGAGGGCGAGCTTGAGAATCGCCGAGAACGGACGGCCCATCTTGCTGCGGAAACCCGACAGCGGCCCGATGGTCTTCTCGCGAAGCAATTCCTCCACTTCCGGAATCTCGAACTGGCGTCCGCCCGGAATCTTCGACATGGAGAACTCGCACTTCGTGCACGCGAAGCGGCGATAGTTTTCCTTCACCTGCGCGCCGCAATTCGGACACGGCGTTTCGAGCGTGGCGTAATCGCCGGGGATCGTGTCGGAGTCGTATTCCTTCGCGCGCTTGACGATGGTCTGCGTCATGCGTGCGATTTCCTGCATGAACGCATCCCGATGCAGGTTGCCGCGCTCCATCTGCGAAAGCTTGTGCTCCCATTGGCCGGTCAGCTCGGGCGCGGTGAGTTCCTCGACGCCCAGGCCGCGCAACAGCGTCATCAACTGGAATGCCTTCGCCGTCGGGATCAGCTCGCGGCCTTCGCGCACCATGTACTTTTCGCCGAGCAGACCTTCGATGATCGCCGCGCGCGTCGCCGGCGTGCCGAGGCCCTTCGCGGCCATCGCATCGCGCAGCTCTTCGTCTTCGACGAGCTTGCCCGCGCCTTCCATCGCCGAGAGCAGCGACGCTTCGTTGTAGCGCGCGGGCGGCTTGGTCACGAGACCGTGCGCCTCGACCTTTTCGACATCGACCTTTTCGTCCTTCTGCACCGGCACGAGATTGCCGTCCTCGCCGGCGGCCTCGCGGCCGTACACCTGCAGCCAGCCCGGCTCGACGAGCACCTTACCTTCGGTCTTGAAGTGATGCCCCGAGACTTCGGTGATGCGCGTCGTCACGAGATATTCCGCCGCCGGGAAGAACACCGACAGGAAGCGCTTCACGACGAGGTCGTACAGCTTCTGCTCCGGCTCGGACAGCGACTTCGGCGCCTGCAAGGTGGGGATGATGGCGAAGTGATCGCTGATCTTCGAGTTGTCGAAGATGCGCTTGTTCGGCTTCACCCAGCCCTTGTCGAGCACCTGTTTGGCGAACGGCAGATAGTTGTTGCTCTCCTTGAGCATGGTCATCGTGTCCTTGACCGTGTTCAAGTAGTCCTCGGGCAGCGCACGCGCATCGGTACGCGGGTAGGTCAGGACCTTGTGCTTTTCATAAAGCGCTTGCGCGAGGCCGAGCGTGTTCTTCGCCGAAAAGCCGAAGCGGCTGTTGGCTTCGCGCTGCAAGCTGGTCAGGTCGAACAGCAGCGGCGACATTTGCGTCGAAGGCTTCGATTCCTCGGTGACGGTGCCGGTCTTGCCGCGGCACGCCGCCACGATCGATTCCGCCGCCGCGAGGCTCCACAGGCGCGAATCGCGCTGCTCGGGATCGTTCTCGACGCGCTTGAACTTCGGATCGAACCAGCGGCCTTCGTACAGCCCCTTCGCGGCGATGAATTCAGCGCGCACTTCCCAATAGTCGCGCGGCACGAAGCGGCGGATTTTCTCCTCGCGTTCGACGACGATCGACAACGTTGGCGTCTGAACGCGACCGACGGTCGTCAGGAAGAAGCCGCCGCCCTTGCTGTTGAACGCGGTCATCGCACGCGTGCCGTTGATGCCGACGAGCCAGTCGGCTTCCGAACGGCAACGGGCGGCGTCGGCGAGCGGCTGCATGTCGGCGTCGCTGCGCAGGTTCGCGAAGCCTTCGCGGATGGCAGCGGGCGTCATCGATTGCAGCCACAGGCGCTGAACCGGCTGCTTCGCCTTCGCGTGCTGCGCGATCAGGCGGAAAATCAGCTCGCCCTCGCGCCCCGCGTCACATGCGTTGATGAGGCGGTCGATGTCCTTGCGCTTCATCAGCTTCGTCAGGACTTTCAGGCGCGATTCGCTCTTCGCGATCGGGTTCAGGTCGAAATGCGGCGGAATGACCGGCAGGTTGGCGAAGCTCCATTTGCCGCGCTTGACGTCGTACTCTTCCGGCGCCGCGATCTCCAGCAGGTGGCCGACCGCGGACGAGAGCACATAGTCGTCGCTCTCGTAGTACTCGTCATGCTTGGCGAAGCCGCCCAGCGCGCGCGCGATGTCGTTCGCGACGGAGGGCTTCTCAGCGATGATCAGGGCTTTGGACATGACTCAATATAGTTGGGAACTGGCAGCGGCCCGGTTTGGACTGCTTTAACGTCCGCTTTATAGCACAGGCTTTGCGCGGTGGGCGCCGAAGCGCAAATCCGGGCGTTTCGATACGTGGTTCGCGAAGCGCGCTTCGAACGCCGTGAAATGTGCCGTCCGCGCGCGCCGCGATCAGGCCGTAACAAGCGCCGGGCGCAGTTTCGGCGCACCGACCATGCCCGGCAGCGCGGTCAGATCCGTCAGCATCCGCTCGACGATGGACGCCTGCGGCAGCACCGTGCCGAAGAAGCGCGTGGTGACCGAATCCTCGATCAGGATGGTCGGAAAATTTTCCACGTCGAGGTCGTCGAAGCGGTCGGCGTGATTCTCGATATCGATCCACGCGAAGCAGATGTCGGGATGCGTGTCCGCGAGCCTGTCGAAGCCTTCGCGATATTCACGGCAAGTCCCGCACCATTCGGCGCACAGGCAGGCGACGAACAGCGTGCCGGGCACGGCAATGCGCTCCGCGATGCGATCGGCATCGGTATCGAGATTCAGCGCGGACATGACGGGTGCGGATTCCTTTTTTGTATCGACTGCGGGGACGGCTCATTTTTCCGCGAATGTAGCACGATGCGGCTTCAAGAGCGCTCCACCGCCGCGTAGCGGCCGCCCGGAAGCGCGGCCACATGCCCGGAAAGTTCGAGTTGCAGCAACGCACCCTGGAGCGCCGCGCCATCGAGATCGGTGCGCGCGGCGAGGATTTCAAGCGTCGCGGGCGCGTGGCCGAGCGCATCGAGCACGCGGCCGGCATCGCCGTTCATGGCGGAATCGGGCAATGTCGCCGATGCCCATGACGCGCTGACCGGGCGAGGCTTCGTGCGTTTCCGGCCTGCGGCCGATGCCGCGTTTCTGGCCGGAAAACCGAACTCTTCGAGAACTTCTTCCGGCGTCTCGACGAGCTTCGCCCCCTGCTTGATCAGCCGATGACAGCCCTGCGAAAGCGGCGCGTGAATCGAGCCGGGAATCGCGAAAATGTCGCGTCCCATGTCGTTCGCGAGGCGCGCGGTGATGAGCGAGCCGGATCTCATCGCCGCCTCGACGATCAGCACGCCGCTCGACAGGCCCGCGATCAGGCGGTTGCGCTGCGGGAAGTTGGCGGAGCGCGCGGGTGTGCCGAGCGGCCATTCGGAGAGCATCGCGCCGTCGCGGGCGATTTCATGCGCGAGCGTGTGATGCGCCGCCGGATACACCAGATCCGCACCCGTGCCGATCACCGATACCGTGCCGGCGGCACCCTCCAGCGCACCTCGATGCGCGGATGCGTCGATGCCGAGCGCGAGCCCCGAAACGACGACGACACCGGCATCCGACAGCACGCGTGCAAAGCGCCGCGCATCCTCCAGCCCTTGCGGCGTGGCGTGCCGGCTCCCGACGATCGCGACCGCGCGCATTTGCAGCAAGTCGAGCCGGCCTTTCGCGTAGAGCAGCGGCGGCGGGTCGGGCATGGTGAGCAGCGCTTGGGGATAGGCGGAATCGGCGAGGGTCAGCATGTGATTCCCCGGTTCCGAGGCCCACGTCAGAACCGCTTCAATATAGTCGTCGAACGGGACGCCTTCGATATCGGGCGGCGGCGCGAGCGCGGCCTCGGCGGCGCTCGCGTCGGCGGCAGCGGCGAGCGACGCAAAACTTTCCGACAACACTTCGAGCGGCCCGCCGAACGCGCCGAGCAGCGCACGCAGCGCGAGCGGCCGCAAGTCCTTTGCATGCGCGAGCCGCAGCCAGGCGCGCAGTTCTTCGGCATCGAGTGTGGAGGCAGCTTCCCCGGTCGGCAGTGCGGCGGTCGTCATGTTAAGATTTTTGATCCGGAACAGATAAAGAATCGTCGCCCGGCCTGGTCCAGAGGCCCGAAGCGACGCCCATTGGCCGCTTGCCGGCGGCGTCGAATCCACTGGATTCGTCCGCATATCTTCGGCATGCCGCCAATCACCCGCAACCTGGCCGAATGGCCGATTTACACGCGTCACGGCGCGCGTAGACAATCCGAATCATGGCTCTGCTCAAGATACTCAACTACCCGGACAAGCGGCTGAACAAGGTCGCGAAGCCCGTCGCCGTGGTCGACGACCGCATCCGCAAGCTCGTCGCCGACATGGCGGAAACGATGTACGCCGCGCCCGGCGTCGGCCTCGCCGCGACGCAGGTGGACGTGCACGAGCGCGTGATCGTGATCGACGTCTCCGACGAGCACAACGAACTGATGGTCTTCATCAACCCGGAACTCGTCTGGACGAGCGCAGAAAAGAAGGAATGGGAAGAGGGCTGCCTGTCGGTGCCGGGCATCTACGATTTCGTCGAGCGCCCGGACAAGGTGCGCGTGAAGGCGCTGAACGAAAAGGGCGAGACCTTCGAGCTCGATTGCGACGGCCTGCTCGCGGTGTGCATCCAGCACGAGATGGATCATCTGGCTGGGCACGTGTTCGTCGAATACCTGTCGCAGCTCAAGCAGACGCGTATTCGCGGCAAGATGAAGAAGCTGGAAAAGGCGCTGTAACCGATGACTCAGTCGCTGCGCGTGGTGTTCGCCGGGACGCCCGAATTCGCTGCCGCCGCGCTCGCGGCCATTCACGCGGCCGGTTTTTCCGTGCCGCTCGTTCTGACGCAGCCCGACCGGCCCGCCGGACGCGGCATGAAGCTGGCGGCGAGTCCGGTGAAGCGCTTCGCCGTCGAGCATGGCCTGCAAGTCGCGCAACCCACTTCGCTGCGTCGCGCGGGGAAGTATCCGCAGGAGGCGGCTGAAGCAATCGACCTGTTGAAGGCCACGCCGCACGACGTGATGGTCGTCGCGGCTTACGGTCTGATCCTGCCGCAGGAAGTGCTCGATATCCCGCCGCGCGGCGCGATCAACATTCACGCGTCGCTGTTGCCGCGCTGGCGAGGCGCGGCGCCGATCCATCGCGCGATCGAAGCGGGCGATGAAGAAACCGGCATCATGCTGATGCAGATGGACGCCGGCCTCGATACCGGCGCGATGATCCGCGAGGCGCGCACGCCGATTCTCGCCGACGACACCACCGCGACGCTGCATGACCGGCTCGCGCAAATGGGCGCCGAACTGATCGTCGCGGGACTGCGCGATCTGGAGCGGGATGGTGTGCTGCCGTCTACGCCGCAGCCGGAAGATGGCACCACCTACGCCGAGAAAATCGCGAAGAATGAAGCGGCGCTGGACTGGCGCCGTTCGGCAGAAGAACTCGCGCGCCAGATTCGCGCGTTCGATCCGTTCCCGGGTGCGTCGGGCACGCTCGATGGCTCCGCCATCAAGATCTGGGCGGCACAGCCCATCGCTGGCTCGGGCGAGCCGGGCGTGATCGCGGACGTATCGCCGGAAGGCATCGTCGTGATGTGCGGTCGCGGTGCGCTCAAGCTCACGATCCTGCAGAAACCGGGTGGCAAACGTCTGCCCGTGCGCGAATTCCTCGCGGGTGCGCCGCTCGCAAAAGGCCAGCATTTCGCGCTGCAGTAAGGGGCGCCAGACCGGGCGCGGCGCTAAAATAAATAGCTGTCAATACGCGCCTGTCTGGAGCTTCCGATGCTCGGCATTACCGGTTTCACCTTCTTCCTGATCGCCGTCTTTCTTCTCAACGTCACGCCCGGTCCCGATACGGCCTACATCGTCGGGCGCAGCGTCGCGCAGGGGCGCGGCGCGGGCATCGTGTCGGCGCTCGGCATTTCGGCGGGCTGCATCGTTCATACGCTCGCGTGCGCGTTCGGCCTGACGGCGATTCTCGCGGCATCGGCGACGGCGTTCACCGTCATCAAGATCGCCGGCGCGATTTATCTGATTTATCTCGGCGTGCGCCTCATTTTTGCGAAGCACGACGACGCCGACGCGACGCGTGAGCAGACGGCAGGCGAAAAAGCCGCGCCGAAATCGCTGAGCCAGCTCTTCGCGCAAGGTTTCGTCACGAACGTGCTCAACCCCAAAGTCGTGCTGTTTTTCGTGTCCTTTTTCCCGCAGTTCGTCGCCGCCGACAGCCAGCACAAGACGCTCGCGTTCCTCACGCTCGGCATCGTGTTCATCGCGATGAGCACGGTCTGGAACAGCTTCGTCGCGTGGATCGCGGGCAGCGTCACCGAGCGCTTCGCGGGCAAATCCGGCGTGAAGAAGTGGCTGGACCGCGGCGTCGGCAGTGCGTTCGTCGGCCTCGGCATCAAGCTCGCGACGACGCATCGATAAATCGCTTCAAATTGCTTCGGCGCGGATTGAATTATTGACGGATGCCCCTATCTAACATTTTGCTTACAATTGTCGTCCCGGCCATGTCGGCCGGGGCAACCGCGCACTTCGCGCAGCGTATCTAGGGAGAGGAGCTCCGGACATGTTCAACTGGGTCAAAACCGCGATGCTGATGGCTGCGATCACGGCCCTCTTTGTCGTGATCGGCGGAATGATCGGCGGATCGAAGGGCATGATGCTCGCGCTGATCATCGCGCTCGGCATGAATTTCTTTTCGTACTGGTTCTCGGACAAGATGGTTCTGCGCATGTACAACGCGCAGGAAGTCGACGAGACGACCGCGCCGCAGTTCTATCGCATGGTGCGCGAGCTCGCCACGCGCGCTCAATTGCCGATGCCGCGCGTCTACCTCATCAACGAGGACGCGCCGAACGCGTTCGCCACGGGCCGCAATCCCGAGCACGCGGCAGTCGCGGCGACCACGGGCATTCTGCGCGTGCTGTCCGAGCGCGAGATGCGCGGCGTGATGGCGCACGAACTGGCGCACGTCAAGCACCGCGACATCCTGATCTCGACGATCTCCGCGACGATGGCCGGCGCGATCTCCGCGCTCGCGAACTTCGCGATGTTCTTCGGCGGGCGCGACGACGAGGGCCGTCCGTCCAATCCGATCGCCAGCATTCTGGTGGCGATCCTCGCGCCGATCGCGGGCGCGATGATCCAGATGGCGATCTCCCGCGCGCGCGAGTTCGAAGCCGACCGCGGCGGCGCGGAGATTTCGGGCGATCCGCAGGCGCTCGCGAGCGCGCTCGAGAAGATCCACGCGTACGCGACCGGCGTGCCGTTCCCGACGGCGGAAGCGCATCCGGCAACCGCGCAGATGATGATCATGAATCCGCTTTCCGGTGGCGGCATCGCGAATCTGTTTTCGACGCACCCGGCGACGGAGGAGCGCGTCGCGCGTCTGATGGAGATGGCGCGCACGGGCCGCTTCTGACGCGTTTCATGTCGTAACGAAGGCCGTTCCGGTTCCGCCGGAACGGCCTTTTTCTCGTTCCGCCGCCGCCCGTCCGGGCGCGCAATGCCCGCACGTTACAATCCTCGTTCACGCAAGCCGTCCGCTTGCCGCTCGACCGTTCCCGTTTCGCCATGACCGACAAGCCTTCCCGGCGGCACGCCGCCGCGCATTCCCGTCTGAGCGCGCCGCATCTCGCGCCCGATTCGCTCGCGTTCGCGCTCGACTGCGCGGCGCAAGCCGTGGGCGCGGTGCGCGCGGGTTCGGCGCTGCCGGCCGCGTTGCAGACGGTCGTCGCGTCGGGAAAGCATGCGGCGGCGCGCGGCGCGGTGCAGGACATCGCGTATCGCGCGATGCGCCGTCTCGCGCTCGCCGATGCGCTGCTGCACAAGCTCGTGAAGAAGGCGCCGCCGCCGCATGTGGCGAACGTGCTGGTCTGCGCGTTCACGCTGTTGACCGATGACGAAGCGCACGCGGCCTACGCGCCGTTCACCGTCGTCGATCAGGCGGTGAGCGCGATTGCCGCGCGGCGCGAATTCGCGTTCGCGAAGGGGCTGGTGAACGCGGTGCTGCGCAACTTCCTGCGCGAGCGCGATGCCTTGATCGACGAAGCGCGCAAGAACGACGTCGCGCGATGGAACTATCCGCAATGGTGGATCGATGCCGTGAAGCGCGGCCAGCCCGACGCATGGCAGCGCATTCTCGATGAGGGCAACGCGCAGGGGCCGCTCACGTTGCGCGTGAACGCGCGCCACGCGAGCGTCGATGACTATCTCTCGCGTCTGCGCGACGCGCATATCGAAGCCGATGCCGCCGGCCTGCACGCGGTGCGCCTGAAAACGCCGATGCCCGTCGACCGCATCCCCGGCTTCGACGAAGGCGTCGTGTCGGTGCAGGATGCGGGCGCGCAGCTCGCCGCGCAACTGCTCGACGTGAAAGACGGCATGCGCGTGCTCGACGCGTGCGCCGCGCCGGGCGGCAAGACGGGCCATGTCCTCGAACTGGCGAACGTCGATCTGATCGCGCTCGAAAGCGATGCCGAGCGCGCGGGCCGCATTGGGCAGAATCTGTCGCGGCTCAAACTCGATGCGCAGATCGAGGTCGGCGACGCGGGCGATCCCGCGCAATGGTTCGACGGCGCGCCGTTCGATCGCATTCTCGCGGACGTGCCGTGTTCGGCGTCGGGCATCGTGCGGCGTCATCCGGATATCCGCTGGCTGCGGCGTGAATCGGATATCGGCGCGCTCGTCGAAGCGCAGCGGCGCATCCTGAGCGCGCTGTGGCCGCTCGTCGCAAAGGGCGGCGAGCTGCTTTACGTGACGTGTTCCATCTTTCCCGAGGAGGGCGAAGAGCAGGCTCGCTGGTTTGGAGCCGCGCATCAAGATGCGGTACGATTGGACGCGCCGGGGCAATTGTTGCCGACCGCGGCGCGTGAAAGCGCGGGCGCGGCGCAAGGTTCACCGGACGGTACAAATCTCGCGAACCCGGATGGGGACGCGGAGCCCTTCGCGGACCACGACGGATTCTTCTACGCGCGTTTTCAGAAACGGTGACGATCAAACGCTTTTTTCCGCTTCGGCTCGCGGCCGTCATCTGGACTGCGCTGACGCTCTGGCTGACGTTCGCCGCGGCCGAACCCGCGTTTGCTGAAACGATCGGCGTGCAACGCGCATCGCTTCAGGCCGA
The DNA here is from genome assembly GCF_900044055.2 of Caballeronia calidae. Classification (GTDB taxonomy): domain Bacteria; phylum Pseudomonadota; class Gammaproteobacteria; order Burkholderiales; family Burkholderiaceae; genus Caballeronia; species Caballeronia calidae. The sequence continues at coordinate 204,379 of NZ_FCOX02000001.1, read as the reverse complement.
CAACAACGGCTGGAGTCTCGACGCGCACTTCGACTTCGATCTCAACACCAGCCTCGAAGATGCCGTGAACCGCAGCGTGCCGCTCTATTTCACGATCGACTTCAATCTTTCGAGACCGCGCTGGTACTGGTTCGACGAAGAGCCGGTCAACGTGTCGCAGAGCATCCGTCTTTCCTATCAGCCGCTCACGAACGAATATCGGGTGTCGACGGGCGGCCTGCAATTGCGTTTCGCATCGCTCAATGAGGCGCTCGCGGTCATCAAGCATGTGACGTCGTGGCATGTCATCGATCGAAATCAGGTGCATGGCGGTGAAACCTATAACGCATCGGTGCGCATGCAGCTCGACATCGCATTGATGCCCAAGCCGTTCCAGATCGACGCAGTGAACAACCGCGACTGGAACCTTTCCTCGGACTGGAAGCGTTTTACTTTTACGGCGGCAGAACGTGCGAAATAGATTTCGACGCGGCCGCACGGACATGAAGAGTTTCGTCGTCCGGCTGCTGGTCTCCACGGTTGCGCTCACGGCGGTTCTGCTGCTCGTGATGCTCGCGCTCGCCAGCGCCAACACCGAGTTCTTCGACCGCTACTACGGCTGGCTCTATGCGGCGAACGTGGCGGTGGCGATCGTCTTCATGCTGATCGTCATCAGTCTCGTCGTCATCATCGTGTCGCGGGTGAGGCAGGGGCGCTTCGGCACGCGATTGCTGGCGAAGCTCGCGCTCATCTTCGCGCTCGTCGGCGTGGTGCCGGGCGCGATCATCTACGTCGTTTCGTATCAGTTCGTGTCGCGCAGCATCGAATCGTGGTTCGACGTGAACGTCGAGACCGCGCTCACATCGGGCCTGACGCTCGGGCGCGGCATGCTCGAAACCTCGCTCGCCGATTTCAAGAATCGCGGCCGCCAGATGAGCGATCAGCTCGCGAGCGCCGATCCGTCGAGTCTCACGCTGTCGCTTCTGCGTCTGCGCGATCAGTACGGCGTGCAGGATGCGGTCGTGTTCGAGCGTCAGCGCGATCAGTACAACCGCGAGGATCTCGCGTCGAACAACGGCTCGCAGCGTGTGGCGGGCTTGCGCACGGTCGCGCAGGCATCGGGCAATTACTACGCGCTGCTGCCGTCCAACGAGCCGACCAGCACGATGTTGAAGGAGGCGCAGGATCATCCGTACGGCGCGATCGAAGGCGAGATCGACGGCGATCCGAAATCGAACGGACCGAAGGGCGCGCTGCGGCTGCGCGTGGTCACGAAGATCCCCGATCCCACGACGACCACGGAATTCCAGCACGTCGACCGCTTCCTGCAGATCGAGCAGCCCGTGAGCCAGGAGCTTGCGCGCAACGCCGACGCCGTGCAGCGCGCGTATCGCGAGTATCAGGAGAAGCGGCTCGGGCGCTCGGGCTTGCGCAAGATGTATATCGGCACGCTGACGCTCGCGCTCTTCCTGGCGACCTTCATCGCGATGATGCTCGCGCTCGCGCTCGGCAACCAGCTCGCGCGGCCGCTGTTCCTCCTCGCGCAGGGCACGAAGGAGGTGGCCGAAGGCGACTACACGCCCAAACGCGAGATCAATTCGCGCGACGAACTCGGCTTCCTTACGCAGTCCTTCAATGCGATGACGCGCCAGCTATCCGAGGCGCGCGCCGCGGTCGAGAACAATCGCATCGCGCTGGAGCATTCGAAGGCGTATCTGGAAAGTATCCTCGCGAACCTCACGGCGGGCGTGTTCGTGTTCGATCGCCAGTTCCGTCTGACCACCGCGAATCGCGGCGCGGAACGCATCTTCCGCCAGCCCTTCGGCGCGCTGCTCAACCATCCGCTCGATCGCATCGACGTGCTGGCCGAGTTCGGCGCGATGGTGAAGAAAGCGTTCGCCGAGCGCGATGCAGCGGCGGTCGGCAGCGGGCATCCGGTTGGCGACCGCGGACATTGGCAGCAGCAGGTCGCGGTCACCGTACCGGGCGAGAACGATCCGCTGACGCTGCTCGTGCGCGGCACGCAGTTGCTGAGCGTGACCGAGAGCGAATCCGAAGATGCGGAGACGACCGGCTACGTCGTCGTGTTCGACGACATCTCCGACGTGATCTCCGCGCAGCGTTCCGTCGCGTGGGGCGAAGTCGCACGGCGTCTCGCGCACGAGATCAAGAATCCGCTCACGCCCATTCAGCTGTCCGCCGAGCGCCTGCAAATGAAGCTCGCGGACAAGCTCGCGCCGCCGGATGCGGACGTGCTCAAGCGTGCGTCGACGACCATCGTCAATCAGGTGCAGGCGATGAAGCAGATGGTCGATGACTTCCGCGAATACGCGCGCACACCGCCCGCGGTACTTGGCAATCTTCAACTCAACGATCTCGTCGCCGAAGTGCTGACGTTGTACGGCATCGAGGAAGGCAAGAGCCCGATCAAGGTCGATCTCGCGAAACTGCCGGTGATTCGGGGCGACGCGACGCAGATTCGCCAGGTGATCCACAACCTGCTGCAGAACGCGCAGGACGCAGTGGCGGAAGTCGCGGAGCCGCGCGTGCTGCTCGAAACGAGAACAGTAGAATATGGCGAGCCCGATGCATTGGGTCATGCGCGGGTCGCTGTTCGTCTGACAGTCTCGGATAATGGCTCGGGATTCCCGGCGCGCATACTGTCGCGTGCTTTCGAGCCTTACGTGACGACGAAAGCGAAAGGCACGGGCCTGGGACTTGCAACGGTGAAGAAGATCGTCGACGAGCACGGCGCGCGCATCGACATACGCAACCGCTCGAAGGCGGCCGATGTGATCGAAGGGGCGCAGATATCGATTCTGTTTCTACAACTCGCGGACGATACCGCGGCGCCTGAGGCGACGCCTCCGGGGGCCGGTGCGGCAGCGAATCAGGGAACGACAAAAGCAACAGTGCAGACAAGGGCAGCGTAAATGGCAACCATCCTGGTGGTAGACGATGAAATGGGGATCCGGGAACTGCTCTCCGAGATCCTGAGCGACGAAGGCCATGTCGTGGAGGTGGCGGAAAACGCGCAGGTCGCGCGCGACTACCGTCTGCAACAGACGCCCGATCTCGTATTGCTCGACATCTGGATGCCCGACACCGACGGCGTGACCCTGCTCAAGGAGTGGGCCGCGCAGGGCAAGCTCACGATGCCGGTGATCATGATGTCGGGTCACGCGACCATCGACACGGCTGTCGAAGCGACGAAGATCGGCGCGCTCAACTTCCTCGAAAAGCCGATCGCGCTGCAAAAGCTGCTGAAGGCCGTCGAGCAGGGGCTCGCGCACGGCACCGCGGCGGCGCCGGTGGCGGCAGCGGCTAAGCCGCCTGCGAGCGCGAGCGCATCGGGCGTGCCGGTGGCGGCCGCATTGCCGACGGCATCGGCGTTGCATACATCGAACGATGCGGCGGCAGGCGGCGCGACGCAGAGTCAGGCGGGACAGACCGCATCTATCTCGTTCGACATCCCATTGCGCGACGCACGCGATGCGTTCGAGCGCGCGTACTTCGAGTATCACCTCGCGCGCGAGAACGGCAGCATGACGCGCGTCGCGGAAAAGACGGGGCTCGAGCGCACGCATCTGTATCGCAAGCTCAAGCAGTTGGGCGTCGATCTCGGAAAGAACAAGAACGAGGTCTGAACGCCACTTCGAATTTTTTAGAAAAATGCGCAAAGGGGCTTGAGAGGCGCGATAGTCTCTGCTATAGTTTCACCTCTTCGTTGGCCCGGTAGCTCAGTTGGTAGAGCAGCGGATTGAAAATCCGCGTGTCGGTGGTTCGATTCCGCCCCAGGCCACCAGAATGCAAGAAGCCCGAGAGTGTTATCGCTCTCGGGCTTTTTCTTTGCTTGTGTTTTTTTCGCACGTCCAGATTCGAGAGCGGGCAGTTCGTGGAAGCGACCTGCCCGCTTTTTTTCAACCGGCCGTTCCTTACCTCGGATTCGCCGCGACGAAGTCCTTGAACGCCGGGTATTGTGCCTCTTGCGTTATATCGTCGTTCTTCACAAGGCCGTATACGTCTTCGCCGCCTATGGGGGCGTCACGTCATGCAACCACGTGCTGCCGTCCATGGTGATCTTGCCGTCGGATCACCGACTTCACACTCGCGATGATCCGCGAATGACGCCCCGCCCGATCGGGAACCTGGTGTTGTCGAACTGCTGCGCATGAAAGCGCCGGCTGAAATGTCGTACGCGCCGCCTTCGTTGTTATGGCCGTTCGAGGGCGTGGCGTGGCCCGCGACCTTCTCGCCCGTGGTCATGTCGACGACGGGGACTTTCGCCCACTTCGTTCCCGTCATGCCCTTCACCGTCACGGTGCCGTTCGCGGTGAAGGCGGTCGCGTTGCGGCTCGCAGCGTTCACGGTCGACGCCGTGTCGAAGGCGTCGTTGGCGCTGCCACCGCCGCAGACGGCAAGCATCGGGCTGGTTGCGAGATCAGGCTCGCCGTCGGCACGGAAAGAAGACGGCGTTCTTTTTGCAGAAACACAAAGCGGACACGCCGCCGGAATGAGAGTCCGGCCTGCCTGCCCGCGTGGGTTCTTCGAGCGCTGCGCGACGACGCTCTCACTATTTCGGATTTGACGCCACGAAATCCCTGAACGCCGAATACGCAGCCTTTTGCGTCTTGCCGTCGTTCTTCAAGAGGCCATAGTTACCTTCGCCATCCGACGGATCATCGTAGAGTTGATACACCTGAATGGCCTGGATGTCGTACTGCGACGCCAGCGATACGAACTGCGCCATCATCTTGTCGCCGACGATGTACGACGCGATCTGTTGATCGCTGCCGTGCCACGGACGCACGCCGAATTCCGTCAGCCAGATCGGCTTGCCAAACTGCTTGAGGACGTCGAGCACGTTGTAGCAACCGGTACCGCCGCACGCGTGTGTGATGTCGCCCTGTTCCGAATACCAATGCCACGCGGTGATGTCCCACGTCACGACCGGATGTCCGTCCGAGCCGTCCGGCTGCGTGCCGGCCGCCAGCATCTGATCGAAGCCGTAGTGCAACCAGGTTTCGCCGCCCATGATGATCTTGCCCGACGTGTCCACCGATTTGATGCCGTCGATCAGTCCGCGGATCGCGCCGCGCGCTTTCTGAAAGGTCGCGTTGTTGTACTGCTCCGGGTACACGCCGTCCACATTGCCGATCAGCGCATGGTTGCTCGAGCCGAGTTCGTTCGAGACCTCGTAATAGGGATAGCGATACGACAGTGCCGTTTGCCGGCCGAGCATATAGCCGGCGTCGTACGCGTCGGACTCGCTGTCGAAGTCGGTGCTGATCAACAGAACCGGAAACACTGTCACGCCGCCCGACGCCATCGTCTTTGCGATACCCGCGAGCTTGTTGACGGACGCCTGGTTGTACACTTCATTGCGATAGAGCTTTACGCCGAGATTCTGCAATTGCGCAAGTTGAAGCGCCGGGCTCGAGATGTCGTATGCGCCGCCCTCGTTGTTGTGGCCGTTCGCGCCGTAGAAGATTTGCGTCGTCGCGGGGGGCTCGTCGGTCGTGGTGGCCGCGCTGCTGGCGGCAGCATCGACCGTCGTCGTGGTGTTGGGGGCGGTGGCCGTTTCGCTTGCCGCGATCGCACTGCTGGCGACCTCGGCGTTCGCCGCGGTGGTGAGTGCGTTGTTTCCACCGCCGCCGCAAGCGGCGAGCAGCGTGCTGGCTATGACAACGCTCGTTATCAGCGCGCTCTTGCCCATACTTCTGATTAGTAATGCTGATGAATATGTACTCATGAGCGAAACCGATGCGCTCAACGAAACGGCCGATCAACGGTGATCGTTCAACGCGAACGAAGGTCTTCCGAGCGATTGAGCGATGTATCGACGACTCAGCCGAACCCTGCGAGTGCCTGAAATCGGAAATTTCTTCCGAAACCGTTGACAACTCGAATAAGACTACGTGACCTCCGAAGAACGCCGATAGAGCAATCCGTAAAATTCACTGATTCGAATTTGCAATATGCCTTTGAGGCCCGGCAGCGCGGCCGGATATTCCTCAACGACTTCGCCTGCACCTTCTTCGACGGAACGCCCGAAAGCCGCAGGGCAACGGAAAGCCGCCGATACCGCGCCGAGCTCGGCGAACCGTCGTGCTCCGTGCTAAAATTCGCGCCGAATTAAGGACTTGCCTCGTCCTCGGACCCGCAAGTCCTTTCCTTTTCGACGCCCCAAAAACGCGTGCGCGACGCGCCGGAACGAATCCGCGGCGCTCGACCATCCCGCTTTTGTTCCGCTATCGGCGGCATAAATGGCGCGCGCGCCCGGGCGAAGGCCGCCGGCCTATACTGGATTCGCGGGCGTCGCCGCCCGCGCCGCGCATCGCGAGGTCCGGTCACTCCGACTGCCTGTGCGGCGTGCCACGCCAATCTCATTCACGGAGTACGGAGTTACGGTGACTCGGATAGACGCTAAAGACAGCGCGCTCGTGATGTTTTCCGGCGGCCAGGACTCGGCCACTTGCCTCGCGTGGGCGCTCGAACGTTACAAGACGGTCGAGACGCTCGGTTTCGATTACGGACAGCGCCATCGCGTGGAACTGGAATGCCGCGACGGTTTTCGCGCGGCCATCACGCGCGCCTTCCCGCAATGGGCCGAGCGCCTTGGCGAAGATCACACGATCGATCTGTCGGTGCTCGGCGCGATCAGCGATACCGCGATGACCCGCGAGATCGAGATCCAGTCGACGGCGAGCGGCTTGCCGAACACGTTCGTGCCGGGCCGAAATCTGCTGTTCATGACGATTGCTGCAGCAGTAGCGTATCGGCGTGGATTGAAGGTGCTGGTCGGCGGTATGTGCGAGACTGATTTTTCCGGCTATCCGGATTGCCGCGACGACACGATGAAAGCGCTGCAAGTCGCGCTCAATCTCGGCATGGAAACGCGCTATGCACTGGAAACGCCGCTCATGTGGCTCGACAAGGCCGACACATGGCGGCTCGCGGAAACGCTCGGCGGCGAGGCGCTCGTCGAGTTGATCCGCGTCGAAACGCACACCTGTTATGTCGGCGAGCGCGCCGAACTGCACGACTGGGGCTTCGGCTGCGGCCAATGCCCGGCATGCAAACTGCGCAAGCGCGGCTATGAGGCGTATCGCGCGGGCGAGCAGGTCACGACCGCGCCGGTCTGATTTTTACGAGGTTCACGAAGCAGTCATGACGTACGCGGTAAAGGAAATTTTCTACACGTTGCAGGGCGAAGGCGCCAATGCCGGGCGTCCGGCCGTGTTCTGCCGCTTCGCGGGCTGCAATCTGTGGTCGGGCCGCGAGGAAGATCGCGCGGACGCCGTCTGTCAGTTCTGCGACACCGATTTCGTCGGCACCGATGGCGAGAACGGCGGCAAGTACAAGACGCCGGCGGAACTCGTCGCGAAGATCGCGGCGCTGTGGCCGGAAGGCGCGGCGCACCGGTTCGTCGTCTGCACGGGCGGCGAGCCGATGCTGCAGATCGATCAGCCTTTCGTCGACGCGCTGCATGAAGCGGGCTTCGAGATGGCCATCGAGACGAACGGCTCGCTGCCGGTGCTCGACAGCATCGACTGGATCTGCGTGAGCCCGAAGGCGGATGCGCCGCTCGTCGTCATGAAGGGCAACGAGCTGAAGGTCGTGGTGCCGCAGGACAACCAGCGCCTCGCGGAGTACGAGAAGCTCGACTTCGATTACTTCCTCGTGCAGCCGATGGACGGCCCGTCGCGCGACATCAACACGAAGCTGGCGATCGACTGGTGCAAGCGCCATCCGAAGTGGCGGCTGTCGATGCAGACGCACAAATATCTGAACATCCCCTGAACCGCCGTGCAGACGATTACCCGAAAACTCGAATTCGATGCGGGCCACCGCATCCCTGATCACCGCAGCCAGTGCCGCAATCTGCACGGGCATCGCTATGTGCTCGAAATCACGCTGCAAGGCGAACTGGTCGACGTGGAAGGCGCGCCCGATCGCGGGATGGTGATGGATTTCGCCGACGTGAAAGCCCTGGCGATGGAGCATCTCGTCAACAAGTGGGATCATGCATTCATCGTCTATGAAGGCGATGTCAAAGTGCGCGAATTCCTGCAAACGCTGTCGGATCACAAGACCGTCGTGCTCGATCGCATTCCGACGGTCGAGAACCTCGCCGCCGTCGCTTTCGACCTTCTCGCGGATGTGTACGACGCGCATTACGGGGTCAATCTGAAGCTGAAGCGCGTGCGTCTGTACGAGACGCCGAATTGCTGGGCCGACGTCGAGCGCGGCTGATTTCCCGCGCGCGAGCGCCCGGAGCACGTCCGGCGCGTGCGCTTTTGTCACGGTATGATCGTCCGATGAGTCGCCCATTATCCGAGGCGGCAAGACACGGAGCGCACGCATGCCGTCACTTCTTCTGTCGTTTTCCTTTTCGCGGCCGCGCGCGGTCATCCTTCAAACCCTCGAAGGAGCCGCGCGATGAGCACGTTCACCAATCCCCTCAAGCAGCGCTTCTCCGAACCGGGCACCGCGTTCGGCCTGTGGCTGTCGCTCGGCAGCGCCGATGCCGCCGAGGCGCTCGCGCACGCGGGCTTCGACTGGCTGTGCATCGACATGGAGCATTCGCCGAACGATAGCGCCGACGTCGTCGCGCAACTCCGCGCGATCGCCGCCGCGCATCTGCCGAGCGAGCCGATCGTGCGCGTGCCGTCCAGCGAGGGCTGGCTCGTGAAGCGCGCGCTCGACGCGGGCGCGCGCACACTGATGTTCCCGAACGTGCAATCGGCGGAAGAGGCGGCGCGCATCGTAAGCCTCACGCAGTATCCGACCGAAGCAGCGCTGCATGGTCTGCGCGGCGTCGCGGGCATGGTGCGGGCCGCGGCATACGGTATGCGTCGCGATTACGCGACGAGCGCGAACGCGCAGATCGCGACGATCGTGCAGATCGAATCGGCGGCGGCGCTCGAAGCCGTCGATGAAATCGCCGCGACGCCGGGCGTCGATTGTTTGTTCATCGGCCCGGCGGATCTTGCAGCGAGCCTCGGCCATCTCGGCGACGGCAAGCATCCCGACGTGCAGGCGGCGATCACGAAGATCGTCGATGCGGCGAATCGCGCGGGCATCGCGAGCGGCATCTTCGCGCTCGACGCCGCGAGCGCGAAGCAGTACGCGCAGGCGGGCATCAAGCTCGTCGCGATAGGCGCGGATGTGATGTGGCTGTTGAAGGCGACGCGTCAGGCGTTGCAGGAGGCGAGATCATGAAAACCGCCATGGCGTCGGTGGCCGCGGCGCTGAGCCTGTCGATTTCGGGCGGCGCGGCGCACGCCGACAACGCGCCCAGGCCAACCGATATCGCGACGCAAAACGCCGTCGCCGATTACAACGCGGGCAATCTCGTCGCGGCGCGCTCCGAGTTTCGTCGCGCGGCGCAACGGGGCAGCCGGCTCGCCGAATTCAACTACGCGATGATGCTGCTCAACGGCGAAGGCGGCCCGGCCGACGTGTCCGAAGGCAAGAAATGGCTGCGCCGCGCCGCCGACGCGAACATGACCCACGCGCAATATGTGTACGGCAAGATGTACGACGACGGGCAGTTCGTGGAGAAGGATCCGGCGGAGGCGCATCGCTGGTTCCTGCGCGCGGCGAATCAGGGCCACGTGCAGGCCGAACTGGCGCTCGCCAATCAGTTTCTCGACGGACGCGGCACCGCGCGCGACAACGAGCAGGCGTTCAACTGGTACAAGAAGGCGGCCGAAGGCGGCGACATGACCGCGCAATACGTCGCGGGATCGTTCTACGAGCGCGGCGGCGATGGCGTCGAACGCAATCTGAACGTCGCGCGCGCCTATTACGCGGCGGCGGCTGCGCAGGGCGATCCGGCCGCCAAGCTCAAGTATCTGCAACTCAGCGCCGAACTCGGGCAGCGAAAGCCGCAGTGACGCGGCGAGAAAACAAAAAGCCGCGGACGCATCCACGGCTTCGAGTTGGGAATCGGGCGAAGAAGACGCTCGCTAGCTCTGCATCAGGCGCTTCTGGCGCGCGACGCTCATGATCAGCCCGACGGCGACGCCGAGCGTCGTCAAGGCCGTACCGCCGTAGCTCATGAACGGCAGCGGCACGCCGACCACGGGCAGAATCCCGCTCACCATGCCGATATTCACGAACGCGTAGGTAAAGAACGCGAGCGTGAGCGATCCGGCCAATAATCGCCCGAAGAAGGTCGCGCCATTCGCCGCGATATACAGCCCGCGCGCGATCAGCGCCATATAGAGGAAGAGCAGCACGAGCCCGCCCGCGAGCCCGAATTCCTCCGAAAACACGGCGAAGATGAAGTCCGTGTGCTTTTCGGGGATGAATTCGAGGTGCGCCTGCGTGCCTTTCAGCCAGCCCTTGCCGAGCGTGCCGCCCGAGCCGATGGCGATGACCGCCTGAATCGTGTGGAAGCCCTTGCCGAGCGGATCGGAGGTCGGGTCGAGCAGCGTGCAGATACGGTGCTTCTGGTAGTCGTGCATCATCGGCCAGACGACGTCGGGCTGACAGATCTTGTCCTGGAAAACAGCGACGCCCGCCACCGCGATCACCGCCGCAATCAATACGGGCACGATCAGCTTGAAACTCAATCCCGCGAAATAGATGACGAACATGCCCGCCGCGAACACGAGCACCGCCGTGCCGAGGTCAGGCTGTTTCGCGATCAGGCCGACCGGCAGCATGAGAATCAGAAAGCCGACGATGTAATCCCACCAGCGAATACTGCTCTCGCGCTTCTGGTAGTACCAGGCGAGCATCAGCGGCATCGCGATCTTCATGATCTCCGACGGCTGGATCACCACGCCGACGTTGAGCCAGCGCTTCGCGCCCTTGCGCGTCAGGCCGAACGCGGCGACGGCGAGCAGCAGCGCGACGCCGACCGTATAGAGCGGCACGGCGAAGCGCATCAGCATTTGCGGCGGGATGTTGGCGAGCACCCACATCAGGCCGAAGGTCAGCATGATGTTGCGAAGCTGGTCCTCGACGCGGCCGGGCATGTCGAGGCTCGCGCTGTAGAGCGTCACGATGCCGACGCATAACAGCAGGAACACGATGAGCGCGAGCGGCTTGTCGAAGCCCGCGAACATGCGCTTCGCGCGGTCGATCAGTTCGCGCTTGTCGAATTGCATGTGCAGTTGCATGGCGGTTTCCTTTACTCGTCGATGCCGCCGGACGGCGCGAGAACGCGCACGCCGTCCTTGTCATTGCCGCGCACCATGGTGGGCGTCGGCTCCGTCGGGCGCTTTTTCGGCGCGGGCGCGCGGCCGGGCGCCGACGCGGGCAGCGCGGCTGCGGGTGCGGCGGGTGTCGCGGGCGTTGCCGATGCGGCGCGGGGCTTCGCGGCTTTCGGTGCGGAGGCCGAAAGCGCCGGCGCGGAGGCCGACTTCGCGACGTCCGGATTCGATGCCGCCTGAGGTGAAAACGCCGGCGATGAATTCGCGACCGATGCGGGCAGCGCCACGGCGGCGGGCGGCTGCGCGCCGCCGATCATAGGCAGGCCGTCGTCGGCGGTGGCCGATGCGGCTGCCGCGACCGCGGCGGCTTCCGCGCCCGGCTTGAGTCGATCGACGAGATAGTAGTCGAGCACCTTGCGCGCGATCGGGCCCGCCGATTCCGCGCCCCAGCCGCCGTTTTCGACGATCAGCGCGAGCGCGATCTTCGGCTGCTCGGCCGGCGCGAACGCGATGAAAAGCGCGTGGTCGCGCAGATGCTCGGCGGTCGCGTGTCCCTTGTAATTCGCGCCCTGCAGCGAATAGACCTGCGCCGTGCCCGTCTTGCCCGCGGCGAGATACGACGCGCCCGCGAACACCTTCGCCGCCGTGCCGTTCGTCACGACGCCTTCCATCGCGTGCTTGATGACGTCGATGTCCTTCTGCTGCACCGGAATCTTGTCGCTCGGATCGCGCACGACGCTGCGCATGGCCTTGGAGATCGGATTTTCGACATCGCGCACGAGGTGCGGCTTCATCACGACGCCGTTGTTCGCGAGCGTGGCCGTTGCGTGCGCGAGTTGCAGGATCGTGAACGAGTTGTAGCCCTGGCCGATGCCGAGGCTGATCGTTTCGCCCTCATACCAGCGCTGTTGCTCGGGCTTGCGATACGCCTTGCGCTTCCATTCCGTCGACGGAAGAATGCCGCGCGCCTCGCCCGCGATATCGATGCCGGTGATCTGGCCGAAACCCCACGGCTTCATGAAACCCGCCATCGCATTGACGCCGAGATCGCGCGCGAGCATGTAGAAGTAGGTGTCGTTCGACACGACGATCGCCCGGTTCATGTCCACCCAGCCCTGGCCCGAGCGGACGTCGTTGCGGAACGTGTGGCCGCCGAAGGTGAAGTAGCCCGGATCCTGGAAACCCCAGCCCGGCGTGCGCTTGTGGAGCGAGAGCGCGGCGAGCGCCATGAACGGCTTGTACGTGGAGCCCGGCGGATACGTGCCGTGCAACGGACGGTTCAGCAGCGGGTGATCCGGCGAGTTGTTGAGCGCGTCCCACGTTTGCTGATCGATGCCGTCGACGAACGAATTCGGGTCGAAGCTCGGCGCCGACACGAACGCCAGAACGTCGCCGGTGGAAGGCTCGATCGCGACGAGCGCGCCGCGCTTGCCCGCGAACGCCTGCTCGGCGACCTGCTGCAAGCCGATATCGAGCGACAGCACGAGATTGTTGCCAGGCGTCGCCTGCGTGCGCGACATCGTGCGTACCGGCCGCCCGCCCGCCGTCACTTCCACTTCCTCGAAACCCGTCAGCCCGTGCAGCTCGGTTTCATAGCTCTGCTCGACGCCGATCTTGCCGACGTAATCCGTGCCCTTGTAGTTGTTGGCGTCGACACGCGGATCGTAGTGATCGGAGCTTTCGTCGTTGGCGTCGCTCGCGTCGTCGATGCGCTCCTGATCGCGCTGCGAAATACGCCCGATGTAGCCGATCACGTGCGCGGCGGTCGTGCCGAGCGGATATTGGCGGAACAGGCGCGCACGCACTTCGACGCCCGGAAAGCGGTAGCGCTGCGCGGTGAATTTGGCGACCTCTTCGTCGGTGAGACGCGTGCGGATCGGCAGGCTTTCGAAATTCTTCGAGTCTTCGAGCAGCTTCTTGAAACGGCGGCGGTCGCGTGCGTCGATCGGAATGACTTGCGAGAGCTCGTCGATGGTTTCATCGAGCGTGCCGTTGATCTTCGAGCGCGTGATCTCCAGTGTGTAGGCCGAATAGTTCTTCGCGAGCACGATGCCGTTGCGATCGGTAATGATGCCGCGGTTCGGCACGATCGGCGCGACGGAGATGCGATTCTCGTTCGCCTGCAACGAGTATTTGCTGAAATGCCAGACTTGCAGATAGAGAAAACGCAGCCCGATCAGCCCGAAGCAGACGAACACGAACAGTCCCGCCGCCGCGACGCGCAGACGGAACTTCGACAACTGTTGCTCGGTGTTCTTTATTTCGGTCATGCAGCTTTCGCGGGTTTCTCGCGATCTTTCGCGATTCAAGTGTAGTTCGCGCGCGGGCGTTTATCCGGCGAAGGACCGCGCGCTGACGCGCTCAGATAGGGCGCGTGTCGTCCGGGTCGGCGGCGCGCCGTTGCGGCATCAGCAGGAGGAAGCTCGCGACCGGCCAGAGCAGCGCTTCGACGAATCCGTTGATCAGATAGCTCCAGCCAGGGAACGCCGCGCCGGTCATCAGGCGGATCACGAACGGCACCAGATGCGCGCCCACGAGCAGCGGCGCGACGACGAACATCTGCACGGGCAGCGCCATCCACAGCACGCGGCGGTGAATCGTGATCGCGCCGTAGGACAGGAGCGTGTAGGCCAGCGCGTGCTCACCGAGCAGGTTCGCGTTATGGACGTCCATCAGGATGCCGAGCATGAACGCGATGCCCATGCCGACCTTGCGCGGCTGATGCACGTTCCAGAACAGCAGCACGAGCGCGACGAAATCCGGCACGCCGATGAGCCGTCCCCACGGCATCAGGTTCAGCAGGAACGCGGCAGCGAGGCTGAACGTGATGAAGTACGGATTGACCGGCTGAAGGATGTATTGCGGACGATTCATCGTGCGGCTCCCGAGGAAGCGGGCTTAGGCGACTGCGCCTTCTTCGACGGCTTTGCCGCCGCGCCCGATGCCGCCTTCGGTGCAGACGCCGGCGCCGGCTTGGCCGGAGCCGCTGCTGCGACCGGTGCGGAGCCCGGCGCGGCGACCGACGCGGCCGCAGGCGCCGATGCGCCGCTCGCGCCGGCAGCAGGCGCCGCCTTCGGCGCGGCTTTCTTCTTGCCCTTGTTTTCCTTCGCTTCCTTGGCGGCGGCAGCCGCTTCGACTTCGATCGGATTCGGTGGCACGTTCACGTTGTAATGCAGCACGAGCAGCTGGCGTGCGCCGCGCACAGCCGCGATCGGCACGCAGACGACGCGCGCGAACGCCGTGTCCGCCTGCTTGTCGACGCGTAGCACCTTGGCGACCGGCAGGCCCGGCGGATAGATGCCGTCGAGGCCGCTCGTCACGAGTTCGTCGCCGGCTTGCACGTCGGCGCTGATCGGCACGAAGCGAAGATCGAGCGTGTCGCCCTTCGGCGTGCCGTAGATCACGCTGCGCAAGCCGGTGCGCGCGATCTGCACGGGCACGGCCTGATCCTTGTCGGAGAGCAGCGTAACTTCCGATTGCAGCGGAAACACGCGCGTGACCTGGCCGATTACGCCGTCTTCCGTGACGACCGGCGCGCCATCCTGGATATTCTGTTGCGAACCCTTGCCGATCACGACCTTCTGCGTGAAAGGATCGCGCGTGTCGTACTGAATTTCGGCGGGCGTTTCTTCGGTGGTCGCGCGCGACTGCAAATTCAACAGCGCGCGCAGATGCGCATTCTCGATGGCGAGTTGCGCCGAATCGCCGGCTTTCACGGACAGTTCGAGGTTCTTGTCGGCGAGCTTCTGGTTCTGGCTGCGCAAGGTCGCGCTCGTCACGGCGAGATCCGCCGCGCCCATGAAAATATCGCGTGGCACGAGCGCCGCGCGCTGCAACGGATACAGCCCCGCGCCGAGGATACCGCGCACGATTTCCAGCGTGTTGAAGCGCGCATCCGAGATGAGCAGCGCGATGGCGAGCACCACGAAGAAGATCAGGCGCGCGAGCGCGGAAGGGCCTTGCTTGAAAAGTGGCGGCGGACTGTATTCCATGGTCGGCGCCGAGGGCGTGAACGGATGGATCGATGCTGCAGGTGATTCGCCGGCGGCGAAACCTGCCCTACGCTGTTCCGACAACGGCCCGGACAATTGCCGGGCCGAGCGCGCGTCGCGTTACGCGGGTGCGTTTGCTGGTCGCGTCGAAGGCCATGACGCTCAAGAGAAGGAGAGCGAAGGCCTTCGTCCGGGAGATCACTCGTAAGAGAAGATGCTGCCGAGCTTGTCCATGCGCTCGAGCGCCATGCCCGAACCACGCACCACGCAGGTCAGCGGGTCTTCGGCGACGAGCACCGGCAGGCCGGTTTCTTCCGCGAGCAGGCGATCGAGATCGCGCAGGAGCGCGCCGCCGCCCGTCAGCATCATGCCGCGTTCGGCGATGTCCGCGCCGAGTTCCGGCGGCGTCTGTTCGAGCGCGATCTTCACCGACGACACGATCTGGTTAAGCGGGTCCGTCAGCGCTTCGAGAATTTCATTGCTCGAAATGGTGAAGCTGCGCGGAATGCCTTCGGACAGGTTGCGGCCCTTGACTTCCATTTCCTTCACTTCGGAGCCAGGGAACGCCGAGCCGATTTCCTTCTTGATGGCTTCGGCGGTCTGCTCGCCGATCAGCATGCCGTAGTTGCGGCGGATGTAGTTGACGATTGCTTCGTCGAACTTGTCACCGCCGACGCGCACCGAGCCCTTGTACACGATGCCGCCGAGCGAAATGACGCCGACTTCCGTCGTGCCGCCGCCGATGTCGACGACCATGGAGCCCGTTGCTTCCGATACCGGCAGGCCCGCGCCGATCGCGGCGGCCATCGGCTCTTCGATCAGATAGACCTGCGACGCGCCTGCGCCGTGAGCCGCTTCCTTGATCGCGCGGCGCTCGACCTGCGTGGAACCGCACGGCACGCAGATGATGATGCGCGGCGAGGGCGAGAACATGCGGGATTCGTGAGCGGTCTTGATGAACTGCTTGATCATCTGCTCGGTGACGGTGAAGTCGGCGATCACGCCGTCCTTCATCGGGCGGATGGCCTCGATGTTACCGGGCACTTTGCCGAGCATCTGCTTGGCTTCCTTGCCTACCGCCTGAATGGTTTTCTTGCCGTTGGGGCCGCCTTCCTGGCGAATCGAAACGACCGAGGGCTCGTCGAGGACGATGCCCTTGCCGCGCATGTAGATCAGCGTGTTGGCGGTGCCGAGATCAATCGCCAGGTCGTTGGAGAAATAGCTGCGCAAAAAACCGAACATTCAAAAATCCTGTCTCGCTGGGTGGCCGTTCGTCGCGAGGTGCGCCGGGAACGGCAGCGGAAAAAATAACGGTTTGCCGGGGCGGCGAACGCTCGCCGTGAAGTGCAAATCCGGGAAGAAATCTACCGCAGAATGGAACGCTGTACGCAAACGTTTCTCGCAATTGAGTGATTCAGGGAGAAAGCCGCCGACAGAGCGTTCCAGAGGTGAGTCGAACGTGTAATGATACCTTATAATTTGTGGGCATCTATAGGAAAAGGATGGCAGTTTTTGCCATCGTCCTACCTGCTTCCGAGGGCTCCTTCCGAGATCGTAACTAGCTGTCACAGCGAAAGTTTTCGAGATTGGGGCTGTCCACGCTTTCTCCGGTGATTCCATGTCTTTGACCCTGACCGACGTAAAACGCATCGCGCACCTGGCGCGGCTCGAATTGCCCGACCACGAGGCCGAACCCACGCTTGCGCGGCTCAACGATTTTTTCGGTCTCGTCGAGCAGATGCAGGCAGTCGACACGACCGGCATCGAGCCGCTCGCACATCCGATCGAGCAGATCGAGGAAGTCGCGCTGCGTTTGCGTGACGACGCTGTCTCAGAGCGTGTCGAGCGCGAAGAGTTCCAGCGCTCCGCGCCCGCGGTGCAGGACGGGCTGTATCTCGTGCCGAAAGTCATCGAGTAACCGTCGAATATCCAGCGCAAAGCGCGTGGCACGCGGTGCCGCGCTCATCAGGGAACTGCAATGCATCAGAAAAGCTTGACCGAATTGCGCGCCGCGCTCGACTCGAAGGAGATCTCCGCGGTCGAACTGGCGCAGTCGTATCTGCAACGCATCGAGGCCGCGAAGGACCTTAACGCGTTCATCGGCATCGATCGCGAGCTCACGCTCGAACAGGCGAAGGCCGCCGACGCGCTCATCGCGCAAGGCAACGCGGGCGCGCTCACCGGCGTGCCGATCGCGCACAAGGACGTGTTCGTCACGCGCGGCTGGACCTCCACGGCCGGCTCGCACATGCTCGAAAACTACGCGAGCCCGTTCGATGCGACCGTCGTCGATCGTCTGAAAAACGCCGGCATGGTCACGCTCGGCAAGACCAACATGGACGAGTTCGCGATGGGCTCGTCCAACGAGAATTCGTACTTCGGCGCGGTGAAAAATCCGTGGGATCCGAAAGCGGTGCCGGGCGGCTCGTCGGGCGGCTCGGCCGCTGCCGTGGCCGCGCGTCTCGCGCCCGCCGCGACCGGCACGGACACGGGCGGCTCGATTCGCCAGCCCGCGTCGTTCACCGGCATCACGGGCATCAAGCCGACTTACGGCCGCGTTTCGCGTTATGGAATGATCGCGTTCGCGTCGTCGCTGGATCAGGGCGGTCCGATGGCGCAAAGCGCCGCCGACTGCGCGCTCCTGCTCAACGCGATGGGCGGTTTCGACGAGCGCGATTCCACGAGCCTGCAGCGTGAGAACGAAGACTACACGCGCTATCTCGGCCAGACCTGGAACGGCGGCGATGCGAGCAAACCGCTCGCGGGCCTGCGCATCGGCTTGCCGAAGGAGTATTTCGGCGCCGGTCTCGCCGACGACGTGCGCGCGTCCATCGACGCCGCGTTGAAACAATACGAAGCGCTCGGCGCCACGCTCGTCGAAGTGTCGCTGCCGAAGACAGAGCTTTCGATTCCCGTGTACTACATCATCGCGCCGGCGGAGGCATCGTCGAATCTGTCGCGCTTCGATGGCGTGCGCTACGGGCATCGCGCGGCGCAGTACAAGGATCTGCTCGACATGTACAAGAAGTCGCGCGCCGAAGGCTTCGGGCCGGAAGTGAAGCGGCGGATTCTCGTCGGCACCTACGTGCTCTCGCACGGCTACTATGACGCGTACTATCTGCAGGCGCAGAAGATTCGCCGCATCATCGCGCGCGACTTCCAGGAAGCGTTCAAGCAGTGCGACGTCATCATGGGGCCGGTCGCGCCGTCGGTTGCGTGGAATCTCGGCGAGAAGGCCGACGATCCCGTGCAGATGTACCTCGCCGACATCTACACGCTCTCCGTGAGCCTCGCGGGTCTGCCCGGCATGAGCGTGCCGTGCGGCTTCGGCGCGGGCGCGAATGCGAATCGGCCGGTCGGTCTGCAGATCATCGGCAACTATTTCAACGAAGCCCGGATGCTCCAGGTCGCCGACGCGTTCCAGCGCGCGACCGACTGGCACCGCAAGGCACCATCGGCATCGGGAGTGTGAACATGCAGTGGGAAGTCGTCATCGGTCTGGAAACGCACGCGCAGCTTTCCACCGTCTCCAAGATTTTCTCGGGCGCGCCCACGCAGTTCGGCGCGAGCCCGAACTCGCAGGCGAGTCCCGTCGATCTCGCGCTGCCCGGCGTGCTGCCCGTGATGAACAAGGGCGCCGTCGAGCGCGCGATCCGCTTCGGCCTCGCGATCGGCGCGCACATCGCGCCGCGCAGCATCTTCGCGCGCAAGAACTACTTCTATCCGGATCTTCCGAAGGGCTATCAGATCAGCCAGTACGAGATTCCGGTCGTGCAGGGCGGTCAGGTCACGATCCAGGTTCCGGCCAATGAAAAGGCGGGCAAGGAAGCGTATTCGAAGACCGTCAATCTGACGCGCGCGCACCTCGAGGAAGACGCGGGCAAGTCGCTGCACGAAGACTTCGCCGGCATGACGGGCATCGACCTGAACCGCGCGGGCACGCCGCTGCTCGAAATCGTCACCGAGCCGGAAATGCGCAGCGCGGCGGAAGCGGTCGCGTATGCGAAAGCGCTGCACGGGCTCGTCGTGTGGCTCGGCATCTGCGACGGCAACATGCAGGAAGGCTCGTTCCGGTGCGACGCGAACGTGTCGGTGCGTCCGGTCGGCCAGAAGGAATTCGGCACGCGCGCCGAGATCAAGAACCTGAACTCGTTCCGCTTTCTCGAAGAGGCGATCCAGTACGAAGTGCGCCGCCAGATCGAGCTGATCGAAGACGGCGGCACGGTGGTTCAGGAAACGCGTCTCTACGATCCGGACAAGCGCGAAACGCGCTCGATGCGCAGCAAGGAAGACGCGCACGATTACCGCTATTTCCCGGATCCGGACCTGATGCCGCTCGTGATCGAATCGTCGTGGATCGATCGCGTGAAGGGCGAGATGCCCGAGCTGCCGGCGGACATGCAGAAGCGCATCGTCGACACATACGGCCTCACGCCGTATGACGCGGGCGTGCTGACATCGTCGAAGGCGATGGCTTCGTACTTCGAAGCGCTCGTGCAGAAGGCGGGTGCGGCGCAAGCGAAGATCGCCGCGAACTGGATGATGGGCGACGTCTCCGCACAACTGAACCGCGAATCGCTCGATATCGGCGAATCGCCGGTATCGGCGGCGCAGTTGGCGCTGATCGTGCAGCGCATCGCGGACGGCACCATCTCGAACAAGATCGGCCGGGAAATTTTCCAGACGATCTGGGATGAAAAGGCGACCGACGAAGGCGCGGCGGATCGCATCATCGAGGCGAAGGGCCTGAAGCAGATTTCGGACAGCGGCGCCCTCGAAGCGATCATCGACGAGGTGCTCGCGGCGAATCAGAAGTCGGTCGACGAATTCCGCGCGGGCAAGGAGAAGGCGTTCAACGCGCTGATCGGCCAGGCGATGAAGGCGACCAAGGGCAAGGCGAATCCGCAGCAGGTCAACGAATTGCTGAAGAAGAAGCTGTCCTGAGCGCACCTGTGCATGCTGTCTCCGCGCTCGCGGGGACAGACTTTGCCCCGAGCACGTTCGGGCCCTTCACGGTCCGAAAGATGTAAAGATGAACGGGCTGTTGCCGGGCGAGCCAGGCAGCAGCCCGTTTTCATTGGCGAGAGGAAAAAACATGGCTAAGAAATCCGAACTCGACGACTTTCGCGTGCCTTTCTTCGACGGCGGCAAGAAGCCGAAGCCCTTCGATCTGAGCTCCGTCGATCCCTCCGCGAAGCCGTTCTCGACGGGCATGAAGGACGCAGACCGCGAACGTCTCGCGGTGATCGGCGCACAGCTCGATGACCTTCAGGAGAAACTCCACGCGCAACGCCGCCGCCGCGTGTTGCTGATCCTGCAAGGCACCGACACGAGCGGCAAGGACGGCACCGTGCGCGCCGTGTTCCAGAACGTCGATCCGCTCGGACTGCGCATCGTGCCGTTTCGCGCGCCGTCGGAGTACGAGGCCGCGCACGATTTTCTATGGCGCGTGCACGCGCAGGCGCCGATGGCCGGCGAACTAGCAATCTTCAATCGCAGCCACTACGAAGACGTGCTCGTGCCGCGCGTGCTGAAAACGATCGATGCCGACGAATGCGAGCGGCGCTATCGTCATATCCGCGATTTCGAATCGCTGCTTGCAGATAGCGGCACGGCCATCGTCAAATGCTTCCTGCATATTTCGAAGGACGAGCAGCGTGAGCGCCTGCAGGCGCGCATCGACGATCCGACGAAGCACTGGAAGTTCGATGTCTCCGATCTCGACGCGCGCAAGCAATGGGACGACTATCAGGCGGCGTATGCGGACGCGCTCGGCGCGACCTCGACCGAATACGCGCCGTGGTACATCATCCCGGGCAATTCGAAGACGCATCGCAACGTGATGATCGCCGAGCTGCTGTTGCGCACGATGCAGGACATGAAGCTCGAATTCCCGCCGGCGAAGGAATCGCTGAAAGGCGTGAAGGTCGAGTAAGACGAACTCAAGAAAAAGGAAGCGTATGTTTCGCGTGATTACCGCCAATCTGAACGGCATCCGTTCGGCCGCCAAGAAAGGCTTCTTCGACTGGTTCGGCGAACAGAAATCCGACGTCGTGTGCGTGCAGGAAATCAAATGCTCGCAGGATGATCTGACGCCGGAATTCCTCGCGCCGCACGGTTTTCAGGGCTACTTCCAGCATGCCGTGAAGAAGGGCTACAGCGGCGCGGGCCTTTACACGCGCCATGAACCGGACGACGTGGTCATCGGCTTCGGCTCGGAGGAGTTCGACCCGGAAGGGCGCTACGTGGAAGCGCGCTTCGGCAAGCTGTCGGTGGTGTCGGTGTATGTGCCGTCGGGGTCGAGCGGCGACGAGCGTCAGCAGGCGAAATACCGCTTCATGGACGAGTTCATGCCGCATCTTCACGAGCTTTCGAAAGAGCGCGAAGTCATTCTGTGCGGCGACGTGAACATCGTGCACAAGGAAATCGACATCAAGAACTGGAAGAGCAACCAGAAGAATTCCGGCTGCCTGCCCGAAGAGCGCGAGTGGCTCACGAAGCTTTTCGACGACGTCGGTTATGTCGATGTATTCCGCACGCTGGATCAGCGTCCCGAGCAGTACACATGGTGGAGCAACCGCGGCCAGGCGTACGCGAAGAACGTCGGGTGGCGTATCGACTATCAGATCGCGACGAAGGAAGTCGCCGCGACCGCCAAGAAGACATCGATTTTCAGGGACATCAAGTTCAGCGACCACGCGCCGCTGACCATCGACTACGACTGGAAGCTCGGCAAAGCGAAGAAATAAAGCTAGCGGCCGGTCTTCTTGAACCGGCCCATGCCCGCGTAATTCGGCAACTGGTCGATGGTCTTGCCGAGCGCCTTCGCATAAAGCGGCATCATGTCCGACATGCGTTTGAGCAGATCCTGCCTGCGTTCCGGCCCATACGGATGCAGCCAGATGAAGCCGTCATCCGCGCGGCGCGTTCCCGAATCGATCTTGTTCCACAACGTCACGGCCGCGCGCGGATCGTAACCCGCGCGCGAGGCGATCTCGCTGCCGATTACATCGGCTTCGGTTTCGTCGGCGGGGGAATAGCGCATCGAAAGCAGTTCGTCGCCGATATCCGGCTGCTGCGACCCGTAATTCGAAAAGCCGAAAAGCTGCGGCATTCCATTGGAGGAAAGTTGCGCTGCCTGCTGCCGGCCGAGGCGCTCGCGCGCGTGCTCGCGCAACGCGTGCGCGATCTCGTGGCCGATCATCATGCCGATCTCGTTGTCGTTCAGACGCAGCTTGTCGACGAGCCCGCTATACACGACGATCTTCCCGCCCGGCAGGCAGACCATGCGCGTGTCCGGCGACTTGATGACGTTGATCTCCCACTTCCAGTTCTTCGCCCGATCGTTCCACTTGAGCGCGAACGGGATCTCGTGATTCGCGATATCGCGCACGCGCTTGACGAGCGGGTTGTTATCGGCGAGCAGGGTCTTGTTGCGTTCGGCGTCGTGGATGACCTGCGCGTATTCCTCGGCGGACTGCGCCTCGAGCGTCGCGGGTGGAATCAGATTGCGAAAGAGCGCCGTGTTGCCGAAGCGGATCTGATTGTTCGGCGCGGAGTACGGCGGCGGCGTCTTCGGTTCGTCCTGAGCATGCGCGGACAAGGGCGCGAGCGACGCCGCCAGTGTCCATGCGCGAACCGAGGCGCGAAGCTTGAAAGAAAGCGTCATCGTTGAGTTCTCCAGGGCGCGATTTTCGGCAACAGTAACATGCCCGGTATCGACAGCACGACGCAGATCAGGAAGTACGGAAACCAGCCCGTTTCATTTACGATATAACCGCTGCCCGCCGCGGCGAAGGTGCGCGGCACGGCCGCGAGGCTCGTGAAGAGCGCGAATTGCGTCGCGGTGTAGCGCGGGTCCGTCGTGCTGGCGATGTACGCGGTGAACGTGGCGAGCGTCAGACCGGTCGCGAAGGTTTCGAAGCCGTACAACACGCCCAGCGCCAACGGCGACGGCCCGATCTTCGCGAGCCACGCGAAACCGAGCGTCGCGATGATTTGCAGTGCGCCGAAGATCCACAGTCCGCGCGCGATGCCGATTTTCACCAGCGCGATGCCGCCGAGCAGGCCGCCCGCGATGCTCGCCCAGAATGCGACCGCCTTCGCTATCACGCCGATCTGAGCGAGCGAAAAGCCGATGTCGAGGAAGAACTTCGTGGCGAGCGCGGTCGCCATCGTGTCGCCGAGCTTGTAGAGGAAGATGAAGCCGAGCACGAGCAGCGCCGCGCGCCAGCCGTCGCGTGTGACGAACTCGTGAAACGGTTCGACGATCGCCTCGCGCAGATTCTTCGGCGGCGCGCCGTGAATCGCCGGCTCCTTGACGACGAGCGTCATGACGAGACCCGGCAACATGAACGCCGCGGTGATGATAAAGACGGTTTTCCACGGCAGAAAGGCCGCGAGAATCAGCGAAAGCGAGCCGGGCACGAGTCCCGCGACCTTGTACGCATTGACGTGCACCGCATTGCCGAGCCCCTGCTCGGTATCGGCGAGCAGTTCGCGGCGGTAGGCATCGATGACGATATCCTGGCTCGCGCTGAAGAACGCGACGAGCGCGGCGATTGCCGCGACGGCCCACAGGTTCTGCTCAGGCGAGAAGAACCCGAAAGAGCCGATGGCGATCATCACGAGCACTTGCGTGAGGAACATCCAGCCGCGCCGTCTGCCGGGACTCCAGCCCGGGAAGCGCGGAATGAAGCGGTCCATCAGCGGCGACCAGACGAACTTCCAGGTGTACGGAAGTCCGATGAGCGCGAAGAGGCCGATCTCCTTCACGTTGATGTGCGCGGTCGTGAGCCACGCCTGCAGCAGGCTGTAGAGCGTGAAGAGCGGCAATCCGGACGAAAAGCCGAGAAAGACGCAAATGAGGATGCGCTTGTTGAGAAACGCGCGCCATCCTGGATGATCTTCGTGTGCGGTTAGAGCGGGCGCCTCGTGTGGCGTGTCGGGCATGTCGAATCTGGAGAAGCGGTGTTGTCGATGCGCGATACGCCGGGACGAATCACCGGCGCTTCACGCGATAGACCGCAAGACTACCACGCCAGTTCGCGCCCCAACGGACCGACTGCCCGTCGTGCAGCGCCACGCGGTCCAGAATCTCGATGCCCACTTCCGGCGCGAGCGCTTCGAAGTCCTTGATCGTGAGCACGCGCACGTTCGGCGTGTTGTGCCATTGATAAGGCAGCGACTTCGACACCGGCATGCGCCCCTGAATCACCGACAGCCGATGCTGCCAGTACCCGAAATTCGGAAACGACACGATGCATTGGCGCCCGACGCGCACGGTCTCGCGCAGGATCGCGGCGGTTTGATGAATCGTCTGCAGCGTCTGCGAGAGGATCGCGAAATCGAAGCTGTCATCTTCAAAGAGACGCAATCCGTCTTCGAGATTCTGCTGGATCACGTTGACGCCCTTTTGCGCGCACGCGAGCACGCCGGCATCGTTGATCTCGATGCCGTAACCCTTCACTTCGAGTTCTTCGCCGAGGAGCGAGAGCAGCGAGCCGTCGCCGCAGCCGAGATCGAGCACCGTCGAGCGCGGCTCGACCCAACGGGCGATCGCGCGAAAATCCGAGCGCAGCGCGAGCGAATCAAGTGTGTGCTGGTTCATGCGCCGATCTCCGTGGCGATGCGTTCGTAGTAGGCGCGCATCAGGTTGTGATAGCGCGCGTCGTCGAGCAGGAAGGCGTCGTGGCCGTGCGGCGCGTCGATCTCCGCGTAGCTCACCGTGCGCTTGTTGTCGAGCAGCGCCTTCACGATCTCGCGCGAGCGCGCCGGCGCGAAACGCCAGTCCGTCGTGAAGCTGGTGATGAGATATTTCGCGCTCGTGTTGGCGAGCGCTTTCGTGAGATCGCCGTCGAACGGTTTCGCGGGATCGAAATAATCGAGCGCGCGCGTGATGAGCAGATACGTGTTCGCGTCGAAGTATTCGGCGAACTTGTCGGCCTGATAGCGCAGATACGATTCCACCTCGAATTCCACATCGAAGCTGAAGTTGTATGCGTCGAGCGCGCCTTCGGCACGGCGCAGCGCGCGGCCGAATTTCACGGCCATGTCGTCGTCCGACAGATACGTGATGTGCCCGATCATGCGCGCGACGCGCAAGCCGCGGCGCGGCTTCACGCCGTGCGCGTAATAATCGCCGCCGTGGAAGTCGGGATCGGAGAGAATCGCGGAGCGCGCCGTTTCGTTGAACGCGATGTTCTGCGCGGACAGCTTCGGCGTCGATGCCACGACGATGCAATGCGCGAGCCGTTCCGGATACATCATGCTCCACGCGAGCGCCTGCATGCCGCCGAGGCTGCCGCCCATCACGGCCGCGAAGCGCTCGATGCCGAAGCGATCCGCGAGACGCGCCTGCGCGTTCACCCAGTCCTCGACCGTGACGACCGGAAAGCTCGCGCCATACGGCTTGCCTGTTGCGCGGTCGATGCTCATCGGCCCGGTCGAACCGAAACACGAGCCGAGATTGTTCACGCCGATGACGAAGAAGCGATTGGTGTCGAGCGGCTTGCCGGGGCCGACCATGTTGTCCCACCAGCCGACGTTCTTCGGGTTATCGGCATGAATGCCCGCGACGTGATGCGATGCGTTCAATGCGTGGCACACGAGCACGGCGTTCGAGCGCGCGGCGTTGAGCTCGCCATACGTTTCGACGACGAGTTCGTAGTCGCCGAGCGACGACCCGTTCTGCATCGCGAGCGGTTCGGTGAAGCGCAGTGTTTGGGGAGTGACGATGCCGATCGATTCCATTCATTCCGCCTTTGACCAAGCGGCTAAACGGTGTCGGCGATGCGCGGAGATACGGCGATGGCGCGGCTGACGACCTCTTTAGCCGCATTTATAGTGAACCTTCAGCGATGAAGCTCTGAGGCTCGCGCGCCCGCAATCGAGTCAGCAAATCGGCGCGTTGTTGATGTTCGAGAAATTCTCGTTAGCGGTGAAGTATAGCGGAAAACGTCATGACGTCGCGAATCGGCGCGCTGGCTGGATGCGGCCTGCTTTTATGCCTATATTGACTAATCGTCTCGATTTGCGGAGATGCGCGAATGAAACCGAGCCGGGTCAGACCGCTGAGTCATCTGAAGAGCCGCGCGGCGGAGATGATCCGCAACATCGTCGAGAGCCGCGAGCCGATGCTCATCACGCAGAACGGCGAAGGCAGGGTCGTCGTGCAGGACGTGCAGTCCTACGAGGATCTGCATCAGACGCTCGCGCTCCTGAAGATTCTGGCGATGGGACAGAAGACCATCGAAGCCGGTCAGTGCACGAGCGCGGGCGATGTGTTCGCCGAAATCGACCGCATGGGCCGTGAAGAAGGCGTCAAGTGAAGACCGTCTTTCTCGATCCCGTTCGCGTGGACTTGCAGAACTTCCGTCGCTACGTCATCAACAAGTTCGGCGGCACCGCGTGGGCGGCGACGCGCGACAAGATCGCGGACACCATCGCCGAAATCGAAGCCGCGCCGCGCAATGGCTCGACACCGCCTGAGCTCGCCGACTTCCGCATGTCGGGCTACTACGAAGTCCTGAGCGGCACGAACCGGATCATCTACAAGGTCGATGGCGACATCATCTACGTGCACCTCGTCGTCGATACGCGTTCGGACCTCGAGGACATACTCGCGCGGCGGCTGTTTCGGATGTAGCGGCAATCGGCGCGATTGCGTCAGAACGCGGCGCCGCGCATGCCGAGCGTCAGCGCGCGCAACGAGCGCACCGTCCGATCGACATAATGCGGTCGGCCGACGCCCGGCTTGCGCATCGACAGCCCGCCGCTCGATGTCTTCGTGACCGGCAGATGCCCGACGATCCACACCGTGCGGATTCCCAATCGCCGATAGCGCTTCAGATGCCCGCGCGTATCCTCGACGAGAATCGCATCCGAAAGACGCACATGCGCGCGGCGCATCGCACGGCGCAGCATCGGCGCATCGGGCTTCGCGCGCCAGTGCTCGCCCTCGCGCATGTCCTCGATCGCGATCACGCGCTCGAACAGGTTCGCGATGCCCAGTTCCGCGAGCACGGAGCGCGCATACAGCGTCGGTGCGTTGGTCAGCACGATCTTGCGGCCGGGCAGCGCGCGCAGCATGCGCCCGAGACCGCGCTCGGCGCGCACCATCGACGGCAGATCGGGGAAGGTATGAACCTCGCGCAGGAAATCGGCGGCATCGATGCCGTGATGCCGGGTGAGGCCGAGCAGCGTCGCGCCGTAGCGCACCGTGTAGCCGATGCGCAGCCGGTTCGCCTCGTCGACATCGACGGAAAGGCGATCCATGATGTACTGCGTCATCCCGCGATTGATCGCCGGGAAGATGGCGTGCGACGCGTGGTGCAGCGTGTTGTCGAGATCGAAGAGCCAGACGGGGCCGCGCGTTTTGACGCGGCGGCGGCGGGACGGGCGATGCGCGGTCATATGTGAAAACGCCCGCGCATGGGCGGGCGTTCGAGGAACTGAAGAAAGCTCAATGCGAGCGGATCATCGTGCCGAACGGCTGTTCGGTGAGAATCTCGAGCAGCACCGAATGCTCGATGCGCCCGTCGATGATGTGCACCGAGCGCACGCCGCTCTTCGCCGCATCCAGCGCGGAGGAAATCTTCGGCAGCATGCCGCCCGAGATGGTGCCATCGGCGAAGAGGGCGTCGATCTCGCGCGCGGACAGATCGGTCAGCAGATTGCCTTCCTTGTCCATCACGCCGGGGATGTTCGTCATCATGACGAGCTTTTCGGCGTTCAGCACGACGGCGAGCTTGCCCGCGACGAGGTCGGCGTTGATGTTGTACGAGAGGCCGTCCTCGCCGAAGCCGATCGGCGAAATGACGGGAATGAACGCGTCGTCCTGCAGCGCCTTCACGACCGCCGGGTTGATCGCCTCGACTTCGCCCACCTGGCCGATGTCGATGAACTGGCCCGGATTGTCGCGGTCCGGCATCAGCAGCTTGCGCGCGTGAATGAGGCCGCCGTCCTTGCCGGTCAGACCGACCGCGTGGCCGCCGAAGTGATTGATCAGCGTGACGATGTCCTGCTGCACCTCGCCGCCGAGCACCCATTCGACGACCTCCATGGTTTCTTCGTCGGTGACGCGCATGCCCTGGATGAAGGTGCCCTGCTTGCCGATCTTCTTGAGCGCCTGGTCGATCTGCGGGCCGCCGCCGTGCACGATCACCGGATTGATGCCGACGAGCTTCAGCAGGATGACGTCGCGCGCGAAGCCCTGCTTCAGGCGCTCTTCGGTCATGGCATTGCCGCCGTATTTGATCACGACCGTCTTGCCGTGATACTGACGGATGTAGGGCAGCGCCTCGGCCAGGATTTCAGCCTTCAGGGTAGGCGCGATTTGCGTGAGGTCGGGAAGCTCGGACATGGCGGCAAATGAGGCGAAGGGCGTTTAAACACGCCGAATTGTACAGGACTGACGCAGCGCAGCAGGACGAATTGCCGCGCCGGCGCCACGTTTTCCGGCCGGGCGGCCGGCATGCGATCATCGTTCGAGCGGATTGATGACAAGATGATGAACGTACCCCCGGAATCGAACGCGCCTGAAGCGCGAGGCGCGCAGGTTTGCGCACGCTGCGGCGCGCCGTTTCGCTGCGGCAAGCTCGCGGGCGACGCGGTCTGCTGGTGCGCCGGACTGCCCGCGCTGCCTGTCGATCGCCTGCGGCCCGGCATGAGTTGCCTGTGTCCGGCGTGTCTCGCGGCGGAAATCGAACGCATCGCCCGATCCGATTAGCAGTCGACGTGCCGCGGCAGCCGTGCGAGCCGAGGTGCGACAAATCGCGCCAGATGCCGCAGCAAGCTCGATGCAAGCGGGATAATGTCGCATGGAGCGCGATGACGCGCGCGGGCACGATCAGACACTCAACCAGATGCATCGCATAACCACCACCGGACGGGTCAATCTCGGTCATCTCTTCTGGCTTCGCTCGCTCGCGATCATCGGCCAGCTGACGACCATCGCCGTCGTGCAGATCTTCTTCGGCGCGAAGCTCCCGCTGCCCGCGATGCTGCTCGTGATCGCGCTGGAAATGATCTTCAACGGCCTCACGTTTCTGCGGGTCGCGCGGGCGCGGCCGGAGACCAATCTCGAACTGTTCGGGCAAATGTGGGTCGACCTCGGCGCGCTCTCGGCGCTGCTGTTCCTGTCCGGCGGCGCGACCAATCCGTTCGTCACGCTCTATCTGCCGTCGCTGGCCATTGCCGCCGCCGTGCTGCCGTGGACCATGATGGCCTGCCTCGCGCTTTTCGCCGTCGCGTGCTACGCGCTGCTGTCGTACAACTACGTGCCGCTCAACATCGAGAATCCGGCCAATCTCTTCGATTATTTCCGCACCGGCCTGTGGGTCAACTTCATGGTGAGCGTCGGGCTGATCGGCTGGTTCGTCGCGCGCATGTCGCGGGCGCTGCGCGTGCGCGATGCCGCGCTCGCCGATGCCCAGCAGCGCCATCTGCGCGACGAGCGGGCGGTCGCGCTCGGCGTGCAGGCCGCGACCGTCGCGCACGAAATGGGCACGCCGCTCTCGACCATCGCGATGCTGTCCGAGGAATTGCGCGACTCCGCCGCGCACGACAAGAATCTCGCGCCCTACGCATCGGACTTCGAACTGCTCGAGCAGCAGATGGCGCTCTGCACCTCGGCGCTCGCGCGCCTGCGCAGCCGCGCGGGTGGGCCTTCGAGTCGCCAGGCGCTCGACGAATGGCTTCCGAGCTTCATCGAGCAATGGCGACTGCGACATCCGCAGGTGAAATTCGCGCGGATCGGCGAGACGCCCGAGGATGCGTCGATCGACGATGCCGTCTCCGTCGGCCAGATTCTGACGATCCTGCTCGACAACGCGGCGCGTGCAAGCAGCGAATCGGTGACGCTGCGGGCGTCGGCGGAAACCATCGACACAATGGATTACGTGCGCTTCGACGTGTGCGACCGTGGCCCGGGCATTCCGCCCGCGCTGCGCGCGACGTTGGGCGCGAGCCCGGTCGACAGCACGCAAGGCGGGCACGGCGTCGGGCTTTATCTGGCGTTCGCGGCGGCGGCGCGGCTTTCCGGATCGATCGAGCTCATTGACGGAAAACCGCGCGGCACGTGCGCAGTGTTGCGCCTGCCGAACCGCGGCGCGGCCGCGGCGCCGGCGCAAGCGGCCAGGACTGAACGCAGCGGCGCGGCCTGAACTCGAACTCAGGCGCGCGAAAACGGCACTACGGAGAAAAAGCATGAGCGATACGAACTTCCTGATCATCGACGACGATGAAGTCTTTTCGGGCATTCTCGCCCGCGGCCTCACGCGGCGCGGCTATACCACGCATCAGGCGCACGACGCCGACGAAGCGCTGAAGCTCGCCAATCAGCACAAGTTCGGTCAGATCACGGTCGATCTGCATTTGGGCAACGATTCCGGTCTGCGGCTCGTCTCGCCGCTGCGCGACCTGCAGCCCGACGCGCGCATTCTCGTGCTGACCGGTTACGCGAGCATCGCGACGGCCGTGCAGGCGGTGAAGGACGGCGCCGACAACTATCTCGCGAAGCCGGCCAACGTCGAGACGATTCTCGCCGCGCTGCACGAGCAGGCGAGCGAGCAGACGGCCGAAGAGGCGATCGAGAATCCGACGCTTTTGTCCGTCGCGCGGCTCGAATGGGAGCATATCCAGCGGGCGCTTGCCGAGAACAACGGCAATATCTCGGCGACGGCGCGCGCGCTCAACATGCATCGGCGCACGCTGCAGCGCAAGCTCGCGAAGAAGCCGGTGCGTCAGTAGCGGGAAAACGCGCGCATGAGCGGCTCGTCGCTCTGCGCGCGAACGCGCCGGACGAATTCAGGTAAAGCGGGAGTTATTGGGACCGGGACGGCGCGAGACCGGAACAGCGGGTACAGGTGGAAAACCGTTCGCCCAAAAAAGAACCGCCCAAGCCGGGTGCCAAGGGCGAAATCGGAGAGTTGCAACGACTACATGCGCATACATGGAACACGCACGTAGAAAGCATACGTGGCGGAGTTGTATGCCCAAATAAGAGAAGTCTTAATTAAGAATCTGCCTAGATTGTCTGCTTTTCGGCAGTTTCTTTTTCGGACAAGTTCGAGCGGGTCTTTCGTCGATATCCGAGCCTCATCCACGAGGCGTTATCTCCTTCATACGCGCTCAAGAAAGTCGACACGAGCGCCGTAAAGCCACTCTGTGCGCGAACCGGGGTTCGTGCCGCGCCGTCCGCGGGCGTCGTCTGCGGGGCGCCGGCTTTTGCGTGAAGGCCGGAGCGGGGCGATCCATCGCCTGTTTCGGCCGACGAGAGGAGACATCGATGAAATGGTTTGACCGGCTGTCCGTGCTCAGCAAGCTCTTGCTGTCCTTCGCGGTGGTGATTCTGTTCACCGCGTGCGTGGGCGCCACCGGCGTGGTTTCGCTAGCGAAGATGAACGGCCTGATCGACGAAATCGGCGACCGTCATATGGACGGTCTCTATTGGGTCGAGGAAGTCAACAAGAACAAGCTCAACACGGATCTCGCCGCCGCGAACCTCACCTTCGCCGACGATGCCGGCAAGGCGAAGCTGAAGGAAGGCATGTCGGGCTCGCTCGACAGCATGCACCGTGCGTTCGAGCAGATGCGTCCGACGATCCGCTCCGCCGACGGCATCGCGCTTTACGACGCCGCGAGCAAGTCCGTCGCCGCGTGGGAAGACATCGTGCTGATGCAGATGGGCAAGAAGCCGATGCCGGTCGACGTGGACCAGATGGGCCTCATCGCGCGCGCGATCGCCGCGAGCGAGAAGGCGCGCGATGCGCTGGAACGTCTCGCCGACTTCAAGCGCAAGCGCGCGACCGAGGCGCGCAACGACGCGGCGTCGGAATATGAAACGATGCGCGTCGTCATGCTCGCGCTGGTGTTCGGCGCGATGATCGCGGGCGCGCTGCTTGCGGTGCTGATCGGCCGGCGTTTGTCGGCGCAGCTCGGCGGCGAGCCGGCGTATGCGGCCGACATCGCCGACCGCATCGCCCGCGGCGACCTGAGTGCGCGCGTCGCCACGCGCCCCGGCGACGACACCAGCATGCTCGCGAGCCTCGGCAACATGAGCGCGAAGCTCGCGGACATCGTCGGCGGGATTCGTCATTCGAGCGATTCGATCCTGTACGCGTCGCGCGAAATCGCGCAGGGCAACACCGATCTGTCGCAGCGCACGGAAGAGCAGGCGGCGTCGCTGGAGGAAACCGCATCGAGCATGGAGCAGCTCACGCAGACCGTGCGCCAGAACGCGAGCAATGCGGACGAAGCGAGCGGACTTGCGCGCGGCGCGTCGGATGTGTCGGCGCGCGGCAGCGAACTCGTCGGCGAGGTGGTCGACAACATGCGCGAGCTGGCGTCGGGCAGCAAGCGCATGACGGACATCATCGCCGTGATCGAGGGCATTGCGTTCCAGACGAATATCCTCGCGCTGAACGCTGCGGTGGAAGCGGCGCGTGCAGGCGAGGAAGGGCGCGGGTTCGCGGTGGTCGCGGGCGAAGTGCGTTCGCTCGCGCAGCGCAGCGCGACATCGGCGAGGGAGATCAAGGAGCTGATCGAGGCATCGACGGCGCGCGTCGACAGCGGCGCGGCGCTCGCCGAGCGCGCCGGCGCGACGATGGCCGACGTCACGCAGGCCGTGCACCGCGTGACGGACATCATGGCGCAGATTTCGTCGGCGTCGCACGAGCAGAGCGCGGGCATCGAGCAGGTGAATCGCGCGGTCGCGCAGATGGACCAGGTGACGCAGCAGAACGCGGCGCTCGTCGAGCAGGCGGCCGCCGCCGCGGGCGCGATGGCCTATCAGGCGGAGCAGTTGAAGAGCGCCGTCGCGGTGTTCGAGCTGGCGCGCGGCGCCTGAAACGCCTGGGCAGACGTGACGCGTGGCGGGCGAACGACGGCCAAACGGTCGTAATATCGGCTCGCTTGCCACCCGAGAGCCCGCTCCGTACACTCGCGCCTGTTTTTTCAGATCAAGCGCGCCGCACGGTCGGCGCCTCACCGCCGAGAAGGAGCCCCGCCGATGTCCGATTCCTATTTCCCGCGCTGGCCGGTTCAGCCGGACGCCCAGGAGGGGCGCGTCGTTGCGCCCGACCAGCGTCTGCCCTGGCCGCAGATGATCGCGATGGGCATTCAGCACGTCGTCGCGATGTTCGGCTCGACCGTGCTCGCGCCGCTCCTGATGGGCTTCGATCCCAATCTGTGCATCTTCATGTCGGGCATCGGCACGTTGCTGTTTTTCGTGCTGGTCGGCGGGCGCGTGCCGAGCTATCTCGGCTCGAGCTTCGCGTTCATCGGTCTGGTGATCGCGGTCACGGGTTATGGCGGTCAGGGCCCGAACATGAATATTGCGGTCGCGCTCGGCGGGATCATCGCCTGCGGTGTGGCTTACGCAATCATCGGCGTGATCGTTGCGGCGGTCGGCACGAAGTGGATCGAAACGCTGATGCCGCCGGTCGTCACGGGCGCGATCGTCTGCGTGATCGGGCTGAATCTCGCGCCGATCGCCGTGAAGGGCGTGATGGGCAGCAGCTTCGAATCGTGGATGGCGCTCGTCACCGTGCTGTGCGTGGGCGGCGTCGCGGTGTTCGCGCGCGGCATGGCGCAGCGGTTGCTGATTCTGATCGGCCTCGCGATCGCGTACCTCATCTATGCCGTGCTGACCAACGGCATGGGCATGGGCAAGCCGATCGACTTTGCGATCGTCGCGAATGCCGCGTGGTTCGGCATGCCGCACTTCACTGCGCCCGTGTTCGAAGCCCCGGCGATGACGCTCATCGCGCCCGTCGCGATCATTCTCGTGGCGGAGAATCTCGGGCACATCAAGGCCGTTGGCGCGATGACGGGCAAGAGCCTCGATAAATACATCGGGCGCGCGTTCATCGGCGACGGGCTGGCGACGATCGTTTCCGGGTTCGCGGGCGGGACCGGCGTGACGACGTATGCCGAAAATATCGGTGTGATGGCCGTCACTAAGATCTATTCGACGCTCGTGTTCGTGATCGCGGCGCTCTTTGCGATCGTGCTCGGGTTTTCGCCGAAGTTCGGCGCGTTGATTCAGACGATCCCAGGGCCGGTGTTGGGCGGCGTTTCCATCGTCGTGTTCGGGCTCATCGCCGTCACCGGCGCGCGGATCTGGGTCGTCAATAAGGTGAATTTTTCGGATAACCGGAATTTGATCGTTGCTGCGGTGACGCTTGTGCTTGGCACTGGGGATTTCACGCTCAAGCTCGGTGGGTTTGCTCTTGGCGGGATCGGGACGGCTACGTTTGGAGCGATCATTTTTTATGCGCTGTTGCGGCGGCGTGAGGCGGGCGTGATTTAACGGTTTTGGCTTTGGGTTGGGGTTGGGGTTGGGCTGCTTCGTTGAGGCTTTCGCCGGATCCCGATTTCGCGTCGGTCTATTAGCACTGCCCCTGTGCGGGGCGGCAGTCACTTTCTTTGCTGCTGCAAAGAAAGTAACCAAAGAAACAGCTATCCCCATCCAAAGTACTTCACACCGGCCGCGGCACAGAAGCACTCTCGTGGTCCGGCAGTAGCGAGTGCCCTCATAGGTCTAATCGGGCTTGGATCGCGCACGGTCTGTCACATCGCACCACTCAACTGACTGGTAAGGCGCCAAATAGCTCCGTCCCGCTTCGCGGCCGACCGGTCCATCGGGTCGGCGCGCGCTTCCTTGCTGACACGTCCATCTCACCGCATCGGTGGTTTGTTGGTTTCCCTTGCAGACCCAACGGCAGCGCGTAGCGCTGTGCCGGAGCTATTTGGTGCTGAACCAGCGCGCTATAACTTCTAGCTTGTCAGACCGTGCGCGGTCCAAGCCCGGTTAGGCCTATGAGGGCACTCGCTACTGCCGGACCACGTGCGAAGTTCTGTGCCGCGGCCGGCCTGAAGTGCTTAGGCTGGGGATAGCTGTTTCTTTGGTTACTTTCTTTGCAGCAGCAAAGAAAGTGACTGCCGCCCCGCATAGGGGCAACGCAAATAGACCGACACGAAAGCAGGATTCCATAGAAGCCTCAATCAAAACCCCCGTGCCCCAACAGCCTTCTCATAAGCCTCACGAGCCACAACCACCGCCGCGCGGTCCGAAACTTCCGGCACGGCGACTTCCCACCACCATCCACCTTCCTCGGTAGGCCGAGCGGCATCGGTATCGATAGAAATCAAGTAGCTCCGATCAGCAGCCCGCGCGCGCTTCATCGCGGCTTGAAGCTCATCGATGCTCGACACATGCTCCGATAAAGCGCCGAGCGACCGCGCATGCATCGCGAAATCGATCTCGGGCGCACCGATCGCGCCTTGCCTGCAATCCTCGATGAGATTGTTGAATGACGCCCCGCCACAAGCCTGCTGCAAGCGATTGATGCACCCGAACCCGCGATTGTCGAGCAACACGACGATGATCTTCGCGCCCAGCATCACCGACGTCGCGAGCTCGCTGTTCATCATGAGATAGCTGCCGTCCCCGACGATCACGATCACCTCGCGCTCGGGCCGCGCAAGCTTCACGCCGAGGCCGCCCGCGACTTCATAGCCCATGCACGAATAGCCATACTCGACGTGATAGCCTCCGGGCTTCCCCGTGCGCCATAGCTTCTGCAAATCGGCAGGCAGCGTCCCCGCCGCGCACACGACGATATCGTTCTCAGCCGAGTCGGCATCCGAACGCTGCACCGCACCGATCACATCGGCTTCGCGCGGCAACAGGCCATCGCCGACGGGCGTGTTCGTCACATGCGCAACAGTCTCGCGCCAATCGTTCGCCAGCCGATGCGCGCGCGTCGTCCATTGCGGCGAGGCGTGCCAGTCGCCGAGCGCATCGGAGAGCACATCGAGCGCGAGAGCGGCATCCGCCTGCACGGCCACGGCGTTGCGTTTCAACGCATCGAACGGATTGGCATTGATCGCGACGAGTTGCGCCTGCGCGAAGAGCGTGTTGGAGCCGGTCGTGAAATCCTGTAGACGCGTGCCGACAGCGAGCACGCAATCGCTCGCATGCGCAAGTTCGTTCGCAGCCGATCCGCCCGTCACGCCGATGCCGCCGACGTTCAACGCATCGTCCCACGCGAGCGCGCCTTTGCCGGCCTGCGTTTCGGCGACAGGAACGCCGTGCTTGTGCGCGAACCTGCGCAA
Organism: Caballeronia calidae; assembly: GCF_900044055.2. Lineage (GTDB taxonomy): Bacteria > Pseudomonadota > Gammaproteobacteria > Burkholderiales > Burkholderiaceae > Caballeronia > Caballeronia calidae. The sequence goes on along the minus strand of NZ_FCOX02000001.1, from coordinate 168,120 downwards.
GGCATCGGTCGCGAGTCCGTACAGCACGCCGCCGCCCGACACGATGAGCGGCTCGCGCGCCTCACGCAGCATCGCGGCAGCACGCTCGATCTCGCGCGGCACGGGCGAGGGCGCATGAAACTCGACGACGCGCGGCTCGAAAAACGAAGCAGGGTAGTCGAAGGCCATCGCCTGCACGTCCTGCGGCAACGCGAGCGTGACGGGGCCGCAGGTCGCCGCATCGGTCAGCACGCGAATCGCACGCGGCAATGCGCTCAGCAATTGCGCGGGATGCACGATGCGATCGAAATAACGCGACACCGCCTTCAACGCATCGTTCGCGGACACGCCGCCATCGTGACCATCCTCGACTTGCTGCAGCACCGGGTCCGGCGCGCGCGACACGAAGATATCGCCCGGCAGCAACAGCACCGGCAAGCGGTTCACATGCGCGAGCGCGGCGGCCGTGACGAGATTCGTCGCGCCCGGGCCGATGGACGTCGTCACGGCCATCATGCGGCGGCGCATGTGCGCCTTGGCATAAGCGATCGCGCTATGCGCCATCGCCTGCTCGTTGTGCGCGCGATACGTCGGCAAGTCATCGCGATATCGATACAGCGCCTCGCCGATGCCCGCGACATTGCCATGCCCGAAGATCGCGAACACGCCGCCGAACAGCGGCTCGCCATGTTCCGTGCGAAGCGCCGCGAGATAGCGCACGACGGCCTGCGCTGCGGTCAGGCGAACAGTCGAGCCAACTGCCGTTTCGGATTGAGTTGCGCGCTGGTTCATGCGGGCTGCTCCTGTCTCGCGTGAATGGAATCGGCGGATGTGTCGCGCGATGCGCGCGCAGCGCGCCACGCACCGATCAATGCTTCGAACGTGCGGCGCACGCGGGCGATCAACTCGCGGTCGTCGATCTCGCCCGCGAGCCACGCATGGCTCGGCTCATGAAAGATCGTGCGCCCGACCGTGAAGCCCTTGCATGTCTTCGACGATGCGGCGGCCCTGAAGCCATCGCTCAGTTGCTCGACAGCCGCCGACAAGCCGAGCAGCACGACGCCGCGGCAATACGGATCGCGCTCGGCGATCAGCGCATCGACGGCTTGCCATTGCTTCGCGCTCATCGGTTCGAGCTTCCACCATTCAGGGTAGATGCCGAGGTTGTACAGACGCTTCAACGCGCGATACACCGTGTCATCTTCGACGGGCGGACCGTTCTTCGGCACGATCACTTCGAGCAGCAGTTCATTGCCGCTTTCCTGCACGGCATCGTAGAGCGCGCGCAATTGCGCTTCCTGTTCGAGACGCACGTCATGCGGATGATCGGGGTGATACTGCACGAGGCATTTCGCGACCTGTTCGCGCGGCCATTGAACGAGCGTCGTGCCGATCGAGCGGCCATGATCGAACACGAGCGGCATCGAGCCCGGCAATTCCACCGGACGCCCGACCCACCAGCCGCGCCCCGTCGCAGCATTCAATGCATCCTGACCGTATCGATCGTCGATCAACACGCCGATGCGTCCCGCGAGGCCAAGCTCTTCCTCGGTCTGCGCGACCGCTTCGACGAACAGGTTCTTCAGCGTCGATATGCGCGCCTCGCTCGCGCCGGTCTGCTGCGCGAGATCGAAGAACTGATTGCGATGATCGAACGCGAAGCCGAGCACTTCGTCCCATTGCCTGCGGCTCGGGCTCACGCGATGCAGCCGCGCCAGCGTCGCATCGCGATCGGGGCGGCGCATGCGCACGGGATCATCCTTGGCCGCGGCGAGGAAGTAATCGAGCTCGGCGGGCGTGGGCATCGCGGGCGCGCAGCCGTGCCGCGACACGACGAGCGCGCCGCATGCATTCGCCGAGCGCGCGCACGCTTCGAGCGGCTCGTCGCGCAGCCATCCGGAGAGAAAGCCCGACGCGAACGCATCGCCCGCGCCGAGCACGTTGAGCACGTCCACTTCGACGCCGCCATGTATCGGCGCATCGTCGATGGAAGCGGGCACCGTGCCTTCGATGATCGAGCAGCCGAGCGGCCCGCGCTTCACGACGAGCGTCGCGCTCGTCACCTTGCGGACCATCGCGAGCGCATCGATCAGACGGTCCTTGCCGCCCGCGATGCGAAACTCTTCTTCCGTGCCGATCACGAGATCGATCAGCGGCAGAATGCGCTGCAAGTGCGCGGTCACGCTTTCATCCGCGATGAAGCGCGTCTCGCCATCGGCCTTGCCGGTCAAACCCCACAGCACCGGCCGATAGTCGATGTCGAGAATCGTGCGCACGTCGTTGCGCCGCGCATATTCCAGCGCGCGCCGGCTCGTGCGATTGACCTGCTCCGTCGAGAAGTGCGTGCCGGTGATGAGCAATGCCTTCGACGATGCGATATACGCTTCATCGAAATCGCTTTCATCGACAGCCATGTCCGCGCAGTTCTCGCGATAGAACACGAGCGGGAACGTATCGCGGTCTTCGAGCCCGAGCAGCACGAGCGCGGTGAGGCGCTCGCGATCGATCCGCACGTGGCTCACGTCGCAGCCTTCGCGCTCGAGCGTCTCCGTGAGGAAGCGCCCCATGTGATCGTTGCCGACGCGCGCGAGCATCGACGATCTGAGCCCGAGCCGCGCGCAGCCGAACGCGATGTTCGCCGACGAGCCGCCGAGATACTTCGCGAAGGTCGATACGTCTTCGAGTCGCGCGCCGACCTGCTGCGCATACAGATCGACGGCCAAGCGCCCGAGACACACGATATCGCGCGCGCGGTCCGATGCAAAACGAGAGGTGGTGGATGTTGGCATGGCTTGTAGGTCCTCAGATCGTCGCGCCTTCGAGTTCGCTCATCATCTGCTGCATTTCGGCGCCGCCCGCCATCATGTCGAGCACTTCGTTCTTGCTGATGGTGTCCTTCGTGTACGTGCCCATCGAGCGGCCGCGATTGAGCAGCGTGAAGGAATCGCCGATCGGATACGCGTGATGCACGTTGTGCGTGATGAAGATCACCGAGATGCCTTTCTCGCGCGCCTTGTGAATCAGCTTCAGCACGTTGAAGCTCTGCTTCACGCCGAGGGCGGCGGTCGGTTCGTCGAGGATCAGCACGCGCGCGCCGAAGTGGATCGCGCGGGCGATCGCGAGGCATTGCTTCTCGCCGCCGGACATCGTGCCGATCGGCTGATGCGGATCGCGCACGTTGATGCCCATTTCCGCGAGCTTGGCGCGCGACGTTTCGGCGGCCAGATCGAGGTCCATCACGCTGATGCCGAAGCGCTTCTTCTGCGGTTCGCGGCCCATGAAGAAATTGCGCGCGACGGAAAGCAAGGGCACGAGCGCGAGATCCTGGTACACGGTCGCGATGCCGAGATCGAGCGCTTCCTTCGGCGATTCGAAATGCACCGGCTTGCCATCGACGAGATAGTCGCCGGAAGAGGGCTGATGCACGCCCGCGAGCGTCTTGATGAGCGTGGACTTGCCCGCGCCGTTATCGCCGAGCAGGCAATGCACTTCGCCGCGCTTGAGGCGCAAGGTGACGCCGTTGAGCGCGATCACCTTGCCGAAAAACTTGCTGACGTTTTCGAGTGCGAGGATGTTGTCGTCTTGCATGATCGTTTCTCCTCTCATTGAGCCTGGGACACGCGGCGGCGCACGTAGTGATTGAAGAGCACGGCGATCAGAAGCATCACGCCGAGGAACACACGGAACCAGTCCGAGCTGACGTTCGTATAAGTGATGCCGATCTGTACGACGCCGAAGATCAATGCGCCGAAGCACGCGCCGACCACCGAGCCGTAACCGCCCGTCAGCAAGGTGCCGCCGATGACCGCCGCGATGATCGCTTCGAATTCCTTCTGCAGGCCACGGTCGGCCGCGGCCGAACCGATATCGCACACTTGCAGCACCGCGAAGAGGCACGAGCAGAACGCGGTCAGCACGAACAGCGAAATCTTCACGCGCTTCACCGGCACGCCGACATTCTTTGCGGCGGTCGCATCGCCGCCTACCGCGAGAATCCAGTTGCCGTAGCGCGTCTTGGCGAGCACGAACGCGCCGACCGCCGCGAGCGCGAGCCACCAGATGATGACCTTCGGAATGCCCGGCACGAGCGGCTCGCCGCTGTCGAGCAGCTTGCCGATGCCCATGTGCGCGAGCCACGTGAACACGCCATGGAACGCGACGCCATGAAAGAGCGTGTTGGCGATCGGATCGTTCTGCGCGAGATCGCCCACGCCGGAGATGATCGTGCGATCCGCGAACATGATCGACAGCGCGAGCGTGAGACCGCGCAGGATGAACAGGAACGCGAGCGTGACGATGAACGATGGCAGACGCGTTCTCATCACGAGATAGCCGTTCAATGCGCCGAGCAGCATCGACATCACGAACGCAAAGAGAATCGAAAGCGAGATCGGCCAGTGGAAATAGACCGAGGGCAGCGCGACCATCATGCCGGCGAAGCCGATCATCGAGCCGATGGACAAGTCGAACTCACCCGCGATCATCAACAGACACGCGCCGACCGCGAGCAGGCCGAGATAAGCGGCCACCTGCGACCAGTTCATCACGCCGTCGAGATTGAACATGCCCGACGAACCGGCGCCGAAACCGAACACGAGGAATACGAGCACCGTGCCGGAAATCGCCGCGAATTCCGGGCGATTCAGCAAATGGCCGAACCACGATTGCTGGCGTACGCGCTCATCCGAGGGCTTTGCCTTGTCAGGTGCGTCAGCGTTGTCCTGCTGGGGGTTCACGTGAGGAGGGTAATGCTTGCCGGCTACGCCCATGATGGCTCCTTGAGACTTGAAACGAACTTAAGGTCGATGCAGTAGCGATGCGCGCGTCCCTACCGCGTCCGCGAACGGACGCAGTAAAGACACAGGTGACTTGAGAAAAGCGGGCGGTTTATCGAGAGCTTTCGAACCGCCCGAAAAAGATCATGCCGCGATCAACGATATTGACCCGCGTACTTCACGACCTTGTCGAGATTCTCTTTGGTGATGAAACCCGGGCCGGAACGAATGTTCTTGGGCCCATACGACGGCTGCAATCCGTAGGTTTCGAGGCGCGCCTTGAACTTCGGATTCGCTTCGAGAATCTGGCGGATCTTCGCGGGATCGGTCGTATGTTCCTTCTTCACGATCGCGAGCACGGCCACCGGGATATAACCTTGCAGATACGGCTGCTGATCGATCGCGAACTTGATCGTGCCGTCCTTGATCGCCTTCGCGATGTCGTCCGAGAAGTCGAAGGTCACGAAATAGACCTTGTTTTGCAGACCCATTTGCGCGACAGCTTTGAGTGTCGCGGACGCGGGCGTCGGTCCGAGCGTGAGGATCGCCTGCGTGTCCGGATGATTGCGCAGGAACGCCGAGACCTTCGACTGAATCTCCGTCGGGTCCTGGCCCGAGTCGAGCGTCGCGGCCTTGTAATCGACGCCGAGCGCATCGGCGAAACCGCGGCAGCGATCGAACGACACCGTATTCGTCGCGATGTGATTCACGCACAGGAACGACTTGATGCCCGCGGCCTTCGCCTTCTCTCCGGCCGCCTTGCCCGCGACGTATTCCGGCTGGCCGACGTGCATGATCGCGCCCAGTTGCGCGCTCTGTTCCTCGGTGCCGGAGTTGATCGTGACGAGCGGAATCTTCTTCGCGGTGACCTTGTTGATCGAGCTCTTCAGCACGTCGAAGTCCGCGATGGTGGTGATGACGCCGTCGTAGTTGCGCGCGGCGGCCTGCTCGATCAGGCGCGACATGTCCGCGATATCGCCGTTCGGCGGATTGCGGTAGTCGGTCTGCACGTTGAAGTCTTCATCCGCCTGCTTGATCGCGTTCTTGATGGTGTTCCACCACGAGTCCGAATCCGGCGCATGGCTGATCAGCACGAACTTCGCGTCGGGCGCCGCGTGTGCGGGGCTCGCCGTCATCAACGCCGCGCTGCACAACGCAGCCGCAGCCACCAGCGCGCGCAGCGCCGCCCGACCGTTGCAAATGGTCATTGTCTCCACCTATCTCGGTTGTTGTTTGGTGTGATGTTTTCGCGAGCCGGCACGTGGTGTGTCGTGCTCAGGACCAAGAGTAGGTCAGTTTTCGAGCGTCTGCAATAGAAATTTTATGCGTGCGATAAATGGAAAATACATTCCAATTTGCTTGCCGCCTTCCTATAATCGGTTCCACGGCGCTCGTCACGGAGCGCGCAACAGACGAGCATCGAAATGGATGACACCAGCACCGAAGTCCAAAGCGTCGACGAACTGATGCAGCGGATCACCGACGCGTACGACTCGCTGCCGCGCCAGTTGAAGAGCGTCGCGACGTATATCGAGCAGCATCGCCAGAGCGTGATGATGGATCGCACGAGCGATATCGCGAACGCGTGCGGCGTGCACGCGTCGGCGGTCGTGCGCTTTGCGCAGCGCTTCGGCTTTTCCGGCTTCTCGGACCTGCAGGCCGTGTTCCGCCAGGCGTACGCGGGCGGCGGCGGCTCGCAGCAGAGTTATCAGCAGCGCATCCGCAAGCTCATCGATGAGAAGGCGGGCGAGGCGTCGGGCGTATCGGTGGCGCGCGAATTCATCGCGGCGAGCCGAACGGGTCTCGACGAGCTCGAAGCCGGTCTCGACGACGTGCAGTTCGAAGCCGCTGTCGAGATGCTGTCGCAGGCGGAGAACATCTATGTGATCGGCGTGCGGCGTTCGTTCGCGGTGGCGAGCTACATCGTCTATGCATTGCAGCACACGAAGAAGCGCGTGCATCTGATCTCGGGCTTCGGCGGCATGTTCCGCGAGCAGGTCCGCAGCGTGAAGAAGGGGGACGTGGTGGTCGCGATCAGCTTCGCGCCCTACGGCAAGGAGACGCAATACTGCGTGCGCGCCGCGCAGCATCACGGCGCGAAGACCCTCGTCATCACCGATAGCCAGCTTTCGCCGCTCGCGCGTCACGCGAGCGCGAGTCTGTTCGTGAAGGAGGGCAGCGCGTTCGCGTTCCGTTCGCTCACGAGCACCATTTGCCTGTGCCAGGCGTTGTTCATCGCGCTCGCGTACCGGCTCGAGTTGAACGTTGAGGAATCCAAGGAGACAGGTGGCTATGACGATTGATGTGGCGGTGTTCGGAGCGGGGCGCATCGGCAAGATTCACGCGGCCAATCTCGCGCGGCAGCCGGGCGTGCGTTTGAAATATGTCGTCGATGTGAATCGCGATGCGGCTTCCGCATTGGCTGCTCTGTATGGCGCGCAAGTCGCCGATGTCGATGGCGCGATGGGCGATGCCTCCGTCGGCGCGACAGTCGTATGTTCGAGCACGGATACGCATGCGGATCTGATTCTGGCGTCGGCGGCGCAGAAGAAGCATGTCTTCTGCGAGAAGCCTGTGGATCTCACGATCGAGCGTGCGCGCGCCTGCGCGGATGCGGTGGCGAATGCGGGCGTGGTCTGCATGATCGGCTTTCAGCGCCGCTTCGATCCGACGTTTTCCGCGTTGAAGACGCGCATCGATGCGGGCGAAATCGGCGATCCGGAAATGCTGATCGTCACGAGCCGCGATCCGGGCGCGCCGCCGGTGGAGTACATCCGGCATTCGGGCGGCATCTTCAAGGACATGCTGATCCACGATTTCGATATCTTCCGCTGGATTCTCGATGACGAAGCCGACACGCTGCACGCGACGGGCAGTTGCCTCTCCGATCCGGCCATCGCCGATGCGGGCGATATCGATTCGACCGCGGTGACGATCCGCACGAAGCGCGGGCGTCTGTGCCAGATCAACACGGCGCGGCGCGCGGCGTATGGCTACGATCAGCGCTTCGAATTGCTCGGCAGTCTCGGCATGCTGCAGGCGGGCAATGTGCGGCCGACCGAAGTCACGTCGTATGCGAAGACGGCCGTGTCGAACGACGTTCCCGAGGCGTTCTTCCTCGAACGCTATCGCGCGGCGTATGCAGCGGAGATCGCGCATTTCTTCGATGCGGTCAATAACGGCAAGCCGGTCCGCACGACGGTCGCGGACGGTCTCAAGGCGCTGGAGCTCGCCGAAGCCGCGACGCTTTCGTGGCGCGAGAAGCGCATCGTCAAGCTCGGGGAGAACGCCGCATGAAGGCCGTGCGCGTCGGTATCGTCGGATTGGGGAGGCTCGGGCGTCGTCATGCGGAGAATCTCGCGTGGCACGTGCCGGGCGCGAAGCTCGCCGCGGCGTGCAGCCCGGTCAAGGAAGAGCGCGAGTGGGCTTCGTCGAGCCTTCCCGAGCTCGCGCTTCATGGCGACTACGATGAATTGCTCGCGGATACGTCCATCGACGCCGTGTGGCTCGTCACGCCCACGTCGCTGCATGCGAAGCAGATCATCGCGGCATTGCGCGCGGGCAAGCACGTGTTCTGCGAGAAGCCGCTGTCGCTCGATCTCGCCGAATGCGATGCGGTGATCGAAGAGGCCGCGCGTCATCCGCAACTGCACGTGATGATCGGCTTCGTGCGACGCTTCGATGCCAGCTATCGCGATGCGTTCGACGGCATCGCGAAGGGCGCGATCGGCCGGCCCTTCATGGTGCGCTCGCAGACCTGCGACAAGAACGATCCGGACGGCTTCTTCGTGCGTTTCGCGCCGACATCGGGCGGGCTCTTTCTCGATTGCAGCGTGCACGATATCGATCTCGCGCGCTGGCTGCTCGGCAATCCCCGGCCGAAGCGCGTGTACGCGAGCGGGACGATCGCGATCCACGAGGGCTTGCGCGAGTGCGGTGACATCGATAACGGCGTCGGCACGATCGAGTTCGAGGATGGGCGGCTCGCGGTGTTGTACGCATCGCGCACGATGGCGCACGGCCACGACACGCAGACGGAAGTCATCGGCACGGCGGGCGCGCTTTCGGTCGGGCGCAATCCGCGCGCGAATCGCGTCGAGATCGCGGATGCGCACGGCATGCGCAACGCATGCACGCCGACGTTCTTCGAACGCTTCGAGGATGCGTTTTTACGCGAGGCGCAGGCGTTCGTGGCGGCGCTCATCGATGGGAAGCCGACCGGGCTGACGCTCGACGATGCGCGGGAAGCGACGCGCATCGGCATCGCGATGCGCCAGGCTTATGAAAGTGGGAGGGCGGTGGAGTTGTGAGTGCGGGCGGCCCGCTTCGTGGGCGCGGGTCGTCAGCCCACGACCAGTTTCACCGGCTTGCCTACACGGGTCAGCATCTCCACGAGCGTGTCGATCGTGAACTTGCTCGTCTTTTTGTTCACCACATCCGACACGCGAGGCCGCGTGACGTGCAATATCTCGGCTGCTTCGGTTTGCTTGAGATGATGTGCTTCGATCCAGGAAGCAAGCTCGTCCATGAGCTGTTCCTTGAGCGCCTGGGTCTGGCCGATCAGCGCCTGCGATTCGGCTTGATGTCGGCGCGCTTCGTCGGGTGAAAAACCGAGTTCGGCAAACAGATTCGCTCCGCGCTTCGTTACATGTCGCACATGTGTATCGACTTTGTTCATGGCCGCTCTTTCCTTTCACGCAGGATGGCGCGATAGCGAATCGCCGCGATTTCTTTATCCTGCTTCGATGTTGATTGGACCTTCTTCTGGAAGCAATGGAGCACGTAGACGGCTTCCTCGAACTTGGCCACGTACATCACGCGAAATATTCCATTCGGGTCCCGGATGCGAACTTCGCGCACGCCGGCACCCACCTCGTCGAACGGCTTCCAGTCCTCCGGATCGAGCCCGGCCTGAAGACGGCCGAGCTGGAAGCCCGCTTCGCGCCGGGCGGCCGACGGAAATTCAAGAACGTCATCGTAGGATGAGCCGACCCAGCGAATTTCTTTCTCATCGTTCATTGTATAAAATTTTATACGTTTGTCACGGGTTGCTTTTGGATCAGGCTGCTGTCTGGAACGCTGGCCTTCGGTCCGACGAGGCCAACTTCAATGTCGTGACACATGAACTGGAAAAGTCTCAATCAGCGCGGGGCGTTCGTTTTGCCTTTACGCGAAGCGACGCGCATCGGCATCGCGATGCGGCAGGCTTATGAAAGTGGGAGGGCGGTGGAGTTGTGACCGCTGCGTTAAAATCGAATCCTCACCGAGCGCTTATCCCACAGGCAAAGGAAAGGTTCAATCGCGATGGAAGTTCATAAGGAAGTCGACGCGCGCGGGCTCAACTGCCCGTTGCCGATTCTGCGGGCGAAGAAGGCGCTCGCCGACATGACGAGCGGTCAGATTCTGAAGGTGCTCGCCACCGACCCGGGATCGCAGCGCGATTTCGCGGCCTTCGCCAGGCAGACCGGCAATGAGATCGTCGAAGTGACCACGCAGGACAAAGTCTTCACGTTCCTGATGCGGCGTCGCTGAGCGTCGAACGAAAAATACGAAAGGCCCGCCATGTTGAATGACGGGCCTTTCGTTTTGCTCATGATCGGACCATCAATTGGCGTCGATCAGTCGCCGGGCAACCAGTAGCAATCGCTCGGGTCCATGTCCGCCCAGCAGATCCAGTAGCCGAACGCCAGCTTTTGCGACGGCATGGCCGCGCGCGTAGCGACCTCGGACTTCATGGCGAACGCCTGACCTCCAAGCGGGGAGGGGGAAACTGAAGGGGCCGCCGACGCGGACAGACTCAGTGACGACAACACCGATGCAGCAGCGAACGCAAGACAGAGTGCTTTTCTTTTCATATCGAATGCTCCGTAGTTCTCAGGATAACGCGATACCGGCGTTGAAGCTGCCTCAGATGCCGGATCACGCATGAAGACTGTAAGGATGCTTCGGTCGCCTGTCTAAACGATAAATCTGAAAAGCTGGCTGTCTGAGCTTGGTCGATTCGCGAAGTCGCGCGCGGTGAACGGTTCCAATGAAAACGGGCAGGAAGAGCATCACCTGCTCTTCCTGCCCGTCGACTACCCGGTGTATGAACCCGGACTTCAGCCTTCGAGAATCGGCGCGCGCGTGCGCAGATATTCCTCGAATTCCGCCTTCACTTCCGGATGACGCAGCGCGAACTCCACCGTCGCCTTCAGATAGCCGAGCTTGCTGCCGCAGTCGAAGCGCGTGCCGTGGTACTTGTACGCGAGCACCTGTTCATCCGACAGCAGCGACTGGATCGCGTCCGTCAGTTGCAGTTCGCCGCCCGCGCCCGGCTTCAGCGCGCGGATGTGATCGAAGATGCGCGGCTTCAGCACATAACGGCCGACCACGCCCAGGTTCGACGGCGCCACAGCGGGCTCCGGCTTCTCGACGATGCCCGACAGCTTGAAGATGTTGTCTTCCCATTCCTTGCCGTCGATGATGCCGTAGGACTTCGAATCCTCCGGCGGGATTTCCTCGACGCCGATCACCGAGCTGTGATAGTGGTCGAAGACTTCGATCATTTGCGACATCACGGGCGGCTTGCCGTACAGCAAGTCATCCGCGAGGATCACGGCGAACGGGTTATCGCCGACGAGCTTCTCCGCGCACAGCACGGCATGGCCGAGACCGAGCGCTTCCGCCTGACGCACATAAAAGCAGTCCACGTGACTCGGCTTGATGCTGCGCACGAGTTCGAGCAGTTTCTCCTTGCCGCGCGCCTCGAGTTCCGCTTCGATTTCATAGGACTTGTCAAAGTGATCTTCGATGGCACGCTTGCTGCGGCCGGTGACGAAGATCATTTCGGTAATGCCGGCCGCCATCGCTTCCTCGACCGCATATTGAATCAGCGGCTTGTCCACGACTGGCAGCATTTCCTTCGGGCTGGCCTTGGTCGCGGGAAGAAACCGCGTGCCCAGACCTGCTACGGGGAATACCGCTTTGGTAACTTTTAGCATGTGATAACCCTGATCCTCTTAAATCATTTAGAACGTCGAGATAACCGGTGTGGAACGATAAGTGATTCGAACCCCCAATTCAAACAGGCAAACGCAATAATTGGGCCTGCAGTTTCTCGATAGTGGTTCCGTATTCTGCCAGCCTTTTGCGCTCCTGTTCAACGACAGCGGCCGGCGCTTTTGAAACAAAACTTTCATTACCGAGCTTCGCGTTACATTTGGCCATTTCGGCTTTCAGACGGTCGACTTCCTTCGTCAGACGCTCGCGTTCCGCGGCGACATCGATCTCCACCTTCAGGACGAGCTTGCTCGTGCCGACGATCGCGACAGGTGCGCCATGGGCTTCCTTGTCGAGAGCGGCTTCGTCCTCGATGATCTTGACTTCGGACAGACGCGCGAGCGCGGCGACATACGGCGCGAACGCGGAAAGGCGCGCCGCGTCGCCGTGCGCGAGCAACGGCACCTTCACCGCGGGCGACAGATTCATTTCGCCACGCAGATTACGACATGCATCGATGACACTTTTCAGTTCGGCGGCCCACTGTTCCGCGGATTCATCGATTTTTTTCTGTTCGGCGCGCGGGTAGGGCTGGGTCATGATCGATACGTCGCCTTCCTTCGCGCCTTGCGGGAATGCGTCGGTCAGCGGGGCGACCTTCTGCCACAGCGCTTCCGTGATGAACGGAATGACCGGATGCGCGAGACGCAGCACCGTTTCGAGCACGCGCAACAGCGTGCGGCGCGTCGCGGTCTGCTGTTCCGGCGTGCCGGTCTGGATCTGCACCTTCGCGAGTTCGAGATACCAGTCGCAGTATTCGTCCCACACGAACTTGTAGATCGCGCTCGCGACGTTGTCGAAGCGATAGTCCGCGAAGCCCTTCTCGACTTCCGCTTCCGTGCGCTGCAGGAGCGACACGATCCAGCGGTCGGCCTGCGAGAAATCCGTGTAACCGCCGGGACCGCAATCGCCCGGCTTGCACGCGCCGGGATTGGCGAAACCGCAATCGTGGCCTTCGCAGTTCATCAGCACGAAACGCGTGGCGTTCCACAGCTTGTTGCAGAAGTTGCGATAGCCCTCGCAGCGCGCGAGGTCGAAGTTCACGTTGCGGCCGAGCGTGGCCATCGACGCCATCGTGAAGCGCAGCGCGTCCGTGCCGAACGACGGAATGCCATCGGGGAATTCCTTGCGCGTCTTCTTCTCGATCTGCGCGGCGGCCTTCGGGTTCATGAGGCCGGTCGTGCGCTTCGTGACGAGCGATTCGAGATCGATGCCGTCGACGATATCGATCGGATCGAGCGTGTTGCCCTTGCTCTTCGACATCTTCTGGCCTTCGGCGTCGCGCACGAGGCCGTGCACATAGACGGTGTCGAAAGGCACCTTGCCGGTGAAATGCGTGGTCATCATCACCATTCTGGCGACCCAGAAGAAGATGATGTCGAAGCCCGTCACGAGCACGGAGGAGGGCAGGAAGGCCTCAAGCTCCTTCGTCTCGTTCGGCCAGCCGAGCGACGAGAACGGCACGAGCGCGGACGAGAACCACGTGTCGAGCACGTCTTCATCGCGCTTCAGTGCGCCCTTGTAGCCTTGCGCGTCGGCGTCGGCGCGGGCTTCCTCTTCCGTCTTCGCGACGAAGATCTCGCCGTTCTCGCCGTACCACGCGGGAATCTGGTGGCCCCACCACAACTGACGCGAGATGCACCAGTCCTGGATGTTCTCGAGCCATTGATAGTACGTGGTCGTCCAGTTCTCCGGCACGAACCTGATCTGGCCGCTCCTCACGACATCGAGCGACGTCTCCGTGATCGACTTGCCCGGATTGAACGTGCCTTCCGGCGCGGGCTTGGTCATCGCGACGAACCACTGGTCGGTCAGCATCGGCTCGATGACGACGTGCGTGCGGTCGCCGCGCGGCACCATCAGCTTGTGCGGCTTGACGGATTCCAGCAGGCCGAGCGCTTCGAGATCTTTCACGACCTGCTTGCGCGCGTCGAAGCGATCCATGCCGCGATACTTCTCGGGCGCGTTGTCGTTGATCTTCGCGTCGAGCGTGAGGATTTCGATCTGCGGGAGCTTGTGGCGCTGGCCGACGGCGTAGTCGTTGAAGTCGTGCGCGGGCGTGACCTTCACGACGCCGGTGCCGAACTCGCGGTCGACGTATTCATCGGCGATGATCGGAATTTCGCGGTCGCACAGCGGCAGCACCACCGTCTTGCCGATGAGATGCTGATAGCGCTCGTCGTCCGGATGCACCATCACGGCGACATCGCCGAGCATGGTTTCCGGACGCGTGGTCGCGACGGTCAGATGGCCCGAGCCCGCAACCGAGCCTTCCGGCAGCGGATATTGAATGTGCCAGAGGTGGCCGTTTTCTTCCTCGCTCACCACTTCGAGGTCCGACACGGCCGTGCCGAGCACCGGGTCCCAGTTCACGAGGCGCTTGCCGCGATAGATGAGCCCTTGCTTGTAGAGCGTGACGAACACGTCGCGCACGGCGGCCGACATCTTGTCGTCCATCGTGAAGTATTCGCGCGACCAGTCGATCGACGCGCCGAGGCGGCGCACCTGATTCGTGATGGTCGAGCCGGACTGCTGCTTCCAGGCCCAGACGCGCTTCAGGAATTCCTCGCGGCCGAGGTCATGGCGCGAGACGCCTTGGGCATCGAGCTGGCGCTCCACGACGATCTGCGTCGCGATGCCCGCGTGGTCCGTGCCCGGCACCCACAGCGTGTTCTCGCCGAGCATGCGGTGATAGCGCGTCAAGCCATCCATGATGGTCTGGTTGAACGCGTGCCCCATGTGCAGCGTGCCGGTGACGTTCGGCGGCGGCAACTGGATGGAGAAATTCTTCGCGCCCTCTTTGAACGTGGGTGCGGACAGCCCGCGCTTTTCCCATTCCGGGCCCCATTGGGACTCGATGTTTTGAGGCTCGAAGCTCTTCGCAAGCGTGTTGTCGCTCATTGTGGAATCTGCCGAAAATTGCGTGAAAAAATGCGGTGGAATCCCCAATTATAAGGTTCCGCAAGGCTGCCCCCACGTTTTCGGCCCTCGGCCGGAAGGCGTAGGCCGAAACGCCGCCATCGGCGCGGTCTTATAATGGTCGGCCCGCCGTTCCAGCCGTTTTTCCGTCGTCTGACTTTTCCATGCCCGACCTGCTCGCGAATCTGAATCCCGAACAACTCGCCGCCGTGACGCTGCCCAACGAGCCCGCGCTCATTCTCGCGGGCGCGGGCAGCGGCAAGACGCGCGTGCTCATCACGCGCATCGCGTGGCTGATCCAGCAGGGCTACGCGTCGCCGCCCACCGTGCTCGCCGTCACCTTCACCAACAAGGCCGCGCGCGAGATGATGGCGCGCCTTTCCGCGCTCCTGCCCATCGACACGCGCGGCATGTGGATCGGCACTTTCCACGGTCTGTGCAACCGCATGCTGCGCGCGCATTACCGCGACGCCGGCCTGTCGCAGACCTTCCAGATTCTCGACACGTCCGACCAGCTTTCGGCCATCAAGCGGCTGATGAAGGGCTTGAACGTCGACGACGAAAAGTATCCGGCGAAGAACCTCCAGTACTTCATCAACAACGCGAAGGAGCAGGGCCTGCGTCCGAAGGACGTCGATGCCACCGACGCGTTCAACCGCAAGTTCGTCGAGCTCTACGAGGCGTACGACCAGCAATGTCAGCGTGAAGGCGTGGTGGATTTTCCGGAGCTGCTGCTGCGCTGCTACGAGCTGCTCGCGCACAATCCGCCGCTGCGCGCGCATTATCAGGCGCGTTTTCGCAATATTCTCGTCGACGAGTTTCAGGACACGAACAAGCTGCAATACGCGTGGCTCAAGCTGCTCGCGGGCGAGCACAACGCGATCTTCGCGGTCGGCGACGATGACCAGTCGATCTACGCGTTCCGCGGCGCGAACGTCGGCAACATGCACGACTTCGAGCGCGAATTCCGCGTGCGCAATCTCATCAAGCTGGAGCAGAACTACCGCTCGCACGGCCATATTCTCGATACCGCGAACTTCCTGATCGCGAACAACTCGCGGCGGCTCGGCAAGAATCTGCGCACCGATGCGGGCCACGGCGAGCCGGTGCGCGTCTACGAGGCCGCGACGGATTCGCAGGAAGCGGGCTGGATCGTCGAGGAAATCAAGGCGCTCATCAATACCGGCATGTCGCGCGGCGAAGTCGCGGTGCTTTATCGCAGCAATGCGCAGTCGCGGACCATCGAGCACACGCTCGTGAACGCGGGCATCCCGTATCGCGTGTATGGCGGACTGCGCTTCTTCGAGCGTCAGGAAGTGAAGCACGCGCTCGCGTATCTGCGCCTGATCGACAACCCGAACGACGACACCGCGTTCGCGCGCGTCGTCAATTTTCCGACGCGGGGCATCGGCGCGCGCTCGATCGAGCAACTGGCCGATGCGGCGCGTCTCTACAACTGTTCGATGGCCGCCGCCGTGCCGTACGTCACGGGCAAGGCGGGCACGAGCCTCGGCGCGTTCGCGACGCTGATCGCGAAGATGCGCGCCGAGACGCAGCAGATGAGCCTGCCGGAAACGGTCGAATACGTCGTGCGCACGAGCGGGCTGGCCGCGTTCTATGAAACCGAGCGCGAAGGACAGGATCGTCTCGAGAACTTGCAGGAACTCGTGAACGCGGCCGCGGCGTTCGTCAGCGAGGAAGGCTACGGCCTCGACACGCCCGCGCGTTCCATCCCGTTGCGTCCGGGCGCGACATCGGCGCCGGAGATCGCGGCGGTGAGCGAGGACGGCGAGATCGAAGTGCTCGATGCGCCAGGCATCGCCGATCCCGCGCAGAATCCCGACACGATGACGCCGCTCGCCGGCTTCCTGTCGCATGCATCGCTCGAAGCCGGCGACAACCAGGCGCAAGCCGGGCAGGACGCCGTGCAACTGATGACCGTGCATGCGGCGAAGGGCCTCGAATTCACCGCGGTGTTCATCACCGGATTGGAAGAGGGCCTGTTTCCGCACGAGAACAGCGCGCAGGAGTCGGACGGGCTGGAAGAAGAGCGGCGGCTCGCGTATGTCGCGATCACGCGCGCGAAAGAGCGGCTCTATCTTTCTTTCGCGCAGAGCCGGATGCTGCACGGTCAGACGCGCTACAACATCCGCTCGCGTTTCTTCGACGAATTGCCCGAAGGTTCGCTCAAGTGGCTCACGCCGAAGATCGAGGCGGGCGCGCGCTGGGGCGGACGCTCGGACAACGCCGGCTGGGGCCGCGACTGGTTCGCGCGCCCGGGACAGGAGCGAGGTGGTTCTTCTTACGGCGGTGGACAGGCGCAGGAGCGCTTGCCGTCGTTCGCGAACGAGCAGCGCGCGGCCGATGCCGGCTTCAAGGTCGGACAGGCCGTGTTCCACACGAAGTTCGGCGAAGGCACGGTGACGGCGCTCGAAGGCTCCGGCGGCGATGCGCGCGCGCAAGTGCGCTTCAAGCGCCACGGCGAAAAGTGGCTCGCGCTCGCGGTCGCGAAGCTGCAGGCCGTCGAATGAACATGAAGCGCCTCGGCATCATGGCGGCGCTGCCGCAGGAGCTCGGCGATCTCATCGCGCAGATGCAGGCGGCGGGCGAGGTCCGCACCGTCACGCTCGGGCGGCGCGAGTATTACGTCGGCGACGCGCACGGCCTGCCGGCGGTCGTCACGCTCGCGCGCATCGGCAAGGTCGCGGCGGCCGCGACCGCGAGCGCGCTCATCCACGTGTTCGAGGCCGATGCCATCGTTTTCACGGGCGTCGCGGGCGGCGTGCGCGCTGACGTTCAAGTGGGCGATGTCGTCGTCGCGGATGCGCTGATGCAGCACGATCTCGATGCTTCCCCGCTCTTTCCGCGCTACGAAGTGCCGCTGCTCGACCGCGCGCGCTTCGATGCCGATCCTGCGCTGTCCGAAGCGCTCGCCGCCGCCGCCGATGCGTTCATCGCGGAAGAGGGCGGCGCGTTGTCGGAGCGTTTCACCGTGGCCGCGCCGCGCGTGCATCGCGGGCTGGTGGTGAGCGGCGACCGCTTCATCGCGAGCCACGATGCGCTCTTCGCGTTGCGCGGCGCCATGCCTGACGCGCTCGCCGTCGAAATGGAAGGCGCG
Organism: Caballeronia calidae; assembly: GCF_900044055.2. Classification (GTDB taxonomy): domain Bacteria; phylum Pseudomonadota; class Gammaproteobacteria; order Burkholderiales; family Burkholderiaceae; genus Caballeronia; species Caballeronia calidae. Next base: position 150,288 of record NZ_FCOX02000001.1, on the reverse strand, counting down.
GCCATCGCACAGGTCTGCTACGAGCACGGCGTGCCGTGCGCGGTCGTGCGAACCATTTCCGATACGGCGGATGCCGCCGCGCCCGCATCGTTCGCCGAATTCCTGACTTCCATCGCCGCGACTTATTCCTCGGGCATTTTGTCGCGCTTTCTGCGCGCCGTCGGCTGATTCAGCACTGAATCCCACGCGCGGCGGGCTTTCCCGCCGTGCCGTCCATCGTCGAAGTCCCCGCTTGTAGTTGAGAATAATTCTCAATACAATGGCCCGCACACCTGGAACAAAACAGGAGGCCCGAGGACATGACCAAGGATTTCACCGCCATCGGTACGACGACCGCCGGGCGCCCGGCATGCGCCGCGAGCGGACGAGGCGAAACGCGCGCGATTTCCGCGAACGCCGCGAAGGTTATCGAAACCACACGCCGCGCCTGGAGCGAGTCGACGGCCCAAGCGCCGAAAGAGGCGGTGCGCCGTCCGCCGCGCGCATCGCAACCGAAAAAACGCGTCGTGCCGCGGCGTTCGCGCTGGCCATCGCTCGTCGCCGCGCTGAATTACTGGAGCCCGAAACCGCTGTGAACGCCGCCGATTCCTCTTCGACATCCATGATGCCTTCCTCGCTCGCGCTCGACGCGCGCCTCTTCGATGCAAGCCGTTTCCCGCTCGTGCGCGTGCGCCCGCGCGCCGTGAAGCCCGGCTACGCGTTCGCGTGGAGCGCGCAGATGCATCGCCTCATGTCGCTCGCGACGCCCTTCGTGCTGGTCGCCGATCACGACGCAAACGAAACCGCCGACGATACCCGCCTGCGCGCCGCGTGGATGCGCACGCATCGCGCGATGCTGGCCGCGTATTGCCGCGGTCTGATCGTGATCGAGCCGCGCATCGAGGCGCGCGCGACGACGCGCGAGACGCTCCGCGCGCTGACCGAAGGCAGCGGGCTGCGCACGGTCGTCGTGTCGAGCATGCGGGTGGCGGGCGAGCTCGCGCCGGTGCTGCTGAAGCATTCGGCGTCCGGGGCCGCGCCCGTTCCCGCGACGCGCAGCCGCGCCATCTGAACCGTCCGACCGATCAGGGCGCGCCCGGTCTAGCAGGGGGTCGACGGCTGCTCTATCCTGTGGGGCCAACGCCGCTTTGCAGAGGACGCGCATGCCGACTTACCGAGAAGCGTATCGCCGGTCGATCGAAGAGCCCGAGGCGTTCTGGGCCGAACAGGCCCGGCGCATCCACTGGCAGACGCCGTTCGATCAGGTGCTCGACGCCAGCAAGCCGCCGTTCGCGCGCTGGTTCACCGGCGGCAGGACGAACCTGTGTCATAACGCGGTCGATCGTCATCTCGCGTCGCGCGCGCAACAGGACGCGCTCGTCTATGTATCGACGGAAACGGGCATCGAGCGCCGCTTCACCTACGCCGAGCTGCATGCGGAAGTGAACCGCATGGCGGCCGTCATGCGCTCGCTGCACGTGAAGAAGGGCGACCGCGTGCTCATTTATCTGCCGATGATCCCCGAAGCGCTCTTCGCGATGCTCGCGTGCGCGCGCATCGGCGCGATCCATTCGGTCGTCTTCGGCGGCTTCGCGGCGCCGAATCTCGCGGCGCGCATCGACGATGCCGAGCCCGCGCTCATCGTTACCGCCGACGCCGGCGCGCGTGCGGGCAAGGTGATCGACTACACGCCGCTCGTCGATGAAGCCTTGTCGCGCGCCGACTACAAGGTGCCGCAAGTGCTGCTGATCGACCGGCAGCTCGCGCCCGAGCGTCTTCAGGCGAGTTATCTCGTCGCCTACGAGCCGCTGCGCGAACAGTTTTTCGATGCCCACGTGCCCTGCGAATGGCTCGAATCGAACGAGCCTTCCTACATTCTCTACACGTCCGGCACGACGGGCAGGCCGAAGGGCGTGCAGCGCGATGTCGGCGGTTATGCGGTGGCGCTGGCCGCATCGATGGAGCACATCTTTCAGGGCGCGCCCGGCGACACGATGTTCACCGCATCGGATGTCGGCTGGGTCGTGGGGCACAGCTACATCATTTACGCGCCGTTGATCGCGGGACTGACCACCGTGATGTACGAAGGCACGCCGATCCGTCCCGATGGCGGCATCTGGTGGCGACTCGTCGAGCACTACAAGATCAACCTGATGTTTACCGCGCCGACCGCGATCCGCGTGCTCAAGAAGCAGGATCCCGCGTTGATGGAGAAATACGATCTGGCGAGCCTGCGCACGCTTTTTCTCGCGGGCGAGCCGCTCGACGAGCCGACCGCGCAGTGGATCCAGAGCGCGCTGAAGAAGCCCGTCATCGACAATTACTGGCAGACGGAAACCGGCTGGCCGATGATCGCGATTCCGCGCGGCATCGAAGAGCTGCCGTCGAAGCTCGGCTCGCCCGGCGTGCCGTCGATGGGCTTCGATCTCAAGCTGCGCAACGAGACGACGGGCGACGAGTGCGCGCCGGGCGAGAAGGGCGTCGTCACGCTGGGCTATCCGCTTCCGCCGGGCTGCATGCAGACCGTGTGGCGCGATGACCAACGCTTCGTCGATACCTACTGGAAGAGCGTGCCGGATCAGGACGTCTATTCGACCTTCGACTGGGGCGTGCAGGACGAAGACGGCTATGTGTCGATCCTCGGCCGCACCGATGACGTGATCAATGTCGCGGGACATCGGCTCGGGACGCGCGAGATCGAGGAAGCGCTGTCCGCGCATCCGGCGGTGGCGGAGGTGGCGGTCGTTGGCATCGCGGATGCGGTGAAGGGGCAGGCCGCGGCGGCGTTCGTCGTGCTGCGCGACGCAGACCGCATCAATGCGCCGGGCGCGCGCGAGGGCATGGAAGCGGAGCTGTGTCACGCGGTGGATTCGCAGCTCGGGGCGATCGCGCGTCCGGCGCGCGTGCATTTCGTGACGATGCTGCCGAAGACGCGCTCAGGCAAGCTGCTGCGGCGCGCGATCGCGGCGCTGGCGGAAGGGCGCGATCCGGGCGAGCTGCCGACGATCGAGGACCCGGGCGCGTTGATGCAGGTGAGGGAGGCGTTGGGCGCGAAGTGATCGCCATTCGCGTTGCGCTCTGAGCGCGCGTGCTCGGAACACGGCGTCCTGCGGCGCATCCGATAGAGCCGATCTCGTCGCGCGGCGCAGGGCGCAAAAAAACCCGGCATGTGTCGAAACACGATGCCGGGTGCATTCTCGAAACCCGAACGGCCTCAGGCCTTCGCAGTCGCCTCGTGTGTCTTCGGCAACAGCACCGCCAGCACGCCGAGCAGCGGCAGGAACGCGCAGACCTTGTACACGTAGTCGATGCTGGTCGCGTCCGCGACATGCCCGAGCACTGCCGCACCGACACCGCCCATCCCGAACGCGAAGCCGAAGAACAGCCCCGCGACCATCCCGACCTTGCCGGGAATCAGCTCTTGCGCGTACACGAGAATCGCCGAAAACGCCGACGCCAGCACGAGCCCGATGATCACCGACAGCACGCCCGTCCAGAACAGATTCGCATAAGGCATCAGCAGCGTGAACGGCGCGACGCCGAGAATCGACACCCAGATCACCGCCTTGCGCCCGACCTTGTCGCCGACCGGCCCGCCGATGATCGTGCCCGCGGCCACCGCCGCGAGAAACACGAACAGGTGAATCTGCGCCGCCTGCACCGACACGCCGAACTTGCTGATCAGATAGAACGTGAAGTAGCTCGTGATGCTCGCGAGATAGAAGTACTTCGAGAACACGAGCAGCACGAGCACGCTCATCGCCATGATGACCTTGTTGCGCGGCAGCGTGGCGTGCGCGACTTGCGCGCGGCCTTTCTTCGTCGCCGGATGGCGCTTGTACCAGCGGCCGATGTTCGCCAGCACGAACATGGCGACGAGCGCGGCAGCCGAGAACCACGCGATGCTCTTCTGGCCGTGCGGAATCACGATCAGCGCGGCGAGCAGCGGCCCGAGCGACGAGCCCGCGTTGCCGCCCACCTGAAACAGCGATTGCGCGAGGCCATGCTTGCCGCCCGACGCCATGCGCGCGACCCGCGACGATTCCGGATGAAACACCGACGATCCGCAGCCGACCAGCGCCGCCGCGATGAGCAGCGTGCCGAAGTTGCCCGCGACCGACATCAGCAGGAGGCCCGACAGCGTGAAGCCCATGCCGACGGGAAGCGAATAAGGCTTCGGATGCTTGTCGGTATATAGCCCGACGAGCGGCTGCAACAGCGAAGCCGTGATTTGATAGGTCAGCGTGATCAGGCCGATCTGTCCGAAGGAGAGCGCGAACTCGCTCTTGAACATCGGGTAGATCGCGAGGATCAGCGACTGGATCATGTCGTTCAGCAGATGCGAGAAGCTGATCGCGCCGAGAACGGAATAAACGGTGCGTTGCGTGGCCGTGCTCGCGGAACCTGCGGCGGAAGAAGCGCCGGCGGCTGTGCCGGAAGGCGACAGAGCGCCCTTGTCGATGCTCGTTTGCATAATGAATGGCTGGTGAAAACGGAAAGCGTCTCGGTTTTTGATTTTCTCAGCGCACGCTGCGACATTTATGCGCAGACTGAATTTCTGACAAGTGTAGGCTGTCCGTGTCGCGTTGTCATGACAAGGTTTGTCGCGAATCGGACAGGATGACTGCCTCTGGCAACCGTTATTTCGTCTTACGCAACGATTTTTGGCCTGTTATAAGAAACGCCGGCGGGCGAACGCATGTTCGCTTTCCGATAAAAAAGGCTCAAGAAAACCGGCCAACCTGCCGTAACTCACGGTGGGGACCAGACCAGGACACGCCACACAATGGCCAAGTCCGCAGATCAAATCGGGGATCGATCGATGAAACTGTTTTCGCTGCGCGGCGCACAGGACGCGGGCTTCATGGCGCACACCGGGGCCGCGTCGGCTGAAGAACGGACGCGCGAGGGCATCACGGCGAAGCGCGCGCTGTCCGTCAAGGCGTCGCTCAGACTGGCGTTCGGGCTCGTGCTGGCCGGCACGCTTGCCATCGGCGCGATTTCGCTCACGCAGATCAGCCGTCTGAACGGCGCGACCGAATCCATCTACACGCAGGGCTATGTCGCGAGCCGCGCGGCGGAGGAAACGCGCGGCTATCTGCTGCGCGCGAGCCGCTCGCAGAAGATGCTGCTGACCGCGACCACCGCGAAGGAGCGCGACGATCTCGGCGCGCAGATCGAGCAGTCGCTCGCGGATATCGGCCGTGAGCAGGCGCAGCTCGCGCAATACATCGATCACGCGGACAAGGACGCGCTCGCTCAGCAGAAAAGCTTCGCGAGCGCGCTGGCAAAGTGGAGCGATAACGTGCGCACCTTCGTCAAGCTCGTGAAGGAGCAGCCGCTCGATCTCTCGCAGATGAACTGGCAGGTGGGCACGCAGGACGTGTCGCTGCTCGTCGAGACGGGCAAGCTCGAAAAGACGGTCGACGATCTCGTCGCACGCCGTGGCGCCGCCGCGAAGGCCACGATCGATTCCGCGGCGTTCATCTTCCATTCGTCGTTCGTGATGGTGTCCGCGCTGACGCTCGCGCTGTTCGCGCTCGCGATCGTCGTCTCGGAATGGGTCGTGCGGCGCCTCGCGGGCCAGCTCGGCGGCGAGCCCGGCTATGCCAAGGACATCGCGCGGCGCATCGCATCGGGCGATCTCGGCTATCCGATCCGGCTCAAGCGTCGCGACGACGCTTCCATGCTCCACGCGCTTTCGGAAATGCAGGCGGGGCTGTCGTCCACCGTGGGCGATATCGCGGCCAGTGCCGAAGCGATCGCATCGGCATCGAGCGAAATTTCGACGGGCAACGTCGACCTGTCGCGCCGCACCGAAGAGCAGGCGGTCGCGCTGGAAAAGACCGCGGCCAGCATGGAGCAGCTCACGTCCACCGTGCGCCAGAACGCCGACAACGCGAAGCAGGCGAGCACGCTCGCCGCCAATGCATCGGAGATCGCGGAGAAGGGCGGCGCGGTGGTGAGCCGCGTCGTCGAGACGATGCAGCGCATCGATGCGAGCGCGAAGAGCATCGGCGACATCATCGGCGTGATCGAGGGCATCGCGTTCCAGACCAACATCCTCGCGCTCAACGCGGCCGTCGAGGCGGCGCGCGCGGGCGAGCAGGGGCGCGGCTTCGCGGTCGTCGCGGGCGAAGTGCGCAGTCTCGCGCAGCGCTCGTCGTCGGCGGCGAAGGAGATCAAGGGATTGATCGACACGTCGGTGTCGCGCGTATCCGACGGCTCGACCTACGCGCAGGAAGCCGGCGCGACGATGGAGGAAGTCGTGAAGGCCGTGCGCCGCGTGACCGACATCATGGGCGAGATTTCGGCGGCATCGGCCGAGCAGAAGACAGGCATCGAGTCGATCGGCGAGGCCGTCACGAAGATGGACGCGAGCACGCAGCAGAACGCCGCGCTCGTCGAAGAGGCCGCCGCCGCCGCGCAATCGCTCGACGATCAGGCGCGCGCGCTGAAGTCGCTCGTCGGGAAATTCCAGTTGGCCTGAGCGAAGACATCGAGATAGAATCGCGGACGGGCGCGGCAGGGCGCCCGTTCTCGCGAAAGTCCTACGCACCTGCCTTCAGTGCATCGAGCAGCACATCCAATCTGGATCGAACCGCAACGTCGAACCTTTTCAGCCGCAGCGAGAACGGCGCATTAAAAGGAACAACGTCATGTGGTCTACATCCTGTCCAATCTCTTCTTCCGTTTCCAATAGCGACTATCTGCGCGAGCATGCGCGGCGTCTGCTTCGTCACGCCCGCGACGGCGACACGAGCGCGTCCATGCCCGTCCTGCGCCGCCTGCTTGCCGCGAAGGTCACGCGCGCCGAACGTCTCGCCGATCTCCACGCGATCCGCGACGGCCTGCAACTGAAGCATCTGCTCGCGATGCTCGCCGCCGAACTCGGCTACGCGAGCTGGGACGCGTGCAAGCCCGATATCGACACGCGACCGGTTGCGGCGATCGACCGCTACCGGCTCGATGCGGGCGCGTTCAACGATTTCGAAAAGAACTGGTTTGCGAACGAGGCGGACGCGCTCGACTGGCAGCGCGGGCACGGCGGCTATATCGTGCGATACGGCGAGCAGGCCGTGGCGATCCTGAAGCGGGAATGAGAGAAGCGTGACGCGCGCAGGAAGGAAGCCGGTCAGATCAGCTCGACTTCCTTCCAGTTCGCGCTAAGGAAAAAACGGCTGAGTTCCTTGGTGAGATCGTTCAGCGCGCTCATCTCGGGCGCCGAGATCTTGCGCACGTGCTGCGGCGAAGTCCAGTCGCCGTAGATGAGCGCGACGGTCGTATCGTTCGATTTCACCGGCAGGAGCACGAAGGCCTGCGCCTCGCCGAGGGTGTCCTTGTACCAGCGCGGCAGGCGCGCATCGATGCGCGCGTCGCGCGCGTTCTCGATGAAAATGCCCACCGGATTCGTGATCGCGAGATGAAAGACGTCGGGCCGGAACTCGGCGGAGAAGCGCAGTTGCGACAGCACCGGCTCGACGCCCGCGCCGAGGCCGAGACGCGCGTGGAATTCGTTATTGGCCTGGCGCACGAACACCACGGTGCGCGACAGATGCAGGCTCGCGAGTATCGACTCGGATGCGAGCGAAAGCGCCGGCGCCAGCGCATTCTTCGACGGCAGCGAGCGCAAGTCCGCGACGCTCGCGTCAATGCGCGCCTGTGCCGATACGTTCGCGCGCGCCATGGCATCGGCGTTCGCCTGCAGCTCGGAGATCTCGCGGATCACGCCGTCGCTCGCTTCCTCGTTCGCGAGCGCGAGGCTCATCGACGTGAGCGTGTCGGCGTCGGTGTTGAGCGCGCCGCTGTAGCGGTTGGCGATGTCGAAGAGCGTCGACTCGCGGCCCTCCGTGGCCGCGCTCTGCGCGGTGAGCGCGTCGGCGACTTCGGTCGAATAGTTGGAGATGGCGCGCAGCCAGCGCACGTGCTTCGGCACGGTTTCGTCGACGGGCGCGTTCGGGTCGGTGGCGCGCATGCCTTCGCGGATGGTCTCGGGCAGACGCCAGCGGTCCGCCGCTTCGAGGCCGATTTCGTCGAAGGTCACGCCGAGCAGCGCGGCGCACGCGGCGCTGTCCGGAATGTTTTCCGACGCGGCCTTGCGCCGCAGCTGATCCCACTCGTGCTCGAGATAGAACGCGACGAGCAGCTTGCCGATCTGCCGCATCAGCGTGCAGACGACCGCCTCTTCGGCGGAACGCAGATCCTTGTGTTCGGTGAGCTGGCGAGCGACCGCGCCGGAGAGCAGGGTGCGGTTGAGTTCGAGCTTCGCGTCGATGCGGCGCGGCGCGCTCTGATGAAAGTGATCGACGAGCTTGAGACCGACGACGAGATGGCCCACCGCATCCATGCCGAGCACCATCAACGCGCGCGTGACCGTGGTGATATTGCCGCCGAACGCGATGTACATCGCCGAATTGGCGAGGCGCAGCACCTTCTGCGTGAGGCCGACGTCCGACAGCACGACTTGCACGAGGGACGTGAAGTCGAGGTCGTCATCGCTCATCGCGGACACGGTCGTGCGCAGCGCCTGGGAGAGCATGGGGAAGTCCCCGCGCTCGCTCATGCGCGACCACAACTTGTCCAGTAGTTCGGCCTTGGTGCGTGCCATTGCTAATAATAAGAACCCGTTCGAATGCGCGACGGCTAACCGAGGCGGCCCAGCAAATCAATCCAGCGCCCCAACAACGAAATGTACACGTTATTAGGGAGTTACGGCGCGTTCCTCGATTAGAACACGAACAATTGCCCGCTCATAATGTCGCGTGCAGCAGAAGCGAGTTCGACTTGAACGAGCGCGCCAGCTCGTCCGACGGCAATGCGTGGCTGACGAGCCAGCCCTGAATATGATCGCAGCCGAGGTCGGCGAGCAGGTCGCGCTGCGCTTCCGTCTCGACACCTTCGGCGACCAGCTCCAGCCCGAGCGATTGCGCGAGCCCGACGACCGCGCTCACGATCGCGCGATTGTTGTGGGACGTAATCAGGTTCTCGACAAAGCTGCGGTCGATCTTGAGCTTCGACAGCGGAAAACGTTGCAGATAGGCGAGGCTCGAATAGCCGGTGCCGAAGTCGTCCACCGCGAAGCGGATGCCGATCGCCCTCAGCGCTTCGAGCAGGCGCGTCGCTTCTTCCGGGTCGTGCATCAGGAGGCTTTCGGTGATCTCGAACACGAGCCGATGCGCGTCGATGCCGGTAAGCGCGAGCGCTTCCTTCACCGCGGCGGTGAAGCGTTTGTCGCGGAACTGCTGCGGCGACACGTTGACCGACACGTAATCGAGCCGGATGCCGATCGCGTCCCACTGCGTGATCTGCATGCACGCGGCCTTCAGCACCCAGTTGCCCAGATAGTTGATGAGGCCGATCGATTCCGCGAGCGGAATGAACGTCGACGGCGGCACGAGCCCGTGCACCGGATGATTCCAGCGCATCAGCGCCTCCACGCCGACCACCGCGCCCGTGCGGATCTTCGTGATCGGCTGGAAGTAGAGCGAGAACTCGCCGTTGCGCACGGCTTCGTACAGGTCCGCTTCGAGCTTCAGGCGCTCGGCGTCGGCGGGGTTGTCGTCGAGCGTGTGGAACACGAGCGCGTTGCCGCCCGCTTCCTTCGCCTGCTCGAGCGCGTGATCGGCCATGCGCAGCAGGCTCGTCTGCACGCCGCTGCGCGCGTTCTTGCCCGCCTGATCCGGATACAGCGCGACGCCCACGCTCGCGGACAAATGCGTGTGCTGCCCGCGATGCCGGTACGGTTGCGCGATCGCGGTCAGGAGACGCCGCCCGAGGCTCTCGGCGAGCTCCGCCGTGGTGCCGGCGGGCAGCAGCACGGCGAACGCGTCGCCGGCCACGCGCGCGACGCGCTCGCCGTGCCCCGCCGTGTGCTGGATGCGCCGCGCGGTCTCGCGCAGCAGCTCGTCGCCGGCGTCGTAGCCGAGCGCGCGGTTGATGCGCTGATAGTCGTCGATGTCGAGCAGGACCAGCCCGGCGTGCGTGCGCGTGACCTCGGCTTCGGCCTGCGCCGCGGCGATCGCCGTCTTGAGCGAGACGAGATTGTCGAGGCCCGTGAGCGCATCGTGATTCAGCGCGTGCGTGAGCGATGCCTCGCGCTCGCGCCAGTGAGTCACTTCGAAGGCGGCGAGCGCAAAGCCGGGCGTGCCGCGCGCGGCGGTCGACACAAGCCGCAGCTCGACGCAGAGCGGATAGGTGAGCGATTTCACGACGGTCAGCGTCGCCGATTCGAGCTTGCCGCTCGCGCGCGCGCGGGCGACGAGCGCGTGCAGCTCGTCGGCTTCTTCCGACGCGACGAGATCGTGCAGCGTCAGCATGCTCAGATAGTCGCGGTGATAGCCGATGAACTCGATGCTCGCATCCGACACGTACTGGAAGCGCAGCGCATCGTCGAGCTGCGCGAGGAAATCGACCGCGCCGAGCGTGGCTTCGGTCGCGTCCGCCGGCGCGCACGCGCTGGCCGCGGGCAATGCCGGATTCGCTTCGGCGTCTTCGGAATGCGAGTCGGGCGTGCTCGCGGGCCGCGCGCGCGCGGGGCTTCCCCAGGCGCGGGCGAGCGCATCGAGCGCGATGCGCCACGGTGCGCGGCGGGAGACGTTGGTCCGGTTCGCTTGCATGGTCTCGTAGGGTCTGGCGGCGGCGCCTGCCTTCATCGGGCAAACGGCGGCGGGCGAAACGCGCGCCTCGCGGTTCCGGCCGGGATGTGCCGGAACGGGCGCGGCACGCTCTATCAGGCGAGTTATCGGCGCGCGGCACGAATTCTTTAACCGGTGACGCCGCGGCAACAATTCCCTCGCAGGAATGCGGATGTCCAGGAATCGTCGATGGGAGTTCCGTATCATGTCGGGCGGCGAATTCGGTTACAGTGGCGCGTTTGCGGCGCACCGCCGCCGCCGTTGCCGCACGCCGCCAGGCTTTCGCCGCGCCGTTGACCATAAGAATTCCGTTCGACTCGTTCGCCCCATGATCGAATCCATCAAGCTGCCGGCCTGCGTGCAGCATTTCACCGCGCCACGGCGCGCCGCCATCCGGTTCGCGTCATGCCCAATTCGTCCCTGAAGCGCGTGGCGCCGGCGAAGCGCGGGCAGAGCGTGTACGTCGGGCGTCAGCCGATCCTCGACGGCGACGGCGCGCTCGTCGCCTACGAGCTGTTGTTTCGCGACAGCCCCGAAAACCGCGCGCGCGTTCACGACGACATGCAGGCAACCGCGCATGTGGTCGCGCGCACGGTGGGGGAGATCGGCGTGCCCGCGGTGCTCGGGCCGCATCCGGGCTACGTGAACATGAGCCGCGAGCTGCTGTTCGACGACATCGTGCATATCATGCAGCCCGGGCGCTTCGTGCTGGAGCTGCTGGAGAACATCACGTTCGACGAGGCGCTCTTCAAGCGCTGCGCGCAGCTGCGCCGCGAGGGCTTTCGCTTCGCGCTCGATGACGTCGTGCGGCTCGACGATGCGCTGCTCGCCACGCTGCCTTCGGTCGATATCGTCAAGGTCGACTTTCTCGCGGCGGATCGCGGCCATCTGCCGGAGCTCGCTGCGGCGGTGAAGCGGCGCGGCAAGCAGCTCGTGGCCGAAAAGGTCGAAACCCCCGAGGATTTCGCGCAGGCGCGGCAGCTCGGCTTCGATTTCTTCCAGGGCTATTTCTTCGCGCGGCCGCAGGTGCTGTCGGCGCGGCGCGCGAGTCCCGCGCGCGGCCCGCTCCTGCGCCTCATGGCCGTGCTCGCGGGCGAGCCGGACATGCGCGAGCTGGAGACGGAACTGAAGCGCAATCCGGATATCGTCGTGCAATTGATGCGCCTCGCCAATTCGAGCGCGCAGATACGCGGGCGGCGCGTGTCGTCGCTGCGCGAGGCGATCGCCGCGACCGGCACGCGCCAGCTGATGCGCTGGACGCAACTGCTGCTCTACGCGGACGGCAGCGGCCTGCCGTGGCGTTCGGACCCGCTCCTGCAGCTCGTCGGCACGCGGGCGCGTTTTCTGGAGCTCGCGGCCGGGCTGCTGCGTCCCGCCGACGAAGCGTTCTCCGATGCCGCGTTCATGACCGGCATCTTCTCGCTCGTGCATGTCGTGCTCGACATGCAGCCCACCGAAATTGTCGATAAGCTGCATCTGGCGGCGGAAATCCGCACGGCGATTCTCGCGGGCGAAGGGCCGCTCGGCGCGCTGCTCGGCATCGCGCGGGCGGCGGAGCGGGGCGATGCGGGCGCCATCGACGCGAGCCGCCACGCGCAGCCCGCGCTCGACGTGCTTACGCCCGCCGCGCTCGCGACGTTGCAGTTCGAAGCGGCGGCGTGGTTCGCCGAACATCGCATCGATCAATACGCGGACCACGCGTAGCACGCCGGTTCCGCATCGACGAGGTCATCGAAAGGAGCGCGCATGAAACGGAAGATTTCGAGCTGGACGGCGGGTTGTGCCCTGGCGATCGCGGCGGCGATCGGCTGCGCGGCGGCGGTGTATCCGCTCACGGCGGGCGCGACGCTCAAGCCGGGCGATCCCGCGCCCGATTTCACCGCGCAGGCATCGCTCGGCGGTAACGTGTACGACTACTCGCTCGCCGATGCGCTGAAGAAGGGCCCCGTCGTGCTGTACTTCTATCCGGCGGCGTTCACGAAGGGCTGCACGATCGAGGCGCACGAATTCGCCGAAGCGGTCGATCAGTACAAGGCCGAAGGCGCGACGGTCATCGGCGTGTCGCATGACAACATCGATACCTTGAAGAAGTTCTCGGTGAGCGAGTGCCGCAGCAAGTTCCCGGTCGCGGCCGACGAGAACTCGAAGATCATCAAGTCCTACGACGCTTCCATGCCGATGAAAAGCACGATGGCCAATCGCGTGTCCTACGTGATCGCGCCGGACGGCAAGATCATCTACGAGTACACGAGCCTGTCGCCGGACCAGCACGTCGCGAACACGCTGCAGGCGCTGCGCGACTGGAACGCGAAGCACAAGGCGCAGTGATACGCTTCGGTCTCACCCACTGAGCGTGCGGGAGGCGCCATGCCCATCGTCGTCGGACTGATCGCCCTGGGATTGCTGATCTACGGCGCGATCTGGTCGTTCAACGCGCTGCACGCGCACTTCGGCATCGGCGTGGCGGTGGGCGTCGCGATCGTCGTGCTGCTCGCGATCGCCGCGGGCGTGATGCGCTGGCTCGCGGGCCGGCGCGAGATCGCGCCGAACCTGCGCCGCGGCGAGAGCGGCGACTGGACCCACGAGCTCAGGACCGACTGGGGCGGCGTGCGGGTTTCGGCGGGCAAACGTCTGTGCGATGTGCGCGTCGGCGACGAGCGCGGCAGCTATATCTTCGCGGACCTGCGCGGCGCGCGCATGCAGGAGCCGGGCAGCAGCGGCGGCGCCTGGCAGGTGGTGCTCGACGTGCAGGACGCGAAGCACGGCGCCTGGTCGCTGCCGATGCGCGATCGCGGCGAGGCGCACAAATGGGCGCGCATCCTGTCGCTCGCGACCCAGCAAAAGCTCTGACGCCGCGTCACGCGTGATAGCCCATATCGCCGCGCACCTTGCCGCGAAACACCCAGTACGACCAGATCACGTAGATCATGAGCACGGGCAGCAGAAACATCGTGCCGATCAGCAGAAACTGGTGCGATAGCGGCGCGGCGGATGCATCCCACAGCGTCACCGAAGGCGGCGCGATGAACGGCCACAGGCTGATCACGAGCCCCGTGAAAGCGAGAAAGAAGAGGCCGATCGAGCACACGAACGGCAGCACTTCGCGGCGTTTCGCGAGACTCGTCCAGAGCGTCCACGCGATGAGCGCGGTGAGCAGCGGCACCGGCGCGAATGCGAGGCTTCCGGGAAAGCCGAACCAGCGCGCCGCAATGCGTGCGTCCTTGAGCGGCGTCCACAGGCTGATGAGCAGGATGAATGCGATCACGCCGATGAGCGCGTAGCGCGCCATCGTGCGGCTCCATTCCTGCAACTCGCCTTCGGTCTTGAGCACGAGCCAGGTCGTGCCCTGCAGCGCGTAGCCGAAGATCAGCCCGACGCCGACGAGCAGCGGAAACGGCGCAACCCAGTTCCAGCTCGTGCCCGCATAGACGCGGCCTTCGATCGGAAAGCCCTGGATGAACATGCCGAGCACGATGCCCTGCGAGAACGTCGCGACGAGCGAGCCGCAGCCGAACGCGCCGTCCCACAGCCACTTGCGCGCGCCGATCACCTCGCGGAACTCGAACGCGACGCCGCGAAAGATCAGCCCGAGCAGCATGAAGAGAATCGGGAAATAGACGGCCGGCACGATGATCGCGAACGCGAGCGGAAACACCGCGAACAGGCCGCCGCCGCCGAGGATGAGCCAGGTTTCGTTGAAGTCCCATACGGGCGCGACGGAGTTGATCATCAGATTGCGCGATTCGCCGTCGCGGCGCAGCAGGAACATCATGCCGACGCCGAGATCGAAGCCGTCGAGCAGCACGTACATGAACACGGCCAGCGCGAGAATGGCGGCCCACAGCGGCACGAGATCGAGCATCGCGTTCTCCCGGTTCCTATTTGCGGCCGCGCCCTGGCGGGACGATATCGTCCTCGCGCACCGGCCGCGCGGCGCGGTCCGCGCTCGTCGATACCGCCGAAAGCGGGCGGGCGGCGCGGGTCTTCGCATCGAGTTCATCCTTTTCGTGCATATGCCCGACTTCCGCTGGGCCGACGCGCACCAGCCGCCGCAGCAGGAAAAATCCCGCGCCGAAGATCACGAGATAGGCGAGCACGTAGAGCAGCCACGAGAGACCGACATCGGCGGCGGTGAGCGAGGGCGTCACCGAATCCTTCGTGCGCAGGATGCCGTAGACGGTCCACGGCTGGCGGCCGGCCTCGGTTGTCGTCCAGCCCGCGATCACCGCGATGAAGCCGAGCGGCATCGCCCACGTGGCCGCGCGCAGCCAGCGCTCGCTCGTTTCGATCCTGCCCCGCGCGAGTTGCACGATGCCCGAAAGCACGAGCACGAACATCAGCAGCGCGATGCCGACCATGATGTGAAACGCGAAGAACACGACGGCCACGGGCGGCCGGTCCTCGCGCGGAAAGTCCTTCAGTCCGCGCACGAAGCCGTTCGGATCGTGCGTCAGATAAATGCTGCCGAGCACCGGAATCGAAATCTCGAAGTGGTTGCGTTCCTCGTCCTGATCGGGGATCGAGAAGAGATTGGCCGGAACGCGCGTGCCGGATTCCCAAAGGCCTTCCATCGCCGCGAGTTTGGCGGGCTGATGCTTCAGCGTGTTGAGGCCGTGGGCGTCGCCGATCACCATCTGCACCGGCACCATGATGATGAGAAAGACGAGCGACATCTTCACCATCACGCGGCTTTCCTCGAGCGCGCGGCGCTCGCGCAGATACATCGCGCCGACGCCGAGAATGACGAAGCCCGCCGTCACGAGAAACGCGCTCACCGTATGCCCGAGCCGGTACGGAAACGACGGCGTGAATATCACGTCGAAGAAGCTCACCACTTCGAAGCGGCCGTCCGGCAACATGCGATGCCCTTGCGGCGTCTGCATCCAGCTGTTGACCGCGAGAATCCAGAACGACGAGATCACGGTGCCCGCCGCGACGAACATCGCCGACATCACGTGCGCCCATTGCGGCACGAGCTTGCGCCCGAAGAGCAGCACGCCGAGGAACGCCGATTCGAGAAAGAACGCGGTCAGCACTTCGTAGCCCATCAACGGGCCGACGACGTTCGCGGTGGCATCGGAAAAGCGGCTCCAGTTGGTGCCGAACTGGAACGGCATCACGATGCCCGACACCACGCCCATGCCGAAGGACACCGCGAAGATTTTCAGCCAGAACGCCGAGAGCCGCCGATACACGTCGCGCTTCGTGATCCACCAGTTGAATTCGAGCGTGGCGATGTAGCACGACAGGCCGACCGTGAAAGCCGGCAGCAGGATATGGAACGCGACGACCCACGCGAACTGGAAGCGGGAGAGCAGGACCGAATCGACATCCATGAACGCTCCTTTGTTCAGGCTTTTTGCAGCGGATATGTCGAAAGGTGCGCCTCGCGCGGGCGCTTCGTTCCTTAATACACGGTTTTCAGGCACGCGGCCACGCGACGCGCGGCAAGGTGCCGCGGCCGCCGCACCGCCGATGCACCAATTTGATACAATCCGACGTTCGGTCTAAAGGCCATGCGGACGACCGCATGCGCATCGTTTCATCGGGGACGGCCCCATTTCTGCAAGGGAGTCGCTCGATGTCCTGGATTCTTCTTTTCATCGCCGGTCTGCTGGAAGTCGCGTGGGCCGCGGGTCTCAAATCGTCCGAAGGCTTCACGCGAATCGGGCCGTCCGTTTTCACGATCATCACCGCGCTCGGCAGCTTCGTGCTGCTCGCGATGGCCATGAAGCAACTGCCGCTCGGCACCGCTTACGCCGTGTGGACGGGTATCGGCGCGATCGGTGCGTTCATCTTCGGAATCGTGTTCATGGGCGAGGCGCTGTCGGCGGCGCGCATCGTGAGCGCTGTGCTGATCGTCGCCGGTCTGGTCGGGCTGAAGTTCTCGTCGGGTCACTGAAAGCGCATCCGTTGTGCGCGCGCCACCCTTGCGTGCGTTGCAGAACCGGGAACGGCAATCGCTTAACCCTTGCTGCACCGCGCGGATTTGCGTGGATATAATGATCTGAGGTCATCCGGTTTTCGTCCGATTCCTATGGTTCCGCGGTTTTTCGTTGTATCTTCGCGGAGGTAGGCGGCTTCTTTCGATATCTGCCGGAAAGACCGCTCTTTTGAGCTGGCAAATCGCCCGATAGCGGCGAAAGCCGGCAGCCGGCGCATTAAGGGAGGCGGCAATGCTTGAGTCACTTTCGCTCGCAGCGGGCCTGTCATGGGCGAGCGGGCTGCGCCTGTACCTCACCGTCTTCATCGCCGGCATGTTCCAGCGCATGGGGCTCGTCCATCTGCCGGATTCGCTGGCGGTGCTCGGTTCGCCGTGGGTGATCGGCGTCGCGGCGGTGCTTGCGCTCGTCGAGTTTCTCGCCGACAAGATTCCCGCCGTCGATTCCCTCTGGGACGCGGTTCACACCTTCATCCGCATTCCGGCGGGCGCCGTGCTCGCGGCCGGCTCGCTCGGCCACGCCGATCCCGCCATGCTGACCGTCGCCGCGCTCGCGGGCGGCACGCTCGCCGGCGCGTCGCATTTCGCGAAGGCGGGCACGCGCGCGCTCATCAATCTGTCGCCGGAGCCGGTGTCGAACTGGGCGGCGTCGGCGACCGAGGATGTCGGCGCGCTCGCGGGCATCACGCTCGCGCTCTTCGTGCCGCTCTTGTTTCTCCTGCTCCTGCTCGCGTTCCTGGTGCTCGCGGGCTGGGCGCTGCCGCGGCTCGCGCGCGGCGTGCATGGCGGCGTGTCGCGCATGGCCAAGCACATGCTGCCGAGCTCGGACCGCATGAACCGGCTGCGGAGCAAGCACGATTGAGCACCGCATTCAGGAACGATCAGGCTGCACGCAAGGCAGGACATTCGCATCCGACCATCCGGCTCGGTTTCACGCAGACGGTGCGCCAGGCATGGCGCATGACCGCGCGCGACTGGCGCGCGGGCGAACTCACGATGCTTCTGCTCGCGCTGGTGCTGGCGGTCGCGGCGCTGTCGAGCGTCGGCTTTCTCGCCGATCGCATGCGCCAGGGCCTCGCGCGCGACGGGCGCCAGATGATCGCAGCGGATTTCATCGTGCGCTCCGATCATCCCGTCGATCCGATGTTCGCGAGCGAGG
This sequence comes from Caballeronia calidae, assembly GCF_900044055.2. Taxonomy (GTDB): domain Bacteria; phylum Pseudomonadota; class Gammaproteobacteria; order Burkholderiales; family Burkholderiaceae; genus Caballeronia; species Caballeronia calidae. The sequence goes on along the minus strand of NZ_FCOX02000001.1, from coordinate 132,575 downwards.
CGAAATCGCTCGGGCTCGAGACGGCGGGCACCACCATCTTCCCGAGCATGATCAGCTCGACGTCCGCGCAGCCCGCTTCCAGGCTCGCGGCGATCAAGGGCGTGACGCCGGGGTATCCGTTGCGCGGCGCGCTGCGCATTGCGCCCGGCATCGACGCCGCCGATGCGCCCGCGCAAGGCATTCCCGCGCCCGGCACGGTCTGGGCCGATGCCGCCTTGCTCGATGCGCTCAAGACGAAAGTCGGCGGCACGGTCAAGGTCGGCACGCGCACGTTCACGGTGGCGGGCGTCATCACGCGCGAGCTGGATCGCGGTTTTTCCTTCGTCAATTTCTCGCCGCGCCTGATGATGCGCGCCGACGACATCGCGGGCACGGGTCTCATCGGCTATGGCAGCCGCGTGACGTACCGGCTGCTCGTCGCGGGGCCGGACGACCAGGTGGAGCAATTCGCGAAGTTCGCGCGCGACAAGGTGGATGGCGGCAAGCTGCGCGGCGTCGCGCTGGAGTCGCTGTCCGAGGGGCAGCCGCAGGTGCGCCAGACGATCGACCGCGCGAGCCACTTCCTCACGCTCGTGTCGCTTCTGACCGCGCTGCTCGCCGCGGTCGCGATCGCGATGGCCGCGCATCGCTTCGCGCGCCGGCATCTCGACGGCTGCGCCGCGATGCGCTGTCTCGGCGTCAGCCAGCGCACGCTGCGCGCGCTCTTTCTGAACGAATTTCTCGCGATCGGTTTGATCGGCAGCGCGGCGGGCGTCGTGCTCGGCTTCGGCGGCCATCTCGTGCTGCTGAACTGGCTCGGCTCGCTCGTCGATGTCGAATTGCCTCAGCCGAGCGTCTGGCCCGCGCTGCAGGGCATCGCGATGGGCCTCGTGCTGCTGCTCGGCTTCGCGCTGCCGCCGCTGTTGCCGATCACGCGCGTGCCGCCGGTGCACGTGATTCGGCGCGAGCTCGGCGATGCCGGGCGCGTCGCGCATGCGGCGTATGGCGTCGGCGTGCTGCTGTTCGCGGCGCTGCTGATTCTCGCGGCGGGCGAGTGGAAGCTCGGCGGCATCGTCGCGGGCGGCTTCGCGGCGGGTCTGCTCGTGTTCGGCGCAATCGCGCGCGCGGCGCTCTGGGCGGCGGCGCGCTTCGTGCGGCGCGAACGCAGCCGCGCGGGCGTGGGCTGGCGCTACGCGCTTGCGTCGCTGGAGCGCAGGAGCGGATCGAGCGCGCTGCAGATCACCGCGCTCGGCATCGGGCTGATGTGCCTTTTGCTCATCGGCATGACGCGCAACGATCTCATCAAGGGCTGGCGCGACGCGACGCCGCCCGACGCGCCGAATCAGTTCCTCATCGATATCCAGCCGGACCAGCGCCAGGGCGTGCTCGACTATCTGCACACGCACGGCCAGCCCGACGCCACGCTGTCGCCGATGGTGCGCGCGCGTCTCGTCGCGATCGACGGCAAGCCGGTGAATCCGGACGATTACGACAAGGCCGATGCGAAGCGCCTCGTCGATCGCGAATTCAACCTGTCCTACACGACCGAGCTGCCCGGCGACAACCGCGTGACGCAGGGCACATGGTTCGGCACCGACACGAAGCCACAGGTGTCGATCGAAGAGGGCATCGCGAAGACGATCCGCGTGAAGATGGGCGACACGCTGCGTTTCGATGTCGCCGGTCTGCCGGTCGAAGCGCCGGTGACCAGCGTGCGCAAGGTCGACTGGAACTCGTTCAAGGTCAACTTCTTCGTGCTGCTGCCGCCCCAGGCGCTCGCCGATCTGCCCGCGACCTTCATCACGAGCTTTCATCTGCCGACGCAGGAGCAGCGCGTGATCGACGGGCTGGTGGCGCGTTATCCGAACGTGACGGCCATCGATATCGCGCCGATTCTCGCGCAGATCCATCGCACGCTCGCGCAGGTGATCGGCGCGGTGCAGTTCCTGTTCCTCTTCACGCTCGCGGCGGGCGTGCTCGTGCTGTACGCCGCGCTCGCCGGCACGCGCGACGAGCGCGTGCGCGAATCGGCGCTGCTGCGCGCGCTCGGGGCGTCGCACAGGCAGGTGCGCTCGGTGCAGGTGGCCGAGTTCGTCGCCGTGGGCGCGCTGTCCGGCCTCATGGCGGCGATCGGCGCGCAGGCCATCGGCTACGTGCTCGCGGCGCGCGTGTTCGAGTTTCATATCGACTTCAATCCGTGGCTTCTGCCCACGGGCATCGTGGCGGGCGTCGCGTGCGCCGGGCTCGGCGGCTGGCTCAGCCTGCGCCGTGTGCTGGCGCGCCCGGCGTTGCAGTCCCTGCGCGATGCGTAATTATTTGTTTGAGCAATGACCGAAACAAATCAATCCTCCCCCGACGACGAAGCACAGAAGCCGACCGCCTTCGAGCTGATCGGCGGCGAAGCGCGCGTGCGCGCGCTCGTCGATCGTTTCTATGACCTGATGGATCTCGAGCCCGAGTTCGCGGGCATCCGCGCGCTGCATCCGCCGACGCTCGACAACTCGCGCGACAAGACCTTCTGGTTCCTGTGCGGCTGGATGGGCGGGCCGGATCATTACATCGACCGCTTCGGGCATCCGCGTCTGCGGGCGCGGCATCTGCCGTTCGCGATCGCGTCGGACGAGCGCGATCAATGGCTGCGCTGCATGGCGTGGGCGATGGAAGACATCGGCATCGACGAGGCCTTGCGCGAGCGCCTCCTGACGTCCTTCTTCGACACCGCCGACTGGATGCGCAACCGTCCCGGTTGAAACGCTGCGTTTTGTATCGGTTCACGCGGGGCGCGCGTGATGCATCATCGGCTCTTTCGCATCATCGCAAGGAAGGCAGACATGAGCACACGCGCACTCTTTCGCGAGGACGCCTACCAGACGCGCTGCGACGCGACGGTAACGGCCATCGACGAGCAGGGCATCCATCTCGATCAGACCGTGTTCTATCCGCTCGGCGGCGGCCAGGCGGGCGACGCGGGCACGCTGACGCTCGCAGACGGCACCGTCATCGCGATCGCCGATACGCGCAAGGCGAAGTTCGAAGGCGCGACGCCCGATGACGCCGTGCACGTGCCCGCGCCCGGCCAGGAAGCGGCGCTGGCGAAGCTGACGGTCGGCAGCAAGCTGAGCGCCGAGATCGACTGGGCGCGGCGGTATCGGCATATGCGGCTGCATACCGCGAGCCATCTGATCTGCGCGGTGCTGCCGTATCCGGTGGACGGCTGCAGCATCACGACCGAGTACGCGCGTCTCGATCTGGCGACGGTCGAGCCGATCGAGCGCGAAAGCGTCGAGGCGAAGCTGAACGCACTGATCGGCGGCGCGCACGACGTGCACACCGAATGGATCACCGACGACGAAATGTCCGAGCGCCCCGAACTCGTTCGCACGATGAGCGTGAAGCCGCCGATGGGCCTCGGCCGCGTGCGTCTTTTGCGCATCGAAAACGTGGACCTGCAGCCGTGCGGCGGAACGCATGTGCGCAACACCGGCGAGATCGGCGGGCTGCGCATCGCGAAGCTGGAGAAGAAGAGCGCGCGCACGCGGCGGCTGGTGCTGGAACTGGCGTGAGCATGGATCCTCGCGCGCAGGCGGTGCTGGATCTGTGGTTCGGCGCGCCCGGTTCGCCGGAGTTCGGCACGGAGCGCGCGTTGTGGTGGAAGAAAAAGCGCGCCTTCGATTCGATGCTCACGGAGCGCTTCGGCGCGTTGCTCGACGAAGCGCAGGCGGGCGGATTGCAGGAGTGGGAGCGCACGCCGCTCGGCACGCTCGCGCTGATCGTGCTGCTCGATCAACTGTCACGCAATTGCTATCGGAACACGCCGCGTGCATTCGCGGGCGATGCGCGCGCGCTTGCGCTGGCGAAAGCGCTCATCGAGAAGGGCGACGATCTGCGTCTGCCGGGCGCGTATCATCGCGCGTTCGCGTATATGCCGTTCGAGCACGATGAGACGCCCGAAAGCCAGCGCGAGGCGCTGCGATTATTCGGAAAACTAAAAGAGGAAACCGGCGTTTCGAGCTTTTACGAATCGGCCGTGGAACATGCGGAAGTGATCGGGCGCTTCGGGCGCTTTCCGCATCGCAATCGCATTCTCGGGCGCGACGTTTTGCCCGACGAGGAAGCGTGGCTGGCGAAGCACGGCGGGTTTTGAGATTCCGGGTCTCAATCCGCCGTTTCGATATTCACCGCCCGCCCGACACATCCAGCACCGCGCCCGTCACATACGACGACGCATCCGACAGCAGCCACACGATCGACTCGCCGACCTCATCGGCGGTGCCTGCGCGTCCGATCGGCGTCTGCACGCCGAGCACATGCGCGCGATCCGGCTTGCCACCGCTCGCATGGATATCGGTGTCGATGAGGCCGGGGCGAATCGCGTTCACGCGCACGCCCTCGGGCCCGAGCTCCTTCGCCAACCCGATGGTCAGCGTGTCGATCGCGCCCTTGGACCCCGCATAGTCGACATACTCGTTCGGCCCGCCGAGCCGCGCCGCCGCCGACGAAACGTTCACGAGCGAGCCGCCCTTGCCGCCGCGCGAGCGCGACATGCGCCGCGCCGCCTCGCGCGCGCACAGATACGCGCCGAGCACGTTGATGTCGAAGATGCGCTTCATGCGCGCGATGTCCATGTCCGCGAGCGTCGAGCCGGGCGCGACGATGCCTGCGTTGTTCACGACGCCGTCGATCTTGCCGAAGGCCTTCTCGGTCGCGTCGAACATCGCGATGATCGCGGCTTCGTCGCTCACGTCGCCGTGAATGGCGATGGCCTTGCCGCCCGCCGCGTGCACCGCCGCGACGGTTTCATCGGCGGCAGCGGCATTCGACGCGTAGTTCACGCCGACGCTCCAGCCGCGCGCGCCCGCGAGCACGGCAGCCGAGCGGCCGATGCCGCGACTACCGCCGGTGATCAGGATGACTTTGGACATGGTTTTGTTTTCCTCAAACGGCGTTGCGTTTCTCGGACCACTTGTCGTGCGCGGGCGGCTGGTACGCCGCGAGCTTCGCGATCATCTCATCCGGTTCGGCCGCGACCTGGATGATGTCCAGATACGGCGCGCGCATGAAACCTTCGTCGACGGTGTGACGCAGCATCGACATGAGCGGATCGAAATAACCGTTCACGTCGAGCAGGCCGACCGGCTTCTGGTGATAGCCGAGCTGCGCCCACGTGTACACCTCGAAAAACTCCTCGAACGTGCCGACGCCGCCGGGCATCGCGACGAACGCATCGGAGAGATCGGCCATCTGCTTCTTGCGCTCGTGCATGTCGGGCACGACGTGCAGCTCGGTGAGATCCGTGTGGCCGACTTCCTTCGCGAGCAGCAGCTCGGGAATCACGCCGACGGCGCGCCCGCCCGCGGCGAGCACTTCATCGGCGATGAGGCCCATCAGGCCGACGCGCCCGCCGCCATAGACGAGCGAGAGATTGTTCTGAACCAGCGCGCGGCCGAATGCCCTGGCCGCTTCCGCATAGACGGGACGAGCTCCGTTCGAGGAGCCGCAATAGACACACACTGCCTTCATTTATCTGGAATCCTTCGGTGTTTCGCTCTTCGACGCATTCGATGCGCCCGGCTGTGACTCGTCGCGCGGCGGCAGGAAGTCCGCGTACTCGCGCTTGGGCAGTTTACCGGAGACGAGATCGTCGAAGAGCTGGCGCGAGCGCCCGCGCAGATACGGCGCCATGATCGAGATGATGTGCAGGCTCGCCTGATGCAGCTCCGCGCGGATCGCTTCCTGATCGTTGTACTTGCGCGGATTCATCACGTACTGGTACGAGAGCCAGTACGTTGCGATCACGCCCATGTTGGTGGCGATGACCTCGATCTCCTGAGGCGTCGCGACCATTTCCTGATCGGCCACGAGCGCTTCGCACAACTGGCTCGCGAAATGCACCTTGTGCGTGATGATCTGCTTGAAGTGCGTCTCGAGCGTGCGGTTGCGCGCGAGCAGATCGTTCAGGTCGCGATAGAGAAAGCGATAGGTCCAGAGGAAATCCGCCATGTACTGCAGATACGACCACATCTCGTCGATCGTCGGGCGATGATCGTCCGGAAAGCGCAGGCGCTTCTGAATCTGCTGCTCGAACTGCGCGAAGATGCTGTTGATGATGTCGTCTTTGTTGCGGAAATGGTAGTACAGGTTGCCTGGACTGATTTCCATCTCCTCGGCGATCGTCGTCGTGGTGACGTTCGGCTCGCCGATATCGTTGAACAACTTCAGCGACAGCTCGAGAATCCGTTCGCGGGTGCGGCGGGGTGGTTTGGCTTCCATGTCGTCCGACCTTGGCATCGGGCCCCGGCGGCTCGGGATGAGCGTTCGCGCGGCCGCTTCCGTTGCTATTTTTGAGAATATCGGACGATTATAAACCGGTCGTTCGACTGCACGGACGCGCCTCTCACGCGCCGCGGTTCTCGTTTATAAGATACGCGCCAGCCACGCGGATGCAAGCGGCCACAGTATCAGGCACCAGGTGAGCACGCAGACGCCGAGCGCGACCATCACCGCGGCGCTGCCGAAGTCCTTCGCGCGCTTCGAGAGTTCGTGCCGTTCGAGCGAGATGCGGTCGATGGCCGCTTCGACGCTCGAATTGAGCAATTCGACGATGAGCACGAGCAACACCGATGCGATCAGCGCCGCGCGCTCGACCGACGCGACCGGCACGATGACGCTGCACGGCAGCAGGATCGCGGCGAGCGTCAGTTCCTGGCGAAACGCGCTTTCCTCGCGGATCGCGACGCGAAAGCCGTAGAGCGAGTTCTTCATCGCGTGCCAGGCGCGCGTGAAGCCGCGATTGCCCTTGTACGGGTTGAAGGGCAGGTCGTCCGGGCCGAGCGGCTCGGCGGGTTGCGCGGGCGTGTCGTCGATGTCCTCGAGGTCGTCGTCGAAGGGATCGCGCGCGCGGGCCGGCGCCGCGCGCGCATTCGCTTCCGCCCGTTCCTCTGCGACGGCGCGTCGCGTCATGCGGCCGCCTGTTCGGACGTCGTCGCGCCTGGCCCGAACTGCCGCAGATGCGATGCGAACTGCTCCGATGCCGCGCGCCACGAGAAGCGCTCGGCCCATGCGCGGGCATCGCCGCGTTCGATCTTCAATGCATCGAGGCAGGCTTCGCGCAGGTCGTGATTGAGCGCGCCGGGTCCGTCGGTGCCGAGCACGTCGATCGGGCCCGTCACCGGATACGCGGCGACCGGCGTGCCGCAGGCCATCGCTTCGAGCAGCACGAGCCCGAAGGTGTCGGTCCTGCTCGGGAAGACGAAGACATCCGCCGCCGCATAGACCTTCGCGAGTTCCGGCTGCGACAGCACGCCGAGATAGTTGACGTTCGTGTAGCGCGACTTCAGCTCCGCGAGCGCCGGTCCCTCTCCCGCGACCCACTTCGAGCCGGGCAGATCGAGCTTCAGAAACGCCTCGACATTCTTCTCGACGGCCACGCGCCCGACGTACAGAAAGATCGGCCGCGCGGTGTTGAGGACCTTCGACTCCATCGGATGAAAGATGTCGAGATCGACGCCGCGCGTCCACAGCACGACATTGGTGAAGCCGTATTTCTCGAGATCGCTCTTGACGACGGGCGTCGGCGCCATCACCGCCTGCGAGTCCTTGTGGAACCAGTGCAGGAAGCGGTAGGTCATCGACAGCGGAATGCCGAAGCGCGCCTTCACGTACTCCGGAAAACGCGTGTGATACGCGGTCGTGAACGGCAGCTTGTGACGCAGCGCGTAGGCGCGCGCGGCCAGCCCGAGCGGGCCTTCGGTCGCGATATGCAGCGCATCCGGCCCGAACGCGTCGATGCGCTCGGCCACGCGCCGTCCCGGCAGCAGCGAGAGACGAATCTCCGGATAGGTCGGGCAGGGGATCGTTCTGAATTCGAGCGGCGTGAGCAGCTCCACGCGATGACCGAGCGCGGTGAGCTCCTTCGACGTCTGCGTGAGCGTGCGCACGACGCCGTTGACCTGCGGCTCCCATGCGTCGGTGACGATCATGATTTTCATCGGCTATGGCCCCGTGGTTCGTTCGTGTTCAGACAGTCGCGCGCGCTTTCGTCGTGTGCGCTTCCGGCGAGCGCATCACCGTCCAGTAGACGACCTTCAGCTCGCCGTCGTAGGTCTCGACAAGCGCCGAGAGACTTTCGACCCAGTCACCGTCGTTGCAGTAGAGAATGCCGTCGATGTCGCGGATCTCGGCCTTGTGGATGTGCCCGCACACGACGCCGTCGCAGCCGCGGCGGCGCGCTTCGTCGGTCATCACGCGCTCGAACTGCGAGATGAAGTTCACCGCGTTCTTCACCTGATGTTTCAGGTATTGCGACAGCGACCAGTAGTTGAAGCCGAGCTTCGTGCGCACGCGATTGAACCAGCGGTTGAGCAGCAGGATCATCGTGTAGGCGGTGTCGCCGAGATAGGCGAGCCATTTGGCGTGCTGAATGACGCCGTCGAAGAGATCGCCGTGCACGATCCACAGGCGCTTGCCCGCGAGCGTCGTGTGGAACGCTTCGCCGCGCACGTGGATATCGCCGAACGCGAGATCGCAAAACTGGCGCGCGGCTTCGTCGTGGTTGCCGGGAATGTAGACGACCTGCGTGCCCTTCCTCGCCTTGCGCAGGATCTTCTGCACGACGTCGTTGTGCGCCTGCGGCCAGAACCAGCCCTTGCGAAGCTGCCATCCGTCGATGATGTCGCCGACGAGATACAGATACTCCGACTCGTGATGCCGCAGGAAATCGAGGAGATAGGGTGCCTGGCAGCCGCCCGAGCCGAGGTGAATATCCGACAGCCAGATCGTGCGATAGCGATGCGTTCCATCGGCGGTATCACCCGGCACGTCATGATGGACGGGCGCGGCGGCGCGGGGATCGGAGAAGCCCGGCACGCTCGTCGCAGCGGATTCGCTTGATTCGGTGGACTCGGATCGCAGCGCGAAAGGACCGGTGCGCAGCTCGCTATTGCTGAAGCTGAAGGGAGAGGGCGGGGCTGACGAGGTAAAGGCCATTGGCTCGCGCATCGGGTTTCGATATGCGCATTGCGCCATGCGGCCGTGACCGAGCCGTGACAGTCACAAGAAGTTCTTATTACTTGGCGATGGGCGCGACCGCGACGATGCGCGTGCCGGCGAGACGGTCATGGAGGAACTGGCGCGCGGGATCGAGCCACACGGCGGCGGCCCACAGCGCGACCCACGCCGCGAACACGGCGAGCGTTTGCGGCACGGCGAGCGAGAGGAGGGGATGCAGCGCGAGCGGCGGCAGGAACCACAGCCACGCGAGCACATAGCGGGTGAGCGCGCGAGCCGGCTTGATGGGCTGGCCGTGCGCATCGACGATTTTGAGGCGCCAGGTTTTCATCGGCAGGGTCTGGCCGCCGTGTGTCCAGAAATACACGAAGTAGGCTGCGAGCACGATGCCGATCCACGACATCAGCCAGTTGTGATGCGTGAGGCCGTTCTTTTGCTGCGTGAGCGTGCTGAAGAGATACCCGGCGATGAACACGACGCCGAAGAGGATCACGCCTTCGTAGAGCATCGTCGCGAGGCGGCGGCGCAGCGCGGGCGCGCGCATCGGGTCGATGGTGGCCACTGCCGGCTGCGCGCTCACGAGCCGTTGTACATCGCAGGCGCCTGCTGCGGCGACACGGGAATCGGCGTGGCCGGCACGAAGCTCCCGGCGTTCGGAATGGCCGGTTGCGTCGGCACGCCGGAGACGGGCGCGGCCGGCGCGGTTGCCGGGCCCGACCCGCTTCCCGCGTGTCCGGAGGCGGCCCCCTGCTCGCGGGCCGCGACGAGGCGATTGATGTCCTTCACTTCGGTCTTGCCCGTGGGCGGCGCGGAGACGACGGTCGGGCGATGCACGTGCTCGCTCGCGGCCAGCTTCTTCTTCTGCTCCTCGGACAGCTTTTGATAGGCGTCCCAGGCCTTTTCGCGCTTCTCCAGCGGCACCGATTTGGAAACCTGATAGTTCTCGCGCGCGACCTTGCGCTGGTCCGGCGTGAGGCGCACCCATTCCTGCATGCGCTGATGCAGATGCTTCTGCGCTTCAGGCGACATCCGGTGGAATCGCGACGCGATCTTCAGCCACTTTTGCTTGCGCTCGTCGGAAAACGAATCCCACTGGGTGGCGAAAGGCGCGAGCGCGATGTGCTGCGCCTCGGTCAGATGGCTCCAGGCGAGCGGGCTTTCGGCAGACAGCGCGGACAGCGGCGAGACCTTCCCGTCCGCAGGCGCGCTCGCGCCGCCGCTCGGCGCCGCCACGGGCGAAGGCGCGGCGGGGGCGGTCGAATAAAAGCGCGGATAAGTCGCGGCGAACGCAACCAGTCCCGCAATCGCGCAACCAAAGACAATCGCGAGACCGCGCTTGTAACTCACCCGAAAATTCCCCCGCTGTATCCAGTGCTTAATGATTGCGCGTCAGGTACGCATTGAAACCGTGATCGAGATAGGCGTCGATCGGCAGGCTGTCGCTCATCATGGCGGCGTCGATGTCCGCCAGTTCCGCGCGGCGCTCCTGGTCTTCCCAGTAAGCGATGCCCGCCAGCCCGATGACCAGTGCCGCGAGCGGCCACGCGAGGCCGAGGCCGCCGAGCCGCGCGAGCAGGCCCTTCGGGCGCCGGCCCTCGCCTGAATCGCCGGTGGTGAGCGTGGCGTCCGCCCCGGCCAACGCCGGCGTGAAGGCGGGCGCGGCAATGGCCGCGGCCACTTTCTCCGGCTTCTTGCGCGCGATCGCGGCGCGGCGCGCCTCGCGCAGCCGGTCGACGGCGGCAGCCGGAATATTCGACGTGTTTTCGTCCAGCGCGCGCACGACCTTCAGCGCGAACTCGTTTTCCTTCGTTTCAAGAGCGGAACTCATAGCGTGATCCCTTTGGCTTTCAGGGCTTGTGCGAGAGTGTGCGTGGCGCGTGAACAATGCGTTTTCACGCTGCCCTCGGAGCACCCCATCGCGGCGGCCGTCTCGGCGACATCCATGTCTTCCCAGTAACGCATGAGAAACGCTTCCCGTTGACGTGCCGGCAGTTTCTGGATCTCCGCATCGATCAGGTTCAGGACCTGTTCGCGCTCCAGCTTGTTCTCACTGCTTTCGCTGCCGACCGCGCCGTCCTCGGATTCGAAGGTCTCGAGCGGGTCGAATTCGTCGTCGTCCGCGTTGCCGAAGGACGAGAAGAGGCTGACCCAGGTGTTGCGCACCTTCTGGCGACGGAAATAATCGTGCGTCGCGTTCTGAAGGATACGCTGGAAAAGTAGCGGAAGCTCGGACGATGGACGGTCGCCGTACTTCTCCGCCAGCTTGATCATCGCGTCCTGCACGATGTCGAGCGCCGCGTCGTCGTCGCGAACGGTGTACACGGTCTGCTTGAACGCGCGTCTTTCGACGCCCGCCAGAAAGTCGGCGAGTTCCTTGTCTGATGCCATCCGTTGGGGACCCGGCGCAACGAATTTGCGTCGAAAGGGATCGTGAGGTTCGAGGAAAACCTGCGAATCCTAGCAAAGTTTCGCCGCATCCGGACAAATTGAGAGGTTTTGTTGCCACTTGTCGCTTGCGTTCGATGAATTCCTCGTGGGGCAGACAGCATGCGTCTGCACGCGGCTTTTCCCGCCCGACCGTGCCAAAGAAGGCGCTGTCGGTCGTTCGGAAACTTTTTACTTGACCCGCCGCGCACGCCGCTGTTACATTTTCTGACTCGCATCATCCAGTGAAATGTCTGCTTTGAGGCGAGCCCAAGAAGCACGCCTGTCAAACCTAGACGCGCCGCTTGAACCCGAGCCATAAGCCCGGTAGAGAGCACCCGATCAATTTTTTGCCGAAAATTCGAAAGGTGATGAATGAACATGCCTAGCGCGGAATTCTCCACGTCGGATACCACTCCCCCTCACGAAGCCGACTCCATCGGCGGCACCGTGCTCATGCGCGCATTGGCCGATGAAGACGTCGAGTTCATCTGGGGCTATCCCGGCGGCTCGGTACTTTACATCTACGACGAGCTGTATAAGCAGGACCAGATCCAGCACATCCTCGTGCGCCACGAGCAGGCCGCCGTGCACGCCGCCGACGCGTATTCGCGTGCGACCGGCAAGGTGGGCGTGTGTCTCGTGACTTCGGGCCCGGGCGTCACCAATGCCGTCACCGGCATCGCCACGGCCTACATGGATTCGATTCCGCTCGTCGTCATCAGCGGCCAGGTGCCCACCGCGGCCATCGGCCTCGACGCATTCCAGGAATGCGATACCGTCGGCATCACGCGTCCGTGCGTCAAGCACAACTTCCTCGTGAAGGACGTGCGTGATCTCGCCGAAACCGTCAAGAAGGCGTTCTACATTGCGCGCACCGGCCGTCCCGGTCCCGTGCTGATCGACATTCCGAAGGACGTGTCGAAGGCGCCGTGCAAGTACGAGCCGGTCAAGAGCGTGTCGCTGCGTTCGTACAACCCGGTCACGAAAGGCCATTCGGGCCAGATCCGCAAGGCGGTGCAACTGCTGCTTTCCGCGAAGCGCCCGTACATCTACACCGGCGGCGGCATCATTCTCGCGGACGCATCGCGCGAGCTGAACCAGTTCGCCGACCTGCTCGGCTATCCCGTCACGAACACGCTGATGGGCCTCGGCGGCTACCGCGCGTCCGACAAGAAGTTCCTCGGCATGCTCGGCATGCACGGCACGTACGAAGCCAACATGGCGATGCAGAACTGCGACGTGCTGATCGCGATCGGCGCGCGCTTCGACGACCGCGTGATCGGCGATCCGAAGCACTTCGCGTCGTCGCCGCGCAAGATCATCCATATCGACGTCGATCCGTCGTCCATTTCCAAGCGCGTGAAGGTGGATATCCCCATCGTCGGCGACGTGAAGGAAGTGCTGAAGGAACTGATCGAGCAGCTTCAGCACGCGGAGCACGGCCCGGACACGGCCGCGCTCAAGACGTGGTGGGACGAGATCGAAGGCTGGCGCTCGAAGGACTGCCTCGCGTACGACCGCAAGAGCGAGATCATCAAGCCGCAGTACGTCGTCGAAAAGCTCTGGGAGCTCACCGACGGCAACGCGTTCGTCTGCTCGGACGTCGGCCAGCATCAGATGTGGGCGGCGCAGTTCTATCCGTTCAACAAGCCGCGCCGCTGGATCAATTCGGGCGGCCTCGGCACGATGGGCTTCGGCCTGCCGGCGGCGATGGGCGTGAAGATGGCCTATCCGGACGACGAAGTGGTCTGCATCACGGGCGAAGGCTCCATCCAGATGTGCATTCAGGAGCTCTCGACGTGCAAGCAGTACAACACGCCCGTCAAGATCATCTCGCTGAACAACCGCTATCTGGGCATGGTGCGCCAGTGGCAGCAGATCGAGTACAAGAAGCGCTATTCCAGTTCGTACATGGACGCGCTGCCCGACTTCGTGAAGCTGGCCGAGGCGTATGGCCATGTCGGCATTCGTGTCGAAAAGACTGCGGACGTCGAGCCGGCGCTGAAGGAAGCGCTGCGTCTCAAGGATCGCACCGTATTTCTCGACTTCCAGACCGATCCCACCGAAAACGTATTCCCGATGGTGCAAGCCGGTAAAGGCATCACGGAAATGCTGCTCGGGTCTGAGGATCTATAACGCGGGTTTCGAATGCGCGGGTTCGCGCGCGCCTGTCTCCACGAAAGACATGTGCGGCGCGCGGATTCGTTTCGAAGCTCAACTGGATATACATCGGGAATACGAACATGAAACACATCATCTCCGTACTGCTGGAAAACGAACCGGGCGCGTTATCGCGCGTCGTCGGGCTCTTTTCGGCGCGCGGCTATAACATCGAAACGCTGACGGTGGCGCCGACCGAAGACAGCTCGCTGTCGCGGCTGACCATCGTCTCGATTGGCTCGGACGACGTGATCGAACAGATCACGAAGCACCTGAACCGCCTGATCGAGGTGGTGAAAGTGGTCGACCTGACAGAGGGCGCCCACATCGAGCGCGAGCTGATGCTCATCAAGGTAAGGGCGGTCGGCAAGGAACGCGAAGAGATGAAGCGCATGGCGGATATCTTCCGCGGCCGCATCATCGACGTGACCGAGAAGACCTACACGATGGAACTGACGGGCGCGAGCGACAAGCTCGACGCGTTCATTCAGGCGCTCGACGCCACGGCGATTCTCGAAACGGTTCGCACGGGCAGTTCCGGCATCGGCCGGGGCGAGCGGATTCTCAAGGTTTGACGGCGCCTCACCCACTCATTTGCAGCACGTAGCGCAACCATTTATCAGGACTCAAGGAACCACCATGAAAGTTTTCTACGACAAGGACGCCGACCTCTCCCTCATCAAGGGCAAGCAAGTCACCATCATCGGTTATGGCTCGCAAGGCCATGCGCACGCGCTCAACCTGAAGGACAGCGGCGTGAACGTGACGGTCGGCCTGCGTAAGGGCGGCGCATCGTGGAGCAAGGCCGAAAACGCGGGCCTCAAGGTGAAGGAAGTGGCCGAAGCCGTGAAGGGCGCCGACGTCGTCATGATGCTCTTGCCCGACGAGCAGATCGCCGAAGTCTACAAGAACGAAGTGCACGACAACGCCAAGCAGGGCGCAGCCCTCGCGTTCGCGCACGGTTTCAACGTGCACTACGGCCAGGTGATCCCGCGCGCGGATCTGGACGTCATCATGATCGCGCCGAAGGCTCCGGGCCACACCGTGCGCAACACGTACAGCCAGGGCGGCGGCGTGCCGCACCTGATCGCGGTCGCGCAGGACAAGTCGGGCGCGGCGCGCGATGTCGCGCTGTCGTACGCGGCGGCCAACGGCGGCGGCCGTGCGGGCATCATCGAGACGAACTTCCGTGAAGAAACCGAAACCGACCTGTTCGGTGAGCAGGCGGTTCTGTGCGGCGGCACCGTCGACCTGATCAAGGCCGGCTTCGAAACGCTGGTGGAAGCGGGCTACGCGCCGGAAATGGCGTACTTCGAGTGCCTGCACGAGCTGAAGCTGATCGTCGACCTGATCTACGAAGGCGGCATCGCCAACATGAACTACTCGATCTCGAACAACGCCGAGTACGGCGAGTACGTGACGGGTCCGCGCATCGTCACGGAAGAGACGAAGAAGGCGATGAAGGCCGTGCTGAAGGACATCCAGACCGGCGAATACGCGAAGAGCTTCATCATCGAGAACCGCGCCGGCGCGCCGACGCTGCAATCGCGCCGCCGTCTGACGGCCGAGCATCAGATCGAGCAGGTCGGCGAGAAGCTGCGCGCGATGATGCCGTGGATCGCGAAGAACAAGCTCGTCGACCAGTCGAAGAACTAAGCTCGCTTGCGTGAGTCGTTTCACGCTTCTTGCTTGTAGAAAAGCCGCCCGGATGCCCTGTGCGCCGGGCGGCTTTTGCTATCCTACGGTTTTTAAAAATCACAGAACCCGTTCATGAACTATCCTCATCCGATCATTGCCCGCGAAGGCTGGCCGTTCATCGCCATCGCGGCTGTCGTCGCCATCCTCGTGCAAGCGATGGGCGGCTTCGGCTTTGCCTGGATCCTCTGGCTGATCGTGATTTTCGTCGTCCAGTTCTTCCGCGATCCCGCGCGCCCGATCCCGACCCAGCCCAACGCGGTGCTGTGTCCGGCGGATGGCCGCATCGTCGCGGTCGAAACCGCGCACGATCCGTACGTGGGCCGCGAAGCGCTGAAGATCAGCGTGTTCATGAACGTGTTCAACGTGCACTCGCAGCGCTCGCCGGTGGACGGCGTCATCTCGAAGGTTCAGTACTTCCCGGGCGCGTATCTCAATGCCGCGGTCGACAAGGCGTCCACCGAGAATGAGCGCAACGCCATCGTGTTGCAGACGGCGGGCGGGCAGACCGTGACGTCGGTGCAGATCGCCGGCCTGATCGCGCGGCGCATTCTCTGCTACGTGCACAACGGCGAGCCGCTGACGCGCGGCCAGCGCTACGGCTTCATCCGCTTCGGCTCGCGTGTCGACGTGTACCTGCCGGTGGGCAGCCGCCCGCGCGTGTCGATCGGCGAGAAGGTTTCGGCTTCGTCGACGATCCTGGCCGAGTTCGCGGAATAACGCGGAGGACGCGATGGCGGCATTCAAACCGCGCCGTAACCGCGCGAACGCGACGACGCCCCGCGCGTTCCGCCGCAACAAGGCCGCGCAGGACGTCGGCGCCGTGGAGACTCGGCGCGCGAAGCGGCAGCAGTTTCTCAGGAAGCGCGGCATTTATCTGCTGCCCAATGCGTTCACCACGGCCGCGTTGTTCTGCGGTTTCTTCGCCGTCGTTCAGGCGATGAACGTGCGCTTCGAGATCGCGGCCATCGCCATTTTCGTCGCGATGGTGCTCGACGGCATGGATGGCCGCGTCGCGCGCATGACGCACACGCAGAGCGCGTTCGGCGAGCAGTTCGACAGCCTCTCGGACATGGTGTCGTTCGGCGTCGCGCCGGCGCTCGTGATGTACGAATGGGTGCTGAAAGACCTCGGCCGATGGGGCTGGCTCGCGGCATTCGTCTATTGTTCGGGCGCGGCGCTGCGGCTCGCGCGTTTCAATACGAATGTCGGCGTCGTGGACAAGCGCTACTTCCAGGGTCTGCCTTCGCCGGCCGCGGCGGCGCTGATCGCCGGTTTCGTCTGGCTCGCGACCGATAACCGCGTGCCGCTCAAGCTCGTCTGGCTGCCGTGGGTTGCGTTCGCGCTAACGATCTATGCGGGCGTGACGATGGTCTCGAACGCGCCTTTCTACAGCGGCAAGGCGCTCGATGTGCGCTATCGCGTGCCGTTCGCGGGCGTGCTGCTGATCGTGGTGGCGTTCGTGCTGGTGTCGTCGGATCCGCCGGTGATGCTGTTCTGCCTGTTCGTGCTGTACGGCTTCTCGGGCTATGTCTGGTGGGCGTATATGGCGATACGCGGCAGGCCGAATCCGGCGCGCAGTTCGCAGCGGGATCATTGAATCGAGCGCGTGTAAAAAAGGCGGCAACCGTAAGGTTCGCCGCCTTTTTGCTTTCTCGGACTGATCGGTCAGCCTGAAACCAGCGTGCCGTTCTGAATATGCACGCGCTGGCCTTGCTGGAACGGCGGCGGATTCTTGTACGTAAAGGTGCGCGTCTTGCCGCTTTCCAACCGCACGCGCACTGAGTAATCGGTTTCGCTGCGAATGTGCTTCTCGACCGAATTGCCGGCCAGACCGCCGCCGAGTGCGCCGAGCAGGGTCATCGCGGTACGTCCTCCGCCGCTTCCGAACTGATTGCCGACGACACCGCCCGCCACCGCGCCGCCGACCGCGCCGATGCCCGTGCCGTGGCCTTCATGCTTGACGGCGGAGATCGCCTCGACTGTGCCGCAGGTCGAGCAGTATGCGGGATGCTGCGGTGGCTGCTGGGCATACGATGGTTGCGCGGGCTGCGGTTGCGCCGGAGGTTGTTGTGCCTGCTGCTGGGCCGCTTGTTGCGCGGCGGCTTGTTGCTGAGCCGCCTGCTGTTGAGCCGCTTGCTGCTGAGCCGCCTGCTGTTGAGCCGCCGTCGGCTGCGCCGGACTCGGCGCGGCAGAATCCACGACGGGCTGCTGCGCGACCGCGGCCGTCTGCGTCTGGGGATTCTGGGCTGAATTGCTCGATGCCTTCGGGAACAGTCCCGTCATCGCCGCTGTGGCCGCGAGGCTCGCGACGATGACCGCGCCCGCAGCCGTCGCGATGAGTGGATGCAGACGCCGCTGCTGCGGCTGTCCGCCGCCGGAAGAGGGCGATGTGCTGAGCTTGCTGGTTCCGTTATCCATTTTTGAACCTCCGTTTCGAGGCGAACTGCCGCTACGACCGATGCCTTCTGTCACAACCCATTTTCGGGGAACCACGGATTTTTAGCTTTTTCGGCTTGTAACAATTTCGCGGACACGGCGTGCTCTGACAGAAGCATGTCGGGTGCCAAGCGCCCAAAGCACGCGGCGACCGGACACGGGGCGCCAATCACCCTTGAAACATTTACCAGCGGTTACAACAAACATCGCTCAGACGAAAAAAAAGCGCGCCCCGCAGGGCGCGCTTTGCCGTCACGCGAACAACGCGAAAAATCAGTCTTCGCGGCGCAGATGCGGGAACAGAATGACGTCGCGGATGCTCGGGCTGTCGGTGAGCAACATCACCAGACGGTCGATGCCGATGCCGCAACCGCCCGTCGGCGGCATGCCGTATTCGAGCGCGCGGATATAGTCGGCGTCGAAGTACATCGCTTCCTCGTCGCCGGCGTCTTTCTGATCGACCTGCTTCTGGAAACGCGCGGCCTGATCTTCCGGATCGTTCAGCTCCGAGAAGCCGTTCGCGATTTCGCGACCCGTGATGAACAACTCGAAGCGCTCCGTGATGCCCGGCACCGAATCCGACGCCCGCGCGAGCGGCGACACTTCGATCGGATAGTCGACGATATATGTCGGCTCCCACAATTGCGATTCCGCTGTCTCTTCGAACAACGCGAGCTGCAGCGAACCGAGGCCCGCGTTCAGGAAAGCGGGCTGCGTCGTGTCGACGCCGAACTTCTTCAGTTCCGTGCGCAGGAACGCGGCGTCCGACAACTGCGCGTCCGTGTACTGCGGCGCGAACTTTTGAATGGCCTGATTGATCGTCAGACGATGGAACGGCTTCGCGAGATCCAGTTCACGGCCCTGATACGTGATGGTCGCGGTGCCGAGCGCATCGATCGCGGCCTGGCGGATCAACTGCTCGGTGAAGTCCATCAGCCATTGATAATCGGTGTACGCGGCGTAGAACTCCATCATCGTGAATTCCGGGTTGTGGCGCGGCGACACGCCTTCGTTCCGGAAATTGCGATTGATCTCGAACACGCGCTCGAAGCCGCCGACGATCAGCCGCTTGAGATAAAGCTCAGGCGCGATGCGCAGGAACATCTGCATGTCGAGCGCGTTGTGATGCGTCGTGAAAGGCTTGGCCGCCGCGCCGCCCGGAATCGGATGCAGCATCGGCGTTTCGACTTCCATGAACTCCGACTTCGCCATGAAATTGCGGATCGACGTGACGGCCTTCGTGCGCGCCATGAACGTCTTGCGCGATTCCGGCGTGACGATCAGATCGACGTAGCGCTGGCGATAGCGCGTTTCCTGATCGGCGAGGCCGTGGAACTTGTCCGGCAGCGGACGCAGCGCCTTCGACAGAAGACGCAATTCCGTGCAGCGCACCGACAGCTCGCCCTTGTTCGTGCGGAACAGCACGCCCTTCGCGGCGACGATGTCGCCCAGGTCCCACTTCTTGAACGCATCGTAGGTTTCGGCGCCCACGTCGGCGGGCGTCACGAAGAACTGGATCTGGCCGCTGCCGTCCTGAACCGTCGCGAAGCTCGCCTTGCCCATCACGCGCTTCAACATCATCCGGCCGGCGATCGCGACGGGCAGGGGATTCGCTTCGAGCGCGTCTTTATCCGTCTCGGCGTATTCGCTTTGCAGCGTGGACGCCTGATGCGTCGGGCGGAAATCGTTCGGATAGGCGACGCCTTGCTCACGCAGCGCGCGCAGCTTGTCGCGGCGCTCGGCGATGATCTGGTTCTCTTCCAGTTCGGGAGCGGCGCCCGGTTGAGTCGGTTCGGTCATGATGATTCTTGGCTTGTGATACAGGCAGATGCGCGTTGGGATGAAACGAAAAACGCGGATACCGAAGCCGATACCCGCGTTGGCGGTTAAACGCCCTGTTTCAGGCTCGCGCTGATGAAGTCGTCGAGGTCGCCGTCGAGCACGGCGCGCGTGTTGCTCATTTCCACGTTGGTGCGCAGATCCTTCACGCGGCTCTGGTCGAGCACGTAGGAACGGATCTGGTGGCCCCAGCCCACGTCGGTCTTGCTCGATTCGAGCTTGTCCTGTTCGGCCTGGCGCTTGCGCATCTCGAATTCGTAGAGACGCGCCTTGAGCATCTGCATGGCTTCCGCGCGGTTGCGGTGCTGCGAGCGGTCGTTCTGGCACTGCACGACGATGCCGGTAGGCGCGTGCGTGAGACGCACGGCGGAGTCCGTCTTGTTGATGTGCTGGCCGCCCGCGCCCGATGCGCGATACGTGTCCGTGCGGATATCGGCGGGATTGATCTCGATTTCGATCGAATCGTCGATTTCCGGATACACGAACACCGACGAGAACGACGTATGCCGCCCGCCCGACGAATCGAACGGCGACTTGCGCACGAGCCGGTGAATGCCGGTTTCGGTGCGCAGATAGCCGTACGCGTATTCGCCTTCCACCTTGATGGTCGCGCTCTTGATGCCCGCGACGTCGCCTTCGGACTCTTCGAGGACTTCGGTCTTGAAGCCCTTGCGTTCGCAGTAGCGCAGGTATTGACGCAGCAGCATCGACGCCCAGTCGCACGCTTCGGTGCCGCCCGCGCCCGCCTGAATGTCGATGAAGCAGTTGTTCGGGTCGGCCGGGTTCGCGAACATCCGGCGGAATTCCATGTCCTCGACGCGCGCCTTCAACGCATCGGCGTCGGCTTCGGACGCGACGAGCGTGTCCTCGTCGTTTTCGTCGCGCGCCATGTCGAACAGTTCGTTCGCGTCGCGCAGATCGTTGTCGAGGGCGGTCAGCGTGGACACCACGCCGTCGAGCAGCTTCTTTTCACGACCGAGCGCCTGGGCGTTCTTCGAGTCGTTCCAGACGTTCGGATCTTCGAGTTCCTTGTTGACTTCGGCTAGACGCGCGGACTTGGCGTCGTAGTCAAAGATACCCCCGTAGCTCGCCCGCGCGGCGGCGCAGGTCGGCCAGAAGGCTTTCGATCGCGTTGAGACGTTCCGCTTCCATTGTCGATCTTCGGCTTCGTAAAAAGATGAAATTATAGCCGATCGACCGGGTTTCCCCGCCTTTGCCGGTGCGCGGGAGACGCGTTCAGCCCGCGTGCTCGACGATCAGTTGCACCCGCGCGACGCCGTTCCAGGAATCGCTGACGAGCCGGTACGCGACGGTCGCGCGCGGCGGCAGCGGATCGACGTGGTTGAACCAGATCGCGTTGAAGCGCTGGCGCCCGCGCAACAGCGACAGCTTCAGATGCTTGTCCTTGACGAGCGCCTGCGAAGCAATTTCGAACTCGCCGGAGAAGGTCGGCGCCGGAAAGCCCTGGCCCCACACGGCGGCGTCCAGCATCTCGACGAATTGCGGCGTGAAGTAGGCGTCTTCGAGCTCGCCGTCGGTTTCGATCGTGCGCGACAGCGCCTCGGCCGTCAGCCATTCGCGGCCGATCGCTTCGAACGCTTCCGTAAAGCGCGGGATATCGGCGGTGGCGATCGTCAGGCCCGCGGCCATCGCGTGGCCGCCGAACTTGTGGATGAGGCCGGGTTCGCGCTTGCTGATGAGATCGACCGCGTCGCGCAGATGGAAGCCGGGAATCGAGCGGCCCGAGCCCTTGCAGAGCGTGCCGCTGTCGTCGGCGTGCGCGAATGTGAACGACGGCCGGTGAAACCGCTCCTTCAGCCGCCCCGCGACGATGCCGATCACGCCCTGGTGCCAGCTCGGATCGAAGAGCGTGAGCGTCGCACGTTCGCCGCAATCGAAAGTCTGCAATTCGGCGAGCGCCTGCTGCTGCATGCCCGCTTCGATCTCGCGGCGTTCGCGGTTCATCGAATCGAGCTGCTGCGCGAGTTCCCACGCGCGGCCGACATCGTCGGTGGTCAGACACTCGATGCCGAGCGACATGTCCGACAGCCGTCCCGCCGCGTTCAGGCGCGGGCCGAGCGCGAAGCCGAGGTCGAAGCCGGACGCGGTGCGCGCATCGCGGCCGGCGGTACGGAAGAGGGCGGCGATGCCCGGCTGCATGCGCCCCGCGCGAATCCGCTTCAAACCCTGCGCGACGAGAATGCGGTTGTTGCAGTCGAGCTTCACCACATCGGCGACGGTGCCGAGCGCGACGAGATCGAGCAGGCCGTCGAGACGCGGCTCGGGACGCGCATCGTCATACGCACCGCGACGGCGCAACTCGGCGCGCAACGCGAGCAGCACGTAGAACATCACGCCCACGCCCGCGATGCACTTGCTCGGAAACTCGCAACCCGGCTGATTCGGATTGACGATCGCGCGCGCGGCGGGCAGCTCGTCGCCCGGCAGGTGATGATCGGTGACGAGCACGTCGACGCCGAGCGCATTCGCCGCCGCGACGCCATCCACGCTGGCGATGCCGTTATCGACCGTGATGAGCAGATCGGGCAGGCCGGACTTCGAGCGCGCGGCCAGCTCGACGATCTCCGGCGTCAGGCCATAGCCGTATTCGAAGCGGTTCGGCACGAGATAGTCGATCGTCGCGCCGAACATGCGCAGCCCGCGCACGGCCACGGCGCACGCGGTGGCGCCGTCGCAGTCGTAGTCCGCGACGACGAGCATGCGCTTGCCCGCCGCGAGCGCATCGGCGAGCACGACGGCGGCATCGTCGCAGCCTTTGAGGCCGGCGGGCGCGTGCAGGCGCTTGAACTCGGTTTCGACTTCATCGGGCGAACTCACGCCGCGCGACGCGTAAAGACGCGCGATGACGGGATGCAGGCCGTGACGCATCAGCGCTTCGGTGTCGGCGGGAGAGGAGGCGCGCGTAACGATTCGCGTCATTGCAGGGTGTGCCTTATTCGATGAAAAGCGACGCGATCGGCCGGCGCCGCCAGAATTTGCGCAAATCGGCGCGCGTGACGGACAGCGTGACCGAGCCGGTATCGCCGCAGAGCGTGAGGCTCAGGCGGCCGAGCGAGCCATCGGTGAGCGCTTGCAGCGCGGGGGCGAACCATGCGCCTTCGAGCTCCTGCAGCGATGCGTTCCAGCGCATCCAGTCCTGCTCGATGAACGGCGCGGAGAACGGATTCAGCTCGACGAGCGTCGTGCCTTGCGCGTCGTCTTTCGCGAGCGAGGCGAACGACTCCGGCGACATCGACGGCGCAACGCCCGCCGCGAGCGCGAGGCCGCGCGTGGCGGCGGCGTCGGACATCACGCGTACGAACGGGCTTTTCACGGGCCGCAGCTTGCCTTGCCCGTGCAGCCAGATAGAGTTGATCGCGGGCAGCCCGCGCGATTCGCGCGCGAGGTTCAGCGGATGCTCGAACCATGCCATCTGCACTTCGTTCTGCAGCTTCATCCACGCGCGCGAACGCTCGCCGGTGCGGGCTTCGTGCGGCAGCCAGATTTCGATGTTGCGTCCCGTCGCGCGCAACGGCGATGCGCCCGCGAGCGCGCCGAGCGCTTCGCCCGACACATACCAGCGCAGCGGCGTCGGCGCCTGCAGTGCGACGCCCAGATCTTCGATCACGGGCCGCGCGGTTCCGAAGAGCGCGCGCGCTTCTTCCGTGTGCACGCCGAGCGTGTCGGGATCGATCAGCACCAGATGATCGTGCGCGATCCGGACATGAACCGGCTCGATGCAGGCCCAGAGCGCATCGCCGGGTGTGCCGCCATCGGCGAGCAGCATGAAGGGTGCGAGCGGAGCGTCGTCGGCGTAGCGTTGATCGGCGGGCGTGACCGCGCCGAAGCTTCGCGCGATCCAGCGTTCGTGCGGCAGCGTGCGCTGAAAATCCTCGCCGACGACGCGCTCCGCGAGCGTCGCGCGGGCGAGCAGCTTGTCGAGCGCCGCGCTCTCCAGTCCGTGCAGGGCGGTGGCGGCGTCCGCGGCCGAAGGCAGGGCGAACGGCAACAGGAGATGGAGGTGGTGAACGTGCATGATGGTCGGCATTGTAGGCCAAAGCGCATCGACCGATGCGCGGCCATGCGGTGACGGCGCGGACGTGTCTGCCTTGCCGTCGCGGGTCGAAATTTTGAGCCAGGCGCGTGCGGCCACGTAGAATGGCGCCTCCTCAAAATTGAAAGCATTCGTTCCGATGCGGACATCCGATATACCCGCGTCGCGGTCGTCATGGATGGCGAGACTGAAGTCCGCCGATCTGAACTCATCGCGCACGCGTGCCCTGGCACTCGCTCTCGTGCCGGTGTTCTTCGGCCTGTATTCCCTGTGGCTCGGCGCGGACGCAAACTGGGATCTCTACAACTATCACCTGTACAACCCGTTCGCGTGGCTCAACGGCAAGCTGTCGATCGACTTCGCGCCCGCGGGCATGCAGTCGTACTTCAATCCGATGCTCGACGTCGGGCTGTACTGGCTGAATACGCATCTGCCTTCGCGCGTCGTCGGCTTCGCGATGGGCGCGCTGCATGGCCTCGTGTTCGTGCTCCTGTTCCACGTGGCGCGGCATGCGGTGCCAAATCGAACGGCGGAGGACGCGAATCGCGTGCCGCTGCTGCTCGCGCTCGCGGGCTGCCTGAGCGGCAGCTTCCTGACCGGCCTCGGCAACTCGATGGGCGACGATACGACCGCGCTCTTCAGTCTCGCGAGCCTGCTCGTGCTGCTTGCGAACTGGGAGACGCTGTCATCGGTGCGCGTGCGAAGCTGGCTCGTCGTTGCAGGCAGCGGCGTCCTGTGCGGGCTCGGCGTCGGTTTCAAGCTCACCAATGCAATCTTCGCCGTGGCGCTGTGCGCGGCCCTCATGTGGTATCCCGCATCGCTTGCCGCGCGCGTGCGGCTCGCCTTTGTCTTCGGCATCGGCGCGCTGGCCGGATTCGCCGTGACGGGCGGCTATTGGCTGTTCCACATGTGGCAGTTGTACGGCAACCCGTTCTTCCCGCTCTTCGCGAAGTGGTTCCCCGATCCGCTGACCGTGCCGATCGCCGGCGACGTGCGCTGGCTGCCGCGCAACGTGGTCGAAACCGCGCTGTGGCCATTCGTGTTCGCCGCCGACCCGAAGCGTGTCGGCGAAGTGCCGGTGCGGCAGATCGTGTGGCCGATCCTTTATGCGCTGTTCTGGATCTGGGTCGCGGCGCGCGTCGTCGCGAAGTTCCGCGGGCGCGGTATGGCGCCCCTCGACACGCGGGCGCGTTTCGTCGTCGTCTATGTCGCGCTCGGCTATCTCGCGTGGATGAAAGGCTTCAGCATCTACCGATACATCGTCGCCGTCGAAGTGCTCACGCCGATCGTCATGTTCGTGCTGCTCCAGCGGCTCTTCGAGTATCGGCTGGCGCGGCGCGCGGCGTTCTGGCTCATCGGCGGTGCGGTCGCGGTGACGGTCGGCGGCGGCGTGCGCAACTGGGGCCATGAGGGCTGGGCGGACCCGCTCTATCACGCGGAGCTTCCGGTGTTGTCCGAGCCCGCGCGCACGACGGCCATCATCTACAGTTCGAGCACCGCGTGGTCCTGGCTCGCGACGCGCTTTCCCGTCGAAGTCGCGTTCACGCAGATCGACAGCAGTTTTCCGCGCGGTCCGGCCTTCGAGGAACGCGTGCGCGAGACGGTGCGCTCGCGCGGCGGCCCCGCATTCGCGCTCATCGACGGAAGCTACAACGGGCGAATCGAGACCGTCGCGCGCACGAATGCGTTTCTCGACCGGCTCGGTGTAACGTCGGGCGCGCGGGGCTGCGGCGCGCTGCGCTGGGCCGTGGATCATCTGCGCCTGCGCGCGAGCTATCACGACGAAGCCGCCGGTTCCAAACGCTGCCGCCTCGATCTGCGCGCCGACGACGTGCGCGACGTCGATGCCGAAAACCGCTTTCTGGCCGAGCGAGCAGCGCCCGCGTTCGAGCGCAATGGCTTCGTGCTCGATACGGCGTCGTGCGAGCGCTATCGCTCCGGCATCGGGGCGGGCGTTTCCGTCTACCAGTGGTGCCGCGTGAGCCTGCGCTGAGACGATCGGAGGCCGTCCGCAAGGCACGCGTTTCGGCGTCGCGTAACGTCTCGCTCCCGCCATATATGGCAAACTTTCGCAAATTTCACGCTCGGGCGTGGGACGTCGGCCCGCTACGCCGCCGTCGCCATGCATCGGCGCCGCGCCGCGGTGCATTCACGCAATGCCGGCGACATCGGGCAAAGCGACAACCGCCGCGCCACCGGGGCACATCAACGCTGAACCAGCAGCAGAAAGGAATCGCTTGAAACTTCCGTACGAATGGCAGATAGGCTGGCGTTACACACGCGCCAGCAAACGCACGACAGGCAACGGCTTCATCTCCTTCATCGCGCTCGTGTCGATGGCGGGCATCGCGCTCGGCGTCGCCGCGCTGATCGTCGTGCTGTCGGTCATGAACGGCTTCCAGAAGGAAGTGCGCGACCGCATGCTCTCGGTGCTCGCGCACGTCGAAATTTTCTCGCCGACCGGCTCCATGCCCAACTGGCAACTGACCGCGCAGGAAGCGCGCCGCAATCCGGAAGTGACCGGCGCGGCACCGTATGTCGAAGCGCAGGCATTGCTCACGCGCCAGGGCGCGGTGAGCGGCGTCGCGCTGCGCGGCGTGGAACCGACGCTCGAGCCGGAGGTATCGGACATCGGCAAGGAAATGCGCGCGGGCAAGCTCACGGACCTCAGGCCGGGCGAATTCGGCATCGTGCTCGGCAAGGATCTCGCGGCCAATCTCGGCGTGATGGACGGCGACAAGATCACGCTCGTCGCGCCCGAAGGCACCATCACGCCGGCCGGGATGATGCCGCGCCTCAAGCAGTTCACGGTGGTCGGCATCTTCGAGTCGGGACACTACGAGTACGACTCGACGCTCGCGCTCATCTCGATCCGCGATGCCGAAGCGCTCTTCCGCCTGCCCGCGCCGACCGGCGTGCGCCTGCGCCTGAAGGACATGCAGCGCGCGCCCGAAGTCGCGCGCCAGCTCGCGCGCACGCTCTCGGGCGATCTCTACATCCGCGACTGGACGCAGCAGAACAAGACCTGGTTCTCCGCCGTGCAGATCGAAAAGCGCATGATGTTCATCATCCTCACGCTGATCATCGCGGTGGCGGCGTTCAATCTGGTGTCGTCGCTCGTGATGACGGTCACCGACAAGCAGGCCGATATCGCCATCCTGCGCACGCTCGGCGCGCAACCCGGCTCGATCATGAAAATCTTCGTCGTGCAGGGCGTGACGATCGGCTTCATCGGCACGGCGCTCGGCGTCACGCTCGGCTGTCTCATCGCGTGGAGCATTCCGTGGCTCGTGCCGATGATCGAGCATCTCTTCAACGTGCAGTTCCTGCCGTCTTCGGTGTACTTCATCAGCGAGCTGCCGTCCGAGCTCGTGCCGGGCGATGTCGCGAAGATCGGCGTCATCGCATTCCTGTTGTCGTCGCTCGCGACGCTCTATCCGAGCTGGCGCGGCGCGAAGGTTCGTCCGGCGGAGGCGCTGCGCTATGAGTGATCTGATTCCCGCCAACAATGTCGTGCTGCACGCATCCGCGATTTCGAAGACCTTCGTGCAGGGCGGCTTCAACGTGCAGGTGCTCAACAACGCGCAACTCGAAGTGATGAAGGGCGAGAAGCTCGCGATCGTCGGCGCGTCGGGTTCGGGCAAGAGCACGCTTCTGCACGTGCTCGGCGGCCTCGACGAGCCGAGCGCCGGCAAGGTCTCGCTGCTCGGCAAGCCGTTCACCGAGCTGAAGGAGAAGGAGCGCAACGAGCTGCGCAACCGCGCGCTCGGCTTCGTGTATCAGTTCCATCATCTGCTGCCGGAATTCACGGCGCTCGATAACGTGGCGATGCCGCTGCGCATCCGCCGCATGTCGGAAGACGACGCGCGCAAGGAGGCACAGCAGATGCTCGAACGCGTGGGCATCGGGCATCGCGCGAAGCATCGGCCGGGCGCGCTGTCGGGCGGCGAGCGGCAGCGCGTGGCGATCGCGCGCGCGCTCGTCACGCGTCCGGCGTGCGTGCTGGCCGACGAACCCACCGGCAATCTCGACGGCGGCACGGCCGATACCGTCTTCAACCTGATGCTGGAGTTGTCGCAGACGCTCGAAACGAGCTTCGTGATCGTCACGCACGATCCCGATCTCGCCGCGCGCTGCGACCGTATCATGCGCCTGCGCGACGGCGTGCTGCACGAAGAGCCGGTCGTGCCGGTCTGACGTTTCGCGAGGCGCGGAGGCCGCCATGTGGATCGATACGCACTGTCATCTCGATGCCGGAGAATTCGACGCCGACCGCGACGCCGTCGCCGCTGCGGCGCTCGGCGCGGGCGTCACGCGCATCGTGATTCCGGGCGTCGATCGCGGCAACTTCGGCACGGTGCGCGCGCTCGCGCATCGCGTCACGGGCGGCGCGTATGCGCTCGGCATTCATCCGCTCTTCACGCCGGGCGCGCACGAAGACGATCTGCGTGTGCTGCGCGATGAAATCGAGGCGAGTCTCGACGATCCGCTTTTCGTCGGCATCGGCGAGATCGGGCTCGATTACTTCGTGCCGACGCTCGACGATGCGCGCCAGCAGTTCTTCTATAACGAACAGCTGAAGCTCGCGCGGGAATTCGATCTGCCGGTCATTTGTCATGTGCGCAAGTCGCAGGACAAGGTGCTGAAGGGCCTGCGCGTGCACGATATCCACGGCGGCATCGCGCATGCGTTCAACGGCAGTTTTCAGCAGGCCGAGGCGTTCATCGCGCAGGGCATGCATCTCGGCTTCGGCGGCAATCTGACCTTCGAGCGCGCGCTGCAGATTCGCCGTCTCGCGACCGAACTGCCGCTCGACGCGATCGTGCTCGAAACCGATGCACCCGACATCGCGCCTTCGTGGCTCTACAAGCGGCGCAACACGCCGGATCAGGTCGCGGCCATCGCGAAGGTGCTCGCGCAGTTGCGCGGCATCGATGAAAACGCGCTTTCCCTAGGCACAATGGCCAACGCTCACGCAGCGCTCCCACGGCTCGCGCTCGCCTCTTCATAATCGTTTCAGTCAACGCATCGTTGGTTCCGGACGCCGTTCCGGACGCATGCGTTCGCCGTGACGAAGAACGAAGAGGAAGAAGTGCGGGCGATTCTGCTGGGATTTGCGTTGGGCGTCTGGTGGTTGCAGCAGCAGGCTCGCTTGCCGGATTCGATCGGGTGGACGGCGTGTGTCGCTTCGTTTCTCTTCGCGATGACGCTCGGCGCGATGAAGCCGCGCGTGCGCATCGCGAGCTTCGCGATCGCGGCTTGCGCGTTCGGCTTCGCGTATGCCGCGATACGCGCCGACGTGCGGCTGCGCGAGCAATTGCCCGTCGAATACGAGCAGCGCGATATCGAACTGACCGGTTTCGTGCACGGGCTGCCGCAGCAACAGCCCGATGGCACGCGCTTTCTCTTCGAAGTGCAAACGAACGGCGCGGGCCTGCGTGACTTTCCGCGCCTCGTGCGACTGGTCTGGATGTCGCCGGATCACGCGAAGCTTCGGGCCGGTGAGCGATGGACGTTGAGCGCGCGTCTGAAGCGCGCGCACGCGAACGCGAACTTCGGCTTGCGCGATGCCGAAGCAAGCTTGCTCGAAAGCGGGATCCGCGCGACGGGCAACGTATCGACCGCGCGCATGCCGCGTCGTCTGAGGCCCGATGCAACCGGCCCGCGTCTGACGATCGATCGTCTGCGCGCCCGCGCGCGCGATCGCATCGAAAGCGTTCTGGGCGATGCGCCGCATCGCGGGATCATCGTCGCGCTCGCGGTGGGCGCGCAGGACGCCGTCAGCGACGCCGACTGGACCGTCATGCGCGCGACCGGCACGAGCCATCTGGTCGCGATATCGGGCTTGCATATCGGCTTCGTCGCGGGACTGGCGGCGTTGATCGTCGGCTTCGCATGGAAGCGCATTCGCGTGCGGGGCGTGAGCGCGCCGCTGATCGCGGCGGCGCCGAAAGTGGCGGCGGCCGGCGCGGCCGCGTTCGCCGCGTGCTACGCCGCGCTCGCCGGATTCAACGTGCCCGCGCAGCGCACGCTCTGGATGCTGCTGATCGTCGCGGTCGCGTTTCTGTGCGGGCGGCGGCCAGCGTCGTCGCTCGTGCTTTTGTGGGCGCTCGCGTTCGTGCTGATCGCCGATCCGTGGGCGGTGACGTCGCCGGGATTCTGGCTGTCGTTCTGCGCGGTGGCGGCGATCCTGCATGCGATCGCGTCGGCGGGCCGGGTCGAATCGCGGGCGCAGGCGCAGGATCACGATGATATCGATCAATGGGATCGCGTCGACCCGAGCGAAGTCGGGGGGCGTCCCGAGCCTTCGAGAAAGCGCAGGCCGCTCGCGTTCATCGCGCGGTTCGTCGGTCGCGCGCGGCGTCACATCGCGTCGAGCGTGCGCGTGCAGTACGCGGTGACGATCGCGCTCGCGCCGCTCACCGTCTACTGGTTCTCGCAGATTCCGCTCTTCGGCCCGCTCGCGAATGCGTTCGCGATTCCGTGGATCAGCGTGCTCGTTACGCCCGCGACACTCGCCGGGTTCATGCTTCCCGCACCGCTCGACGCACCGATGCTCCACGCCGCGCATGCCGCGCTGTCCGTGCTCTGCGACATGCTCGCGCGCCTCGCCGATGCCGCGTCGTCGCCGCTCTGGTATCTGCCTCGGCCCGATGCGTTCGCGCTCGCCGCATCGTGCATCGGCATCGCGTGGGCGCTCGCGCCGCGCGGCTGGCCGTTGCGCTTCGCCGCGCCGCTGACCTGGCTGCCGCTTCTCGCGCCCGCCGCGCATCCCGCGCCCGAAGGTGCGTTTCGCGTGACCGCCCTCGATATCGGTCAGGGTTCGGCGCTCGTCGTCGAGACCGCGCGGCATACGCTGCTCTTCGACGCCGGTCCCGGCCCGGAATCGACGCATGCGGGCGAGCGCATCGTGGTGCCGTATCTGCGGGCCGCGGGCGTGCATGCGCTCGATGCGCTCGTGATCAGCCATTCCGATTCGGATCACGCGGGCGGCGCGCCGGCCGTGCTGCAGTCGATCGCCGTGCGGCAGTTGCTCGCGTCGTTGCCGGCGAACGACGCGCTCTGGTCCGGCGCACGCTCGCGCGGCGCGCAAACGCTGCGTTGCGCGGCCGGGCAGCGCTGGACGTGGGACGGCGTCGAGTTCCGCATGCTGTGGCCCGAGCCCGGCCCGCTTTCAGGCAAGCCGAACCATCAGTCGTGCGTGCTGAAGGTGACGAGCGCGGCGGGGCGCGCGGCGCTGTTCGCGGCGGATATCGAAGCCGACGTCGAAAGAACGCTGATCGCGCATGAAGGCGCCGCCTTGCGCGCCGACGTGCTGATCGTGCCGCATCACGGCAGCCGGACCTCGTCGATCGAGCCTTTCCTCGATTCCGTCGGGCCGTTCGCGGCGATATTTCAGGTAGGCTATCGCAACCGCTTTCATCATCCGCATCCGACTGTCTTCGCGCGGTATCGGATGCGCGATATCGTTCTCTCGCGCAGCGACGAAGACGGCGCGGCACGCAGCGAAATCGGTTCGCAGATCACGTTCGAGCGCTACCGGCAAAGCCACGCGCGCTACTGGATGGCGCGCTAAAAAAACAGAGACACGCTTGAAAGACATCATCCATTTCTCGCACGCGAACGGCTTTCCGGCGTCGACGTATCGCACGATTTTCTCGGAGCTCGCCGACGATTACGAGATTCGCAGCATCGAGCGCATCGGTCATGACGCGCGCTTTCCGGTCACGCGCGACTGGCCGTATCTCGTCGATCAACTCATCGACGATATGAGCCGCTATCGCCGCGACGCCGATGAAGGGCATCCGAAAGTGTGGCTCGTCGGGCATTCGCTCGGCGGCTATCTGTCGATGATGGCGGCGCTGAAACGTCCGCGGTGGGTGAAAGGCGTCGTGATGCTCGATTCGCCGGTGATCGCGGGCTGGAAGAGCAGCCTGTTGCGCGTCACGCAATGGACCGGGCTGGACGAGCGGCTGTCGCCCGCCGCCGCGACGAAGAAGCGCCGCACGCAATGGGCGAGCCGCGAGGAGGCATGGCGGCATTTCCTGGCGAAGCCCGCGTTCGCGCGCTGGGACGCGCGCATGCTCGCAGACTATATCGACTTCGGCATTCCGCAGACTCAAGCGAACGGCGCCCGCACGCTCGCATTCGACCGGCACATCGAGTATCTGATCTACCGCACGCTGCCGCACACGCTCGGCGCGCGGCTCGCGCACGGCGCGCCGGTGCCGGTCGGCTTCATCGCGGGGACGCATTCGCGTGAAGTGCGGCAGGTCGGACTCGGCATGACGCGGCGCATCGCGGGCGAGTATTTCGAATGGATGGAAGGCAGCCATCTCTTTCCGATGGAGCGTCCGGTCGACACCGCGCGTGCAGTGCAGCGCCTGCTTAAGGCGATGCGGGCATCCCTCTGACGGCTCGTCAAAAGGGCGCGAGCACGCCTCCGGGGCTTGACGAATGCGTGACGAAATGATCCGCGCGAACGGCATGAAAATGGGCGTATTTGCAGTCAACTCCCGGCTCGCGCGCGCTTCGTGGGAACCTGCCTTTACGGTATAATCCGTTTTTCCCGCGAGCATCTAGCGATGACCAAATATGTATTCGTCACCGGCGGCGTAGTTTCGTCCCTTGGCAAGGGTATTGCCGCCGCCTCCCTCGCCGCGATCCTCGAATCGCGCGGTCTCAAAGTCACTCTCCTCAAGCTCGATCCCTACATCAACGTCGACCCCGGCACGATGAGCCCGTTCCAGCACGGGGAAGTGTTCGTGACGGAAGACGGCGCGGAGACCGACCTCGACCTCGGCCACTACGAGCGCTTCATCAGCACGAAGATGCGCAAGGCCAACAATTTCACCACCGGCCAGATCTACGAATCGGTGATCCGCAAGGAACGCCGCGGCGAGTATCTCGGCAAGACGGTGCAGGTCATTCCGCACATCACCAACGAAATCCAGGCGTTCGTCGAGCGCGGCGCGGCCGCGGCCACGTGCGGCCAGCCGGATGTCGCGATCGTCGAGATCGGCGGCACGGTGGGTGACATCGAATCGCTGCCGTTCCTCGAAGCCGCACGTCAGATGAGTCTGCGCATGGGCCGCAACAGCGCGTGCTTCGTGCACCTGACGCTCGTGCCGTTCATCGCGACCGCGGGCGAGCTGAAGACGAAGCCCACGCAGCACAGCGTGCAGAAGCTGCGCGAAATCGGTATCTATCCGAACGTGCTCCTGTGCCGCGCGGACCGTCCGATCCCCGACGACGAGCGCCAGAAGATTTCGCTCTTCTCGAACGTGCAGGAAGACGCGGTCATCTCCGTGTGGGACGCGGACAGCATCTACAAGATTCCGCAGATGCTCAACGACCAGCATCTCGACGACATCATCTGCGAAGAGCTTAAGCTCTCGCCGCCGCCGGCCGATCTGAAAATGTGGTCGGACCTCGTGCAGAAGCTCGAGAATCCGAAGAGCGAAGTGACCATCGGCATGGTCGGCAAGTATGTCGAACTGACGGAGTCGTACAAGTCGCTGATCGAAGCGCTGCGTCACGCGGCCATTCATACGTCGACGAAGG
Source organism: Caballeronia calidae (assembly GCF_900044055.2). GTDB lineage: Bacteria > Pseudomonadota > Gammaproteobacteria > Burkholderiales > Burkholderiaceae > Caballeronia > Caballeronia calidae. Next base: position 99,412 of record NZ_FCOX02000001.1, on the reverse strand, counting down.
TCAACATCGAGTACATCGATTCGGAGCAGATCGACGCCGAAGGCACCGACGCGCTGAAGCACCTCGACGCCGTGCTGGTGCCGGGCGGTTTCGGCCGTCGCGGCACGGAAGGCAAGATCAAGGCGATCCGCTATGCGCGTGAATCGAAGACGCCGTATCTCGGCATCTGCCTCGGCATGCAGCTCGCGGTGATCGAGTTCGCACGCGATGTCGCCGGTCTGGCAGACGCGAACAGTACCGAGTTCGATCAGGACACGAAGAACCCGGTCGTCGCGCTCATCACCGAGTGGTACGACCGCGCAGGCCGCATCGAAAAGCGCAACGAAGAGTCGGATCTCGGCGGCACCATGCGCCTCGGTTCGCAGAAGTGCCCGATCAAGCCCGGCACGATGGCCGAGCGCATCTACGGCACCGATGTGAACGAGCGTCATCGTCACCGTTATGAAGTCAATAACCGTTTCGTGCCCCAACTCGAGGCGGGCGGGCTTATCATCAGCGCCCGTACCCCGAGCGAGGATCTGCCCGAGATGATGGAGTTGCCGCAGTCGTTGCACCCGTGGTTCGTCGGCGTGCAGTTCCACCCCGAATTCACCTCGACGCCGCGCGACGGGCATCCGCTCTTCAAGGCGTTCGTCGAAGCGGCGCGCGGGCACGCCGAGGCAGGCGGCGCGAAGGCGCCGGTCCGCGCAGCAGCTACCGCAGGAGCACAAGCATGAAGCTGTGTCACTTCGAAGCGGGTCTCGACAAGCCGTTCTTTCTGATCGCCGGTACGTGCGTGGTCGAGTCGGAGCAGATGACAATCGACGTCGCCGGGCGCCTCAAGGAAATCACCTCGAAGCTCGGCGTGCCGTTCATCTACAAGTCGTCGTTCGACAAGGCGAACCGCAGCTCGGGCAAGTCGTTTCGCGGTCCCGGCATGGACGAAGGGCTGCGCATTCTCGGCGAAGTGAAGAAGCAACTCGGCGTGCCGGTTCTCACCGACGTGCACACGGAAGAAGAAATCGAAGCGGTCGCATCGGTCGTCGACGTGCTGCAGACGCCCGCGTTCCTGTGCCGTCAGACCGACTTCATCCACGCGTGCGCGCGCTCGGGCAAGCCCGTCAACATCAAGAAGGGCCAGTTCCTCGCGCCGCACGACATGACGAACGTGATCGACAAGGCGCGCGACGCGGCGCGTGAAGCGGGTCTGTCGGAAGACCGCTTCATGGCGTGCGAGCGTGGTGTGTCGTTCGGCTATAACAATCTCGTGTCCGACATGCGTTCGCTCGCGATCATGCGCGAAACCAACGCGCCCGTCGTGTTCGATGCAACCCACTCGGTGCAGTTGCCGGGCGGGCAGGGCACGAGTTCGGGCGGTCAGCGCGAGTTCGTGCCGGTGCTGGCGCGCGCGGCGGTCGCGACGGGCGTGGCCGGTCTCTTCATGGAGACGCATCCGGACCCGGCCTGCGCGAAGTCGGACGGCCCGAACGCGGTGCCGCTGCATCACATGGAAGCGTTGCTCACGACGCTCATCACGATCGATCGCGCGGTGAAGAGCGGCGCGTTCCTCGAGAACGATTTCAGCTGAGCATCGGCAGAAAAAGCAGCAAACGGCAGCAAAAAGTAACGAGAAGCAGCAAGACACGGGCGTCCTGATCGGCGCCCGCGTCGCGAAGGTCACCTGGAGTGACCGGAGCAACGGCGGAGCGTGCAACGCATCAGGGCGATACCCGCGATCAGCGGGACCAACGCCCGCTCCCCACGAAAGCGATGCGGATCGGATTCGATTCGCGATGAGGGCGGCATCTGCGCCAGGTCGCGATGAATCGCCGATCCCGATATGACCGCTCGCTGCGCCGGAGCTGAACCCGGCGGTCATCGAAAGGTCTGAGCGAAGCCAGTGAAGCGCGCGCCGATGGGTGTATCGAAGTGTAAAAACACGCGGCGCGCTTCGTTGTGACTGACAGAATTCATCGTCATTTCTTGAGGAAACCATGAGTGCTATCGTAGATATCATCGGACGCGAGATTCTCGATTCGCGAGGCAATCCGACCGTCGAATGCGACGTGTTGCTCGAATCGGGCACGATGGGCCGCGCCGCGGTGCCGTCGGGTGCGTCCACCGGTTCGCGCGAAGCCATCGAACTGCGCGACGACGAAGCCGGCCGCTACAACGGCAAAGGCGTGCTGAAGGCCGTCGAACACATCAACACCGAGATCTCCGAAGCCATCATGGGCCTCGACGCCTCGGAACAGGCTTTCCTCGACAAGACCCTGCTCGAGCTCGACGGCACCGACAACAAGTCGCGCCTCGGCGCGAACGCGATGCTGGCCGTGTCGATGGCGGTCGCCAAGGCCGCGGCTGAAGAAGCCGGCCTGCCGCTCTACCGCTACTTCGGCGGCTCGGGCGCGATGCAGCTTCCCGTGCCGATGATGAACATCGTCAACGGCGGCGCGCACGCGAACAACAGCCTGGACATCCAGGAATTCATGATCGTGCCGGTGAGCCAGCCGACCTTCCGCGAAGCGTTGCGCTGCGGCGCCGAAGTGTTCCATGCGCTGAAGAAGATTCTGGCCGAGCGCGGCATGAGCACGGCGGTGGGCGACGAAGGCGGCTTCGCGCCGAACTTCGGCAGCAACGACGAGTGCCTGTCGACCATCCTGCAAGCCATCGAGAAGGCCGGCTACCGCGCGGGTGAAGACGTGCTGCTCGCGCTCGACTGCGCGGCGAGCGAGTTCTACCACGATGGCAAGTACCAGCTCGCGGGCGAAGGCCTGCAACTGTCGTCGGCGGAATTCACGGATTATCTGGCCACGCTGGCCGACAAGTTCCCGATCGTTTCGATCGAGGACGGCATGCACGAGTCCGACTGGGAAGGCTGGAAGCTGCTCACCGACAAGCTCGGCAAGAAGATCCAGCTCGTCGGCGACGATCTCTTCGTCACCAACACGCGCATCCTGAAGGAAGGCATCGAGAAGGGCATCGCGAACTCGATCCTCATCAAGATCAACCAGATCGGCACGCTGACGGAAACCTTCGCGGCGATCGAAATGGCCAAGCGCGCGGGCTACACCGCCGTCATCTCGCACCGCTCGGGCGAAACGGAAGATTCGACCATCGCGGATATTGCGGTCGGCCTGAATGCCGGTCAGATCAAGACGGGTTCGCTGTCGCGCAGCGATCGCATCTCGAAGTACAACCAGCTGCTGCGCATCGAGGAAGATCTCGGCGATATCGCCAGCTACCCGGGCAAGTCGGCGTTCTATAACTTGCGCTAAAGCTTTTGCCGCTTTAGTCGATAAGACGCTTAGTGGTCTTTGATGCGTCATCTTTGAAGCCCGCCGCCCAACGGCTTTTTTGCCGCGGGGCGGCGCTTATTTCGGCTACGTGAATGCGGCTCGTAACTGTCGTTCTGGTTCTGTTGCTGGTGCTGATCCAATACCCGCTCTGGTGGGGGCACGGCGGCTGGCTGCGTGTGCATGAATTGCAACAGCAGCTCGCGCAGCAGACGGAGAAGAACACGAACCTTCGATTGCGCAACGAGCGCGTCCAGGGCGAAGTGCAGGATCTTCAAGGCGGCACTGCCGCCGTGGAAGAGCGCGCGCGCTACGAGATGGGCATGGTGAAAGACAGCGAAGTCTTCGTGCAGTTCGTCTCGCCGAATTCCACCGCGCCCGTCAATTCGGCGAACGTGCCGGGCGTGACCGGCTCGACGCGCGGTCAGGTCTCGGCGGCGCCGCTGCGCGTGGTGCCGAATCCCGTTTCGCGCTCGAAGCAGGAGTTGCGCGACATGGACAAGAAGGCGCAGAAGGAAAAAGCGGCTGAAGCGAAGAAGAAGCAGGAGGGCGCGGCGCAGTAGCGTGGCGGCTTCATCGGGCAAGACGAAAAAATGGCGCGGTCACATCGACCGCGCCATTTTTGTATCCGGCTTCTGCTTGCTGCTTCGCTCACCACGCGGTGCCGAAACCGGTGCCGACACCCCAGTATGGACCGCCGCCCCAGCCGCCGCTCGAATATCCGCCGTAGACCGAGACCGGCATGGGCGCGTAGAACTGCGACATCGTCTTCGCGGCGTTGCCCGCTGCGGCGGCCTGTTGCGATTCGTTCAGCGCCTGCTTGTCGATGGCGTTGTAGCGGTCCATCTGCTGTTGCGGCGTCAGCGTCTGCTGAAGCGCGGGGGGCGCATCGGGCAGGCGGCTATAGATGGGCGAGGGGCCGGGCGGGTCCATCGTGCAGCCGGCGGCGAGCGCCACCCCGGCGATGCACGACGCGAGTTTCAGGTTGAGCGTTGCGGTTTTCATCTGGCGACCTCCAGCGGGTCGGACAACTAAGCAAGAGCCCCATCATAGCGCGCAGCGGATATGACGAGACACCCGCGCCGGGTGGGCACGACCGCCGCGCGTCGTGCCTCCGGCGCTTCGGCCAGTGCGGCGTAACGCCCGCTGAACAAGGCTTTCGCAGGTGCTCAGTGCCGCTGATCCGACGCCGGGCTCACACCCTGTGAGAGTTCTTTCGCGACAAAAAGTTGCGCGACGTCGACGGCGTCGAAGTCGTAGCGCTGGTTGCAGAACTCGCAATGCACTTCGACGTCGCCGCGCTCCTCGAGCACGCTGTCGACTTCCTCGCGGCCGAGCATCTTCAGCATGCCGCCCACTTTCTCGCGCGAGCACGTGCACTGGAAGCGCGCCGGCGCGGGATCGAAATGCTGCACGTTCTCCTGCCAGAAGAGCCGCTTGAAGACCGTCTCCGGCTCTTCCTTCAGCAATTCCTCATTCGAAAGCGTACTGCCGAGATGACAGACGCGCTGCCAGGTGTCGGCGTCGTGCTCGCCCGGATGCGGGATGATGCCGCCATCGCCCGGCAGCTTCTGGAGCAGCATGCCGACCGCGCGATCGGTATCGGCGGCGAGCCACAGGCGCGTGTCGAGCTGCTCGGAGTGATGCATGTAGTGCTCGAGCACTTCGGCCATCGATGCAAGCGGACCATGCTCGCCCGACAGCGGCACGATGCCCTGATACGGCTGCTGCCCCGGCTTTTTGTCGGCGGGATCGAGCGTGATGACACAGCGGCCACGCCCGTGCCGGTTCAGCAGATCGGCGAGCGACATCTCGTTCTCGAGCTCGCCCTCCACGCCTTCCGCGAGCTTGGCGGTGGCGCGCAGCGAGAGGTTCGAGTGGCATTGCACGACCAGCATCTTCACCGGGCCGTCGCCGTAGATCTGCATGACGAGCGTGCCGTCGAACTTGAGGTTCGCCGACAGGAGCGCGCACGCGGCCATCATCTCGCCGAGCACGTTGCGCACGGCCAGCGGATAGGCGCGGCGCGCAAGCACTTCCTGCCACGTGTGGTGCAATGAGACGATCTCGCCGCGCACGGGCGCCGCGTTGAACATGAATTTCTGCAACTGGTCGTTCACAACTCTTCCTTGGGTAATGAGGCCGATGCGCCGTCTTGCGCGGTGCTCAGCCGATGCGCACGAGCTGCGCCTTGTAATATTCGCGCCGGTCGGCATAGCTTGCCGTGGCCGCGCGCATGCGGGCGATATCCGCCTCGCCGATCTCACGCACCGCCTTCGCGGGCGAGCCGAGAATCAGCGTGTTGTCCGGGAACACCTTGCCTTCGGTGACGACGGCGCCCGCGCCAACCAGACAGTTGCGGCCGATCACCGCACCATTCAAGACCACCGCCTGAATCCCGATCAGCGAGCCTTCCTTGATCGTGCAGCCGTGCAGCATCGCCTGATGGCCGACGGTGACGTCGTTTTCGATCGTCAGCGGAAAGCCCGGGTCCGCATGCAGCACGGCACCTTCCTGGACATTGCTGCCGCGCCCGACGACGATCGGCTCGTTGTCGCCGCGCAGCGCGGCGGCGGGCCAGACGCTCGCGTTTTCCTCGAGCGTCACGCGGCCGATGATGGTCGCGGTGTCCGCGAGGAACACGCTTTCGTGGATGGTGGGGGCGTCGTCGCCGAGTTTGTAGATGGCCACATTGTCTCCTGGGGCGTGGTGTCGTGAAGGTGGGGCGCGCGCGGCGCCGCGTGGCTGCGGCGCTAAAATGCGCGCCTGCCGGTGCGGCGTGACCGACGCCGTCGCGCGATCCTTGCGCCGATTGTTGCGCGTGATGAGGCGTTCGCCGGGATTACCATTTTAGCTGTTTGCGACATTGGTCCGCCGGACCGTCGCCTTCGCCGTCTGTTTTCGAGATAGTCCGATGCACGAGTCAACGATTTTCCCCGACGCCGACGATTGCGCACGCCGCGCGGCGCTCGACATCCTGCGCGAGCGCGAGCCCGCCGCGAAAGCGGCGCGCGCCGGCGCGCTGTGGGACGCGGTGCGCGCGGAGCCGTCGCGCATCGATCCGGGCGCGACATTCGCGGAACCGGGCGACTTGCCCGGAAGGCCCGAGCGCCCGGCACTCGTCGAACCCTCGTCGCTGAAGCGCCGCGGCATGCAGTCGGAAGCAGGGCGCGCGGTGCTGCTGCACGCGCTCGCGCACATCGAATTCAATGCGATCAATCTCGCGCTCGACGCCGTATGGCGCTTTCCGTCGATGCCAGTCGATTTTTATCTTGACTGGTTGAAAGTGGCTGCCGAGGAAGCGCATCATTTTTCGTTGCTGAGCGCGCGGCTCGCCGAGTTCGGCCACGCCTACGGCGATTTCCCCGCTCACGACGGCCTGTGGGAAATGGCGCAGCGCACGCGCGGAGATGTGCTCGCGCGCATGGCGCTCGTGCCGCGCACGCTGGAAGCGCGTGGACTCGACGCGTCGCCGCCTATCAGAAAGCGCCTCGCGCAGGCGGGCGATCACGCGTCGGCGGCGATCCTCGACGTGATCCTGCGCGATGAAATCGGGCACGTGCTGATCGGCAATCGCTGGTTCCGTTTCCTGTGCGACGGCGAGAATCTCGATCCGCACACGACCTACGAAAGCCTCGCCGAGCGCTATCACGCGCCGAAGCTGCGCGGCCCGTTCAACTTCGAGGCCCGCCGCGACGCCGGCTTCGACGAGGCCGAGTTGCGCGCGCTCGCCGGCCTCGACGACGCAAAGTAGCGCGCCCATCGCCGCTATAATCGAACGATCATCCTTTTTCATTCGATGCGAGACGAGACCATGAAAGAATCGCGCTCCGAGTTCGTCGATGTGCGCAGCGTGCGTCTGCACGTGCGCCGCTGGGGCTCGCCCGACGCCCCGATGCTCTTCATGCTGCACGGCTGGATGGATATCGGCGCGTCGTTCCAGTTCGTCGTCGATGCGCTCGCCGGCGACTGGCAAGTGCTCGCGCCGGACGCGCGCGGCTTCGGACTGTCGGACTGGCCGGTCGCTCAAAAGGGTGGGGGCCATTACTACTTCCCCGACTACCTCGGCGATCTCGACGTGCTGCTCGATCACTACGCGCCGGGCGCGCAGGTGAATCTCGTCGGACACAGCATGGGCGCGAACGTGTCGTTGCTATACGCGGGCGTGCGGCCGCAGCGTGTGCGCCGCGTGGTCGATCTGGAAGGCTTCGGGCTGGCTGCCGCGCGCGCGTCGCAGTCTCCGGGGCGCATCGCGCAATGGCTCGACGATCTGCGCGCGCCGCCCGCGCTGCGCAGCTACGCGAACCTCGACGAAGTCGCCGACCGGCTCATCCGCACGAATCCGCGTCTTGCGCGCGACCGCGCGCGTTATCTCGCGCAGCACTGGTCGCGCAAGGAAGCGGACGAGCGCTTCCATCTGCTCGCCGATCCGGCGCACAAGCTGCGCGGACCCACGCTTTATCGGCTGGACGAGGTGAGCGCCGTATGGGCGCGCGTCGAGGCGCCAGTGCTGCACGTCGAAGCGAAGGATTCGCCGGCCCTCGCGGTCTTCGCGGGGAAGATGCCCGTCGCAGAGTTCAAGACGCGCTTCGACGTGTTTTCCGACTGGCGCGAGGAAATCGTCGACGAGGCGGGTCACATGATCCACCACGACCAGCCGGAGCGCATCGCGGCGCTGATCGAGTTGTTCTGCGCATGAGGGCGCTGCCAGAGCGAAGCGACTACATAATCGGCGTGTCATGCCGATACAGTTAGAATGTCAGTGATATCCACGAGCCCATGATGAACGCCGATCTGCATTGCCACTCCACTGTGTCCGACGGCCAGTTCGCGCCCGCCGAGGTCGCGGCGCGCGCGCATGCGAACGGCGTGACGCTGTGGTCGCTCACGGATCACGATCAGCTGGGCGGGCAGGACGAAGCGCGTCAGGCGGCCGAGGCGCTCGGCATGGGCTATCTGCCCGGCGTCGAGATCTCGGTGACGTGGGCATCGCGTACGGTGCATATCGTCGGCATGAACGTCGATCCGGCGAACGAAGCACTGCGCAACGGGCTCGCGTCCACGCGCAACGGGCGCGCGGCGCGCGGCGTCGCCATCGGCGAGGCGCTCGCCGCGGTCGGCATTCCGAATGCCTACGAAGGCGCGCTGCGCTTCACCGACGATCCCGACATGATCTCGCGCACACACTTCGCGCGCTTTCTGGTGGAAGCGGGCTACGCGCAGTCCACCTCCGACGTCTTCGCGCGTTATCTTGGCGAAGGCAAGCCGGGTTACGTCGGACATCGGTGGGCGAAACTCGCGGACGCGATGAAGTGGATCAAGGATGCGGGCGGCGAGCCGATCGTCGCGCATCCGGGGCGCTACGACTACACGCCGGTCCAGTTCGCCGCGCTCTTCGACGAGTTCATCCAGCTCGGCGGCCGCGCGATCGAGGTCGTCACGGGCAGCCACACGCCCGATCAATACCGCGAATACGCCGATGTCGCGCGCCGCTACGGTTTCGAGGCGTCGCGCGGCTCCGACTTCCACGGCGCGGGCGAGGGGCGTGTCGATCTCGGCCTGCTGCCGCCGCTGCCCGACGATCTCACGCCCGTCTGGGAGCGCTGGCTTTAGCGCTGTCCCGCGCGCGAGCCTCTTTCGCCTCGCGCGCACGGTCTTTGCATCAATGCTGATTTTCCGCACGCATCATGCGTGAAGGCGCGCTCGCGCACTGGTTCGCGCCGCGCCCGACCTTCGCGAAAACGATCGAAACAACAAGGCGTCGCCATGTCTCAATTCTTTCGCATTCATCCGGACAATCCGCAGCCGCGGCTCATCAACCAGGCCGTGCAGATCATCAAGGACGGGGGGCTTGTCGCGCTGCCGACGGATTCGAGCTACGCGCTCGGCTGCCATCTCGACGACAAGAACGCGGTCGAGCGCCTGCGACGCATACGCGGCATCGACGACAAGCAGCTGCTGTCGCTGCTCGTGCGCGATCTCTCCGAGCTGTCCAATTTCGCGATGGTCGATAACCAGCAATACCGGCTGATCAAATCGGTGACGCCGGGGCCGTACGTGTTCGTGCTGCAGGCGACGAAGGAAGTGCCGCGCCGGCTCTCGCATCCGTCGCGCAAGACGATCGGGCTGCGCGTGCCCGATCACGCGATCGCGCTCGCGCTGCTCGAGGCGCTCGGCGAGCCGCTGCTCGCATCGACGCTGATCCTGCCGCCGGATACCGAGCCGCTCAACGATCCTGAGGACATCCGCGAGCGTCTGGAAAAACAGATCGAGCTCGTGATCGATTCCGGCGCGTGTCCGGCGGAACCTTCGACCGTGATCGACCTTTCATCGGGGGAGCCAGTGCTCGTGCGCGCGGGGAGAGGCAGTCTCGAACCGTTCGGGCTCACGGCGTAAGCGCCGCGCAGTAGCGCACACGGGCATACGACCCGATTAAGCGTTCTCGCACATCATGGGGCGAAATCGTGCGCGCCCGGCCTCACTGCGCGCGTCTGATCCGGCCTGCCTGCTTGATACAATACCGTCCTATGGATCCTTCCCTGATACAAACCATCGCGGTCTACGCGCTCCCGGTGATCTTCGCGATCACGCTGCACGAGGCCGCGCATGGCTATGCCGCGCGACTGCTCGGCGACAACACGGCCTACGTGCTGGGCCGTGTTTCCATGAATCCGATGCGCCATATCGATCCGATCGGCACGATCGTGATTCCGATCGTCCTGTATTTCGTGACGAGCGGCGCGTTCATGTTCGGCTACGCGAAGCCCGTGCCGGTGGCGTTCGGCAATCTGCGCAATCCGCGCTGGGGCAGCCTGTGGGTCGCGGCGGCGGGCCCAGGCAGCAACTTCGTGCAGGCGATCGTCTGGGGCGTGATCGCGGTGCTGCTCGCGGCCTTTCACGTCGACGAGCCGTTTGTCACGCGCATGGCCGCCGCGGGCGTCGGCGTGAATCTCGTGCTCGGCGTGCTGAACCTCTTTCCCTTGCCGCCGCTCGACGGCGGGCGCGTCGTCATGGCGCTGTTGCCGGTGCGCGCGTCCATCGCGTTCTCGAAGCTCGAGCCGTACGGCTTCTTCATCGTGATGGCGCTCGTCGTGACCGGCTTCCTGACGCGCTATTGGCTGAGCCCGCTCGTGAACGTCGGTTATACGGCGGTGTCGGCTATTCTGAATCCCCTCGCTTCACTATTTCCATAACATCATGTTCCCTGACCGTATCTTCTCCGGCATGCGGCCCACCGGGTCGCTGCACCTCGGCCACTATCACGGCGTGCTGAAAAACTGGGTGCGGCTGCAGTCCGAATACCCGTGCTTCTTCGCCGTGGTCGACTGGCACGCGCTCACGACGCACTACGAGACGCCCGAGGTCATCGAGAAAAACGTCTGGGAAGTGCTCATCGACTGGCTGGCATCGGGCATCGATCCGGCGCAGGCGACGCTCTTCATCCAGAGCCGCGTGCCGGAGCACGCCGAGCTTTCGCTGCTGCTCGGCATGGGCACGCCGCTCGGCTGGCTCGAACGCGTGCCGACCTACAAGGAGCAGATCGAGAAGCTGAGGGAGAAGGATCTCTCCACGTACGGCTTCCTCGGCTATCCGGTGCTGATGGCGGCGGACATCCTGCTGTATCGCGCGTCGCTCGTGCCGGTCGGCGAAGATCAGGTGCCGCACGTCGAGATGACGCGCGAGATCGCGCGCCGCTTCAACTATCTCTACGGGCGCGAGCCGGGTTTCGAAGAGAAGGCGATGGAAGCCGCGAAGAAGCTCGGCGGCAAGCGCTCGAAGCTGTATCACGAGTTGCGCGTCGCGTATCAGCAGGAAGGCGACGACGAAGCGCTCGAGCAAGCGCGCGCGATGCTGCAGGAATCGCAAAGCCTGTCGATGAGCGACCGCGAGCGCCTGTTCGGCTATCTGGAAGGCTCGCGCAAGATCATCCTCGTCGAGCCGCAGGTGCTGCTGACCGAAGCGTCGCGCATGCCGGGCCTCGACGGGCAGAAGATGTCGAAGTCCTACGGCAATACCATCGGCCTGCGCGAGGACGCGGCGACCATCGAGCAGAAGGTCCGCAAGATGCCGACCGACCCGGCGCGCGTGCGCCGCACCGATCCGGGCGATCCGGACAAGTGCCCGGTGTGGAAGCTGCACGAGGTCTACACCGACGAAGCCACGCATCAATGGGTGCAGAAGGGCTGCCGCAGCGCGGGCATCGGCTGTCTGGAGTGCAAGCAGCCGGTGATCGAAGGCATTCTGCGCGAGCAGCAGCCGATGCTCGAGCGCGCGCAGAAGTACATGGACGATCCGTCGCTGCTGCGCGCGATCGTCGCGGACGGCTGCGACAAGGCCCGCAAGTTCGCCACCGAGACGATGCGCGAAGTGCGCGAGGCCATGGGTCTGTCTTACAACTGATGGAAGGCGCGCCGAGTCGGTGGGTCGAGCGCTGGGCGCATCTGGTGGCGCCCGGCGGCGCGGTGCTCGATGTGGCATCGGGTCGGGGCCGGCACGCGCGCTGGTTCGCCGCCCGCGGCTTCGCCGTGCTCGCAGTCGACCGCGACGCCGACGCGCTGGCGTCGATGCCGCCAGGCGAGGGCATCGAAACACTTGCGGCCGATATCGAAAACGCGCCGTGGCCGCTTTCGAACGACCGAACGTTCGATGCGGTCGTCGTCACGAACTATCTGCATCGGCCGCTGTTCGGGCATCTGATCGACGCGCTCGCGCCCGGCGGCGTGCTGATCTACGAAACCTTCGCGGCGGGCAACGGCAGCATCGGCAAGCCGTCGAATCCGGCGTTTTTGCTGGGACCCGGCGAACTGCTGGAAGCCGTGAGAGGGCGGCTGCGCGTGATTGCTTACGAGGACGGATTTCTCGACGATCCGCGTCCTGCCTATGTGCAGCGGATTTGCGCGGTTCGCGTATCGCGGTCAGCGGAAAATGCGCTCACGATTGGTAACACACCCCCGGGTCCGCCACGTTACGCGCTGACCGGCTAATCCGCTACAATCGCGTAATATCGCTTTTTGCGATTAAATTCACGATTAAATTCATAGAGTTTCATGACAAACGGAACACACGGCGGCATCCAGATCCGCGGCAGCATTCCTGCCATCGTCACACCGATGCACGAGGACGGTAGTCTCGATCTGCCGGCGTTTCGAAAACTGATCGACTGGCACGTCGAGCAAGGCTCGAACGGTCTCGTCGTGGTGGGCACGAGCGGCGAATCGGCCACGCTGTCGGTCGAAGAGCACATGCTCATGATCCAGACGGCCGTCGAGCACACGGCCAAGCGTTTCCCGATCATCGCGGGCGCGGGCGGCAATTCGACCGCGGAAGCCATCGAGCTGTCGAAGCACGCGAAGAAGGTCGGCGCGGACGCCACGCTCCAGGTCGTCCCGTATTACAACAAGCCGACGCAGGAAGGCATGTATCGCCACTTCAAGGCGATCGCTGAAGCTGTCGATCTTCCCGTGCTGCTCTACAACGTGCCGGGCCGCACTGTTGCCGACATGAGCAACGAGACGATCCTGCGCCTCGCCGACGTGCCGGGCATCATCGGTGTGAAGGAAGCGACGGGCAACATCGACCGCGCGGCGCATCTCATCAAGCACGCGCCGGCGAATTTCTCGATCTTCAGCGGCGACGATCCCACGGCTATCGCGCTGATGCTGCTCGGCGGCCACGGCAATATCTCGGTGACGGCCAACGTCGCGCCGAAGGAAATGAGCCAGCTTTGCCGCGCCGCGCTGGAAGGCGACGCCATCACCGCGCGCCGCATCCATCTGAAGCTCCTGTCGCTGCACAAGCAACTCTTCTGCGAATCGAATCCGATTCCGGCCAAGTGGGCGCTCGCCGAACTGGGCCGCATGGAAGGCGGCATCCGTTTGCCGCTCACGCCGCTCGACGCGCGCTATCACGACGTGGTGCGTGACGCGTTGCGCGATTCCGGGCTTCTCGCCTGATCACATGCGGCGGCACCCGAGTCCAAAGAATCGAAAGTCCGCGCCGCCGCAAGTGATCGAGATGAACCTCACCTTCAGTCATCAACCGCCGCTCATTGGCCTCAACATTCGTCTCGCCGAACCGCTCCGGTAGAGCGGGGCCGGCGCGACGCAATGCGTCATCAGCAGCAAAGAAGGACCTCATGAAACGTTCCGCTCTTCTTACTCAAGCCAAACGCCTGAGCGTGTTGTCGCTCGGCGCCAGCGCGCTCTTCGCGCTTGCGGGTTGCGATACGCTCAACGACTGGCTCGCGCCGGATCGCGTCAACTACAAGGCTGCTGAAACCGCACCCGCGCTCAGCGTGCCGTCGGATTTGTCCACCGCGGACATCAGCCAGCGCTATGCCGCGCCGCCGAAGGTCAACGCGCTCGGCGGCGCCGCGGAGCGTGCGGTCACGCCGGCCGGCAACGCGACGCTCGGCGTGCCGAACGCGCAGGACCCGTACGGCATGCACGTCGAGAGCGACGGCGACCGCCGCTGGCTCGTCGTCGACGGCCGCTCGCCCGATCAGATCTGGGGACCGCTGAAGGAGTTCTGGGAAGAGAACGGCTTTACGCTCAAGACCGACGCGCCGCAAACCGGCATCATGGCCACCGACTGGGCCGAGAACCGCGCGAACATCCCGAACGACTGGTTCCGCAACAGCGTGGGCAAGCTGCTCGACTTCGCGTACTCGTCGGGCACGCGCGACATGTTCCGCACGCAGGTGGACCGCGCATCCAACGGCTCGACGGACATCTCCGTCACGCACAGCGCGATGGAAGAAGTGCTGACGGGGCAGGACAAGACCTCGTCGCGCTGGGAAGCGCGTCCGCGCAATCCGCAGCTCGAAGCCGCGGTGCTCACGAAGATGATGCAGAAGTTCGGTCTCACCGAAAAGCAGTCGCAGCAGTTGATGGCACAGGCGCGTCCGTCGGGCGCGAAGGTGGCGGTGGCTCAGAGCGCGGGCGGCTCCACGCTCGATCTCGCCGAGCCGTTCGATCGCGCGTGGCTGCGCGTGGGCCTCGCGCTCGATCGCACCAACTTCACCGTCGACAATCGTGATCGCGACAAGGGCATTTACTACGTCCATTATTCGGACTCCATGGCGGAGCTGAAAAAAGACGGCCTCTTCGGCAAGTTCTTCTCGGGCAACACGCCGAAGCCGACGCGTCAGTTCCTCGTCAACGTGAAGCCGAAGGCGGACTCGCTTACGCAAGTGGGCGTGATCGATGCGAACGGTCAGCCGGACACCTCGTCCGATGCGCAGCGCATCGTGTCCTTGCTGCATGCTCAGTTGAACTAGGCGACACGCGTCATCTTCAGTCGATCATGAGTTCATCGTGAGATTCGCCAGTCTTGGCAGCGGCAGCGAGGGCAATGCATTGCTCGTCGAGGCATCGAGCGGCACGACCACGACGCGCGTGCTGCTCGATTGCGGTTTCTCCGGCAAGGAGGTCGAGCGCCGTCTCGCGCGTCTGAACTGCCGTGCCGAAGACCTCGACGCCATCGTCATCACGCACGAGCATACGGACCATATCGGCAGCGCGCTGACGCTCGCGCGCCGATGGTCCATTCCGCTCTACATGAGCTGGGGCACGGCGCGCGCGATCGGCGCCGATGAAGCCAACGTCGAACTGAACGTGTTATGGGGCGATGAGAGCGTCGCCATCGGCGATCTGAGCGTGCTGCCGTACACCGTGCCTCACGATGCCCGCGAGCCCCTGCAATACGTGTTCTCCGACGGCGCGTGCCGCCTCGGCGTGCTGACGGATGTCGGCGTATCGACGCCGCATATCACGAGCGTGCTGAGCGGCTGTGACGCGCTCGTGCTCGAATCCAATCACGATGTCGAGATGCTCGCCGCGAGCCGCTATCCGCCCTCGCTGAAGGCGCGCATCGGCGGGACTCACGGACACCTGAATAATGAAGCGGCGGCGGCCATACTCGCGTCGCTCGACCGTTCCAGGCTGCGCCATCTCGTGGCCGCTCATCTCAGTCAGCAAAACAATCTGCCGCATCTCGCGCAGGCCGCGCTTGCGGCGGTCGTGGGGGCGTCGGCTGTCGACGTGGTTGTCGCGACTCAGGCGGAAGGCTTCGACTGGCTCACGCTGTGACAGGCCGCGCGTGACGTAAGAACTGCGCGCAAAGCAGATATGAAAAAACCGGCCCAAAGAGCCGGTTTTTTCGTTGGCGGGCCGCTCGGAGCGGCCCAAGGCGTAGCGCCACGATGTGGCGCCGATACGCCTTACTGGCTTGCGCCCGATGCCGGAGCTGCGGTAGCAGCCGAAGCAGCAGCGTCCGAAGCCGCGCCAGCAGCCGAAGCTGCGTCGCTTGCAGCGGCCGAAGCGCTCGATGCAGCAGCGTTTGCGTCCGAAGCAGCAGCAGCCGGAGCCGAAGCTGCCGGCGCTTCGCTTGCAGCGCTCGGAGCAGCCGTTTCGCTAGACTTGTTGCATGCAGCCAGAGCAACAGCAGCCAACAGGGATGCTACGAGGAGGGATTTCTTCATGATCACGTCCTTTTATGGTTAAAGGTAAGCAACAGCGCAAAGTACCGGTAATGTGTGCTCCAACACCGACCTGGGCCGCTGTGGAGACTCACAATTCTTTTTTATGTGAGACTTCCTACGGCTTGGCCGGAAATTATAGGCACTTTCGTAACGACCGTCGATAAATCAGGGGACGATGCGTTGTCTTTCTCATACAAACTTTCATATTGCGGAACAGCAAAATTCTAGCATCCGCAGCGTGCCGGGAAGTCTCCTGAAGGCAAGCCTGTCAAGGCAAAGCGCCCATCCGAATCCAGCCCGCACGATACCATTCGTGCAGCAGCGCTGTCATTGACGATTCGTCTGTAAGTGTTACAAAGCGTTTCGCCTCTAGACACCGAGTATCGGCCAATTCGGGGAGCCATTTTTTCAACTTCGACGACAACAACGCGGCTTCGCCATTTAGGAAATATGACCGTGCGTCGTACAGCAAAATAGTCTTTCTATCCAGTCTCAGGCCAGATTTTTTTGCCTGCGCCACAAACTTTTGCTCATTCAGCGCGCGCTCGGGCGCGTCGAATACCACGCTGGCTTTCGGCTCGCTCAAATAGGTGCCCAGAAACGCGGCGATGTCCTTGTCGTTCCAGTCCACGTTCGCAAGGATCGCGCCAACGCGTTCGATCAGAAGGCCGGGCAACGCGGCCGGATTCGATACGGGCTCCTGAGCCGGATCGCGATAGCGCGGGTTCGCGCGGGCGTTGTCGGATGCATCGTCCGCGCGTTCGGCGAGGTGATACAGAAACTGTGCCGTGAGCTCGTGCGCGGAGGGCGCGCGAAAGCCGATGGATGCCGTCATGCATTCGCCCTCGGCGATGCCGTCGTGCGCGATGTGCGGCGGCAGATAGAGCATGTCGCCCGGCTCCAGCACCCATTCTTCCTCGGGCTCGAAGTGCTGTAAAACTTTCAACGGCAGTCCGGGTTTTAGCGAAAGATCGCGCTGCGCGCCGATGCGCCAGCGGCGCTTGCCATGAACCTGAAGCAGAAACACGTCATAAGAGTCGAAGTGCGGTCCGACGCCGCCGCCATCCGTGGCATACGAGATCATCAGATCGTCGAGGCGCGCGTCCGGGATGAAACGGAACCGGTTCATCAGCGCATGCGCGCGGTCGTCGTGCAGGTTCACGCCTTGCACGAGCAAGGTCCATTCGCGCTTTCTGACCGCAGGCAATTCGTCGGGTGCGAACGGGCCGTGCTCCAGATTCCACGTATTGCGAAAATGTGTGATGAGACGCGACTCGACGTCATCGAGATCGGCGAGTTCGAAGAGTTCGTCGCGCTGTAGCGGGGCCGCGATGCCGGGAATCGCCTGGCGGATCAAAAGCGGCTTTTTCTGCCAGTAACGCCGCATGAACTGTCGCGGCGTGCGGTTGCCCAACAAGGGCGTGAGTTCGTCTGGCAAGGGCGCGCGAGCGTGCTCGGGAAGGCCGGAAACGGGGGAAGGTGTTGCGTATTGTGGCCGCTTGGGCATCGTATAATCGAGGCTTGTATCTTGGAGGATCCAATGAAAATTGCGAAAGACACTGTCGTTTCGGTCGCGTACAAGCTATCGGATGCGCAAGGCAATCTGATCGAAGAGAGCGACGAGCCGATGGTCTATCTGCACGGCGGCTATGATGGCACGTTCCCCAAGATCGAGGAAGCGCTCGACGGTCACGAGGCGGGTTATGAAACGCTCATCCAGCTCGAGCCGCAGGATGCGTTCGGCGAATACGATCCCGAACTCGTGAAGATCGAAGAGCGCAGCCGCTTTCCCGAGCCGCTGGAAGTCGGCATGCAGTTCGAAGGCACGCCGGAAGACGGCGACGACGACATCGACTCGCTCATCTACACCGTGACCGATGTCGCCGAGGACAAAGTCGTGCTCGACGGCAATCATCCGCTCGCGGGCATGGCGCTGCGTTTCGCGCTGTCGGTGCAGGAAGTCCGCACGGCGACCGACGACGAGATCGAGCATCAGCACGCGCATGGCGCTGACGGCTTGCACGTCGTCGACGAGGACGAAGACGACGATGACGACGAACAGCGCAAGGACGCAGGTCCGACGCTTCACTGAAGGCATCGGCCCATGAAAAAAGCGCAGCCGCGGCTGCGCTTTTTTATTGTCCGGCCGGCTTGCTCCTGTCGTCGCTCTTGCCAGCTGGCAGCGCGCCGTTCTGCACGCCCGACGCGGGCACCGGATAGATCGGCGGCCGCGCTTGCGGCGGTGTGAGGATCGGGGGCAGGTCGGAGGCCGGCAGCGGCATCGACGGCGGCGCGGGCAGCGATTCGGGCAGATCGTTGCGCGGCATCGCGGGCGGCATCGATGATGCGGGCAGCGTAGGTTGAGGCGCCGGGTACGGAGCAAGGTACGGAGCAGGGTACGGCACATACGGCATGCCCGATTGCGCGGGCGTCTCCGGCGCCGGCGCGACCGGTTCGCGCGTGCGGGACTCCTTTACATCGCGCACGCGCAGGCGAAACGGCGGACGCCATTGCGCATCGCTTTGTACTTCGAGCCATTGCGACTGCGGCTTCCCGAACGCGACCGCCACGCGCGTGAGATTCGTGACGACCATGCCCTTGTCGTTGCGCAATGGTTGATCGATATGAAAGCCATTGGGCTCGGGCGCATCCGTGCCGTGAATCACGATGACCGGCCCGCGAAACAGCTCCGCCGATTTCACGAGGCTGCGCTTCAATTCAAGAAAGCCATCGCGCGGCTGATTCGAATGCGAGAAGCGCAGCCAGGCAAAACGGTCGCGCTTTTCGTAGCGCGAAAAATCCGGATCGCCCTGAAGCAGGATGACGAGCGCGCGCATGTCGCTGCGCCGCGCCGATTCCGCCGCATGTTCGAGCCAGAAGGTCGTGGCGACGGCGCGGTCTTCGAATTCGCCATTGCGCCCGCCCGCGGTCAGATAGTGATTGTTCGGACTCGGCACGTTGAGGCCGATGAACGCGATGCCTTGCGCCTGCCAGCGCACGATTTCCCTGAACGTGCGAAAGCGCGCGACATCGCTTTCGCGCGAGAGCGTGAGCGGCGTCTGGCCGAGCGCGGTGGCATCGATGAAGAAGAGCTGACGCACGAAATCGAGCCGTTCGACGGGGTCGTAGGCGCCCGCGTGCGCGAGACCGCAATCGGCCCAGTCGTGCTGGCCGAGCAGCAGGACGAGCGGCGTGCGCGACGCGTCCAGCAAGTCGTGGCGCGACTGATAGACGCTGTCGCGGCACGGCTCGGCGCTGCCTTTGAAATTGCCGTCGTAGACGATGAACGCGATGTTGCCGTCGCGCCCGATCGCATCGAGCATGCGGCGCACCGGCGCTTCGTCGGCGGGGCGCGTGAGCGCGTCGGAGATCACGGCGAAGCTGAGCGGCGCATTGCCTTGGGCATGCGCGTGAACGGCGGCGCCGCACGCGAGCGCGGCCGCGACCGTCATCCTCACGGCGCTTCTCAGGCGCGACGCACGCGAAACGCGCGCGGCGGCGCCACGCTCAACGCGAGGCATCCGGCGGACTATTCGCCAGTTCATGCAGTTCGAAGAGCAGATCGAGCGCATCGCGCGGACGCAGATCGTTCGGATCGAGCGCGCGCAGCTTTTCCATGACGGGATGCTCGGGCGTTTCCGTCGCTTGCGGTTCGTCCTCGTAAGGCGCAACCGGCTGACTCGCGAACAGATCGAATTGCGCGGTGGGCTGGCCGATCGACTGTTGCTCCAGATGCACGAGATGCTTGCGCGCGGCGCGGATCACCGCGGACGGCACGCCCGCGAGCTGCGCGACCTGCAGCCCGTAACTCTGATTGGCCGGACCTTCGCTCACCGCGTGCAGGAACACGATGCCATGATCGTGCTCGACCGCCGACAAGTGCACGTTCGCAGCCTGGGCGAACTCCGCGGGCAATTGCGTGAGCTCGAAGTAGTGCGTCGCGAAGAGCGTGTAGCAGCCGTTGTGCGTGAGCAGATGTCGCGCGATGGCCCATGCGAGCGCGAGACCGTCGAAGGTCGAGGTGCCGCGTCCGATCTCGTCCATCAAGACGAGGCTCGACGCGCTCGCGTCGTTGAGAATGGCGGCCGCTTCGGTCATCTCGACCATGAAGGTAGACCGGCCGCCTGCGAGATCGTCCGCCGCGCCGATGCGCGTGAAGATGCGATCGAGCGCGCCGAAGCGCGCGCGCTTCGCGGGCACGTAGCTGCCGACATGCGCCATCAGCGCGATCAGCGCGGTCTGACGCATGAAGGTCGATTTACCGCCCATGTTCGGGCCGGTGATGAGTAAGAGCTTGCGGTCCTGGCTGAGACAGCAATCATTGGCGATGAACTGCTCGACCTGCGCCTCGACGACCGGATGCCGGCCCTGCTCGATATCGATGCCCGCATCGGCAGTGAATTCCGGCGCGACCCAGTCGAGCGCGCGGGCACGCTCCGCGAACGCGCACAGGAGATCGAGCTCCGCGAGCGCGCCAGCGACGCGCTGGCAATCGGCGATGAAGGGCAGCAGGTTCTGCAGCAGTGCATCGTAGAGCGCGCGTTCGCGGGCGAGCGCGCGTTCCTGCGCGGACAGCGCCTTGTCCTCGAACGTTTTCAGCTCGGGTGTGATGTAGCGCTCGGCGTTCTTGAGCGTCTGACGGCGGCGATAGTCGTCGGGGACCTTGTCGGTCTGTCCGCGCGTCACCTCGATATAGAAGCCGTGCACCTTGTTGTACTCGACGCGCAGGTTCGCGATGCCCGTGCGCGTGCGCTCGCGCGCTTCGAGATCGATCAGGAACTGATCGCAGTTCTCCGAAATATCGCGCAGTTCGTCGAGATCGGGATCGTAGCCGCGCGCGATCACGCCGCCGTCGCGAATCAGCGCGGCGGGCTCTTGCGCGATGGCGCTCGTCAGCAGATCGAGGCACTCGTGCGGCGGCTCCAGCGCGGCGGTGATGCGCTCCAGCGCCGACGTCTGCGCGGCGACGCCCGCGACGAGCGCGCGCAGATCGGGCAGCGCGGCGAAGGTGTCGCGCAGGCTCGACAGATCGCGCGGCCGCGCCGAAAACAGCGCGAGGCGGCCCGTGATGCGTTCGATATCCGAGATCTTGCGCAACGCGCCGCGCAGCGTGTCGAGACCGCCGCTCGTGGGCGCGTCGAGCAGTGCGCCGATGGCCTGCTGGCGCGCCTGCGCGATCGATGCATCGCGCGGCGGATGATGCAGCCAGTGACGCAACAGACGGCTGCCCATCGTCGTGCAGCAGGTGTCGAGCAGCGAGAAAAGCGTGGGCGATTCGGTGCCGCGCAGCGTTTCGGTCAGTTCGAGATTGCGCCGCGTGGCCGGATCCAGCCCGATGTATTCCGATTCGTACTCGACCTTCAGGCTGCGCACGTGGCGCAATTGCTGGCCTTGCGTCGCGGCGGCATAGAGCAGCAGCGCGCCCGCCGCGCCGCACGCGCATGTGAGCGTCTGCGCGCCGAAACCGTCGAGGCTCGCGACGTCGAGTTGCTCGCGCAAGCGCTGCGTGCCCGAGCCGACGTCGAAGTGCCACGCGGGAACACGTGTCGTTGCGCCCGGGTTCGCCACGCCGAGCGATGCCTGAACATCGGTGATCGAATCGGCGATGAGCGTTTCCGCCGGACGAATCCGCTCGAGCGCCGCGCTCACCTGGCCGGGTGCGACTTCCGCGAGCCGCAGCGCACCGCTTGCGAGATTGAGCCACGCGAGGCCGACGCTCGTGACCACGCCGCGCCGGTTATGCGCGGGGCAGAGCGCGAGAAGGTAGACATCGCTTTTATCGGAGAGCAGGGCGGCATCGGTCAGCGTGCCCGGCGTGACGACGCGCACCACCTTGCGCTCGACCGGCCCCTTCGATGTAGCCGGATCGCCGATCTGCTCGCAGATCGCAACCGACTCGCCGAGTTTCACGAGCTTGGCGAGATATTGCTCGCACGCGTGATGCGGCACACCCGCCATCTTGATGGGATTGCCGCCCGAAGCGCCGCGCTGCGTGAGCGTGAGATCGAGCAGACGCGCGGCCTTCTCGGCGTCGTCGAAGAAGAGCTCGTAGAAATCGCCCATCCGGTAAAAAACGAGCGTGCCGGGATGCTCCGCCTTGATGCGCAGATACTGCTGCATCATGGGCGTGTGCTGCGACAGGTCCGCGAGCGGGGCGGTGTCGGAAGAGGTGTCGGGAGTTGCCGTGTGATTGCCCATCTTGCCTGCTGTGGAAGCCGGAATGATCAAACGGCCGGACGCAACGTGCGCCGGCCGCAAATCAGCCGATAGGGCATGAGTTTAACCTGTCGTGGGATGCGCGCAGAGTCGGCCGAATGGCCAATGGAATGCGATCAGCCGGCGCAACGAGGCGAGCGCGCCCGCGCAGATTCGGCGGGAGCGGCGTCCGCCGCCGGAACGAACGCGATGCCGTTCCGGCGGCCGGTGCCTAAGAAGTCAGGACGCGTCACGCGCGCCCGGCGAGATACCCGACGAGCAACGCGAGCCCCGCCACCGCGCCGAGCGTATGCCACGGCTTGTCATGCACGAAGTCGTCGGCATAGCCTGCAGCATCGTTGAACCGGCTTGCGACGGCGCCGCTCGCGCCGTTCATCTGCGAACGCGCGGTCTTGAGTTTCGACTGCAGCTCCTTGCGCAGTTTGTCCGCGTCGATGTCCTTCGCGTTCTGGATCGAACTTTCCAGATCGTCGAGCAGGCTGCGCAACTGACCGCTGGCCGAATCGACCGCGTCGCTCGCACCGCGCACCGCGCGTTCGCCAAGGTTGGCTGCGCCATTGATTTTGCTGTCGAGCGTCGAACGTGTGAACAATCCCATTTCCTTGCTCCTTATTGACGTTGCCGAGGAAGAATGACGCCGGGCTCGCGTCGTGTCGTCTTGTTGCGCGGATGGCCCGGCGCGCCGCTTACTGCCGCGGTTACAACATTACGACCCGTGCCCCCGCCGCCCGCGTTCCCTCCCTGTCTTCCTCGTAGGCCGGCGCCGGGGTATGAACCCAGAATACACCGTTGAGCAAGCTTCATTCCTCGACGAGCGCCACGAGGTCCGTTTCGCGCTCGTTCTGCGTGTGGCGGCGCATTGCGAGCGCCATCATCGCGCACACGAACAGCCCGAACACGACGATGATCCACTGCACCGGCACTTTCGACGTCAACATCAGCGCGTAGGCGCCGAGCATCGCCAGCACGGCGAGATTCTGATTGAAATTCTGCACGGCGATGGAATGTCCGGCGGATAGCAGCGTCGCGCCGCGATGTTGAAGGATCGCGTTCATCGGCACGATGAAAAAGCCGGACAGCCCGCCGAGCGCGATCATCAGCGGATAGGCCATCAGAATGTACGCCGGCGCGAAGAACGGGCCGATCTGCACGCCCGCGCCGGCCGGGAACAGGTCCTTGTTGTAGAACGCCATCGCGACGGCCACCGCGCCGATCAGCACGCCCACCGGCAACACCCTGAGCGACTGGCGCAGCACGATCCACGCCGATGCCGCTGCCGCGCCGAGCGCGATGCCCAAGCCGGTTATGCCCTGCAGCACGGCCGCCTTCGACAGCGACAGGCCGAGGTTCGCATCGGCCCATTTGAGCACGAGCAACTGCAGCGTGACGGCCGCGCCCCAGAGCAGTGTCGTGACCCACAGCGCGATCTGCGCGAGCTTGTCCTTCCAGAGCACCATGAAGCAGTGCGAGAAATCGTTGACGAGCTTCGTCGGCTCGGTCAGCAGATTCGGATAGCGCGCGCCGGTATCGGGAATGAACACGTTGATGACCGCCGCCGACGCGTAAATCACCATTACCGCGAAGAGCGCGGCATGCGCGGCGGTGCTCACGAACGGCAGATGCGCGTGCGTGACCCAGCGCGCCACGACCCGGCTCACGAGCGCGCCGCCGATCACGGTGCCGAGAATCGTCGAGCCGACGGTCGCCGATTCGAGCCATGCGTTCGCCGCGATCAGCTTCTGCGGCGGCAGCAGCTCGGTGAGAATGCCGTACTTCGCGGGCGAATACGCGGCTGCGCCCAGACCGACGACGCCGTACGCGATCATCGGATGCATACCCGCGATCATCATCGCGCAGCCAGCCGCCTTGAGCGCGTTGGAGATGAACATGACGTGGCGCTTCTGGACCGCATCGGCGAATGCGCCGACGAATGGTGCGAGCACAACATACGAAATCGTGAAAAAAATCTGCAGCAGCGGCGTGACCCACGGCGCGGAACGCACGACGGCCAGCATCGCGATCGCGGCGATGAGGAGCGCGTTGTCGGCGAGCGACGAAACGAATTGCGCTGCGATGATCGTGTAGAAGCCTTTTTTCATGAGCGGGAATGACGTGCCGGACCCGACATGCGGCCCGCGTGGCGGAGAAACGGGAGAAGGGCGGATGAACCGCGCGCCCTCTGGGACGAGGGCGAAAGGTTGCACTGTAACGGAGCCCTGCATTCGTTGCAGAGCAGGCGGCGCGCCCGCAGCGCGAGCGGAGGGAAGCGGAGAGAAAACCAGGGGCGAAAAACAAAGGGGCGCAAGACGCGCCCCTTTAATTGCTGCTTATTCGCCCGTCAGGCGCGTGCGCGAGTACAGGTCGAGAATCTTGATCATCTGCGCGTACACCTTCGGATTGGCGGCGACGATCTCATTCTTGAACAGGAAGTCCGATTCGCCGGTGTAGTTGCCGACGAGTCCGCCCGCTTCGGTGACGATCAGGCTGCCCGCCGCGACGTCCCACGGATGGATGCCCTGCTCGAAGAAGCCGTCGAGGCGTCCGGCCGCGACGTTCGCGAGATCGAGCGCGGCCGCGCCCGGGCGGCGCAGGCCCGCGCACGAGAGCGTCATTTCGCTGAAGAGGCGCATGTAGGCGTTGAGGCCCTGACCGTCGCGGAACGGAAAGCCGGTGCCGATCAGCGCATCCGACAGACGGTCCAGCTTGCCGACGCGGATGCGCCGCTCGTTCAGATACGCGCCGCGGCCGCGCGAGGCGGTGAAGAGATCGTTGCGCGTCGGATCGTAGACGACGGCCTGCGTGACGATGCCCTTGTGCACGAGCGCGATCGACACGCAGTAGTACGGGAAGCCGTGGATGAAGTTGGTGGTGCCGTCGAGCGGATCGATGATCCACTGGAACTCGGACTCGCGATCCGTTTCGCCGGATTCTTCGGCGAGGATGGAGTGGTCGGGATAGGCGGTATGCAGCGTCTCGATGATCGCTGCTTCCGACGCCTTGTCGACTTCCGTCACGAAGTCGTTGTGCTGCTTCTTGCTGACCTGGAGGCGGTCCAGATCGAGCGACGCGCGGTTGATGATCTGTCCGGCGCGGCGCGCGGCCTTGACAGCGATATTGAGCATCGGATGCATGAGCGAAATCCTCTGACCGCCCGAATGCTCACGCGAAGTGAACGCACGCAGGCGGAAAAGTTGGCGACAACGACTATGTCGACGAAAGACGAATTGAATAAGAGCGGGGCGTTCGCGCGAAGGTTCGACTGACCGTGAAATCCGTTCGCGGCGCGCGAAGGCGCCATTTTACCCGAAAGTCGCCGCAATTCCTCGCATGTGGACACGAGTTTGAGCCGCATCGGCAAAGCGCGTTAACATATCCGGTTCGCACGTTCATCAACTTCAGCACAAATCGCGCCTTGGAACCCAACGATCTTTCCGCGCCTGCCGGCGGCTTCACGTCCACGCGCTTCATCCTCGTCGAGCCGAGTCATCCGGGCAATGTCGGCGCGGCCGCGCGCGCACTCAAGACGATGGGCTTCGCGCGCCTCGTCCTCGTCGCGCCGCGTGTGGCCGATGTCAAGAACGAGCCCGAAGCCATCGCGATGGCCTCCGGCGCCGACGACGTTCTCGCGTCCGCGCACGTGGTCGACACGCTCGCCGATGCGCTCGTCGGCGTGCGCTGGTCGGTGGCGCTGACCGCGCGCATGCGCGAGTACGGCCCGCCGCAGATGCCGCCGCGCGCCCTGGCCGAGCGCGCGCACGACTTCGTGCGCCACGGCGACATCGCGCTCGTGTTCGGCAACGAGCGCACGGGCCTGTCCAACGCGGACGTCGAGCGCTGCAGCGCGCTCGCGCATATTCCCGCCAATCCGGCCTACAGCTCGCTCAATCTCGCGCAGGCCGTTCAGCTGCTCGCCTACGAACTGCGGCTCGCGTTCCAGGCGCCCGCGAGCGCGCTCGCCGTCGTCGATTCGGCGGGGCAGAGCGCGTCGAGCGATGAAATCGAAGGCATGTACGCGCATCTCGAAGACGCGCTCGTCTCGCTCGATTTCCTCGATCCGGCCAATCCGAAGAAGCTGATGTCGCGCGTGCGGCGGCTCTTCGCCCGCTCGGGACTGGAGCGCGAGGAAGTGAATATCCTGCGCGGCATCGCGAAGCACATCCTGCTGCGCGCGAAGAAAGACTGAATGCGCGTGCTCGCCGGCAGCGACCGCGCTGCCATCGTGGGCATCGGGCAGAGTGTCCGCGCTCGTCCTACAATCGGCGAAAAACGGCGACTGCCGATATAAGCTTTGCGCGTTCCGTGCTTTGGGCGTTTTCCCGCGCTCCACGGCGCGCTCGTTCCCCTCAACAGAGACATCGCCATGTTCGACCGACTTCGCGAAGACATCGCCGCCATCCGCGAGCGCGATCCCGCCGCCCGCAGCGCGTGGGAAGTCGTCACCTGTTATCCCGGCCTGCACGCGATCGTGCTGCATCGTTTCGCGCATGCGTGCTGGAAGGCGCAATGGCGCTGGCTCGGGCGCTTCGTGTCGCAGGTCGCGCGCTTTCTGACCGGCATCGAGATCCATCCGGGCGCGACGCTCGGGCGGCGCGTGTTCATCGATCACGGCATGGGCGTCGTGATCGGCGAGACGGCCGAAATCGGCGACGACTGCACGATCTATCAGGGCGTGACGCTCGGCGGCACGTCGCTCACGCGCGGCGCGAAACGGCATCCGACGCTCGAGCGCGGCGTGATCGTCGGCGCGGGCGCGAAGGTGCTCGGCGGCTTCACGATCGGCGCGGACGCGAAAATCGGTTCGAACGCGGTCGTCGTGAAGCCGGTGCCGGCGGGCGGCACGGCGGTCGGCAATCCGGCGCGCATCGTGATGCCGGCGGTCGAGAAGAAGCGGTCCGATGAACCCGCGAAGAGCGGCTTTTGCGCCTACGGCATCACGCCGAACGCGGACGATCCGGTCTCGCTCGCGATCCACGGCCTCATCGATCACGCATCGACGCAGACGCAGCGCATCGACGAGATCGTCGCGGCGCTCGAGCGGCTCGGCGCGCGCGTGGAAGCGCTCAATGCCGCCGATGGCGCCGCGCTCGTCGATCTCAAGCGCCTGTGCACGTCGATGGACGGCAAGACCGAAGAGCGGGCCGCGTCGCTCGACCGCTGAAGCGTCAGAGCGGCAACGGGCTCACGCCGTCTGCGTCGAGGCGCAGATAGCCGCCGCGCGGCGTGTCGATGTCCAGTTCCCAGTCGGGCAGGACCCAGCGCACGCCTTCGACTTCGCGATGCATCGCCGGGCGATGCGTGTGGCCGTGAATCAGCGTATGCGTGCGGCTGTTGATGAAGAGCTCGGACACGGCTTTCTTCGTGACATCGTATTTCGCCTTGACGCCCGTCATGCGCGCGCCTTCGCTCTTCGTGCGCATGCGCTGGCCTATGCCTAGCCGCGTGTCGAGCGGCAGCGCGAGAAAGAGCCGCTGCGCGAGCCTGTTGCGCGCGAACGCGCGAAAGCCTTGATAGGCACGATCGGCCGTGCAGAGGCCATCGCCGTGCGCGAGCGCGATGCGCCTGCCGAACGCGGTGATCACGAACGGATCGGGCAGCGGCATCGCGCCGGCGTCTTTCATGAAGCGCTTGCCCAGCAGGAAATCGCGATTGCCGTGCATCACGTAGAGTCCGATGCCGCGCTCGGAAAGCGTGTGCATGAGACGCGTCATGCGGCGCGCGAAGCTGGCGCGCGCGTCGGTTGCGGGCGCGTCCAGAATGTCGTCGCCGATCCAGAACTCGAACAGGTCGCCGAGTATGAAGACGGAGTCCGCCTCGTTCGCCGTTACTTCGATGAAATGCTCGAACGCGGCGACCGTTCTCGGGATCGCTTCGGAGAGGTGCAGGTCGGCAATGAAAAACAGCGGGCGCGCGTTATGCGCTGCGCCCGCTGTCTCGTGACCGAACGTGGTCTTCGTGTCGATCATGCAATGACCGGGATCAGACTACGACGGCCTTTTCGATCACCACGTCGTCGACCGGCACGTCCTGATGGAAGCCCTTCGAGCCGGTCTTGACCTTCTTGATCTTCTCGACCACGTCCATGCCTTCGACGACACGGCCGAACACCGTGTAGCCCCAGCCTTGCGGCGTCGGCGACGAGTGGTTCAGGAAGTCGTTGTCCTTCACGTTGATGAAGAACTGCGCGGTCGCCGAATGCGGATCGTTCGTGCGCGCCATCGCGATCGTGCCCGTGTCGTTCTTGAGGCCGTTGTTCGCTTCGTTGTTGATCGGCGCGTCCGTGCCTTTCTGATTCATGCCCGGCTCGAAACCGCCGCCCTGGATCATGAAGCCGTCGATGACGCGGTGGAACACGGTGTTGTCGTAGTGACCCTTCTTCACATAGTTGAGGAAGTTCTCGACGGTCTTAGGCGCCTTGTCCGCGTCCAGTTCGAGCTTGATGACGCCGTGGTTCGTATGCAATTCGACCATGATGATGTTCTCTCCAATGTGTGTTTGATTTGAGCCCCGGCGCGGCGTGCGCGCCGGGTCAGCGACATGCGCTTCTGGTTACTGCGAGACCACGCTCGCCGACTCGATCACGGTCGGCTTCTGCGGCACGTCCTGCATCGGGCCGCGCGTGGTGGTCGGGCTGCCTTCGATCTTCTTCACGACGTCCATGCCCGCGACGACCTTGCCGAACACGGCATAGCCGTTGCCGTCCGGGCTCGGATAGTCGAGACCCGCATTATCGACCGTATTGATGAAGAACTGTGCCGTGGCGGAGTTCGGGTCGCTCGTGCGCGCCATCGCGATCGTGCCCGTGGCGTTCTTCAGACCGTTCTTGCTCTCGAGCGGAATCGGCGCGCGCGTCGGCTTCTCCGCGAAGCTCGTGCTGTAGCCGCCGCCCTGGATCATGAAGCCCGGAATCACGCGATGGAAGATCGTGCCGCTGTATTGACCGGACTTCACGTAGTCGAGAAAGTTCGCGACCGTCTTCGGCGCCTTCTCCGGATAGAGCTCGACCTTGATGTCGCCTTGCGTGGTCTTGAAGAGCACGGTGGGGTGCGCGGCCTGCGCATTCGGCTGGGCGAACGCGGGCGCGCTCGCGATCAGGGCAGCGCTCGACAGCGCCAACATCAGGAATTTCATGAAGGATCGATCCTCGTGTGGTGAATGCAAAGCGTCAACCGCGAAGCGCGCGTCCGGCAAACTGCGACGCGCGGCGACAGCTTACCGCGCGCGCCGGTCCGTTCGTTCAAGGCTGCGCTTTCGGGGCGACATAAGGCGTGGTCGGCAGCGGCGCGGTCGGGCCGCCGAACGGCGAGTACTCGTCGGGCGAGGGCATCGGCGACGAGGTCGTGCCCGATGCCGGCGCCCATTCGTCGGCGGCCGTACGCGGTGCTGTCGCAGCGGGCGTGCCCGAGGCGATATCCGCCGCGCCCGCGCGCTTCTTCGGCGGATTGTAGATGTTCTGAATCGCCGCGATGCGCTGGCTCGTGACCGGGCTCTTCGAGCCGAGCGATTGCGCGCGCTTGTACGACTCGCTCGCGAGGCGAAGATAGAGGTCGCCCAGGTTGTCATACGCGAGCGCGTAGCCGGGGTTCGCCTTGACCGCGGTTTCGAGCGCGGCGCGCGCGTCCTCGTAGCGGCCCTTCTTCGCATAGAGCGCGGCGAGATTGTTGTACGGCTCGGGCAATTCCGGGTAAGCCTGCGTGAGCTCGGTGAAGGCGGCGATGGCTTCGTCGTCGCGGTTCAGGCGCGCGAGCACGGTGGCGCGCTTGAACTTCGCCTGCACGTCACGCGGATTGCCGGCGATGCGCGCATCGAGCTGCTTGAGCGCGGCGTTCCAGTCCTTGTTGGCGATGGCCGCATCGGCTTGCGGCGTGTCATCGCGCGTGGCCGGTGACGTCTGCGCGAGCGCGGCGCCCGACATGCCGATGCAGGCGGCGAATCCGAGCGTCGCGATGGCGAGCGTGCGTGCGGCGAAGGTGCCGAAGGTCCGGGCAACCGGCCGGCAGGAGAGTTGCAGAGGCGTGCGCGCGTTGCGATGAGTCACTTGGAATCGAGTCAATGAATGATGCAGCGAAAGAAGCCACGAAAGCGGCGAACGAGACGACGGGCGCGTACCCGCTTCGATGAGCGGATGGACGGGCCCGTGAATGCGCGCATGGACCGGAACGCGGGCAGAAATGCCCGATGCGGCACGCTGTCCGGCAAGGCTTTCAGCCCCGCCTGGAGCGCGGCTTGCACTGCCCGCCGCGCGGCCGCTTCGAGATTTCATAGGCTCAAGTCCCGGTGTTATACTCCGACCCATTCTAACAAAAGGTCTGCACGTCCCGCGCACGTGTCTTGCGCTTGGTGCTTGCCGGGCGCGTACCCGCGCCGACGCCAGACTGTCCTTCGCCACTCGTGGCCGTCTCCGTCCTGGTCGCATGACCGTCGTGTTCGCCATCGCGTGTGCGTCTTTCGTGACCCCCGCACGCATCGATCACGCCGCCTGCTTCCCGGCACACGGTGATTCCGGCCTACGCTTCGCCTTCTATGAACTCGCTGCGCATCTACAACACGCTCGCCCGTGACAAGCAACCCTTCACGCCGCTCAAAGCCGGCGAGGTACGCATGTATGTCTGCGGAATGACGGTGTATGACTATTGTCACATCGGTCATGCGCGCGTGATGGTGGTGTTCGATATCGTGCAGCGATGGCTGCGCACGGTCGGCTACAAGGTCACGTACGTGCGCAACATCACGGACATCGACGACAAGATCATCCGCCGCGCGGTCGAGAACAACGAGCCGATCAAGTCGCTCACGCATCGCTTCATCACGGCCATGCATGAAGACGCCGATGCGCTCGGCGTCGCGCGTCCGGATATCGAGCCGCGCGCGACCGACTTCATCCCGCAGATGCTCGGCATGATCGATGCGTTGCAGGCGAACGGCTATGCGTATCACGCGAAAGATGGCGACGTGAACTACGCGGTGCGCAAGTTCGCCGACTACGGCAAGCTGTCGGGCAAGTCGATCGAAGACCTCCGTGCGGGCGAGCGCGTCGCCGCCAACGATGCGAAGGAAGATCCGCTCGACTTCGTGCTGTGGAAGCAGGCGAAGGCCGACGAGCCCGCCGACTCCGGCTGGGACTCGAAGTGGGGCCGCGGGCGTCCGGGCTGGCACATCGAATGTTCCGCCATGGGCTGCACGCTGCTCGGCGAACAGTTCGATATCCACGGCGGCGGGCAGGATCTGCAGTTTCCGCATCACGAGAACGAGATCGCGCAGAGCGAAGGCGCGACCGGCAAGACGTTCGTGAACTACTGGATGCACAACGGCTACGTGCAGATCGACAACGAGAAGATGTCGAAGTCGCTCGGCAACTTCTTCACGATCCGCGAAGTCCTTGAAAAATTCGATGCCGAAGTCGTGCGCTTCTTTATTGCGCGGGCACACTATCGGTCGCCGCTGAATTACAGCGATGTGCATATCGACGACGCAAAGAACGCGTTGACGCGCCTATATACGGCGTTGAAGGATGTCGAGCCGGACAATCAGCAACTTGACTGGAACGAAGCGAACGCGCAGCGTTTCCAGTCAGCGATGAACGACGACTTCAACACGCCGGTGGCCGTGTCGGTGTTGTTCGATCTTGCAGGCGAAGTGAACCGCACGCGCGATGCCGCGCTCGCTCGCCAGCTCAAGGGTCTCGCCGGCGTGCTCGGCCTGCTCGGCCGCGAGCCGCGCGTCTTCCTTCAGCAGGCGGCCGGCTCGGGCGCGGAGCAGGGCCTTTCGCCGCAGGAGATCGAAGCGAAGATCGCCGAACGCATCGCCGCGAAGCAGGCGAAGAACTATGCCGAAGCAGACCGGATTCGCGCCGCATTGCTCGAAGCCGGTATTGCGCTTGAAGACAAACCGGGTGGGTCGACCGAATGGCGCCGCGTTTGAGCGCGGTCCTTCGAACCCTCTGATCGACTCACCAGGCAGGAGGCAAGATGGCAACGGCCAGGAAGGCGCCGGTCAAGCGACCCGCGTCTGTCAGCGATGCGTCGGGCGCAACGAAGCGCACGCGCGGCGCGCATACGAAAACGAACGCGGCCTCGAACGCGCAGAAGATCGATGGCGTGAGCACGGCAACCGGCCGCCCGACCGCGGTCAAGCGAGCGGGTGCCGGCATGAAGCCGACGAGAAGCGCCGCGCTCAAGGCACCGAAACCCGAGGCGACGGCGCGTCTGAACGGCGCGGCGCGCGCATCGAAGGCGGGCACCGAGGAAGCCGAGGCATCGCCCGCGAAGGGCAGCGGCCGCGCGGTCGCGGCAGGCGCGAGCGCGCAGGTGCTCGTGCCGGACACGCAGCAGGGCGAAGTCGTGCGCAAGTCGCGCGTCGTCACGTCCGATGCGGCGGTGCCGGTGCAGATCGGCGGACTCACGCGCGAAGTCGTCCGTCCTGACTACTGGGACCGCGCGTGCGCCGATCTCATGAAGCGCGACCGCATCCTCAAGAAGCTGATTCCGAAGTTCGGCGAGATTCACCTCGTCAATCTCGGCGATCCGTTCTCGACGCTCGCGCGCTCGGTGGCCGGTCAGCAGATTTCGGTGAAGGCGGCGCAAGCGATCTGGGAGCGCGTGAAGGCCGCGTGCCCGGAGATCCATCCGGCGCACTTCATCGGGCTGGGTCACGAGAAGCTCCAGGCGTGCGGTTTGTCGAAACGCAAGGCCGAATACATTCTCGATCTCGCGCAGCATTTCGAATCGGGCGCGCTGCACGTCAACGCGTGGACCTCGATGGACGACGAAGCCGTGATCGCCGAGCTCACGCAGATTCGCGGCATCGGCCGATGGACGGCGGAGATGTTCCTCATCTTCAATCTGTCGCGCCCGGACGTTTTGCCGCTCGACGATCTCGGCCTGATCCAGGCGATCAGCGTCAACTATTTCAGCGGCGAGCCGGTCACGCGCAGCGAGGCGCGCGAGGTCGCGGCGAACTGGGAGCCATGGCGCACGGTCGCGACGTGGTACATGTGGCGCAGTCTCAATCCGATCCCGGCAGATCACTGATTCCAGCCAGCGAATTACGGAACTATCGTTGTTTTATAATCCATAGCTTCCGCGCGCATTTATCAGGGACGGACGCGGTTAGAATACGCGCTGCCCGATGTTCTAGGACTCGAACACATGAAGACCACGTTTCTGGATTTCGAGCAGCCGATCGCTGAACTCGAAGCGAAGATCGAAGAACTCCGCTTCGTTCAGGACGATTCCGCTGTCGATATTTCGGAAGAAATCGACCGGCTGTCGAAGAAGAGCCAGCAACTCACGAAGGATCTCTATGCGAATCTGTCGCCCTGGCAGGTTTCGCAAATCGCGCGTCATCCGCAGCGTCCGTACACGCTCGACTATGTGAGCGAGCTTTTCACCGATTTCCACGAATTGCATGGCGACCGCGCCTTCGCGGACGACCTCGCGATCGTCGGCGGCTTCGCGCGATTCAACGGTCAGCCGTGCATGGTGATCGGCCATCAGAAGGGCCGCGACACGAAGGAGCGCGCGCTGCGCAACTTCGGCATGCCGCGTCCGGAAGGCTATCGCAAGGCCGAGCGCCTGATGCGCACCGCCGAGAAGTTCGGCTTGCCGATTTTCACGTTCGTCGATACGCCGGGCGCGTATCCGGGCATCGGCGCGGAAGAGCGCGGGCAGTCGGAAGCGATCGGCCGCAACCTGTATGTGATGGCCGAACTCAAGACGCCGATCATCACGACGATCATCGGCGAAGGCGGCTCGGGCGGCGCGCTCGCGATCGCCGTCGCGGATACCGTGATGATGCTGCAGTTCTCCACCTACTCGGTGATCTCGCCGGAAGGCTGCGCGTCGATCCTGTGGAAGAGCGCGGCGAAGGCGCCGGAAGCGGCGGAAGCGCTCGGTCTGACCGCGCATCGCCTGAAGGCGCTCGGTCTCATCGATAAGATCGTGAACGAGCCGCTCGGCGGCGCGCATCGCGATCCGAAGGGCATGGCCGCGCTGCTGCGCCGCGCGCTCGCCGATTCGCTGCGTCAGTTCCAGGGCATGAGCGTCAACGAGCTGCGCGAGCGCCGCTTCGAAAAGCTGATGGCGTACGGCAAGTTCAAGGAATCGATTCCGGGCGCCTGAATCCGCGCTCATCGTCATCTTTCTTCTCACGATCTCTCGTGACATCCGATAACGAAACCCCAGCCGGCCGCCTCGTCTTCGAGGCGGTGCGCGCGGCGGTTTCGGACGCGGATCTTTCCCCCGATGCGCTTCTCGCCGTCGCCTTGAGCGGCGGACTCGATTCGACCGTCCTGCTCGATGCGGCCGTGCGCTGCTTCGGCGCGCGCTGCGTCGTCGCGTTGCATATTCATCATGGGCTGAGCCCGAACGCGAACGCGTGGGCCGCGCATTGCGAGAGCTTCGCGCAATCGCTCGACGTGGCTTATGCGGCGCGCCATGTCGATGTCGCGCGCGCGGGCGGCGAGAGTCTCGAAGCGGCGGCGCGCGATGCGCGTTACCGCGCGCTCGATCAACTCTGCGACGAGCACGGCGCGAGCGCGCTCCTGATCGCGCATCATGCCGACGATCAGGCCGAAACCGTGCTGCTGCAACTGCTGCGCGGCGCGGGCGTCGCGGGTCTCGCGGCGATGGCGCCGCAGCGCTCGGATGGCGCGGCGCCGCGGCTGCGTCCGCTCTTGCGGCTCTTGCGCGCGCAGTTGGAGCAGTACGCGCACGAGCGCGATCTGAGCTGGATCGACGACGAATCCAACGCCGATACGCGCTATTCCCGCAACGCGCTGCGTCACGACGTGCTGCCGGTGCTCGCGGTGCATTTTCCCGGCTTCCGCGATGCGCTCGCGCGCACGGCATCGCATGCGGCATCGGCGCAGCGGTTGCTGGACCAGCTCGCGCGCATCGATCTCGAGCAGGTGCGAAGCGCCGTCGAGGACGGCGCGTTGACGCTCGACACGTTCCTCGCCCTCGACGACGAACGCGCGATCAACCTGATGCGTTTCTGGATTCGCTCGCGCGGCTTGCCGGCGGCATCGACGGCGCGTATCGCCGACATGCTGCGTCAGGTGCGCGACGCCGCCGCGGCGCGCGACGGCCACGCGTTGCGCGTCGATCATGCGGGGCATAGCCTGCGCGCGTATCGCAACGTGCTGTTCTGGGAGCCGGGCGACAGCGCCGATGCTCCCGATCTCGACGAAGGCGCGCGCGCGGCCCGCGCCACGGTGGATCTGCAATGGCAGGGCGAGGAAGTCTGGCGTCTGCCGCAATGGCGCGGCTCGTTCGTGTTCGAGCCGGCCGATGCGCCCGCCGACGACGTCGTCGGGGAGGGCGTGTTGCGCACCGCGCCGCTCGTCGCGCGCTCGCGGATGGGCGGCGAGCGCATGCGCGTCGCGGGCGAGGCGCCGAGCCGCACGCTCAAGAACCTGTTTCAGGAGCGCGGCGTGCCGGCGTGGAAGCGCGACGTGCCGCTGCTGTTCGTCGGCGAGGCGCTGCTGTTCGTGCCGCACGTGGGCGTGAACCGGGAAGCGGCGCCGAGCGCGGCGCACGGGCCGCTGCGGCGGATCGTGTGGCGGCCGGATTTGCTGCTGGCGTGAAGCGCTTTCGCGGGGCGTTGCGCCGAAGCCGGTAAAATCGCCGCCACGGGCGCGTCATCTTGTAATTTCAGCTTCGATCGGGTACGGTAACTCGTTTCGCCCAAGCGCGTTCTTGCGCGGCATCTGCGTTCAAAAGACTCGATTTCGCCCGCAACCACGCATCCGTGCGCCGCATACCCACATTCTTGTCAGCGCGCGGCGGGCGTGCGGCAGCGCCCGCGATCGTAGCCGGCTTCGACATCCCCTGAAGCGATCGAGCGCGAGTCTCGAGCGCTCTCGCGTTGAGCGCGTAAAGCGCGGTTTTCCTTCCAGTTCAGAACGACAATGGCACTCATCGTACACAAATACGGCGGCACCTCGATGGGCTCGGTCGAGCGCATCAAGAACGTCGCCAAGCGCGTCGCCAAATGGCACAAGGCCGGCCACAAGATGGTCGTCGTGCCCTCGGCGATGTCCGG
The DNA here is from genome assembly GCF_900044055.2 of Caballeronia calidae. Classification (GTDB taxonomy): domain Bacteria; phylum Pseudomonadota; class Gammaproteobacteria; order Burkholderiales; family Burkholderiaceae; genus Caballeronia; species Caballeronia calidae. The sequence goes on along the minus strand of NZ_FCOX02000001.1, from coordinate 63,400 downwards.
CGAAACCAACCGCCTGCTCGGCCTCGCAAGAGACATCAAGGCCGATCCGGACCCGCGCGAACTCGACATGATTGCCTCCACGGGCGAGCAGGTGAGCGTGGGACTTCTCGCCATCGCGCTGCACGCCGAAGGCCTCGAGGCCGTGAGCTATGCCGGCTGGCAAGTGCCGATCAGGACGGACAGCGCCTTCACGAAGGCGCGCATCAGCGAAATCGACGGCGAGCGCGTGCTGAAGGAACTCGACGCAGGCAAGGTCGTGGTCATCACGGGCTTCCAGGGCGTCGATCCGGAAGGCCATATCGCGACGCTCGGCCGCGGCGGCTCGGACACCTCGGCAGTCGCGATCGCGGCGGCGATGAAGGCGGACGAGTGCCTTATCTACACCGACGTCGACGGCGTCTACACGACCGACCCGCGCGTCGTCGAAGAAGCGCGCCGGCTCGACCGCGTGACCTTCGAGGAAATGCTGGAAATGGCGAGCCTCGGCTCGAAGGTGCTGCAGATCCGCTCGGTGGAATTCGCCGGCAAGTATCAGGTAAAGACGCGCGTGCTCTCCAGCCTGACCGATCCGCTGATGCCGCTCGAAGACGAGATGCACTCCGGCACCCTGATTACTTTTGAAGAAGACGAGAACATGGAAAAAGCAGTGATTTCTGGCATCGCGTTCCAGCGCGACGAAGCGCGCATCGCGGTGATGGGCGTGCCCGACAAGCCGGGCGTCGCGTATCAGATTCTCGGGCCGGTCGCCGATGCGAACATCGACATCGACATGATCATTCAGAACCAGAGCGTGAACGGCAAGACCGACTTCACGTTCACGGTGGGCCGCGGCGACTATCAGCGCGCGCTCGAAATTCTGAACAACACGGTGAAGGGCCACGTTCAGGCGGAAACCGTGCTGGGCGACCCGAAGGTGTCGAAGGTGTCGGTGGTGGGCGTCGGCATGCGCTCGCACGTGGGCATCGCGAGCACGATGTTCCGCACGCTGTCGGAAGAGGGCATCAACATCCAGATGATCTCCACGTCGGAAATCAAGATTTCGGTGCTGATCGACGAGAAGTACACGGAACTGGCCGTGCGCGCGCTGCACAAGGCGTTCGAACTGGATCGCGGGTAATCCGCCTTCCGAGGTGACGCGGATGTGAAGGCTCGCGGGCCTTCGCATCGTTGCGATTTGCGTAGCGCCGGAATTCGAAATGCATCGATTGGCAAAAAATCGTCATGCGAATTTGACCGGCGCCCGCGAACACGCTATTATCTCGATCTCGTTGCACTGCACTCCCGGTGCCAACGAAAAGTTTGGGAGACGTGGCCGAGAGGTCGAAGGCACTCCCCTGCTAAGGGAGCATCTGGCTAAAAACTGGATCGAGGGTTCGAATCCCTCCGTCTCCGCCAGTTGTCGTAGAAGAGCCCCGCAAGCGTAAAAACTTGCGGGGCTTTTTCTTTTCCGCATCCTCCAGCGTCGTCCTCATCATTCTTCCGCTCGAGCCATAGGCTTTCGTCGCTGCGCGACTGCGATTGGTTCGTCATCCTGCCTGAATCGTGCGCTTGGGAGTCACCTGCCTGTAACGAAAGGTCACTTTCCTTTCGGATAGTTCCGCTTTCGATGATGACCGTGGATAACTAATCTCGCTGCCTGCTTGCTTTTCGGCAAGCAGGGCGCAACGCAAGCGTTCGTTGCCCAGATTATGGTCGTTGCCCGAACGCGCTGACGCGTTCAGGCAGACCTTTCTCACGATTCATCAAGTTAGTCATGGCAGATATCAGGAAATTCATCGCGCCGGTTCTCGTCTCGTTGCTCGCGGTCGCACACGTTCAGGCCAGCGAATTCGCCGGTCCTTACGCGGGCGCGAAACTCGGCTTCAATGGGTCCGATGCAACCGGCGTCCATTATCAGGAATCCACGCACACCACGTTCTTCCCCGGCCTCACGGCGGGTTACAACTATGATGTCGAGCGCGCGGTGCTCGGCGTCGAAGCATTCGCCGACTTCCACGGCGGCTCGACGACCGGGAAGGACGCCGGCATCGACGCAAAGATCGGCATGCCGATAAACAACGTCATGTCGTATGCCCGCATCGGCTTCACGGGCTTCTGGCCGGATACGCGCCTGCACTACGGCGCGGGCGTCGAATACAAGTTCGACAAGAAATGGAGCGTCGCGGCCGAGTACACCGGCGACACGGCGCGCTACGACGGCGGCAATCGCCATAACGACAGCCTGACCGTCGGCGTGCATTACTTCTTCTGATTCTTCTCTCGCCGATGCGCGTGCGAATCGAACGCACGCGCATCGCGCTCATGTTCGCGTCACTTCCCCGACGCGATCCGATCCTGAATGTGCTTCGCGCGCGCCGGCGACGACGGGTGCGAGCTCAACATGCTCGACTGTCCGCCATCGATCGTCGCGAGCTTCTGGAACGCCGTGACGAGGCCCGCCGGGTTGTAGCCCTTCTTCTTCTGCGTATCGAACGAGTAATCGTCGGCGGCGGTTTCCTGCGATTGCGAGAACTGCGCATTGACGAATTTCTCGGACAGATCGCCGATCTGCGAGCTGGAGAGGTTCGCGAGCACGCCCGAACTCGCCGATACCACCGAGCGCGCGGCCGAGGTCGCATAGGCGACCTGCATCGCCTTCTTGGTGTGGCCGAGCGCGACGTGGCCCATCTCGTGCCCGACGACGCCGCGCACTTCATCGTCGTTCATCAGGTCCATGAGGCCGCTGTAGACGCGCACGCAGCCGTTGGCCATCGCCCACGCATTGACGTCCTTCGTGAGGTAGACCTTGTAATTGACCGGCACGCCGTTGATGTTGTCGCCGAGTTGCTTGGCGATCTTGTTCAGGCGCTGCGTGTACGGGCTCGACGCCGGCGCGATGGTGTTCTCGCTGTCCATCTGCGTGCACGACTTGTCGGAGAGCGTGCGCACGTCGTTGTCGCTCAGCGCGAGTGCCTGCGTGGCGAGTTGCCCGGATTGCATGAGCGCGTCGGGGTTGAGATTGCCGATGCTGCTGCACGATGCCAGCGCGGTCACGGTGGCAGCCGCGATCGCCGAGCGGATGATTCTCATAGTCGTCCCTAAAAGTGCGTTGTGGTTTGAAGCCCGTATCGGACATGGGCCGGGCGAAATGCTCGATGGAGAACGACCCGTTTGCTACGCGAAAATTCCGATTTTCCTTACAAACCCTGACAACGAGAAGACAAATATTCGAATCAGTGGCGCGCAGGCAGCGAATCAGTCGTGCGTGCGGCGGCAAGCGGCGCGCACGCGGGCGGCCACGGTTGAGACGGGCGATGCGTCCATCGCGATGCCCGCGGCGTCGGGCAGGGCTTCCGCCGCGAGCTGGGTGAGCGTCTGCCCCGGCGGCATTTCGACGAACACCATCGCGCCGAGCTCCGCCAGCGCGATGGTCGAGTCGTGCCAGCGCACGGGATAGCGCAGATTGGTGGCGAGGTCATCGCGGATGGCGTCGGCGCGCCGCAGTACGCGCGCGCCGCGATTGCCGACATACGCGATACGCGGCGCGTCGATATGCACGTCGCTGGCCGCTTCGATGAGCCGTCGGGCGGCATCGTCGAGCAGCACGCAATGCGACGGCACGCTGACGCACAGGCGCTCGGCCTTGCGCGCGCCGCGTGAAAGCGCGATGTCGCGAACGCGGGCGAGCGCGTCGTCGCTGCCCGACACGACGATCTGACGCGGCGCATTCAGATTGCCGATGTACGCATCGGCGCCGCTGTCGGCGATCGCGCGGGCGATCTCGGTTTCGTTCAGCCCGAGCACGGCGAGCATGCCGTAGCCGCGCGGCCAGGCGTCCTGCATCAGTTGCGCGCGCAGGCGCACGAGCTTCAGCGCATCGGCGAAGGCGATCGCGCCACTGACGACCGCCGCGCCGTACGCGCCGACCGACAACCCCGCGACCGCCTGCGGCTCGATGCCAACGTCCGCAAGCGCGCGCGCCGCCGCCACGCCCGCGACGACGAGCGCGACCTGCACGGCGACGGTCGACGCGAGGGCATCGGCGGTATCGAGCATGTGCACGTTTTCGCCGAGCACGTCCGATGCTTCGTCGAGCGTGCGCGCGATCGCCGGATGCGGCTTCTCGCCGCCGAGACGATGCAGAAAGCCCGGCGTCTGCGCGCCTTGTCCGGGAAACAGAAAAGCGATCATGCCGCCGCCCACGGATCGGTGACGAGACGCGGACCGTCGGCGTGCCGCAGCATCACGCGCAGATCGGTACGCGCGAATTCGGCGAGCGAGAACGCGGCTTCCGGCGTTTCGATCTGCACGTCGATGCGCGTGCCTTCCTTTCGCGCGGCGAGCGAGAGCGCGTCGAGAAGCGTGGCGGCATCGGCGCGCGGCAGCGGCGTCGGCGCGCGCACGACGATGTCGAGATCGCTCGCGGGCGTGATCGTCGGCATGGCGCTCGGGAGCTCGAAGCCGGCGCTGCCGGTCGGGCCCCAGTCGAGACCGGCGGCATCGATGATCGGCGCGACCGCGCGCAGCAACGCGAACGCGGGCAGGGCGGCGCGGGTCGGATCGGGCGCGCGCGTGCGCAGGTCCTCGGGCGTGAGCAGCGCATCGATCCGGCGCGGATCGATCCACGTGCCGAAGCGTTCGCCGCGCGTGATGCCGCGCACGCCGACCGCGATCGAATCGCCGATGCGAGGCGCGCGCCGCACGACCACGAAAGGCGCGCGCGCGAGCGCCGCCGCGACCCACGTGGGCGCATCGCCGAAAGGCGGCGCATCGGGCGCGAGGTGCAGCAAGTCGTGCGGACGCGGCGCGCGGTCCACTACGCGCTCCACTGCTCGCGCATGCGCCTGCGCACTTCGATCGACGCGGCGCGCGTGCGCTTCGCATCGGCGGACGCGAGACGGTTCGACAGATCGCGCGGACCGTTGCGCGCGTCCTTCACCGCCGCGGCGAGCGACGTCTTCACGCGCTCGATGTCGGCGGGAGAGGGCGCATCCGCGTCGATGTCTTCGATCAGCTCGTGCAGCAAGCCGAGCTTCGCGTATGCGCTCATCTTGTAGGACATCGGCAGAACCGTGTCGCCCAGCGCGTCGAGGCTCTCGACGCTGCGCCGCGTGACGCGCGCCGCGGCTTCCTTGCCCATCGCGTGCACCGCGGTGCCGGGCGCATCGAGCGCGACGATGCGGTTCGCCTGATAGCCGTGCGCGAGATACGCGCCCGACATCGCCGGCCCGACGATCAGCGCGATTACCGGATGTCCGGCGAGGCGCGCGCTCGCGTAGGCATCGACGGCGGCGGCGCATGCGAGGTGAATGCCGAGCAATTCCTCGCGACGCCCGTACGCCTGGCTCTTCACATCCACGACCGCGACGATCGGGCGCTTCGCGTCGGCGTTGCGGTCGGCGTCGATGACTGCGCGCACGGCGCGCGCGAGCAGCCATCCCTGTTCGAGCCCGACGACGTTGTCGGTCGCGCGGGGAAAGCGGTTCGCGGGATCGGGCACGACGGCGAAGAAGCTCGCGCGCTCGCCGTCGAGCTGGCCGTCGCGGGCGCGGATCGGGCCGCTTTGGGTGGCTTTGGCTTCTTCGGCGCTAAAAGTCAGCGCGTCGAGCCAGCGCTCGCCGCGGGAAAGAAAGGCGGTCATGATGTGCCCCACAAGGTGCGCAGCGTGTCGGGATCGATGGCGTCCGGATTCACCTGCGCGAGCCGCGCGATGAAGCCGTCGACGTTCTCGCTGCGATGCAGCTTCGGCACGCCGCGCCCGAACGCGGCGAGCACGGCGGTGCGAACCTGATCGGTATCGTCGTCGACGAGCGTATCCGCCAGCCCGACCGCGACGCGTTCCTCGCCGCCGATCATCGACCAGACGAGGCGACGGTCGCCCGAATCCAGTTCCTCGATGCCCGCTTCCTGCTCGATCACTTCCGGACCGTTCATGCCGAGGCGCGCCTGACGCGTCATCACGAGCTCCGTGCAGAGGGCCGCCGCGAGCGACATGCCGCCGAAGCAGCCCACCATGCCGCCGATCACGCCGACGACCGGCACGTGACGCCTGAGCGCGACGATCGCCGCCTGAATCTCGGCGATGACGGCCAGCCCGAGGTTCGCTTCCTGCAGGCGCACGCCGCCGGTTTCGAACAGCACGACGGGGCGAATCGGGCGACCGGCTTCGCATTCGCTCAAGGCCATTTCGAGCGCCGCCGCGATCTTCGCACCCGACACTTCGCCGATGCTGCCGCCCTGGAACGCGGGCTCGATCGCGGCGATCACCGCGGGCTCGCCGGCGAGCAGGCCGCGCGCGATGACCGCGCCGTCGTCGGCCTGACAGACGATGTTCTGCATCGCGAGCCACGGCGATTCGAGCCGGTCGAAGGGGCCGAGCAGTTCGCGGAACGTGCCTTTATCGAGCAATGCTTGCGCGCGCTCCCGCGCCGTCAGCTCGATGAAGCTGTGCCGCGCGAGAAAAGGTGCGTGCGCGTTCATGGTGTGTCTCCTTCGCTTGCTTCCACCGCTTCGTTCAGGCGCAGCATGACGACGCCGGGCGTCGCGCCGAAGTCGTTGACTTCGATTTTCGCGGCGCCGTCGTAGCGCTGGAAGAAGCGGTCGAGCACGCTCTTCCACACGTGGCCGTAACCATCGACGCTCGTGCGGATCACGACTTCCGCGTTCGCGCCCTGCGACGGCGACAGCAGCACTTCGAGATCGCCCGAGCCGACCACGCCCACGTGCGCGCGGCGCGTGACGGACCGTTTGGCCGGATATTCGTATCGCATGTTTTCCATCGGTCGTTCCTCTTCGATGCGCCTTAAGCCAGGCCCCTGAGACTGTCGAGAAAGAGCGTCGCCGCGAGCAGATCGGCAGCGCCGCCGGGCGATGCGTTCAATGCCAGCAATTCGGCTTCGAGTCTTTCCAATGTGACGCTGCCTTCGCGCGTGCTCGCGCCGCCCTGGCGCAGCACGCGTTGCGCGCCGCGTTGCGCCACCTCGAGCGCGTTCAGCCCGCCGCGATGCAAGAGACACGTATCGTCGAGCGACGCGATGATCGCGATCAGCGCATCGAGCCGTGCGCCGGATTCGCCGATACCGCGTGCGCGCGCATCGTCGAGGGCGGGCAGGCCGATGCGCAGCGCATGCGGAAAGCCGTCGCGCGCCTCGCCGCGCGCGCCCGCGACCCGATAGCGTTCGCTCACGCGCGCGCCGTGGCTCGCCGCCGCCGATGCGGGCGCGTATCGATCGTCGAAGCGCGCGATGCACGCGGCCGATGCGCAGATCGCTTCGCTGTCGCCGGGCATGTGCATCGCCGCGCCCGCGCACAGCAAACCGATGATCCAGATCGCGCCGCGATGCGCGTTGCTGCCGTCGGTCGCGCGCATCATCGCGGCTTCGCCCTCGCGGCCGATGCGCGCCAGTTGCTCGCGCAAGACCTGCGACGGCCGCACGCCGTGCGCCGCGCGCGCGATCGCGAGAAAGGTCGGTTGCAGCGCGTGTGCGGAACGCAGCATCGTGTCCAGATCGAGATCGCGATGCGCGCCGCTGCCGCGTTCATCGACGAGCGCAGGCTTCGGCGTGAGACGCGCCTCGGCGATCAAGGCATCGACGGCGTGCGCGGCGATGGTCGGCGGCGAAGTCGCGTCATCGCGGGCTTCGTCGCGCGAAAAGGGCAGGGCCGCCGCTGTCATGCCAGCCATCGCGATCACCAGCTTCTGAAGCGCGCGGGCGGCGCGTACAGCCCGCCGGACCACGCGACGAGATCGTCGATGTTGCGCGCCGCGAGCAGCGAGCGCTTCGCTTCGCCGCGCCGCACGCCGAGGTCTTCCGGATACGCGACGATGCCGCGCCGCCTCAGTTCCGCCGTCTTCGCCGGATCGGCGCGCATGCCGATCGGCGTCACGCCCGCGACCGCCGCGAGCGCGGCGCGACGCTCATCGACGCCTTCGGCCGCATGCAGATACGCGATGCCTTCCTCGGTCACGACGTGCGTGACATCGTCGCCGTAGATCATCACGGGCGCGATCGGCATGCCGCTTTTCTCGCCGACCGCGATCGCATCGAGCGCATCGACGATGGTCGGCTCGCCGCCTTTCTTGTACGTCTCGGCGGTCTGCACGACGAGCTTGTGACCGCGCGCGATCTTCGGATTCGGGCCGTCGTCCTTCAGCAGCTTGAGCCATGCCTCGCTCGAATGGCGGCGCCCGCGCGGGTCATGTCCCATGTTGGGCGCGCCGCCGAAGCCGGCAAGCCGCCCGAGCGTGACCGTCGACGAGTTCGCGTCCGCATCCATCTGCAAGGTCGAGCCGATGAAAAGATCGACGCCATATTGCCCCGCAAGCTGGCAGAACACGCGATTCGAGCGCAGGCTGCCGTCGCGTCCGGTGAAGAACACGTCGGAGCGCGCCGCGATGTAATCCTCCATGCCCACTTCGCTGCCGAAGCAATGCACGCTTTGCACCCAACCGGATTCGATCGCGGGAATGAGCGTCGGATGCGGATTGAGCGCCCAGTTCGTGCAGATCTTGCCCTTGAGCCCGAGCGCTTCGCCGTACGTCGGCAGGAGCAGCTCGATCGCGGCGGTATCGAAGCCGATGCCGTGATTGAGCGACGTCACGCCATAACGGTCGTAGATGCCGCGGATCGTCATCATCCCCATGAGGATCTGCAATTCGCCGATGTGACGCGGATCGCGCGTGAAGAGCGGCTCGACGGCGAACGGCCTGTCCGCCTCCACGACGACATCGACCCACGAGCCGGGGATATCGACGCGCGGCAGTTCATCGACGATTTCATTGACCTGCGCGACAACGATGCCATGACGAAACGCGGTGGCCTCGACGATGGTCGGCGTGTCCTCGGTGTTCGCGCCGGTATAGAGATTGCCGTGGCGGTCCGCCTGCACCGCGCACACGAGCGCGACCTGCGGCGTGAGATCGATGAACATGCGCGCATACAGTTCGATGTACGTATAGATCGCGCCGATCTCCAGCATGCCGTCTTCGAGCAGTTGCGCGACGCGCAGGCTCTGTGGCCCCGCGAACGCGAAGTCGACCTTGCGCGCGATGCCTTGCTCGAAGAGCGCGAGATGCTCGGGCCGGCTGATGCTCGAGATGAGCAGATGCACGTCGTGCACGCGCCCGGAGTCGAGCTTCGCGAACGCGCGCGAAAGGAAGTCGGCCTGCTTCTGGTTGTTGCCTTCGAGCGCGACGCGATCGCCGCTGACGATCAGCGCGCTCAGCGCATCGACGATGCGCGCGGTATCGAGCACGCAGCCGTTCAGCCACGGCTCGATCAGCTTCAGACGCCGCGCCTTTTCCTGCGCGCGCGTGTTCCAGTTGCGGGATGCGGCGAGCGCGTCGGCGGGGGTGGACGAGTTCATCGGTCGGCCTTCGAAGAGATCGTTCGGGATGATGCGCGGCGCTTCTTCCTGACGTGGCTCGTTTGAGCGAGCGCCTGGGCATCGGCGAGAAAGCGGTGGATCAGTTCGCCCGTCGCGAGCAGATGGCGCGCGACGAGCGTCTGCGCCTGTTCGATGTCGCGCGCGGCGAGGGCATCGAAGATCGCGCGGTGCTCGGCATCGGACGCATCCTTGTGAATCGGAAGGCCGAGCTTGAGACGCAGATAGCGCTCGCCGCGCCGATGCATCTGGCCGATCAGCTCCATCAGGCGCGGACGACTCGCGGGCGCGTAAAGGCTCATATGGAACTGCTCGTTGCGCACCACATAGAGCGCCGGATCGGGCTCGTTCTCGGCGGCTTCGAGCAGACGCTTCGACTCCGCGAGCGTCTCGGGCGTGTGATGCCCGATCGCGATGCCGATCGCCAGGCTTTCCAGCGACGCGCGGATCTCGTAGATCTCGCGCGCCTCGTCGGCCGATTGCAGGCTGACGGCCGCGCCGCGATTCGGCTCGATCGTCACCCAGCCTTCGCTTTCGAGCTGGCGAAACGCCTCGCGCACGGGAATCGCGCTGACGGAAAACTGTCGCGCGATCGCGTCCTGACGCAGCGGCTCGCCCGGCAGCAGCGAGCCTTCGACGATCGCGGCGCGCAGCGCATCCGCGATGAAGCGCGACGTGCTCTGGCGCGGTTCGAACTGCGCGTCGCGAAATGAAGCCGGAGTCTGCGATCCGGCGGAAAGATCGGTCGGCATGGCTAGGTGAAAGTGCGGAGTTATCGTATGTCGATGTTTAAATATTGTATATAAAAAGGTGCACCGGACCCCGGTGCTTTCCCTAGACGCCATAACAAACACTATTCGATGGCGCGTCGTTGATTCCCTTTAGAGAGACATGGCCATGCCGACAACGCTGGATCGAGAGATAAGCGCCGCGCGCGCCACGAAAACGCCGCTCAACCGGTCGCAGATCACCGGTTTCTGGGGCGCGTGGGCGGGCTGGACGCTCGACGGAATGGATTCGTTCATCTACGCGCTCGTGCTCGCCCCGGCGCTCACGGAGCTGCTGCCGCGCTCCGGCTACGCGGCGACGCCGGCGAACGTCGGTCTCGCGGGCTCGATTCTGTTCGCGCTCTTTCTGGTCGGGTGGGGCCTGTCGTTCATCTGGGGGCCGCTCGCCGACCGTTTCGGGCGCACCAAGGTGCTCGCGGCGACCATCTTCACGTTCGCGATTTTCACCGGGCTCGCCGCGACCGCGCATACGGTGTGGGAGCTCGGCATCTATCGCTTCTTCGCGGGCGTGGGGATCGGCGGGGAATGGGCGCTGGCCGGGACGTATGTCGCGGAGGCGTGGCCGGAGGATCGCCGCAAGATGGGCGCGGGCTATCTGCAGACGGGCTACTACGCGGGCTTCTTTCTCGCGGCGGTGCTGAATTACACGATCGGCGCGGCGTTCGGCTGGCGCGCGATGTTCCTCGTCGGGCTGTTCCCGGTCGTCGTGTCGATCGTGGTGCTCCTGCGCGTGAAGGAAACCGACAAGTGGCAGCGCGCCGAAGCGGTTCATCCGCACGTCAAACATGAGAGCTCGCTCAAGGCGATCTTCAATGCGCAGTACCGCAAGCGCACGATCGTCGCGGCCGTGCTGCTGACGGTGGCGATCATCGGCCTGTGGGCGGGCGCGGTGTACGAGCCGTCGGCGGTCATCCAGCTCGCGACGAAGGCGGGCATGGACAAGGCGGAAGCGGCGCGCATGGCGTCGATCGCGACCGGGCTGCTTTCGATCGGCACGATCGTCGGCTGTCTCGCCTTGCCGCCGATGGCCGAGAAGATCGGCCGCAGGAAGACGCTCGCGGTGTATTTCGCCGGCATGGCGGCGTCGATCGCGCTCGCGTTCGGCTGGGCGTTCTATCTGCCGAACGGGCTCGTGCCGTTCATCGCGCTGCTCGTCGTGCTGGGCTTCTTCGGCGGCAACTTCGCGCTGTTCTCGTTGTGGCTGCCCGAGCAGTTCGAGACCCGCGTGCGGGCGACCGCCTTCGCGTTCTGCACGTCGATCGGGCGCTTCTTCGGTGCGATCGTGAACTTCGGCATCGGCGCGATGGTGCTCAACATGAAGACGCTCGGCGTGCCGATCGCGATCACGGCGGTCGCGTTCCTGATCGGTCTTGCCGTGATTCCGCTCGCGCCCGAAACGAAGGGCCAGGAACTGCCGAACTGAGCGGCGCGAGACGCATCGCGAGCGCGGCCTTCGATCATCGGAGGCCGCCGTTTTTCATGCGCGCGAGGCTTACTTTTCGTAAGTTTTCCCTAGGCTTGCGCTCAGTAATAGGTGGTTACGAAGCCGAACACTCGACGCGGTTTTCATCCGATATAGTCCGGCCAACACAACAAACAACCCATCGAGGTGGGGCTTCACATGAACAAGGTATCGAAGGCTTCCGTGCTGGCTGGCGCCGTGATGATCGGCGGCCTGATGCTGTCCGGCGCGGCCAATGCGGGCGTGTCCGTGGGCGTCAACATCGGCGTGCCCGCGCCCGTGTACGTGGCGCCCGAGCCGGTCTATGCGCCGCCCCCGCCGCCCGTCGTGTACGCGCCGCCGCCGCCGATGTATGCGCAGCCGGTCGTCGTGGTCGGCTGGCATGGCGATCGTTACTGGGATGGCCGCCGCTATTGGGAGCGCGACGACTGGTATCGCCATCATGGTCACGGATACGGCCACGATCGCGACGATGACGACGATCATGGCCACGGTCACGGCCATCACGGCTGGCATTGAGCGTTTGACTGTCAGAGGAAGCCACCCGCCAGCGCGGGTGGCTTTTTTATTGACGCTCAATGATCAGAGGTTGGATTCGCGCAACAGATACGGCGCGACAGGAGATTCCCGCCTCCACACAATGTAACAAAAGGTAAGCTTTCTCCTGACATTACGCAGAGGCGCGCAAGAACTTACAAAGCTGAAATATTGCGCTGAAAGCTTTCCGTTATATTTTGCCGCAAGCGAACAAGCAAAAAAGCGAGGTGCGTTTGCGTATGAAAAAGAAACTTGCGGGACGAATCCTGGCGAGCGTGCTGGCGGTTGCGGCCCTGGGCGCGACGAGCATCGCGCGCGCGGATGTGCATGTGGGCGTGAACGTCGGCATTCCGGCGCCGGTGTACGTCGCGCCGACGCCGGTTTATGCGCCGCCTCCGCCGCCCGTCATCTATCAGCCCGCGCCGGTGTACGCGGTGCCGGTGGTGATCGGCTGGCACGGCGATCGCTACTGGGACGGCCGCCGTTACTGGAACCGCAACGACTGGTATCGCCATCATGGGCATGGCCACGGGCACGGCAATGGACACGGCAAGGGCCACGGCAACGGGCACGGACATCACTGAGGGCAGGGCCTGGACCTGCCGCAGCAAACGAAAAAGCGCCGCTCACCTCAAGTGAGCGGCGCTTTTTTTTCGAGCGCAGCGACCGCGCTTATTCCGCTTCGCTGCCCATTCCGCCGACGACCGCGTGGAAACCGGCATCGACATGGACGAGCTCCGCGCTGACGCCGGCCGCGAGATCCGACAGCAGGAACGCCGCGACATTGCCCACTTGCTCGATGGTCACGTTGCGCTTGAGCGGCGCGTTCTCTTCGACGAAGTTCAGGATCTTGCCGAAGCCCTTGATGCCGCTCGCCGCGAGCGTCTTGATCGGGCCGGCCGAGATGGCGTTGACGCGCACGCCCTTGCCGCCGAGCGACGGCGACGCCGCCATGTAACGCACGCTCGCTTCGAGCGATGCCTTCGCGAGGCCCATCGTGTTGTAGTTCGGCAGCGCGCGCTCGGCGCCGAGATAGGAGAGCGTGAGCAGCGACGAACCGTCTTTCAGCATCGGCAGCGCGGCCTTCGCGAGCGCGGGGAAGCTGTACGCGGAGATATCGTGCGCGACGCGGAAGTTCTCGCGCGTCATGCCGTCGAGGAAGTCGCCGGCAATCGCCTCGCGCGGCGCGAAGCCGATGGAATGCACGAGGCCGTCGAGCGAGTCCCAGCGTTCCTTGAGCGACGTGAAGAGCGCTTCGATCTGCGCGTCGTCGGCGACGTCGCAGGGGTAGACCATGTCGCTGCCGAACTCGGTTGCGAACTCGGTGATGCGCTCCTTGAAACGCTCGCCGACATAGGTGAACGCCAGCTCCGCGCCTTCGCGCTTGCAGGCCTCGGCGATGCCGTAAGCGATCGAGCGGTTCGACAGCAGGCCCGTCAGCAGAATTCGTTTTCCAGCGAGAAAGCCCATGAATGCTCCTTCTTTGATGTCAATGTGGCGCGGGCGATTGATCGGGTGCCGCGCGCGTCGTGCGTGGCGCGATCGGCTTAAATGCAAACCCTTAGGCCACGAGCCGATTGGCGCATGATTTTGGGTAGAATTCTCTCACATCGCAGTGCCCCGCCAAGCATTCTTGCGGCGTTCGCTCCGGGCTTTCGTTCGGGTCTCTTCAACCGCGTCACCCATTCACATCGCGCCAAGAGGCCCATGACGACTCGCACGCCGATCCGCTCATTCCGCGCCTCACACTGGTTCATCGCCTGCGCGCTGGCCGGATCGATCGCATTGATGGCGGGCCCGGCCTGCGCTGTCCACGCGATCGCGCAATACGGCGAACCGAAATATCCGGCCGGTTTCAAGCACTTCGATTACGTCAATCCCGATGCGCCGCGCGACGGCACGCTCGTGCTCGCGAATCCGAACCGGCTGACGAGCTTCGACAAGTTCAATCCGTTCACGCTGCGCGGCAATCCTGCGCCGGGCCTTTCGCTGATGTTCGAGAGCCTGACGACGGGCAGTTCCGACGAGGTATCGACCGCGTATGGCCTGCTTGCCGACGATATCTCCGTCGCGCCCGACGGCATGTCGACGACGTTCCACATCAATCCGAAAGCGCGCTTCTCCAACGGCGACCCGGTCACGGCGGAAGACGTGAAGTTCTCGTTCGAAACGCTGAAGAGCCCGAAGGCCGCGCCGCAGTTCGCGGTCTACTTCGGGCAGATCGCGCGCGCGGTGGTCGTCGATCCGCTCACGATCCGCTTCGAGTTCAAGATCGCGACGCGCGAGATGCCGCTGCTCGCGGGCGGCATCCCCGTGTTTTCGCGCAAGTGGGGCGTGAAGCCGGACGGCACGCGCATTCCGTTCGATCAGATCGCGTTCCAGAAGCCCATCGGCAGCGGGCCGTATCTGATCGACCGGTTCGACAACGGCCGCACGATCTCATACAGGCGCAATCCGGATTACTGGGGCGCGGCGCTGCCGGTGCGCGTCGGGTTGTTCAATTTCGCGCACATCGATTACAAGCTCTACGGCGATCCCACCGCGCGTCTCGAAGCGTTCAAGGCGGGCGAGTACGACGTGCTCGTCGAATACGTCGCGCGAAGCTGGGTGCGGCGCGATATCGGCAAGCGCTTCGACAGCGGCGAGCTCATCAAGCGCGAATTCCCGCAGCACAACGGCACGGGCATGCAGGGCTTCTTCATGAACACGCGCAAGCCGCTCTTCAAGGATGTGCGCGTGCGCCAGGCGCTCGATCTCGCGCTCGATTTCGAGTGGCTCAACCGGCAACTGTTCTTCAACCAGTACAGACGCATCGACAGCTTCTTCGTCAATACGGATCTGCAGGCGAAGGGCAAGCCGGGCGATGGCGAGCTCGCCATACTGAACCCGCTGAAGCAGCAGCTCGATCCCGCCGTGTTCGGCGAGATGCCGCGCCAGCCGAACACCGATCCGCCCGGCTCGTTGCGCGCGAATCTGATCAAGGCGCGTGAATTGCTGGCGCAGGCAGGCTGGACGTATCGCGACGGCGCGCTGCGCAACGCGAAGGGCGAGCCTTTCGTCTTCGAGATTCTCGACGACACCGGCGGCGGCGCGTCGATGGAGCCGGTCGCGGCCGCGTTCGGGCGCAATCTGCAGAAGCTCGGCATCAAGATGAACTTTCGCACCGTCGATTACGCGCTGATCCAGAAGCGTCTCGACGCGTTCGACTTCGACATGACGAGCGTGCGCATGCCCGACGTGCAGGTGCCGGGCACCGAGCAGGTCTCGCGCTTCGGCAGCAAGTCCGCGGACGAGCAGGGCTCCGACAATCTCGCGGGCGTGAAGTCGCCGGCCGTCGATGCGATCCTGCAGAAAGTGATCTCCGCGCAGACGCGCGAGCAACTCGTCGACGCGACGCACGCGCTCGATCGCGTGCTGATGAACGGCTACTATGTGGTGCCGCACTGGTACTCGGCGACGCATCGCGTGGCGTATCGGAATACGCTCGCGTATCCGTCGACATTGCCGCTGTATTACGGCGCCGAGGAGTGGGTCATATCGACGTGGTGGGCGAAACCCGCGCACGCGACGAAGTAACGAGGACGCGCCATGTGGAGCTACATCCTTAAACGCATTCTCTTGATGATCCCGACGCTCATCGGCGTATTGACGCTCACGTTCGTCGTGATCCAGTTCGTGCCGGGCGGACCGGTCGAGCAGGCCGTGCATGATCTGCGGCGCGGTCAGTCGGAAGGCGGTGGCGGCGGCTTCGGCCTGCGCACGCACACGGGCGTCGACGCGCAACAGGTCGAGCAGCTCAAGAAGCTCTATGGCTTCGACAAGCCACCGCTGCAGCGCTATGTCCTCATGCTCGGCAAATTCGCGCGCTTCGATCTTGGCGAAAGTTATTTCAGGCATCAGAGCGTGTGGTCGCTGATCGTGTCGAAGCTACCGGTGTCGATCAGCATCGGCTTGTGGACCTTCTTCATCACGTATCTGATATCGGTGCCGCTCGGCATCGCGAAGGCGGTGAAGAACGGCTCGAAGTTCGATGTCGCGACGAGTCTCATCGTGCTCGTCGGCTTCGCGATTCCGGGCTTCGTGCTGGGCGTGCTGCTGCTCGTGCTGTTCGGCGGCGGGTCGTTCTGGCAACTGTTCCCGCTGCGCAATCTCACGTCCGACAACTGGGCGACGCTCTCGCTCGGCGGCAAGATTCTCGATTATCTGTGGCACATCACATTGCCGGTGACGGCGTCGGTGGTCGGCAGCTTCGCCATCATCACGATGCTCACGAAGAACGCGTTCCTCGATGAAATCCGCAAGCAATACGTGCTCACCGCGCGCGCCAAAGGCCTGAGCGAGCGACGCGTGCTGTGGAAGCACGTGTTCCGCAACGCGTTGCTGCCGCTGATCGTCGGCTTTCCGGCGGCGTTCATCGGCGCGTTCTTCACGGGCAGCCTGCTGATCGAAACGCTCTTTTCGCTCGACGGCCTCGGCCTGCTCTCGTATGAATCCGTCGTGCGGCGCGACTATCCTGTCGTGCTCGGCACGCTCTATCTCTTCACGCTGATCGGCCTCGCGACGAAGCTCATCTCGGACCTGTGCTACGTCTGGGTCGATCCGCGCATTCAATTCGAACAACTGGAGCGCTGATTTGAATCGAGCCGCTTCACCACGATCTTCACGGCGCGGCGTCAACGGCAGCGACGCGCAACCGCTGCGCGGCGAGACATCGGTGCCGCCCGGGCGACGCGTGTGGCAGCGCTTCAAGCGCAATCGGCTGGGCTACTGGAGCCTCATCGTGTTCGTCGCGGCGTTCGTCATCAGCCTCGCGGGGCCGCTTTGGTCGAATGACAAGCCGCTCGTCGTGCGCTATCAGGGACAGTTCTACTTTCCGCTCGTCAAGACCTATGCGGAGACAACTTTCGGCGGCGACTTCCCGACGCCCGCCGATTATCTCGATCCCTTCGTGCGCGATCGCTTCAGCGCGCCCGGCAACTTCGCGATCTATCCGCCGAATCACTACTACTACGACACGCTCAATTACTTCTCGAAGGGCTCGAATCCGGCGCCGCCTTCGCGCGAGAACTGGCTCGGCACCGACGACCGCGGCCGCGACGTGTTCGCGCGGCTCGTGTACGGCTTTCGCGTGTCGGTGCTGTTCGCGCTCGTGCTGACGGCGATCGGGACGGTGCTCGGTGTCGTCGCGGGCGCGGTGCAGGGCTACTTCGGCGGAAGGATCGATATCACCGGGCAGCGGCTGATCGAGATATGGAGCGCGTTGCCGGAGCTTTATCTGCTGATCATCTTCGCGTCGATTTTCGAGCCCAGCCTGATTCTGTTGATCATTCTGCTGTCGCTATTCGGATGGATCGGCCTGTCCGATTATGTGCGCGCGGAGTTTCTGCGCAATCGCACGCAGGACTACGTGCGGGCGGCGCGCGCGATGGGCCTCTCGAACTGGCAGGTCATCTGGCGGCACGTGCTGCCCAACAGCATGACGCCGGTCATCACGTTTCTGCCGTTTCGCATGAGCGGCGCGATTCTCGCGCTGACGAGCCTCGATTTCCTCGGCCTCGGCGTGCCGTCGCCGACGCCGTCGCTCGGCGAACTGCTCGCGCAAGGCAAGGCGAATCTCGACGCGTGGTGGATTTCGCTCTCGACCTTCGGCGTGCTCGTCGCCACGTTGCTGCTGCTGACTTTCATGGGCGACGCGTTGCGCAACGCGCTCGATACGCGCATCGCCGATGCGGTGAAGGCGGGTGGCAATCAATGAGCGAACCGCTTCTTTCGATTCAGGACCTGCGCGTGCGTTTCGGCGACACGCTCGCCGTCGACGGCGCGAATCTCGAAATCCACGCGGGCGAGCGCGTGGCGCTCGTCGGTGAATCGGGCTCGGGCAAGAGCGTGACGGCGCTGTCGATCCTGCGTCTCTTGCGCGATGCCGAGCTGAGCGGCTCAATCCGCTTCGCCGGCGACGAACTGCTCTCGAAGAGCGAGCACGCGATGCGAGGTCTGCGCGGCTCCGACATCGCGATGATCTTTCAGGAGCCGATGACCGCGCTCAATCCGCTCTACACGGTCGGCGACCAGATCGGCGAAACGATCCAGCTGCACGACGGTGCGAGCCCGCGCGAAGCACGGCAGCGCGCGATCGCGCTGCTCGCGCGCACGGGCATCACGGAGCCGGAGCGGCGCGTCGACAGCTATCCGCATCAGCTGTCGGGCGGACAGCGCCAGCGCGTGATGATCGCGATGGCGCTCGCGTGCCGGCCGCGGCTTCTGCTCGCCGACGAGCCGACCACGGCGCTCGACGTGACGATCCGCGCGCAGATCGTCGAATTACTGCTGGAGTTGC
Source organism: Caballeronia calidae (assembly GCF_900044055.2). Lineage (GTDB taxonomy): Bacteria > Pseudomonadota > Gammaproteobacteria > Burkholderiales > Burkholderiaceae > Caballeronia > Caballeronia calidae. The sequence continues at coordinate 44,913 of NZ_FCOX02000001.1, read as the reverse complement.
AGCGCGACGAAGCCGAGAAACGCGGCATGGCCGTGCTGCTCATCACGCACGACCTGAATCTCGTGCGGCGTTTCGCCGAGCGCGTCGCGGTGATGGAGAAGGGCGTGCTCGTCGAGAGCGGCGCGGTGGAGGAGATTTTCACGTCGCCGCAGCATCCGTACACACAGCGCCTTCTGGCGAGCAAGCCCAAGCGCAGCGTGCTGCCCGTGCTGCCGATCGCGCCGGTGCTGCTCGACGCGAAGGCCGTGTCGGTGGACTATCCGACGCGCCTGCCGGGTTTCGCCGGCTGGTTCAGACGCGGCCGTTTCAAAGCCGTCGACGATGTGACGCTGACGGTGCGGCAGGGCGAGACGCTCGGCATCGTCGGCGAGTCGGGTTCGGGAAAATCCACGCTCGCGATGGCGCTCCTCGGCCTGCAGCGCACGTCGAACGGCACCGTGCAGTTTCAGGGCCGCGCGCTCGGCGAGTTTCGCGGACGCGAGAAAACCGTGCTGCGCTCGAATCTGCAAGTGGTGTTTCAGGACCCGTTCAGCTCGCTGTCGCCGCGACAGACGGTTGCGCGGATCGTCGGAGAGGGGCTCGCGCTGCATCGCCCGGAACTCGATGCGGCCGCGCGGCGCGCGAAGGTGATCGCGGTGCTGCGCGAAGTCGGCATGGATCGATTGGCGCTCGATCGCTATCCGCATGAATTCTCGGGCGGGCAGCGGCAGCGCATCGCGATTGCGCGCGCCCTCGTGCTGGAGCCGAGCATTCTGATCCTCGACGAGCCGACGAGCGCGCTCGATGTTTCCATTCAGACTCAAGTACTTGCGCTCCTGGCCGACATTCAGAAGAAGCACAATCTCGGCTACGTTTTCATCAGCCATGATTTGCAGGTGATCGGCGCGATGGCGCATCGAGTCGCGGTGATGCGGAATGGTTTTGTCGTGGAAGCGGGGGAGGTAGAGAAGATTTTTGCGAACCCTTCCGACGAATACACAAGAAAGCTTCTGAAAGCAGCTCTAAATTCCTAAAAATCTTTCTTTTTCACCAATTGAGTGCCCATCTCAATTGTATTTTTCTATTTCTTTTGACAGTTAAATACTTTATGGCTAGTATCCCTCCAAACTTTCACGTATCTCCCTGATTTAGCAGCTTTTAATTGTAAAACCTACCGACCGATGCAGCCACTTACAATGACTCAGACATGCGCGCGCGCCGCCGCGAGCATGTTGATCGGCCTCCTGATGACAACAACTTCCGGCGCGTTCGCCGACGAAGTCAGCAGTAGAAGCCAGAATGCCACAAACGGCATTTTCTCCTCCACCAAATCCAATGACGCAGCGACCGCAGACACCGCCAGCACGTCGGGCGGCGCCAAGTCGTTTCTGTCGGGCGTGGCGAGCAAAGCCGGCGATGTCGTCGTCGGCGCGCTGAACATGATCGGCGTGCGCTATCGCTGGGGCGGCAATTCGCCTGATTCGGGCCTCGATTGCAGCGGCTTCGTCCGCTACGTCTTCCAGGACACGCTCGGCATGACCCTGCCGCGCCGCGCCGAGGAAATGAGCCGCGTCGGCGAAAAGGTCGCCGTGAGCGAACTGAAGCCGGGCGATCTCGTGTTCTTCAACACGATGCGTCGTTCGTTCTCGCACGTCGGCATCTATATCGGCGACAACAAGTTCGTGCATTCGCCGTCCACCGGCAGCACGATCCGTGTCGACGACATGGAAGACGGCTATTGGGAAAAGCGCTTTCAGGGCGCGCGCCGCATCGAGAACGCGCAAGTCGGCGATGGCTCGGAACTGCGTCAACGCGTGAGCGCGACCATCGGCGGTTACTGACCAGCCAGCTCGCGACAAGCGATCATCGAAAAGCCTGCCTCCTTTCGGACGCAGGCTTTTTTGTTTTTCGAGCGGATCGCCCGCGGCAGGTGAAAGTCGATCGGCGCGATCTGAAAGCCTCGTTGCACGCGCTCGCAAAAGCCGTTATAGTTTTTGAATGAACTTTTTCCCGTTCCCCTTCTCGTTGTTCCCGGCTGGTGCGTCGCTACGCGCACTATCGCTGCTAGCGCGCCTACCGCGCTGATTCGTCTCGCCTCCCGTCTGCTCGTCCAATTCAGGTTTTCGACGCCAGCGGTGGCGCGAACACCCGAATTCCCTTTTGCCTTATCGTTTCCACACGATCGCGATATTTCCAACAATCGATAAATCTCCCCACAGGAGCCCAACATGGCAGCAGACAAGTTGATCATCTTCGACACGACCTTGCGCGATGGCGAGCAGTCCCCCGGCGCGTCGATGACGAAGGAAGAGAAGATCCGTATCGCGAAGCAGCTGGAGCGCATGAAGGTCGACGTGATCGAAGCGGGCTTCGCCGCCAGCTCGAACGGCGATTTCGACGCGATCCATACCATCGCGTCGCTCGTGAAGGACAGCACGGTCTGCTCGCTCGCCCGCGCGAACGATAAAGACATCCAGCGCGCCGCCGACGCGCTCAAGCCCGCGAACCAGTTCCGCATTCACACGTTCATCGCCACGTCGGCGCTGCACATGGAAAAGAAGCTGCGCATGACGCCGGAGCAGGTCTACGACCAGGCGCGTCTCGCGGTGCGTTTCGCGCGCAACTTCACGGATGACGTGGAGTTCTCGCCGGAAGACGGCAGCCGCTCGGACATCGACTTTCTGTGCCGCGTGCTCGAAGCCGTGATCGACGAAGGCGCGCGCACCATCAATATCGCGGATACGGTCGGCTACGGCGTGCCCGAGCTCTACGGCAATCTCGTCAAGACGCTGCGTGAGCGCGTGCCGAATTCCGACAAGGCGATCTGGTCCGTGCACTGCCACGATGACCTCGGCATGGCGGTCGCCAATTCGCTCGCGGGCGTGAAGATCGGCGGCGCGCGTCAGGTCGAGTGCACGATCAACGGTCTCGGCGAGCGCGCGGGCAATACGTCGCTCGAAGAGATCGTGATGTCGGTGAAGACGCGCAAGGACTACTTCGGCCTCGATCTCGGCATCGATACGACGCAGATCGTGCCCACGTCCAAGCTCGTCTCGCAGATCACCGGCTTCGTCGTGCAGCCGAATAAGGCGGTCGTCGGCGCGAACGCGTTTGCGCACGCGTCGGGCATCCACCAGGACGGCGTGCTGAAGGCGCGCGACACGTATGAAATCATGCGCGCGGAAGACGTGGGCTGGAGCGCGAACAAGATCGTGCTCGGCAAGCTCTCGGGCCGTAACGCGTTCAAGCAGCGTCTGGAAGAACTCGGCGTGACGCTCGAATCCGAAGCCGACGTGAACGCCGCGTTTGCCCGTTTCAAGGATCTCGCGGACCGCAAGGCCGAAATCTTCGACGAAGACATCATGCAGATCGTCTCCGAGGAATCCGCCGAGGCGCAGGCGAAGGAGCATTTCCGCTTTGTTTCGATGAAGCAGCATTCGGAGACCGGCGAGCAGCCGCAGGCGAAGGTCGTGTTCGCGGTGGAAGGCACCGAAGTCACGGGCGAAGCGCGCGGCAACGGCCCCGTCGATGCGACGCTGCACGCGATCGAGTCGAAGGTCGAGAGCGGCGCGGAACTCGTGCTGTACTCGGTCAACGCGATCACGACCGGCACGCAGGCGCAGGGCGAAGTGACGGTGCGTCTGTCGAAGAGCGGGCGCATCGTGAACGGCGTGGGCACGGACCCGGACATCGTCGCGGCTTCGGCGAAGGCGTACATCGCCGCGTTGAACAAGCTGCATTCGAAGGTCGAGAAGCTCAATCCGCAGCTCTGAGTCGAGCGTCGTCTCGTCTGATTGAAAAAGCCCTCGCGAGAGGGCTTTTTCTTTGGTGCGGCGTGCTCAGAACAGGCTGCGCCTGTCGGGATCGTGCAGCGGATCGGGCGTCTTCTGTGTCATGCGCAAGATGCCCTGCTCGTCGAAATAGAAGTTGTACATCAGGTACCAGATGTTCGCTTCCATGTAGCGGTACGTCCAGACTTCGCGCTTCATCAGCGGAAAATACGACGTCTCCACCGGGCGGCCGAAGTTCTCGAGCACGTCCTTTCTCGTCCAGGTGCCGATCTGCGCCTTGTAGAACTCGTTCTCGTCGAGCACCTGGCGCACGCTGACGATCCTGCCGGACGCGTCGATATCGGCTGCGGTGGTGAATTCGCCGAGCGGCTGCGTCGGCCACATCAGGCGCTTGCCGCCGTTGGGCAGATCGTAGACTTCGCGCGGCGGGCCGAGGCGGGCGATGACGGTCGATACATCGGCGCCGGCCTGATAGTTCTGCCACGGCTGCGCGCAGGCCGAGAGCAGCAGCGCGACGCTCGCGCCCGCGAGCGTGACGCGCAGGCGGTTGAATAGGTGCGGCATGGCAGCCTCCACGTGCTGGATCGTTCGATGTTTTGCCGTGATTTTGACACGCGCGCGCGGCAAAGCATTCTCCACGACGTCGCGGTATTCGAGCGGATGTGTCGGCAATGTCGCACTTGCGCCGGAAACGCGGCGCGGCCTATGATCCGCGCTTTCGGCGGATCGGGTGCGGACCATGAAGAAACGAATCGGCGGGCGCGCGACGCGATGGCTGCGCGTCGCGGCATCGGCGTGCCTCGCGTTGTCCATGACGGCGCATGCGGCCGATTTGCCGCCCGTCAGGCTGGCGCTGATCGAAGGCATGTCCGGCCCGTTCGCGAACGCCGGCGCGATGGTCGAGCGCAATCTGCGCTTCGGCGTCGAACGCGTGAACGCGAAGGGCGGCGTGAAGCTCGCCGACGGCATGCATCCGCTGCAGCTCGTCGTGCTCGACGGCAAGGGCAGCAGCGAAGCGAGTCTCGTGCAGCTGCGCGCGGCGATCGACGAGAAAATCGGCTTCGTCATGCAGGGCAACAGCTCGGCGGTGGCGTCGGCGCTCGTCGCGGCCATCGACAAGCAGAACGCGCGCGAGCCGGAGCGGCGCGTGCTGTTCCTCAACTATTCCGCCGACGATCCCGCGCTCACCAACGACGCGTGCAGCTTCTGGCACTTCCGCTTCGACGCGCACGCCGGCATGCGCATGGACGCGCTCGCCGATGCACTCAAGAACGATCGCGCGGTGAAGAAGGTCTATCTGCTGAATCAGGACTACAGCTTCGGTCATGACGTGAGCCGCGAAGCGCAGCGCGCGCTGAAGGAGCGGCGCCCGGATATCGCGATTGCCGGCGACGAGTTTCATCCGATCGGGCGCGTGAAGGATTTCGCGCCGTACATCGCGAAAATTCGCGCGAGTGGCGCGGATGCCGTGATCACCGGCAACTGGGGCAACGATCTCACGCTGCTCGTCAAGGCGGCGCGCGAGCAGGGGCTCGACACGAAGTTCTACACGTTCTACGGCAACAGTCTGGGCGCGCCGGCGGCGCTGGGCGATGCGGGCGTGAGGCGCGTGATCGCCGTGGCGGACTGGCATCCGAATGCGGGTGGCGCCGCGTCGGACGCCTATTACCGGGCTTTCCGCGCCCGCTATCCCGCCGCGTCCGACGACTATCTCGCGCTGCGCATGCCGCTGATGATCGAAATGCTCGCCGCGGCGATGACGCGCGCAGGCAGCGCCGACCCGCTCGCGGTGGCGCGCGCGCTGGAAGGCATGAAGTTCGACGGCGAGGGCTTTCACGCGATGATCATGCGCGCGGAGGATCACCAGGTGATCCAGCCCCTTTACGTGATGGAAATGGACAAGGCGGGAACCAAGGGCGTGAAATTCGACAACGAAGGCTCGGGCTACGGTTTCCGCACGCTGCTGAACGTCCCCGCCGACAGGACCGCGCAGCCGACGACGTGCAGGATGACGCGCCCGGCCCGCTGAATCCTCGATTTGGCTTGCACGGAAGTCCTTCGGTGAGACATCGCGCTGTGCTATACTCTGCGCTTCGTTTTTGGCGCATGGCCTCGAACGATTCATTTTTGTAAATCCACGGCACGGCCTTTCTTCCGTGACCGCCTGTCTGTATCAAAGGAAAAGCAAATGTCCGTAGCAGAAATCAAGAAGTCCGATATCGTCGCTGAATACGCACGCGGCGCAAACGACACCGGCTCTCCCGAAGTGCAAGTCGCACTGCTGACGAGCCGCATCAATGAACTGACCGTCCACTTCAAGTCGCACTCGAAGGATCACCACAGCCGCCGCGGTCTGCTGCGCATGGTGAGCCGTCGTCGTAAGCTGCTCGACTACCTGAAGGGCAAGGACGCAGACCGTTATCGCTCGCTGATCGAGAAGCTGGGTCTGCGCAAGTAATTGGCGCGAAGCGTGGCTTTGCGGCCAACGTTCTAATGAAGTGCCTGTGTCAGTTCGCTGATACAGGCACTTTGTTTTTGTACGTTTCGGTCGTGAAGTGGTGCCGGATCGCTTTTCATGCGGCCGGCGCCTCGTATCAGGCAGTTTCAGCAGTTCATAGGCTTTACCCCGGATGAACGCATCCGGTCCGACACTCGGTCCAGCCTCGCAGCGGAGCTTTGTGTCATTCCAGCGCGACGCCGCTCTTCGAAGCGCATCGCGCTGGAATGGCATAACACACCTCTCAAGCGTGGCTTCGGACCTTCCCGCCCGCGCCAATCGACCGGCGCGGCGCACACGTAGAAGGAGTCGAAATGTTCAATAAGATCGTCAAAGAGTTCAAGTGGGGGCAGCACACCGTCCGCCTCGAGACGGGTGAAATCGCCCGCCAGGCGAGCGGCGCGGTCATCGTCGATATCGAAGACACCGTCGTTCTCGCCACCGTCGTCGGCGCGAAGACCGCCAAACCGGGCCAGGACTTCTTCCCGCTGACTGTCGATTACCTCGAAAAGACCTATGCCGCCGGCAAGATCCCGGGTGGCTTCTTCCGCCGCGAAGGCCGTCCGTCGGAAGGCGAGACGCTGATCTCGCGCCTGATCGACCGTCCGCTGCGTCCGCTCTTCCCGGAAGGCTTCTACAACGAAGTGCAGGTCGTGATTCACGTCCTGTCGCTGAATCCGGAAGTCCCGGCTGACATTCCCGCGCTGATCGGCGCATCGGCCGCGCTGGCCGTGTCCGGCCTGCCGTTCAACGGCCCGGTCGGCGCCGCGCGCGTCGCCTACATCAACAACGAGTACGTGCTGAACCCGACGCGCCCGCAGATGAAGGAATCGGCGCTCGATCTCGTCGTCGCGGGCACGGAGCGCGCCGTGCTGATGGTGGAATCGGAAGCGCAGCAGCTTTCGGAAGAAGTGATGCTCGGCGCGGTCGTGTTCGGCCACGAGCAGATGCAAACGGCCATCGACGCGATCCACGAACTCGTGCGCGACGGCGGCAAGCCCGAGTGGGACTGGCAGCCGGCGCCGAAGAACGAAGCGCTGATTTCGCGCGTCGCGGAAATCGCCAAGCCGGAACTCGAAGCGGCTTACCAGCTGCGCAACAAGCAGGCGCGTTCGACCAAGCTGAAGGAAGTGTACGCAGCGACCTCGGCGAAGCTGGCGGAAGAAGCGGTTGCGGCGGGCACGGCGGCGGCCGATGCGGCCACGGTCGGCAACGTCCTGTTCGACATCGAAGCGAAGATCGTCCGCACGCAGATCCTGAACGGCGAGCCGCGCATCGACGGCCGCGACACGCGCACGGTGCGCCCGATCGAAATCCGCACGGGCGTTTTGCCGCGCACGCACGGCTCGGCGCTGTTCACGCGCGGCGAGACGCAGGCGATGGTCGTGGCTACGCTCGGCACGAAGGGCGATGAGCAGAGCATCGACGCACTCGAAGGCGAATACCGCGAGCGCTTCATGCTCCACTACAACATGCCGCCGTTCGCGACGGGCGAAACCGGCCGCGTCGGCTCGCCGAAGCGTCGTGAAATCGGTCACGGCCGTCTCGCGAAGCGCGCGCTGGTCGCGTGCCTGCCGAGCGCCGACGAGTTCGGCTACTCGATCCGCGTGGTGTCGGAAATCACGGAATCGAACGGTTCGTCGTCGATGGCTTCGGTCTGCGGCGGCTGTCTCGCGCTGATGGACGCCGGCGTGCCGATGAAGGCGCACGTCGCGGGCATCGCGATGGGCCTGATCCTCGAAGGCAACAAGTTCGCGGTTCTGACCGACATCCTCGGCGACGAAGATCACCTCGGCGACATGGACTTCAAGGTGGCCGGTACGGCGCAAGGCGTGACCGCGCTGCAGATGGACATCAAGATCCAGGGCATCACGAAGGAAATCATGCAGGTCGCGCTCGCGCAGGCGAAGGAAGGCCGCATGCACATCCTCGGCAAGATGACGGCTGCCGTTCCGCACACGAACACGGAGCTGTCGGACTACGCGCCGCGCATGATCACCATCAAGATCAATCCGGAGAAGATCCGCGACGTGATCGGCAAGGGCGGGTCGGTGATCCGCGCGCTGACGGAAGAGACCGGCACGACCATCGACATTTCGGACGACGGCGTCGTGACGATCGCGAGCACGTCGAGCGAAGGCATGGCCGAGGCGAAGAAGCGCATCGAGAACATCACGGCGGAAGTGGAAGTCGGCCAGGTCTACGAAGGCCCGGTGCTCAAGCTGCTGGATTTCGGCGCGATCGTGAACATCCTGCCGGGCAAGGATGGTCTCCTGCACATCTCGGAGATCGTCAACGAGCGCGTGAAGGACATCAACGATTACCTGAAGGAAGGCCAGATCGTGAAAGTCAAGGTCATCCAGACGGACGAGAAGGGCCGCGTGCGTCTGTCGGCCAAGGCGCTTCTGAACGAAGCCGCGCAGCAGGCAGAGCCTACGCACCCGCAGCAGTAATGCGGTAATGTGTAGACGGCCGGCCGCTTTTGCGAGCCGGCCGTTTTCATGTATGACGCTTCGGACGCTACGCATTGTCCGACGCGTCATCGGACTCGATGGCAGTGTGGAGCGCGGATTGCTTCATGCGCGCGCAGTGCCATCCGGTTCGAATGCCCAAGCCGGATTGCAGCGAAAACGTAAGCCCACGCGAAGTCACGGAGAGCATATGAAGGCGATCGAGATCACGGAGTTTGGCGCACCGGACGTACTGAAGCTGGGCGAACGCCCGACGCCCGCGCCGGGCAAGTGCGAAGTGCTCATCAAGGTGACGGCTTCGGGCGTGAACCGGCCGGATGTGTTTCAGCGCAAGGGCGCGTATGCGCCGCCGCCGGGCGCGTCGGATCTGCCGGGGCTGGAAGTGGCCGGTGAAATCGTCGATGGCGATTTCGATCCCAGGCACAACCCGTTCGGCCTGAAAAAAGGTGATCGCGTGTGCGCGCTGCTCGCGGGCGGCGGATATGCCGAGTACGCGGTCGCGCCGCTCGAACAGTGCCTGCCGGTGCCGAAGGGCTTGTCGGATATCGAAGCCGCATCGCTGCCGGAGACGTTCTTCACGGTATGGAGCAACGTCTTCGAGCGCGCTCAGCTGGGCGCGGGCGAGAACGGAGAGGAAGAGACGCTGCTCGTGCAGGGCGGGTCGAGCGGCATCGGCGTGACGGCTATCCAGATCGCGAAGGCGCTCGGTTTTCGCGTGTTCGCCACCGCCGGCACCGATGAAAAATGCCGCGCGTGCGAAGCGCTCGGCGCGGAGCGCGCGATCAACTACAAGACGGAAGATTTCGTCGAAGTGGTGAAGTCGCTGACGAACGATCGCGGCGTCGACGTCATTCTCGACATGGTCGCCGGCGATTACGTGCAGCGCGAGCTCAAGGCGCTGGCCGACGGCGGGCGCATCTGCGTGATCGCGCTGCTCGGCGGCGCGAAGGCGGAGATCAATCTGAACGACGTGCTGCGCCGGCGGCTCGTCATCACCGGCTCGACGCTGCGTCCGCGTCCGGTCGCGTTCAAGGCGAAGCTCGCGGCCAAGCTCAAGGAGCGCGTGTGGCCGGAAATCGAGGCGGGGCGTATCAAGCCGGTGATCCATCAGGTCTTTCCGGCAGCCGAAGCCGCCGCCGCGCATGCGCTCATGGAAAGCAGCACGCACGTCGGCAAGATCGTGCTCGACTGGCGCGAGACCGCGTGACGTTTCATGGTGGGTCGCGGCGCCGCGCGTTTGGGCGCTGCGTGTTGCGACCCGCTTTCGGCGGTTTGACCGGCTTCGCCGTAACACAGTAAAATCGCCTGTTTTGCAAGCAGTTTGCAGTTCGTAGCGGGTTCATTCCTATAACATGGCGGCTCTCGGAAGCCGCCGCCGACTGACGAGACTTATGTCCAGAGAACGAGCGAAACTGGTGGTGGGCAACTGGAAGATGCACGGTCGCATCGGTGACAACGCGACCTTGCTGACCGAAGTCGCCGCGGGCGCATCGGCTTTGCAAAAGGGCGTGCGCGTCGGCGTGTGCGTGCCGTGTCCGTATCTCGCGCAATCGCAGGCGCTCTTGAGCGGATCGGTGGTGCGGTGGGGCATTCAGGATATTTCGGCGCATACGGGCGGTGCCTACACCGGCGAAGTCGCGGCCGAAATGGCGGCGGACTTCGGCGTGACCTACGCGATCGTCGGGCACTCGGAGCGGCGCGCGTATCATCGCGAAAGCCCGGAACTCGTCGCGGCGAAAGCACAGCGCGCGATCGAAGCGGGGCTTACACCGATCGTCTGCGTCGGTGAGACGCTCGACGAACGCGAAGCCGGCGCGACGGAGCAGATCATCGGCGAGCAGATCGACGCCGTCCTGCTCCTGCTGACGGAAGCGCAGGCGGCGGGGATCGTGGTCGCGTACGAACCTGTGTGGGCAATTGGAACGGGCAAGACCGCGCGGCCGGGACAGGCGCAGGACGTTCACGCGTTCCTGCGTCGCAAGCTGGTCGAGAAGGGTGCATCGGTAGCGAACGTGCCGCTCCTCTACGGCGGCAGCGTGAAGCCCGAAAACGCGGAAGAGCTGTTCGGGCAAAAGGACATCGACGGTGGGCTGATCGGCGGCGCGTCGCTGAAGTCGAAGGATTTTCTGGCGATCTGCCGGGCTGCGCAAACCGTGTTGCACTGAGCATCGAACGGCAAGCGGGCAGGGCAGGCGAAAGAGCATAGTGCGACACGAAGGTGTCACGGAAACATCAGGAATCGGGTGAGTTGAAATGCTGTATTTGAAGACATTGATTATCGTCGTCCAGTTGTTGTCGGCGTTGGGCGTCATCGGCCTCGTGCTGCTCCAGCACGGCAAGGGCGCTGACATGGGCGCGGCGTTCGGCAGCGGTGCATCGGGCAGTCTCTTCGGAGCGACCGGCTCGGCCAACTTCCTGTCGCGCACCACGGCGGTACTGGCCGCGATCTTCTTCGTTACCACGCTGGCGCTGACCTACCTCGGCAGCTACAAGCCGCAAACTTCGGCGGGCGTGCTGGGCGGTGCGGCTCCCGTGCCGACATCGGCTGCTGCTGCGGCATCGGCGGCTTCGGCGCCTGCATCGGCACCGGTCGCGTCGTCGGCTCCGGGCGCTGACGTGCCCAAATAACGGCAGAACAGATTTTTCGCGAAATTTGCATTTTGTGCGTTGAACAATTCGTAGGGCCCAGTTATAATTCAAGTCTTGAAGCGATTCGCGGCAATTAAGAAGTAGTTTTCCCGGATTGCAGTACAGTGCCGACGTGGTGAAATTGGTAGACACGCTATCTTGAGGGGGTAGTGGCGAAAGCTGTGCGAGTTCGAGTCTCGCCGTCGGCACCAAAGTTATCCAATGCCAGCCGCATGCATCGCTTCGGCTGGCATTGTCACTTCTGGAGTACCCTTACGTTTTCACAGCAGCGTCGACATCCTCAAAGCGGTTGTCACAGTACGCTGATATCGTGAGCGGTCCCAAGTGAATTCTCCCGCCGGGTGGTCCGTCCCGGCTGAAGGCCCCAATCACTAACAGACCATATCTACCGATCTGAGGATAGCCTTGAACCTCGCACCCTATTACCCCGTCTTCTTGTTTCTCGTGGTGGGCCTTGGTTTAGGTATAGCGCTGGTCAGTATCGGCAAGATCCTCGGTCCCAACAAGCCCGACACCGAAAAGAACGCGCCGTACGAGTGTGGCTTCGAAGCCTTCGAAGACGCGCGTATGAAGTTCGATGTGCGTTACTATCTCGTCGCGATTCTTTTCATCATTTTCGATCTTGAAACGGCGTTCCTGTTCCCGTGGGGTGTGTCCCTGCGCGATATCGGCTGGCCCGGCTTCATCGCGATGATGATTTTTCTGCTCGAATTTTTGCTCGGCTTCGCCTACATCTGGAGAAAGGGCGGACTCGACTGGGAATGACAGTTAGATCACCGGATTCATGGGCGGCTATGGCTGGCTGCTCATCTGGAGTGGAAAACAAATGAGTATCGAAGGGGTCTTGAAGGAAGGCTTTGTCACCACCACGGCTGACAAGCTGATCAACTGGACGCGCACCGGCTCCCTGTGGCCGATGACGTTCGGTCTCGCCTGCTGCGCGGTCGAGATGATGCACGCGGGCGCCGCCCGTTACGACCTGGACCGTTTCGGCGTGGTGTTCCGTCCGAGCCCGCGCCAGTCCGACGTGATGATCGTCGCCGGCACGCTGTGCAACAAGATGGCGCCCGCGCTTCGTAAGGTGTACGACCAGATGGCCGAGCCGCGCTGGGTCATCTCCATGGGCTCGTGCGCGAACGGCGGCGGCTACTACCACTATTCGTATTCCGTCGTGCGTGGTTGCGACCGGATCGTGCCGGTCGATGTGTACGTCCCCGGTTGTCCTCCGACCGCCGAAGCCCTGGTCTACGGCGTGATCCAGTTGCAGGCGAAGATTCGCCGCACCAACACCATCGCCCGTCAGTAAGGGCCTGAGTCTCCCCAACTATGGCAAGCAAACTCGAGACCCTCAAAGCGAAGCTCGAGACGGCGTTTGGCGACCGTCTCCAGAGCGTTACGGAGTCGCTTGGGCAAGTGACGATCGTCGTCAAGGCGGCGAACTATCTGCAAGTCTGCAAGCAGCTGCGCGATGACCCGTCGCTGCGCTTCGAGCAGCTCATGGACCTCTCCGGCGTCGATTACTCGACTTACGGCGACGGCGCCTACGACGGTCCGCGCTTCGCGGCCGTGAGCCATCTTCTCTCGATCACGAACAACTGGCGCGTGCGCGTGCGCGTATTCGCTCCGGACGACGAAGTGCCCATCGTGCCTTCGGTGGTCGATATCTGGTCGTCGGCGAACTGGTACGAGCGCGAAGCGTTCGACCTCTACGGCATCGTGTTCGAAGGCCATCCGGACCTGCGCCGCATTCTCACGGACTACGGCTTCATCGGCCATCCGTTCCGCAAGGACTTCCCGATCTCCGGTTACGTGGAAATGCGCTACGACCCGGAAGAGAAGCGCGTCGTGTATCAGCCTGTGACGATCGAGCCGCGCGAAATCACGCCGCGCGTGATCCGCGAAGATCGCTATGGCGGTCTGAAACATTAAGAGAGCGTCATGGCAGAGATCAAAAACTACACGCTGAACTTTGGCCCGCAGCACCCGGCAGCGCACGGCGTGCTGCGCCTCGTGCTCGAACTCGACGGCGAAGTCATCCAGCGCGCCGATCCGCACATCGGTCTCCTGCACCGCGCGACCGAAAAGCTGGCCGAGACCAAGACTTTCCTGCAGTCCGTGCCGTACATGGACCGTCTCGACTACGTGTCGATGATGGTCAACGAGCACGGCTATGTGCTCGCCATCGAAAAGCTGCTCGGCATCGATGTCCCTATCCGCGCGAAGTACATCCGCGTGCTGTTCGACGAAATCACGCGCGTGCTGAACCACCTGATGTGGATCGGCTCGCACGCGCTCGACGTCGGCGCGATGGCGGTGTTTCTCTACGCGTTCCGCGAGCGCGAAGACCTGATGGACGTCTACGAGGCGGTGTCGGGCGCGCGCATGCACGCGGCGTACTATCGTCCGGGCGGTGTGTATCGCGATCTGCCGGACGCGATGCCGCAGTACAAGGCATCGAAGATCCGCAACGCGAAGGCGCTCGAAAAGATGAACGAGACCCGTCAGGGCTCGTTGCTCGACTTCATCGAGGACTTCTTCAATCGCTTCCCGAAGTGTGTCGACGAGTATGAAACGCTGCTCACCGATAACCGCATCTGGAAGCAGCGTCTCGTGGGCATCGGCGTGGTGAGCCCGGAGCGTGCGTTGCAAATGGGCTTGAGCGGCGCGATGCTGCGCGGCTCGGGCATCGAGTGGGATTTGCGCAAGAAACAGCCGTACGAAGTGTACGATCAGCTCGACTTCGATATCCCCGTCGGCGTGAATGGCGACTGCTACGACCGCTATCTGGTGCGCGTGGAAGAAATGCGCCAGTCGACCCGCATCGCCCAACAGTGCATTGCCTGGCTGCGCAAGAATCCCGGCCCTGTGATGGTCGATAATCACAAGGTTGCGCCGCCGTCGCGCGTCGGCATGAAGAGCAACATGGAAGAGCTGATTCACCATTTCAAGCTCTTCACCGAAGGCTTCCACGTGCCGGAAGGCGAAACGTACGCGGCGGTCGAGCATCCGAAGGGCGAGTTCGGCATCTACCTGATTTCGGATGGCGCGAACAAGCCGTATCGCCTGAAGATTCGCGCGCCGGGCTATGCACACCTCGCAGCGCTCGACGAAATGGCGCGAGGCCACATGATCGCCGACGCTGTGACGATCATCGGTACGCAAGACATCGTGTTCGGCGAGATCGATCGCTGATCTCATCGCCCGCTTGCATGGGGCGCTGAATGAGCCGCCGTGCGCGAAAACGCGAAAGCAATAACAGGAACCCGCAGGAACGCCAGGTCTGCCGCAATACGAAGGGCGCGGCAGGTTTTCGTTCGGTAGGAATTGAAAGAGTCGTGTCTGAAAATGATCTCAGCTGAAGGCCTGAAAGAAATCGATCGCGCGGTCGCGAAGTATCCCGCCGAGCAAAAGCAATCGGCGGTGATGGCGGCGCTTGCTGTCGCTCAGGAAGAGCATGGTTGGCTCTCGCCCGACATCATGCAGTTCGTGGCCGATTACCTGAGCATGCCGCCCGTCGCGGTGCAGGAAGTCGCCACGTTCTACACGATGTACGAGCTGAAACCGGTCGGTAAGCACAAGATCACGCTCTGCACGAATCTGCCTTGCCAGCTCGGTCCGGACGGCGGCTCGGACAGCGCCGCCGAGTATCTCAAGCAAAAGCTCGGGATCGACTTCGGCGAAACGACGCCGGACGGCAAGTTCACGCTGAAGGAAGGCGAGTGCTTCGGCGCGTGCGGCGACGCACCCGTCCTGCTCGTGAACAATCACCGCATGTGCAGCTTCATGAGCCGCGAGAAGATCGACCAGTTGATCGAGGAACTTTCGAAATGACGTCACTCCACGATCGTCACATCAAGCCGCTGATCCTCGCCGGTCTCAATGGCGAGAACTGGCATCTCGAAGATTACGTCGCGCGCGGCGGCTACAAGCAGCTGCGCCGCATTCTCGAAGAAAAGATTCCGCCCGAGCAGGTGATCGCCGACGTCAAGGCGTCGGGTCTGCGCGGCCGCGGCGGCGCGGGCTTCCCGACCGGCCTGAAGTGGAGCTTCATGCCGCGTCAGTTCCCGGGGCAGAAGTATCTCGTCTGCAACTCGGACGAAGGCGAGCCGGGCACGTTCAAGGATCGCGACATCCTGCGCTGGAATCCGCACGCGCTGATCGAAGGCATGGCCATCGGCGCGTACGCGATGGGCATCACCGTCGGCTACAACTACATCCACGGCGAGATTTTCGAAGTCTATCGGGTGTTCGAGGCGGCGCTCGAAGAAGCGCGCCGTGCCGGCTATCTCGGCGCGAACATCCTCGGCTCGGGCTTCTCGTTCGAGCTGTACGCGCACCATGGCTACGGCGCGTACATCTGCGGCGAAGAGACCGCGCTGCTCGAATCGCTCGAAGGCAAGAAGGGCCAGCCGCGCTTCAAGCCGCCGTTCCCGGCGAGCTTCGGCGTGTACGGCAAGCCGACGACGATCAACAACACCGAGACGTTCGCGGCGGTGCCGTTCCTGCTGGAAATCGGTCCGCAGAATTATCTCGAGCTCGGCAAGCCGAACAACGGCGGCACGAAGATTTTCTCCGTGTCGGGCGATGTGAACCGTCCGGGTAACTATGAAATTCCGCTCGGCACGCCGTTCTCGACGCTGATGGAGCTGGCGGGCGGCGTGCGCGGCAAGTCGGTGAAGGCCGTGATTCCGGGCGGTTCGTCCGCGCCGGTCGTGCCGGGCGACATGATGCTCGCCACCGACATGGACTACGATTCGATCGCGAAGGCCGGTTCGATGCTGGGCTCGGGCGCGGTGATCGTGATGAACGAAACGCGCTGCATGGTGCGCTCGCTGTTGCGCCTGTCGTACTTCTACTATGAAGAGTCATGCGGCCAGTGCACGCCGTGCCGCGAGGGCACCGGCTGGCTGTATCGCGTGGTGCATCGCATCGAGCACGGTCTCGGCCGCAAGGAAGATCTGGATCTGCTGAACTCGGTCGCCGAAAACATCATGGGCCGCACGATCTGCGCGCTCGGCGATGCGGCGGCGATGCCCGTGCGCGGCATGCTCAAGCACTTCTGGGACGAATTCGAATATCACGTCGAGCACAAGCATTGTCTCGTCGGCGGGCATGCGCATCACGCGCCGTCCGAAGCGCTTACCGCGTAATCAGACGCGCAGTCAGATGCGCGAGATAAGAGGTTGAGGACCATTCCCCATCATGGTTGAACTAGAAATTGACGGCAAGACGGTCGAGGTGCCTGAAGGCAGCATGGTGATCCAGGCTGCGCATAAGGTCGATACGTACATTCCTCACTTCTGCTATCACAAGAAGCTGTCGATCGCGGCAAACTGCCGGATGTGCCTCGTCGAAGTCGAGAAGATGCCGAAGGCCGTCCCCGCCTGTGCCACGCCGGTGTCGGCAGGCATGGTCGTGCGCACCACCTCCGACAAGGCCGTGAAGGCCCAGCAGTCGGTGATGGAATTCCTGCTGATCAACCATCCGCTCGATTGCCCGATCTGCGATCAGGGCGGCGAGTGCCAGTTGCAGGATCTGGCCGTCGGTTACGGCAAGTCGCAGTCGCGCTACAGCGAAGAAAAGCGCGTGGTGTTCCACAAGAACGTGGGTCCGCTCATCTCGATGGAAGAGATGTCGCGCTGCATCCACTGCACGCGCTGCGTGCGCTTCGGTCAGGAAGTCGCCGGCGTGATGGAGCTCGGCATGCTGGGCCGCGGCGAGCATTCGGAAATCACGTCGTTCGTCGGCAAGACGGTGGATTCGGAACTGTCGGGCAACATGATCGACCTGTGCCCGGTCGGCGCGTTGACCAGCAAGCCGTTCCGCTACAGCGCGCGTACGTGGGAACTGTCGCGCCGCAAGTCGGTGAGCCCGCACGATTCCGTCGGCGCGAACCTCGTCGTGCAAGTGAAGAATAATCGCGTGATGCGCGTTCTGCCGATGGAGAACGAAGCCATCAACGAATGCTGGATCTCGGACAAGGATCGCTTCTCGTACGAAGGCCTGAATGGCGACGAGCGTCTCACCGTGCCGATGCTCAAGCAAGGCGGCAACTGGATCGAAACCGACTGGCAGACCGCGCTCGAATACGTCGCGAAGGGTTTGAAGGGCATCAAGGCGGATCATGGCGCGAACGCCATCGCCGCTTTGGCCACGCCGCACAGCACGGTCGAAGAACTGCATCTGCTGAAGCAACTGGCGGAAGGCGTCGGTACGCCGAACGTCGATTTCCGTCTGCGTCAGAACGATTTCTCGGCGCCGGTGGGCGTCGGCGCGCCGTGGCTCGGCACGAAGATCGCGGATCTGTCGACCGTCGACACCGCGTTCGTGATCGGCTCGTTCCTGCGCCGCGATCATCCGCTGTTCGCATCGCGTCTGCGTCAGGCGGCGAAGAACGGCGCGAAGGTCACGTTCCTCAACGCCAGCAACGACGACTCCCTGATCCCGACCGCGCATCGCCTGGTCGCGGCGCCGTCCGCATGGCTCGACATGCTCGCGGGCATCGCTGCGGCAGTGGCCGAAGCGCGCGGGGTTGCGCTTCCCGACGCGTTCGCGGGCCGCGAAATGTCGGCGGCGGCGAAGGACGTCGCGGCATCGCTGTCGGCGGGCGAGAAGCGCGTCGTGCTGCTCGGCAACGTCGCGGTGCAGCATCCGGACTTTGCACAAATTCAGGCAGCCGCGCAGTGGATCGCCGACAATACCGGCGCGACGCTCGGCTTCCTCACGGAAGGCGCGAACTCGGTCGGCGCGCATCTCGTCGATGCATTGCCGGGCGAGGGCGGTCTCAACGCACGCGAAGTGTTCGAAGCGCCGCGCAAGGGCTACGTGTTGCTCAACGCCGAGCCGGAATACGACACGGCCAATCCGGCGCAAGCCATCGCCGCGCTGAAGGCAGCGGAAATGGTCGTCGTGATGTCGCCGTTCAAGCACGGCATGGACTACGCGGACGTGCTGCTGCCGATCGCGCCGTTCACGGAAACGTCGGGCACGTTCGTCAACGCGGAAGGCACGGCTCAGTCGTTCAACGGCGTCGTGCGCGCGCTGGGCGACACGCGTCCGGGCTGGAAGGTGCTGCGCGTGCTGGGCACGATCCTCGGCCTGCCGGGCTTCGAGTACGACACGGCTGAAGAAGTGCGCGTCGCGGCGCTCGGCACGGGCGATCTGAGCGCGCGTCTGTCGAACAAGACGACGGTGACGGCCACGCGCGCCGCATCGAAGGTGACGCTGAACGGCAGCGGCCTGCAGCGTCTCGCCGATGTGCCGATCTATCACGCCGATGCGCTCGTGCGCCGCGCGCCGTCGCTGCATCTGACGGCCGCTGCACGCGACGCGAATGTGGCAGGTCTGCCGACCGCGCTGTTCGACAAGCTCGGCCTGAAGGACGGCGAAGCCGTGCGTATCAAGCAAGGCAACCTGTCGGTGACGCTGCCCGCGGTCCGCGATGCGAATCTCGCGGAATCGGTGGTCCGCGTGTCGGCGGGCACGACGGCTGGCGCCGCGCTCGGCGGCCTGTTCGGTGAACTGGTAGTGGAGAAGGCGTAAAAATGGGCTTGTTCGATACGATCAACGCAGGCGGCACGCAGCTTCTGGGCGTCGCATGGCCGACGGTGTGGGCGCTGGTCCGCATCCTCGTGGTTTCGGTGGTGATCCTGCTGTGCGTGGCGTACCTGATTCTCTGGGAACGCAAGCTCATCGGCTGGATGCACGTGCGTCTCGGCCCGAACCGTGTCGGTCCGGCTGGTCTGTTGCAGCCGATCGCGGACGTCCTGAAGCTTCTGCTGAAGGAAGTCATTCAGCCGACGCAGGCGAGCCGCTGGATCTACATGATCGCGCCGATCATGACCGTGGTGCCCGCGTTCGCGGTGTGGGCGGTCATCCCGTTCCAGGCGCAGGCGGTGCTCGGCAACATCAACGCGGGCCTGCTGTACGCGATGGCGATCTCGTCGATCGGCGTGTACGGCGTGATTCTCGCGGGTTGGGCATCGAACTCGAAGTACGCGTTCCTCGGCGCGATGCGCGCAGCAGCCCAGATGGTGTCCTACGAAATCTCGATGGGCTTCGCGCTCGTCGTGGTGCTGATGGTCGCGGGCACGCTGAATATGTCCGACATCGTGCACTCGCAGCAGCGCGGCATGTTCGCGGGCTGGGGCATCAACTTCCTGTCGTGGAACTGGCTGCCGCTCCTGCCGATGTTCGTCGTGTACTTCATCTCGGGCATCGCTGAAACGAACCGTCACCCGTTCGACGTGGTGGAAGGCGAATCGGAAATCGTGGCGGGTCACATGATCGATTACTCCGGCATGGCGTTCGCGCTGTTCTTCCTGGCCGAGTACATCAACATGATCGTGATCTCCGCGATCGCGACGACGCTGTTCCTCGGCGGCTGGGATGCGCCGTTCGGCTTCCTGTCGTTCATTCCGGGCGTATTCTGGTTCGTTTTCAAGGTTTTCCTGCTGCTGTCGGTCTTCATCTGGGCGCGCGCGACTTTCCCGCGTTACCGCTACGACCAGATCATGCGTCTCGGCTGGAAGGTGTTCCTGCCGGTGTCGGTGATTTGGGTGGTCGTGGTCGGCTTCTGGATCATGTCGCCGCTCAACATCTGGAAGTAACAGGACTCGGGCGGACGAAAACATCATGAACGCTATTCAGAACTTCTTCAAAACCTTCTTCCTCACCGAGCTCCTGAAGGGTCTCGCGCTGACGGGCCGTTACACGTTCCAGCGCAAGATCACGGTGCAGTTCCCGGAAGAAAAGACGCCGATCTCGCCGCGTTTCCGCGGCCTGCACGCGCTGCGCCGTTACGAGAACGGCGAAGAGCGCTGCATCGCCTGCAAGCTGTGCGAAGCAGTGTGCCCGGCGATGGCGATCACGATCGAATCGGAAACGCGCGCGGACAACACCCGCCGCACGACGCGCTACGACATCGACCTGACCAAGTGCATCTTCTGCGGTTTCTGCGAAGAGAGCTGCCCGGTCGATTCGATCGTCGAAACGCACATCCTCGAATACCACGGCGAAAAGCGCGGCGACCTGTACTTCACGAAGGACATGCTGCTTGCGGTGGGCGATCGTTACGAGAAGGAAATCGCCGCATCGAAGGCGGCGGACGCGCCTTATCGTTGATATGCGTTCGATGCCGAAACCCCTGGTTCCGGCATCGAACCAAAGCGATTTTGTTGTTGCTGTTTGGCACACTGCGGCGCGCGCCGAGGTCGCGTTCTGTCCGTTCGAGGGCAGAAGAGACCACGAGCGCCGACACACCATGCCTGATGATGGCCTAACGATGAACCGGTAATCATGGAATTCACAACCGTACTGTTCTATATCTTCGCGCTGCTGCTGACCGTGTCGGCGCTGAAGGTGATCACCTCGCGCAACCCGGTGTCATCCGCGCTCTTCCTCGTGCTCGCGTTCTTCAACGCGGCCGCGATCTGGATGCTGCTGCAAGCCGAATTCCTCGCGATTCTGCTGGTTCTCGTGTATGTGGGCGCCGTCATGGTGCTGTTCCTCTTCGTGGTCATGATGCTCGACATCAACATTGATGTCCTGCGCAAGGATTTCAAGCGCTTCGTGCCGCTCGCGAGCATCGTCGGCGCAATCATCGTGATCGAGACGGCGCTGATCCTTTGGCACGGCTACGGCGCGACGACCACGCCGCTGCGCGATGCATCCGCGGGCGCAGGCGTCTCCGGCGCGGCGCTGATGCCGAACACGCAGCTGATCGGCAAGGTCATCTACACGGATTACATCTTCGCGTTCGAAATCGCGGGACTCGTGCTGCTCGTCGCGATCATCGCGGCAATCTCGCTCACGATCCGCGACAAGAAGGACAAGAAGACGCAAACCGTCAGCCAGCAAGTCAAGGTGCGCGCTCAGGACCGCGTGCGTATCGTGAAGATGAAGCCCGAGACGGAGGCGCCGGATGCCTCCACCGAACCCGCCGTGACCGGCAACATCGGCGCGGGCACGGTCGACAACAAGGGCTGAGCGCGAAGGAGAAATCGAATATGTTGAGTCTTGCCCATTACCTCGTGCTCGGCGCGATCCTGTTTGCGATCAGCATCGTCGGCATCTTCCTGAACCGCCGCAACGTCATCATCATCCTGATGGCCATCGAATTGATGCTGCTCGCGGTGAACACCAATTTCGTCGCGTTCTCGCACTATCTGGGCGACGTGCACGGCCAGATCTTCGTGTTCTTCGTGTTGACCGTGGCCGCGGCTGAAGCCGCGATCGGTCTCGCGATTCTCGTGACCCTGTTCCGTAGCCTCGACACGATCAACGTCGAGGACCTCGATCAGCTCAAAGGTTAATTTCAGGCTAGGCTGTTATGTCCACGACACTCAATGAAAACCTCCTGCTCGCGGTTCCGCTGGCTCCGCTTGCGGGCTCGCTGATCGCGGGGCTATTCGGGAAGGCGGTAGGGCGCAAGGGCTCGCATCGCATCACGATCCTCGGCGTCTTCATCTCGTTCATCCTGTCGGCGCTCGTCTTCAACGACGTGATGCACGGCGCGAGCTTCAACGCGACCATCTACGAATGGATGAACGTCGGCTCGCTGAAGATGGAAGTCGGCTTCCTGGTCGACTCGCTCACGGCAATGATGATGGTCATCGTGACCTTCGTCTCGCTGATGGTGCACATCTACACGATCGGCTACATGGCGGACGAGGAAGTCGGCTACGAGCGCTTCTTCTCGTACATCTCGCTCTTCACGTTCTCGATGCTGATGCTCGTCATGAGCAACAACTTCCTGCAGCTGTTCTTCGGCTGGGAAGCGGTGGGTCTCGTGTCGTACCTGCTGATCGGCTTCTACTTCACGCGTGAGAGCGCCATCTACGCGAACCTGAAGGCGTTCCTCGTGAACCGCGTCGGTGACTTCGGCTTTCTGCTGGGCATCGGCCTGCTGCTCGCGTTCGCAGGCTCGCTGAATTACGGCGATGTCTTCGCGCAGGGCGACAAGCTCGCGACGATGACCTTCCCCGGCACGCAATGGGGCCTGCTGACGGTCGCGTGTATCTGCCTGTTCATCGGCGCGATGGGCAAGTCGGCGCAGTTCCCGCTGCACGTCTGGCTGCCGGACTCGATGGAAGGCCCGACGCCGATCTCAGCGCTGATTCACGCGGCGACCATGGTGACGGCCGGCATCTTCATGGTGACGCGCATGTCGCCGCTCTTCGAGCACTCGGATGCGGCGCTGTCGTTCGTGACGGTCATCGGTGCGATCACGGCGTTGTTCATGGGCTTCCTCGGCGTCGTGCAGAACGACATCAAGCGCGTGGTCGCCTACTCGACGCTCTCGCAGCTCGGCTACATGACGGTCGCGCTGGGCGTGTCGGCTTACCCGGTCGCCGTGTTCCACCTCGGCACGCACGCGTTCTTCAAGGCGCTGCTGTTCCTCGGCGCGGGCTCGGTCATCATCGGCATGCACCACGATCAGGACATGCGCAACATGGGCGGCCTGCGCAAGTACATGCCGATCACCTGGATCACGTCGCTGATCGGCTCGCTCGCGCTGATCGGCACGCCGTTCTTCTCGGGCTTCTATTCGAAGGACTCGATCATCGAGGCGGTGAAGTATTCGCATCTCGCGGGTTCGGGCTTCGCGTACTTCGCGGTGGTGGCGAGCGTGTTCGTCACGTCGCTGTACTCGTTCCGCATGTATTTCATGGTATTCCACGGCGAAGAGCGCTTCCGCGGTCCGAAGCATCCCGAATCGCCGATGGGCCAGGCCGAAGCGAACGGCCACGGTCATGACGCGCACGGTCATCACGATGACCACGGCCATGGTCACGGCCCGCACGTGCCGCACGAAACGCCCTGGGTGGTGACGCTGCCGCTCGTGCTGCTCGCGATTCCGTCGATCATCATCGGCGCGATCATGATCGGCCCGATGATCTACGGCGACTTCTTCTCGCACGGCGTGGCGTTCGACAAGGTGATCTTCATCGGCGAGAACCACGAAGGCCTGAAGGAAATGGCCGAAGAGTTCCACGGCTGGGTCGCGATGGCGCTGCATGGCATCATCACGCCGGGTCCGGTGTGGCTCGCGGCGCTCGGCGTGATCGTCGCATGGTTCTTCTACATGAAGCGCCCGGATCTGCCGGCGGTCGTCGCGAAGACCTTCCGTCCGATCTACGTGTTGCTCGACAACAAGTACTACTGCGACAAGATCAACGAGGTCGTGTTCGCGAAGGGCGCGATCGCCATCGGTCGCGGCCTGTGGAAAGAGGGCGATGTGGTCGTCATCGACGGCATCGTCAACGGCAGTGCGCGGTTCATGGGCTGGTTCGCCGGTGTGATCCGCTTCCTTCAATCCGGTTACATCTATCACTACGCGTTCGCCATGATTATCGGCATGTTGGGGCTCTTGACCCTGTTTGTGACGCTCGGCGGCAAATAAGGCGAGGGATCCTATGCACTCTTTTCCGATTCTCAGTGTCGCGATCTGGCTGCCGATCATTTTCGGCCTGCTGGTACTCGCAGTTGGTAACGATCGCAACCCGGCGCCCGCGCGCTGGATGGCGCTGGTCGGCTCGGTGCTCGGGCTGATCGTCACGATTCCGCTCATCACCGGCTTCGATACGTCGAGCGCCGCGCTGCAGTTCGTCGAGCAGTCGAACTGGATCGAGCGCTTCAACATCACGTATCACCTCGGCGTGGACGGCATCTCGATGTGGTTCGTCGTGCTGACCGCGCTCATCACGGTGGTCGTCGTGATCGCCGGCTGGGAAGTGATCACCGAGCGCGTGTCGCAGTACATGGCCGCGTTCCTGATCCTCTCGGGCATCATGATCGGCGTGTTCTCGACGGCGGACGGCCTGCTGTTCTACGTGTTCTTCGAAGCCACGCTCATTCCGATGTACATCATCATCGGCGTGTGGGGCGGCCCGAATCGCGTGTACGCCGCGTTCAAGTTCTTCCTGTACACGCTGGCCGGCTCGCTGCTGATGCTGGTCGCGCTGCTGTACCTCTACACGCAGACGCACACGTTCGATCTCGCCACGTGGCAAGCCGCGAAGCTCGACATGACGCCGCAGGTGCTGCTCTTCATCGCGTTCTTCCTGGCGTTCGCCGTGAAGGTGCCGATGTTCCCGGTGCACACGTGGTTGCCTGACGCGCACGTGGAAGCGCCGACGGGCGGCTCGGTCGTGCTGGCGGCGATCATGCTGAAGCTGGGCGCATACGGTTTCCTGCGCTTCTCGCTGCCGATCGCGCCGGACGCGAGCCACTTCCTGGCTCCGGTCGTCATCACGCTGTCGCTGATCGCGGTGATCTACATCGGGCTGGTCGCGATGGTGCAGGCCGACATGAAGAAGCTCGTCGCGTACTCGTCGATCGCGCACATGGGCTTCGTCACGCTCGGCTTCTTCATGTTCGGCGAATCGAGCCAGCTGGCGGTCGAAGGCGGGCTCATCCAGATGATCTCGCACGGTTTCATCTCGGGCGCGATGTTCCTTTCGATCGGCGTGCTCTATGACCGCGTGCACTCGCGCCAGATCGCGGATTACGGCGGTGTCGTGAACACGATGCCGAAGTTCGCCGCGTTCGCGATGCTCTTCGCGATGGCCAACTGCGGCCTGCCGGGCACCTCGGGTTTCGTCGGCGAATTCATGGTGATTCTGGCCGCGGTCAAGTACAACTTCTGGATCGCGTTCCTCGCCACGTTCACGCTGATTCTCGGCGCGGCGTACACGCTGTGGATGTACAAGCGCGTGTACTTCGGCGCGGTCGAGAACGACCACGTCGCGAAGCTCGCCGACATCAACAAGCGCGAATTCCTGATGCTCGCCATCCTTGCGCTGTTCACGCTGTACATGGGCCTGCATCCGAAGCCCTTCACGGACGTGATGCACGCTTCGGTGGCAAACCTGCTCTCCCACGTCGCGCAGTCCAAGCTGCCGCTGGCTCAGTAACGTCGTGCGGAGGAACTAAAAGATCATGCAAAACGCTCCTATGAGTCTCCTGTGGCCCGACGCGATCCTGATGGCTGCGGTCGTCATCGCGTGGCTGAACGACACCATGTTCGGCCCGAAGAGCCGCGGCACGACGTATCTGATCGCGCTCGTCTCGACGCTCGTCGTCGGCGTGTGGTTCGCCTTCACCGCGCTCGATCCGACGCCGCATTACTTCTTCACGCGCATGTACATCGTCGATCCGTTCGCGAGCGCGATGAAGGCGGTGGTGTGCCTCGGCTACGCGGTGTCGATCATCTACTCGAAGAAGTATCTGGAAGACCGCGACCTGTTCCGCGGTGACTTCTTCTTGCTCGGCATGTTCTCGCTGCTCGGCCAGTGCGTGATGATCTCGGGCAACAACTTCCTCACGCTGTATCTCGGCCTCGAACTGATGTCGCTCTCGCTGTACGCGATCATCGCGCTGCGCAAGGACGTGCCGCAGTCGAACGAATCGGCGATGAAGTATTACGTGCTCGGCGCGCTCGCATCCGGTTTCCTGCTCTACGGCATCTCGATGCTCTACGGCGCGACCGGTTCGCTCGAGCTGAACGAAGTGCTGAAGGCGGTGGCTTCGGGCCGCATCAACGACGCAGTGCTGCTGTTCGGCGTGATCTTCATCGTCGCGGGCGTGGCGTTCAAGATGGGCGCGGTGCCGTTCCATATGTGGGTGCCCGACGTCTATCAAGGCGCGCCGACCGCGATGACGCTGCTCACCGGCGGCGGCCCGAAGGTCGCGGCTTTCGCGTGGGGTCTGCGCTTCCTCGTGATGGGCCTGCTGCCGCTGGCGGTGGACTGGCAAGAGATGCTCGTGATTCTCGCGGCGCTGTCGCTGATCGTCGGCAACATCACGGGTATCGTGCAGAAGAACATCAAGCGGATGCTGGCGTACTCGGCCATCTCGAACATGGGCTTCGTGCTGCTGGGTCTCTTGGCCGGCGTGGTTGACGGCAAGGTGACGGGCGCGGCGGGCGCATACAGCTCGGCGATGTTCTACAGCATCATCTATCTCGTGACGACGCTCGGCACCTTCGGTGTGGTCATGCTGCTCGCGCGCCGCGACTTCGAAGCCGAAATGCTCGAGGACTTCAAGGGCCTGAACCAGCGCAGCCCGGTGTTCGCGTTCGTCATGATGATCATGATGTTCTCGCTCGCCGGCATCCCGCCGACGGTCGGGTTCTACGCGAAGCTCGCCGTGCTCGAAGCGACGATGAACGCCGGTCTCACCTGGCTCGCCGTTCTTGCCGTGATGACTTCGCTCGTGGGCGCGTTCTACTACCTGCGCGTCGTGAAGCTGATGTACTTCGATGCGCCGGAAGATTCGTCGCCGATCGTCGCTGGCGGCCTCAACCGCTCGCTGCTCGCGTTCAACGGTCTTGCCATCCTCGTGCTCGGCCTGGTGCCGGGTCCGCTGATGACGGCGTGCCTGACGGCGATCGCGCATACGCTGCAACTCTAATGTCGGCGGCTGGCTGGTTCATCGTACTGTTGGCGCTCGTTCTCGCCAACGTGCCGTTCCTGAATCAGCGCCTCTTCGCCCTCGTCCCGTTGCCGCTTCCGGCGCCGACGGGACGCAAGGCGGCGAAGAAGAGCGCGTGGATTCGCATCGGCGAGCTCATCGTTCTTTACTTCGTGGTCGGCGCGCTCGGCTTCATGCTCGAAGCGCGCGCCGGCAACCGATTCGCTCAGGAATGGCAGTTCTATGCCATTACCTTCAGTCTCTTCGTCGTGTTCGCCTTTCCGGGCTTCACGTATCAGTATCTCGTCAAACGCCGCTGACGGCTTCGCGCCGTTAGCGGCTTGTTTGCTTCAAAAGCACAGGGCTCAAGATGGCAGATCATTCCTCGATTCCCCGTAACGACGACGGCCTCATCGAAAAGAAGGTCGAAAGCGTCACGCTGCACGAGGGCAAATTCCTCACGTTGAAGCGCGATACCGTCGAATTGCCCGACGGCAAACACGCGACGCGCGAGTTCGTCGAGCACCCCGGCGCGGTGATGATCCTGCCCGTTTTCGACGATGGCCGCGTGCTGCTCGAGCGTCAGTTCCGCTATCCGGTGGGGCGCGTGCTGCTGGAATTTCCCGCGGGCAAGCTCGATCCCAACGAGGACGAACTGACGTGCGCGAAGCGGGAACTGGAGGAAGAGACGGGCTACACGGCGCGCGAATGGACATTCCTCACGCGCATCCATCCGGTGATTTCGTATTCGACCGAGTTCATCGATCTTTACCTCGCGCGCGGCCTGACCGCGGGCGATGCCAAGCTGGATGAAGGCGAGTTTCTCGAAACCTTCATCGCCGATGAAGCGCAACTGTTGAACTGGGTGAAGGACGGCAGCATCAGCGACGTCAAGACGATCATCGGCGTGTTCTGGCTGGAGAAAATCCGCTCGGGCGAATGGAAGCTGGGCGCGTCGGCGTAGGCGTCGGCGTCGGAGGGATTCAAGCGAAAGCGGCCTCGATGGCCGCTTTCGTCGTTTTCGAGCGACGAAAAGCATCGGGCAGACCGAACGGCTAGAATGAATAGTTCGCTCGTCTCGCGGATCATCGCATCCATCTGGTTTTACGAACGAGCGTTCATAAAACGCCATTTTGAGATAAACTTCAACGAAGCCCCATCAGCATGAAGGTCCTCGATTTAAAGTGCTCGCATGAACACCGGTTCGAAGGCTGGTTCGCCTCGACCGAGGAGTTCGAGTCGCAGTTGTCGCGCAAGCTGGTCGCATGTCCGGTTTGCTCGTCGACGGAAGTGAGCCGCATGCCGTCCGCGCCACGCCTGAATCTGTCGTCTACGCGAGGCGAGACGGCGCCGCAGGCTCCGCAACCTCAAGCGGCGCCCGAGGCGGCGGCGCTGCAGGCGCGCGCGCTGCACTTCATGCGCGAGCTGATAGCGAAGACCGAAAACGTGGGCGAACGGTTTGCAGAGGAGGCGCGGCGCATTCACTACAACGAGGCGCCGGCGCGCAGCATTCGCGGTGTCACGACGCCCGAAGAGACGCACGCCTTGCTCGAAGAAGGGATCGACGTGATGCCGTTGCCTGTTCCGGACGCACTGAAAGAGCCGCTGCAGTAACGTTCGCGCGGCGTCTCCTTTGGCTCCGGACTGAGCCATGAATGGGAGACACCGCGAATGAACCTCGATTATTCCCCCGCCGACGACGCCTTTCGCGCCGAGATCCGCACCTGGCTCGAAGCCAGTCTCCCTCGCGCGCTGCGCGACAAAGTTCTCCATCACAAACGTCTGACCCGCGAAGACTACGCGAGCTGGCACAGGCTGCTCGCCGCGCGCGGCTGGTCGGCGGTCGCATGGCCGAAGGAATACGGCGGCCCGGGCTGGGACGTCACGAAACGCCATATCTGGGATGAAGAATGCGCCCGCGCCGGCGCGCCGATGGTGCTGCCTTTCGGCGTCTCGATGGTCGCGCCCGTGCTGATGAAGTACGGCAGCGCCGGGCAGAAGTTGCACTATCTGCCGCGCATCCTCGATGGCACCGACTGGTGGTGCCAAGGCTACTCCGAACCCGGCTCGGGCTCCGATCTCGCGTCGCTGCGCACGCGCGCCGAGCGGCGCGGCGATCGCTATATCGTGAACGGACAAAAGACCTGGACCACGCTCGGCCAGCACGCCGACATGATGTTCTGCCTCGTGCGCACCGATCCGGAAGCCAAGAAGCAGGAGGGCATCTCGTTCCTTCTGATCGACATGAAGACGCCCGGCATCACCGTGCGGCCGATCATCACGCTCGACGAAGATCACGAAGTCAACGAGGTCTTCTTCGAAGATGTGGACGTGCCGGTCGCGAATCTCGTCGGCGAGGAAAATCGCGGCTGGACCTATGCGAAGTATCTGCTCGGGCATGAACGCACGGGAATCGCGCGCGTTGGGCAATCGAAGCGCGAGTTGCTCTTT
Source organism: Caballeronia calidae (assembly GCF_900044055.2). Lineage (GTDB taxonomy): Bacteria > Pseudomonadota > Gammaproteobacteria > Burkholderiales > Burkholderiaceae > Caballeronia > Caballeronia calidae. The sequence goes on along the minus strand of NZ_FCOX02000001.1, from coordinate 15,661 downwards.
CTGAAGCGCACCGCAGCCGATCGCACCGAAGGCGGGAAGCCGCTGCTGCACGATCCGCGCTTCGCCGCGAAAGTGGCCGCGCTCGAAGTCGAACTGATGGCGCTCGAAGTAACGGTGCAGCGCGTCGTCGCGAGCGAAGCCGGTGGCAAGGGGCCGGGACCGGAAGCATCGATGCTGAAGATCAAGGGCACCGAAGTGCAGCAGGCGCTGACCGAGTTGATGGTCGAAGCGATCGGCCCGCAAGCCGCCGCGTTCGATCCCGCGTATCTCGAAGGCGAGCGCGCGCACAGCATCACCGGCGACGACGATGCCGCGCCGCTCGCCGCGTACTACTTCAACTTCCGCAAGACCTCGATCTACGGCGGCTCGAACGAAATTCAAAAGAACATCATCGCGCAGATGATTCTGGGACTTTGAGGAGCGCCGCATGGACTTCACTTTCAGCGATGAACAGCAGCAGTTCCGCGACGCGCTGCGCCGTTATCTCGACAAGGAATATGCGTTCGACGCGCGGCAGAAAATCGTCGCATCGGCGGCGGGCGTCGATGAAAAGCATTGGCGCGCGTTCGCCGAGCTTGGTTTATTAGCGCTGCCGGTTCCCGAAGCGCAGGGCGGCTTCGATGGCGGCCCGGTCGACATGCTCGTCGTGATGCAGGAGCTTGGGCGCGCGCTCGTCGTCGAGCCGTATTGGGCGACGGCGGTGGGCATCGAAGCGTTGCGGCTCGCTGCGAATGCCGGCGATTTGCTGGAACGCGCGGGGCGCGGCGAGATTCGTCTGTCCGTCGCGTTCAATGAGCCGCACGCGCGCTACGATCTCTTCGATTTGCGCACGATCGCGAGCGGCGATGACGGCCACTTCACGATCGACGGCACGAAGTCGATGGTTCAGCATGGCGCACAAGCCGATTACTGGATCGTGCCCGCACGGCTCGCTGGCGACGTGGCGTTGTTCATCGTCGGGAAAGAGGCGGCCAATGTCGGCATCACCGAATACCGCACGATCGACGGACAACGCGCCGCGACGCTCACGTTCGACAATACTCCCGCGACGCGTCTCGACGGTCGCGGCACAGGCGCTGCAACGCTCGAACGCATCGCCGACTACGCGACCTTCCTGCTGTGCGCAGAAGCGCTCGGCGCGCTCGATGCGCTCAACCTTGCGACCGTGGCTTACACGAAGGAGCGCGAGCAGTTCGGCATGCCGATCGCGCGTTTTCAAGTGCTGCAGCATCGCATGGTCGATATGCTGATCCACACCGAGCAGGCGCGCTCGATCACGTATCTGGCCGCCGCGCGCTACACGAGCGACGACGCCGCGACGCGCGCGCAAGCCGTCTCGGCCGCGAAGGCACGCGTCGGACAGGCTGCGCGCTTCGTCGGTCAGCAAGCGGTGCAGTTGCACGGCGGCATGGGCATGACCAACGAGCTGCCCGCGGCGCACTGGTTCAAGCGCCTGTCGATCATCGAGACGACGCTCGGCGATGTCGATCATCATCTCGCGCGCTTTGCCGCGCTTCCCGCATTCTCCGTCACCGAAGTTTGATGCTCACCGAGGAAACATGCATGAAATACGCCTATGAGGATTTCGAAATCGGCAGCGCGGTCCAATTGAGCGCGCATACGTTCACGAGAGAAGAGATCGTCGGGTTCGCCGAGAGGTACGATCCGCAGCCTTTTCATTTGTCGGAGGCGGCGGGCGAGGCGTCGCATTTCGGCGGGCTCGTCGCGAGCGGCTGGAACACGTGCTCCGCGATGATGGGCATCCTCGTGCGCGACATGGTCGGCGATTCGACCTCGATGGGCTCGCCCGGCCTCGACAACATCCGGTGGATCAAGCCCGTGCGCGTCGGCGATACGGTGCGGCTCACCGTGCGCGTGCTCGACAAGCGCGTGTCGAAGAGCAAGCCGGATCGCGGCATCGTGCAGACGCGCTGGGAGGCGCACAACCAGAACGGCGAGCTCGTGCTCACGGTGGATTCGGCCGCGCTCTTCGGCCTGCGCGATCCGGGCGGTCAGGCATGAGCGTGGCGTCGTCGAAGAGCGTCGCGGAGTTCATCACGCGGCACGCGTTCTGAAGCGCGCTCGACGCTTCACGCGTGCTTGCCGAGCTCGAGCTTCGCGATGGCGTTGCGATGCACTTCGTCCGGGCCATCCGCGAGACGCAGCGTGCGCGCCGATGCATACGCATACGCGAGCGGAAAGTCGTCGCTGACGCCGCCCGCGCCGTGCGCCTGAATCGCCCAGTCGATGACCTGACACGCGACATTCGGCGCGACGACCTTGATCATCGCGATCTCGCCGCGCGCGCCCTTGTTGCCGACGGTGTCCATCATGTACGCGGCTTTGAGCGTCAGAAGCCGCGCCTGCTCGATCATGATGCGCGCCTCGGCGATGCGTTCCTGCGTCACGCCATGCTGCGCGATCGGCTTGCCGAACGCGACGCGCGTGAGCGTGCGCTTCGTCATCAGTTCGAGCGCGCGTTCCGCGAGGCCGATCAGGCGCATGCAATGATGAAGGCGTCCCGGCCCGAGCCGGCCCTGTGCGATTTCGAAGCCGCGCCCCTCGCCGAGCAACATATTGGCCGCCGGCACGCGCACGGTGTCGAGCGTGATGTCCATGTGGCCATGCGGCGCGTCGTCGTAACCGAAGACGTTCAATGGCCGATGCACCGTGATGCCGCTCGCATCGGCGGGCACGAGAATCATCGACTGTTGCGCGTGTTTCGGCGCGTCGGGATCGGTCTTGCCCATCACGATATACACCTTGCAGCGCGGATCGCCCGCGCCCGACGACCACCATTTGTGACCGTCGATCACGTAACTGTCGCCGTCGCGCGCGATGCTGCATCGGATGTTGGTCGCATCCGACGACGCGACTTCCGGCTCCGTCATCAGAAACGCCGAGCGGATTTCGCCGCGCAACAGCGGTTCGAGCCATTGCGCCTTCTGCGCATCGGTGCCGTAGCGCTCGATGGTTTCCATGTTGCCGGTGTCGGGCGCGCTGCAATTGAAGACTTCAGGCGCCCACGGCACGCGGCCCATGATTTCGCACAACGGCGCGTATTCGAGATTCGTCAGGCCCGCGCCGCGCTCCGATGCGGGCAGAAAGAGATTCCAAAGCCCTTCGGCGCGCGCCTGCTCTTTCAGACCTTCGATGAGGCGCGTCGGAACCCACGCGTTGCCGGCCGCGCGGTTTGTCGCAATCTCTTCGGCGTAAGCGCGTTCGTTCGGGTAGATGTGCGCGTCGAAAAAGGCGAGCAGCTTTTCGCGCAACGCTTGCACCTTGGGTGTGTAATCGAAGTTCATGCCTTGGTCTCCACCTTTTGTGCGTATCGCCACGCGAGCTCGGCCATCGGGCGCGCGCGCCTGCCCGCATCGACGGCTTGCGCGCTCGCGGCCGTGCCGTCGACGACGCGTTTCATGATGCCTTGCAGAATCGCGGCGATGCGGAACATGTTGTAGGCGAGATAGAAGTTCCAGTCGCCTTCGATCGCGAAGCCCGTGCGCTCGCAATAGCGCTTCACGTACGCGGCTTCATCGGGAATGCCGAGCGCCGCCCAGTCGAGTCCGGCGATGCCGCGAAACTGCGAAGGATCGACATGCCACGCCATGCAGTGATACGCAAAGTCGGCGAGGGGATCGCCGAGCGTCGAGAGTTCCCAGTCGAGCACGGCGAGCACGCGCGGCTCGGTCGGATGAAAGATGAGATTGTCGAGCCGATAGTCGCCATGCACGACGCTGACCCGCGCGTTCCGCGATGGCGGAATGTGCTGCGGGAGCCAGTCGATGAGCCGATCCATCGCGTCGATCTTTTCAGTTTCCGACGCGACGTACTGCTTGCTCCATCGCCCGATCTGACGCTCGAAGTAATTGCCCGGCTTGCCGTAGCTCGAAAGACCGGCGGATTCGACATCGACCGTATGCAGCGCCGCGATCACGCGATTCGTTTCGTCATAGATCGCGGTGCGTTCGTCGGGCGCCATGCCGGGCAGCGATTGATCCCACAACACGCGGCCCTGCACGAACTCCATCACATAGAACGCGCGGCCGATCACGCTTTCGTCCTCGCACAACGCGAGCATGCGGGCGACGGGCACGTCGGTCGAGGCAAGCGCGTCCATCACGCGATACTCGCGCTCGATCGCATGCGCCGACGGCAACAGCTTCGCGGCCGGTCCCGGCTTCGCGCGCATCACATAGCTGCGCGCGGGCGTGACGAGCTTGAACGTGGGATTCGACTGACCGCCCGCGAACTGCTCGACGCTCAACGGACCGCTGAAGCCATCGACGTGCGATGCGAGCCATGACGCGAGCGCGTCGGTATCGAAGCGCTGTCGTTCCTGCACGGGACGCGTTCCTTCGAACGCGGAGAAATCGGACTGGTGTTGAGTCTCGTTGTTTTGCATCGTCTCCTCCGGGCTATTACATCAACTCATGTCGCCGGCCTTGTAGCGTATGAATTGCGCGTAGAGCAGTTCCATCGTCGTGTTGCGCACATCGGCGTGCAGCGGCGAGGGCGGCGAATGATTGATCGCATGCACGACCCAGTCGCCGGGTTTATCGCCGACATCGAGCGCGTTGATGCAGCCCGTCGCCTGCGACAGATGCCCGAAGAACGCGCGCCCGCCAGCTGTGATCGCATGCGAGAGCAGCGCGCGATTGACGCCGCCGTGCAGCACCAGCAGCACCGTGTCCCACGAGGGATCGTCGCGCAGGCGCGTGACGGCCGGCAGCGCGCGATCGAGCAACTCGCCGATCGTTTCACCGCCGAGGAACTGCGTGTCTTCGGGCACGACGCCATCGAACACGGAGAGGAACGCGCGCTCGATATCGGACGTCGAGAGGTCCTTGAGCTTGCCGCCACGAATCTCCTGCCATTCTGGCCAGATTTCCGGTGCGATCGACTGACCCGTTTCCGCGAGCACGCGTTGCGCGGTTTCGACCGTGCGCGGCAGTCCGCTCACGATCACGCGATCGAACCGTACGTTGTGTGCGGCGAACTCGAGGCCCGCCGCGCGCGCTTCCTCGCGTCCGCGCTCGTTGAGCGGCACGCTTTCCGGATCGATCGCGCGGCCGCTGTCGTCGAAATAGGTGACGTCGCCATGACGCATCAGAAAGATGCGCCGGCGCTTCGGCAGTTCGTAGTGAGCCATGGGCTTAGCGATAGTTCGGCTGACGCTTGTCGAGGAACGCGGTGATGCCTTCGAGCGCATCGCCGTGATGGAGCGCGTCGACGAAGCTGTCGCGTTCCATGTCGAGATGCGCGGCGAGCGGCTGCACATCGGCGGCGTTGATCAGCGACTTGATGCGCGCCATCGCTTTCGGCGACACGCTGCCGAGATCGTCGGCCCATGCGATGGCCGCATCGAGCGCGATGCCTTTCTTCGTCAGCCGGTTCACGACGCCCACTTCATGCAGACGCGCCGCGCCGATCGGCTTCGCTTCGAGCAGCACTTCGCTCGCGAGCGTGCGCGGCAGCGCGCGCGCCAGGAACCACGATGCGCCGCCATCCGGCGTGAGACCGACGCGCGCATACGACATGACGAACTTCGCGTCATCGGCGGCGACGATCAGATCGCACGCGAGCGCGAGCGAAAAGCCCGCGCCCGCCGCCGCGCCTTCGACGGCCGCGATCACCGGTTTCGTCGATGCCCGCAGCGCGCTGATCCATTCGGCCAGCAAGTCGATGCTTTGCCCTTGCACCGACGGATCCTTCGCGCGATTCTCGAGCAGGCGGTTCAGGTTGCCGCCCGCGCAGAAGAAGTTGTCGGCGCCCGTCAGCACGATCGCGCGCACGGTGTTGTCGCGTTCGGCCGTGTTCAACGCCTCGATGCCGGCGGCGTACATGTCCGGATGCAGCGCGTTGCGCGCGCCGGGGTTGGAGAGCTTCAGCACGAGCGTGGTGTCGCTGCCCGCGGGACGGTCTGTCAGTAGTTCGGCGCTCATCTGAGCTCCTCGATATGGGTAAGCGGAAGTCCGAGCTGCGCGCGCCGCGTGAGCCACGGCGCGGGCCGGTAGCGCGGATCGCCGAGCACGGCGTAGATATTGCGCAGGATGGTGAGGATGGTGCGCGCGCCGATCGCATCGCCGAGCGCGAGCGGGCCGCGCGGATAGCCGAGACCGAGCGTCACGGCGAGATCGATGTCCTCGGGCGTCGCGATGCCTTGCTGCGCGATATCGCAGCCGATATTCACGATCGTCGCGACGACGCGCTGCGCGACGAAGCCGGTCGAATCGCGGATCACGCTGACGGGCACGCCGTCGAAGGCGAAGAGGGCGTGCGCGGCGTCGCGCATCGCGGGCGTGGTCGCAGGCGTCGTCATGATCGTGCGGCGCGCGACGGTGTCGAGCGGAAAGAGCGTATCGACGGCGACGACGCGCGTCGCGTCGAGATGCTCGTCGACGGCCGTGGTCGTCGCATCGAAACCGAGAGGGGTCACGATGATCAGCGAATCCGGCTCGGGCGTGTGGCCCGAGTCGATATGCACCGAGCAATCGCACTTGGCGATCAGCTTCAGCACTTCCTCGCGTCCTTCGTGCGATGCGCGGCTGATCCAGACGCGCGTCGGCAAGTGCGTGGGCGCGGCCGGTTCCGGCGCAACCTCCTGCTTGCCATCGACATAACGATAGAAGCCGACGCCTGCCTTGCGCCCGATGAGCCCGCCCGCGAGCCGCGTGCCCGTGATCGGCGACGGCTTGAAGCGCGGCTCTTCGTAGAACTGGTGATAGATCGATTCCATCACCGGATGCGAGACATCGAGCGCGGTGAGATCGAGCAGCTCGAACGGCCCGAGCCGGAAGCCCGCCTGCTCGCGCATGATGCGGTCGATGTCCGCGAAGCTCGCAACGCCTTCGCTCGCGACGCGCAGGCCTTCGGTGTTCATGCCGCGGCCCGCATGATTGACGATGAAGCCCGGCATGTCCTTCGCGCGCACCGGCGTGTGACCCATGCGGCGCGCGAGCTCCATCAGTGCGTCGCCGGCGCGCGGGTCGCCGCGCAGGCCGTCGATCACTTCGACGACGCGCATCAACGGCACCGGATTGAAGAAGTGAAAGCCCGCGACACGTTCGGGATGCGCGCATCCGGCGGCGATCGCGGTGATCGACAGCGACGACGTGTTCGACGCCAGCACGCAATGCTCGCCGACCACCGCTTCGAGCTCGCGGAACAACTCGCGCTTGATGTCGAGATTCTCGACGATCGCCTCGACGATGGCATCGCAATCGGACAGCTCGCTCGTGTCGCCCGCATCGCGGATGCGCGCGAGCGCCGCATGCGCGTCGGCTTCCTTGAGCTTGCCCTTCGCGGTGAGCTTCGCGAGCGTCTCCGAAAGATATTCGCGGGCGGCGGCGAGCGCTCTCGGGTTCGTGTCGTAGAGGCGCACGTTCAGCCCGCCGAGCGCGGCGATCTGCGCGATGCCGCGCCCCATCGCACCGCTACCGACGATACCGAGCGTCTCGATCCTGTATTCGTGCTGACTCATGATGCGGCTCTGCTCCTTCAGGAATGGAACACGCGTGGCTCGCACAGCGTCGGGCGAGGCCAGCCGATCGAGCGCGCGCGGAATGGCGCGCGCCGTCGGTCAGAGTTTGGCGAGACGTTCGAGCGCGAGCGCGAGCGTCTCTTCCTTCTTCGCGAAGCAAAAGCGCACGACGCCCGATTCATGGCTCTCGTGATAGAACGCCGACACCGGAATCGCCGCGACGCCGATTTCGCTCGTGAGCCATTGCGAGAATTCGGCTTCGGGCATGTCGCTGATCTTCGAATAGTCGACGCACTGGAAGTACGTGCCTTCGGACGGCAACAGCGAGAAGCGTGTCTTTGCGAGGCCTTCGCGGAAGAAATCGCGCTTCTTCTGATAGAACGCGGGCAGCTCCAGATATGGCTTCGGATCCTCGAGATAATGCGCGAGGCCGATCTGCATCGGCGTGTTCACCGTGAACACGTTGAACTGATGCACCTTGCGGAATTCGGCGGTGAGCGCAGCGGGCGCGGCCACGTAGCCCACTTTCCAGCCGGTCACATGAAACGTCTTGCCGAAGCTCGACACGACGAAGCTGCGCTTCGCCAGTTCCGGATAGCGCGAGACGCTTTCGTGCGGCGCGCCGTCATAGACCATGTGCTCATAGACTTCATCGGAGACGATCAGCACGTTGGTGCCGCGCACGATCTCTTCGAGCTTCTTCATGTCCTCCGCGTGCCACACGCGGCCGGTCGGGTTGTGCGGCGTGTTGATCATCAGGAGGCGCGTCTTCGGCGTGATCGCGGCGGCGATCTTGTCGAAGGGCAGTGCGTAATCGGGTGCTTCGAGCGACACGAACACGGGCTTGCCGCCCGCGAGCTCGATCGACGGCACGTAGCTGTCGTACATCGGCTCGATGACGATGACTTCATCGCCCGGATGCACGCAGCACAGGATCGCGGTCAACAGCGCCTGCGTCGCGCCGGCGGTCACGGTGATCTCGCGGTCGGCGTCGTAGGCACGGCCGTAAAGAGAGTCGATCTTGCGCGCGATCGCCTGGCGCAACGGCGCGACGCCGGCCATCGGCGGATATTGATTGTGGCCGTCGCGCATCGCGGTCGCGACGGCATCGACGATGCGCGCATCGCAATCGAAATCGGGGAAACCCTGACCGAGATTCACCGCGCCTTTTTGCGTCGCGAGCGCGCTCATCACGGTGAAGATGGTCGTGCCCACATTGGGCAGACGCGACGGGAAGGAAAGCTCGGGCGGTGTCGGCGGCAATTCGTGCGTGGCGTTCATGGTCATGTGGGCAATGGATGATGGCTCGCAGCTATTTTAAGACAGCATCAGCCGATGGCCGCCTGTGCCTCGAATTCGAGAACGAAGGGCTTCGGCTCCGCGATGCGAAACGCGAAGTCGCGGGCGACGCGCCGTGCGAGCTTCAACACCGCGCGGTCCTTCGAAACGAGCCAGTCGGCGCCCGACGCGTGCGCGAGCTCCAGAAACTTTTGATCGTCGCGGTCGCGGCACTTGGGCAGCGGCCGCTCGTTTTCGTCGATGGTCGCGGCGACGTGCGTCGACAGGCGCGCGACGGTCGCGAGCGCCGCGGTCTTGTCGACTTCCATGCGCACGAACTGCGGATAGTCGAGCACGCGCGTGAGCTCCCTGAGACAGCGCTCGTCGATCAGCGCTTCGAGCGTGCGGGCTTCGAGGGCCGCGTGAATCGGGCGCGTGGCGGGGTCGTCGAATACGAGGATGTCGATCCACACGTTCGAATCGAGCACCACGCGCATCGGGGACGACAACGGCAACGGCGGCGGCGCGGCGGAATGGTCCATTCGATACAATCAGGGGTTTATGCCAATGATCGCCGGCGGCGTGCCGGCGAGCCTCCATGATAATCGTTCTCTCGCCCGCCAAATCGCTCGACTACGAGACGCCCGCCCATATCAAGAAGCACACGCTGCCGCAGTTCGTCGATGACGCCGCCGAATTGATCGGCGGCCTGCGCGAACTCTCGCCGCAGCAGATCGGCGGCATGATGGGCATTTCGGATCAGCTCGCGGCGCTCAATTTCCAGCGCTACGCAGACTGGTCGACGACCTTCGACGCGCACAACGCCAAGCAGGCGGTGCTCGCGTTCAACGGCGACGTGTATGAAGGCTTCGCCGCAAAATCGCTGTCGGCGAGCGATCTCGATTTTGCGCAGAACCATGTGCGCGTGCTGTCGGGGCTGTACGGCCTGTTGCGGCCGCTGGATCTGCTGCAGCCTTATCGGCTGGAAATGGGCACGAAGTTTCCCAACGCGCGCGGCAAGGATCTGTACGCCTTTTGGGGCGAGCGCATCACGGCGGCGCTCAACGAGCAACTGAAGAAGCAGCGTGGCGCGCGCGTGCTGGTGAATTGCGCGTCGGAGGAGTATTTCAAGTCGGTCAAGCCGAAACTGCTGGCCGCGCCCGTCATCTCGCCCGTGTTCGAGGACTGGAAGGGCGGGCGATACAAGATCATCAGCTTTCACGCGAAGCGCGCGCGCGGGCTGATGGCGCGTTATGCGGTCGAGAACCGCATCGACGAGCCGGAAGCGCTCAAGGGCTTCGACAGCGAAGGCTACAAGTTCGATGCGAAGGCATCGAACGATACGACATACCTATTTCGTCGCCGCGTAGCGGAATGAGATCCGTACGGCAAGCACGCAAGGAAACACAGATGAGCCTCTCCATTTCAAGCAACTTCGACGCGGGCGCGATCGAAGTCATCAATGCCGACGAGCCCGCGGACATCCGCCTGCGCATTCGTCCCGATTCGCATGCCGATTTCGCGCAATGGTTCTACTTCCGCGTATCGGGCGCGCGCGGCGAGCGTCTGGTGATGACCTTCGAGAACGCGGCGCAGTGCGCGTTTCCGGAAGGCTGGCGCGACTACGAAGCCGTCGCGAGCTATGACCGCGTGAACTGGTTCCGCGTATCGACGGAATACGACGGCAAGGTCATGAAGATCGATCACACGCCGGACTTCGACCGCATCTATTACGCGTACTTCGAGCCTTACAGCGAGGAACGCCACTCGGAATTTCTCGGCGCCGTCCAGCAGATGCCGCTCGCGACGCTGACCGAGCTCGGCAGCACGGTGCAGGGCCGGCCGATGTCGGTGCTCTCGCTCGGTCTGCCGGACTTCGGCGACGCCGCACCGAAGAAGAAAGTGTGGATCATCGCGCGCCAGCATCCGGGCGAGACGATGGCCGAATGGTTCGTCGAAGGTCTCGTGAAGCGCCTCGCGGGCTTCGGGGATTGGGCGGGCGATCCGGTCGCGCGCGCGCTCTTCGAACGCGCCGTGTTCCATATCGTGCCGAACATGAATCCCGATGGCAGCGTGCTCGGCAACCTGCGCACCAACGCGGCGGGCGCGAACCTGAATCGCGAGTGGATGGAGCCGAGCGCCGAGCGCAGCCCTGAAGTGCTGCTCGTGCGCGAGGCGATCGAGGATACCGGCTGCGACCTCTTCTTCGATATCCATGGCGACGAAGCCATTCCGTACGTGTTCGTGGCGGGGTCGGAGATGCTGCCGGGCTTCACCGAGCAGCAGGCGAAAGAGCAGAAGGCCTTCGTCGATTTCTTCAAGCAGGCGAGCCCGGATTTTCAGGACGTCTACGGCTACGAGTCGGGCAAGTATCAGACGGATGCGCTCAAGCTCGCATCGAAGTACATCGGCAACGAGTACACATGTCTGTCGCTGACGCTGGAGATGCCGTTCAAGGACAACGCCAATCTGCCCGACGAGAGCGTCGGCTGGAACGGCGCGCGCAGCGCGGCGCTCGGCGCATCGATGTTGCAGGCTATTTTGTGGCATCTCCAGTCGTTCGGCGATTGACGGCCGGCGATTCACGCAGACGCAAAAAGGGCGTGGCCACTTTGTGTGGCCACGCCCTTTTTTCTGTGTCTTCGACGCGGGGAGAAGCGGATCAGTGCTTCTTGGTCGATTGCTTCGTCGACTTGCCTGAAGACTTCGACGCGCTCTTTGCCGTGCTCTTGCCCGAGTTTTTCGTCTTGCCTGCCGCCGCTTTGCCTTTTGCGCCGTGCTTGCCCGTCGCGTGTGTGGAGCGCGGTTCGGCGTGTGCGCGCAAGGGCGGCACGGGATCGTTCCAGCCGAACGCGAGCATCTGGCTGCCGACATAACCGCATCGGAACTTGAGCGCGGTGGAATCGCGCTCGCCGTTCTTCGGAATGCCTTGACCTTCGACGGTCACGACGTTGTCCACCTTGATTCGCTGTTTCTTCTCGTCGAACGAATCATTCCAAGGCTCGATCGCGGAGTGGGAATCATCGAACGAAGTAGGCGGAAATTCGACGTGATCGAAGGCCGTGGATGTGCTGGCGATGAAGTTGCCATGCGCGGCGCAATCCGCGACGAGCGGATTGGCGTTGAAGTCGGTGACGAAGTGGTGAATCAGTTCGTTGCGCTCGTCGAGCGAATCGGCAAAAGCGGAGACCGCGCATGCCAACGATGCGCATGCCGCCAACCGGCCGACGAGCCGCAGGAGCCGGCGCGGTGCGTAGTTACTTTCCATCAAGTCTGGCGCTAAGAAGACACGGGCAAGTAAGATGCGCCGTGTGGGGAAGGAGTTCAATCTTATCGTACTTTGCGCGCCTGACGACTGGCAGAAATCCGATATGAGTCGATCCCGGCGGCAACCGACCGGTGCGTTTCGCGAAACCTAGACGCGCGGACCGCGATCGAGGCGATATCGGCGCACATCATACGTGGTGATCCACGCAGGCTTGTACACCGTGATGAGGATGGTGAGCAGACCGGTGAACAGCGCTTCGCCCCCGCCCAGCAGCAGCGAGCCACGCGTGAACGCGGCGGGCACGACGATGTGGCCGCCGGCGAGCGCCATCTCCAGCAGCACGGTTGCGCCGCACGCCGCCGCAACCGCGGCCGCCGACGTGATGAAGCCATGCCCGGCGATAAAGGTAAAGAGATTACGAGGCAGCCAGGCGTTGCTCAGACGTTGCAGCAGGGTCGAGACCGCGACGGGCAATGCGCCGAAAAGAAGATACGTGGTCGCGACCGAGAGCCAGGAAGCATCGAGTACGACCGCGGCGAGGCCTGTCGTTGCAGCGGTGCCGATGAGCGCGAGCCGCCAGTCGAACAGCGTGACCATCAGCGTCGCGCCCAGCAGATGGATAACGGGTCCGTCGTCGAACCATGCGTTGCACGCCCACAGCACCGAGACCGCGACGATGACGCCGAGCCACACGTTCTGCAGCGTGGCGTCTTGCAGGCGCGCGAACGGGCGCTGCATCAGCGCGAGCACGAGCACTCCCGCGGCGACGATCCAGCTGCCGACGGTAAGCCAAAGCGGTAGCGGTGTGTAGAAGAACCCCATGCCTTGCATATTACTCGTTGCGCGTAAAACGTGTGCGCAAAGGACGGACCCGTTCGCCTCGTTTGTTGCTAGAACGGTGATTCAGGCTCGGCGGCGATCGGCAGCGAGGCCGCGTCGTTGTCGAGGAGCGATGGATAGCGCGTCCGTGGCCTGCGCAGCGGGATCACCCCTGGCTGGCCCGACACGACCCGCACCGATGACGCGTCTCCGCTCCGCAGAATCTCGAGATGTGCGTTTTGCACGCCGTTGTAAATCGCGACCGCGGCGGCGCGATTCGTCGCACCGAGTTGCTGGAAGATACTTGCAAGGTGGATTTTCACCGTGCCTTCGCTGATACCGAGCGTCTTCGCGATCATCTTGTTCGTGCTTCCCATGTGCACGCAGCGCATGATCTGCCGTTGCCGGGGCGAGAGCGTCGGATGATGGCGAATCTTGTGCGGAAGCTTGACGCCGATTTGCGCGCGGCGGGCGGTGAGTTCGAGCGTCAGTTCCGGGTCGACGACGTCTGGCGGAATATAGTGTCCACCGACGAGCACCATCTCCAGTGCGCGAAGAATCAGGATTGGATCGAGCATTCGCGGGATCACGCCCATTACCCCCGCGCTCATCAGTGCGTAGACGAGGGCGGCGCCGCAGCGGTCGACCATGACTGCAACCGGAATGCGGGGCGCATCGTCGAGCACGTTCTGCAGGTCGCCTATGCGCAGATTCGACGCCCAGTCGATCACGATCATGTCGGGTTGAGCGCGTTTCAAGGCAGAACGAGCTTGTCTCCAGTCCTTCGCCTCGGTGAATTGCGCCTGGCGCGCAACGCGGCGCAGCAATGTTTTAAGGCCCGCACGGCGTTCGGCGTCGGAACCAATGATGTTTATTTTCATGCTTTACCTCTCGTCAATACACCCGTCGCCGTAGCTTCGGGAACCCAATGCCGGTTGAGTGCCGGCGTCCCGGTAATATTGACAAATTTGAGGTCACTTGACCCCCTATCCGAATGGCATAGGCATAAATGCACAAAACCCCGCGCTAGGGCGGGGTTCGCAGGGCTGATAAAGCAGCTAATTGGCGCCGTTAATGGAAATGTGGTTGTGCCGGCTCAGCGTCTTCAGGCATTTCGGCATGGACGATCTCGCCGAGCGGATCGGCATAGAGCGGTACGCCGCAGTCGTCGCAGAACTCCGGCTCGAAGCGTCCCGCATGTCTGCGCACGTCCGATACGCCGGCTTTCTTCAGCAACTCGACGATTTGCTCGACCGGACCATTCGCGCCTTCGAGATCGACGGCATCCTCGTCCATCCCCAGCTCTCCGTTCTCTCGTCCGTAGAGCGGCCACACGACGCCATAGATGACGTCATTGCTGCCGCGCCGCGTGAAGCCGATGCGGTATTCGTCGATGCGCCGGTCGCCGAAACCCGCGATGACCGCGCGCAAGTCCTGAGGCGCGGTGCCCAGGGTGTCGAAGAGATATCGGACGGCGGTACGCACGGTGTGCGGACGGACTTGCTCATCGGCATCGCGACAGGCCGAGTAATAGGCGTCGGGAAGCAGGCATTCGAACTCGCAGCCGGGAAGGATCGCTGCAAAGCTCGGGCCGCCCTGTGCCGCCCACTGTTCGAGACATTGGCCACGTTCGACGCGACTGCCGTTCTCGTCCTCCTGCCAGCGGAACAGCGCCGCGCCGGCCGGCACGACGACGAGAGCCAGCAGAAAGCGCGGGTCGGCGAGAATCGGCGAGGTCTCCGGAAGGTCGGCCAGGTTCAGGCGCGCCGCGCTGCCGCTCTGCACGGTTTGCAGCAACTGTTGCGCGAGGCGCGCCGTATCGACGTGATGTCTCGGCAACTGGTCGATGCTGTAGAGATAGGGCGCGACGGTCACGCGCGCGCCTGCCGCGAGGACATGCGCTTGCATCTGCGTGCGCAATGCATCGACGGCATCGCTTTTGAGCGAGCCGGACGGGATCGCGTAGCGCGTCCACGCGAGCACGGGCGCGGCGATCAGCAACGCTTCGTGAGGCGCGCCGTCGATGTCGATTCTGAACGACTCGCTGTGCGTCTCGGCCATATCGGCCAGCGCGCCATAGGCGTCCGGATGATTCTGCTGCAGATGGTCGAGCGCGGCGTCGAGCGTCGTCTGGTTGCCGTTGCGTACGAGCTTGGCGATGAGCGTGTCCAGGCGGGCTTCCCAGAAGCGATCCTCGACGCGGCTGCCGGACGCAAAGAGCGCGAGGGAGAGGCTGACGAGCTTGTCGGCGTCCGGGGGAATACGTTTTGCGATTCGCGAGCGCATATCGATACAAGAATGAATTGGTGCGGAGAACCTTTAATTGTAGTCGCTTGGAAGCGGGTTTTATCGTGTGGCGTTGCAGCACGAGTAGCCGTCGGCACGATCATCGTTCGGAGACACTGAATATTTTTTCGTTTTCCCCTTGCGGAGGCGCGGTTCGCTCACTAGAATTCCGTTCCTTCGCGATTCGATGAACGCGAAGGGAGCGGGGAAGGTGGTTTCGTTATGTGCTTGGAGAAGGTTGTAGAAGGCTCCTGGCGCGGTCGACAAGAAAAGAAAGCTTCAAATTCTTGTTGACAGATAAAGAAACGTTCTTCACAATCTCGTTTCTCTGCTGCTGATGCAGCGACGCAAGACGGAAGGGTAGTAAAGCTCTTGCGATGTGCTCTTTAAAAACTAACAGCCGATAAGTGTGGGCGCTTGATGGCGAGTGCGGCTGGTTCTTCGGAATCGGCAATAGCAAAAGTAATCAAGAGTCTCACACGAAGTATCAGAGGAAGGTTTTTTCATCTTTGGATGGAATAAATCAT